>NZ_PIUM01000026.1 GCF_002845745.1 Telmatospirillum siberiense | reverse complement strand
GGCCGCCGTCACCGACGACCCCGCAACACTCGTTACCAGGCGGGCGCTACCCCTTACCTGGGCCGGACTTCCACCGGCCGGATCGCGCCAGCTTTCCTGACGCACCGCTCATCGCGCCAACGCGGCCAAAATCACTTTTGGAAGAACAGCTCGCGCGCGTTCTCCGGATTGCCCTGTCATGGCCCGCCGCGATGAGCCGATCTGGCCGCCGGCATCAATCAGTGAGCGGGGGTACCCCTTGTGGATGAACTCAGGTTAGGTTTAACGCGGCTCATTCGGAAGGATGGTGGGGGCATGACGCGCGGCACGCAGACGACGATCGAACAATGGGCGACGCTTCAGGCGGTCGTCGAATGTGGCGGATACGCCCAGGCCGCCGAACGCCTGGCGCGCAGCCAGTCGGCGGTGAGTTACACCGTGGCGCGCCTGCAGGAGCGCCTTGGCTGCGCCCTGCTGGAGGTGGAGGGCCGCAAGGCGCATCTGACGGAAGTCGGCGCGGCGCTTCTGGCCGAGGCTATTCCCCTCATCGATGATCTGGCCCGGTTGGAATCGCGCGGACGCATCCTTTCGCATGGAGAGGAGGCCTGCGTCCGCCTGTCGATCGAGGCGGTGTTTCCGAAGACGTGGCTGTTCGATGCCCTCGTCGCTTTTCAAAAGACGCATGGCCATGTTTTGGTGGAACTCAGGGAAAACGTTCGCGGCAGCATCATGTCGCAGGCCGCCGAAGGTTTCGACCTCGCCATTACCTCCTGGGAGCCGCATGAACGGACCGGTCGGCGGATCACCGACATCGAAATGGTCGCGGTGGCGCATCGGGACCATCCGTTGCATCAGCGCTCCGGTCCGTTGTCATTGGCGACGCTGTCACGGCACCTTTGCGTGTTCATCCAGGGAGAGAGCGTGGCTGCGGCCCTCACGTGGGAGGGGCCGCACTGGCGGGTGAATACCGTCGAGGCGGCGATCGAAGCCGTCGGGCGGGCTTTGTGTTTCGGCTGGTTGCCACGGCATCAGATCGCCAGTCAGATCGCCGAAGGGACATTGGTCCCGTTGCCGCTTGAACTTGGCGCCTCGCGCCTGATCCCTCTTGTTCTCGTCTACGCCGACCCCGATCGGATCGGCTCGGCGACACGGGCGTTGGGGGAGTTGTTGTTGTCCGGGGCGCCGAAGACGCGGTAACGCCCTCGCCGGAGAAGGGCGAGGGCGCCTCTTTTACCGGGGACGGTCAATTCCGCCGGGCGGCATAGCCCGCCGGTAGGGCCGATGGTGCGCGGTCGATCACCGTCTGATCATCGAGGCCGCGGTCTTCGATGAAGGTGATCGACGCGAATTCGTCGATGACGAGTTTGGGATAGGTCGGGCCTTCGTCACGGAGCCGCTGCATCCGGTCGAGGTGCTCGTTCTGGAAGCAGACCGTTTTCTCCGGCGCCTGTGCAACCCATTGCGGGAAGAAGATGACCCCATGGAGATGGCGCTCGGTGAAATTGATGGCGAGGCTCACGGCCGTTCCGGTCGGTTCGTCCCAGGAGATCTTGCAGACGTCGTCGGCGATGCGAACCATGTGAACCTGCTGGTCGCGGACCCAACGGCCGCCGACCATGCCGGAATGGATGCGATAGTCCATCGTCTTGGCGTTCTTGATGTAGATCTCGTACTGCCAGCCATTGTCATACGTATAGATCAGATGCTTCCCGAGAAAATTTTCGAGGGAATTACCATTTTTTGGGGAATGCGCTGTCATTTTTCGATCTCCTTCAGGGATGAAAGTTGAAATCTGAAGAGAGTCATAGCGGTGAATAATTCGAACAAAAAGCGCATTGATTAGAGGTTTTCAATCAGGTTTTTCGATCATTCATGGCCGATGTCCGGCCATGAATGATCGCTATTGGATGTTCAGGGTCTGGGATAAAACGCCTCTTCTGTTTTTCCCACACCCCTGGCCCCGGCCCGCGGATGGTTAACGGATCGGAATGACGATGTTGAGGCCGGGCGCGGAATAGACGACCGGCGGCGGCGGGGCGTAGTAGACCGGCGGCGGCGGAGCGACGACCACGGGCGGCGCCCCGTAATAATAGCCCGGAGGCGGCGGCCGGTGGTGCCAATAGCCGGGGGGCGGACCGCGATGGTGGCGTTCCCATCCATAGGGCGGCGGATAGGGACCGCGTTCCTGGGCCTGGGCCGTTCCTGCGATACTGAGTGCGGCTGCGGCTACTCCGACGGCGACCACCCATCGCCGGAAGGGCCGCAGGCTCGATTGCAACTGTTCCATAAGCCTTATCTCCGTTCACGTCCTGCTCTCGTCGCCCTTCATCGTTGCGTTCGCAAGGGCAAGAGGGCCATGCGAGCGGTAAAGGCGACGATCGGCGAGCGAATCTCGTCGGCTTTTCCAATGATTGCCAAACTAGACGGTGATCATGGCAATTTGAGGACTGCATTGCGTCGGAGCGATGACACCGTGCCGCGATTTCGTAAAGGTGCCGACAAATAAAGCCCGGCCGGAGTATTAACTCCGGCCGGGGGCGTAAAAAGAAGATCAGCGGATTGGAATGATGATGTTGATGCCCGGCGGAGACATCACCACTGGCGGCGCGTAATAAGCCCGCGGCGGTGGTGCCACGATCACCGGCGGCGGCTGATAGTGCCTGGGTGGCGGCGGCCGGTGATGGGGGCGGGGTTCATGACGGGGGCCTTCCTGACGGTGATCGAAGCGAGGTTCCTGCGCACTCGCCACGCCGCCCGCGCCCAGCGCGGCCGTGGCGAGAGCGACGGCCAGCAGCCATCGCGTCAGCGGATTTCGCGAACAATGGATCATGATCGCCTTCAGTCCTTGTGCTTCTTCGGCATCGGTCCACGCTTGTGATGCTCGAACACCGTGTCGGCGACTTTCTTCTGCTCGGGGCTCATCGACTCATAGAGCGGTTGAAAGGCCGTTACCAGGCGGGCGGCGCCGTCGGCATGGGCCTGGGCGATCTTCTGGTAATTCTGCAGATCCTCGATGGCCGAGGTTTCCTTTTCCTTCGAACGGGCATCCCGGATCATGTCGCCCATGCCGGTCGCATTGTCCCGCATCGTCTGGGCGACGGCGCTCCACAGCTGCTCCTGGTCGGATTTGATTTGCAGCGTCTTGTGCAACTCGTCGATGCGTTTTTCGACCCGCTGGGCCCATTCCTTGTGATGTCCCGATGCCTGTTTGGCCGGCGCCGCGGCGGCGGCGCCGTCGGTTTGCGCCATCACCGGGCCGGCTGCCATCAAGACACCCAACATGGCCGCTCCGGCCAGGCCCGATATATGAGGGGATAGTCTCATCTTTCTGATTCCTTTCCGTCTCCGAAACGTGATTTCCGGATCGGTGCCAGATTGGAGAGAGATCATGGCAATTCTAGGACCATTTCGCGCCCCGACGCCTTCCCCCGGAATTTTTCGTCAGGGGGATGTTCAGGGAAACGAACCGCCGGCGTATAGTCGGGGCGAATGGGCGGTTTTCCGTCCATGTCAAAGCGATGACCGCAACCACCGTTTGGGAAGCCAATGACCGTCACGATGTATGGCATCAGGAATTGCGACACCATCAAGAAGGCCCGGGCCTGGTTGGACAGCCACGGAATCGCCTACGATTTTCATGATTACAAGCAGGCCGGCGTCGATGAGGGAATGCTGCGCGCCTGGTGTGACGAATTCGGCTGGGAAGCCGTTCTCAATCGGGCCGGCACGACGTTTCGCAAGCTTTCCGACGCGGACAGGACCGATCTCGACGCCGACAAGGCCCGGGCATTGATGCTGGCGCAGCCGTCGATGATCAGGCGGCCCGTTCTCGATCTCGGCCGGCGCCGGCTGATCGGCTTCAAGCCGGAGCTTTATCGGGCCGCGCTGGCGCCCGGAGATTGATCCTCCGAGAGGCCGTTGATAAATAAGGGGGCAGGCCATAAGCCGGAACAGACGCCTTAAGGCCCGAGGGGAGCCAGCCCAGAACCATGACGCCGCCATCATTCTTTCGTTCGCTTCAGCGCCTTTGGGCCCTCGAAAAGTTCTCCTATAGTCTCCGCGTGTTCATCGCCTTGTCCGGCGCGATGGGGGCCTGTTGGCTTCTGGACCGCATCTCTCTGATCATTCCGTTTTTCCTGGGCATCATCGCCGCGGCCCTGGCGGAAACCGACGACAGTTGGCGCGGGCGGCTCAAGGCGACCCTGCTGACATTGGTGTTGTTCGCCGTTTCCTCCTTCATCGTCGAGCTTCTGACCCCCTATCCGGCGCTCTTCACCTGCGGAATCGTGCTGTCCACCTTCACCTTTTCGATGTTCGGCGCCTTGGGCGAGCGTTACGCAACCATTGCCCAGGCCGCCTTGATCCTCGCCGTTTACACCATGCTGGGGCTCGAGCAGGCCGCCGCGCCGCAGGATTTGTGGCACGAACCCATGCTGTTGACGATCGGGGCCGCGTGGTATGGCCTTCTGTCCGTGCTGTGGCATGCCTTGTTCGCCAATCAGCCCGTTCAGCAGGGACTGGCGGGGCTCTTCGAGCAATTGGGCGGATATATGGAGGCCAAATCCACCCTTTTCGAGCCTTCACGCCAGCTCGACGTCGGAGCCGAGCGGGTGGCGCTGGCGCGCCAGAACGGCAAGGTGGTGATCGCCCTCAACCAGGTCAAGGAACTCATCCGCAGCCGGTTGCGCGACGGCCATGCGGCGCCCGGGCTCGATCGTTCCCTGGCGCTTTTTTTCCTGGCCCAGGATATCCACGAGCGGGCCAGTTCCTCCCATTACCCCTATGACGAATTCGCCGCGGCGTTCTTCCACAGCGACGTGATGTTCCGGTGCCAAAGGCTTTTGCGTCGGCAAGGGGAGGCCTGCCGGGCGTTGGGACGAGCCATCCGCTTCGGCGAGCCTTTCAGCGATGGTGACAGCCGGCAGGCCTTGGCCGATCTCCAGGATTCCTTCAGTTATCTGGGGGCCCGGGATGAGCCGGCGCAACGCGCCCTGCTTCGTTCTCTGGGGGATCTGGTGGGTAATCTGACCGCCCTTGAGCAGGCCTTGGCCGGCGCCAAGGATCCTGGTTCTCTCGCCGTCGGGCGCGACAACAGCCTGTTCGACGGGTCCCCGCATTCGGTGCGGGATGCATGGGAGCGGATCCGCCGGCAGATCACGCCGTCGTCCCCGGTATTCCGCCATGCATTGCGGCTGACCTTGGCGCTTGCCGCCGGTTACGGGGTGAAATACCTGATCCATCCCACCCTGGGCTATTGGATCCTGCTCACCACCCTGTTCGTCTGCCTGCCGAATTACGCATCCACCCGGCAACGCCTGTGGGAGCGGATTTTCGGTACCGTGCTGGGCCTGGTCGCCGGCTGGGCGTCGATCACCTTGTTTCCCGAACCGGAAATCCAGCGGCTGATCGCGGTGGC
Organism: Telmatospirillum siberiense; assembly: GCF_002845745.1. Taxonomy (GTDB): domain Bacteria; phylum Pseudomonadota; class Alphaproteobacteria; order Rhodospirillales; family Magnetospirillaceae; genus Telmatospirillum; species Telmatospirillum siberiense. The sequence continues at coordinate 93,382 of NZ_PIUM01000026.1, read as the reverse complement.
CGCGGGGGTGGCGTTTTTCCTCTACCGGTCGAACCGCTATATCCTGGCGACCGGCGCCATCACTTTGATGGTGGTGTGCTGTTTCAACCAGGTGGTCGACGGCTATGCGATCATCTGGCCCCGGTTGACCGACACGCTGCTGGGCAGCCTGATTTCCGGGCTGGCGGTGTTTTTCATCCTGCCCGACTGGCAGGGGCGGCGGCTGCACAAGGAAGTGGCGGCGACCTTGCGGGCCAATGCCGGCTACTTGCGCGAAATCATCCGGCAATATTCGTCCGGAAAGAGCGACGATCTGGCTTACCGGCTGGCCCGGCGCAATGCCCATGCCGCTGATGCCGCGCTTTCCGGGACATTGTCGAACATGCTCCAGGAGCCGGGGCGTTTCAGCAAGGACGCCGAGTCCTGCCTGCGCAATCTGGTGATGTCGCATACGCTGCTCGGATATCTTTCGGCCCTGGGCGCGCACCGGGACAACCAGTCGATCCATTTGGAGGACGAACGGGTGGTGGGGCGGGCCGCCGAACATATCGCGCGGATCCTGGACGATATCGCCGGAGATTTGGATGCCCGGCGTCCCGTGGCTCCCGTGGCCGACGGGGATCCCCGTGTTGTCGAGGACCTGGAATCGATGGGGGCGGCGGAACCCAATGACGATCGGAGCCGTTTGCTTCGCACGCAACTCTCGCTGATTGGCCGCCAATTGGCGCCGATTCGCGCGCTGGCGGCTCAATTCCAGCAAAACGTTTCCGAGCAGCGTTGACCAGGAGGCTTTCTCGCCTCCCGTCATTGAGGATGGGCGGCCCGCCAGTTTCGCACGGCGGCCAGGGTGATCTCCACGTGGCGATCCGGCTGGAGGTCCGTATAAGCGGCGAGGATGGCGCCGTCGGGTGCGATCACGTAGGACGTGCGGTCGGCCAGTTCGGGTTTCTTGGCCAGTACCGCGTCATAAGCCTTCATGATCTTCTGGTCCGTATCGGCGGCGACGGAGAATTTGCTTTGGCATTCGCTGACCGAGAAACGATTCAGCGTTTCGATCGTATCGTGGGATACGCCGACGATGGTGGCGCCAAGGGCCTTGAACTCATCGCTGGCTTCGGCGAAGTCGTGGGCTTCGATCGTGCAGCCTTTGGTGAAGGCGGCCGGGTAGAAATAAAGCACCACCGGTCCTTCGTGCAGCGCCGCGGCCAGGGAAAAGGAAAATTCCTTGCCGCCCAGCGTGGCGGGCGCCGTGAAGTCTGGGGCCTTGGCGCCGACGCTGAGGGCTGCCCAGGCCGACGACGTCGTCAGCAGCGCGGCGGCCAGCACGGGGATGAGGAAAGGTTTCATCTGATCCTCCCGGAATGTCGGCGCCGGCCATGGTGGAGGACCTGCGCCTGGAACTCGCCATATGGGGCGTCCCGCCCGATGCTCAAGGGAGGAAGGTCCCGCTCAAATGCGGGAGTGGAGGAAAGCCGCTGGTTAGGTTAGCTTTGACGAATGTTAATGCCGAAGTCGAATAAAGAGGAAAGCATGCGTTCATGTCGAGATGTGTTGGTGGTTCTGTCCGGCCTCGTGCTTCTCGCCGGCTGCGCCTCTACGCCGAGGGGGCCGACCATCCAGGTGATGCCGGCTCCCAATAAGCCCTTCCCGGTTTTCCAGGAGGATGTGGCCATTTGTAAGGACTATGCCAGCCAGCAGATCGCTGGGCAGTCGGACAGCGTCAATGAGCGCGCTCTGGGAGGCGCCTTGCTGGGAACGGCGCTGGGCGCGGGGCTTGGCGCCGCCGTCGATGGCGGTCGCGGTGCCGGGGTCGGGGCCGCGGCGGGAGCGCTTCTCGGCACCGGTATCGGAGCCAGTTCGTCCGATCACAGCCAGGGCGGCATTCAGCGCCAGTACGACACGGCTTTTGCGCAATGCATGTATTCCAAGGGCAATCAGGTGCCGGGCTTCCGCCCGATCTCGGCGCCTCCGCCTCCGTCCGTGACGGCCCCGCCGCCGGTTGTCGCCACCCCGCCCGTCGGGACGCCGCCGCCGCCTAACGCCGTGCCGGCTCCCGCCAATTTGCCGCCTCCGTCCAATCCTTAGGTCCAACCCAGACGCTTGGTGCCTCGGTGGTTCAAAATACCGAGGTTGCCTTGCAAATCATTGGGAAACCGAATGCCTCCGTATGCATGGGAGGCAGGCCGTCTTTGCAAATCATGCTCCCCGCGATCGGTATAGGATTGATGATTGCCGCTATGCGGCAATCATCAATGGAGCATGCAAGTGAGCTTCCTGTCTGTAGTCCTCTCCACGCTCGATAAGGTGACGGCCGACCGGGCGCGGAACATCATCGAAGAGATGGAGACCGGAAAGGCGGCCAATGAGTTCGACTATTTCCTGCGCTTGAAGGAAGTCGAAGACCTGCGCCATCCTCCCGCCGACAATTTTTCCTAATCGTCGGAATTTCCGTCGACCAGGCGTCGGCATCCCCAGGCCCGCAGGACTTCGTTCATCTCGTCCAGGCAGAAATGACGGGCCGAGGCGACGTCATAGCCATCCCGCAGGAGCGTATCGTAGTCGCTGTAATTGTGGCGGATGAAGGCGACCAGGGACAGCCATGCCGCCTTGGATGGCAGGGCCTTGCGCAGCCCGGACGAATCCTCGGCGTGGTCGAGAATGAGTTGACGCTCACCCTCGGGCGTCAGAGGCGCCAGGGCGGCGAGTTCCGCGGCGAGGAGCGTGCGTCGCCTCATAAAAGACCGACGACGGCACCGCTCAGGCAGGTGGCGATGGTGCCCGAGAGGATCGACTTGCTCGCCAGGAAAATGACCTCCTCCTTGCGCTCGGGGATCATTACGCCCAGTCCCCCGATCATGATGCCGAGGCTGCCGAAATTGGCGAAGCCGCAGAGGGCGTAGGTGAGCATCAGGCGCGAACGCGGGGCGAGGGCATCGCCGGACAAGGCCGCCAGATCGAGATAGGCGACGAATTCCGTCAGAACCGTTTTGGTTCCCATCAGGGTTCCGGCGATCAGGGCATCGTGCCAGGGCATGCCGATCCCCCACATCAGGGGAGCGAACAGGCACCCCAATCCGCGCTGGACCGTCACCGGGGCGCCCGCGATATCGGGCAGGAGCGACAGGGCCATGTTGACCAGGGTCATCAGGGCCACCAGCACCAGCAGCATGGCGATGATATTGACCAACAGGCCGATACCGTCGGTGGTTCCCTTGACGATCGCGTCGACGGCGTTGGCCGGCGGATTCTCGAGGTGAAACTGACCGGCGGCATCGCCGGGCACGAAGGGAACCATCAGCGCCGATACGGCGAGCGCCGCCGGGGTGCTGATCAACGAGGCGATCAGGATATTGCCGAGCGCGTTGGGAATCACCGGACCCAGGATCGAGGCATAGAGCACCATCATGGTGCCCGCGATGCCGGCCATGCCGCAGCTCATGATGGCGAAAAGCTCGCCGCGCGACATCCGGGCAAGATAGGGGCGGATCAGCAGGGGAGCTTCGATCATGCCGACGAAGATATGGACGGCGGCACCCAGGCCCAGCGCTCCGCCCACCCCCATGCTGCGGTGCAGAAGCCAGGCGAAGCCCATGACGACGCGCTGGAGAATGCCCCAGTGGAACAGAAGCGCCGACAGGGCCGAGATGGTCAAGACCAGGGGCAGGGCGCGGAAGGCCAGGATGAAGTCGGCGCCGGGACGGATTTGAGCGAAGGGGGCCGCCCCCCCTCCCAGATAGCCGAATACGAAACCGCTGCCGGCATCGGTGGCGGTCTGCAAAGCCTCGACACCGCGGTTGAGCAGAAAAAAAATCTCCGTCGCGCCGGGAACCTTGAGCAGCAGCAGGGCGAGAAACCATTGCAGGAGAATTCCCCCCGCAACGGTCCTCCACGGAATGGCGCGACGGTCCTCGCTGAACGCCCAGGCCAGGATGAAAAGACCGGCGATCCCCAAAAAGCCTTGTCCCGCCATGATCCCCTCATCATCGTGACGTTCGCGATAGGCATAGCATCGCCCGCCCCATCCGGCAACGGCCCGCCCCTTTCTTTTGGCGCGGCAGTGCCCATCCTTTTAAGGGCGAAGGATGGCGCCATCCGAAAGACCCGGTTTGTGGATGGGCCCCGCGAGGAGACGTTGCCGCCATGTTGATCCGTCATGCCCCCGATATCCGCTCCTCCGACATCACGCCTCGTCCGGTCTATCTCAGCCGCCGCCAATGGATGATCGGTCTCGGCGCCTTTGCCCTGGCCTCCTCGGCGGGCGGGGCGGGGAGGGCGGCTCCATCGCCTTTCGGCAAGATCGCCAAAAGCGCTTATACCCTTGACGAAAAGACGACCTCGCGGGAGGACGCGACTCATTACAACAATTTCTACGAATACGGTCTCAACAAGGAGGATCCGGCGAGAAACGCTCCGGGCTTGTTGAAGCCCCGGCCATGGACGGTCTCGGTCGAGGGCGAGTGCGCCAAACCGGGTGTCGTCGATCTCGATGATTTCATTCGCACCGCCGCGCTTGAGGAGCGGATCTACCGGCTGCGATGCGTCGAGGCATGGTCGATGGTGATCCCCTGGGTCGGCGTGCCGCTGGGGACCGCCCTGCAACGCTTCGAGCCGACGTCGAAAGCGAAGTATGTGGCCTTTCAAACACTGAACGATCCCAAGCAGATGCCGACGGAAAGCAGCGGATTTCGTTGGCCCTATCGGGAGGGGTTGCGCATGGACGAGGCGATGAATCCTCTCGCCTTTCTGGCCGTCGGTCTTTACGGAGACGTCTTGCCGGCCCAGAACGGGGCGCCGATCCGTTTGGTGGTGCCTTGGAAATATGGTTTCAAGAGCATCAAATCGATCGTCGCCATTCGTTTCGTCGAACAGCAGCCGACCACGTTGTGGAACAGTTTTGCGCCCGAGGAATATGGCTTCTACGCCAACGTCAATCCAAACGTCGACCATCCACGATGGAGCCAGGACAAGGAACGCCGGATCGGCGAATTTCTGCGCCGGCCCACTTTGATGTTCAACGGCTATGGCGAACAGGTGGCGGGCCTTTACGCCGGCATGGACTTGAAACGGTATTATTGATGGCGGCCGATGGGGGCGGAGTGGACCTCGGGGGCCGGCGGTCGTCTCGCCCTGCTTTCCGATGGCGCTCAGGCGTGCGCGCCGGCATACATGTGCTTTGTCTGATCCCTCTTGCGGTCTTGATGGCGGCTGGGATTGCGGGTGATCTGGGAGCCAATCCCATCGAAGCCGTGATCAGGAGTCTGGGCGACTGGGCATTGCGTCTCCTGGTCGTCGCCCTGGCGGTGACCCCGGCGCGGCGGCTGACGGGGTGGGCCGGTCTCGCATCCTATCGGCGGATGATCGGACTTTGGGCTTTCGCCTATGCCGCTTTGCATTTCGCGGCCTATGTCGTGCTCGATCAATTTTTCGACTGGGCGGCGATTGGGCGCGAGATCGTCAAACATAAGTTCATCACGGCCGGCATGCTGGCGTTCGCTTTGCTGCTGCCTCTGGCGGCCACCTCGACCTCCGCGATGATCCGGCGTCTGGGGGGACGCCGCTGGCAGCGGTTGCACCGCCTGGTCTATGTCGCCGGTCCCTTGGCGGCTATTCACTATATTTGGATGGTCAAGGCTGATGCACTTCAACCCATGGTATATTTTGTCCTGATTTTGGGGCTGCTCTGCTACCGGGGCGTGGTCAAGTCTCGCGCTGGTGGTTGGATGCGGAAATAACATAGATCACTGGCTGTGATGCACTTCTTATAAATTTTAACATTTCCAGAATATTGATCTCACCGATTCGCGTAAATGGATGGTCTCTCTTAATCCTTTTAGATTTATCTTGTTAACCTCACTCCAAGTGACGGGTCAGGGGGATGGTGCTATACTGATTTTCACACGGGAAAAATAGAGGCAGGCGACACAAAAATACGAAACCTGGTCGGGATGGAGGCTTCGATGAGACCGCTGGAAACCCACGTCGAAATGAGTTCTCACCTCTGGATGTTCAATCGGGTCAAAGAGTTGTTGACTCGTGAGGGGTTGCTTTCCGGGCACGCGTCCGAGGACGAGGTTCGAATAGCCATTGGCCGATGGCTGGAGATGGTCGAGGAGGCCAGCAAGGAAAGCTTGATTTCCCATTGATCCCGGCGGCGCTCTTCCGAGAATGAGGAGACGTCCCTGAACTAAGCAAATGAGGGTGTCGCCGTGCCAACCGGCCCTTTTAGGGCCGGTTGGCTGTTTCTTGATCTCCGGTTTGCATCTTGGCGAAAGGCCGGGACGGCGGTAGGCTTTGGCCATGCTGAGAATTCTGTCCCTCGTTCTGTTGATTTCATTCCTTCCGGGTTTCGCGCAGGCGCAGCGCGCGCCACGTGGCTGTTTCTCCGCCGCCGAGGAAAAGGCCGAGCAGATCGTGCGTCTGGGATTGCGGTTGCGGGAAGGGGCGCGTGGTTGCGACGGCCAGCCTTGGAACATGCATACGCAGTCCCTATGGGACGATATTGATCAGCGCTTCGGTGCTCGTTTCGCCGCCCAGACCAACGCCCGTAAAACGGCGTTCCAGCGCGAATTCAGCGATGATGCCGACAACCGGTTGGAAGCGTGGAACGGCCGCATTGTCTTCTATTTTCGCAATTATCCCCTTTCCGAGGTTTATTGCTCGGGTATCAAGGACATGCTCGAACAAGTCCAGAAGAAGGGATGGGCGATCGTCATGCGCAACGCCACCAAGGGCGCCGATGAAGTGAGGATGGATTACCGTCTGTGCGGAAAATAGGGCGGAGCGTCAAATCCGTCCGCGAGCGACCAATATATGCCACCCCCGGGGGGCCAAAGCCCGGGAGTGGCGAAATACGGCATTCAGGGCGACTGAAAACCGTTTCAGGCGGAGCGGCCGCCGTTATGGGCCGACCATGCGATGGGGTCGTGGAGGAACTTGCGGACCTCTTCGATGGCCGGTTTGTCGAAGAAGCCGTCCTCTTCCGCGACATCCAGGATATCCCACCAGTTGGCCAGATAGATCATTTCGACGCCGACTTCCTCAAGGGCTTTCATGGCGCCTGGAAACACACCATAAAAGAACACCACGAAAGCGTGGCTGACCTCTGCCCCGGCCTGACGCAGGGCTTGGCAGAAATTCACCTTGCTGGTGCCGTCCGAAGCCAGATCTCCGACGAGCAGAACGCGCTCGCCCTTGCGCAGACGTCCTTCGATCTGTTCGTGACGACCGAATGTCTTGGCCTGCTTGCGCACATAAAGCATCGGCAGGGACAGCTTGTTGGAAATCCAGGCGGCATAGGGGATGCCGGCGGTTTCGCCGCCCGCGACGGCTTCGATCGATTCGAAGCCGACTTCGCGGGTGATCGCCTCGGCCGACAGGCGGGTGATCTTGCGCCGCGCGCGGGGGAAGGAAATGACGCGGAGAAGATCGATATAGACCGGGCTTTTCCACCCAGAGGTCAGAATATAAGGGTCTTCGGGGCGAAAATTGACGGCGCCGATTTCCAGCAGAATGCGGGCGGTGGTCAGACCTGCCTGCCTTTGCTCTGGCGTACGGGAAACGGATTGCATGGGGTTCAACTCCAACTGGCCCGGGCGAACGGGATCGATGGCTGGCGTAGATTTCCCACGCCGGTGCCATCAGCTATAGAAATCTCTGGCGCGGATATAGGGCCAAAAGGGGCATGGGTGCAACAGGAAGGGCGGAGCGGGGTATGAACAATTTGATCGAGCTTCACCGTAGCGGATTTGTCGCAACGATATCGTTCAACCGAGAGGATCGGTTGAACGCCCTGAATCTGGCGGCCTGGCGGGAGCTGGCCACCGCATTCGAGACGGTGAGCGCCGACATGGATCTTCGTTGCGTCGTTTTGCGGGGCATGGGGTGCAAGGCCTTCGCCGCCGGGGCGGATATTTCGGAATTCGCCACCCTTCGTTCGGACCCGGTGCGGGCCGAAAACTACGATGCGACTTTGCGGCGTGGACTGGCCGCCGTTGCCGATTGTCCACATCCCGTCGTCGCGCAGATCTATGGACCATGCGTGGGAGCCGGCTTGGAACTGGCGGCGCAATGCGATTTGCGGCTGGCCGCCCGGTCCGCGCGTTTCGGCGTGCCCGTGGGAAAGATTTCGGTGGTGATGACATTGCCTGAATTGGCGGGCCTGCAACGGCTGGTCGGGCCGGCGCGGATGTCGGAAATCCTGTTGGAGGGGCGGGTTTTTCCGGCCGACGAGGCCCTGTCGATGGGGCTGGTGCATCGGGTGGTCGAAGACGAGGCGCTGGAGGGGGAGGTGCAGGCGACGCTTCGGCGCATCACCGCCAACGCACCCCTCGTCAACCGGCGTCATAAGGCCTTCATCCGCCGTGTCGGGGAAGGTGGGGCCTTTTCCGCCGCCGATCTCGCGGCGGCCCACGACTGTCTTCAGACGCGCGACTTCGCCGAAGGCATGGCCGCTTTTTCGGAGAAACGTCCACCCCGCTTTATCGGCGCCTGACAGGGATGAGGCCGGTCAGGCCTCGTCCCACTCGGGATCCTCGGCACTGAGAATTTCATAGAGTTCGTTCACGATGGCCGGGCGAAGGGGCTGGTCCTCGCCCAAGGTCCGCCGTTCCCCGGCGAGCCATCGCTTGGCTTCCACCAGTTCGGGGCCGGTGGCTCCCGTCTCGATGATTTCGACCACACGGATATCGTCGTAATGGCCGAGAATGGCGATAACGTCTTGGTGGGCCAGTGTCATTGAAGTGCCCCCCGTCTATTGCCCAGCGGTGATTTCAGCCTGATCTTCGTGAAAATACCCGTCAAGCCTTCATAAGCGTGACGGGCGGGGAGGCCGGTCGCCTTTCACGAACGACGCTTGGACTGGCGGGCGTCATTCAATCCGAACGGGCTGGACTCCAAGCCCGGCGGGTCGATCCCGCCGGGCGTTCCGTGATATTTTCAAGGTCCGGTCGAGGCCGGACGGGCGTCAGCCTGGTCCGCGGCGCCTGGATCTCAATGCCTCCTCTTCGGCCTCGGCGGCGCAACTGGCGCAAAGTTTCGCATAGGGTGTCGCTTTCAACCGTTCAGGTTCGATCGCTTCATTGCAGGACTTGCAAATCCCCGTCGACAAAGGGCCCAAGTCGCGGTGCCGAGCGCTTTCAACGGCGGCTTCGGTGAACAGAGCCGCGACATCGGCGGCGAGGTCGATTTCGTCCATGTCATCCTTCCTGACGAAAAGCCATTGCCTCAGTGATGGAATAATAGCGCTTTGGTTCGCGTTGTTCACCTGTCGCAAGGCTATCATTCGAAAATGCGGAAGCCATACCGGCGGAGGCAGTCATCCCGACCGGCGAAACGAGGCCGCAGGCCTCGCATCCGGGGATAAGGACAGTTCCGGCAAATCCACACGGATCTCCTATATCGTTTGATCAAAGCCCTCTCGCAAGGGGGGCATGCGTCGTCCCGGCATTGACAGCGCAACCGTCAAGGACGTAAGCGAGGTCTTTCGGTAGCGGAAGCATGGGAATGGCGAAGGACAGGGTTTGGGTGTTGGCTGATGACCGAGCGGGGAATGTCGCCCAAGCCCTTGGCGTGGCCGAAGCTCTCGCGGAGCCTTTCGTCGTGCGGACGATCGCCTATGATCGCCGTGGGGGATGGCATAATCTTTTCAAGGGTGCCGGTCTTATGGGGGTCGCTCCCGCCAGCCGGGAGGCGTTGGCTCCGCCGTGGCCGGATCTCGTCCTCGGTGCGGGGCGGCGCACCGCTCCCATCGGGCGATGGATCAAGCACCGCTCGAGCTGCCGCCTGGTGCAGCTCATGGATCCCGGATGGCCGGGGCGCTCGGAATGCGATCTCATCGTCGTTCCCCGCCATGACGACGCCCTGGACCGGCCGAATATCTTTCGAATCCTGGGGTCGTGCCATCGCGTGGTTCCCGCCGTGCTGGCTGCCGAAAAAGCGAAATGGAGAGAGCGTCTCGCTTGCCTGCCTGGACCCTATCTCACCGTGGTGGTCGGCGGCGCGACCAAGGGAAAGCCTTTCGGGGCCGACCGCGGACGCCAGTTGGCCGCCGGTGTCAGGGCCTTGCATGAAGGAATGGGCGGCTCGATTCTGGTGACCACCAGCCGGCGGACTCCTCCTGAGGTCGTCGACGTCCTGCTTGCCGATTTGCCCGAGCCCCGCTACTTCTTTCGCTGGCGGGAGGGGGAGGAAAATCCCTATCTCGGTTTTCTGGCTTTGGCCGACCGCGTCGTGGTGACCGGCGATTCCATGACCATGTGTTCCGAAGCTTGCGCCAATGGGGGGCCGGTCTACATATTTTCCCCGCCCGGTTTGGTAAGCGGCAAGCATGCCAGGCTGCACGCATCGCTTTTTGCCGAAGGTTATGCGCGTCCGCTGGGGGGGGATCCGACGCCATGGACCCATCCGCCGCTCAACGCCTCGGACGACGTGGCCCGGGAGATTCGGGCGAGGGGCTTGCTTTGAAGGCGAATTTGCGGAAAGGATGCCTTCAAATTTTTATTGCACCGCCAAAATATGCACCTCGGATTATAGGTTAGGGTATTCAAGGATGAATTTCTTTTCTCCGGCACAATGCGTGGGCTATGCCGCATTCGTTGTTGGGATTTTGGCGTTTCTGCAAAAAAGCGACCGGCGTCTCAAATTTCTGAACGCCTCGGAATGCCTGGTCTATGCCGTGCATTTCGTGCTGTTGGGCAATCTTCCGGCGTCGGCCAGTTCGCTCGTTTCCGGGCTGCGTTCGCTTCTGGCGTTGCGGACGCGTTCGCCCAAGGTCGCCTTGCTGATGCTGGCCATCGGCATCGCCCTGGGGGCGCATCTGGCCACCGATATCTTCGGCTGGTTTCCGATCATCGCGTCCTGCATCGCCACCGTCGCCGTGTTTTTTCTGCATGGCGTGTCGATGCGTCTTTTCCTGTTGAGCAGCACCCTCCTGTGGCTGGTCAACAACGTCATCAGCGGATCGATCGGCGGCACTTTGCTCGAGGCCACCATCGCGGTGGTGAATGTCTCGACCATCCTGCGCATGAAAAAAGAAGCCCGCGCGGCGCGGGCGCCCGCCGAAGCCGGAGGCTCAGGCGTCATCTGAGTTATCAGGCCATCGTGACGGCCAGTTCTCCCAATTTCTCGACGCTGCAGACAACTTTGTCGCCGGCTTTCAGCCAAGCCTGGCGGTCCGCCGGCAATCCTTGGATCACGCCTTGCGGCGTGCCGGTGAAGATGATGTCGCCGGCTTCCAGCGTCCAATGCCGCGAGATGTAGGAAATCACCTGCTGACAATTGAAAATGAAGTCGTTGGTGTTCGAAGACTGCCGCAGTTCCCCGTTCAGTCTGGTTTCCAGCCTAAGATTGTTGGGGTTCTCGATCTGGTCGGCCGAGACGAAGTAAGGCCCGATCGGCGCGAAGCCGTCCAGGGTCTTGCCGAGCAGCCATTGGCTGCCGCGTTCCAACTGAAGATCGCGGGCGGAAAGATCGTTTCCCGTGCAATAGCCGGCGACATGGTCGAGGGCGTCGGCCTCGGAGACGTTGCGGGCGGCGCGTCCGATCACAACGACCAACTCCACCTCATAATCGATCTTGTAGGACAGATCCCGGGGCGGCAATTCCACGGCGGCGTTATGCGGAGCCAGGGCGTTGTTGAACTTGCTGAAGAGGATCGGCGTTTTCGGAATGGCCATGCCGACCTCCTCGGCGTGGCGGCGATAATTGAGGCCGACGCAGAGGATCTTGCCGGGATTGCGGAACAGCCGGCCATAGTGGAGCCCTGCCTCCGGCCGCAGCGCGGCTTTGGCCCTGTCGGAGGCGTCGAAGGCGGCGATCAGCCGGCCAAGGTCGGGGCCGCGCCCATCCTGGAGCAGACGATCGAGGGTCAAAGGCGCATCGACGCCGGTCAGCGCCGCTGCCTGGCGGACGTCGATGATCCCCGTCGCGGTCTTGATGCCCAGGGTCTCGCTGCCGTCTTCGTTGCGGATGGAAAGCAGCGTCAATCCGGCCGGCACGGACCTTGTCGCAGAGTTTTGTTTGGACACTATCGTTCTCCCGTGAAGGTGGTTCCGATGTCCCGCAGGGCGTTCTTGTGCAGAGTGGCGGAGGCGTCGCTGAAACAGCAGAAGATGATCGCGCAAAGGGTGGGGGCGTCGGCCAGAACGTCCTGGACGCTACGCACGGCGACGAGAGCCGCGCGTTCGGGAGGAAAGCCGTAGACGCCCGTCGAGATGGCGGGAAAAGCGATGCTGGTCAGCGCGTGGGCGAGGGCGATCTTCATGGAATTCCGGTAGCAATCGGCCAGCAGCGCATCCTCGCCGGCTGTGCCCCCTCGCCATATGGGACCTACCGTATGGATGACATGGCGGGCGGGAAGGCGAAAGCCCCCGGTGATTTTCGCCTCTCCAGTCCGGCAGCCGCCGAGCCCGCGGCACTCATCGAGAAGGCCGGGGCCGGCCGCGCGGTGGATGGCGCCGTCGACACCGCCGCCACCCAGAAGGGACGGGTTGGCGGCGTTGACGATGGCGTCGACGGAAAGGGTGGTGATGTCGCCCTGGACGACGCTCACCCGTTCCATTCAGACCGCTTTCGAATGGCGGGCTTCACCGGCTTTCAGGTAACGGTCGAAGGCCGCGCAGGCCGCGCGTACCAGCGGGCGGCCCTCGTCGGTGATGGTGAGCCGCCGGCCCTGGCGCACCAGCAGGCCATCGGCCTCCAGCCCCGTTAACTGGGCGAGATCGTCGTCGAACTGCGCGGGATCGGCGTTAAAGCGCGCGCAAACCGCCTCGACGTCGAGCGCCAGGTCGCACATCAGCCGTTCGATCAGCGCCCGCCGCAGAAGGTCGTCGGAACTGACCCCGACCCCGCGCGCCGTAGCCAGCCGACCGGCCCGGATCGTATCCTTGTAGGCGTGGATTCCCCCCTCGTTGGCGACGTAGCCTTGGGGCAGGGAGCCGATGCCCGACGCGCCGAAGCCGATCAGATAGGGGGCTGCGTCGGTCGTATAACCCTGGAAATTACGATGCAGGCGCCTTTCCTTGAGGGCGATCGCCATCTCGTCGTCTTCGCGGGCGAAGTGGTCCAGTCCGATCTGCACATAACCACGTTGAACCAGATGATGGGTGGCCATGTCATATTGGCGCCAGCGTTCGGCGATATCCGGCAGCGCCGCTTCGGGAATCAGCCGCTGATGTTTCTTCATCCACGGAACATGGGCATAGCCGAACAAGGCGATTCGCCGCGGCTGGAAATCGACGGCCAGATCGATGGTCTCGTGCAGACTGTCCACGGTCTGGTGCGGCAGGCCATAGACCAGGTCCATGTTGATTTGCGAGACGCCGTATTGACGCAGCCAGGAGATTACCCGGGCGGTGACGTCATAGGGCTGGATGCGATTGATGGCCTCTTGGACTTGGGGATTGAAATCCTGCACGCCGATGCTGGCGCGGGTGACCCCGCAACCGGCCATCGCCCTGACATAGGCCTCGTCGGCGGTGCGGGGGTCGAGTTCGACGGCGATTTCCGCGTCCTCGGCCAGCAGGAATTTGTTCCGCAGCCGTTCGACGGTGGCGACGAAATCCTCCGGCGTCAGAATGGTCGGGCTGCCGCCACCGAAATGCATGTGCCGGGCTGTCATCCGTCCAGGAAGCCGCGCCGCCACCATATCGATCTCGCGCCAGACGCAGTCCATATAGTCGGCGACCGGAGCGTATTGCCGCGTGATCTTGGTATGACAGCCGCAGAACCAGCACATCTCGGCGCAATAGGCGACATGCACATAGAGCGACAGCGGCGCGTCCGGGGGCAATTCGGACAGCCATTGTCCATAGCGGTCGGCTCCGACCGCGGGCGTGAAATGCGGCGCGGTGGGGTAGGAGGTATAGCGGGGAACCCGCAGATCGTATTTTGCCGCGAGATCGGGGCGCATGGCGTTTCCTGATAAGTGAGGGCCGTAAAGCCCCCGGCGACGCACGATACCGCCAGCGGAGCGGGGACGTTTCGCCGAATTTTCCAGAGCCGGCGCCGAAGCTTAAATCGGCCCGGACTTTGCGCAGCCTAGACTTTTTGCGCATGCCGTGCAACCCAGCGAGATGAAGGGTTTTAGCCGGGAATGACGCATCTTGCCGGGATCAAAAAGCGGGAAAACCGATCGACGCCAAGGGGCGCGCACTTTGAAAAGCTAGTGGCGCGTTTCATCTTCAATGAAAGGTGCCACGAAGCCCGAGCGGCGCTTGAGCTTGCCCGAAGCCGAAGGCATCACAAGAAACCTACTCGAACATGTCATTTTAAATGACATGTCCGAGTAGGCCTTCGTCATCCGTTCATGGGGGCATGGTCGATGGCGGGCGGAAATTCACCGGGAGGAAGAGGCCGGCTGAAAAGATATCCTTGCGCCGCGTCGCAATGATGCCGGCGCAGATAGACGTATTGCTCGCTCGTTTCCACGGCCTTGGCGACCACCGAGATCGACATGGAATGCGCCGCCACGATGGCAGCATTGATCAGTTTCGCCTCGTCATTGTCGGTGGGCAGCCCGCGGATGTAGTCGGGCGAGATCTTCAGGATGTCGATCTGCACCTGCCGTAATGTGTGGAAATCCGTTCGTCCCGCCCCGAAGTCGTCGATGGCGATCCTGCAGGTCATTTCATGCAACTGGCCGAGCGCGTGACGCGTGGCGGAGGTGGCGTCCATGGCCAGGGCGACGGGAAGTTCGATATCGATGGCGTGGGCCGGTACATTGTTGGTCGCCAGGCAATCATGAAGTTGAAGGGCGAAGTTTCCAGCGTGCAATTCGCTTTTCCCGACATTGAGGCAAAGTCGCAGGCTGGGGTGACCGTCGCTGCGCCACAGGGCGAGCTGACGCAGCGCCGATTCCAGGACCCATTTGCCGATCACCGGCATCAAGCCGCTGTCGACGGCCAAGGGCAGGAACTGGCCGGGGGTCATCAGCCCGATTTCCGGATGGCGCCAGCGCAGCAACGCCTCGACGGCCTGAATGGCGCCGCTTTCGAGGGCGATGATCGGCTGATAGTGGATTTCCAGCCCTCCCTCGTCGACCGTCCGATAGAGCGCCTTGCGCAAGGCATCGCGTTCGAAGACCTTCTCCGAGAGGTCGGTGGCGGCGAAACGAAAGGAATCGCGCCCCTGTTTTTTCGCGCAATACATGGCTTCGTCGGCTTGGCGCAGCAGCGTTTCGGCATCTTCGCCGTCACTCGGGTAGAGCCCGATGCCGATGCTGGTGCTGACCCGCGTTTGCTGGCCACTCAACAGGAACGGTTCGTTGAAGCGGCCGAGAACCTTCTGGGCGACGGTGGCGGCGTCGCGGAAGTCACTGATGTCTTCGATGATTAGCACGAATTCGTCGCCACCCAGGCGGGCAACGGTATCCTGACGGCGGACGGTTCCGGTCAGCCGGGTGGCGACATCGCGCAACAGCGTGTCGCCGGTCACGTGGCCAAGGGTGTCGTTGATTTGCTTGAATTGATCGAGGTCAAGGAATAGCAGGGCAAAAACCAGGCGGTTGCGCTCCGCCCGGATCAGGGCGCGGGCAAGACGCTCCTCGAGCAGGACCCGATTGGGCAAACCGGTCAGGGCGTCGTGACTGGCCTGATGATTGAGCCGTTTCTCCATCGTCTTGCGGACGGTGACGTCTTCGACCATGCCGACGGCGAACTGCGGCTGTCCATCGATGCTTCTGATGAGCGAGACATTGGCGTGGCCCCAGGCGAAGGAGCCGGCTTTGGGCGTGAAGCGGATTTCCGCCGACAGATTTTCTCTCTCGCCGTTCAGCAGGGATTCGGCCTGCGGAACGAAGTGGGCCCGATCGTCGGGGTGGATATAGGCGTAGAGCGTGCCGTCCCGGTTCTGACAGGGGTCTTCGGTCAGCATGCCACGCAGGGCCGGATTGGCCGAGAACAGGCGACCCTGGCGGTCGATCAGGCCGATGCCCAGGCTGGCATTTTCGAAAATGGCACGAAATTGCCCTTCGCTACTCCTCAGGGACGCGTCGGCCCTGGCCCGTTCGATGGCATAGCGGATCGCCCGCCGAATCAGTTCGGCGTTGTCCCTGCTTTTGATCAGATAGTCCCCGGCTCCCTGCTGGAGCGCTTTGATGGCCAGATGTTCGTCGTCATTGCCGGTCAGGACGACGATCGGTACCTGCGGCGCCCGGGCTCGCAATCTGGCCAGGGTTTCCAGCCCGCGCGAATCGGGCAGGGTGAGGTCGAGAAGCGCGGCATGGAACTCCTGTTCCACCACCGCGGCCAGAGCCTTCTGCAGCGATGTCACCCAGGTGAAATGAAATTGTCCCGGGGCGATCTCATCGATGAGCAGTTCGACCAGACGGGCGTCGGCCGCGATGTCTTCGACGAGTAGAACTTCGATGAGGGGCTTTGCCCGGCTGCCCATGGCCTTGAATCCCCCTTTTTTGGTCAGCGCGGCGGTAGCAGAACAACCCGTCCCCAAAATTCGGCGATCGACTTGATGACGGCGATGAAGCTGTCGAGGTCGACCGGTTTGGCGACGAAACAATTGGCGTGAAGGTCGTAGCTGCGGATAACGTCGGGATCGGCTTGCGAGGTGGTCAGGACCACCACCGGAATACGCCTCAATTCCGGATCACCCTTGATTTCGGCGAGAACCTCGCGCCCATCCTTGCACGGAAGGTTCAAGTCGAGCAGCAGAAGGTCTGGCCTGCCGGCTTCCGGGCGGCGCAGATAACGGATTGCCTCATCACCGTCGGCGACGATATGCAGGCGGCCCGGTACGCCCCCCTCCTTCCACGCCTCGGTGGCAAGGCGGGCATCGCCCGGATTGTCCTCGACGAGCAGGATATCCAACTCTTCGCCGTATTGTCGCAAGGGCCCCATCCTCCCCGCATCCATCATTCCCCGTCTTACTTAGGGCTTGTCGCGAAATAAACCCTAAGTTTCCATATGACGCCTCTCGCTCCGCTTAAGGCGGGCGAGAGGCGCCTAGGGATCAAGGATTCCACTTTTATGCCCACTGCCGCGTCATACAAACGTCGAGAGGAGGTTGAAACTCTAAGAAACTAATCTCCAAAAAGTATATAGCGACATATGCCGGCGGAGTCTATGCGATGCCTTTGGTTTCGGCGGGCGAGGCGCGCCGCCCGGGCCGGCGTGCAGGTTTCATGCGAGATGCCGGCGGGAAAGTTCCGTCAAAGCCGCGGAACACCGGTCAGGGTATAGAGATCGGTGGGCTCGCCGGTCAATTCGACCAGCAGGCGCCCGCAGACGGCAAGGACGAGCAGGGCCAGCAGGATGCGAAGATGTTCGGCCCGCATCCGGGCCCCGAAGCGGGCGCCCAGTTGCGCCCCCACGACGCCGCCGATCAGCAGTGTCAGCATCAAGATGACGTCCACCGTCTGGGTGTGGATGGCCTGGAGGAAGGTGACGTTGGCGGTCACGAAGATGATCTGGAACAGGGAGGTGCCGATGACTACGGACGTCGGCATCTCAAGCAGATAGATCATCAGGGGGACCATGATGAAGCCACCGCCCACCCCCATGATCGCCGCCAGGATGCCCCCGATGGCGCCCACGCCCAGCGGCAGCAGGGCGCTGATGTATAGGCCGGAGCGGGCGAAGCGCATCTTGAACGGGAGATTGGCCCAGACATGGCGATGGCGCTTGTGGGCCCGATGGATGGTTTGGGACAGCAGGACGGCGCGAATGCTTTCGATGAGCATGCTGCAGCCGACGAAACCCAGGAACAGGACGTAGCAAAGATTGATGACCAGTTCGACTTGGCCCAAAACCCGCAGCCGGGCGAACAGCCAGACGCCGATGGCGGCGCCGATCAGGCCGCCGGCGACGAGAACCAGCCCCATCTTGATGTCGACGTTCTTGCGCCGCCAATGCGCGATGACCCCCGAAACCGAGGCGCCGACCACCTGGTTGGCACCCGTCGCTACGGCGACCGGCGAGGGAACGCCAAGAAAAATCAGCAGGGGGGTGAGCAGAAAGCCTCCGCCCACGCCGAACAATCCCGACAAAAATCCAACTCCCCCGCCCAGCAGCAGAAGGAGAAGGATATTCAGGGAAAGACCGGCGATGGGCAGATAAATGCTCACCTCGGCACGTCAATCCCGGCCGTCGACCACCGGGGCTCCGGCGGCGACCCAGGCCAACATGCCGCCCGCCAGACGATTGATCTCGCCCTTGTAGCCGCTTTCAAGCAGATGGGCGGCAGCCACGCCGCAACGGTTGGCCGACCGGCAATGGAGCAACAGCCGCTTGCCCGCCGGGACGCTCGGCAGGCGGGCGGGGTCGAATTCCGAAAGCGGCAGAAGATGGGCGCCGGCGATATGTTCCGCCTCATATTCGTGGCGTTCCCGGACATCGACGATCACCGCCTCATCGGCTTTGATCCAGTCCAGTACCGTATCGACATCGACCATCTTCACTTGTTCACTCATCACGCATCTTTCCAACAGAGAGGTTGCAACGGCGGACGCCGGATGAGGCGACGGGGATGTCGGCCCTCCATCCGGGTCCAATTCTCCAGGGGGGGGGGGACCCGTCGCGGAGAATCAGCGATGGATCGGTCTATGATGGACGTGGAGATGGCGATCCGCAAGAGGGGCGGGACGGATCCGGGGCAAGACCGGTAGGTCGTTCACTGGAGGGGCGGGGCGATTCTCTTATGGATGCGCCTGCGATGCTGCAGGCCTTTTTTCGCATGACCGTTTTTGTTGTGGTGCGAGCGTTTCATCTGATGCCCATGCTTTTTTTTATGATGGGCGAGATGATGGGCGGGCGGGGTGGCATGCCGGCTGTGAGCGGCGGTGGGCGCGGCGTTGCCCGCGGCTCGCGCGGCGGGACAGGCCATCAACGGCAAAAGCATGGCGAAGACGGCCGCGGCAAAAGCGGAACGACGTGGCATGAAGCGACATTCCCCTGATTGTCAATGGAACAGAATGCCTGCTTGTCCTGCCGGCGTAAAGCGTGGGCAATCCGTGGTGTTTGCCCGGGTGTGCGGATCGATCATAAAATATGCGCAAGGGAGCTTTTTAACCGACTGACGACGGCCCCGGTATGTGCTTCAGTTCAGACTGAGGCTTTTTTCCGAGCCACATGAACGGAAGTGACGATGAGCGATACCCTTTTGGACGTACGGGGGCTGTCCTGTCCCTTGCCGGTTCTGCGCGCGAAAAAGACGCTGAAGACGGTGCCGCATGGCGGCGTGCTGACGGTGATGGCGACGGATCCCAGTTCGGTCCGGGATTTCCAGATCTTCTGCGAACAGACGGGCCACCGTCTGGAGGATTGGTCCGAGGACGACGACGGCGTGTTTCGCTATCGCATCCGGAAGGTCGAGACGGGCGGAGCGTTTTGAGCCTTCTCTCCGGACAGGCCCTTAGGCTCTGGGCCGAAACAATCGCTCCAGAGCCTAAGGGTTTATATGATGCCTCCGCCTCCGGCTTCGGCCGGCTCATGCGCCGCTCGGGCTTCAGGGCTTGGAGCGATAATTTCGCCCCAAGCCCTTAGCCGAGAAGGGAGCGGTAGGCGTGCCAGGTCGCATAGGCGACCAGGGGCAGGGTGAAGGCCAGCCCGACGAAGAAACAGGCCAGTCCCGCGCCGACCAGAAGAACGATGGTCGCCGCCCATCCCAGCATCACCAGCCAATTCTCCCGGACGGCCGCGATACTGGTCGCGACGGCGACCAGGACCGGAACGTCGCGATCCAGAAGCAAGGGGATTGAAATGGCCGATATGGCGAAGACGATCGAGGCGATCACATAGCCGACCGCCGTGCCGACGACCAGAAAGGCCGCCGCGTCGGGGGCCGTCAGGACGTCATAGAAGAAATGATCGAGGCTTGGGGTATCCTCGTGAAAGAACAACATGAAGATCAGCAGCGCGATTTGTAGCCAGGCGGCCAGGCTCAGCGTCAGAATCAGACCGATGCTCGACAATCCGCCCGGATTGCGCCGAATTGCCAACATGCACTGGGAAAAAGATACCTTTTCCCCCAATTCGAAACGGCGGCTGACGTCGTAAAGTCCGACCGCCAGGACGGGGGCCACCAGGAAGAAGCCTCCTATCACCGCGGGAACCAGGCTTGCCAGCCCGCTGTTGTACAGGCCGAAAACGATCACATAGCCTGCCAGGACGAAAAGCGCGCCATAACCCAGGGAAATCATCGGCGCCCGGCGGAAATCCCGCCAGGCGGCGATCAGCCAGAGGTTGGGAGCTTCGACCGAAATCCGCCGCACCGGCAAGGTGCGGATCTGCAATCCCCAGGTGCTCGTCGCCATCATCGCCATCTCCGCCCTTCCGGTCCGGCTCTCCGGCATTTGCCCTGCTGGCCGGTAAATTTTCGGGATCGTCCGCCAACAAAAGACCCACCACCATTGAGAGTGGTGCCCTCAACCGAAGATTTTTAGCCCCGAAGAGAAGTTTTCTTTTTCCCGTGGCACGCGCCCTTTTCCCGGCCTCGACGGCTCCCCACGTAAAGGGCGGGAAACGCAAGCATCCGACCCCGGGAGTCCGTGCATGTCCGTTCGCCAAGCCCCCCTTCGTCTTTCGTCACGGCGCAACCGTCTGCTCGGTTTCGGTCTGGGATTGCTCAGCTTGATGCTGTATGCGGGCATCACATGGCGCTGGACCAGGGGGTTCTGACGTGATGCTCGCCGTCTTGCCGCATGTGACGGCGGGGTTGAATGCTTTGGCCGGCGTCCTGCTTCTGATCGGCTTCAGCCTGATCAAGACACGGCATCAACGGGCGCATCGATTGGTGATGACTGCCGCCGTTATCACATCGGTCTTGTTTCTGGCCGCCTATCTCCTGCATCATTTCACGGCGCCGGTTTTCATCTTTCCCGGGCAGGGACTCGTCCGGCCGCTCTATTTCACCATGCTGATCTCGCACGTTGGCCTGGCCATTCTGGTGACGCCGATGGCGGCGCTCACCTTCCTGCGGGCACGGCGCGGAGATTTCGCCTTGCACCGCGGCCTGGCGCGTTGGACGTTCCCCGTGTGGATCTATGTGTCCGCCACCGGCATCCTGGTCTATATCCTGCTCTATCACGTCTATCGGCCGGTCGGCGTATGAAGGACACCATTGACCTGCCCCCCGGCTTTTCCCCCGTCGGCCTGGACACCACGGCGCGGCGCATCGTGACGGGCTGGCTGCTGCTGGCGGTGGGGTCCCTGGCGGTAGCCGGTGCCCTGGCGCTGCTGCTCGCCATGTCGCGGACGCCTTATGTCCAGGATTGGCTGCCCTGGCCGTGGGAGAGTTTCTTCCGCAAGGCCCTGGTCGCCCATGTGGTCTTCTCCTTCGTCGTCTGGTATCTGGCGATGTTGGGAGGTTTGGCCACGGCGGCCCGGCCCGGGCGCTACAGCGGTGCCGGCGGGCTGGTCCTGGCGGTGGCCGGTGCGGCGCTGCTGCTGGTTCCCACCTTGGCCAACCAGGGCGAGCCCTCGCTCAACAACTATGTGCCGGTCCTCGTCCATCCCCTGTTCTACGCCGGTCTGCTGGTTCTGGCGGCCGGGGTGGTCGCGCCTGTACTGCATCTGCTACTGCGCCCGCCTGCCTGGGGGGGCTCCCTGGTGGTTGGCGTGGGATCCGCCGGTGTCCTTTATCTGCTCGCCCTGATTTGTTTCGGTCTGGCTTACCTCGCGGCGCCGGCGGGCGTCGCGCCCATGGCCTATGACGAGCAGGTATTCTGGGGGGGCGGCCATCTGCTGCAATTCGTCAACACCGCCCTGCTGCTGACGGCCTGGCAGGTGTTGGGGGAGCAGACGTTCGGACAGGCTCCCCTGTCGCCGAGAGCCTGGCAAATCCTCTGTGCCCTGCTGGTTTTCGCCGGATTGCCGGGCCCGGTGTTCTACGCCATCCCTTTCGCCGGCGACGATGCCTTGCGCCAGGCCTTTACCCGCCTCTATTGGATTGGTCTGCCCCTGCCTCCGCTGGTCACCGGGGCGGCGGTGCTGCGGGCGGTGGCGAGAGGCCCGCGCAATTGGCGTTCGCCGGCCTTTCTGGGCCTGGTCCTGTCGCTTCTGCTGTTCGCCCTGGGCGGCGTCCTGGGAGGTTTCGCCGACGGGGGCGATACCCGGACGCCGGCCCATTACCATGCGGCGATCGGTGGTGTGAACCTCGCCTTCATGGGGCTGCTTTTCGCCACTTTGCTGCCGGCGTTGCTGAAGCCTGCCGACCAGGCCGTCCGCACGCTTTTGCCGTTTTGGTTCTACGGTTGCGGCCAGGCGTTGTTTTGCCTGGGCATGTTCGTTGCCGGTTCTGCCGGGGTCGGTCGCAAGGTGGCCGGTGCCGCGCAAGGGTTGGATAGCCTGGTCAAGGTGACCGGGATGGCTTTGACCGGAACCGGCGGGGCGTTGGCCGTGTTGGGCGGCATTCTGTTCGTCTGGCAGGCTTTGCGTCGCCTCGGCGGGGCGCCGCCTCTCCGGGAAATCAACGAGGGCGGGGGAGAAACTGCAAGATGACGATTCGCTCCTATGTCGAACTCATGAAATTGCGCATCGGCCTGATGGTGGCTCTGATGGCTGTCATGGGCTATGTCGCCGTCGCCGACCGGGTCGATCCGTCGCGCCTGGCCATTCTCGCCTGCGCCATGCTGCTGGGATCGGCGAGTTCCTCGGTCTTCAACCATTTCTATGACCGGGACATCGATCGTCTGATGAGCCGGACCTGCCGGCGTCCCCTGGCCAGCCGCCAGACCGAACATCCCCGGCACGTGCTTTGGTTGGCCGGCTTTCTGCTGGTCGCTGGTTGCGGCACGGCGCTTTTCTTCTTCAACATGGTGGTGGCGCTTCACCTGTTCCTCGGCGCCTTCTTCTACGGCATCGTCTATACCGTCTGGCTGAAACGCCGGACCTGGCTCAACATCGTCATCGGCGGGGCTGCGGGAAGTTTTGCCGTGTTGGCCGGCGGAGCCGCCGTCGATCCCGGCCGCTGGCTGCTGCCCTGTCTTCTATCGATCACTTTGTTCTTGTGGACGCCCAGCCATTTCTGGAGTCTGGCCATTCTTCTGAAGGACGATTACGCCAAGGCCAACATCCCCATGCTGCCGGTGGTGCATGGGGTGAAGGCGACCGCCCGGGCGATCCTGATCAACAGCGTTCTGTTGGTGGGGGCGTCCCTGCTGCCGTTGGCCTTCGGGACGCTGGGCTGGTTCTACGGAGCGGGGGCCGCCGGTTTCGGCGGCTGGTTCCTGTGGAACAACTGGCAATTGTTGCGCTGTCCGGACCGCGTCTGGGCGCGCAAGAATTTCCTGGGGTCGATGATCTATCTGGTCGGCCTGTTCGTCGCGGTCCTGGTCGACGTCAATGTGGGGTGAGGGACGTCTGGACGAGACCCCGGTCGCGTTTCTCCACCCGTCGCATCGATCCCAGCAGGCAGACCGCCGTCCAAAGCACCGTCACCGCCAGCGCGGTCAGATAGCGCTGGTCGGACAGGGCCTGTTCTGCCGTCATGTAAAACGGCATGCGCATCAGAACCAGGGCGTGGGCCACCGGATTGATGGTCATCAGGATATGCAGCCAACCCGGTACCTTCTCGATGGGAAACAGGGCGCCGGACAGCATCCAGAGCGGCATCAGGAATACCATCATGATGGCGTGGAAGCCTGACGAGGAGCGCATCGGCCAGGCGAAGAGGAAGCCCATGGCGGCAAATCCCATGCTGGTCAGCACATAGGCGCCGATCAGCAGCGCCAGCGAGCCCAATCCGAGGGACAGCCCCAGAAACGGCGCCGCGATGGTGAAGATCAAGGTCTGCACCATGGCGATGGCGGTGCCGCCCAGCACCTTGCCCAGGACGATGGACAGGCGGGAGACCGGCGCGACCAGGACGCTTTGCAGGAAGCCGGCGTCGCGGTCCTCGATGATGGTGATCGAGGAGAAGATGCTGGCGAACAGCATCATCATCAGCATGACGCCTGGATAGAAATATTCGAGATAACTGATGTGTTCCATGCCCGGCGCCCGGAAGGACGAACTGAAACCCGAGCCGAGGAACAACCAGAACAGGATGGGCTGGGCGACGGTGCCCACCACCCGCTGCGGCTGGCGGATGAAGCGAATGAACTCGCGGTGGGCGAGGGCAAGGGCGACACGGATCATGGATGGGCCCCTTCCATCTGCTCGCGTTCGATCTGTTCGGCGGTCTGACCGGTCAGATGGATGAAGACATCCTCCAGCGTCGGCTGCTTGATGGCGATGCTGTCGATATCGGCGCGATAGCGGGCCAGCAGCTTTTCCAGGACCGGCAGGCTGTCCCCGTTGCTGGTTTCCTCAAGCCGGACCTCGTCGCCGTAGCGGCGGGTCTTCAGGCCCAACTCCGAGCGGATCCGGGCTTCCAGGCTTTCGGCGTGGCGCGACTGGATGACCACCATCTCGCGGCCCAGCTTGGCCCGCAGGTCCTGTGGGCTGTCCAATCCCAAAAGGCGGCCTCCTTTCATGATGGCCACCCGGTCCGCGTCTTCCGCCTCCGAGAAGATATGGCTGGTCATCAGCACGGTCATCCGGCGTTCCCGCTGGATCTTATGCAAGGCCATGATGAAATTGCGGCGGCTGCTGGGGTCGAGACCGGTGGTCGGCTCGTCGAGCAACAGGATGGAGGGGCGGGTCAGCAGGCACTTGGCCAATTCCACTTGCCGGGCCAGGCCTCCCGAAAGGGTGTCGACCTTGTCGGCGAGACGATCCTTGAGGTCGGTCCAGGCAAGCGCTTCGGTCAGCCGGTGATCGTATTCGCCGCCTCTCAGGCCGTAGAGCACCGCATGCAGGCGAAGGTTTTCAGCGACGGAAAGATGCTTGTCGATGGCCGGGCTTTGGAACACCACGCCCATTTGGGCGCGGGCCTTGGAGGGATACTTCAGCAGATCGAAGCCACCCATCGATATGCGCCCCGACGAGGGCAGCGACATGCCGCAGAGGATGCGGAACAGCGTCGACTTTCCACTGCCGTTGGGACCCGAGAGAATACAGAACTCGCCGTCTCCGATGGTAAGCGAGAGATCGTCGATGGCCGTGCGCGGTGGCGTCTTCCGGGTGCCCGGATAAACATGGGTGAGATGGGCGATGTCGATCATGGCGTTCCCAAAGAGGGGCCTGGACGGCGGGATGAAGGCATGAGCGGAGGTACCGGGCGGTAGATGGCCCTTCGTGCCAAAGGAGTCAAGCTGCTTCGCCCGAGGCGTCAGGGCAATCGTAAACGACGGTTGCTTTAGCGACGAGCCGGCGCGGAGGATGACATTAAGTGGCGCAGACGATTGGCACAACTGAGCAAGGGGGGCGATTCTTCCATGCTCCAAATTGGGCGGAGATCCCAGAGATGATGACCAAAGGAATCGATCTGATGTGCTTGGTGCCGTTGCCGCGATCTGAAACCGTAATTTTTCAACATAGAGAATATAAATTAAGAAATTTTTTACTGAAAAATCCGCAATCAGCGTATTGGAAAATCTGGGCGAAGGAGCTAATAGCTAGGGGTATCCTATCTATTGAGGCTGGGCAGTGGAAATGGATTATGATCAAGGGACGCCTTTTGGGCGGGGAGAAATTGGTATCGACTTGGCGGATATAGATCGCCTTTCGGGTTTCTTCGGGCAATGTCAGGAAAGTTTTCCTGAAGATATTGATGATAAGATCGAGAAAAATTTTGAGGTAAAATCGTTTGACGAGTCTGTAACAAGCTTCTTCATGACGCAGTGCTTTGTCCCGGGGACCCGGAATTTTCTTAGCGCGCTAAGTCAGCTTAGCATCGCCATTTGGGCCGGGGAGGTGCAGTTTCATCATGAGTTTTTCGTAGAGGTCATGACTCGTCGCCTGTACAATTATGCGAATCTTCTCTCAGACAAGATTAATGTTATCTCTATCGGCGATAATTGCATTTCCCGAACATTGCCTACGCGGTGGGGATATAAGAGGCCTGCTATTCTGGGCGAAAAGACGATGCCCTTTGATTTGTCGACGCACACGCTGGAAACTATCGTCGAGCAGATTTCCTCTCATTTTTCAGATTATATGAATCCTGAAAATCTAGAGTATGTGCAAGAGGCTGATTTTTGCGTTGATGTTAAAAATGATATTCAGTGGTCTCATGATCGCGGGCGGCATCTGGCCGAAAATAATTTTCAGGGTCTTCGCGACCTCTATGCGAAAAGAATTGATCTATTCTATAGGGTGATCGGGAACGGTAAGCCGATTATATTCATTCTTCACCATATCAGACGGGTGAATGGAGCGTTCGGCGCGTGGAATGGTGAAACCGCCGATTTGCTTGGCCAACTGTTAAAGGGATTGAAGCCGGTTTGTGGCAATCGGTTCATCATTCTGGTTCTGGGCGGAAACGAGACCCCTCCATCCGAGGATTTTTTCAATTTCGACAAGGGTTCCATCCAGTATGTCCACCTTCCCTATCCATTTCCGGATGATCAGAACTGGTGGATGCCTCGCTATTACATGACAAAACCGGGGCTGGAATTCGAAAGGACGTTCATGGCTGGCCTGCAGCAATGCGTCGATCAACTGTTGGGTGGTTCCCGCAGTGCGGTGGGCTTTTCAGACGTAGCGGCTGGATTTTGTCCTTGACGGAACTTTCGTCAAGCTCGCGGAGACCTGTGTCCGAAATTTCAAGTAATGAGCAAAGGATTTTGACGAACAGTCAAAATCCTTTGCGCCGCCGCCTGTTCCACAATTCGACGGCCAGAGCCTCCGCCTCGCCCATCGTCCCGGCGCGGCCGAGTTGTCGCAGGGCCACCGCGGTGGTCGCCCGAACCGTGGCCTCGGCGTAAGGGTCGGACGCCTCGCCGCGCCAAAGGGCGGCCAGGCGAGCGGGATCCATTTCAAGATCGTGGGCGGCGCCGGCTGTCAATGTCGGGGACCATTCCTCTTCGAACGGCTCGCCACCGCGCAGACCTTCGACCAGGCATGGCTTTTCGGGACGGCGTTCGATCTCGCCCCCTTCGCCCTTGAAACAGGCCAGTTCGCGCATGTCCATCAATTTGGCGGCGTCCCGGTGTACCGCGCGATAGTTGGGATGGAAGACGCTCATCAGGGAAACCCGGGCGTCGAAGGGGTTCATGTTGCGGGCCACGGTGTGCAGGGGCGAGCGCAGGCCGAGCAGCCGCTTCAGGCCCATGATGCCGGGCAGCGCCGGATGCAGCACCTGCATCGGGACATAGGTGAAACGCCGTTCATCGATTTGCCGGGCGGCGTCCTCCAGCGATTGGGCGGCCTGGATGCCGAGATGGGCCAGCGCCTCCTCGCTGTAGAGGCGCCCCGCCGTATGGCCGCCGATTCCATGCATGGCGATGGCGACGCCGTTTTCCGCCAGCAGGAGCGCGCTCAGCAGAAACATCGGCAATTGCCGGCTTTTTCCGGCGTAGGAGGGCCAATCGAGATCGACCGGCGGCATATCGCCGGGGATCGCCAGATTGTCCCGGATGGCGAGGGCGAAGCCGGCGACTTCCGCAGGGGTTTCCGTCTTGACCCGCATCAGGCAGAGGAAGGCGCCCAACTGCACGGGTTCGACCTCGCCCTTCAAGATCATGCCGACGGCCGCGCGCGTTTCATCGAGAGTCAGCGCACGGCTGAGGTTCGGCCCCTTACCGAGGATGCGGACGTAAGATGCAAAAGGATGTTCGGACATGCTCAGCGCGTCGGTTGGGCTTTGAAGAAATCCCAGATCTCGGTGTTGGCGATGAGATCGGTGCCGGCGGGGCCCAGAATTTCGTCCACCGCGGGCGCCTGCCTGGCGCCGGGCCAGGCGTGACCGCCGCCCCGGATGATGACGCGTTCGACGGGGGCGCCGTCGCAGGGTTCGAAGGTCACCTTGTCGATCGGCAGGCTTCCCTTCCTGGAACCGTCGACCAGGCGCTGCTTACGGGCTTCGCCGGTACAGCCGTTGATCTTGCGCCATGTGGCCACCGTTTCGGCCGCCGACAGGACCTTGCCGCGGTCGACGTTGGCCCATTGCAGAATGTCACCCCCGGCATAGGGAACGAAGCGGTCGTTGGTGCCGTGGAAGAAAAGCGCGGGGACCGGCGTCTGCGGTTCGCAGTCAGCTTCCACCGGTTGGTTGGCGGCCACCACCGCGATGCCGGCGATTCTGCCCGGATGCTCGCAGGCCAGACGGATCGCCATCATGCCGCCGTTCGAGATGCCGGTGACATAGACCCGCTTGGGGTCGGCCAGGCCATGGCTGACCAGATTGTCGACGAGAGCCAGGAGGAAGTCGACGTCGTTGGCCTCGCTCGCCTGATGGCTGAGGTTGTTGTTGCCGAGTTCCGGCCGTCCGTCGTTCCAATGTCCGTTGAGCCCTTGCGGATAGACGGCAAGGATTCCCTCCTTGGCGGCCAGCGAATCGAAGTCCGTGTAACGGCGCATCTGCGCCGCCGTGCCTCTGCCGCCATGCAGGATGAGGACGACCGGTAACGGCCGGGGCGTGGTCGCCGGCACATACATTTCGAAGGTCCGGTCATAGCCTTCGAATTCCATGGTCGAGGCTTTCGCCTCGCCGAATGCGGCGAGGCCGAGGGTGAGACAGAGCGCAGATGCGAAAAAGCGAATCATGCTCCCATTGGACGGCGAGGCGGCGAGCAGGTCAAGCTCTCCATAGGGCAGGGTTCGATCGAAAGGCCCTTGAGGCCATCGGGAACCCGGCCTGATAGACCCGGACGAAAAGGGCGATCCATGCCACGTCGACGAAATGCCGGTACCGGGCCGCATCTGTTTCCCTTCACTTTCCCAGGATCAGCCGATAGCGGAAATGGTCGGCGATGACAGCCAATATCAGCAGTCCGCCCAGCAATATCATCTGCACATAGGAGCCGAGCTTGGCCAGGTTCATGCCGTTTTGCATCAACACTATGAAAAAGGCGCCCAGGATGACGTTGCCCACCCGGCCGATGCCGCCATGCAGCGAAACACCGCCGATAACGCAGGCGGCAATGGATTCGAGGGCGATGGTCGCCCCGAGATTGGCTTCCCCCGATTCGACGCGGGCGGTCAGCAGGATACCGGAAATCGAGGTCAGGATCGCGCACAGGGCATAGGCGATCACCAGGGTGCGTCCGACATTGATTCCGGATAGCACGGCGGCCCGCGCATTGCCGCCAACGGCATAGATCTCCTTGCCGAGCCTGGTCTGGCCGACGAACAGCCAGATGACGGCGATGGCGGCCATGGCCACCATGATGGGGACGGGAATGCCCAGCATCCGGCCGAACCCGAAGCTGTCGGAAAATTCCGGCGGCAGACCGGAGATCGGCACTCCTCCGGTTAGATAGAGGGCCAGGCCCATGCCGACCGACTGCACCCCCAGGGTCATGATGAAGGGAGAGACGCCCAGATAGGCCACGCCGAAGCCATTGACCAGCCCGATGCCGAGCGAGGTGAGCAGGCCCGCTCCGATACCGAGGCCGATGATCCCGAAAACGCCGATGGTGGATCCTGTCGCCAGGGTGGTCATGGCCGTCGCTGTGACCACCGAGGTCAGGGCGATCGTCGTCCCCACGGCGAGGTCGAAGCCTCCGGTCACCAGCACAATCATCTGGCCCAGGGCGACCAGGATCAGATAGACCGACTGCCTCGTTACATTGATCATGTTGGCCCCGGTCAGGAAATTGCCGGAGACCGAAGAAAACACCAGCAAGGCCAGGATCAGGAAGAACGGCAGGATGCCGACGCGGATGAAAATGCGGCGAAGCAGTCCGGCCGGATCGCGGTGGCGCGGTGGTAGCGCCGCTGTGGCGGTGGTCATCGGGCAAGCTCTCCCTGTTTGAAAAAATGTCCCAGAATTGCCGATTCCTCGATCTCGTCCCGTTCGAGGACCGTGGATATCCTTCCTCGCGCGAAAACAAGCAGGCGGTGCGACAGATTCATGACTTCTGGCAGATCGGAGGAGATCACCACCACCGCCTTGCCGCTTTCGGTCAATTGCTTGATCAGCAGATAAAGCGCGGCGCGGGTGCCGACGTCGACGCCGACCGTCGGCTCGTCGAAGACGAAGACCTCCCAGGTCCGGGCGAACCCGCGCGAGAACAGGATCTTCTGCTGGTTGCCGCCTGACAGCTGGGAGACCGGACGAGGCAGATGTCCGGGGGCGAGGTCGACCTGTGCGGCCAGTCTCAGCCCTTCGGTCCGGATGGCCCGGTTGGAGATCCGGCCCCGGCTGCGGCTTACCTGATCGCCCGCGAGCATGCCAAGCGCCATATTGTCGAGCGAGGACAGGGCCAGCATCAGTCCTTCGCTTTTGCGGTCGGGAGGAAGGTAGAAGACGCCGGCGCGGATCATGTCGCCGGTGTTGGCCGCGGACATGTCGCGGCCGGCGAGGGTGACCGACCCCGAGCTCCTTCGGCTCAATCCCAGGATGATCCGCCAGACTTCGGATTTGCCGCAGCCGACCAGGCCGGCCAAGCCCAGAACTTCGCCCGGACGGACGTCGAAGGAAACCCCCTCGACGCCGGCGCCGGTCAGATCGCGGGCGCTGAGTATCGGCGGGCCGGGCCGATGGGCGATCGAGGGATAGATTTTTCCGATGGCGCGCCCGGCCATCAGCTCGACCAGTTCCGATTCCGGCGTATCGGCTGGCACCACGCCGCGGACGCGGCCATCCCGCAGGACCGTGATGCGGTCGGCGATCCGCTGGAATTCCTGGATGCGGTGGGAAATATAAATGATTCCGATACCGCGTGTCTTGAGCTCGGCGATGAAGGAGAACAGACGGTCGGTCTCCTTCTCGGTCAGTGAGGCGGTCGGTTCGTCCAGGATCAGTGTCGTGGGTTCGCGGCGCAGCGCCTTGGCGATTTCCAGCATCTGCTGTTCGGCCCGGCCGAGGCTGGAAACCGGGGTATCAAGGTCGAGGGGAAAGCCGATCCTCCCGAAGAGCGCCGTTGCTTCGCGCCGCATGCGAGCGTGATCAAGGAAGGGGCCCCGGCGGATCTCGTCGCCGAGAAACAGATTGTCGAGCACGGACAGGGACGGAACCAGCGAGAATTCCTGAAAGACGGCGTTGATGCCGTATGTCCGGGCGTCGTGTACGGAATGGATCTCGGCGCTTTCGCCGTTGACCACCACTTCACCGTCGCTGGGTTCGTTGACGCCGGCGATGATCGAGACCAGCGTGGACTTTCCCGCGCCGTTCTCGCCGAACAGCACATGGACTTCTCCCGGCATGACGCTGAAAGTCACGTGATCGAGGGCCAGCAGCCCGGGATAGCGTTTGCTGATCCCCCTCGCTTCGACCCGTGGCGGCGTTCCCGGCGGTAGCGGCACAGCGTTCATGGCGACCCGATCAATCATTGGGGCCGGCGCCGCCCGGAGGAGCGCCGGCCGTGTGCGGGAGGTCTTAAGCGGAATTCCCTGCTTCGGGGTCAGTCGACCTTGAAGACCGGCGAAAAGCGTTCCGGCGGCAGGATGGCTTCGCGCGGCGTGGCGGAGATGTTCGAGGAGTCGACCATGAAAATCTTGGGGCCGACGTGCTTCTCATAGGATTGCCGCTCCAGGATGCGCACCGCCTGGTCGACGGCGATGCGGCCCTGGATGACCATGGAATCGGCGGGAGCGGCCAGAATGCTGCCCCGCTTGATGCCGTCGTAGACGCCGGGCGTCATATAGAAGGCCAGGAGGGAGACCTTCCCCTTCAGGTCGCGTTCGCGGATGAGGCCCTGCGCCGCCTCGGCGGTCACCGCGGTTCCGGCCACATAGCTGAGATCGGGTTCGGCCTGCAGGACGTCCTCGACCAGCTTCAACTGCGCCTCCTTGCCGGTATCCCCGTATTTCGGAGGCAGGACGGTGACCGCCGAGCCTTTGACGGCGTCCAAGAAGCCCTTGTTGGCGGCCTCGACCCAGCCGGCGCCGGCTGGGCCGGGAAACCAGCCCACTTTCACCGGCGCGGCGCCAGCGGGGTGCTTGGCGGCCAGGTAGGCCCCGGCCGAGTGACCCATGGTGTAGAATGAAACCAGGGACTTGGCTGCCACGTCGGGCGAGTTGATGCCGTTGACCAGATCGATGACGGGGATGTTCTTCTTGTGGATCTCGGCGATCAGGCTGTTGAGGCCGTCGGCGGAAATGGCGCCGATGATGACCGCCTGGGCTCCATTGGCGACGCAATTCTCGATTTGTGAGATTTGCTTGGCGAGTTCCGTGTAGCCCCCCGCCTCGACCAGGTCGACCTTGACGCCCAGGCGTTTCGCCTCCTGCGTTACGCCATAGTCGACCCCCAGCCAGTAGGCATCCTTCATATGGGGGAAAGAGACGCAGAGATTGTGCGGCTTGGCGGCCTTGTCGAGGGCATTGTACTCGATCGGCGAGGTCTTGCCGTCGGCCGAGAAGGCCGGCGTGGTGACTTCGGCCGGATAGGGATACCAGCTGCTTTCGGCGGCGGCGGCGGGCAGGGCCAAGGTCGCGGCGACGAGCAACGATGAAAGGCGCAAAAAGGCGGAAGGCATCACTTTTTCCTCCGGACAGGCTATGGGGGGCTCTTTAAGACAGAGAAGCGCGCAGCCGATCGAGGCGTCTCCGGTAGGCCCGGCGGGCCTCCAGCGCCTGCTCCATATCGACCTTGACGAAGCGGGTCTTGGCGTTGGGCGGCAATTGCCCGATCAGATCCATGTCTGCCGAAATGACCGTCCCCACCATGAAATAGCCGCCGACCGAAACGGCGTCGCGGTGCAGGACGATGGGTTCCAGACAGCCGGGGATCTGGATCGAACCATAGGGGTAGCAGGCATCGGTGATGTTGCTGGGGTTGGAGCCGGCGCCGAAGGGTTGGGGCCGGTCGACCAGCTTCGGCGAGCGTCCTCCGCGGAAGCGTCCGCCGATGCGGTCGGCTTCCGGCGCCAGTTTCCAGACGTCTTCGAAAAAGTTGGCGGCCGCCTCGTCGGTCATCCGGTGCCAATAGAGGCCGGGCAGCATGCGCAGTTCCGTCACCGTGGGCAGTGGGGGATGGAGTTCGGGGCCAATGCCGCGGCCGGGACCCGCCGGCCGTTTCGCCGGACCGACACTCAGCATGTCACCGGCCTTGAGAGCGCGTCCCTGATAACCGCCGAGGCCGCCCAGGGCATAGGTGGATCGGCTGCCGAGGGCCAGGGGCACGTCGATGCCGCCGGCAATGGCGATATAGGAGCGGGCGCCGGAACGCAGATAGTCGAAGGAAAGAACCTGGCCGGCCTTAATGGAGAAGGCTTCCCAGACGGGCTGCTCGACGCCGTCGACCAGGGGGGGCAGGTCGGCGCCGGTCACCGCGACCAGCGCGTCCTCCAGGAATTGCAATTCCGGTCCCAGGAAGGTGGTTTCGAGAACCGCGTCGCCGTCGTCATTGCCGACCAGCAGATTGGCGGCGATCAGGGCATAGCGGTCCATGCCGCCCGACAGGGGAATGCCGACATGGTAGAAGCCGGGGCGCCCCAGGTCCTGCACGGTCGTCGATAGTCCGGGCTGCAGCACGTTAACGGTCATGGAGAATGCCCTCCAAGGCTTGATTGCAGGCTGTCGGGGCTTTGTGGAAGTCCTCGAGATTGAAGGTGACCTGCCGGATCAGCGGCTCGAAGTTGTTGGCATCCACCCGTCGCACGGTGTCGTCATACTCCTCGCGGCCGACCGGCTTGAATTTCACGATGTCGCCGGGCTTGAAGAAGATCATGAAGTCCCGGAGATAGTTGAGTTCTTGCCGAGGGTCGTAGATCGGCATCGGGGTGACGCCGAACATCTGATATCCACCGGCGCCGCGCACCGAATAGACGCAGCCGAAACAGCCGCCATGGCCGACGGTCAGGCGCGGGGTGTCAAGCCGTGGACGCAGATATTTGGGAACGTCGATCTGCAAGGGACGCTCGACCATCTGATACATGAAGGGCAGTCCCGCGACGAACCCGACGGCCGAGACGAACCACGGGGAGCCCGCGTGGGCGCCGATGAAGGACGAAACGTCGTCATAGCCGGAAATCTTCGCCGAATATTCGAGGTCGGTGGCGTCCGGGGCCTGATGGCGGTCGCGGAAGCGCATCAGGGTTTCATGGGTCCAGGGATCGTTGTAGTAGACGGGCATCTCGATGATGCGGGTCCGCAGGACCGGCTCGGTCTTTTCGGCGGCGGTCTCCAACTGGCGGATCTCCCCCATCATGTCGGCGGGGGAAATGACATCGGGATCGTATTTCACCAACAGGGTGGCGTTGGCCGGACAAATCTCGGTCACGCCGCGAATGCGGCTGTCGCGGATGGCGTTGGTCAGCGACATGCTGGCGAAGAAGCCCTCCAGGGACATCTCTTCGCCGAACTCGACGAAGACATGCTCGTCGCCGCCAAAGGAATATCTCGGTTTCATGGGCAGGCCGCCTTTTCCAGGGGGAGATCGAGTGTTTTCGATGCCAGCCACTCTTCCAGCCAACCGGTGTGGACGGCGCCCTCTCGGACATCGGCGGCGCCCGTCAGTTCGAGCAGCAGGGGCAAGGTGGTGGGCACGCCGGTGATGCGCATTTCGCGCAAGGCGCGCGCCATGCGGCTGATGGCCTGCGGACGGCTGTGATCCCAGGCGATCAGTTTGCCGAGCAGCGAATCGTAGAACGGTGGGATCGTGTAGCCGGGATAGAGCATGGTGTCGAAGCGCAGGCCGGGGCCGCCGGGGATGTGCAAGGTTTCGACGGTCCCCGGGACCGGCGTGAAGTCGAGCGCCGGATCCTCGGCATTGATCCGGCATTCGATGGCATGGCCGGTCAGGCGGATATCCTCCTGACGCAGGGACAGCCGATGGCCGCCGGCGATGCGGATCATTTCCCGCACCAGATCGATGCCGGTGACCATTTCGGTGACCGGATGTTCGACCTGGATCCGGGTATTCATTTCGATGAAATAGAAGGCCCGTCGGTTCTCGTCATAGAGGAATTCGACCGTGCCGGCCCCCCGATAGCGGACCGCGCGGGCCAGTTCCAGCGCCGAGCGGCAGAGGCGTTGACGGATGTCGTCGTCGAGGCTGGCGGCGGGGGCTTCTTCCCAGATCTTCTGGCGGCGGCGTTGCAGGGAGCATTCCCGTTCGAACAGATGGATGACGTTTTCGCCGTCGCCCAGCACCTGGACCTCGATATGGCGGGCGCGGGGGATGAAGCGTTCGAGGTAGATCCCCGGATCCCCGAAGGCGGCACGCGCTTCCGCGGCGGCCTGGATGAACAAATCCTTGAGCTCGGCTGGATTGGAGGCCAGACGGATGCCCCGTCCGCCGCCGCCGGCCGTGGCCTTCAGCAGCAGCGGATAACCGATGGCCTCGGCCAGGGTCAGGGCCTCGTCGACGTCGGCAACCACGCCCCGGCTACCCGGGACCGTCGGCACACCCGCGGTTTCCGCGGCCTTGCGGGCCCGGGCCTTGTCGCCCATGGTGCGCATGATGTCGCCGGAGGGGCCGACGAAGATCAGTCCGGCGTTTTCGGTCATGTCGGCGAATTCGGCGTTTTCGGCGAGGAAGCCATAACCGGGATGGATGGCGTCGGCGCCGGTCCGCCGCGCCGCGTCGAGGATCGCTTCGGGCCGCAAATAGGACTTGTTGGCCCGCGAGGGTCCGATCTCGATGCGTTCTCCGGCCAGCCGCGCCGCCAGCATGTCGCCGTCGGCCTGGCTGTGGACCTGGATCGTCTGAATCCCCAGTTCATGGGCGGCGCGAATGATCCGGACGGCGATTTCGCCGCGGTTGGCCACCAGGAGCCTACGGATTCGTCCGGCCGGTTTTCTGTCGGTCATTTCGAACATCCCACTCAGTCCACGTCGATTTCGGCGATCGGTTGACCAGCCATCAGTTCGTCCTCGTTTTCCACCAGGTAACGGACGAAGCGGCCATTTTTCGAGGATTTGACCGGGTTGAACGTCTTCATCACCTCAACCAGGGCCAGGCTGTCGCCGGGGGCGACGCTATCGCCTTCCGTCTTGAACGGGGGCTGATCCGGGGCCGGTTTGTCATAGAAAATTCCGGGAATCGGGGCGCGAACGACGATAATCGCCATGATGTGTTACTCCTTGTCCTCTGGCGTCCGTGGATGGACCACATCCATCAACGGTGCAATTCGGATGCCGTGCCGCTGAAGCGATGCGCGGATGGTCCGGCCGATCGCCAGAGCGCCGGGCGTATCCGAATGGAAGCAGATCGAATCGAAGGCGATCGGGATGTCTTCCCCGTCGACGGTGGTCACCATGCCGTCCCGGCAGGCGCGCACCACCTTGTCGGCCAGAGCCAGCGGGTCGGGGGCCGCGATCTGGCGGCGGAACACGATGGATCCGTCGCGGCCGTAGTCGCGGTCGGCATAGAATTCGCGGACCGCCGGGTGACCCGAGGCTTCCGCCGCCCTGTGAAGGGCCGAACCGGCCATGCAGTAGACGTAAAGGTCTGGGCGGACGCGGCGCAGCGTATCGATCAGCAGGGTGGCGAAATCCTCGTCGGCCGCCGCATGCATGTAGAGCGCGCCATGCAGCTTCACATGCTGGAGGCTGCCGCCGTGGCGGCCGGCGAATTCGCTGAGGGCCCCCAGCTGATAAAGCACGTCATTGACCAGTTCGTCGGCCCGGGCATCAAGGAAACGCCGCCCGAAGCCGACAAGGTCGCGATACCCCGGATGGGCCCCCAGTCCGATGCCCAGGCGAGTGGCATGCTGGACGGTGTAATCCATCCGGGTCGGATCGCCGGCATGGAAGCCGGTGGCGATATTGGCGGAGCTGATCAACGGCAGAAGGTCGATATCCGGGGTTTCGCCCAACGACCAATGGCCAAAGCCTTCGCCAAGATCACAGTTCACGTCCACCGCCTGATGCAACATGAAAAACCTTCCGTTTGTATGTTTAATTGAAGAAATTTTCTTTTTACTAAAACTTTGTCACAAGTCTTACGTTGAATATTTCGCCTGCGACGTCATTTTCGGCGTATAGATTGTGGTTGTATTCGGCCATGATGCTGATGTCGGTGAATTGATAGCCGACGAGCGGACCCATTCCGTAATTATTCACCTTGCAACCGTTCTTGGTGGCGCAACCGGCGGCCCCGGCTCCGCTGTCGCTGGTGATCTGGTTTTGCTGATGGGCGCCCAGACCCACCGTCCATTTTCCGATGGTCTTGGCCAGGGTGTAGTCGACCGAAATATCATCACCCGAGGTGTAATGGGTCTTCCCATCCTCGAAATTGACGTCGTAATGGACCTCCAGGCTGAGATTCCAGTCGTCGTGCAGCCAGCTGATGCCAAGGTCCGGCTGCAGCGACCAATGTCCGTTGCCGGCGCCGACGCCACCGCCCGACGGCGGATGGGCGGGCGAGGAACTGGCGTCGTCGAGATAGACGGACAGGCCGGTTTTGACATGGAGGTCGTTGGGAAGGCTCCAGGACAACTGTCCCGGGACCAGGATGGTATTGAAGTTGCCCCAATGGGCGTTGTTGGACAGGCTGGAAGCCCCGGCCATCTTGACGTTGGTGTAGTCGAAGGGCTGAGCCAGGGCGACGGCGTAATCGGCTCCCAGGACCTTCAGTCCGGTTACCCACAGCACGACGGGGACCTCGATCAAGGCGTCCAGCTTGAGGCCCGTCTTGTGCCCCTTGCTGTCATATTGATCGTAGCCGGCCCAGTAATTGTTCAAAACGCCGTAGACGCCGGCGGGGGGCAGGGCGCCTGAGGCCAGACCCTCGTCAACGCCACGCAGATAGGGTGTCCATAATTCCTTCGCCTGAGCGGGCGAGAACAAGGTGCCCAGGCCGATAACGGTAATGGCCACGCAAGACAGGCTTCTCATGAGCGGTCCCCTTTGAATTCCATCATGAATTTCCCCAATGGGGGCATCGAGCGGGAAGTGCCCGGCGTCCCCTGTTCCCACTGTCGAAAAG
The DNA here is from genome assembly GCF_002845745.1 of Telmatospirillum siberiense. GTDB lineage: Bacteria > Pseudomonadota > Alphaproteobacteria > Rhodospirillales > Magnetospirillaceae > Telmatospirillum > Telmatospirillum siberiense. Next base: position 55,594 of record NZ_PIUM01000026.1, on the reverse strand, counting down.
CTTAGAGATGAACCTCATCTTTGAAAAATTCGATTTTTGGACATGCCGTTTTCGGATAAATTGATATCGAAAGACGCGAATTTTCCGGAAAAAGCGCAAAACGGCCTATTTTTTGCTCAAAAATTGCATACGCACAAATATTGTGCATTGATTATTGGAAATATCGAAGGCAGGCGTTCTGGTGGTGCGGTATGGCTCTTAGTTTCAAGCAAATTCGTTATTTCGTGGCGACGGCCGAACTCGGGCAGATTTCGCAGGCCGCGGTCGCCCTGGCGATTTCGCAATCGGCTGTCACGACGGCGATCAAGGAACTGGAGATGACCCTGGGGGTCGATCTGTTCCAGCGAATGCCCTATGGCATGGAGTTGACGGACACGGGGCGCCGCTTCCTGTCGCACGCCTACGAAATCATGGCCAAGATGGAAGAGGCGCTGAGCCTTGCCACCCCACAAATGGAAATCAGGGGCACCATCACGGTGGCCGCCACTTATACCGTGCTCGGTTATTTCCTCCCCTATCACCTGGGGCGGATCCGACGCCTTTTCCCGGACCTCACCGTCAAGATTCACGAGATGAGCCGCGAGGCGATCGAGGATGGGCTTCTGGGGCGCCGCTACGACATGGCGGTGCTCCTGACGTCGAATCTGAGCAATCTTGAGATCGCCTCGGAGACGCTGCTGAGTTCGACGCGGCGCCTGTGGGTCTGTTCGCGCCATCCCCTGTTACAGGCGCGCGAGGTGTCCTTCGAGCTGTTCGTCGACGAGCCCTATATCATGCTGACGGTCGATGAGGCGGCGCAAACGACACAGAAATATTGGCCCAATGCGGCGTCGCGCCCCAACGTCTTGCTGCGGACATCATCGGTCGAGGCGGTTCGCTCGATGGTGGCCGACGGTCAGGGGGTGACGCTGCTTTCGGACATGGTCTACCGCCCCTGGTCCCTTGACGGAAAACGGATCGAGAGGATCAATCCCAGCCTCCCCATTCCGCCGATGGATGTCGGATTGGCCTGGGCGCGCGACGCCGAAATGACGCCAATTCAGATCGCATTTCGGGACTATTTTCGCCAAGCCCTGCAAATCCAGCAGGGGCGGATTTAGCTTTGGAAGAAAACGGGACACCCGTTTTATTTTCATTTCGAAGGTTCTTCGTCATGCCGCCTTTCGTGGCGGAACTCCGTGGAGAATGCTTCCCGTCAGGACTCTCCACCGAACGTCACGCCCTGCATGACTTCGGCCAAAGGCCAGGAGGTCTGGTGCAGGGTTCCGTCCCATTCCTCGATGGTCAGCCACAGGCTGTCGGAGGATTTGAGGGTTGGCGGGAAACGCACCTTTCCATGCAGGCGATAGGGGTTGCCTTCCAGGATTTCTCCCAGATTGCGCTCATGGGGCGGCTTGCCCCGGCGAAGATAGGCGAGGCGGATGCGGTCCGGGTAGCCGTTTTCGATATGCAAGGCATAGTCTTTGAGAAGGCCTCCCTGTTCGCTGAGCCGGGGTGCCCCCGGGATGACTTCGGCCAGGGTGACCCGGAACGGACCCACCTCTCGCCCGGGCAGGATGTGCGCCCCCAGGGGCGGGGCGGAAACCTCGGTGAAATAGCGGGGAAACGACATCAGCGGCAGGATCAGGACGAGGCCGCCGAGATAGAAGCGCCATCGGAACCTCGCTCGGCGGGGGCCGCCGGCGAGGGGCGAGGCCGTGGCCAGGATCTCGCGGCTTGCTTTCGCCGCGCGCCTGGCCCCGATCACCGTGCCCGTGGCGACCAGCGTGGAGAGCAGTGCGCCGAAGAATGTCCAGACCAATTTGACCGGGAGGCCGGCGAAATTACCGAAATGCAGACTGGCGTTGAGGGTGGAGATCACTTCGGAGGTTCGGGCGTTCCGCCAGTCGCGCACCATCAAGACATCACCGCTGTAGGGGTGAACCCAGGCCTCTTCCGCCAGCAGGGGAAAAGCGGAGCGGCTGTAGACGGAAATCGTGCCGCGCGCGTGTTCGGGCAGGATAACGGCCAGGGGGCGGGTTTCCGGTCGGGCGGTCCGGACGGCGGCAAGGGCGCCGTCGATGTCGATTTCCGGCAAGGGTTCGCCGGCTTTGCGCGACGGAACCTCGCGCCGGGGAATGTCCGGCGCTTCCATGCCCACCGGCACATGCAGATCGTACATCACTCCCCGCACCAGGAACCACAGGCCGGTGACGGCGATGATGATGATGAACCACAGGCTCCACGCGCCCGCCAGCCGGTGCAGATCGCCCCAGAACAGGCGTGCGCCCTGGCGGAACCGCAGCTTCGGCCATGTTATGTAGGTCCGCCAGAAACGCTTGAAGATCACCATCCCGGTGATCGCCGATCCCAGCAGCGGTACCCCCAGCAGGGTCACCGCATACCAGCCGATCGGTGTTCCCTTCGTCCAGGGCATCAGCAGCCAGCCGTGCAAGGACACCACGAAGTCCGAGAAGTTGATCCCGTGCGAAATACGCTGGATGATTCCGCTATAAGGATTGACCCAGGCCGTGGTGTCGGCCCCGTCCGGCGTGTAGAGGCTCACCTTCAGGGCCATGTAGGGTTCGCCGAAAGCGATGCCGGCGATGGCGGCATTCGGAAGCTGGCGGTGGATGTCCTCCGCAACCGCGTTCAGCGGCTTGCGGACCGTCCCATTCTCGTGGTCGGCCCGCACGGCGGGATCGATCAGCCATAAGATTTCCTTGTCGATCGTGGCGATGGTCCCGGTGACGCAGACGAACAGCAGGAACACCCAGATGGGCAGGGCCAGCCAGGAGTGCCACAGGAACCACAGGCGCCGTGGCGCGGACCGGTTCATGGGCTGTTCCCGGAAGCGCGGGAAATGGTGTTCATCCGTCTTTTCAAACGGCTTGTCTTGGCTTGGCAATGAAGGTCTATCCATGTGATCCAGGGCTTGTTGCAAGCCGCCCGGGCCATCGCGGCCCAGGCGGCGGGGGGGATTTACCAGGAATAGCGGGCGGTGAGCATGACGTTACGGCGCAGGCCGTATTGGCAACGAGTGACGTTGCCGCAACGGGCGACATAGATCTCGTCCGACAGATTGTTTGCCGAAAGCACGAACCGCCAATGCTCGATATCGTAGTGGCCGGCCGCATCGACGACCGCGAACGGATCGACTCTCAAGCTGTTGTCAGCATTGGCGTAGGTCGCTCCGACATATTGCGCTCCCGAGCCGAAACCCAAGCCACTGAACGGGCCATGCTTGATCGTGTAGTCGAGCCAGAGCGAGGCGAGTTGTCGGGGAGTCGCGGTGGGCACCTTGCCGACCGCCGTATCGGTTTCGCTGCCCTTGGTGGTCTTTACGCTTTGGCGGGTATAGGCACCCAGGATCCTGATGTTTTCCGTCAGTTGAGCCGTCGCCTCGAATTCCACGCCCCGGCTGCGGACCTGTCCGGCCTGGACATAGCCCGTCAAGCTCGGATCGGACGCCGCGGTCAAAGTGTTGTTTTGACGCAGATCGAAGAGCGAGGTGGTGAAGGTGGCGTTGGCGAAATCCGGCTGATACTTGACGCCGACCTCGGCCTGTCTTGAGAACAGCGGATCGTATGCCTGATGATAAGCGTCCGTTCCGGTTAGCGGCTGAAACGACGAGGAATAGCTGGCATAAGGCGCTGCGCCCCCGTCGAACAGATACATGGCGGCCGCCCGGCCGCTGAACGCGCCATCGTCCTGTCGTTCCTTGGTCTCGCTCAGCAGGTCCCGGGTAACGGAAGAAACCTGGTCGCGGCGCCCGCTCAGCACCAGGATCCACCGATCGTACTTCATCTGATCCTGAACGTAGAAACCGTACTGCTGCTGGGTCTGGCGGGTCTGGGTATCGTTGAAGGGGGGCTTGGCTACCGGATCGTTCAGCGTGGTGGGGTTATAGAGATTGAGAGTATAGCCGGAATAGGTAAAACCCTCATTGTCGTCGAAATTCTGGTTGGTGAAATTGAACCCGAACAAAAGAGAATGATCGATGGGGCCGGTTTTTACCTTGCCGAGAATTTGATTATCGAGATCGACCACGTCGAAATTCGACTTCAAATTCATGACGGCTCGCCGGATCGATTGCTGGTCGCCGCTTAGCGCGTAGCCGAACATCGCCTGGTTGTCCAGGTCGAGGTGGGCATAGCGGAAATTCTGCTTGTATGCCCAGTCGTCATTGAAGCGATGGTCGAGGAGGTAGGACGCCGAATACTGGGTCTTGTCGTAGTTTTCATATCCGGGATTGCTGGTCGACAGGCTGGTCGAAATCCGCTGTCCCTGGCTGGTCGGCTTGACGCTTCCGTAATAGGGCAGGAAATTGTTCGAATCCATGGTGTCGTCGCGCAGATAGCTGGCCATCATCGTGACCGAGGTCCGGTCGTTGAGACGGAACGTGGCTGACGGCGCGAGCAAGGTTCGGGTTCCCTTGACATCATCGACCTGGTTTTCGCTGTAGCTTTGCATGGCGATGGCGCGATAAAGCACACGGCCTTCGGCATCGACCGGGCCCGACATATCAACGCCGCTTCCGAAGTGATTGTAGGACCCCGCCAGCAGGTCGACCTGGCCACGGCTATAGTCGGTCGGCATCTTGGAAACCATGCTGACCATTCCGCCCGGTTCGCCGAGGCCGTAGGCCACCGATGCCGGACCTTTGAGGACCTCGATGCGTTCGAGCTGGTAGGGATCGATGCGCCATTGATCCAGCGCGCGTCCCGGAACGGCGGGAAGACGGGTGCCGTCGAGATAGAAGAAGTCCGAGCTGAAGCCGCGAATGTTGAAGGCGTCATTGCGTGTGTCGTTGCTGTAATAGGTCGAGACGCCGGCGGTGTAATGCAGGGCGTCATTCAGCGTGGCGACGTTGCGCTCGTCGAGCTGTTCTCGACCGATGACCGAGACGGATTGCGGCGTTTCCAGCAGCGGGGTGTCGGTTTTCGTGGCGCTGGCGCCGCGCTTGGCCACATAGCCCTGAACGGGGCCGGTGGCGCTTTCCTCGGCCAGCGTCCCCGTGCCGCCCTCCACCGTCACCGGATCCAGTGTCATGGCCCCATCGGTGGCGACCCTTTCCAGTGTCACCGTGCCGGCGTTGGTGAAGCGATAGGTCATGCCCGTACCGGACAGCAACCGGCGCAAGGCCGTCTCGGTGGTCATGGTCCCGGACGCGCCGGGGGATTTCAGGTCGCGGGCAAGGGCGGAATCGAAGAACAGTTGCAGGCCGCTCCGGTCCGAAAACGCCACCAGGGCCGGGATCAACGGCTGCGCCGGAATATCGAACGAAAGCATGGCGGCTGCCTGGGCCCGGGCGGGCGCCGGCATGGATCCGACCATCATCGCCGGAGCCCCCATGAGGGCCGCCGCCAGTACTCCGCGCAACGCATGTTCAGATAGTTTCGTCATCCCACACTCCACGTCCATGAGTAAATTAAGAATGAGACGCGATCGCATCTCATAACCTTAAAACGGCTGAGATTGAAAGCAGTGGGATGGGGAAATCGAAAAAAGTTGAATGGATCAGTCGGCGGGGCGGATCAGCGTCAGCATGCCTCCCAGATCGGTGAGCCGTACCGGCAGGGTGCTGGCCATGGTCTGCAAGGCCTCGCCGACCCGGGTGGTATCGAAAACCGCCGTGACCGGAAGGGCGGCCAGCTTTCGGTCGGTGATGACGATCATGCCGCCGCGACAACGGCTCAGTTCCGCCACCACCTGGGCCAGCGGCGCCTCCTGGAAGATCAGGCGGTCGCGCTGCCATGCCTGGGTTTGGCGCAAATCGGCTGGACCAACTTCGTCCAGTCCCTCGGATCCATAACGGACCTGCTGTCCTTGGTGCACCGTGATCTCGCTCCGGCCCGGCACGGAAACGGCGACGGCATGTTCGGCGACCGTGACGGTAACCGCGCCGTCATTCGCTTTCACGTCGAACGCCGTTCCCAAGGCTCGGCTGCGGCCGCCCGCCGCCTCGACGTCGAAGGGGCGGGCGGCATCGGGGGCGACGGTGAAGAAGGCTTCGCCGCGATACAGGAGGATCCGGCGCGTCTGTCCGTCCATGACGGTGGACAGCGCGGAGGAACTGCCCATCTCCACCGTCGAGCCGTCCTCCAGGGTGACGGTCCGGCGCTCTCCCGCAGCTGTCCGTTGGTCCGCCAAGAGATCCGGCCGTCCGGCCACGACCCCGGTACAGACCAGCAGCGTGACCGAGGCGGCCAGGGCCCAGCCCTGCCACCGGGTTGGGCGATGCGCGGGGGAGGATCGCCCCGGTTCCTCGGTCCTCCGGAATGCCGGTTCCGCCCGGGCGGCATAGGCCCAGGTTGCCTGAGCCCGGCACCAGGCCTCCTCATGGGCCGGTCCTTCGGCAAGCCAGCCGGTGAAATCCCGATGGTCGATCTCCGTCGCGTCGCCGTCGTGGAGCACCACGCACCAGCGCAAGGCTTCTTCCATCATCGTGGCGTCCACCCGTCCGTCGCGCTCAACCGTCATCACGCCTCTCCCCGGCGGTGTGTCGGCCCCATGGCTCGCTCGATGGCGGCCAGGGCATGGACGACATGGGTGACGACGGTGGCCCTGGAAATTCCCAATTTTCCGGCCACCTCGGCCTGGGTCATGCCCTCGAAGCGGCACAGGATGAACACCTCCCGGCAACGTGGCGACAGGGAATTCACCACCTCCATCAGACGGCAGAACTCGGCGCGTTGAAGCGTGGCCTCCTCGGGCGACGGGCGGGGATCGGCCACCGCCGTTACCACCTCCTCAGTCGCTTCGACCTCGATGCCGTATCCAACATGGCGCTGGTGGTCGAGCGCCAGATTGGCGGCGATGCGGAACAGATAGGGGCGCGGATTATCCAAGACCGCCAGCCCATCGGCGTTGGCGGCGCGCAGCCATGTCTCCTGTGCCAGATCCTCGGCCAGGGCCGCATTGCCAAGTTTCCGCACCAGGAAGCGCAACAGCGCCTCCCTGTGCTGGGCGAAGCTCGACAATAATGTTTCCCGGCGTTTCGACATGGCCGGTCAGTCGTAATCGAGATGCGAATGATTCGCAAGATTAAATGCCGCGTCGAAACCGTCACTGCCGGGAATGTCTAAGGGCGCCTCCGCTCCGCTGTCGGCGGGCGAGAGGCGCCGCTCGGGCTAGAGGGCCTGGTTCGGTGATTCCGTCCCAGGCCCCAAGAGGCGGAGTTCGACCGAAAGTCCTTCAGCTTCCCCACCAATAGACCCAGACGAAAAGGAAGATCCACACCACGTCGACGAAATGCCAGTACCAGGCCGCGGCTTCGAATCCCACATGCTGTTCCGGCGTGAAGTCGCCCGCCAGCGCCCGGAAGAAGTTCACCGACAGGAAGCAGACGCCGACGAAGACATGAAAGCCGTGGAACCCGGTGGCCATATAGAAGATCGAGGGATAGACCCCCTCGCGGAATCCGAAGGGTGAGTGGATATATTCGAAAGCCTGCAGGCTGAGGAAGACGAGGCCGAGGCCGACCGCCAGGGCCAGACCGCGGCGCAGGCCGCTGCGGTCTCCCTGGCGAAGCGCATGATGGGCCCAGTTCACCGCCAGTCCCGACGACAGCAGGATCAAGGTGTTGAGAAAGGGTATGCCCCAGGTTTCCAGCGGCGCGATATTGGCCGGCGGCCATTGCTTGACCGAGGGGTTGACCAGAAATCCGGCGTTGAAGAAGGCCCAGAAGAAGGCGACGAAGAACATCACCTCCGAGGCGATGAACAATCCCATGCCGAGGCGCAGGCCGTGGCGCACGACCCCGGTGTGGGCCTTTTCGATCTGGGCTTCCCTCATCACGTCGCGCCACCAGACGAACATGGTGAGCAGCACCAGCAGGAAGCCGGCGACGAGGATCAGCGGCGTGCTGCCATGCCACCATTGGACGGCGCCGAAGGCGAGCACGAAGGCCGATAGCGCGCCCATCGCCGGCCATGGGCTGGGCGGTACCAGATGATAGGGATGGGGCGCCGCGTGGGCGGCGGCTTCGGAGGCGTCGCTCATGATCTACCCTCGCTGGTGGGGCCGCCGGCGGCGCGTTTCGCGGCCGGTTGCTGCCGTGCCTTGAAGAAGGTGTAGGACAGCGTGATGGTATGGACGTCGCTGGTATCGGGGTCGGTCGCGATCGCCGGGTCGATGTAGAACGAGACCGGCAGTTCGGCTTTTTCTCCGGGCCCGAGGCGCTGTTCCGAAAAACAGAAGCACTGGATCTTGTCGACGTAGGGACCGGCCTTGGCCGGCATCACATTGAAGACGGCGGTGCCGGTCAGCGTGTCCTGCGACAGGTTTTCCGCGGTGAAGGCCGCCAGATTGGTCTCGCCCAGATGGACGCTCATGCTTTTCTGCGCCGGGAGGAAGCGCCAGGGCATGTCCTTCATGACGGCGCCGTCGAAGCGTATTTCGATCATTTGCGCGCCCCGCGCGGGCGAGGGGCCGGTGGCGACGCGCGGCGTGCCTCCGGCTCCGGTCACCTTGCAGAACAGGGAATAGAGCGGCACGCTGGCGGCGACCAGGCCGGTCATCGCGGCCAGGGCCGCGATTGAGATCAAAGCCGTGCGCACCGTTCCCTTCATCGCCTCACTCCGCCGGATGTCCGTGTGACGCCGGCCCGATGACCGGCAATGTCTCGAAGCTGTGGAGCGGTGGCGGCGAGGAGACGGTCCATTCCAGCGTGGTGGCGCCGATACCCCATGGATTGTCGGCCACCCGCCGCTTCGAGCCGAGCGTCATGAAGACGATGACCACGAAAAGCAGCGCGCCGGCGAACCCGATATAGGCGCCGATGGAGGAGACGTAATTCCACCCGGCGAAAGCGTCGGGATAATCCGGGATCCGTCGCGGCATGCCCTGGAGGCCGAGGAAATGCTGGGGAAAGAAAGTCAGGTTGGCGCCGATGAACATGATCCAGAAATGGATCTTGGCGAGGGTTTCCGGATATTGACGGCCGGACATCTTGCCGACCCAGTAATAGAAACCGGCGAACATGGCGAAGACGGCGCCCAGGCTCAAGACATAGTGGAAATGGGCGATGACGTAATAGGTGTCGTGCAACTGGACATCGACACCGGCGTTGGCCAGCACCACGCCGGTGACGCCCCCGGTGGTGAACAGCGCGATGAAGCCGACGGCCCAGAGCATCGGCGCCTTGAACTCGATGGAGCCGCCCCACATGGTGGCCAGCCAACTGAAGATCTTGATCCCGGTCGGCACCGCGATGACCAGGGTGGCGGCGGTGAAGTAGGCCCGCGTGTTCACCGACAGGCCGGTGGTGAACATGTGATGCGCCCAGACCAGGAAGCCGATCATGCCGATCGAGACCATCGCATAGGCCATGCCGAGATAGCCGAACACCGGCTTTTTCGAGAAGGTCGAGACGACCTGGCTGATGATGCCGAAGGCCGGCAGGATCATGATATAGACTTCCGGATGGCCGAAGAACCAGAACAGATGCTGATAAAGCATCGGATCGCCGCCGCCGGCCGGATCGAAGAAGGCCGTGCCGAAGTTGCGGTCGGTGAGCAGCATGGTGAGCGCTCCGGCCAGGACCGGCACGGCGAGCAGCAGCAGGACGGCGGTGACCAGCATGGCCCAGACGAACAGCGGCATGCGGTGGAAGCTCATGCCCGGCGCCCGCATATTGACGATGGTGGTGATGAAGTTGATGGCGCCCAGAATCGACGAAATGCCGGCCAGATGCAGCGCCAGGATCGCGTAATCCACCGAGGGGCCGGGGTGCCCCGTCACCGACAGCGGCGGATAAAGCGTCCAGCCCGTTCCCGCCCCGGTTCCCGTTAGGGCCGAGAGCAACAGCAGGCAGAAGGCCGGCACCAGCAGCCAGAAACTGATGTTGTTCATGCGGGGAAAGGCCATGTCCGGCGCGCCGATCATCAAAGGCACGAACCAGTTGCCGAATCCGCCGATCAGTCCCGGCATGACGGTGAAGAAGACCATCACCACCGCATGGGCGGTGACGAACACGTTGTATTGCTGATAGTCGCCGTTGAAGAGGGTGCCCCCGGGATGCATGAGTTGCATGCGGATGACGACCGACGCGGCGCCGCCGATCAGTCCGGCGACGATCGAAAAGATCAGGTAAAGGGTGCCGATATCCTTGTGATTGGTCGAATAGACCCAGCGTCGCCAGCCATGCGGCGCCTCATGGGCATGGGCGTGATGGGGGTCGAGGGCGTGGCTGGCGGTATCTGGCGACATGGCCGGTCGTTCCTCTCTCGTATTATGCCGAAGCCTGGTTCAGATCCTTGTCATTGGGCCGCGTTGGCTAATCTGTCCCGGCCATCCGCCGAAGACGTCCGCTTGCCCTGGTTTTTGATCCAGGCGGTGAATTGTTCCTTGGTGACCGCTTCGACTTCGATCGGCATGAAGCCGTGATTGATGCCGCAGAGCTGTGAGCATTGGCCGAAATAGAATCCCGGCCTCTCGATCTTCACCCAGGTTTCGTTCAGGCGCCCCGGGAAGGCGTCGATCTTCACACCCAGCGACGGCACCGACCAGCTGTGGATCACATCGTCCGCCGTTGTCTGGATGCGGATCGTCGTATCGACCGGCAGGACGATGTGGTTGTCGGTGGCGAGCAGGCGGGGTTCGCCGGGTTTCAGGTCGCCCTCCTGAACCATGTTGGCGTCGAAGGAGACGCTCTGGTCCGGATAGTCGTAGGACCAGTACCATTGATGTCCGGTGACCTTCAGGGTCATGTCGGCATCCTTGGCCCGGTCCATGGCGTAAAGCAGCCGGAACGAGGGAAAGGCGATGACCACCAGGATCAACACCGGGATCAGGGTCCAGGCCACTTCCAGGGGCGTGTTGTGTTCCCATTTCGCCGGTGTCGGGTTGCGGCTGGCATGGAAACGGACCACCACATAGCCGAGCAGGACGAAGACGAAAGCGAGCACGAACAGGATGATGACGGTGATGGTGGTGTTGAGCGTGGTGATCTGATGCATGGTCGGCGAGGCCGCCTCCTGCATCCAGATTCCCCAGGCCTTGGGCTGATCGGCCAAAGCCGGCGAGGCAAGGGTGGCCGCGGCCGAAAAAACGGAAGTTGCGGGAACGATCCGGGACATGTGACCCCCTTGCAACCGTATTTACCGCAGCCCGCCCTCTCTTTCTCCCGATCGCGCCTGATCGTCGGGATGTCGTTGCGGAAGTTGCGGCCGATTCTCGTTTTCACCCCGAAAGATTGGGAGCCGTCGAAGATCTTCAATAGGACGTTGGGTGGAGCGGGTAAAAAAGGCGGGGGCGGGCTCGTCCAGGAATGGCGCCTCTTGACGCCTACTTATAGTCAACGGAATATAGGTCGGACCGTGATGCCGCCTCGCGGGGGCGGGTGGGCACCGGCATGAGATGCAAAAAGGACGGCCATGCGCTCGATGAAGACGTTCCGCGGTCTCGCGGTTTTGTTTACCGTCATTCTTCCCTTTCTGGCCGGTGTTCCGGCCAATGCCCAGGTCACGGTTTTCGCCGCGGCATCGGCCACCGATGCGCTGAATGAGATCGGCAAGGCCTTCGTGGCCGGGGGCGGCAAGGAAATCGTGCCCTCCTACGCCTCCAGTTCCACCCTCGCCAAGCAGATCGAAAATGGCGCTCCGGCCAATCTGTTCCTGTCGGCCGATGAGCGCTGGATGGACTATCTGGCGGACAAGGGGCTGCTGGCCACGGGCACTCGGCTTAATCTGCTGGGTAACCGGGTCGTTCTGATCGCGCCCAAGGACAGCACCGTCAAAGTCGACATCGGCCCCGGTTTCCCGCTCGCCAAGCTGCTGGGCGAGGGGCGTCTGGCGGTTGGCGATCCCAGCCATGTGCCGGTCGGCGCCTACACCGAGGCAGCCCTTAAGAAACTGGGCGTCTGGGACGCGGTGCAGGGCAAACTGGCTCCCGCCGATTCCGTGCGTGCCGCTCTGGCCTTCGTCGAACGTGGCGAAACCCCCTTGGGTATCGTTTACGCCACCGACGCCGCGGTGACCGACAAGGTGAAGGTGGTTGGTGTCTTCCCCGAGGACAGCCATCCGCCGGTGGTTTATCCCGCCGCCCTGATCAAGGACAAGGACACGGCGGACGCGAAGGCGTTCCTGGCGTTCCTCCAAGGGCCGGAGGCCAAGGCGATTTTCCAGAAATACGGGTTCGCCGTGAAGTAAGGCGCGGCCCCCCGTGTTTACCCTGACGCCCCTCGAAAAAGAGGCTTTGACCCTAAGTTTCTGGGTATCCTTGTGGGCCGTCGTCGCCAGCCTGCCGCTGGGCATCCTGTGTGCCTGGCTGCTGGCCCGGCGACGGTTCATCGGTAAGAGCCTTTTCGACGGTCTGATTCATCTGCCGCTCGTGCTGCCGCCGGTGGTGGTCGGGTACGCCCTGCTGGTGGCGTTCGGGCGCAAGGGCTTCATCGGGGCTTGGCTTTATCAGGTTCTGGGGGTTTCCTTCGCCTTCAACTGGAAGGGGGCGGCCCTGGCGTCCGCCGTGATTTCCTTCCCGCTGATGGTCCGAGCCATCCGGCTGTCTCTCGAAAATGTCGACCGCGGGGTCGAATCCGCCGCCTCGACCCTGGGGGCGGGACCGCTGCGGGTCTTTTTCACGATCACCCTGCCCCTGTCGCTACCGGGGGTGTTGGCCGGCGTGATCCTCGCCTTCGCCCGCTCCTTGAGCGAATTCGGGGCGACCATCACCTTCGTTTCGAATATTCCCGGCGAGACGCGGACGTTGCCGCTGGCCTTGTATGGATTGACGCAGATCCCGGGCGGCGAGGCTCCGGCTTTCCGCCTGTGCGTCATTTCCGTTCTCATCGCCTTGGCCACCCTGATCATCTCGGATGCTCTGGCGCGGCGCATCGACCGCAGGATGAGAGGGTAGCCGATGCTGGATATCGCATTACGCAAACAGCACGGTAACTTCCAGCTCGATCTCGCGTTTCAAAGCGATGGCGCCAAAGTCACGGCCCTGTTCGGTCGGTCGGGATCGGGGAAGACCTCGGTCATCAATATGGTGGCCGGTCTGGTGCGGCCGGACCAGGGCCGCGTGGCGGTCGACGGACGAGTCCTGTTTGACGGCGAAAAGGGCATTGATCTGCCGCCGCCTCGTCGCAGGGTCGGGTATGTCTTCCAGGAAGGCCGGCTGTTTCCCCACTATACCGTCAGGGGAAACCTCACCTACGGAATGGAACGGACGCCGGCCTCCGAGCGCTTCATTCAGTTCGATCAGGTGATCGACGTTCTGGGAATCGGGGCGCTGCTCGACCGTCGTCCCAGCAGGTTGTCGGGGGGCGAAAAGCAAAGGGTGGCCATCGGCCGGGCCTTGCTGAGCAGTCCGCGCCTGTTGCTGATGGACGAGCCCCTGGCCGCCCTGGACGGCGCCCGCAAGGACGAGTTGCTTCCCTTCATCGCCTTGCTGCCGGGCCAGTTCGGCGTTCCCATTCTCTATGTCAGCCATGCCGTGGACGAGGTTTTGCGTCTGGCCGACCATCTGCTGCTGATGAATGACGGCAAACTTGAGGATAGCGGCACGGTCGAGGATGTGATGGGCCGATCGGGCTTCGCCGAGGTTTCCGGCAGGCGGGATCCGGCCAGTATCGTTACCGCCATGGTGACGCAGCACGACCGGTTGCATGGCACCACTCATCTGAGCTTTCCGGGCGGGGTGATCCGGGTGCCGCTGCTGAGCGCGCCGGCCGGCCGGAAATTGCGTGTGCGCATCGACGCCGGCGATGTAATGCTGTCCCTGACCCGGCCCACCGGCCTTTCCGTGCAGAACATCTTTCCCGCCCGCGTCGTCTCGCTGCGTCACGAGAGCGGGTTGGTCGATGTCGGACTCGATCTCGGCTGTATGCTGCATGCGCAGATCAGCGAGCAGGCGTATGCCGACCTTGGCCTGAATATCGGCTTGCCCTTGTATGCCCTGGTCAAAACCGCGGCGATCAGCCGTAGCGACATCGCCGAGCACGAACCGGCGAAAGACGAGCATCCAACCCTGGCGGAGGAAGAGATATGAAAGTCGCTTTTGCCACCCAGGACCTGACCCGGATCGACGCCCATTTCGGCTGGGCGCGCCATCTGGTGTTCTATGACGTGTCGCCCGAGGGATACCGTTATCTCAAGGTGCGCGATTTCGGGGCGTTGCGTCAGGATGGTGATGAGCAGAAGCTGATGGCCAAGCTGCGCGCGCTGAGAGGCTGCGATCTCGTCTTCGTCAGCGCCGTCGGACCGGTGGCCCATGCGCAATTGGTCCGCCAGGGAGTGCATGCGATGGAGCAGTTCTCCGGAAAATCCATCGACGAGGCCCTGCGGGAGTTGCAATGGACCTTGCGCAGCCGCCCGCAACCCTGGCTGCGTCGACGTCTGCAGGCCGAGCGGCGCGGATATCTCCGCTCGTGATGACGGCGGGGCTCCGATTTCATGCTCGCGCCGGAATGACGTGGTAAGACGGTTTTTCTGAACAAGCCTTTGAGGACAGCATGCTGCGACTTCCCGACGCCTTTTTGGATCAGTTGCAGGCAGAGGACACGCCGCATGGAGATCTGACCACCATCGCGCTGGCCATTGGCGAGCGTCCGGGGCGGATGCGGTTTTCTGCCCGCGCGCCTCAGGTGGTCTGTTGCGTCGAGGAGGCCGTCCGCTTGATCGAGCGGGCCGGGGCGCAAGTCTCCGCCTATTGTCGCTCTGGTGATTTTCTGCCCTCGGGTGCCCTCATTCTGGAGGCCACCGGTCCAGCGGAAGCCTTGCTGTTGTCATGGAAGGTCGCCCAGACCCTGATCGAGGCCACTTCCGGCATCAGCACGGCGGTGCGCCACCTCGTGGAGGCGGCGGAACGGGGTGGCGGGGCCGTCGTCGCCTGTACGCGCAAGACTTTCCCGGGAGCCAAGGCCGCGTCCTTGAAGGCCGTCTATGCGGGGGGCGGGGTGCCGCATCGTCTTGGCCTGTCCGACAGTCTGCTGGTTTTTCCCGAACACCGGGTTTTCCTTGGCGCGGATACCGCGGATGCCCTCCGCCACCTTAAGGCGGCCTGCCCGGAAAAGAAGGTGGTGGCGGAAGTGATCAATGTCGATGAGGCCTTGCAGATGGCGCGGATCGGCATCGACGTTTTGCAGTTGGAGAAGTTTCCTCCCGAGGCCGTCGCGGAAACCGTGAGGGCGCTTTCCGACCTGCCGTCGCCGCCGGTGCTGGCGGCGGCCGGCGGTGTCAACGCGGGCAATGCCGAAGCCTATGTCCGGGCCGGCGCGAAGATCCTGGTCAGCAGTTCTCCCTACTGGGCCAAGCCTGCCGATGTTTCGGTCAAGATCACCGCCGACGGTCCAGGGCATGCGGGTCACGCTATTCCGTCTTGACGACGTGCTCGTCCAGCCAGGCGATGTCTTCGGCCAGGGCCGTCTCCAGCGACGTCTGCATGCGGCGGTAGCGCGTCAGCAATTCATGGCCGAAAGGGGTCAAATGGGCTCCGCCGCCGTGACTGCCGCCGAAGGCGGCGACCACCACCGGATGATCGAGATGACGGTTCATCTCATCGACCAGTTGCCAGGCCCGTTTATAGGACATGTCCATGGTGCGCGCCGCCGCCGATATCGATCCCGTGCGGTCGATCGCTTCCAACAGGTCGGTCTTGCCGGGACCCAGCAGAATGACCGGACCCAATTTGAAACGCAGGCGGGGAAGAATTCTCGAGGGCACGGGCGTTAACGCTATCGCCGATTGCTGCGGAAGGCTTCGAGGTTACACGCGCCGCTCCCGCATTCCAACAGGACAATCCTCCACTGTCGGGCAATCGGGCGAACCCGTTTGCCCCGCTTTAAATTTTTGCCCCTCAGTCGCCGGGCGGCGGACATCCGTCCGCCTTGGGCTTCCTCCGCTAAAGCTCCGGGGCGCTCATCGCGCCAACGCGGCGAGACTCTCTCCCGGAAGAGAAAATTCGCGCGCGTCCACCCGATTGTCCCGCCTCCAACGTTAGTGTTGGGCCGAGAGAGGCGTGGCCCGGGCCGGGGTGGTGACGGCGGACGGGGTTTTGGAAGACAGCGTCGGCAATTTGCATTCCGGCGTGTGGGCGGTATAGACGACCGTGCCGCCGGCCTGGACGCAGGCGGACGGCAAGCTGTAGGTCGCCTTGGCCCGGTAGTTCTGCAGGCTCTGGCCTGTCGTCGAATCCGCCATGGCGGTGGAGCAGAACGGCAGGGACAGGCTAAGGACCAGCAACGACCAATAGACACGCATCGGGGCGCTCCTTGAATTCTTCGGGGGTTTGCTTGCCCAGTACCACGCAATGCGCGTGCCATGACGGCGCCTTGCCCCGTGTTTCGATGAGTGTCGTTCATCGAAACACGGGGCAAGGCCCATTGCGGGCCGCGGTGATCTGTTCCGATCATCGCGATTTGGTCTCCTCGGCGACCCCTTGGTTTCGATAGTCGAATGCCGGGTTTTGCCCGGCCGACCCGGCATATCCTGCCGGACAGATCTTTCCCACCGGTAACGACGGTTACGCCGAAACGCCTTGTTTTCTGCGTCATTTTCGTGTGGCCCGGATATTGCTATCAGGCTTGTCAGGAGAATTTTTGGGAGACGCGCCATGGCTCAGAGCCTTTCCGCTGACGATTGCATACATTTCATTGGCCGGCCGGTCCGCGATTTCATCGGGGGGATGAAGCCGGTGACCGTCAGTGACTTCATGGATCACCGCCCGGCTCCCAAGGTTCCCACGCCCTATCGCCGCGCCTGCCTGGCCAGCGACCCTCATGCCGCAGGGCCGCAGTCGCAGGTCGACCAGTTGATTTCCGATCTGATGGACATCATCGTCCGCGCCGCGGACAACAACGGCAAGGCCCCGACGTCCGAATCCAAGGAAACGGTGGAAGAGGTCGTTGCCCTGTCGATGATGCAGGCCCTGCTGCAAAAGCAGGTTTGCTCCAGTTTTTAAGCCCACCGGGTTGCCTGGGAAAAACCGCCGCCTTTTCATGAGGCGGCGGTTTTTTCATGCCCCGGCTCAGATCATCCGGCGCAGCGCTGTCATCACCATGCGGAATATGACGCCGTAAGGGGGATAGAGCAGGCTGATGCCGCTGCGCCGGCCTTGCAGAAAGACCGTCTTTTCCTGGCTGAAGGTGCGGAACCCGTATTCGCCGTGGTAGGCGCCGGAGCCCGAGGCGCCGACGCCGCCGAAGGGGGCGTTCTCCTGCCCGGCATGCCATAGGCAATCATTGATGGTCACGCCACCCGAGACGGTTTCCTGCAAGACCCGCTCGCGCTGGCCATGGTCCTCTCCGAACCAGTAAAGAGCCAGGGGCCGATCGCATTGACCGAGGCCGGCGATCACATCGCCCAGATCGTCGTAGGTGAGAATCGGCAGAATGGGCCCGAAAATCTCCTCCTGCATCAGGCGCATCTCGCCGGTGGCACCGAGAACCAGGGTGGGCAGGAATTTTCGCAAGGAGGGGTCGGCGGTTTCCCGTCCGGGATTGATCTCGATGATCGTCGCCCCTTTCGCATGGGCGTCGGCCAACAGCGCCTTCAGGCGGGTGAAGTGCCGCTCGTTGATGATGCTGCTGTAGTCCGGGTTGGCGATGATGCGGGGATAAAGGCGGGTGATCGCCTTGCGCAGGAGGTCGACCAGATGCTCCTCATAACCGGTGGGCACCAGCGCGTAGTCCGGCGCAACGCAGGTCTGTCCGGCATTGACCAGTTTGCTCTGGGCCAGCCGTAGCGCCGTCTTTGCCAAATTCGCCGATGGGTCGACGATCGCCGGAGATTTTCCGCCCAGTTCCAGGGTCACCGGTGTGAGATTGGGGGCCGCCGCCGCCGCGACCAGCCGGCCGGTCTGGGCCGAACCGGTGAACAGCAGGTGGTCGAATGGCAGGGCGACGAAAGCCCGTGCCGTTTCGGCGTCCGGGTCGACGACGAGCAGTTCGTCCTCGCCGAACACGCGTCTGGCCAGCTCCTGGAAAAGGGCGGCGAAACGCGGGGTGGAGTCGGATGGTTTGATCATCACCCGGTTGCCGGCCGCCAGGGCGCCGACCGCCGGACCGGCGGAAAGCTGCAAGGGATAATTCCACGGTGCGACGATGCCGACCACGCCCAGCGGCTGGCGGATCAACCGGGTTTGCCCCGGACGGAAATGCCGCGCCGTGGGAAGGCGCCGGGTCTGCATCCATGACCCCAGGTGGCGCTTGGCATTTTTGATGGCGGCGAGGACCGGCAGGATTTCCATCATCTGTGTTTCGTGATGGGAGCGATGCCCGAAATCGGCCGAAATGGCTTTGGCGAAGGCGCGGTCGTGCCGTTCGATCAACCTCGCCAGGCGATCCAGCCGGTCGGTCCGCCGCTTGCGGTCGGGCGCCATATCCTGAAGATAGGCTTGCTTTTGGATTTGAAAGGCTCGCCGCAAATGTTGGGCGCCGGTTGTTGTTTCTGCTGTCGCCTCGTCATCGGCGAGGCCGTCTGGGCTCGACATCGTCATCCTCTTGTTCCGCTGAAAGCACCGAGCGGAGGAAGGTTAGTTTCCGCCCTGCCAACGTCGTCGGCAAGGATCGTGATTCCTCGCCGCCGCAACGCAGCCTTGCAAAGAGCTAAAAAAAACCCGGGAGGAGCGATCCTCCGCACTTCCGGGCATGGTCTATTCGAGTGACGCATATGTTCAGGGATTCCGCCGTCGGCCAATACTCTTTATGCTGTCTCAGTTTCGAGACGATCAGGAGGCGGGGCTCAATGGCGATACGCTTCGATGAAATAGGTAAAAGATTGCGGGCGTATCGGCTGGGGCAAGCGCTGACCGCCGAGGAAATCGCCGAAAGGCTGGGAATTTCGCGCGCCGCGGTCTATCGCATCGAGAGCGGTGACGTGGTCAAGGTCGAGACCCTGGAGCGTTTGGCGGCCGTTCTCGAAACGACGACGGCCTCTCTCCTGGGCGCGGGTGTCGAATATTATTCGAGCGCGGTCGGTTATTTCGAAAGGATGCGGCAGGTTGAGGAGGAATCCGATCAGATCGTCGCGCATTTTCCGCTGCTTTCCTATCTGCTGACCTCCGACAATTACCCGGTGTACCTGCGCAAGGCCTTGATCGAGGCCTTGCCGTCCTCTCTCGACGACCGGGCGAAGATCGAGCAGGAAATCGACGCGATCATCACCATCCTCGACGAACGGAAAAAGGCCAGGAGGCGCCGGGCGTTGAGCGTGGTGAACTTCGTCAGCCTGCCCGAGATCGAACGTTTCCTGAAAATCGGTATCGTGGGCGGCTTCGACCTGCCGGCCGACGAGGTGATGCGGCGGCGGCAGGCGGCGCGCACCGAGGTCGAGCATCTGCTTTCCCTCATCGAGCGGGAGCCGATGGGCGTGCAGATCGGGCTGATCGACGAGACCCTGCCCAACATCACGTTTCAGCTTTTCCGCACGTCCGAGCGGACCGTGCTGGGCTTGAGTCCCTTTCGCCTTGGCGTCGAGCTGCCGAACGTCCGCATCGGCGTCGCCATGGTCACCGCCGACGAACAGCCGGTGCGCCTTTACGAACAGCTCGCGGAAGATCTGTGGCGGCGCGCTCACAAGGGCAGCGAGGCTGCCGCGTTGCTGCGCGCCGTGCTCGATCGCTCGGGCATCGGCGCGCCTGAAATGCGCAAGGTCTCTTGAGAGAGGGAAGAGGCCGCTAGGGTGATCGCGGTTGATTCCCCGTCATTGCGAGCCTAAAGGCCAAGCAATCCACCCATTAGCCGGCCTGGCTTCATAGTCTTCTCCCTCGCCCCTCGTGGGAGAGGGCGGGGCCCGCCGCGAAGCGGTGGGAGGGTGAGGGGGAAAGTCGCGCAGAACCTGAGAGCTTTCCTCCGCCTGTCGGCGAAAATGCCCCCTCATCCCAACCCTTCTCCCACGAGGGGAGAAGGGCTTTTGCCCGCCTTGTTCCCCCCTGAGCCGGCTTGCCGCCCGCGATCAGGCGGGCTTTTCCTCGCCGAAATCGGAGATACCGCCATGGGCGGCCGACCATTTGGCCGGTTCGTGCAGGAAGCTTTCCACCTCGGCCAGGACGCTCGGCGAGAAATGGCCGCTTTCCTTGGCCACCTTCAGCACATCCCACCAGGTGGTCAGATAGTGAAGGTTGACGCCCAACTCCTTCATCAGTTCGCCGCTCTTGGGGAAGATGTCGTAATAGAACAGCACGAAACAGTGGGTAACGTCGGCCCCGGCCGCGCGCAGCGCCTGGCAGAAGTTGACCTTGCTCCGCCCGTCCGTGGCCAGATCCTCGACAAGAAGGGTGCGCGCGCCCACCACCACTTCCCCTTCGATCTGGGCGTTTCTGCCGAAGCCCTTGGCCTTCTTGCGCACATACTGCATCGGCAGCATCAGACGGTCGGAAATCCAGGCCGAGAAGGGGATACCGGCGGTTTCGCCGCCCGCCACATTGTCGATCGATTCATACCCGATGTCGCGCACGATGGTCGCCGCGGCGAAATCCATCAGCGCCGAGCGCAAGCGCGGGTAAGAGATAATCTTGCGGCAATCGATATAGACCGGGCTGGCCCATCCCGAAGTAAAGAAAAATGGCTTTTCGTTATAGAAATGAACAGCCTTGATCTCCAGCAGCATTTTGGCCGCTTCAAGCGCGATTTTCTCTTTATCGACAGGCGGGAAAAAGACTGTCATAGTAGGGATTCTCCAGGTTTGAGCGCGCGTCGTCGCTCTCACAAGCGACGCTGTGACGGGTGTATGTTTGAAATCGGCAAACGGCCTCTTCTAGACGATGAGTCTCGGGAGGTCAACCGTCCGCCTGCAAAACCATACGCTCTTGCCGGAAATTTATCGTCTATCCGCCGATGGAATCCGTTTACGCCAGTTCGGCGGCACCGATCTTGTTGAGCAGGGCGAGCCGTTCCTCCGGCGGGGCGGCTTTCGTCCGTTCCGCCATTTCGACGAATTCGGTGAGGCGGCCGAGCGCCTGTTCGGCGACGTTGATGGCCAGGGGTTCGCCGTCATAGGCGTCGGCGAAGCGTCCGGCGAGATCGACGAGAAGCCGCGCCAGGGCGGCCTGCTCCGGATGGTCGGCCAGCAAGGCCAGTCCTCTGCGCTGGAATTCCCGATAGGTGAGCAGGGCTCCCTTCTGGAGACGCAGCCAGTCCAGCAGTTCCTTCATCATTCACTCCACATTTTTTGGATGGTCGCCCGTCGAGGCCTCGCAGGCGGGGCTTCCGGATGGCGTCAGAGACGGGGCGCCAGGGTGTTGCGCCCGCCATGCCAGGTCGACCAGGCGACCGGGTCTTCCAGAAACCGCTCGACTTCGGCGCGGTCGGCCGGCGCCAGCCGGTCGCCGGCGTCGGCGTCGAGCACATCGGCCCAGGTGGACAGCGCATGCAGGGTCAGCCCCGCTTCGCGCAGGCGGTCCTCGGTGCCGGGAAAAACGCCATGATAAAAGATCGTCAGAATATGCTCGACCGTGGCGCCGGCGGCGCGCAGGCCCCTGGCGAAGGCGAGCTTGCTGCCGCCATCTGTGGTCAGGTCATCCATCAGAAGGACCTTCAATCCCTCCACCGGACCGCCTTCGACCTGGGCGTTGCGACCGATACCCAGGGGACCCTTGCGCACGTAGCGCAGTTTGAGTCCCGTCCTGTCGGCCAGCCAGGCGGCGAAAGGAATGCCGGCGGTCTCCGCTCCGGCGATGGCGTCGATCGCTCCCGCGGGGAAGTCCTCGGTCAGGCGGGCCAAAGCCAGATCGGTCACCGCCCGGCGCCGTTCGGGGTCGCCAAGAAGGACGCGGCAGTCGACATAGACCGGGCTGGCCCAGCCGGCCGCCAGGATGAAAGGCTGTCCGCAACTGACATGGATCGCCCCGGCTTCGAACAGAAGCTGGGCGACGGCCCTGCCGATTTCGTCCGCGCTCATCGGGGGGCTCCCTTCACCGACCAGGGCAGCGGCTCGCCGCCACGGAAAACCAGGATCTCCTGGTCGCCGACGGAGATCACCGGGGGGGCTGTGCAGGGCGTTCGCTCCAGCGTGACGGTGCCGTCGTTCGATTGCAGGCCGTAGAAGCGCGCGCCGTTGAGCGAGGCGAAGCCTTCCAGCCGGCCGAGCGCGTCTTCCTCGTCGAAGACCTGCGCATAGCATTGCAAAGCGGTGGCGCCGACGAAGACCCCGGCGCAGCCGCAGGCGGACTCCTTGGCGCTCTTGAAGTGCGGCGCCGAATCCGTGCCGGCGAAGAAGCATCCCTCGCCGGATGTGGCGGCCTTGCGGAGCGCCAGGCGATGGCGTTCCCGCTTGGCGACCGGCAGGCAATAGAGGTGGGGGCGAAGGCCGCCCTGGAAGAGCGAGGTGCGGTTGATCATCAGGTGATGGGGGGTGATGGTGCCGCCGACCCGCGATGCGTGGGCGCGCACGATGTCTGCGGTCTCCGCCGTGGTGATATGTTCGATGACCACCTTGAGGCCCGGATGGCGAGCCAGCAGCGGCAGCAGGCTCTGTTCCATGAACACCGCTTCGCGATCGAAGATGTCGACGGCCGGATCGGTGGCTTCGCCATGCACGAGAAGCGGCATGCCGATCCGTTCCATGCGTTCCAGAACGGGCGCCAGGGCGGGCAGATCGGTGACGCCGTGATGGGCATTGGTGGTGGCACCGGCCGGGTAGAGCTTGGCGGCGATCCAGGCGTCGTTGACATAGCCCCTTTCGATCTCGTCGGGCGAGGTGGCGTCGGTCAGATAGCAGCTCATCAGGGGCTGGAAATCGGATCCTTCGGGGCGGGCGGAGAGGATCTTCTCGCGATAGGCGTTCGCCGCGGCGACGGTGGTCACCGGGGGGGCCAGGTTGGGCATGATCATGGCGCGGGCGAATTGCGCGGCGGTGCTGGGCAGCACGGCTTCCAGCACGGCGCCGCCACGCAGATGCAGATGAAAATCGTCGGGGCGGCGAATGGTGATGCTTCGGGGGGGCTGGACGCCGCCGCCTTCCGCCACAGTGTCCTCGGACTTCGCCTCGCTCATTTCTCCGCCTCCGTCAGGGCCGCACGCATGACGGCGATGCCGGCCAGAAAATCGCCCATGTCCATCGCTTCGTTCGGATTGTGCGAACCTTGCTCGTTTCGCACGAAAATCATCGCGCTGGGAATGCCGACATTGGCGAAGACCGCGGCATCGTGCCCGGCTCCGCTGGGAATGTCTTCATCGGGCAATCCTAGCCCGCGGGCCGCCGTTTTCAATCGCTGAATCCATTCCGGATCCATGGTGGCCGGCGCCGAGTCGATTCTGCGGTCGAGTTTGAATTCGACCCCCCGCTCGTCGCCGATCATGCCGCATTCCGTCAGGAAAAGCTCGTAGAAGGCCTCAAGGGTTTCCCTGCTCTGGCTGCGCACCTCGAAGGAGAAGCGGACAAGGCCGGGAATGCGGGCGATGGCGTGTTCCTGGGGATCTGTGCCGAACACGCCGGAGGTGACCACCACATCCCGGCCGCGTTCCAGCATGGTGCGCCAATGACGGTCCAGATGGGTGATCAGTTCGGCCGTGGCGAACACCGCGTCACGGCGCAACCAGCGCGGCACGGCGCCGGAATGGCCGGCCTCGCCGACGCATTCGACCACGCGGTGACGCAGATTGCCCCGGATGCCGGTGACGATGCCGATGGGCAGGTCGCGGGCCACCAGCACCGGTCCCTGTTCGATATGCAATTCGATCCAGGCGCCGACGCGTTTCGCGTCGAGCAGGGGCTCGCTTCTGGCCACGCGCTCGACGTCGACGCCGACCTCTTTCATGCATTCGGCCAGGGTCCGGCCGGTCCTGGCGTCGCGGGCGGCGAGATCGGCGGCCTGCAGGCGGCCGAAAAGAGCGTTCGACCCCATGTAGGCGGTGCCGAAACGGGCGCTTTCCTCGCCGCGCAGGGCGTAGAGCTTCACGGTGCGCCGCGGCCGGAAGCCGTCCTCCTTGAACCCGGCTAGAATGGCGAGGCCGGCGACGACGCCGGCGGCGCCATCGTAATTGCCGCCCTGGCGCACGGAATCGAGATGCGAGCCGCAGGCCAGGAAGGGCCGGTCTGGCTCCCGTCCTTCCAGGGTGACGATCAGATTGGCCCCGGCGTCCCGTTCTGTCGTCAGGCCGAAGGCTTTCGCCTTGGCTTCGATGATGTCGATGGCGGCCGATTCGCCTTCGCCGTAGCTGGCGCGGGTGATGCCGACGGAATCGCCGGTCCTGGCGCGAAGCGCCGCGAACAGCTCCTCGGCCAGGTTCCGATCTCGCGCGTCCTTGATCACGGTGATGCTCTTCTGTTCGGATGGGGCGGTCATGATGCGGGGCTCAACCAGGAAACGTCGGGCTCGTCGGCCTCTTCGATGACGGTGGCGCCGATCAGATCGGCCACCCGAGGAATGTCGCGGCGCTGACAGAAGGTGGCCAGGCCGTCGATGATGTCGACCATCACCGCCGGCTTCACGAAGGTCGCCGTGCCAACCTGCACGGCGCTGGCGCCGGCCAGCAGATATTCGGCGGCGTCGTCGGCGCAGGAAATGCCGCCGCAGCCGATCACCGGAATGCCGACCGCCCTGGCGCACTGGAAGACGTGGCGCAGGACGATCGGCTTGACGGCCGGACCGGACAGGCCCCCCATGATGTTGCCGAGGCAGGGCTTGAAGGTCTTCAGATCGATGGCCATCGACAGGATCGTGTTGGCCACCACCACGGCGTCCGCTCCGGCGGCTTCCGCCGCCCTGGCGACCTCGGGCATGTCGCCGGTGTTCGGCGTCAGTTTCATCCACAGCGGCAGATTGGTGGCGGCGCGCAGATGGCGGGTCACGTTCTCGGTCGATTCGGCGCGCATGGCGAAGGCCTTGCCGTCCTCCTCGATGTTCGGGCAGGAGATGTTCGCCTCGATCGCCGCCACTCCGGGAATGCTCAACTCGGCCGCCAGGCTGGCGAATCCTTCCGCCGTGGGGGCCGAGATGCTGACGACGAGGGGCGTGTCATAAGGGGTGTAGCAAGGCAGCGTCCGTTCGATGAAATAGGGCACGCCCTTGGACGGGATGCCGATGGCGTTGATCATGCCGCCGGGCTGTTCGACGACGCGCGGCAACGGGTTGCCGGCGCGCAGTTCGCGGGTGATGGTCTTGGTGACCATGGCCCCCAGGCGGTTGAAGTCGATCACGCTTTCCAGCCCTTCGGCGAAGGTGCCGGATGCCGGCATGACCGGATTCCTCAGCGTCAGCCCGCCGATGCGGACGGACATGTCGATGTCGCGCGTCTCGCTCATGGCAGCGCCTCCATCAGGTCGAACACCGGGCCGTCCCAGCAGACGCGGCGGCTGACGATCTCGCCGTTCACGTTGAAGTCGCGAACGCAGCAATGGCAAAGGCCGATACCGCAGGCCATCTGCTGTTCCATGGCGACCTGTCCGGGCAGATCGAATTCCCGGGCCAGCCTTTGCTGGACGCCCATCAGGCGGCTCGATCCGCAGGTGAAGAAGGCGTCGCAGCGGCCTTCGGCGATCAGCCGCCGCAGAAGGCGTTCGACGTTCGCCGGCCCGCTGGTCGACTGGGAATCGGTCACCGTGATCACCTCGGCGCCGTGATGCCGGAAAAGCTCGACGGACACCAGGAGGTCGGGCCGGCGCGCGCTCAGGATGGCGGTGACCCCGATGCCCCTCGCCTCCGCCGCCTTGGCCAGTGGCGCCAGCGTGGCGAGCCCGGCCCCGCGGCCGACCGCCACGATGTGGCGACAGTCCGCGTTCAAACGGAAGCCCTGGCCGAGCGGCCCCATGATGTCGAGCCGGTCGCCGGCCCGCAGCGTTTCCAGGCCGCGCGTGCCGAGCCCGGCCACTTTGTAGAGGAATTCGACCCGGCGTTTTTCCGGATCGACGCCGTAAAGGCTCATCGGGCGGCGCAGGAACGGCTGCCCGCCGCCGGGCGGCTGGGGACAGAGAAGCTGAAAAAATTGGCCTGGCCTGGCCTGGGCGGATTCCTCTCCGCAGTCGGCCACCAGATGCCGGTATTCGGCGTTTATCGCCCGGTTGTCGACCACCCGGGCCAGTTCGGAGACGACGCTCGCCTTCCAACGCGCGTGGGAGTCATCCTCCTCCGCCGGGGGCGGAGGAGGGGGAGTCTCAGGGGATAGATCGCGGTGGACCGCCATGTCTTCGATCCTTCCTTTCCCGCCGCTCAGGCGAGTTCCGCTCCGCGGCGCTCGGGGATCAACAGCCACATGGCGATGATATCGAGCACGTAAAGGGTGGCCAGCAGGCCGATGGCCATCTCGAAGCTGTAGGCGGTGGCGATGGCGCCGACCACCACCGGACCGAACCCGCCGACGCCGCGTCCGATGTTGAACAGCACGTTCTGGGCGGTGGCGCGGGCCGCCGTCGGGAACAGCTCGCTCATCAACGCGCCGTAGCCGCCGATCATGCCGTTGACGAAGAAGCCCATCACCGCGCCGGCGACAAGCAGCTCCATCGGGTCGGTCAGCCGGGAGTAGACGGTGACCATGATGGCGGCGCCCAGCATGTAGCTGAAGAAGGTGGGGCGGCGGCCGATACGGTCGGCGATATGACCGAACAGGAAGATCCCGACCGCCATGCCGGCGATGGTGACCGCCGTCCACATCGCCGATTGCGTCAGCGCGAAACCGAAGCGGCTGGACAGATAGTTGGGCAGCCAGATCATCACGCCGTAATAGCCGAAGTTCTGGACCGAACAGAGAATGACCATGCCCAGGCTGAGCTTGGCCGTCTCGGCGTCCTTGACCAGAAGAAACAGCGACGACTGCTTCGGCCGCTGCTGGACGACCTTGGCCACGAAGATCTCCGGCTCATGCAGAGAATGGCGGATGAAATAGGCGGCGACGGCCGGCAGGATGCCGACGGCGAACATGCCGCGCCAGCCGATGATCGGCAGCAGGAAGGGGGTCACCAGCGCCGCCGTCAGCACGCCCAACTGCCAGCCCAGGCCGACATAGGACGAGGCCCGGGCCCGTTTGGCGGCCGGCCAGGCCTCGGCGACCAGCGCCATGCCGATGCCGAATTCCCCGCCCAGGCCGAGACCGGCGACCGTGCGGTAGAACAACAGGTCCCAATAGCCCTGCGCCACGGCGCAAAGGCCGGTGAAGACGGCGAAGATGACGATCGTCCAGGTCAGCACGCGCACCCGGCCGAAACGATCCGACAGCATGCCGAAAACGAAGCCCCCCAACACGGCTCCGATCAGGGTGGCGGTCACGAAGGAGGCGCCTTGCGCCGGCGTCAGGGCGAGATCCTTGGAAATGGCTTTCAGCATGAAGCCCAGGATCAGCAGGTCGAAGCCGTCCATGGCATAGCCGAGGGCGGAGCCCAGCAGGGCTTTTCGGGCCGTGGCGTCGACGACGGTCGGGCTTGTCGGAATATTGGTTTCCGCGGTTGCGGTCTGGATGTCACTCACGGTGGATCCCCCTCTTCCTTCCATGGGGCCGGATGGCCCTTAATGACAGGGAAAGAGAAAACTATATTCACAAAGAAATCTCAGCATCAAGCACAAATCTTATTTTTGAGACAGCGTGAGACTGTGCAGGAATACCCAGGCTTCCTGGGGGATTTGGCCATTCCAAGGGACCGCCGGGGAGGGACGCCCGTGCGGAGTTCTACTCCTTTTCCGCCATCGCGGCTTCGAGCTGGTCGAGCAGGCGGTCCATGCGTCTGACCAGGGCGCGGTAGGGTTCGGGGCTGGCCAGATCGGGACCGGCCTTCCTGACGATCAGATAGGGATCGTCCGAACCGCCGGCCTTCAGCATGTCGAAATAGCGCCGGCGCAACTCCTGGTCGCCTTTTTCGATCCCTTCGGCGAAATAGGCCGCGGCACTGATCGACGTGGCATATTGATAGACATAGAAGTCGTTGTAGAAATGCGGGACATAGGCCCATTCGACGCCGTAGAGGTCGTCGATTTTCATCACCCCCTCGGCCTCGCCCATGTAGCGCCGCAACAATCCCAGATAGATCTTGCTGAGCCCTTCGCCGGTCAGGGGATCCCCCCGTTCGATGGCGGCGTGGGTCAGGGCTTCGAATTCGGCGAACATCGCCTGGCGGAAGAAGGTGCCGCGCAGGAGCTCCAGCGCCTGGCTGAGCGCGTAGATCTTCTCGGCCTTGGTGCGCGAGCGGGCGATCACATGGTCGATCAGCAGCATTTCGTTGGTGGTCGAGGGGATTTCGGCGACGAAGATCGAGTAATCGGCGGTCTCGAAAGGCTGCGTCCGGTTGGTCAGGACCGAATGCATGGCATGGCCGAATTCGTGGGCCAGCGTCGAGACGCTTTCGTATTTCCCGGAATAGCTCATCAAAACGTAAGGATGCACGTCATAGGCGGAGCCGTTCATATAGGCGCCCGAGCGCTTGCCCCGCTGGGGCTGCGCATGCATCCAGCCGCCCCGGAAGCCTTCGTCGAGATCCCGGACGTAATCGTCTCCCAGGGGGGCGAGCGCCTCCAGCACCAGCCGTTCCGCCTCGGCCATGGTGTAGTGACGGGGGGGCGCGGCGAAGGGCACATAGATGTCGGAATATCGGAATTCCTTCAGGCCCAGCAGCTTCTTGCCGTCGGCGAGATAGCGATGCAGGGTCGGCAGGCCGTTGTGCGCCTCGGCGATCAGGGTCTTGTAGACATCTTCCGGCACATTGTCGCGGGCCAGCGCCTGGGCCATGGAATCGGGGTATTTCCGGGCCTTGGCGGCGAAGACCGTGCCGCGCAGGTTGGCGGCGTAGGTGGCGCCGAAGGTCCGCTCATAGGTTTTGAACACAGGCCAGAAGGTGGCGAAGACCTTGCCGCGCACCTTGGGGTCGCGGTCGTCGCGATGCGCGACATATCCCTCCTGGTCCAGCGTGACCTTCTTGCCCCGGATGTCGACGCCGGGCCAGGGGATGTCGGCGTTGGCCAGCAGGCCATAGATCGATCCCGGCTGTTCGAGGGGCGTCTGGGCGGCGGCGAGCAGATTTTCCGCTTCCTGTCCCAGGGTGTGGCCCGCTTCGCGCAGGATCGTCTGCAACTGATAGCGGTCCTTCGCCAGTCCCGGTCGTTCGGCAAGGAAGTCCTCGATCCTCTGGCGACCGAGCGCGATGATCTCGGGGTTGAGGAAGGCGATGCGTTCGTCGAGCTTGTTCCTGAGATCGTCGGCCCGTTGCCGGCGGACCTGATTGGCCTCCACGCGGGTGTCGGCGTCGGCGGACAGGGAGGCGTAGGTGTCGAGCCGGCTCACCCGCTTCTTGAGAGCCCAGATCTTGTCCAGGCCCGCTTCCAGCGTGGCGCCGTCGGTCAAGGTGCCTTTGAGCGCGGACAATCCCGGAAGTTCGGCTTCGATGGCCTGCCGCTCGGCGTCCCACGCCGCGTCCGTCGCGTAAAGCGGGCGGAGGTCCCAGGCCATGGCCGGCGCCGCCTCGGACGCCGCCGCGATGGCGGTGCCGGCGGGGGCGAGGGCCAGGCAGGCCACTCCAAGCGTGCGGGCGAAACGTCTCATTCATGCTCTCCGGGGGACTTAGGGACGGGGCCAGCTTAGACGCCTCGCTCCGGCGGGGAAAGCATGACAAGGGCCCTATCCGTCCGCGTCGTCCGGGCGGATGCGCAATTTTTCCTGCCAGCCGGCGATCATCGTGGTCAGGCTGTCCTGCGTGACGCCGTCGAAGCGCATCAGCGCGTGGCAGACCGGATCGGCCAGCAGTTCCGCCAGGGACGGCTCCTCGTTGCCGGCGTAAAGATCCTTGCGGGGCTGGGTCGCGGTCTGCTGGTCCTCCGTATTGCGCTCGCTTCCCGTGGCGGGGTCGGTGGGGTGGTTCGTTTCTGCGCGCAAGGCTCCCTCCGGTGTTGCCAGCGTTACGGCGGCGCCGATCAGCCACGTGCGCATCAGTTTCTGCCACATTTCGGACCTCCATCGGCTTTTGCGATGGGGCGCACTATCGGCAGGGAAAGCGGCAGAATTGGGGCCGGTGCCCCAAAAAGGGAAGTTATCCCCCGCTTTTTGAGAGGTCGGCCTTCGTTTCGGGAAATGGTCGGGGGCGCCTTAAGGCTTCTCCCGTTGCCTCTGGTTCCCCAATGGCATGAAAGGAACCCCCGGATATTTTGAACCACCAAGGCACCAAGGCGTTTCCCGAAAAATCGGGAGATTGACTCGGTTGAGGCGCCGCGAAGCTTTCGTTCGCTATTCAGCGTCACGTCGCTGGTCGAACAGGAAATGCCTATGGCTCTTTCCGCCGCCTTGGTGTCTTGGTGGTTAATCAAAAGCCGGAGCGTACCGGAACCACTAGGAGCGGAATTGTTCCGGATCGGCGATGCCCAGCTTCCGGGCTTCGGCGTCGAAGGCCTCGCGGTAGAGCGGCAGGGCCCTGGTCTTCAGCATCGTCTGGCCGGTGCGGCTGTTGACATATTCGACGCGTTCGATCAGCGGATGGGCGGCCTTGTTCGGGCAGGCCTCGCTTTCGGCGATCAGCGCCTGGATCTGGGCCGACAGCCCGGCGAC
The DNA here is from genome assembly GCF_002845745.1 of Telmatospirillum siberiense. GTDB lineage: Bacteria > Pseudomonadota > Alphaproteobacteria > Rhodospirillales > Magnetospirillaceae > Telmatospirillum > Telmatospirillum siberiense. The sequence continues at coordinate 25,218 of NZ_PIUM01000026.1, read as the reverse complement.
GTGGCAGGCATCGAGATCGGCCTCGGTCCGCAGATCCTCGATTTCCTGGCGAAGGGTGGCGATTTCCTCCTTCAGGCTGGTGATTTCCATTTCCGCCATCAGGGCGTCCTGCTCGTTCGATCCGGCGGTGCTCATCTTCATCAACGTCCTTGGTATCAGGCGACGGAACATCGGCCGGCGGGCGCCGCGGCGCCCGCCGGCGACTTTTCCAGTCGGGCTGGCGATATGGGAAAACGACAATAAAGCCGAGGCGCCGGTTCCGACGCAACGAATTTCGCTAAGCCTTTGATTGTTTGACAGGGCCTTGGCGTTTATTTCCGGGATGACGGGTGAGCCATCTTAAATTAAGCCCGAGCGGATGAGAGGGGCAAAAGGGCGGGCACGCAGGTGCGGCAATTATCAGTTTCGTCATGGCCGGGCTTGTCCCGGCCATCCACGCCGGGGGATGTCACAGGCGCTTCCATTGAGTTCAGTCTATTGAATTAACTTGTTTTTTTAACTGTTTAAGCCTGAAAGGTTGCTCGGCGTGGATACCCGGCACAAGGCCGGGCATGACGATTTCGGGTTTTGCCCCTCTTACCCGAACGACCCTTCAGGGAAACCACATCCCGGCGATGCGCGCGGCATGACTGACGGCCGCGTCATTGAGATCGATGGGCGCGGCCTCGCCGCCGATGATCGCCACCAGGGCGTTGGAATGCCGTTCGATCGAGGCCAGGACCGGAAGCTCCTCGCCCCGGGTCACCACCGCCAGATCGCCGGCTCGGGGCGGCAGCAGCGGATGAACATAGAGCAGGGCGCCGACCGGCACCCGGGGCTCCATGCTGGTATCGGGCATATAGAAGGCATAGGCGCCGCTCACATTGGCGATCTGTGGCGGGGCGTCGCCGCTGACGCTGGAATCCTCGGGCAGCAGGCGGACGGTGCCGTTCTGCCTGCGCACCTGGACCACCGTCAGGCTGGGGGCCGACGGCCGTGCCGGAGCGCTCTCGCCGATCAGCTCGCGCACCGCCTCCTTGTCCATCAGGTCTTCGGGGGCCACCTTCAGCGCCCGGGCCAGCACCACCAGATGGTCGGCCCGCACGCGCCGGCTGCCGCTTTCCAGCTTGCTGATCTCCGAACGGCTCAATCCCACGATCTCGCCCAGTTCGGCCAGCGACATGCGCCGGCGGTTGCGCCATTCACGGATGCGGTTTGCCAAGTCTGTCGAACTCATGACGCCATAACCAATCGATTTGGAGAAACCCGAAATTCAAGGGGGTTTCGGTACCCCATGCGGCCGGGCCGCTTTCGGGCCGGCTCATTCGAAATAACGCTTCAGAATTCACCTTTTCGGCAAGTGCGTCAAGTCGAGGCAGAACCGGGGGACTTGGGGCGGGTTTCCCTTTCGGAGACGAATATTTTCATTCCGTCTCCCTCGGCGGATGGCTTCCGGGAGAGATGGCCGGAGGACCTGAAAGTCATGGGTTTCCGCAGGGAACAAGGGGGGGGGTGCGTTCGTTGCGCACGGGAGGAATGTCGGTGTTGACGAAATGATCCAAAATGGATACAACGGGGAGAGTATTGCAATGGAGGTCCCGATGTCCCGCCGTGAACGCGGTTTCCTTTTTTCTCTGATCGTCGCCATGGGCGTGGTGTGTGCTCTGGATCCGGCGCTGGCGGATACCAGCTCGACCGCCTCCTCGGCGGTGTTCACCAGCGTCCAGGCGAAGGCGAGCGACATTTTCACCAATGTCCGAAACATCCTGATGATTATCGGTGCGATCGGCGTTCTGGCGCTGGCGACGATGGCTTTTTTCGGAAAATTCAAATGGTCCTGGGCGGTCAGCCTGCTGAGCGGCCTCGCGCTGATCGCCTTCGTCGGGCAGGTCGTCCAGTATTTCGTCGGGACCTCGGCGAATATTCCGGTCAATTGAGCGTCGGGGGCTGAGGCATGAGAACCATGGTCCTGCGCGTCATAGCCGAACCGTCCCAGATCTTCTGGGCTCCGGTCTTGCCGGCGGCGGCCAACGTGCTTCTGAACGTCACCCTCATGATGTTCTTCATCCTGCTCTACAACGTCACGCCGATCCCCTTCTTCGTCACCACGCTTGTCGGACACGGAATGATCGCCGTCTACGCCGTCCGGGATCCTCATCTTTCCACCTTGATGACGGCCTGGATGGAGACGCGCAAAAAGACCAGGAACATGCTGCGCGTCCGGGGAAACAAATATGTCCCTTGATCCCGATGCCGCCGTTCGGTTGACGCAAGGCATGGCGCAGGCCTTGTTCAGGGCGACCTCGTCCGGCGAAATTGCCGTCAGTGTCGCCGGCGTGGTGGCCGGCATGGCGGCTTTTACCGGATTGACGGTGCCGGCCGTCGCCAGGGCGGTTCTACCGCCGCCCCGAGACACGCGACTGGCCGATCATCTGCCCTTCGAACGTCTTCTGTCCGATAACAGAACCCTCGTCTGCCGGGATGGGACGCTGGTTCAATGTCTGGCCGTCGAAGGCCGCGACGGCATGTTCCTCAGCGCCCCCGAGCGCGAAGCCATGTTCCGCTTGCGGAAAAACTGGCTCGACGCGATCGCCGAGATGGGCGTCACCGTGCGCGTCGTCCTGGTTCGCGAAAAAGTCGACGTCACGCGGACGGACGATTTCGACTTGCCCTTGCTGAAGGAATTCGCCAAGTCGTGGAACCGTTCGTTCCAGTCCTCCTTCCTCAACCGTCAAACCATCGTCCTGTCCATTTCGGGAAAGTCCCGGTCCGCCGCGTCCCGTCTGTCGGAGGCGGCCGACACGACGATGCAGATCCTCGATCCCTACCATCCCCGGCCGATGACGCAGCAGGCGGACATCCATGGGGGGCCTCTTTCCCCGTCTCTCCTGGCCTTCTGGGGGCGGCTGGCCAGCCCTTTGTCCAAGCCGACGCCGCTGGCTGGAAGCAATGACGTCGCCGAGGCCATCGCCGTCGATACGGTCGAATTCACCGGTGAATCCGGTCTGATCGTTTTCCGCCGCGGGACCGAAACGCTCTATGCGGCGGCCATCGGCATCCGGCGCTTCGGCGACTACGTCGACGAACAGATGATCGCCGACTTTTCGAGCCTCGACGGCGAATTCATCCTGCTCAATCTCGTCGAACCGTGGAGCAAGGCGGTTGCCGCGCTGAAGATCGCGCAGGAAAACCGCATGAGCATGGCGACCCGCTTCAGTCCCGCCGCCAGCGATCAATATGACGCGGCGATGCAGATCATCGAGGGGCTGGATGAAAACCGCTCCGCCCTGGCCAATTACGGACTGACCCTTTTCGTCTTCGGAAAAACCCCCGAGGAAATCGCCTCCCTCGACAATGAGGTACGGAAGATTTGCGCGGCTTACGGCGCCGCGTCGGTGCGCGAGGGTGTGGCCGCCCAGGCCAGTTGGTTTTCGCAATTTCCAAGTTATGGCATCTGGCCGAGAAGCTACCGTTTCTTCACCTCCAACATCGCCTGCAACGTTACCCTCGATCGTCCGCCGCCGGGGCTGCCGTCCAGCGATTGGGGCGAGGGACCGCTGGCCATGTTCCGCACGGCGGGCGGCACCAGCTATTCCTTCCAGCTTCATGTGTCGGCGGAGAAGGACGCCGTTGCGCACGCCGTCTGCATCGGACCCACCGGCAGCGGAAAGACCACCGTGATGACCTTCCTTGCCGGGATGGCGCTCCGGCATCCGCGGTTGCGGGCCTATATCTTCGATCGCTATCAGGGGGCTTACGTCTTCACGACGGCCCTTGGCGGCGCCTATCTCAATCCGACGACGGGCGAGACCGCTCTCGGCTCATGCAGCCTCAATCCCTTTCAATGTCAGGACACGCCGGAAAATCGTGCATTCCTGCGATTGTGGCTGCGGGCGATCTCGGGATGCGAGGATGCCGATTCGCTTGAGGAAATCGGCCTCGCCGTCCAGGCCTTGTTTCAAAGCGGCCTGCCCATGGAAAAACGCTCGTTGCAGACGATTTTCGATCCCTGTTTCAGTGCCGGCGGCGCGGTCAAGCCGCAACTGTTGAAATGGGTCGATCCGGCCTACTACGGCAAAATGTTCAATGCCGGGCGGGATACCCTCGATATCCGGGAAAACCGTCTCATCGCCTTCGACATGACCGAGGTCTTCAAGGACGAGCTGCTGGCGCAGGCGACGATTTCCTATCTGATGCACCGTATCCAGGCGACCATCACCGAATTCAACGCGCCCGCTTTCATCTTCATCGACGAAACCGAGCCGATGCTGCGCAATCCGATGTTCCGCACCTATTACCTGACCATGCTGCAGGAATACCGGAAGCGCGGAGCCGCGGTGATTTCGGCTTTCCAGCGCCCCGAGGCGATCGCCCAGGCCGGAATGGGGGAAGCCATCCGCGGCCAATGCCAGACGGTGTTCTTTTTTCCCAATCTTCAGGCGCGGGAGGAGGATTACGCGGACTGGAGCCTCACCGACACCGAGTGGGCCTTCATCAAGGGAACGCTGCCGCTTTCGCGACGGATGAAACGGGCGGTCCTGGTCAAGCGGGCGACAGGCGAATCCGTTGTCCTCGACACCGATCTGACGCCGCTCGGACCGTATCTCCGAATTTTCTCCTCGGGCCGGGAAAGCGTGTCTTTCGCCGCCGAACTGCAGCGCAAACATGGGCCGGAATGGGTGAGGCATTATGTCAAAGGCAAATAGACGGCTGTTGGGAAAGGCGGCGTTCCGCTGGTTGATCGCCGGATTGTTGACGCTCACGCCCCGGATGGCCGGCGCGCAAGGTTATCCCGTCATCGATTCGGCCGCCGTCGCGGAGGCCGTCGATAATCTCAACGCGGCGACGCAACAGGTGCGCGAACTGAACGACATGCTTTCCCAGGTGCAGTCGATCGTGCAGACGGTCGGCAAGCAGGGCGTGCCGACTCTTCTGTTCCAGGAAGCCTTGTCGCAAAGCGGCATCAGCCAATACGGACCTCCCGTCAAGGATTTGCTCGATTCGGCCCAGACGACCTGGGGGACGGTGCAGGCGGGTTATGCGGCCGGCCAACAGGCGGCGACCAGCTTCAAGTCCGTTCTGGCCGAGGCCGATAAGCTCAAGGGACTGGGGAATTCGCTGGCGGCGAAACCGGATTTCTCCAGCTTCACCTCGACGCAGAATTGGGTCAGCAAAGAGCTGACGGTGGCCAAGGACGCCAATCTGACGACGGTCAATCTCGTCCGCAAGGCACGAACCATGCTGGCCGGCGAGGCAGCGGCCAATGCCTATGCGATCGCGCTCAACACTCGCCAGCAGGTCGCCACCATGGCCGACCGCGCTCAAAAACTCGCTCAGCAGGCGAGCGGAGCCAATGATTTGAGGGGCGACATGGCGGCCAACACCGCCGTCATGCTGGCCATGCATGACGAGATGGCTCAGGTCCAGGCTCTGCTCGCCGCCATATTGGAGGTGCAAAGTTCCGGCCGCCTCGCCGATGTGGATCCGACGTCGAGCGCCGGCGCGGCTTCGGCCACCACGGCCAGCAGCAAGTGAGCCTCGCCGTGATCGTCGGTATGGCGTGGCGGGAAAGGCCGGTTTCGACCGGACGCCGGATATTGGCCCGGATGGCGGCTGTCGCGGCCCGTGTTCTTCCGTCTTTCGACCGGCGGCTGCTCGTTGCCTTTTGCGTCGTTCATCCGATCAATCCGATGTGCTGTCCCACACCTTGTCCGGTTTTCGACCAGGCCAAGGTCGCCAGGTTTCTGGGCGAGGCCGAGCAAGCCTGGCAGAAGGTGGAACAGTGCCGCCAGATCGCCGATCGGTATGTGACTTTGCTGTCCACGTTCGGACCGAACGGCCCGCTGGCAACCGAACTCCGGCGCGTTCCCGGTTCGGTGTCGGGCGTCTTCACCACCTTCCAGGCCAGCTATCCGTCGATGCTGAAGGCGGGGGATCTTGGTAATCCGCGCGCCATCGCCGAAATTTTGAAGACGGCTCTGTTCGATCCCTCCAATCTGGAGGTGGTCAAGCTCACCGGCAGCATCGATCGCGTCCGGCAGCGGGCGGCGGTGGCCGCCGACGAGGCCGTCAACGCCTTGGCGACAGGCATGCATGGATACAGCCGGCTGACCGATGCCGCCACGGATCGGGGGCAGCAGACGGTATCCGCCTCGAAGGCCAAAACCGTTCGTGACGATCTTGCCGTCAATGCGTCGGCCCGTCAGGCATTGGTCGACAATCTGGCCGGACTGAAGGAGCTGCTGTCGTCCTGGGCGGCCAGCGAGGCCTCGTCAGCATCTGTGACGCGGACGACGGCGGCCGATCCGCTTTCCTCCACCACCAATTCGGCGGACGCCTCCCCCCTGGCGGTGGCTTTGCAAGCACAGGCGGCGCGGTTGGACCAACTCCGCCAGGTGCGCGTCGCGGTCAATCTGTTGGATGCGACCACCTCGGCGCTGACCGGTCTGCATAACGAGCGTCATGCCGCCACCGTCATGCTGGCTCAATATCCAGGTCTGTGGAACACGGTGGCCAGCGATAACAAGGCGATCGAATTCCGGGCCGCCGACGCGGCCGCGGTTTCCACTCAGCTTGCCCAGATTTTTATCGATGGTGCCGCCGCCTTTCAGGTGGCGCAGGCGCGTCTTCTGGCCCTGGACACCACGGGCTGGAGGGACAATGCGACCAAGATAGCGGCGGCGAACGCGGCGGCCCAGTCCGTCGTTCAGGATATTCTGGCCCACCCTCAAGCCTATGGAACGGTACGGGCCGATCTCGCGGAAAACGGCGGGACCTCGTCCGCCGCACCTTATGGCGAGACGCTTGCCGGCGGTTTCGCCGCCTGGCTGGAGGATGATAAGCTCGAACGGTTTTGGGCGCCTTTGCGTCGGGATGCCGAAACCGCCATTGCCAGTCTCGACCAGCGTTTGAAGGAAATCAGCGAGAGACGCGGATTCGATATTGCGGGGGCCGGGGCCTTGGCCGGGGAAAACAGGCTCCTCGATCAGTTCGGTCAGCAGCTTCAGAGCACATTGACGGTGGTGGCTCAGGCGGGCCAAAGCGTGGGAGAGTCCCAGCAATCCTGGGTCTCCGCCTATATCTCCGCCTTCCAGGCGGCTGCGGGGGCCGTACGGTCCGATAGCGCCGCGACCAGCTTCGTGACCGTACGGTGGCCATCATGACGAGATTTTCAGCCGGGCTGTCCATCCTTTGCTGTCTGTTGAGCCTGTCCGGCATCGCGGGGCCGGCACCGGCCAAGGCCCAGCAGGCGGTCTGGGATCCGGAGGAAATCGCCAGGCTTGCCGAGAAGTCGGCCCAGATGTCCGAGGCGCTGTCGCGCGCCGTCGAATTGCTCAACAACGTCGATCAACTGTCTCGGACCATCGGTCGCTTCGGAGCTCTTTCCAATCTGGATTTCGCCCGTTTCGACACGCTGGAAGGGTTGAAGGGCGCAGGTCCCGAGATTTCCGGCCTGGCTTCCAACATCGCCGCCGTCCGCCAGATGAAGATCTCGTCCTTCGACGACGCTTCGACATTTGTCCACAAGCTGTTGGCCGTTCCCTCCGATACCAGCCCGACGACCGGGGCGGGACAGGTTCGCCAGGCCCTGGACAGCCTCTACCGCAAGGCATTGGAAGACGGCTACACGCTCTCCACCCACACGCGCGAGACGGTCAGCGTCGCGCCCCAGCGGGCGAAGGTTCTGGTTGCCGAAGCCTCGGCCTCGGCCGATTTGCGCGGCGACGTCGGAGCCAATACGGCGGCGGCGATGGCCGTGCTCGATCAGATGGGAAGCCTGAAGGCCGCCTTGGCGGCCATCCTCGAAATCCAATCGGCGGGCCGTCTCGCTCAGCCGAAGAACTCGCCTTCGAGCAAATGAAGGCCTGGGGGATCATGGAAATGACGCATTCCGCGCAAATCGAAACAAGGACCATGGGTGTTGCCGGAGGCGCGCACCTGCTTCGCCTCGCCGTGTTTTTGGGGATGGTGTTCAGCCTTGCGGGATGTGGGAACAGCAATTTGCTGGAACCCATCGGAATCGGGTCGGACCGGGATTCCTTAAAGCGGAGCCCGTGCGCCTGCTACGAGTTACCCCAGCGCGGCCCCTACTGGAAAGCGTCGTGAAGTTCTCCCGCTCCTTCTCCTTCCGGACCAGGGCGTTCGGGGGCCAACGGGATCCGTCTTCCATCGCGGCCGGAGGAGATCGTCTGGGTGTTTATCCGGCGGAATGCGACGTTCCGGCGCTCGAGGGACGTCGCTATCTGTGGACGGCCAGGGCTTTCGCCATCGGGATGTTCCTCAGCCTATGCGTCAACGTCGTTTTGGGCTTCGCTCTCGCCGGACTGTCGCCTCTGGTTCGCGTCGAGCCGATGCTGCTCACCTTCAAGGACAAGAGCGAGCAGCTGGTGAAGGTCGAGCCTTTCTCGCGCGGCACGAAGGGTTTCGAACTGATGACCGAGATGCAGGTTCGCGACTATGTGCTGTCGCGCCATGAGATCGTTCTCGACGAGGACGAGATGAAGCGGCGCTGGGGCGGCGGAGGGGTGGTCGCCCATCGTTCGGATGCCGACGAATATCGGCGGTTCGTCGCTGAAATGGCTCCGAAATATGAAGAAATCCGTCAGCGCAGGCTGGTGCGCTCGGTGGTCGTGCATCGCGTCAGCAAGATCGCGGAAGGCTATTGGCAGGTGGAGTTCTCCACCAACGACTGCGACGCGGCCGGCCGGAAAATCGCCGACTCCCTGTGGGTCGCCTCCATGACCACCGCCTATGTGCCCCGGGAAATCAGCTGGGAGGACCGCTATATGAACCCGCTCGGCTTCATCGTGACCGCCTATTCCGTGACGGCAAAACAATGAAGACCTTCGCGATATCGGCCGGATGCGGCGTGCTTCTCCTCATGGTGTCCTCCAGCCTGGGGCTGGCTCAAAATACGGTGCCCACCGTTCCGTTGCCGACCGCCGCGCGCGGCGTTACGGCCACCACCTCCGGCGCTGCGACCGGATCGGCTCCGCCTGCGGCGAGGAACCAGCAGGCGGTCCCCCCGCAATTCCTGAGTTCCACCGAAACGGCCATCGATCAGCAGACTCGAGGACAGTTCCCCACCATGGACCGCAGCCCCTCGCTGCCTTTGGGAACTCTCCAGCGGAGTTGGGATCGGCCGAGCGCGGCCGCGGGGCAGACGGCGCCGGGCGTCATTCATTACATGTGGCATTCCGACTTCGTGATGAGCGTGCGGACTCGAGATTTCATGGTTACGACCTTGATTTTGCCGGCATGGGAGAAGGCCAACGAATTCTATCTGGGCGATCCCGTCGTTTTCGAGGCGAAGAAGGTTCGCGGCAATGTCGTCGCCGTCCGGTCCCGCAACGCCGGAGCCGACAGTAATTTGACGGTCCTCGGGGCGACGGGGAACGTCTACAACTTCTACCTTCGCTCGGAGACGTGGAACTCCTCCCAGGTGACGGATCTGACTGTCTATGTCGACGCGCCGCGCAACGGGGACGACATGGACGGCATCGGGATCGGCACGTCGGCGGGCTCGGGCCCCGCGGCCGACGACGCGCCCGGTTACGGCGCCGTCGCCGGCATGCCCGACTATCTGAGGCGGATCGTCTTTCGTCCCGAAGATCTGCGTTTCGATATGAAAATGTACGCCCGCAGCGAAACCGATGCCGACATTGCGCCGGAACGGATATTCGAAGACGGCATCTTCACTTACTTCGATTTCGGCGAGCGCAGCGATTCCATCGCCCGGCCGGTGGTCCATCATCTCGTTGACGGGGTCGACACCGCCGTCAACACCAGGACGGCGGGGCCGCGCGGCAGCGTCTTGATTGCCGAAGCCGTCGGCGATTTCACATTGAGAAATGGCAATCGGGTCATCTGCGTTCGGCGCGCCGCCGTGAAGCAGACACTGACGCCGCTCGAAATCAGCGGAACCCTCCCCGAGGCCGGAGGCGGCGGCTCCAGGTCGGCGAGCAGGGGGGGCGATGCCGCCGGAGCCTCCAGCGGAGCAGGGGCATGGTAATGAGATCCAGGCAGGTCGGCGGACGGATCGGGAATCCCCCTGTCGTCGCATGGTGCATCGCCCTCATGATTCTCGCCGGGATTTCGGCCATCCGCCCCGGTCACGCGGCGGTCGGGGGAGCGGAAGACGGGGCGAGACTGGTGCTGGGGTTCGAGGCGCGTTCCAATCGGTTGACGGCGGCGGATCTGTCCGGTCTTGAGCGGTTGTCGGTGTCTCTGGCCGCGCAGCCTGAAAGCCGGCTCGTCGTCTTCGTCCCCACGCCCCGCGATCCGGCGATTCGTCAATTCGTCCGGTCACGCCTGAATGTCGTGCAGCAGGAACTGGCAAAGCGGGGCATGGCCGGCGAAACGGTCAAATCTCCTCGCCCCGAGGCCGACGACACCATCGTCTTGTGGGTTGCGCCACGGGTCTTGCCTGCCACGCCGCTCGAAATCGAGCCGATCGCCGCGACGGTCGCGGCACCCGTGCCGGTATCGCGCGAGGAGACCCGGCCTGAGACCCATCCGACCTCTCTTCTTCCCATTGACGATGGGGAGAAAACGGCAAGGGCCGGAGAGGCGGCGGCACATTCTCCCTCTTCCCCATCTGCGCCGACATCGTCTTCGCCTCCGCTTCCCGCCGAGGGGCCGGTTCAGGGCGGGGGCCCCCCGGCGGTCATACCGGCGGATTCGCCTCCCGTCGTCGAGGCCGAGGTCGAGGAGCTCTGGATCGCGCCGGTGGGGCAGTCCCTGCGGACGGTGCTGAAGGATTGGGGAAGCCGTTCCGGCTGGACGGTCGTCTGGCAATCGGATCGGGAATATCCGATCGATGCCGCCGCCACCTTTTCCGGCGATTTCACCAAGGCGGCCAGTCAATTGTTCGAGGGCTTTTCGACCGCGGTACCCGTGCCCTCCGCTCATTTCTACAAGGGAAACCGCGTTCTCTTGGTGGAATCGGGGGAAGGGCGATGACCAAAGGTTTGCGCGAGGCGCTGGTTCTGGCGTCACTGCTTTTCCCGATGGCGGCCTGCCAGGTGGCCGACGACAGCAAGGCGGCCGTCCATTTGCGTGAAAAGGAGGCGGACGATGCGATGGCCAAGGCCGTTTCTCAAGGGGGAAAGGTGCGCGCCGGAACCATCACCTTGCATGACGGGATCTGGGTGGGGGGACGGAGCGTCGTGAAACCCAATGGCGACGCTCTTCCCGCCGCCGCCGAGACCGCCGCCGCCGTGGTGTTGAACAGCATGGGGGCTTCGCTCGAACTGAGGGAGATCGCCGCGGAAATCACCGCTCAGACCGGCGTCAAGGTCGTGCTGGAGGAACATCTCGATCTGCCAGCATCCGCCACCATTCCGGCGCCGGAACCGGTCCGGCGGACGAACGCGGACGGGCCGCCCGCCGCTCCGTCGCTTCCGGTGCTGGCGGCGGCGCGTCAGCAAAACGGCATGGCTCTGGCCTGGTCCGGGCCGTTGTCGGGGCTCCTGGACAGCGTATCGACCTATTTCGGCTTGCAATGGGAATATCGGGGCGGGCAGGTCCGTATTTTCCGACACGAGATCCGCACCTTCACTCTGGCGGCTCTTCCGTCGAACTCCACCATCCGGTCGGGGGTCAATACCTCGGGATCGTCCTCCTCCGCCAATGGTGGTTCGACGGCGCCCGGCAACGGGACGACATCGTCGGGCTCGATGCTGCAGGACACGTCGCACGAGGCGTCGATCAAGCTTTGGGACGATATCAAGGAGGCCGTTCAGGCGATGCTGCCCGGTGGGGCGAAGGCGACGATGTCACCCGCCACCGGCACGCTGACGGTGATCGCCCCCCCATTGGCCATGCGCCGTATCGCCAGTTATGTCGAGCAGCAGAACAGGCGGATCACCCGTCAGGTAACCATCTCGGTGAAGGTGCTCAGGGTGGACGTCAAGGACACCTATGATCTGGGTCTCGACCTGAGCGGGGTGTTCCAGCAACTGTCGGGCCAATATGCGGTCAATCTGGCGGGGCCGGCGCCGCTTAAGGTGACCTCGGGGACGGCGGCCACCTATCTGGTCCAGGCCATCCAGAACACGCAGACCAACAAGGGGCAATGGGCCACCGGCAGTTCGCTGGCGTCGACGACTCACGCCGCCATCGATGCGCTGCAGACCATGGGCAAGGTCACTTTGATGACCGAGACCAGCGTGACCACCCTGAACGGCCAGGTGGCTCCGGTATCGGTCGCCGAGCAGCAGAGCTATGTCGCTTCCACCGCGACGACCATCGCCAGCGGCACCAATTCGACGACCCAGACGCAGATCACCCCGGCGACGCTGGTGACCGGCTTCAATATGCAAGTGCTGCCGCGTGTTCTCGACGACGGGCAGATTCTTTTGCAATACGGGCTGAGCCTGTCCGATCTCAAGGCTTTGACCGAGTTCGATTCCAACGGGACGAAGGTCCAACTGCCCGACGTTAATATCCGCTCCTTCCTGCAACAGGCGATCATGCGCAGCGGCGACCTGCTGGTTCTCGCCGGCTACCAGTCCACCTCGGCCGGCGTGGCGGACACCGGTCTGCCGGGTATCGGTCCTTCCCTGCTGGGAGGAAGCATTCAGACCGAAAAAGGACGCTCGGTCATCGTCATCATGATGGCGCCGGAGGTGCTTGCGCGCGCGGTCGGGGAGACCCTCTAGAATGGACAAGGTTTCCGCGATCATCCGCATTGGAAAGGAGACCTTCGCCGCCGGGCTGTTCTGGCAGGCGGCGCCGACGGCCGGCCTGGCCGTGCGAGAGGCTCGGATCGTGGCGGGCAAGGCGGAATTGGCCGCCGATCTGTTTTGCGTCCGCAAGCGCGGTGTTCCCCAATTCGGTCTGGGGCAGCGCAAAGCCGGACACCGGGCCGGAATGCGGGCGATCGCCCCCGTTCTCGCTTCGGCTGTGGCTGATGCCAGCTGGATCGGTGTCTTCCGGACGGATCAGGGGTGGCTTTACGTCATGGTTCGCAAGGGGGCGGTCATGCCCGATGGCGACGTCCTGTTCCGCAGCGAGCAGGAGGCGCGCCAGAAACTGCGCAGCGAATTGTCGATCGGGGATTGGGACGCGGTTTTCGCGCCGTTGCATTGGCGGATGGAAGAGGCGCGAACGGACGATATCGTCGATCTGATCTCGTCCTATTCCGATGCGCGTTTGCGCGCCGTTAACCGCACTCCTCTGCCATTCATCCTGGCCTTTTGCGGCGCGGCGGCCGTTTGTTGGGGGGGCTGGATGGCGGTTTTCCCCTCGCCCCCGGCCGCGCCCACGGTTTCCAGCGTGCCGGTGGCGCCGCCTCCGCCCTGGCTGGGACAGCCGACAGTATCGTCATTGATCCTGGCCTGCGAGCGGGCGATCGAGGAAACCAGGACGCTTCCGGGGTTCGAGATCGAGATGGCGACCTGTGGATCCGGTGGTGCCACCGCGCGCTATCGGCGGGAAAAGGGATCTGTCGCCTGGTTGCCGAAAAACAGCGTGGTGATATCTCCGGACCGGGTCAGCGTGAGCACGCCGCTGACCATCCCCCTGCTTCGCCGTTCCGGCGAGGAAAGGCCGATGACCATCGACGCCTTGCGCCGGCATCTGTGGGGGGCCGCGCAGGCCTATCTGCTCGACAGCGAGTTGGGCGAGCAGGGCGGCCCGGCCGCCGGGTTGTTGCCGGGGCGGTCTTTGGCCGCCGACGACAATAGCGGTTTCCGCCCGATTCCACTTTCCATGGGCGGGCGGCTGCCGTTGAGCGCGCTGTCCGTCCTGCTTGCGAAAATTCCGGCCTTCGTGGCCGATGAGGTCTCTTGGCAATCATCGGGGTGGCGTGTGAGAGGGAAAGCCTATGTCCGCTAACCAAAGGGCTCGTTTCTTTCGATATTTTCTGTTGGTCGCACCACCTTTGGCACAGCCGGCGATGGCCGAGGAAATCCTTCCCGCGCCACCGGCCGTGGTTCTGCCCATGGTGCCCGCGCCCGCGTCCGTCGTCGCGGGCGCGCCCCCTGCCGAAGCGGTGCCGCCCGAAAACGGCCAATTCCCTGGCGTTCTACGGGAAATCGGCCGGCGGCAGACCGAACTCACCATCCTGGAACTGGACCTGAAGCGTGCCGAACTTCAGAAAAAGCTGCGCGAGCTGGAAAGCGCCGGCCAAGCCAAACCGCCGCAATTCCTGCCCGTTGCCGCTGCCGCCATGCCGCCGAGCCCCGGCGCATCGCTTCCTCCTTCTTCGGTGGATATGCCGCAGGAGGCGCCGGTCGGTCCCCTGGTGCGGCGTATCCACAAGGTGGGCAACGATCTGGTGGCACTGATCGCCTTGCCCGACGGGGAGACGAGGAACATCAGGTCGGGAGGGGTTATCGGAGGGTTGCGGGTCGTCCAGATCCTTCCTGACACGGTTTATGTCCGCAAGGGGGACCAGCCGCCCTACGCCTTGCCGGTCTCTTCGTCCCGGCGCGTGGGGTTCTGATCCCATGTGGGGAACCGCCGACGCCGGGGAGTTGATCACCCGTGACGGGGGCCCGGTCCGGGCCAGCGAAGCCTTGCGGGACAAGGTGGCGATTTTCGCCGATGGACGCTGCCTGGTCTCGCGCGCGCATTCCGAGGACGTCGACGTCATTTCCCTGATCGCGCTGGCTCGCCGGCTTGGCTTTCCCACCAGGGCGCCGGAGTTCGTCGATCTCGGCTCCCTGCGAAGCTTCTATTCCGGCGCGGCGCCGGCGGGCCCCTGGTCTTCGGCCAGCCGGCTTCTGCATGACGACACGACCATGCAGCGCGAAGTGCAGAACCTGCTGTCGAGGGCCGCCGCCGTGCAGGCCAGCGACATTCATATCGTCGTCGACGCCGACACCGCCAGCGTCAGGGTTCGCATCGACGGAGAACTCCAAACGATGCCGGGCGGTTCGGGGGCGTCCGTGCAATGGCGGGCCGAGCACGGGCGTCAGATCTGCATGACCGCCTACGCGATGGCGGCCGAGGGTGGGACCGCCGATGCCAATTACGATCCCTTCAGCTATCAGGCGGGCCGTATCATGACGGGTCTGCCGCCGGGGGTTCAGGCCGTACGCCTGCAGTTCAATCCGGTGGGATACAGCGGCCGCCATCTGGTCATGCGGTTGCTCTACGCCGGCCACGCGGCGGGCCAGTCCATCGGCGATCTGGGTTTTTCCCCGGCACAGGTCGACATGCTGACCGACGTCACCGGCAATCAGACCGGCATCATCGTGATCTCCGGGCCCACCGGCTCGGGTAAGACGACGACGCTGGAACGTCTGATGCGGCGGATCGTCGAGCGCAATCCGGGCGAAAGCATCCTTTCGGTCGAGGACCCTCCCGAATACAGGATTCCCGGGGTCGTCCAGTTGCCCGTTTCCAACATGCGCAACGACGGAGATCGCGACGGCGCCTACACCGAGGCCATCGCGGCCGCGCTTCGCAGCGATCCCGATCGAATCATGATCGGCGAGATTCGCACGCGGGCCGCCGCCCATCATGCCTTCGAAGCGGCGATGACCGGCCATCAGGTGTTGACGACGGTGCATGCCAACGACGCCCTGGGCATCGTTCCCCGTCTGCTCGATGTCGGCGTCGAATCCTTCAAATTGCGCGATGCCTCGCTGATGCGCGGTCTGGTCGCCCAGCGGCTGGTCCGGCGGCTGTGCCCAAAGTGCCGGCGCCGGTGCGGCCTCGACGGCGCCGGCCTGCCGGCCGAGACGGCGGCGCGGTTGCGGCCGATTCTCCAGGGACGGCCCGTCTGGATGCCCGGCGGCGGATGCGCCGATTGCCGGAACGGTTATGACGGCAGGACCGTGGTCGCCGAAATCATCCGGCCGGATCAGACCTTGTTGGATCTGCTGTGCGCGGGCGAGCGTCAGGACGCTTATCGTTATTGGATGGATCGTCTGGGGGGACGGGAGTTCTCGCATCACGCCATCGAGAAAATCATCGAGGGCGTGATCGACCCCGTACAGGCCGAATACCGGCTGGGAAAGTTGCCGGCTCCATGAAGACTATCTTCGATACGATCGTATTCTGGTTCGAAGGAATGGACATCGGGCTGTTTCAGGCGCGGCTCGCCCTGACCGCGCGGGTCAGGATGCGCCTCTACCGGAAGATCGCCAGCCTGTCGCGGACCGGCATGCCTCTGCCGCGCGCCCTCGATGCCATCTGGCAGGTGAGCTCGTTGGGCGGCAAGCGCTCCGCGTCCCCCTTGGCCCGAGTCGTCGACAGTTGGCGCCGGAAGGTCTACGACGGCCACACCTTCGGCAAAGCTCTCGATGGTTGGGTGCCCGTTCAGGAATGGTCGCTCATCGAGGCGGGCGCCGGCGACCTGGGGCAGGCCCTGGACGAGGCTGCGGGACTTATCGAATCTTCCCAGAAGATGCTGGGAGCGATCACCACCGCCGTCGGCTATCCGCTCTTTTTGGGGGGCCTGCTCTGCATCCTGCTTTGGATTTTCAGCGTCGATGCGATTCCCGCCTTCGCCGAGGTAAAGCCGATGGAGAAATGGACGGGACTGGCCGCCGCCATGGGCGTTCTGTCCCGCGTGGTTCATGCCGGGCTGCTGCCGTTTCTGGCGCTTCTGCTCGCCCTTCTGTCGGCCGTCGTCTGGTCGCTGCCCCGATGGACGGGTGAATGGCGGGCGCGGGTCGATTCCTGGCCGCCCTGGTCGCTCTACCAATTGATCATGGGAACCAGTTTCCTGGCCTCGCTGGTGGCTTT
Source organism: Telmatospirillum siberiense (assembly GCF_002845745.1). GTDB lineage: Bacteria > Pseudomonadota > Alphaproteobacteria > Rhodospirillales > Magnetospirillaceae > Telmatospirillum > Telmatospirillum siberiense. The sequence goes on along the minus strand of NZ_PIUM01000026.1, from coordinate 8,538 downwards.
TCTGAAAGCCGGCATGCCGGTGCCGGAAGCGTTGCGGCGGTTGCGGACGATCGCCAATCCCTGGCTGCGGGAACGGATCGATGCGACGCTTTATTTCGTCAATTCCGGCTACGATCTGGGCGAGGCGCTGCATCTGACCGGCTACCGGTTTCCGGCCCGTGAAATCGTCGAGGATCTCAGAATCTATGCCAGCCTCGGTAATCTGGAAGAGGCGATGGGACGCCTTTCCGCCGAATGGATGAAGCTCAGCCTCGACAGTCTGCAAGCCAAGAGCGACGCCATGAAGGTGGCGGGCATGGTGTTCGTCGCCGGGACCATCGCCTGGATCCAGTTCGGGATCATCGCCGTTCAGCAGCAACTGACCAGTGGAATGTGAGGCCGGGGCAATGGTAACCCTCCGGATTACCGCGCAGGTTCCGCGCCGGCCAGACGCAGGCGGGCCTTGATATTCAGATTGACCTCGTCGCCGACCAGCAAGGCGTCGGAGACCATGCCGAAATCGGAACGGTGCAGGATGCCCGTCACGGTGAAGACGGCGATTTCGGCTTGGCTGTCCGGATCCCAATGCCGCTGTTCCAGGACCGCGTCCAGGACTTGCGGCCGGGCGACGCCGCGGATGGTCAGGGTGCCGGCCATCCGCACATGCGTCGCATCCTGCTGGCTGACCGTTTCGGTGGAGAAGCTCATCGCCGGCCAGTGCAAGACATCCAGATAGGCGTCCGATCGCAACAGGCTGTAGGCCGGTTCCCAGCCGATGTCGAAGGACCGGGTGTCGACCGTCACCGCCACCCGGCTGGCCTGCGGCGCGTCCAGATCGAGGGAGAGCTTGCCGGTGAAGCGGGTGAAGGCCCCGGCCACAGTGGTGACGTCGGCCAGGTCGACGGCGAAGCCGATCTCCGTGGAGTAGGGGCCGATCTCATAAACCGAAGGGGCGGCCCGGGCGGGCACGGCCAGCGCCAGGATAAAAACAAGGACGATCGCGCGCCACATGGGGATCCGCTCCCGGCCGGTTGCCGATGGGGCCATTCCGTCGAATTCCCACCACATGGTGTCGCCGCCGGGCCACTCCAAGGGCACTGGACCCGCGCTCATCCGATTATCTCGCCACGCCGATTTGCGCAACTGCCATATTTGTGCAATAGTCACTGACATGTCAGTGTGATGGTAATGGTGTCGTCAGATGTCGGGGCAACCGAAACTTCGTGACCAGGCCTACCAGGCCTTTACTCAGCATCTGTTGAAACGCCAGCTTTTGCCCGGTCAGTTCGTCAGTCAGCGGGAACTGGCGGAACTGACCTCCATGTCCCTGGCCTCGATCCATCAGATGGTGCCCCGGCTGGAGGCCGAAGGACTGATCAAGGTGATCAGCCAGCGCGGCCTGCAAATCGCCCATGTCGACCTGCAGATGGTCGTCGAGGCGTTCCAACTGCGCGAAATGGTGGAAATGACCGCCTTGGCGGAATTCGGCCGGCATGCCTCGCCGCGCGAGATCACCACCCTCTACGACCGTCTCCAGGAGATCAAGGCGGTGGCCGGCCGGGGCCCGGTAACGCCGGCTTTCCTGGAGGAGGCGCAGGCCGCCGACTGGGAGATGCACGACACCTTCATCGCCGCCATGCGCAATCGCCTGATCACCGATATCCATCGCGTCAATTCCCTGCGCATCCGCATGATCCTGGGGGAACGCATCGGCCTGCCCGCCGCCCGTCTGCCGGTCGCGCTGCGCGAGCATGAGGCGGTGCTGGCGGCCCTGGTCCGGCGGGACGTCGATGCCGCCCTGCTCGCCTTGCGGGCGCATCTGCACAGTTCGCGCCGCCGGTCGCTGAGCGTCGGCCCCTTCGACGAAAGCGAATCCGTCGAGCCGGGTTCGACCTGAGACAACACCCTTTCGAAAAACAAAGAAAAAAAGCCACCAGTGGAGGAACAACCATGAGCACCCCGGCGCCACCGGCACCATTATCCGTGGCCATTCCACGGCGATCGTTCGCCGCCGCCCCGCCCCGTGTCCGGCGGGCCCAGATCCTTTCGCTGTCGCTGCTGATCCTGAGCGGCGTCGTCAATTACATGGACCGCGGCACCCTGGCTGTGGCCAGCCAGACCGTCGCCAAGGAACTGGGGCTGTCGCTCGGACAGATGGGGCTGCTGCTGTCGGCCTTCTCCTGGAGCTACGCCCTCGCCCAACTGCCGACCGGCGGCCTGGTCGACCGCGTCGGGCCGCGCCGGCTGCTGGCCGTCGGCCTCGCCCTCTGGTCGGTGGCCCAGGCGGCGGGTGGTTTGGCCGCGAATTTCGTGCAACTGATCACCGCCCGCGTCTTCCTGGGCATCGGCGAGGCGCCGCAGTTTCCCTCGGCCGCGCGGGTCGTCAGCAACTGGTATCCGGTCAGCCGGCGCGGCGTGCCGACGGGCATCTTCAATTCCGCCTCGCCGCTGGGAACCGCGCTGGCCCCCCTGATCCTGACGCAGCTGATCATCTTCCTCGACTGGCGCTGGATGTTCATCCTGATGGGAGGGGCCGGCCTCGTCGTCGCCCTCGTCTGGTACGCGCTTTACCGCGATCCCGCCGAGATGCGCCTCGACCAGGAGGAAACCGCCTATCTGACGTCGGAGACCGAGGAACGGACCGCGCCCAAGGTGACCTTCGCCGATTGGCTCAGCCTCTTTTCGTTTCGCACCACCTGGGGAATGATCCTGGGCTTTTTCGGTTCGGTTTATCTGAACTGGGTCTATTTGAGCTGGCTGCCCGCCTATCTGATCGGCGAACGCCACATGAGCCTGGCGCGCACCGGCGTCGCCGCCTCGGTTCCCTTCTTCTGCGGATTCCTGGGATGCCTTGCCGCCGGCTGGGTCTCCGACCAGGTGACCCGGCGGACCCAGGGCTCGCCGGTGAAGGGCCGGCGCATCCCGGTGGTGGTCGCCATGCTGGGCATGGCCGCCTTCACCATTCCGGCCGCACTGGCCGACAGCAACCTCGTCGCGCTGGCCTGCATCTCGGTGGTGATCTTCCTCGCCAACGCCGCCTCGGCCTGCTCCTGGGCGCTGGTGACGGCCGCCGCGCCGCCCAGCCGCATCGCCTCGCTGGGCGCCTTGCAGAATTTCGGCGGTTTCATCGGCGGCGCCCTGGCGCCCATCGTCACCGGCTTCATCGCCCAATCCTTCTCCTTCGTGCCGGCCCTGCTGACCGGCGCGGCCATCTCCTTCGCGGGCGCCATGAGCTATCTGTTCCTGGTCACCCGCCCCATTCCCGAACATGCCGAATAGCCATAGGTGCTTCTCATGACCCAATCTCTTCCCCGCATCCAGGGCATCGTCCCGGTGATGCTGACTCCGTTCACCGATGACGGGCGGATCGACTACGCCGGCCTGGAACGTCTGATCGAATGGTATCTGGCCCACGGCGCCGACGCCCTGTTCGCCGTCTGCCAATCGAGCGAGATGATGTTCCTGTCGCTCGATGAACGCGCCGCCCTGGGGCGTTTTGTCGTCGAAAAGGTGAAAGGCCGGGTGCCGGTGGTGGTCTCGGGGCACATCAGCGACGATATCGACGCCCAGATCGGCGAACTGACCGAGATGAGCCGGGTGGGCGCCGACGCCTTGATCCTGGTGACCAATCATCTCGATCCGAAGAAGGCGGGGACGGGCGCCTTCAAGGCGACGCTCGCCACGCTGCTCGACCGTCTGCCCAAGGATCTCCCCCTGGGTCTTTACGAATGCCCGGCGCCCTATCGGCGATTGCTGACGGACGAGGAACTGTCGCTGTGCGCCCAGTCGGGCCGCTTCATCCTGTTGAAGGACGTCAGTTGCGATCTGCCGACGGTGAAACGGCGCGTGGCGCTGACCGCCCAGACCCCCATGCGGATCCTCAACGCCAACGCGGCCATCGCCTGGGACGCGATGAAGGCGGGCGCGCCGGGATTCAACGGCGTCTTCGCCAATTTCCATCCCGATCTCTACAAGTGGCTCTATGCCTCCTCGGCCGGGCATCCGGAGTTGGCCGGCGAACTGGCGACCTTCCTGGTCCTGGCCGCCGTTTCCGAATCCCTCGGCTATCCGGCGCTGGCCAAGATGTATCATCAGCGCATCGGGACCTTCGCCTCCATCCGCTGCCGGGTTATCGATTATGACGTGCGCGAGCGCTTCTGGGCATTGGATGCGGTTCTCGACAAGATCGTCGAGGGCACCGAATTCTACCGCGCCAAGATCGCCGGCCTGCCGGCATGACGACCCGGGGGGCCGCCTCGCCGGGCCCTTCGGCGAAGTCGATCGTCGTGGTCGGCAGCCTCAATATGGATTTGGTGCTGCGTGTATCCCGTGCTCCGGCGGCCGGCGAAACCCTGATGGGGCGCCAGTTTTCCGTGGTGCCGGGGGGCAAGGGCGCCAATCAGGCGGTGGCCTGCGCGCGCCTGGGCGCCCCGGTGACGCTGATCGGCAGCCTGGGCGCCGACGCGTTCGGCGCCCAGCTTCGCCAGGCCATGGCCGGGGACGGCATCGATACCACCCATGTCGTGACCGACGATCGGTCGGCGACCGGGGTGGCGATGATCCAGGTCGATGACGACGGCCAGAATCGCATCGTCGTGGTTTCGGGGGCCAATGCGACGTTGGAGCCCATCCATGTGGACGCCGCCTCCGCCGCCATCGACCGGGCGGCGCTGATGATTCTGCAGCTCGAAGTGCCCTTGGCGACGGTGGAGCATGCCGTCGATCGCGCCGTCCGCGCCGGTTTGCCGGTTTTGCTCAATCCGGCGCCGGTCCTGGCGCTGCCGGATCGGCTGTGGCCGAAGATCGACTATCTGATTCCCAATGAAAGCGAGGCCTCGGCGCTCGCCGGCATCCCGGTCACCGATCCGTCTTCGGCCATGGAGGCCGCCTGGATATTGCGCTCGCGCGGCGTCCGCCATGTCCTGGTGACCCTGGGGAGGCAGGGGGTGGTGATCGTGGGCCCGGACGATGCGCGCCATCTTGCCGCCCGATCGGTCCAGGCCGTCGATACCACCGCCGCCGGCGATACCTTTATCGGCGGTGTCGCCGTCGGACTGCGCGAAGGGATGACATTGTGGGAGGCGGCGGATCTGGGGCAGCGGGCGGCGGCCCTCTGCGTGACCCGGCATGGCGCGCAACCGGCCATTCCTTTTCGTGCCGAGCTGTAACAACTCCGTTTCATCGAGACTCGCCCTCCAGGAGGGCACGCAGTTTTTTGGCGGCCCGATTCTTGCGCGACAGCAGGGTCCCCAGCGGTTCATTCCAGCGTTCGGCCAGTTCGCGAAACCGCCATCCCTCGATCTCGACGGCCACCCAGACCGCCCGTTCGGCCGGGGTCAGACGGGAAAGCGCCTGGCCGATGCGCTCGCGCTGTTCCCGTTGGGCGAGGGCCACTTCCGGATCGGGGGCGGGGTCGGCGCCCTCCGGTTCGTCACGATCCGGAGGTTCCGGGGCGGGACGCAGGGGACCGGCCCGGCGGCGCCGGAACATATCGGTCACCGCATGGGCCAGCGCCCGATAGAGATAGGCGGTGACGTCCTCGACCTGGGCCAGCAGGTCGGCGCGCTCGAACAGGCGCAAGACGACGTCCGAAACGATGTCGTCGGCTTCGTCTCGGCCTTCGCCGAACAAGCGGGATTGGACGAACCGGGTCAGGCCCCGGCGATCATGCTCGATGATCGCCGTCAGCCGCCGCCGGTTGTCCGACGGATCATTCTTCATGCGGGCCGTTGCGGGAGCTTCCGTTCCGCGATCGCGCCAGATAGGCGTCGAAGGCCGCGCTTCCCTCGGTTTCCCACCATTCGGCATAGCGGCCGGCGTCATCTCGTTCCGCTTCGCTCCGCTCCGGACGACGGCGGTGGAACCGGTGAGGGTGATCGCCATGGGAGAACCGTCCGGTCAGCAGCCGGGCCAGCAAAAGGATCCCCACGGCCTGCCAGAAGGTGACGGCCGGCAGCGATGAGATTTGCGGCAGGATGGCGTTCCACAGCAGCATCGTCACATAGCCGAAGACCAGGGCGAAGCTGGCGGCGACCAGCAAGCCCAGCGTCACATGGCGGGCGATGCGGACCGGTTTGGGCCAGGCCGACCAGCGGTCATGGCGATCCGAGCGGCACTGATGAAACATGATGGACTTATCCTTGGGATTGGGGGGCGGCGGCGGCCCCCTGATTGCGCAGAAGCTCGGCGACGCCGAAGCCGAAGTGGACATAAAGCTCGGTCGAATCGGGCAGGGGAAGCCAATAGCTGGTGATCGGGGCGCCGAGATCGAGGCTGACCTCGCTGATCGCTTCGCGGCTGCGCAAGGTCAGGTCGGCCTTGCAGTTCCGGCAATGGTTCTTGCCGCCGCCGAAGGGGGTGACGCCGAAACATTTTCCACCTTCCGTGCGTCCCATCCGGCGCGCCGAGGCGTTGGCGGCGATGACCGTGCGGTCCTTGCGGACCAGCAGGGTCGGTTCGGGGAACGTTTCCCACATCAGATCGAAAGCCTGCACATAAGGAGTCTCGTTCATATCGCTGTCCTCGCAAGGAGTATGGTTACTCATTCGATGACAGTGACGAACGGCGCCGGCCTTTTATTGCCGGTGATCGGGAATTTTTCGGAAAAAAGCGGGGGCGGGGCGGGAAGGAAGCTCGCCTTCCCTTGGGATCAGTTCGGGCGGGCGGCGTCGGACCTGTTCAACGCCACCTTGCTGGTCACCGGCGTCTGGACCAGCAATTGTCCCTGTTCCTTGGTGGTGGACAGGAAGCGTTGCAGCTCCTTTCCGGCCAGTTTGTTGCCCGACTGGAACTTGACGCTCATCGGGTTGACCTGTTCGTTATGGACCAGAACCTCATAATGCAGATGCGGTCCGGTGGCCCGTCCGGTGGCGCCGGAAAATGCGACGACCTGGCCTTGCGCCACATGCTTGCCGGTGCGGATGCCCTGGGCGAAGCGCGACAGATGGGCATAGGCGGTGGAATGCAGGGCATCGTGCTTGATGCGCACGTAATAGCCGTAGGAGCCGTTTGCCCCGGCGAAGTCGATGACGCCCGAGCCGGCGGCCAGCACCGGCGTGCCGGTGGTGACGGCGAAATCGACGCCTTTGTGCATCTTGCTGAAGCCCAGGATCGGATGCATGCGCATGCCGTAGCCAGAGCTGATCCTGGCCCCGTCGACCGGAGTGCGCAGCAGGGCCTTTCTCACGCTTTCGCCGTTGGGATTATAATAATCGGGCATGCCGCTCGAATCGACATAACGGTAGATGGGCATGGCCACGCCCGACAGGGTCAGCTTGGCATAGGTGATGTCGCCGTCCTTCACCACCTGGCCTTTCTTATCGACGAAGCGATCGAACATCACCTCGAAGGAATCCCCCGGCTGGATGTCGCGCTGGAAGTCGACGTCGTAGGAAAAGGCGCGGATCATTTCCACCAGGATGGGCGCGGGCACGCCCTCGGTGGTGGCGGTTTCGAACAGGCTGCCCTTGATGGTGCCGGTGAAATGCGCCATCTGCCGGGTGACCTCGCGCTTCACCTCGCTGGCGGCGAAGCCGTCCTTGGCCCGTTTGGCCGACACTTGGCGCCCGGCGTCGGGCTGCAAGGCGATGGCGTGGAACGGCCCGGTGCCGATACCGTCGCTCGGCCTTTCGAAGGTGACGGTGATTTCCTGCCCGATCTTCAGCGCGCGCGGATTGTAGACCTCGCGAAGCGCGTCGATGGCCTGGTTGGCGTCATTCCGTTCGACGCCCGCCTTCAGAAGAAGATCGAGCAGCGTATCTCCGCGCTCGGCCTCCACCACCGTCTGAATGGGATGGCTCGCCTGATCCTCCAGTTCGCTGTCGGCCTTCGGCGTGGCGAGGGATTGCCGGTAGGATTCCGTCTCCGCTTCTGGAGAGGACGCGGATGGCGGGGCGGATGGTCCTTGGGGCCCGGCGGGCGTCCTCGTCCGATGGAACAGATGAACGCCGCCGGTGACGCATAAGGCAACCAGCGCGGTGGCGGTTATCGCCCGAGCCGGCGTCGATCGCCAAAAATGCATATCCTGCCCTCCGTTACTCATCTGCCGTTCTACGAAGTCCCCCAGGGGGCTTCGTATCAAAGACCAGGCTTCGAGGGCCGGCACGGGCGGCCCCGTTTGCGGTAATCCGGGATACCCGGCCGGTTTCCGCATGATGTCGTCCAGATCGGCCTTCAGCCCCTGGTTGATCAGCGAGGGCGCCCGCAACATGGCGCAAATCCTGGCGTTTCGCGGTTATCTCAAGCTCAGCCGGAAAAGGCAACCCTGCATCACGGTTTTCCGTGATCTTTCGTGTTTCAGGTCTCTTCCAACGCCCATTGTGGCGGCGCTCACCATAAAACACCAGATCTGGTGGCGCCGCACCGCGATATTGCGAGGTTAGCTAATAGTTAGACGTGCGCTCACGCGCGTGGGGCGCTCATGCGCGAGGAGGCTGAAAATTAGGATAAAAGTCAGTTGACAGTGATTGTTTGAGGCATTAGAACCCGGCCTCCCGATTGAGCCTTGAGGCGAGATTGTGGGTTTTTCGGAAGCGGATTTTGAGTGTTTCCGAAAGATGA
>NZ_PIUM01000025.1 GCF_002845745.1 Telmatospirillum siberiense | reverse complement strand
CGATAACAAATCTAAACAACCACCCAACTTCCGCGGGGTGGAGCAGCCCGGTAGCTCGTCAGGCTCATAACCTGAAGGCCGCAGGTTCAAATCCTGCCCCCGCAACCAAAATTCTATAGAAATATCAACGAATTAGCCCGCCAATTGGCGGGCTTTTTTGCGTCTGCAATACCCGGTCCGGAATCATATCGGAATCATCAGGGAGAAAAGTCTGGCGCGTCACGGCGTAGATGGCTTGTCGCGATGAGACCGATTTTCAGGATAGAAAAATATTGACGATGAACCGTCATCGCGGCGCAGCATCGAATCCTTCGGCAGGCTGCCGAAACGCTCGCTATTCGTCAATCCGAGCTTACCCGTTCGTAACGGCGACGATATTCGGCGGGCGTGACGCCGGTCCGGCGTTGAAAGGCTCGGCGGAATGTGTCGATATCGCCGAAGCCGCAAGCGGCGGCGGTCTGTTTAGGGCGCTCGCCGGCTTCAAGCATCCGCCGCGCGGTGTCGATGCGGACGTTTTCCACCCAGGCGGTGGGTGTCATACCGATTTCCTGGCGGAACAACCGCGCCAAATGGCGGGGGCTGAGGCCGGCGCGCGCGGCAAGCGCTGCCAAGCTGGTATCGATGCCCGGATTGGCGATCACCCAGCGCTGGATTTCTTGAAGCGCCGAACGGCCGACGGGATTGGCCTCGCCACGTCGACTGAACTGAAGCTGGCCGCCCGGTCGCTTGAAGAACATCACGAGTTGCGATGCAACTTTTTTGGCGATGTCGTGGCCAAGATCCTCTTCGACCAGCGCGAGGGCCAGGTCGAGGCCGGCGGTAACACCCGCGGCCGTTCGCACCGGTCCATCGCGGGCGTGGAGCGCATCGACCTCGATGCGAACCTCGGGAAAAGCTTGGGCGAGGTGCTCGGCGACCGCCCAATGGGTGGTGATGCGCCGCCCATCAACGAGGCCGGTGGCGGCCAGCAGCATGGCGCCGCTGCACACCGAGCCGAACCGGCGGCTTTTCGGCGCGTTCGTACGAAGCCAGTCGATGATGCGCGGGTCTGCGGGCACGTCGCCGAGATGGGGCGCTCCCGCGATCAAAAGGGTGTCGAAGACGGCAGGCCTATCGAACCCGATAATCTCGTCGGACAGGAGGCGCAGGCCGGAGGAACTGACGATCGGGCCTTCGGCCGTCGCGACGACGCGGGGGACATAGGCCTTTTGACCCGATTGGACGTTGGCTTCGGCAAAGACATCGAGCGGGCCCGCGACGTCGAGCATCTGCACGCCGGGCAAGGCAAGGATGGCGATGGTCCTGGGGGTGGTTGCGCGTTTCCCGGAGGCGTGTCTCATTGTCGGGTCAAATGTCCATTTTCATCGTAACACGACTATAGAGGACGAAGCGACGATTGCCTAGCTTTGGAGAAGCCGCAATCAAGGAGACGAAACATGACCAACGCCATCAAAATTCCCGACAGCAGGCTTGCCCGCGAAGTTACCGAACTCGTCCGCGACACGGAATCCGAGTTGTTGTTCAACCATTCGAGCCGGGTCTATCTGTTCGGCGCATTGGCCGGCGGGCATCGCGGCCTGACCTTCGATTCGGAGTTGCTTTACACGGGGGCGATGTTCCACGACATGGGCTTGACTAAGGCTCATAGCAGCGCCGACGAACGCTTCGAGGTGGACGGTGCCAATGCGGCGCGGGATTTCCTGAAGCGTCACGGCATCGCCCAGGCCGACGTCGACACGGTATGGACAGCGATCGCGTTGCACACGACGCCCGGAATCCCGCAACATATGCATCCGGTGGTCGCGCTGGTGACGGCGGGCGTCGAGATGGACGTGCTCGGCCTGACCTATCACGACTATTCTGATGCCGAGCGCGAGGCGGTGGTGCAGGCCTATCCCCGGACGCAGCATTTCAAGGAGGACATCATCCAGGCCTTCTACGATGGCATAAAGCACAAGCCGGAAACGACCTTCGGCAACGTCAAGGCCGATGTCCTTGCCGACAAGGAGCAGCACTTTCATCGCGGCAATTTTTGTAGCGTCATCCGCGGTTCCCACTGGCAGGACTGAGTTTCTGCGCAAATCGGATGGGCGGCGCATCACTGATCTCTGTCATCCGGTCCCGCGAGAAGCGCGGAGGATCGATCCGTCATGCTTCTTCGATCATCGATCAAGACCGGTGACGCATCATATTGCCACCTTTCCCACGTTCCAACGGGTCGCGTTATCGGACGTTGGATGCGCGTGCCGTGCTTCGCGTGTTGAGAGAGGTGGAGGTTCGTGGGCGCTATGAGTCTACCCGCCGCCTGCGTTCCACGATCGGTAGCGTGTTCTGCTATGCTGTCGGCACGGCCCAGGCGCCGAACGACCTCACCTTCGCCCTTCAGGGCGCCTTGACCAAACCGACCGTCACTCCGAGCAAACCGGGTCCATAACCTGGAGGCCGCAGGGCTCAAATCCCGATCCATCCGTCGTAGTATTCTCTGATTTGCACAGGGGGAGCGATGCTGTTTGCGGAGACGGTGATGGAGATCCGAATTTTGCAGAAACAGGGGAAGGGTGTTCGGGAGATCGCTCGACAGTTGGGGGTGTCGCGCACGGCGCCATCTGCGCGGGGTGGATGCCGGCTATACGCCGCTCCGGCGCGGCGGGATCAGCTGTCGGCATTCAGAACAGAGATTTTTGTTGTGATGGCGCGGTATTCAAGGAACATGTGAACTCTCCACCGTAATATCATCCCGAATGCAAGCGTAAAAAACAACGCGATCGTTTGTTCTGGTGAGAGAATGGTGATGAAATAATGTCTAGTAATAATCCGTATTATAACGAGAATTATCATCATAAAAATAAAATAATTTGATCGTTTTATTTTTATTTCTTTTCCTACTTTCACCAGCCGTGACGTTGACATCATGGGGTAAGCCAGTATGCCTCCGCCAATGACAAATGCAGCTACGGCAAATGTCCAAGAAATGCGAAAGGAAGGAAGAAGGAACATTGAGAATCCCGTCGCCATACCCAAAGGAGGCATGATGATGTTTTTGATTGATACCGTGCTGCGGCTTTCTCGAATGCGCCATGCCACAAGAACGGTCACGCCAATCACAGAGCCGACCATCGACATTCCATCAGGTGCTTGCATCGGGAATTCTCATCCGTTTTTGTGTCGCACAGCCAAGTTCTCGGCTGTCTCTGCTCTCTCTTGATCGTGGACCGGATCCATGGCCTGATCCCGTTACGGCGGTCTTGCTAGTGCCCCACCTGATCGGCCATGGGCACCAGATCCCGATAGACGGCATCCGGAACGTCGCCTTGCCAGTGATGGCTAACCCCGGCAAAAATAGGAATTGCCAAGAGCAGCAGAAGGCTGGCGAAGATCCAGACCGCGTTGCCTGAACGGCTGGGAGCTCGCACGATCCGTAAGGAGAAATTCAAGGCGCCTGGGTGCGGACAGGTGCTCAGGCAACGTAGGCAGGCCGTGCATTCCGCCGAAATGATTTTTGACGAACGATCCACAGGCAATCTGGCCGGACAGGCTCGAGTGCATCTGCCGCAACCTGTGCAGACATTGGCATTGCGGCGAATTTTCATGGGGCTGGCCAGAGACACGATCCCCATCAGGGCGCCATAAGGGCAGAGATAGGTGCACCAGAAATTCGGGATCACCACCGACAAAAACGCCAGGAGAGCCAGCCCTTCCAGCGTTTTTTCACCGATGTGCCGAAAGAAATTCAACATTTTCACATCGGCCAGAATGCCGAAAGGCTGATGCATGAAAATATCGATTCCGCTGGCCGACATGCTCCCGGCTAAGGAGAGAGTAAAGCCCAGCAATAGATATTTGCTCCCCTTCAAGATGCGATCGGGCCAGACTGGCAGGCGAAACGACTTTCCGAAGACTCGCTGGCCGAGCCGCCAAAGATGTTCCGACAAGGTTCCAATGGGACAAAGCCAGGAACAGAAGGATTTCTTCAAAAGAAGACTGATCGTCAGAAAGGCGACGAGAAGAAACATCGCGGCCGGATGAACCGACGGAACACGGCCGGTCGTCAGAAAATATTTCAGATTCAAAAGTCCAGCGATCGGCAACCAGCCGTCGACACCGGCCGGACGGACGGGCGGTGTGCCCACTCCTCTCGTTTCGAAAAAACGAACCCAAAAGTAAAATTGCGTACCGATATAAATATTAATCAATATGAAAAAATATTGGATTGCTGTTCTAATTTTTTGTGTTCTGTTTGGTGTTGCGGACACGGGGCTGATTTCCTTCATGACGATCGCTGACGGATGCCGTGCCGACGATCCATAGTATGTCTGTCCTTAAGAAACCAACGCCCGGCTGGAAATGGCAGGCAAGCCATCCGGGCGGCGGCCTCTTCTTCGGAAAGCCGGGGCGATGGTCTCCATCGATCGGAATGGGGAGCCCGGACCCCGCGATTTGCGGCATTTCGCGTGAGACTACCGACCAGCGATGGGCGGTAGGTCTTAGCTTTCGAAGGGGGCTCCAAGGAGGAGATCGCACACGTTGGGGATTTCGAGACCTGGCACCAAGCGGCGCCCGATGTCCGCCAGACCTGTGCCTATGGCGGTGTACGGCTTCTTCCTGGCGACCTCGGCGAGCGCCTCCGTAAACGCCCTCTTGAAGCCGAGACGCGGGTAGAGTGCGATCGTATCATCGATGAGTTGGGGCGATATCTCGTCCATTCGAAGCCCCATAACGTCGACATGGGCACCGAAATGCACGAGCGCGACTTCGGGTTCCCTGCGCTCGGCGATGTCGGCGGCCGAGTGAAAAGCAATGGCATCCCAGACGATGTCGGTCTTTGCCTTTGGATAGTCATGGGCATGCAGAAATTTACTCGCAGCGTCGGCTCCGTCGACTTCGAAGCGCTTGTCGCCAGCGTGATCCTGCGAAAGCCCCAGATCGTGGAGCAGCGACGCGAGATATACCAGTTCTCGATCGTATTTCATTTCCCGCTTCTTACCGATGAATTCCGCGAACCACCATGTCCGATGGACGTGATGGAGGAGCGCTTTCGAATGGGCTTGCTCGGCGAGCGCGGCGGCTTTGCGGGTGAGTTCCGAATCCGGCGCGATAATGCCTCCGATGGTGACCGGGGTGTTCATCTGTCTGTCCTCTAAATTCCGGCTCATCCGAGCCTGATTATCTCCAGAGACTCGCTCGCCGAATGTTTGGCGGCAATGACATTAGCCCCTCGTATTCTGCCAGCCACTTTACAGGATGCGCCCGAAGCGAAAGCGATGATCCTGTGGAGAGACGCCGTAAGCCTCCACCGCAAGGATGCGGTCGTGCTGCTCGCATCTCCCAATGTATCGGGTCGCGTTCGTTGCCATCGCAACGGATGACGCAGGCCGAAACGATATTGGCAGGATAAGAGGGCTCAGTGTCATTGATGCCAAAGACGCGAGCTTCCTACTCTGGCCACAGATGGCTTTGACGAGCCGGTCGGCTTGTCTGTGCCCGTTGCGGGCACTTTTAAATCCAAAGGAGCAGAGTTTATGACCGATCAAGTGAGTGCGGCGGCAGTCCCCGAGTGGCATATCAAGGGCGATTGGTTCGACGAATGCACATGTAATTCTCCATGTCCTTGCACCTTTGCTCAGCCGCCGACCGGGAACCATTGCGAGGTGTTGTGGGCCTACAGAATTACCGAGGGCCACTACGGCAAGACACCGATGGCGGGTCTCAACGTCGTCCTGCTCTCCGGCTTCGATGGCAACCTCTGGGCCGACACCAAGATCGACTGCGGCTTCTTCTTCGATGCCGCCGCCGATGACGATCAGCGGGACGCTCTCGTTAAGATCTTCACCGGCCAGGTTGGCGGCTGGATGTCACAGTTCGTGCCGGCCCATGTGAAGGGGGTTACCGGTATTGAATTTGCCAGGATCGAGCTTGAGATCGAGGACAATCTTGAACGCTGGAACGTTCGGGTGGACGACCGGGTCGAGGCAGGCGGTGCGCCGATGAGTGGTCCGACCTCCGATCCGACGAAGCTGCTGCAGAGCTTCAATCCGCCCGGAAGCGAGGTCGGCCCGACCGAGGCGCCGGTAACATGGGGTAAGGGCAACGGCGGGTACTGGTCGGCATTGGGCTTTCAAGCAACTATCCCGGCCGGGCAGGCGAGCAAGCATATCCCGTTCGACTGGTTCGGACCCGGCCGATGATAAGATTCGTATTCGCCGCTTCGCGATCGGCCGCGACTGCACTCGGCCGCGGCTCATCGACGCCGGGCTGGGCGATCATTGTGGTGGCGCTCAGCCTTGCGGCCTGGTTCGCTGTGTTGATTCCCATGGCTGACATGGACCATGGCCCAGGCACATCGCTTCACGATCTACCGATGTTTCTCGTCGGTTGGATCGTCATGCTGACGGCGATGATGCTTCCGTCGGAACTCAACTATATAGGCGCCTTTGCCGTGCTACTTCGGGGGCGCGGCAAGCCAACGATCGAGCGGCAAAGGAGGATGCTATCCTTCATTGCCGGATATGGCGTTGCCTGGATCGCTTATGGCCTGTCGGCCTATCTTCTGGACGCAGCAATTCGCGCGGCAGATCTGAAGGTAATGGCCTGGAACCGTGCCGGGCCTTACTTGGCCGGCACGGTGCTTATCGGTGCAGCTTTATACCAGCTATCTCCCCTGAAGCACGCGTGTCTGAAGGGGTGCCGTTCGCCCCTTTCCTTCTTCGCGCGTTATTGGCGAGAAAGCGATTTGGGATCGGTGGCGATGGGATTCCGGCACGGATTAGTGTGCGTCGGCTGCTGTTGGGCACTGATGGGCGTGATGTTCGCTGTCGGCGCGATGAGTCTGAGCTGGATGGCGCTGCTAAGCCTGTTTATGTTCGCCGAGAAGATGCTCCCCAAAGGACGAAAGCTCACCACCCCGATCGCAATCTTTCTTGGGGCGATGGGGCTGTGGATCGCCTTCTCGCCCGAGACGGCCCCTCTCCTCAAAGATCCGATGATGTTCGCCAGCATCTGCAACGGGCGCTGACGGATCGAGGGCCGCGGTACCAGGACCTGACCGGTCGCGTTCGTATCGATCTGGTACTCGGTGTCAAGGCTGGCCGAACGAACTCACTTTGGTTCTTGGGCGTCGGTCGAAATGTGACCCATCGATGCGCCGGGGTGGGGCGAGCCGTACCCCGGCGTTGAGCTTGAAGCGAAAGGCGGAAGTCCCCATTCGAGAGCTGGGGAGAGCCCGTGATCGGATTCGAGGCGCGGGTCACCAATAGGTGAAGCGAGGCCCGCTGGCGCGGCTCTTCGACCGCACGCTGAGCGCCCTGCCTTCATGACATCGCTTTACGCGGGCTTGTACCCAGAGTTGCTGCTCCCGTCGAGCAGACCTCGGACACGCCTGGCCACGGCTTCAACGCGCGCCAAGTTCGCCGCCATCGAGGGAGCCCGTTGGGCCGCCACCGTCGCATATATCTCGGTCGGAGCGATTTCGGGCCTGCCCGCATTGAAAGGCGGCTCCGGTGCGTATTCGAGGTTCAGTTGAACCGCCTGGGCGGCCTTGTCCCCCCGCAACTCGGCAATAAGACTGAGGGCGAAGTCGATGCCTGCAGTGACACCGCCTCCCGTAATGACATTGCCGTCGCGAACGACCCTGCGGCTGTCGGGGACCGCATCGAACAGCGATAGCATCTCACGCCAGGACCAGTGGCAGGCGGCGCGTTTGCCGGCCAGCAGGCCGGCCGCGCCTAGGATCAGCGAGCCGGTGCAGACCGACGTCACATAGGAAGCCGACAGACCCAGCCGTCGTATCTCGGCCATGAAGGTCAAATCCTCCATCGCCAAGTGGCAAGCGCCGCCCGGTACGCAGAGGACATCCGTCCGGTCGATGCTCTGGAGATCGTAGAGATCGGCGAAGGTTAGCCCTTCGGCCTTGATCGCCCTACCTCCCACCGAAGCCGCCATGACCTCGAAATCCGGCACGCGCGTGAAGAACTGGACGGGTCCGGTGAAGTCGAGCTGTGTTACCCCCGCGTAGAGGGGGATCACAATGCGAATTGTGTCGGACATGACGGCTCCAAGATCAGGTTACAGGAATCGGGAATGCGAACTACCCGTTGAAGGGAGGTGGCGCCTTGAGATCGCAGAAGTTCGGAGGGTTAAACCCCGCGACGGTCCGCTCGGCGATATCCTTCTCAAAGGCGAGGTAGGCGGTATGCGGCTTCCTGCGGAGTACGGCGCCGATCGCCTCGATCATGTGGGCTGACGAGTTCATACGCGGAAGCGCCTCGAAGACCTCCTGGAAGACGGCGGCGGGCAGCTTGTCGGCGTTGAAGCCGGCATCCATGAACGTTCCAATATGGACGAGGGCCACTTCCGGACACCGGCGCGCGGCAATCTCCATACTCGCATGAAGTGCGATTGCTTCCCAGACGACGTCGATCTTAGCTTCGGGGTAGGCGCGCTCCCTGAGGATGCGGACGGCTGCGTCGGCACCATCGATCTCGAAGCGCGCTTCGGCCATGTATCGCTCGGTGAGACCGAGGTCGTGCATCATGGCGGCGACGAACAGTAACTCCGAATCGAACGTCAACCCTTTCACCGCGCCCAATCTGCTCCCGAAGAGGAAGCTTCGGGCCACGTGATTGAACAGCGGGGCCGGGCTGACCTCGCGGACGAGCGTGGTGACCGCCTTCGCCAGCTCACTGTCCGGGATCCGGACGCCGCCCAGCTCTCCGGGCAATCGGAATTCGTGTTGCGATGCGCCGTTATCTCCATCGGGGGCCCCATGGGCCGAGTGTTTGCAGTGCGAGCCAGACAAAGTCGTTCTCCTATCGAGTTCGGATGCGGCGGGCCGGGCGATCTCCACGCAGCCGGCGCTGCATAGACGGCAGCCAATGCTTTGGCCCGGTCGCAAAGGGCCGGGACGGCGAGGGGCGATGACGATTAGCGGCTGAAACCGGCCGCAACCCCGTTGATTGCGGACGCCAGTTCTCCGGGCGCCTGGAGTGGGATGAGGTGGCCGGTATGTTCGATGACGACGTATTCGGTGCCGGGATAATATCGATCGAATGCCGTGCGCAGTGCCCCCTCGGTTTCAACGACGTCGTGACTGCCGATGACCACGACAATCGGCGCCACCACCTTCGGCGCCAGATGCGTGATGTCGTAATCCATGCCGGCTTTCAGCCAGGAATCCTTCGCGGCCGGGTCGCCGGCGAGCGAGTTCCTGACCACCAGGTCCTTATGCTCATCTTTGAGTTCGCCATGGGCCAGCGTGGGGAAGACGCTGTACACGCCTTCACGGGAGTCGAGGCACTCCCTTATCTGGGCGCGGGCCTCGGGCGGCGTGTGGAGTGGCGTCGGTGGCGCCGGGGCGACCAGGATGAGCCCAAGCAGGCCGCTTGGCCGCTGCGCAGCGACGATCTGGGCGACCTTGCCCCCCATTGAATGGCCAATCAGGACATAGTTGGTCAGTCCGATCTGCGCGATGAGCGCCAACGTGTCCCTGGCGAGGGCGTCAAGGCCGTAGTCCAGAAGCCCCTTGCCGGACTCACCCCACCCCCGGAAGTCGAAGGCGATGCAGCGATGGTTTTCGGAGAGATGATCGATCGTGTCAGACCACGTCTCCGTAGAGCCTCCCCAGTAATGCAGGAAGACAAGCGTGGGCTGGCCCTCGCCACGGTCCACGACGCTGAGATCCACGCCGTTCACGCGTATGGTGCTCTGCTTACCAATCATTTCGATAACCCTTGTCCTAAAGGTTGGTTCGGAGGGATCCCGGCGGGCCGTCTCTGGCTCAGCCCGCGGTCAGTCCCGGACGCTGTGCACGAAGTCGGCGGCCGCTTTCACGATTTTAGAGCCGCGCGACTCTTGCAGGAAGTGCTGGCCCCTGGGGGCGCCCGCGCGTTGCAACGCATGAACGCGCGGATGTCGGCGCCCGATCTACGCGGGTATGTCCTTCACCACTTCGGTCAGTTTTCCGGAATTGATCTCGTAGAAGAAGCCGTAGAGCTTGATGTTTTTCGGAACTGCCGGGCTTGCGCGAAGCAGCGCGACGTCATGCCTGATCGAGTCTTCGAAGTGTGTAATCGCGAGACTGTCATGATCGAACATTGTCGAGATATCGGCGTGATGGTGATCGTGAAAATCGCCGACGAGCGTGTCCGGTGCGAAAGCGGTCGCGCCGCAGAAGGAGTGATGCACCACGACGACTTTCTGCACCTGGAATAGATAGTCCATGGTGGCGACCGACTGCAGGGCTGAAAGTGCGCGTCCACCCGCGTTCGATAGGGCGAACAGCGTCCGTGTGTGGCCGACCCGATAACCGTCCTCGTTGAGAATGTTCTCTCCTGGGTAGACCTCATCCTCGAAATAAGCGGCGACAGCCTGCGGGATATCAGACGCCCGCGGGTCGAAGCAGTGAATCACGATGGTCTTCATCGGGATAAAGTGGTTGAATCCGTGGAAGTCGGCCCGATCAAACCAGGCGGGATCAAACCATGGCTGCGTTCTGAATTCGAATTCGCTGTATTTCGTCATTCCCTTTACTCCTCTGACCGGCAACTTGCTCTCTTGGGCCGGTTCCAGGACATCTACGAGCACCTCCGAGCATAAGTTTCTCGAGCCATGGCTGAAATGACATTACGCCCTCGATTTCTGCCACACTTCCACAGCCCGAAATCGAGATGAGCTATCTCGCCCGGAATGGCGATCGAGTCGTCTCAATGCCGGCTGCGGCAGCCGATTCAGCAACGCAAAACGGCGCGGCTGAACCGTTTGACGCTGGTGTTATCGGCTGCCAACGCACTGTCGCGTGAGCCGAACAGCACGCCAACGCGAAGAGGACCTGCCCCGTTGGAGACATCAGCCGCGCACGAACGCCAGAAGATCGGGATTGATCGTCTCCGCGTAGGTCGTGAGCATGCCATGCGGAAAGCCGGGGTAGAGCTTCAGGGTCCCATTCTTGAGAAGCTTGACCTGTAGCTCGGCGGCGCCCTTGTAAGGAACGATCTGATCGTCGTCGCCTTGCATACACAACGTCGGTACGTCGATGCTCTTCAAGTCCTCGGTGAGATCTGTCTCAGAGAATGCTTTGATGCCGTCGTAATGAGCTTTGGCGCTTCCCATCATCCCCTGGCGCCACCAATTGTCGACAACCCCGTCAAGAGGCGACGATCCCGGCCGGTTGAATCCGTAGAATGGCTTGGAGGCGATCTCCCGGAAAAATTGAGCGCGGTTGGCGGCCAGGCTTTTCCGCAAGCCGTCAAACACTTCGATCGGCAGGCCTCCCGGGTTATTCGGCGACTTGACCATGATCGGCGGCACGGCAGCCACCAGAACCAGCTTCGAGACCCGTCCCTTGCCGTGACGCGCGACATAGCGGGCCGCCTCGCCACCACCCGTGGAATGGCCAATATGGATCGTATTGTGAAGATCGAGATGTTCGACCACGGCGGCCGCATCGGCTGCGTAATGGTCCATGTCATGGCCTTCGGATATCTGACTGGAACGGCCATGCCCACGGCGATCGATGCCGATCACGCGGTAGCGATTATGGGCGAAGAAAAGCATCTGGGTATCCCAGTCGTCCGAACTGAGCGGCCATCCGTGATGGAAGACAATCGGCTGGCCCTGTCCCCAGTCCTTGTAGAAGATTTCGGCGCCGTCTTTCGTGGTGACCATGCCCATTGTCATATCTCCATGGCTAGCGTTGGAAATGATTGCGTTCGTGCTGGCATGTCCGGAGGCGATGGCAGGAACAGCGACGGCCATCGCAAACGCGATGCTCCCGACGACGACATCGCGGCGTGAGACATTGGCATCACCGACTGGACTATTCTTTTGCATTGCAGCACCTTGGAGCGATAGCCTTCACACGGGCATGCCTTTTCTCAAGTAACCGCAGACTCACTCGTCGAATGGCGCCCAATCCAAAACAACCGGCGCATCTACAATGGTAAGCGGTGATCTATTGTGCGCAATGCGAGAGCAGATGTGGAACCAGTGCGGGTATGGATCCTTGCAGTCCACCTCATGGTTAAGCATTTCGTTGAAGGCAAACTTGAAGTTCAGTCTCGGGTATCGCCGGACCACTTCGGCGACGTCGCCGGGGTCGAGCCGTGCGCCCTGTACGCCGGAGACGTCGTAAGCAAGGCCAAGTTGCATCAAGCGGCTGGTGTCGCCCCTGAATTGATTCATGTCCCAGGTGTGGAGTGCGATGTTGTCCCACACTCTCTGGGCCCGGTCCTCCGACACGCCCCGTTCCATGAGAAAATTCCGAGCCGCTCCCGCGCCTTCAATTTCGAAACGGTGGGGGCCGGAAGCGTGGTCAGTAAGACCAAGGTCGTGAAGCACGGCTGAAAGAAACATCAGCTCGCTGTCGACCTTCTTGCCTTCCTGCCGTGCGAACAGCTCGCCGAACCAATAGCAGCGCATGACGTGGTTGAAGAGCGTGTCATTGGACACCGAGCGTGCCAGCTCCTCAGCCTGACGGGCGATGCTGGAATCCGGAACCTTGATATCTGCGATCATTGCAATGCCTTACAAGGACGTTCATCTCGCTGGTTTCCCTCACGGTAGGAGCCGCCGGCTATCGGCGGCAATGACATTGAGACCTCGTATTCTGCCAAGTTATCGGTGGAGCCGACCGCTGTGCACGGCGGCTAAGATTTTGGCCGATCTTCGATCGACCCGATGTTGTCCGTGGACTGCATAGTTGGCACTTTCCTTTACCTTGCAGATTTCCTTTGATTTCAAGAACGCAGATGAGCGGCTGCTCTCGCCGGATTGTTAAGGATGTTGGCGGAATACGAGGTCTCAATGTCGTTGCTGACATAGGCATACGGCCCGTAGATTGCCGGCAAGTTACGCGGCAATCACTTTATCTCGGTGCACCGTGCTGTAACATCGAGCCGCTTCAGTAAACGCGATTGCGGCAAGGTCGCGCGTTCTATTCACGTCACGAGTAATGGCATGACCAATTTCTACGCAGCGTTTCCGAACGACCCGATGTCGGCGATAGAAGCGTTCCGAGCCGCGATGGTTGCAGGTGATGCCAAGGGGCTTGCTGATGCACATGTCGAGGGCGATGTTGCGATTGTCGACAAAGCGGCCCCCTTTATTTGGAAGGGACCGACTGCGGTGGCGGACTGGATGTTGAGCATGACGCTCTATTTCGAGGAACGCGACATTAGGGAGGGAAGCATTGTCTACCACTCCCCCATCACCAAATTGGTGGATGGCGATCAAGCCTACGCCGTCGTTCCTGCCGTCTGGTCTTACAAGTTGAAGGGCATCCCAATACGACACGCGGCAACGATCACCTTTGCGCTACGCCGCACGCCATCGGGCTGGAAGATTGCCGGCTGGAGCTGGAATCAGGGCGATTAGCGGCGGTTAAGTTCCCAACCTCCAGCCGCCCGAAACATATAGGGCCGCATCGGCCTTTACCTCTGAGCGAACGTAGCTGCGCAACAGCGGCGTGCGTCAATCGCCCGGTTCCAAACCACCTCCAACTGGCTGGACGAATTGCAGCCGGCGGCATAAGATGATGGATGCCCTCGAAAAATGCCACATGCACCGGGAAAATGCTACGCAAGATCGTCATTGTCGCTTACGACCGTGTAAAATTGATGGATGTCTGCGGTGTGGTGCAGGCCTTCAGCGACGCTCGCCAAGAAGATGGTCGTTCTGCTTATCACGTAACTGTTGTGTCCGAAGCCGGCGGCTTCGTCACCACCGATACTGGTCTGAAGTTGGACACCGCGCCGCTAGATCAGGCTGCCCTCCGATCCGTTGACACGCTGCTTGTAGCGGGGTTTGACCCGGCAATTCCGCCCACCTCCACTGCTTCGCTCCGATCTCGTCTCTCTGACTATCTGGACGAGCCGCGTCGGCTGGGCTCCATCTGCACCGGAGCGTTTATCCTTGCCGAACTCGGTGTTCTGGACGGTCTTGAGGCAACCACGCATTGGATCGTTTGTGACAAGCTTAAACAGGAATACCCAGCAATAAAAGTAAAGCCAGACGCAATCTTTATCACTTCCGGCCGCTTGTGGACGTCGGCCGGGGTGTCTGCCGGAATAGATATGTCGTTGGCAATGATTGAGGAAGATTTGGGGCACCTCGCGGCGCTCAATGTAGCCCGTGGATTGGTCCTGTTTCTCAAGCGACCGGGTGGACAATCACAGTTTAGCGTCGAGTTGCGTCAACAGTTGCGGGATGCACGCGGTCGGTTCGATGACCTTCATGACTGGATCCGGAGCAACCTCGATGCGGACCTATCCGTCCTGAGGTTGGCGGAAGTGGCTCGGATGAGCCCGCGTAATTTTGCTCGTGTCTATCTTCGCGAGACCGGGGAAAGCCCCGGGCGGGCTGTTGAGAGGCTCCGCACAGAAGCGGCAAGGCGCCTTCTCGAAGCTGCACACGAACCAATAAAGGTTGTCGCCCGTCGAACCGGCTTTGGCGACGACGAGCGCATGCGTCGCGCATTCGTTAGAGCCTATGGTGTCTCTCCACAGGATTATCGCACTCGCTTCGGGTATCTGAAGAATTAAAGCGTAATCTGCCAGAGATAAGCTCTCGACCTGGCGAGCATGCTACGAAAAAAAGCCTTTACTTGCGCCCAATCACACCATGATCGAGGGAAGCCAATCGGCACGGGAAATATCTGCAAAATAGTTTGTCTGAATTCGAGGGGTACTTGTCATTGCTGCCACACGCGGCTTGGGCGACTTTACGCAGATCAATCTTACGCAGATGGAGCCTCAATGGGGCAGAAAGCTGAAGGATTGCGAATGAACATCGGCACAGGTCCGGCAGATATCGGGCACCGCCTCGTGTCCGGTTTCGAAATTCAAAATGTGTACAACATTATTCTCGGCGCGCCGTTCGGTGACTAAAATCGGCTCCGGCCTATCGTGGCCTGAAAGATGCGTAGATGTCGTATCAAAGACATCTTTTTTGGAGAGTTCGAGCCGGGAAATCATTGAAGTAGAGACTTCATGACCATCGAGCTACGCGACCTTCGATGGGCGATTGTCGCCTATCAGCACCGAAGCCTGCGACGCGCGGCAGAAGCGCTCAACATTCGGCAGTCCACTTTGAGCCGCCGCATCCGAGAACTCGAATACCGTCTCGGGGCAGAGCTGTTTGAGCGCACCAACGGCGGTACCCACGCCACGCTCATCGGCCGAGAATTTCTAGAAATCGCCCGACGCATTGTCAAGGAAACCGATGCTGCCTTTACCCGGCTGAAAGCGATGTCGAACGGTCAGTTGGGCCGGCTGACAGTCGGTGTCTACGTCTCGCTCGCGACAGGAAATCTGAGAGCCACACTGGCCGAATATCACCGCCGTTTCCCTGATGTTGGTGTCCATACCGTAGATGGCGTCCACGATCAGCTGCTTTGCAACATGATCACGAGTACAATCGATGTGGCGATCATGACCACATATTACTCAGACTGGTATGACCGCAAACTGCCGCTGTGGAGCGAGCGGGTGATCGTCGCGCTGCCGGAGAGGCACCCACTCGCTGAGAAGTCAGTGCTTCTATGGACCGACCTCGTCGGCGAGCCGCTCCTCGTTCAGCAGCGCGGTGCAGGTCCGGAGATGCAGAGATTGCTGGCCATCAAACTTGACCCGCTCGGCGTGCAGCATTTTCTGCATCAGGATGTCAGCATTGATCGGTTAATGGGTTTAGTCGGAGCAGGTTTTGGTATCTGCTTGATCCTCGAAGGGGCGACAGGCGCGCGGTACGAGGGCGTGGCTTATCGTGAGGTCCATGATCAAGATGGTCCCACGCGATTCAATTTTGCTGCTTACTGGCGCGAGACGAACAGTAACCCCACCCTCCAACCATTCCTCGATCTCTTGCGTGAGCGTTATCCAGATATCTCTGGTGCCGCCGCTGGGTGAGCGCCGCCTGCTCGACGTGCTTTCGCAAACGCCCGGTCGGTCGCCATGAACCGCTCGATCATTGGCACGATCAGTTTAGCAGGGTCACCTTGTGTCCTGTGCCGCGCGATTTTCCCTGACTAGCAGAGATGCCTCGGTAATCAGCGCGCCAACCAGGTTGGCGAGTTTCGACGTATCGTAGAGGCCGGCCGTTCGGCCCGGTGTTTGTTAGCGCGTCGGTTCCTGGCCGGGGCCGGGGAGAGGTGTTCCGTTGTGGCCGTCGATCTGGAGCCTCAGTCATCAGGTGATCTCGCCGTCGTCTCTCCGACAACCATGCCGCTCAAGGCCGCTCGCAGAGCGGCCACATTTTCCGCACCGTTCAACTGCTGGAATTGTCGCTGGGCTTCCTGCCAAAGAAGGGCCGCTTCGTCGTGAAGACGGCGGCCGGCTTCAGTGAGCTCGATAACGCGGCTGCGGCCATCGGTGGATGAGGGCCGGATTCTGACCAAGCCGTCGCGTTCTAAGAAGCCAACCATCTTGCCCATCGCCGTCCGTTCGATGTCGAGCCGCTCGGCAAGAGGATTGACCGCGGCACTCCCGACCTCGTTGAGAGCCGCCAAGGTGAGGAATTGCGTGATGCGGACACCCACTGGTTCAAGATGGGCATCGTAGAAACGGGAAATCTGCCGGTTCGCCTTCCTCATGGCGAAGCAGTTGCATTGATCGATTGCTAGAGTCTGGCTCACCGGCAACATCCCTTTGCCCTTTCGATTTCTATTGAAGCCCTGCCGGCGGAGTGATGTAGCCGGGTATCTCGGCCGCAAGCGTGCTCTTCAACATCGCCGTTCCCTTGTCGGCCATGATCTCGCTCTTGCCGGCGATCAGGGCGTCGTAGGTCTGGTGCACCACGTCTTCGGGGTTGGCTTTGGGCACGTCAATGCCGTTGGTCAGGTCGGTATCCATGAACCCCACATGCAGGCCGAGAACCTGGATGCCGCGCTCTTGCAGATGCAGGCGAAGTTGGTTCGTGTAGCTCCAGGCGGCCGCTTTTGACGCCGCATAAGGCGTCAGATAGGGCCGCGGAAGCCACACGATATCGGAAAGCACGTTGATGATGGCCGCACGCGGCTTGGCCGATAAAATTTGCTCGAAGGCCTGCGTGACGCGCACCACGCCATAGTAGTTGGTATCGAACATGCGGGCCGATTGCGCTTCGACGTCGGCCGCCAGAGGCCCGTCGATCAGAGCGGCGATGCCCGCGTTGTTGACCAGCAGAGTCGTATCCGCCGCCAGTTCGGCGGCGGCGGCGATCGACGCCTTGTCTGTGACATCGATCCGGACCGGAACGATGCCAGGCTCTTGGAAACCGTTCGTATTGCGCATGCCCGCGTAAACCTTCGCTGCCCCACGGCGACGTGCTTCGCGCGCGAAGGCCAACCCCAGGCCGCGATTGGCACCGGTGATGAAGATGGTAGCGTTTGTGATATCCATGACAAGTCATCCTTCCAAAATACTGGGCTGCGGGCATCCGGCTGCCGCCGTCAGCCCAAGCGCGCCCGGTTCAAAGCAAAAGGCTCTCGGGGAGTTGCTGCGAAAGCGCTTCCCGCAGAGACGCGGCGAGAGACAGCACGGCGCCGAGCGGGCTCATACGAACGCTCACACGCGGTACCGAGCCGTCGGGGTTGTGATCAACGACGACAGCGGCATTCAGGTGTTCCCCGCTCATCAGAACGGCCTCGTATTCGAGGAAAAGCCGCGAATCGACAGTCTGAAGGAACGTGGGTGTCTCCGAGGCGTAGAAGGTCCCGACGGCGTTGACGACGAGCCGGATCTCATCGCGTCCAATGACAGGCCCTCGCAGCACCGAACTGACGAGTTCAGCGTCGGCGGTCAGATCGTCCAGGAATGGATGGCGTTGGCCTTGATCGTTCGACATTGTGCGACCCCCTGGTTTGTCCAAGCCGGTGCTCAGGCAAATACGGCTCGATTCCTGGCGATGAATTGCGGCACGGAAAGCGCCGACGTTCCGGTGATCCTCTCGACGGCATCGTTGGTGCCCGAAAAGATTCCGTCACGGTAGTTCTGGGCGACCTCGACAAGATGCTGCGTCAGGAACAGCGGAAACTTGTAGAAGGTCTCCATCTTGCCTCGGAACTCGTCGATGGACGTTGGTGCGTACTCGATCTTCGCGCCGAGGACCTCGCTCATGGCGGCGGCAATCTCGGTGTGGTTCATTTCGACCGGGCCGGTGAGCGTGTAGGTTTTGCCCGCATGGCCTTCCGGATTGGCCAGGACATGGGCGATGACACGTCCCTGATCGTCGGTTGCGATCGGCGCGTGACGCCCGTTCCCGAAGGGAAATTCGATCTTCCTCTTGGCCCAGATCTCCTTCGCGAAATGCGGATAGACGAGCCAGTCCGCAAAGAAGGTGGGGCGGAGATGCGTCGTCGCCACGCCCGACCAGTCGAACACCCGTTCGGAAATCCAGTGATCCTGGGCGGCATGGCTCGCCGATTCTCGCCGCGCCGAGATCTGCGACATGTTGACGATCGCGGTGACGCCGGCTTCCTTTGCCGCCTGGGCGAAATAGGCCGCGGCGCCGATGATTCCGGGCGCGATCGGGTGAAGGAAATAGGCCGACCTGATGCCTTCCATGGCAACGCGGATGTCGTCGATGTCGGTGAAATCGCCGACGGCGATATCGACCCCGCGTTTTCTGAGGGCGGCCGCCCGCTCGTCATCAGAGCGCACGTAAGCTCGCACGTGCTCGCCCATCTTCAGCAACTCGTCGATGGCTGCGCCCCCGGTCCGCCCGGTCGCGCCACTGATCAGAATGTCTGCTTCGCCCACGGGTTTACTCCTTTCTAAAATATAAGAGCATATGCTCCTAATCTCATATGAGAGTATATGCTCGTATCGTCAAGGGGCGGTGATGATGTCGTGTCCGACGATCGAACAAGCTATTGCATCGATAGCGGCGGGTCTCCAACTTGGAAAGCGCAGCGGTCAGCGATCCCAGCAAGCTCGCCGCCGCGATCAAGGACATCGAAGGGTTCGTCGACGATCCACTATTCCGCACCAAGATCGGCAAGGAATACCGTCTTGATCAGATCGACGAGGCCATGGCCTATGAGGCAGCGCCGGGCGCAAGGGCCGTGCTTGTCTCCTGATTGGCGCGGAACCGACCTTCACGCCGTTTAGCGACGCGCCCAACTCCTATGCGGCCAAAGGAACCTCCGCTTCCGGCTCTTTGGCTGGATAGGCGAGAGCCTGGGCTCAGGCGACCGGCCGAAGCGCTGAACATTCGATGGCCGAGCTGAATCTAGATCAGATCCGTGTAGGCGCCGAGAGGTCAGGGTAACGCTGCTCTCAGCATGTCGAGGAATGGCCGGAGAGTCGGCCGCAGATGGATTCCTGCCGGCGAGGCAACCAAGCCGCGAGCGATATCCCGCTGTGCGCCTAGCCCATGCTGCTTCCGCCATCGACCGCGTAGATCGAGCTGGTGATGAATTCGCATTTCGTAAGAAGCACGATCACCTCCGCGACCTCGTCAGCTCGCCCGACCCTGCCGACGGGCAACTTCGCAGCGTTGCTCGAGAAAAAAGCTTCTCTGGTCTCGGTCGGCATGAAGTCCCATAAAGGTGTGTCGATGAGCCCAGGGCTCACGGCATTTACCCGGATCGGAGCGAGCTCAAGCGCCAGAGTGGGGATGGCGGCCTCAATCGCGCCATTGACAACGGCAGGGCCTACAGCGCTGCGGATGGCGGAGCGAGCTGAGCCAGCGGACACAAAAGTGATCGATCCGTTGGGGCGCATGTGGCGAGCAGCGACTTGGGCGACCAGGAGTTGCGCGAGGGTTTTCTCCTCGAATGCGGCCCTAACCTCGCCAAGGTTGAGATCCCGGAACAGACCTATTCCCGTGCTTCCGGCTACGCAGATCACAACGGTGTCGACCAGACCCGTCGTCTCGAACACCTGCGACACGGCGTCAGCGTCCCGGGCGTCGGCCACCGCAGTCGTGACCTCGCCAATGCGCGTGGCGGCCGCAGCAAGTCTGGTCGCATCCCGCCCGACGATGGTTACACGGCTTCCAGTTTCTGTCAGCGCCCGTGCCGTTGCTTCCCCTATTCCTAAGCTCCCACCAAACACGACAGCGATTTTGGGCTCAGTCATCTCAGCGTCCTTTCAGCATTCGTGGCTACCGTGCTCAGACATAGCGGGCGATGAGGTTGAGCGAAATACGAAAGTCCGCCAATATATATCGAGATCTTGCCAATTCGTGGGAGCACGACCCTTTGCCGATCCTGCGTCAATTGAATGACCTGACTGACCTCATGCCCACGGTCGATTCTGCGCGCCGGGACGTCGTGACGGTCGGCGTCGGGATGGTCACTGACGAGCTGGAACTGGAGCATCATTCCCACCGGAAGGCCGAGCTCCTATTGGGGCTCTCAGGCGTCTTTCGCTGTGAAGTCGAGGGCGGCATCTGGATCGTGCCGCCGCAGAGCGCGCTTTGGGTTCCGGGCGGAATGGTGCATCGGATCGCGGCCTCCGGGAACATCGATAGCTATGCGGCCTTCGTCCAACCGGCGGCAGACGCGAACCTGCCGACGACGTGCTGCACTATCGCCGTCAGTCCACTGCTGCGCGAACTGATTGTCCGAAGCGCGCAGTTCCCGGCGGATCATGAGGTGGACGGAATAGAATCGGGTGTCGCGGCCTTGCTGCTTCATGAGGTTTCGACCGCGCCGCTCGGCAACCTTCACCTGCCAATGCCAACCGATCCCAGGCTTCGTTCGATCTTCCAGGACATGATGACGGATCCATCTGACCGCGGAACTCTCGAGTCGTGGGCAAAACGTGCCGGACTCAGTGTTCGCTCGCTCGAGCGCGTAATCGCCGCTGAGACTGGCATGAGCTTCGGCCGTTGGCGGCAACAGTTGAGCATCATTCTCGCGGTGCAATGGCTGGCGAGTGGCGCGTCCGTGAAGCAAGTCGCTGGCGACCTCGGATACGAGAACGTCAGCAGCTTTGTCACAATGTTTCGAAAGGCGCTCGGCGTCTCGCCAGCCCGTTATATGGCGGAACGCTCAAGCAGACATTGAGCACTCACCTGTCGTCGGAGAACCATCGTCGCGGATTATAAAATTGCGGCTCGGTGTGAATGCCGAGCGGCATTCGTCAAGGGGCATCGGACCTGCGGGTCGCATCGGATCGCGTCAGCCTGTTCAAAGCGCTGGGCGGCGGTTGGGACGAAAGCGGCGCGGCGGTCACGTCGGCCATCGGCACGGAGCAAACCGCTCTAGTGGATTTCGCGGTACGAAATTATTCATTTTATTCCTCGTCATTTCTGATCGTTCAGTCTCCTCGTAATCTGAACTCGAGATCGGATTGAAACACGCGCGCCGCAAGTGATTCTGCTGGACGTTCCTCGGCATAGGAACGGCGGCGCCGATCTTCATCATCATTTCAAGCGCCATCTTGCGCACCTGATCACCACGACTGAATTCGTTCAAGGCCAACGCCCAAATCTGGAGAGGGAAAACCGTATGACTATCACCACGCTTGACCCGAAAACTGCCCTGATCGTCATCGATCTGCAGAAGGGCATCACCGCGCATCCCTGCGTCCATCCAATCCCCGAAATCGTGCAGAACGCCGCAGCGCTCGCCAGCGCCTTCCGTCACCACGGTCTCCCCGTCGTGCTCGTCAATGTGGCCGGCACTGCGCCGGGCCGGACCGAGCAGGCGCTCAGCCAAGGACCGCGCCCCGCCGATTGGGCCGAGCTGGTCCCAGAGCTCAGCCGGCAGCCGCAGGACCATGGGGTGACAAAGCGAACGTGGGGTGCGTTCACCAACACCGATCTCGAAGACTATCTGAAGCGCGAGGGCGTGACTCAGGTGGTCGTCGCCGGCATCGCCACCAGCATCGGGGTCGAATCCACCGCGCGTAATGCCTATGAATTGGGGTTCAACGTGACACTCGCCGTCGATGCGATGACCGACCGGAACGCCGACGCTCACGCCAACAGCGTCACCTATATTTTCCCGAGGCTCGGCGAGACGGGAACGACGCAAGAGATCATCGGTCTTCTTGAGACAGGGGCGGCCTGAGAATGGCCTGGCGCGATGACATCTCCTCTGCGGTTGGCCGAATTTGTCTTGGCAAAGCAGTCCCAGCCGCCATCGCCACCAGTCAATCTCCATAATGTGAGGAAAGACGATTATGGATATCACGATAACAATCAAAGACCTGATCGAAGACGTCGTCGCCGCCAACCGTATTCTGGCCGCCGAAAATGTCGTCGACGCTTTTGGACATGTCAGCGCCCGCCATCCCGAAAAACCTCGCCATTACTTCATCGCCCGCGCTCTACCGCCGGAATTGATCACCGCGGAAGACATCATGGAAATCACCCTCGACGGCGAGGTCGTGAACGGGGATACGCGTAAGCCCTATCTTGAGAGACACATCCACGGTGCGATTTACGAGGCGCAGCCGGACGTCAAATCCGTTGTCCACAGCCATAGCCGCAGCGTCATTCCCTATAGCGTTACCGATGAAAGGCTGCGCCCCATCGTGCACAGCTGTGCGACCATCGGCGGCCATATACCAGTATGGGACGCGCAGGCGACGTTCGGCGACACCAACATGCTGATCTCCAGCATGGCAATGGGTCGGGATTTTGCGAAGGTCCTGGGGCAGAACAACGCCGCCCTCATGCGCGGCCATGGCTGCACGGTCATCGGCCGCTCGGTTCGCGAAGCGGTCTATACCGCGGTGTATCTGGAGGTGAATGCCGGGCTGCAAATGCAGGCAAGCCGTTTCCCACCGGTTAAATTTCTCACCGAAGGTGAGATCAAAATCATCTGTCAACGCCTGGCCGATGCCAAGCCCAACGAAGGCTACGACCGGGCCTGGGAATATTGGTGCCGTCATGCTGGCATTGAAGCCCGCACCCGCACACCGGATTCCATTTAAACCATGTCTAATATCGGTCGGCCAGACTTGGCCTATCGCCGCGTCGTCGCTCTGACGGGGACGCTGTTCCTATCCTATCTCGCGGTTGCCATGTCGCTCCCCGTGGTGCCGGTCTACGTCGTACAGGGACTACGCCTTGACAACACCTATGGCGGACTTGCCGTCGGGATCGCTTTTCTCTCGACAATCCTGACGCGCCCTCATGCCGGCGCGCGCGCCGACCTGCTGGGCGGCAAGGTCTCCATGCAGCGCGGCCTGATCGTGTATGCGGCGGCCGGGCTGATTTGTCTTCTGGCGAGTTGGCCCCGGTTGTCCGTGGCGGGTGACTATGCCGTGCTCATTGCTGGACGGCTGCTGTTGGGGCTTGGTGAGAGCCTGACGATGGTGGGGATGATCAACTGGAGTATCGGTCTGATGGGCCCTGCGCGCTCCGGCAAGGTCATGTCGCTCGTGGGAATGGGCATGTACGGCGCTTTTGCCGCAGGTGGACCGTTGGGTCTGGCGCTGCTGCACCGGTTGGGCTTCGCCGGGCTGATGGGCGTCTGCACGGTGTTGCCGTTGCTGGGTCTGATCGCCATTCATCGGTTTCCGGCCGTGGTGCCCCCTGCCGGTCGGCGCGAGTCCGTCTGGCGGATCATCGGTCGGATCTGGCGGGCGGGCGTCGTCGTTGGGCTCGGCGGAATCGGTTTTGCGGTTCTGGGCGCTTTCTTCGCCCTTTATTTCCTGAGCCGTGGTTGGCCGTATGCGGGGCTCGGGCTGACGTTCTTCGGCGTCGGCTTCGTTCTGGTCCGGCTGTTCTGCGGCCACCTGCCGGACCGGATCGGTGGAACACCGGTGGCCATCGCCTCCCTCTCCGTGGAAGCCTGCGGCCAATATCTGCTATGGCTGGCGCATGGGCCGTGGCCGGCGTTGGTGGGTGCCTTCTTGACCGGGCTCGGTTGCTCGATGGTGTATCCGGCCATGGGTTCCGAGGTCGTAAAGCAGGTGCCGGCGCACCTGCGCGGTACGGCGATGGGCGGGTTCGTCGCTTTCCAGGATCTCGCTTATGGCGTCACCGGGCCGTTGGTCGGTTTGCTGGCCGATCGCTCGGGATATTCGGCGGTTTTCCTGATTGGCGGCCTCGCCGCCACGCTCGGTCTCTTGAGGGCGATCCGGGCGCACCAACTTGCGCGGGCGATCCCTACCTGACGCAGGATCGCCGGCCGTAGATGTAGGGATCGAAAGCAGCCGAGGTGCCTACCCGCCCGTCAATTATTCGTACTGGTTCAGCGTCATGCGATCCGCCGCGATCAAGGAAGGTCTGCGCAAGTGAGAATTCGTTGCGTCTGGGCCCCTCCATCGACGGCAACCAGAATGCTTGTAATGGTCATTTAGCTCTTGCACAACACGTTGCAGACGGAAAGTACCAAACTGGCGCCCAAGGCGCGCGGCGCCGCCGTGGCACTGCTCGCGGCATCCCTCTACGTCGGCCAGGGTCTCGGTCCAATCATATCCGGTCATATCTCGGCCGCAGGCGGTTATGCCGTGATGTTCTCGGTAAGCGCGGCGGTCATGGCGGCGCTCGGCGTCACATCGTCCTCGCTGCTTCGACGGCACTGAGTACGCGGGCGAACGCCGAAAAAGCCTGCCTGGGACGCATCAGTGGCCGTCGGGGACGGTCAGGACCGGGCAAGTGGTCACGTCAAGGAGTTCGACACAGACGGACGGATCGAGCAGATGCGCCCAGAAGGATAAATATCGATGGCCGATGACGATCAGCCCGCAGTTAAATTCTTTCGCGGTCGATGCGATGATTTGAGCCGGGGAACCATCGACGACGTGGCCGGCGGCCTCAAGGCCGCTGGCGCCAAGAATGTCCTGGGCATCGTGGATGACCCTCTGCGCCTGATCCTCGATGGTTCTGAAGATCGGATCATCGGTCCCTTCCATCAGAGGGATATTGGCAACACACAAGACGTGGACAGCTGCCCCCAACGCCAGAGCAATCGTCGCTGTGCAAGACAGAATCCGTTGCGTCTGGGGACCCCCATCGATGGCAACCAGAATGCTTGTAACGGTCATTTATCCCTCCGCAGATGAAATTTCCCTCCGGTGACCGGCTGTCCCGAGTTTCCAGTATCCCTTCGCGCAGATGGCGCCAGGAGAAATGCGACGATCGACCAGGAGGTGGGTGAGGACGGCGCGAACCATGAAGGATTCTCCCGCCAGCCAGATCCGGCAGTCGCCCGGTTCGAACGACAGGGCTTGCACCGCAAGCTCGATTCGCCCGGTCGTTCCCGGCGCTTCCGTGCCGGAATGGAGCCAATGCACGCGGAGCGTTGCAGCGCTTGCAAGCGGCTGCTCCTCTAAGGAATCCGCGACTTCGGCGACGACATCCGCCTCGGCCGTTGCGGGCAGCGCCTCGGCGATTGAAGCAATGGCCGGAAGCGCGGTGGCATCGCCGATCAGAAGATAGCGGGGAACCTTCGGATCAATCGCATAGCCGCCTCGCGGACCGGCAAGCATAAGGATCTTCCCCGGTCTTGCGTGATTTGCCCAACGCGATGCGGGACCGGAGTCGCCATGGAGAACAAAATCCAGATCCATCCGACCATTCGTAGAGTCCAGATGGCGAATGCTGATGGCCCGCCCAACTCGTCTCTGGCCGGATGGAGCCGGGAAGAAGACCTTCATCCATTGCGCGGGAACGCCCCCGACCATGCTGCGTAAGCTGCCCGCGGCGACGGTGATCCGGCGTATCAACGGGCTTAAGGTTTGGATTTTGGTGACTTCGACCGGGATGGGGGAATGTTGGTTTTTTCGGGCGACCATGTGGCTCTCCCGCTTTCAGGATGCGTTGCGGGGCACGCTGGCGAACCAGACGATGGCCAACGCGGCCATGAAGGCGACGGCGGAGAACAGGAAGAAATCATTGAGCGACAGCATGTGGGCCTGTACGTCGAGCTGATGGGCAACGACACCCCACGCCTGGTCTTCGCTCACCCCCCCTTGACGCAACCGGGCGATGGTTGCCGCCGTCTGCTCGTTGAAGGGGGTCAGCTTTTCGATCAGGTGAGTCTGATGGAAGCGCGCCCGCTGGTCCCAGAAAGTCTGGGCCAGCGAGGCCAGCAGACTGCCCGCCATGGTACGGATGGCGGTTTGCAGACCGGTGGCGGAGGCGACCTTTTCCAAAGGAAGGCCGGCCAGCGAGATGCTGACCAGTGGCGTGAAGAACAGCCCAATGCCGACACCCTGGCCCAGGCAGGCCAGCGTGACGATGCTGGCGTCGATCTGGGTGGTCATGGTGGCGCGCCACCAGGCGACCACGGCGAAGGCAAGAAAGGCAACGCTGGCGAACAGCCGGGCATCGGCCTTACGGATCCATTGCCCGAGGAAGGGTGCGACCAGGACGCCGAACAGCCCCATCGGCGCGGTGACCAAGCCAGCCCAGGTCGGGTTGTAATCCATGTTGGTTTGAAGCCACAGCGGCGTTAAGACCAGCGCCGCGAAATAGAGCCCGAAGCCGACCGTCACGGCGACGGTGCCGACAGCGAAGTTTCGATAGGCGAGGAGCCGGAGATCGACGATCGGGTGCTCCTCGCCCAGTTCCCAGATGACCAGAACAATAAAGCCGATGGCGGAAACGATTGCGGTGGTGCAGATGAAGGGGGA
Source organism: Telmatospirillum siberiense (assembly GCF_002845745.1). Classification (GTDB taxonomy): domain Bacteria; phylum Pseudomonadota; class Alphaproteobacteria; order Rhodospirillales; family Magnetospirillaceae; genus Telmatospirillum; species Telmatospirillum siberiense. The sequence continues at coordinate 73,962 of NZ_PIUM01000025.1, read as the reverse complement.
GGACAACCAGTCCAAAACCCGACCACGGTCCAAGGTGACCTGCAGGCAGCCAACCGCCACCGCAAGGAGGAGGAGTCCTTGCACGTCGACCGGTAGCTTGAGCGTCGGCGTTTCGCGACCGCGTAAGAGAGCGAAGGTGGAGAGGACGACGAAAACGCCGACCGGGGCGTTGACCAAGAAGATCCACGGCCAGCTATAGGTGTCGGTGATCCAGCCGCCGAGCACCGGGCCGAATGCGGGGCCGGCCGTGGCCGTCATGGACCACATGCTGATCGCCAAGGCCCGACGCTGAGGGGGGAAGACGGCGACCAGCAGGGCCTGGCTGAGTGGCAGAAGCGGTCCGGCGACGGCGCCTTGCAGCACGCGGAAAAGAAGAAGGGACTCGAACGAACCTGCCAGCCCGCACAAGATCGAAGCGAGTGTAAAGGCGGCAACGGACGCGAGAAAAAGCCGAACCTGACCGAAACGACGTGACAGCCAGCCGGTCAAGGGGATGCAGATGGCATTGGCGATGGCGAACGACGTGAGGATCCATTCGCCCTCGTCCGTACTCACGCCCAGATTGCCGGAGATGGTCGGGATCGATACGTTGGCGATGGTAATGTCCACCACCGCCATGAAGGATGCCAGTCCCAAGCTCAAGGCAGCAAGCGCACGGGGAGTTCCGGAAAGCGGGACAACCGGCTCTTTCTCAGCGGCCATCATCGATCTCCGATGTTGGCCGCGATAATCTCATCCACCCGCGCGTCGGCCGCCGCTGACTGCGCTTCGTAGAGGGCTGCATCATCGTCCTTTTGCGGTTTCCGTTCGCTCGCGGCCCCGGGGTCGCAGGCACCGGCGTCGATCTCGACGGTGGTGGACATCCCGATGCGCAGTGGTGCACGGAAGAGTTCCTTGGGGTCGAGCCCGATGCGGACAGGCACCCTTTGCACCACCTTGATCCAGTTGCCGGTGGCGTTCTGTGCCGGCAGCAGGGCGAAGGCGGAACCGCTTCCGGCTTCGATGTCCTCGACGCGGCCGTGGTAGGCCACCTGGCTGCCATAGACATCCGCCGTCACCGTGGCCGGCTGGCCGGAGCAAACGCCCCTGAGCTGGATTTCCTTGTAGTTGGCATCGATCCACAACCGATCGAGTGGCACCACCGCCATCAGTCGGTCGCCCGGCGCGACGCGGCGGCCAAGCTGGACCGATCGCTGCGCCACCATGCCGGAGACCGGGGCGACAATGCGGGTTCTCTCCAGGGACAGCACCGCAGCGCGGACCCGTTCGGCGGCGGCTTTGACGGATGGGTGGGTGTGCAGCGTCGCGCCTTCGATCTGGGCGTGTGCGCGCGCCTTGCCCTGGATCGCCGATGCCAGCGCCGCCTCGGTGGCGGCGGTGGCGGCTTCGCCGATATGGACGGCGTCCTCGGCGTGGCGAACCTCCTCACCCGTGACGGCGCCCGTCTTGGCGATGGCCTGACGCTCGCGGAAATCGGCGCGAACTTTCGTCAGATCGGCGCGGGCCTTGGCCAGATCAGCCTGACGGGTCCGGATATCGGCGTCGAAGCGCGCATCGTCCGCATAGAGCCCCCTGACCGAACGGACCGCCTGGCCAAGCTGGGCTTTGGCCGCCGCCAGCTCGGTCTTGGCGTCGGTCGGGTCGATCTCCACCAGGAGTGTGCCCGCCTCGACCCGGTCCGTATTGTCGACCAGGACGCGGATGACGGTCCCGGAGATTTGCGGGGTGACGGAGACGATGTGGCCGCCGACATAGGCATCGTCCGTCGTGCGGATGGCGCTGCTATTCAGGAAGGTCCAGCCGCCCCAAACCGCGGCGGCCAGAGCGGCGGCGGCGGCCGTCCAGATCAATCGCCTGCGGCGGACGGCGGCACGATTGTCCGCGGGGGGAATAGGAGAAGGTTCGGTCATTTGATTTATTTCCCTTGTGCGAGCGTCGATCCGGTTGCGACGCGTCCGGCCGAAAGCGATGAGGACGGAGTCCAGGCGCCGCCAAGAGCGCGAATGAGGGTCGTCTGGGCGATGGCGACGCGCGCATCGGCTTCGGCGACGCGGCGTTCGCTCAGCAACAGGGCGGTTTCGGTGGCCAGGCGGTCCATGGCATCGGAAAGGCCGTGCCCTTCACGGATTTTCTGGAGGTCGACGACGCGACGCCAATGGTCCTTGGCCGCGTCCGCCTCCGCCTTGCGGGCATGTTCGGATTTCAGCGTGGCGATGCCGTCGGCGACTTGCCGGAGCGCAGCGACGATCGTTGCCTGATAAGCGCTGACCGCGGCGTCGTAGTCGGCGGCGCGGCCAGAAAGGTTGCTACGCAGCCGTCCGCCGTCGAAGATCGGCAGGGTGATCGCGGGACCGGCTCCGGCGGCCACGCTGCCGGGCCGCAGGAGATGGCCGAGATCGAGGCTCTCGAAGCCGGCGAAGCCAACCAGGTCTACATCGGGGTAAAAGGCCGCCCGGGCGACGCCGATATCGTGCGCGGCGGCCTCGACATGCGCGCGCTCCGTCGCCACGTCGGGGCGGTAGCCGAGCAAGGTGGCTGGAATGCCCGACAAGGGCGCGGGGTCGGCGATGGTGGCCAGCGCCGGGCGGGCGATGGTGTCTGCGAAGCCGGGGTCCTTGCCGAGCAGGGCGGCGATCTGATTGCGGCAGCGGATGATCTCTCCATCAAGCCGGGCGATCTCGCTCCGCGTCTCGGTGATCGCGTCTCTCGCCTGAACGGCATCGATGTCGGTGACGAGGTGGGCTTTCTCTCGGATCGCCAGCAGGTCGGTCACTCCCTGACGCCGGGTAAGCCCTTCGCTGGCAATGTCGCGCAGCTTATAAGCGGCATCGAGCTGCACATAGGCCTCGACCACGGCCGAGCGGAGGAGCAGCAAGGCGTCGGAGGCCTCCGCCTTGGCGGCGTTCACTCGCTCGTCGGCTGCGGCGGTGGCTTCCTTCCATTTGCCCCAAAAGTCGAGGTGGTAGCGTGTATTGGCCAGCAGTTCCCCCTCGTCCCCGGCGTCACCCGCATAGGGCTTGCCATAGACGTAATGATCCGGGAAATATTCCCCGATCACTCGGCCGGAGCCGGTGACCGACGGCCGCTCATCCGCTTTTGCGTTGCCTCGCACTGCTTCGGCATGGTGGATCCGCGCCGCGGCCGCCAAGACGGACGGGGATTCCTGGGCGGCGACTGCCATCAGCTGATCCAGTTGCGGATCGCCGAATACCCGCCACCAGTCCAAAGAGCGCGTTCGTAGGGTGGCCGGCTGAGCCGCTTCCTCGATCGTCGAACCCGCATTCAGGAGACTGAGATTGGGCGATTGCAGAGCCGGTTGGATGTCACCGCCGGTGGCGCAGGCAGACAAGACCAGCAGAACCCCGCAGGAGAGAAGCCGGCTGCGTAAGGGCAAAGGTGACGAACCGATCATCATGATCCCCGATTTAAATGTCGGGAACGTTATGACAGGTCGCGTAACCGTTCAGAAATGACGGCGATTCGAATAAATCATTTCAAAAAATGAAATCAACGTAACTCGGCGCAAATGGAGCGCACGCTTTCACGAAGAAAGCGATGGGCGGAATCGCTATCCAGACGAGGATGCCACGCCTGGGCAATGACCACCGTTTCTAGGGGCAATGGCAGCTCAAAGGTCTTCAGGTTCATGCCGAGATCGACGACTCCACGCAAAACATGCTTAGGAACGAGTCCGATGAGGTCGGACGTCGGCAAAGCGAACAGGGCCGATTGAAAGGAGGGAACGATCAGTGCAATTCGTCGCGTCAAGCCCAGGGTTTGGAGAGCCCGGTCAATGGGACCCGTCGTCCGGCCGCGTCGCGAAACGCCGATCTGGCCGAACTGAACAAAGCTTTCCGGCGTGATGGTGTCCGCGAGAATGGGGTGCCCAGAGCGAACGATGCCGACGACATGGTCACGAAAGATCGTTTGCACCCGAATTTCAGGGCCCATTTCTCGCAAGGCGGCAATATCGAGGTCGACGCGCCCTTCGCGCAGAGCGTCGTCATCTTTTTCGCCTTCGGGGGCGAAACGAAGGACGACTTTTGGTGCCTTGGCCGCAATCCTCGCCGTCAGTCCGGCGGCCAATGCGCCAATGACCCCTTCGCCGGCCCGAATGGTGAAACGGCGGTCCAGCGTCGAGAGATTCAAAGGGCCCTCCGGACGCAAGACGCTGGAGGCCTGCTCGACGGCGTCGTGGACTCTTTGACGAAGAGCCAGGGCCCGTTCCGTGGGGACGAGTTGCCGGCCGGCGCGAACGAGAACAGGATCACCCACCGTTTCCCGGATGCGAGCCAATGTCCGGCTCATCGAAGGGGAGCTTATCCCCATCCGCTCGGCGGCGCGCGCAACACTGCATTCTTCGATCAGAACATCGAAGGCGATCAGCAGGTTGAGGTCCGGGATCGTCATCTTGCATACGCCTTTCGTCGCTATGGGGATTGATGGATTTCATAATACGAAATTATTCATTTGATTCATCGTCATTTCTGATCGTGCACCCTCCTCGTAGTCTGAATTGGAAATTGGAAGCAGTCGGTTTCGGTCCTGGCACCGAAATGATTTGAGCAATCAAATGCTGGTGGTGAGAATGGAATTCGTATCAAAGGCGACGCTGAAATCGACTTTAGACAAGAGTCAGGGAAGGACAAGCATTAAGGTCGCCGTATTTTCGGCGACGTCGATCACGCCACATATACGACGGCTCACTTTTGTTGGAAACGCCCTGGAGATTTTTGCAAAAGGGGGGCCAGCACAGTGGGTCAAGGTTTTCGTTCCGGCTGACGGCGGCAGTCGTTCCATCGGACGAGCATATACTGTGCGGCGATGGGAACCAGAAACCCACACCCTCACCATCGATTTTACTCTGCATGAAAATCCCGGCCCGGTGTCGGCATGGGCCGCCAGCGCAGCTGCTGGGGATGAGGCGGAGATCGCGGGCCCCAGATTGAGTCATTTGTTGCGACCGGTGGCCGAATGGCGACTCTTTGCAGGTGACGAAACTGCCTTGTCGGCCATCGCATCCATCCTCGAAGCCCTGCCTCCAACGGACCAACCTCTCGTCTTCATTGAAGTGCCAACTCCGGCGGATCGGCAGTCCCTTACCGCTCCGCACGGTACCCGAATCCAATGGCTGATTCGCTCGGAACAGAGCGCGTCACCAGGCGAACTGCTGGTCGATGCCGTGTGCAGCAAGCTTTTTCCTTCTGGCGACGGACAGGTTTTTCTGGCCGGCGAGGCTCGATCCGTCCGCCTCATGAAAGATTACGCGGCCTGTCTGATCAGCTCAGACAGTATCGATGCCAAAGGATATTGGTCCATCGGGCGATCAGATTATCGAGATTAGCCATTAACATGATGAAAATTCGTTATAAAATTCGACAATAGAGGTCAATCATGCAGAGCAATCATTTTATGACTACTGCTTGTGTCTTGGTTCTTCTGGCTGTTTTGGGTGCATGCACTTCGACGCAGACGGCAACCGATGGCGGGATCGGTGAATGTGACAATGCCGCAAACCAAGGGCATGGCACCTGCTCTTCCCAGATCGACCCTGCAGCAAGGGTAGGGGCTGCCGCTGCCTATAGCGGGGCTCGCTGAACGTCTCTGACGTTAAGGCGTCCCCATCCGAAGGCAAGGCATCGAACATTTGGGGACAACATTGCTTCAATGGCGGTTTCGCAATGTTTGAGCTTCGCGAACTTAGATGGGCGATAGTGGCATCGCAATGCCGTAGCCTTAGGCAAGCGGCCGCTATTCTCAATATTCGCCAATCGACGCTTAGCCGATGCCTTCAGGATCTCGAATATCGAGTGGGCATAGATTTGTTCGAACGCACCCAGGCCGGCACCTTTCTCACGCCTGCGGGGCAAGAACTTATCAGGGCCGCTCAATGCATAATTGATGACGCAGACCGAACTTTTAGCAGACTGAAACTGAGGCGGAGGGGAATGGGTGGAGATCTTTCCATCGGTTTGTATACCGCCCTTTCCGCGGGAAATTTGCATGCCACTCTGGCCGATCATCACCGACGTTTTCCGGATGTTGAAATCCACCTTGTGGATGGTCCGCGACGTCACCTGCTGTCAGATCTTGCCGCTGGCATCATTGATACCGTGATTCTGACCACTGAAGGCGCCGCCTGGAATGACCAGACGCTTCCGCTGTGGAGTGAACGCGTCGTTGTCGCACTGCCCGACCGGCATCCCCTTGCCGCGCAGCCCCTGGTACAGTGGAGTGATCTACGGGAGGCGCATTTTCTCTTTAATCAACGTGAACCTGGGCCAGAATTTGAGCACCTCCTCGTGACCAAACTCGGATATCAGGATGGTTTGTGGATTACGCGTCACGATGTCGCTCTCGACCGTCTCCTGGGCCTCGTCGGAATAGGACTGGGTGCTACGTTGGTCGGAGAAGGGGCGACCGGCGCCGCCTTCACCGGTGTAACCTATCGGGTGGTTCATGAAGAGAGCCGTCCGACACGCATCAATTTCATAGCTTGCTGGCGACTGGCCAACAGCAATCCAACCTTGGCCTCGTTCCTCGCCATGCTCCGGGAACGTTATCCGGATTTGGCCGATCCGTCCGCCCCTGCCGATACCTGAGGAGCCACTATCCTGCGCAATTTCGCGAAAACCCGATCTGTTACCATGAAACGCTGCACCATCGGCACGATGAGCTTCGCTGGATCAGACACCGCTTGGCCTGTGGTTCGGCCGAGCACTTCGGCGTAAGAGGCCAAGTCGTGGAATACCGTCGCCGGTAGTTCGATCGTCACCTTGATCGGTTTGTCGTCCAGAATATTCGCCAGTTTCAATTTGGCCATAGGTCAACCTCCATATGACTCGAGTATCAAGTCGCGGGTTACGAGGACCCGCACCGGGAAGCCGGGGCGGATGGTCAGCGTCGGCTGGATATTGAGTTGGCGCTGGATGATCTGCTGGCCGGTCTGGCTGATGCTGTTGGAGGCGCCTTGGCGCAGAGCGCGAATGATGGCGTCATCCTGGCTGGAGGATCCCGACTCGGCGCCGACGCTTAACAGGGTCGAGAGCAAGGCTCCTTTGAACAGCGAGCCCCAATGGTAATCGACGTCGTCTTCAAGCCCAGCATAGCCCTCGGTGTCAGCACCGGGCTGGCGCTCCAGCACTATTGATTTGCCGTTGGGCATGATGAGGCGCGTCCACACCAGCAGCACGCGGGACTGGCCGAACGCTACCGAGCTGTCGTACTGGCCGATCAATCGCGCCCCTTGAGGGATCAGCAGGAACCTTCCTGTCGGGCTGTCATAGATGGTTTCGGTGACCTGGGCGGTGATCTGGCCCGGCAGATCTGAGCGGATACCGGTGATCAGCGCCGCCGGGATCACGGTGCCGGCTTGTATAATAAAAGGTGATGCTGGGGCTGTCAGACGGTCGGGGGCGAGGGTGCGCCGATCGACGGTGCCAGTCATGAAGGCCGTTTTGCGGTCCTGCATATTCTGGGCGGCGCCGGCATCGATGGGGGGCGTAGTTCCCGGCGTGGTCGCCGTGGTGCTGGTGGTTTGTGGTGACTGGACCGCGCTCTCCGCCTGTCGTCCGGTCTGGGCGAACAGCCGGCTGATGCGGGCGGCCTCGGTTTCCTGGGCGAGACGTTGTTCGGCTTGGTTGGGACCTTGTGTTGGCACCGTTACCGGCTTGCCCTGGTTCTGGGCATTGAGGATCGGCTTGCCGAGGTCGCCCGGCAGTGCCGGGCCGAGTGCTGGCGGCGAGCCCGATTTGGGCATGCCGGTGTAATCCTGCGGCAACCCGGCCAGGCCTTCGGCCGCCGGGCGGCTCTGGGTTCCCAGCAGTTCCTCCGGCGATGCGGAGTTTTTGTGGCTTTGCAGGCCATATCCCAGCGCGGCGGCGATGGCCAGGGCGGAGATCCCGCCGAGAGTCATCAACACTTTGCGCGATAGTCGAGTCACACGCGGACGTTCGGCCTGCAAACGCAGATTCGGTTCGGCGGTCGGTGGTACAGGCGCTTCCTGTGGCGCTGTGTTTTCTTCTCCGGTCATGATTTCGGCTTTCCGTCGGTGCGGGTTATGCGGATACGTCGCGCGCTATCCTCATCGCCCATGCGCAACTCGGCGGCGGGGAACAGTCGGTCGACGATCATGTAGTTGCGGCGGATCCGGTAATTGACCAGTTCCGAGCCACCGGCCGGGCCGACGACGAACAGCGGCGGCATCTCGCCCTGGCGGATGCCCGACGGGAACTCGATATAGACCTTCGATCCATCGTCGAAGGCCCGCAGGGGCTTCCAGGGTGCGTTGTCGCCATCGATGGCGTAGCGGAAATTCAGTGCCGCGATGTCAATGCCGGAGGCAATCGGGGCAGCCACCTCGGCGTCTTTGTTCTGGCGATGCAGGGCAATGAGCTGGTCTTCAGGGTATTGCCAGGAGACCGAGGCCATGTAGGTCCTGGCCGTCGAACGCAGTTCCATCAGGTAGGTCCGCCGGTCGGTGTTGATCACCAGATTGGTCTGCAAGCTGGGCCGGGTCGGCTTAACCAGGATGTGGATCTTTTTGGTCGTTCCCGTTCCGCTTTCGGTGTCGCCGATAATCCAGCGGGCCGTATCGCCGCTGGCGACCGGGCCGGAGCCGACCAGTTGCTCGCCCTCCTGGAGCATAACGTCAGTCACCTCGCCGGGGGCGGTGTAGACCTGATAGAGAGCACCGGCGGAATAGGGATAGACCTGGACCGCATTGATGAAGCCGTCGCGGACCGGCTGCATGCGGGCGGCGGCGTTGGCTTGGCTGACCCGCACGGTGGGGTTGGCCGGTTCTTTCGGCGCCTTCGCTTCGACGATGGGTTTCAGTTGGCCGGGCAGTGGCAGAGGCTCGGGGACCGGAACCACGGTGACCGGGGCCGGTGGGTCGGCGGTCTTCGTCGCCGGAGCCGCGTTGTCGTACTGGATTTCCGGCGGCGGTACCTTCGTCGCGCAACCGGCCAGAGTCAGGGCGGACAGCAGCAAAGCCGGAAGCAAGGTTTTACGGAAAGGGTTCATTGTCCCAGCTCCTTCGACCAGTTGATGGCAGAGACGTAAACACCGAGCGGGTTCTTCCGCAGCCGGTCGGCGTCATGGGGTACCTGGACCAGCACAGAGAGAATCGCTGACCACCGTGCGGTCTCGGCGAGTGCGCCGTCCTGGTAGCGGCGCTGCACCCAAGCAACGCGGAAGCTGGTGGGCGAGGCGCGGATGACGCTGGAGACGTCGACGGCGATTTGCTGGCGGCCGACCTTGGCGAACGGGTCATCGGCGCGGGCGTAGTCGTTGAGCGCCGCCGCACCGGCGGTGTTGGTGAAGTCGTAAGCGCGGAGCCAGTTCTGGCGAACGATGATCGGATCGGCAGAGATGCTCCGTACGTCCTCGATGAAGCGGGCGAGATACCAGGCGATCTGCGGATCGGACGGCTGGTAGTCGGCCTGGGCGGGCGCGACGGCCTGGGCTTCGCCCAGCTTGTCGACCTGCACCACCCAGGGAACCACGGTGCCACGCGCCGACTGCCAGATCAGTCCGCCGGCCAAACCAGCGGAGAGGATCAGAGACCCGAACGCCATCAGCCGCCAATTCTTCGCCTGGACCCGGGCCGAGCCGATGCGCTCGTCCCAGACCTGGGCGGCTTTCTGGTACGGGGTCTCGGGTTCGGGGGTGCGGCCGTAGCGGGCCGAGGATCGTTTGAACATCACTAACCCCTTTCGGAAAGATCGACGGAGTGACCGCCACCACCGCTGTCGCCCGAGCGGACGGCATGGGCGACGACGGATACGCCATGACCCATGGACTGGCCGCGCCGCATGCGTTTGGCCCAGTCCGGGGCCGAGGATCCGCCGCCAGCGGCGGACGCGGTATTTCCTGTCGTGGCCCCCGCGGTGGTGCCGTGGGTCGAACTGCCGCCTGTGGTGGTAAAGGCAGCGCGGGATCCGGCCTGGAAACGGTCCTTCAGGCTGCTGGCAGTACCGGCGGCGGCACGCTTGATCGGCGCGGCGGCGGCATTTCCAGCGGCCTTGCCGACGCCGGCCAGACCGGAGGCGACACCCGCCATACCAGATTGGCCAGTCGAAGCCAGGCCATAAGATGTCGAGGCGGCACCCGCCATCTGCGCGGTTCCCCCGGCTGCCGCCGCGGTCGCGCGGCCGGCCCCGATCAGGGCAGCCCCGCCTCCGGCCACAGCGGCACCCGCGCCGAGAGCGACGCCGGCAACGGCGAGACCTGTCCCAACGGCGGCCCCAGCCCCGAGTTGCGGTGCCCCGGAGACTAGCCCGGTGGCGATGCCGGGACCGAAGATGCCTAACCCCAGCAGAGCGAGCGCGGCGAGAACCACGGACAGGGCCTGTTCGATGGTCGGTTGGTTGGCGCCATAGCCAGTGGTGAACTGCGAGAACAGCCCGGTGCCGATACCGACAATCACCGCCAGCACCATGACTTTGATGCCGGAGGCGACGATGTTGCCCAAGACCTTTTCGGCCAGGAAGGCGGTCTTGTTGAAGAGGGCGAAGGGGATCAACACGAAACCGGCCAGCGTGGTCAGCTTGAACTCGATCAGAGTGATGAAGAGCTGGACGGCGAGGATGAAAAAGGCGATCAGCACGATCAGCCAGGAGACCATCAGCACGGCGATCTGGATCGCATTGGTGAAGATAGCGACCGGCCCGACCAGTTGGGCGGCGGCGTCCAACAGCGGCTGGCCTGCGTCCAGTCCAACCTGAGCCAGCCGGCCGGGGCGGAGGAATTCAGCGGTCGTGATCGATGAGCCGCCAGCCAGCAGGCCGAGACCGGCAAAGCTGTTGAACAGGATCTTGGCGAGGCCGTTGAAGTTGCCGATGAGATAAGCGAAAAAGCCGATATAGAGCGTCTTCTTGACCAGCCGCTGAATGACGTCCTCGTCGGAGCCCCAGGCCCAGAACAGGCCGGCGAGCGTGATATCGATGACGATCAGCGTCGAGGAGAGGAAGGTGATTTCGCCCTTCAAGAGACCGAAGCCGCTGTCGATATAGGTGGTGAAGGTGTTGAGGAAGGTGTCAATGACCCCGACGTTATTCATGACTCCCTCACTCGCCAAACATCGTCACGTCATGGGGGACGTAACCGCTGCGGGTGGAGAACTGCTGGTACTGCACTTGGCCTTGCGATTCTGTGCTGGCGTTGCGGGCCTGCTCCAGGGCATCGGCACGGGCCTTGGCCGCCAGCAGGGCGGTGAGGTCGGAAAGCTGCTGGGATTGGAGGGCAAGGATCTGGTTGCCGGCTTGAGCAGCTTGCAGGGCTCCGGCGGATGACTGGCTGGATGTGACCAGCGTGGACATCGCGTTGGTGTTGGAATCGATGTTGCCGACGACCCCGGCCTGGGTCTTCAAGGAATCTTCGAAGGCGCCGACCGAGGTTTGCCAGCGGCTCTGGGCGTTGGCGACCAAGGTGGCGTTGGAGGATGACAAGGATGCCGAACCGTAGGAGCCGGAGAAGGCGGTTTCGACCTGCTGGACGTCGTAGGCGATGTTCTGGGCCTGAGCGATCAGTCCTTGCGTCCGCTGGACCGAGGATTCGAGTTGGGACAGCGTCGAAGTTGGCAGACTTTCCAGATTCTTGGCCTGGTTGACCAGCATCTGCGCCTCATTGGTGAGGCTCTGGATCTCGTTGTTGATCTGCTGCAGCTCGCGGGCCGCAGTCAGCACATTCTGGGAAAAGTTGGCGGCGTCGAATACCGCCCATTGCGCCAGGGCGGCTGGTGGCAGCGCCACAGGCGATGCCACCAGCATCGCGACGACAGAAATAATCACCGGGGTTCGGGGCCTGAAGGCCCCGAGCGGGCACGGGCGGCAGCCCGACATGGTGCGTTTCATGGCGACGCCTCCAGGTTGGTCAGGTCGGGGATGAGATCGGCCGCCCAATCGAGGCGGCGCTCGCGCAGCCAGGCGGCGGCAAAGTTCTCGCGGCCGGTTTCTGCGAGGACGCGTTCCATGGCGGCATGGTCGGCCTTGGCCGACGCGGCGCAGAACGCCAGCGCCACCGGCCCCAGGCCAAGTTCGAACAGGCGGTTACCGCGCCGGGATTGGACGTAGTAGTCGCGTTTGGGGGTGGCCCGGGCGACGATCTCGATCTGGCGGTCGTTGAGCCCGAAACCGCGATAGATGGCGGTGATCTGCGGCTCGATGGCGCGTTCGTTGGGTAGGAAGACGCGGGTCGGGCAACTTTCGACGATGGCCGGAGCGATGGGGCTGTTGGCGATGTCGGAGAGCGACTGGGTGGCAAAGACGACGCTCGCGTTCTTCTTGCGGAGCGTCTTCAGCCATTCGCGGAGTTGCTGGGCGAAAGCCGGATCGTCGAGAACCAGCCAGCCTTCATCGATGATCAGCAGGGTAGGGCGACCATCCAGGCGGCCTTCGATACGATGAAAAAGGTAGGTGAGCACGGCGGGAGCGGCGTCGGAACCGATCAGTCCTTCCGTCTCGAAGGCTTGAACATCGGCCTCGCCGAGGCGCTCGGTCTCGGCGTCGAGCAGCCGGCCATAGGCGCCGCCGATACAATAGGGCTGGAGGGCCTGCTTCAGGGCGGCGGATTGCAGCAGCACGGCGAGGCCGGTGATGGTCCGCTCATTGACCGGCGACGAGGCCAGGGACTCCAGCGCCGACCACAGATGCTCCTTGACGGCGGCATCCGCCATCACCCCTTCCCGGGCCAGGATCGCCGCCACCCATCCCGCCGCCCAGGCCCGCTCGGCCGGATCGTCGATGCGGGCGAGCGGCTGCAGGGAGACCGTGCCACCACCTCCCAGGTCGTGCCAGTCACCGCCCATGGCCAGCGCCGCGGCGCGGATCGAGCCGCCGAAATCGAAGGCGAACACTTGGCTTCGCAGATAGCGCCGGAACTGCAGGGCCATCAGGGCGAGCAACACCGACTTGCCGGCGCCAGTTGGACCGACGATCAGGATGTGGCCGACGTCGCCGACGTGAATGCAGAAGCGGAACGGCGTCGAGCCTTCGGTCTTGGCGAAGAACAGCGGCGGGGCATCGAGATGCGCATCCCGTTCCGGCCCGGCCCAGACGGCGGAGAGCGGAATCATGTGCGCCAGGTTCAAGGTGCTGACCGGCGGCTGGCGGACGTTGGCGTAGACATGGCCGGGAAGCGAGCCGAGCCAGGACTCCACCGCGTTCAGTCCTTCCGCCATGCAGGTGAAGTCGCGGCCCTGGATCACCTTCTCGACCAAGCGCAGTTTCTCGGCCGCCAGTCCGGGATCGTCGTCCCAGACGGTGACAGTGGCGGTGAGGTAGGCCTCGCCGACGTCGTCGGCGCCCAGTTCCTGCAGAGCCGCGTCGGCGTCGGCCGCCTTGTTGGCGGCATCGGAATCGACCAGCACCGAGGCCTCGTTGGTCATCACCTCCTTGACGATGGAGGTGATCGACTTCCGCTTGGCGAACCACTGGCGGCGGATCTTGCTCAAGAGCTTCACCGCCTCGGTCTTGTCGATCAGGAGTGCGCGGGTGGACCAGCGGTAGGGGAAGGCCAGTCGGTTGAGTTCGTCGAGGATGCCGGGATGGGTGGCGGTGGGGAAGCCGACCACTGACAGGGTGCGCAAATGGACGTTGCCGAGCCTCGGCTCCAGCCCGCCGGTGAGCGGCTGATCGGCCAGCAGAGTGTCGAGATACATCGGGATCTCGGGGACCCGGACCCGCTGGCGCTTGGTGGAGACGGTCGAATGCAGGTAGGTGAGCGTCTCACCATCATCCAGCCAGGCCACCTCGGGCACGAAACCCTCGACCAGTTGCAGAACGCGGTCGGTGCGATCGATGAAGCCGCGCAACAGTTCGTGCGGATCGACGCCGGTCTTCACCTTCCCCTCATAGAGCCAGCTTTCCGCCCGACTCACGTCCTCGGCCGGCGGCAGCCAGAGGAAGGTCAGGAAATAGTGGCTGTCGAAATGGACGCCGGCCTGCTCGAAGCCATCCTGGCGTTCCAGATCCACGAGGGCCGAGGCCGGATCGGGGAATTTGCTCTCCGGGTAATCGGTGGCCGGCAGCCGATCGGCCTCGACGAACAGCGCCCAACCGGATCCCAGGCGGCGCAAAGCATTGTTGAGCCGGGCGGTGACGCCGACCAGTTCCGCCGGGGTGGCGGAATCGAGGTCGGGACCGCGGAATCGCGCCGTCCGCTGGAAACTGCCGTCCTTGTTGAGCACCACGCCCGGCGCCACCAGGGCCGCCCAGGGCAGGAAGTCGGCGAGGCCGGCGGGATGGCCGCGATATTCGGCGAGGTTCAGCATCGCTCACGCTCGCAAATAGGCTGGATAGCGGAGATGTCGGCGGACCACCTCGACGAACTGAGCGTCGTGTTTGGCCGCCCAGACGGCGGTGCCATGGCCAACCACCCACAGCACCAGGCCGGGAATCCACAGGCGCAGACCGAGGGCGATGGCGGCGGCCAGGGTGCCGTTGGCGATGGCCACGGTGCGTGGTGCGCCGCCCATCAGGATCGGCTCGGTCAGGGCCCGGTGGACCGGAACCGAGAAGCCGGGGACGGGATCGTCCATCACACCAGCGCTCCGCCGCTGAACGAGAAGAACGAGAGGAAGAAGCTCGACGCCGCGAAGGCGATGGAAAGGCCGAAGACGATCTGGATCAGCCGGCGGAAGCCGCCCGAGGTGTCGCCGAAAGCCAGGGTCAAACCGGTGACGGTGATGATGATGACGGAGATGATCTTCGCCACCGGTCCCTGCACCGAGTCCAGGATCTGCTGGAGCGGTGTTTCCCAGGGCATCGACGAACCCGACGCATAAGCCGACGGGGCCAGAGCCAGGGTGACGAAAGTAATAGCGGATACCGTTTCAAGGTGACGGCGGACACGAAGGGCGAGCCGGATCATGGCTGTTCTCCTGCGGGGGTGACGCGATAATCGGTGGTCTGGGGATCAAGGCCGGCGACGACGGCCAGTTCGGCGAGGTGACGCTGCCGCCCTCGGCCAGCCAGTACGGCGATGACATTGATGGTCTCGGCGATCAGCGCTTTGGGCACGGTGACCACTGCTTCCTGGATGAGCTGTTCCAGGCGGCGCAACGCGCCGATGGCGGAGCCGGCATGGATGGTGCCGATGCCGCCGGGATGGCCGGTGCTCCAGGCTTTGAGCAGGTCGAGCGCTTCCGATCCCCGTACCTCGCCGATGGGGATGCGGTCGGGCCGCAAGCGAAGTGAGGAACGGACCAGATCGGAGAGCGTGGCGACCCCATCCTTGGTGCGCAAGGCCACCAGGTTTGGAGTCAGGCATTGCAGCTCGCGGGTGTCCTCGATCAGCACCACGCGGTCCGACGTCTTGGCGACTTCGGCCAGCAGAGCGTTGGTCAGGGTGGTCTTGCCGGTCGAGGTGCCGCCGGCGACCAGGATGTTGCGGCGGTCGGCGACGGCCTGGCGTAGCAGTACCGCCTGTGCGGCGCTCATGATGCCGGCGGCGACGTAGTCGTCCAAAGCGAACACGGCGACCGCCGGTTTACGGATGGCGAAGCAGGGCGACGTCACCACGGGCGGCAGCAAGCCCTCGAACCGCTCGCCGGTCTCGGGGAGTTCGGCGGAGACGCGCGGAGACCCGGCATGCACCTCGGCGCCGACATGGTGGGCCACCAGACGCACGATGCGCTCGCCGTCGGCCGGCGACAGGGTGGCGCCGGTATCCTCCAGACCACCCGACAGCCGGTCCACCCACAACTTGCCATCGGGATTGAGCATCACCTCGACGATGGCGGGATCTTCCAGGAAGGCGGCGATGGCTGGTCCCAGCGCCGTGCGCAACATGCGCGCACTGCGGTGGAAAGACTCAGACTGGAGAGCGGCGACCGCCATGATTATCCCCGTTTACGGCCGATCCACACTCTTGGGATCGGCGATGGGGATAATTAGAAGAAGCAGGAATTGCCCTGCTGCAACAAGCTTTTAGAGGCCGTAGGGGATGGGCGTGGAGGGGGATAAAAATACTGACAGGGTACGATCGGCAGGGAAGAGGATTTCCGTCAGCGGCGGAACGGAAGCACGTTCCCGTTATCGAGGAAGGCGCGCATTCCTTCTTCGGCCACTGTGCGGCGAAATTCAACAAGCGCGGCATCATCGCTGGAAAAGAGATTATCCCAGACGATGGACGTTCCCGCCTCGTTAACGACTTCGAGGGACCAGTCCGTCTCATTTTCCAGGCGCACGATATGCACGTCGACCGTCACGCCGTCCTTGGTGACCGGACCGGACAATCCCGAGGTCACCAGATTGGGTTCGCGTTCCTGCATCGTCCTCTCCCTCGTTGCTCTGATACCCGCCGGGTGTCCAGTCAGGCTCAATCGCGCCATATCCTTTGCGCGGGCAACGGTACGATAAGGCTCCCGAGTGGCGCAACCGCCTTCATGTCTCCGGCTCCACGTCCTGCGGGATTTCCTGCCGCAGTTTCGGTCCGTCGGCCAGCCGTCGCCCCAGTGCGGTGACGAAGGCATCGTAGCGCTCGCCGGCTTTCGCCCGTGCCGCCTGCGCGGCGGGCTCCGGCAACGGGGGATTGGTGGTCAACCAAAAGCGGATGAACAGCGCCAATGTCTCGACGGCAATGCCGACGTCGCGTTCGAGACGCAGCAGTCGGCGGTCGGTTTGGTCGAGGCGCTTGGCGATGGCGGCTTCGCGCTGCTCGTCGGCGTCCGGCGACAGGAACGACGCGATGGCCGCTTCGGCGATCAGCGACTGCGGTTGTCCGCGCCGGGCGGCGTAGGCGGCCAGGGTCCGCATGATCTCGGGATCGAGATAGACCGATATCTTGGCTTTCTTCTTCGGTGCGGTCATCGGAACCTCACAAGCCCATATCGTCGGCGGGATCAAGGGAAACCTGGCGGGCGGTTCCCCGCATGATCTCGTTCGCCCGGCTGAGACGCGCCGCGTCATCCTGCCCGCTATCGTCAGCATCGGGCATGAACTCGTTGTCGAGCGGTTCCTTCTTCTCGACGGTTTTGGTTTGGTTCAGCTCCGGCTGCAGGCGGGGCTCGGACCCGGTCGGGTCCTCGTCGTCCTTCGCGCCTTCCGCCAGCGGTGGGTCGGCGATCCCCGGGCGTGGCGGCAGCGGTCGGGCGCTCCAATCATCGGCGCGTGGCCCATCCGACCGAGTGCGCGTGGGCGGCGGAAGTACGCGTTCCCGAAGACGGTCGTCCTCGTAGTAGCGCGCCTTCTTGGCCCGCACCGGGTGGATGCCCGACACCATGACGATCTCATCGGCGGGCGGAAGTTGCATCATTTCACCGGGGGTCAGCAACGGCCGGGCCGTTTCCTGGCGGCTGACCATCAGATGGCCGAGCCAGGGCGACAGGCGGCTGCCGGCATAGTTCTTCATCGCCCGCATTTCGGTGGCGGTACCGAGTGCGTCGGATACCCGCTTGGCGGTGCGCTCGTCATTCGTCGCAAACGAAACCCGGACGTGGCAGTTGTCGAGGATCGAATTGTTGGGACCGTAGGCTTTTTCGATCTGGTTCAGCGACTGAGCGATCAGGAAAGCCTTCAGACCGTAACCGGCCATGAAGGCCAGCGCCGATTCGAAGAAGTCGAGACGTCCAAGCGCCGGAAACTCATCCAGCATCAAAAGCATGCGGTGGCGATGCTTTTGCGCCTGCAGGTCCTCGGTCAGCCGGCGACCAATCTGATTGAGCACCAGGCGGATCAGCGGCTTGGTGCGGCTGATGTCGGAGGGCGGCACCACCAGGTAGAGGGTGACCGGTTCCCGACCTTCGACCAGATCGGCGATCCGCCAGTCGCAGCGACTGGTGACCTTTGCCACCACCGGATCGCGGTAGAGGCCGAGGAAAGACATGGCGGTGGACAGCACGCCTGAGCGTTCGTTGTCGGACTTGTTGAGCAGCTCGCGGGCGGCCGAGGCGACGACGGGGTGAACGCCGGCCTCACCGAGATGGCGCGTGGTCATCATCGCCTTCAGGGTGGACTCGATCGGCCGCTTGGGATCGGAGAGGAAGGCGGCTACACCGGCCAGCGTTTTATTCTCTTCGGCGTAGAGGACATGCAGGATGGCGCCGACCAACAGGGAATGACTGGTCTTCTCCCAATGATTCCGCCGTTCGAGCGAGCCTTCGGGATCGACCAGCACGTCGGCGACGTTCTGGACATCACGGACTTCCCATTCGCCACGGCGGACCTCCAGCAGCGGATTGTAGGTGGAGGAATTCGGATTGGTCGGATCGAACAGCAGCACCTGACCGAACCGCGCCCGGAAGCCGGCGGTGATCTGCCAGTTCTCGCCCTTGATGTCGTGGACGATGGCCGAACCCGGCCAGGTCAGCAGCGTCGGCACCACCAGGCCGACGCCCTTGCCGGAGCGGGTGGGCGCAAAGCACAGCACGTGCTCCGGTCCGTCATGGCGCAAATAATCCCGCCGAAGTCGTCCCAGCATCACACCGTCGGGACCGAGCAGGCCGGCGGCCCGGATCTCCTTCGGTGTCGCCCAGCGGGCCGAGCCATAGGTCTCGGCATTCCGCACCTCGCGCGCCCGCCACACCGACATGGCGATGGCGACCACTACGGACAGGATGCCGCCGGACGCGGCAATCATGCCCCCTTCGGCGAAGATGTCGGGCGCGTAGGCGTCGTAGGCGAACCACCACCAGAAGAAGATCGGTGGCGGATAGACAGGGAATCCGAACAGGATGAACCAGTGTGTCCCGAGTTGCGGCTGAAATCCCAACCGCCAGGCCGCCCACTCGGTCGCTCCCCACATGGTGATTAACACGATCAGCAGGACGACGATCACCTGCCCCCAGAGAATCTTGGTGGCGGACATGGAAACCTCCATCTTCGACAACAGATCATTCAAGGGGGTGTATGGAGAGAGTGATCAAGGCCCTTGGGGCCCTCGGGGAAGACGGGCGCATTGGTGCGTAAAAATACTTGCCGGATGTGGTGACGGCCTCGCCGGCAGGGGGCTTGAATCTATGTTGTATATTCCGTATTTTACGGAAGATGTGGAAGGGAGAGCCTGATGTCCAACACGGCTTCGTCATCTGAGGTACAGAAGAATTTCGGCGCCTATCATGATCAGGCGCTGAGCGAGCCGGTCCGGGTCACCAAATATGGCCGGGAAACCGTCTATATCGTTTCGGCCAAGACCTTTCACGAAATGAAGCAAGCCCAACGCGACGCCATTTCATCGGCAGATCTGACCGACGCCGAACTGGCGTTGATCGAGGCGTCCGAGATTCCGTCCGAGCATCGCTACAGCCTCGACAAGTAAAACATGGCCCTGCCGGAGCCTGCGCCGGGCCTCGTCATCTCCTATTCCTATCTCTGGCATGACCAGCACCGAGCCGGAGCGGAAGAAGGGCGCAAGGCTCGTCCCTGCGCCATCGTCGTCGCGACGACCGACGCGGACGGCGATACCAGGGTTTATGTCGCCCCGATTACCCATTCCCGGCCCGACGAGCCGAACGCCGCGGAACTGCCCGCTGCTGCCAAGCGTCGCCTGGGGTTGGACGATGCGCCATCCTGGATCGTCACCAGCGAGCTTAACCGCTTCGTCTGGCCGGGCTACGACCTGCGGCCGATCACGCGGGACAAGCCGGAGGTCTTCGCCTGGGGCTTCCTGCCGGTGGAGATCTTCGCCGCCCTCAAGAGGGGCGTTGCCGCCCATCAACGCGAGAAGCGCCTGCGCCTCACGCCGAGAG
The DNA here is from genome assembly GCF_002845745.1 of Telmatospirillum siberiense. Lineage (GTDB taxonomy): Bacteria > Pseudomonadota > Alphaproteobacteria > Rhodospirillales > Magnetospirillaceae > Telmatospirillum > Telmatospirillum siberiense. Next base: position 54,275 of record NZ_PIUM01000025.1, on the reverse strand, counting down.
AATGATGAGCCTCGGTTGATTTCGACCGGAAGTCCTTGGGCTTGAGAGGCTGCGGCATCTTTCACCTCACTCGGAGATACGGACGCCAACAGCGGCTTTATCAACCCATCGGGAGTGTCAGTCGGACGGCTTCGACCACCGCGAGGATGGATATTTGTAGTCGCGCGAGGGAGCGGAGGTCTTTGCCTTCACCTCTTCGGACATGGCAGCCGTCTCGTCGGGTTTCTTCCGGCCAAGGCCGAAGGTAATCGCCAATTGCGACCGCCGCGCGGCATAGTCGTGAGCCACCATCGGGTAGTCGGCAGGTAACGACCATTTGCTCCGATAGTCTTCGACGGACAGATTGTGCGCCGTATGAAGATGGCGCTTCAGCATCTTCTGACGCTTGCCGCAGTCGAGACAGATGATGGCGTCCGGTGTTACCGATTTTTTCATCGGCACGGCGGGTGTTTGGTGCTCGGTCGGCAGTGGTTCCTGAACCGTCGTGTTGACAAGAGCGGTATAAGTCGACTCGATCAGGATGGGGACGTCGCTCACGGCGACGATATTTCCTCTAAGATAGGCGGCCACCAGCTCGGCGGTGAGCGCCGTCAGGTCTTCAGCCATTCACGGCGTCCTTTAAGGCCTTGCCGGCGACGAACCGTGGCGCTTTGCTGGCGGGGATGGAGATTTTTTCGCCGGTCCGCGGATTCTTGCCGTCCCGTGCGGCGCGGGCCGCCACCGAGAAGGCCCCGAAGCCGATGAGCCGGACGTCGCCTCCGTCTTTCAACGCGCCGGTAATGGCGGTGAATATTGCGTCGGTCACCTTGTCGGCATCCGCCTTGGACAGGCTGGCAAGCTCCGCCACCTTGGCAACGAGGTCGGTCTTGTTCATGGCAAGTTCTCCTGATGTAGATCGCCGTTACGGATGGCACGACCGGTCCGCCGGGTCAATGCCCGCGCCACAGAGATTCGCTCTATCGTTGAGATTGGAATGCCTGCCGGTCTGCAACCGTTTGTTCTGTATACTCGACAGGTCCAGGCCAGGAGCGGCAGTTCGGGCCCCCGCTCTGGTACGACAGAATCGGGCCGGAAACAGACAGTTCGCTTCCGGCATGAAACGTCGATAAACAGCCATTACTTTGGAGGATTTTTTCTCGCCGGATAAGGTGAGGCCACGGCAGAGGTCGCCGCCAGCGGCGAACAAGTACATAGGGCGATATTCGGGACGCAATCCGCTATTCCCAGTTTTGACTGCGGGGGGGCGGATCGTTCTCAGGGTAACATGGGTCTTAGAGCCGACCACAACTGGATTGGCTCGCATCTCCGGGCGCATCCAGTCGCGCTCGGGTCAGCTAGACCCCGCTCCGTCTTCGACGTCGATCTGACGTCGACTTTCGACCTGTCGCGAAGCCGGGTCCCACGCCAAGCGTATCTCGGTTTCGCCGGGTCCAAGGAGAGGATGATCTCGCTCCTTTGCCGCGAGCTTTCGGTCGATCAGACCATAATAGTCCATCAGCCGTTCAGGGGGGGCCAGCTCTAAAAACGTCCGCTTCTGCTCGAGGAGCGAGAGCCTGGGTGAGTTGGTTCGCCGCGCATCCTTGATCTGTCTGGCAAGGCCATCGACCTCCCAATCACGAAGCGTCCAGACCTGATCGACAAGATCAGCCGCGCGCTCGTTGGCGCGGTCGATGCTGTCGCGACCTGCGAGCACGCCGACAAGCAGTCCGCAGATCCCCACAACAGGCACGAGAAATGGCGCGTAGATGAGCGACGAGACCACCGCGAGACCAACGAACGTCGTTCCTGAGCCGATCAAGAAGCCAAGGCAGCCATAGATTGCTCCCGTAGAGAGTTTGGTTGCGTTGGTGGATGAGCGCGAGATCGTCTTGAGGGCCTTTTCGGCGCGGTTCGCCACGTTGACGAGATCGTCGATCTTCGACCTGATAGGCGGCATCAGACAATCTCTTCGAAGAGCCTGATGGCGCCGTGAACCACCGCGCGATTGGCTTCGGCAACCTCGGTCGCCTCAGCTGCGAGCCGGCGCAAGGAGACGAACTTAAAGAAACTAGATACGGCGGCGCAGATTATCAGCGAAAGAAGAGCCGTCACAATCGTCTGCCCCACTGTAGTCGTGGGCACTAGCCAGTCGAACGCACGACCTTGAGCGAATAGTAGGAAGCCGAGACCTATAGCAACGATCATGCTCAGGTTCGCCGCGAAGTACCAATACATTGCGATCGACCGAAGGTGATCGTGTACCAGCTCCAACTCATGAATGTACGCCTCGTTTCGGCCAATCTGGTCCTCCAGATCGCGTCGGCTCGGTTCGTATTCTTCTATCGAATGTTCGTCGTAGCCTTGCATGGCGGTATCTCGTGTAGGTCAACCCGATGGGAATGCCTCCGGCACGATATTGAGAACCATCAAGACTCAATTCTCCCGCATTGCACCGGCGAGCTTACTGAGCCAGGTCGCGATCATGTCGAGCAGTTACCAAACTATTACACATTATCGCCCGTTCATAAACGAACGACTGCTATTTAGAAGTTCCGAGTCCGTCAGGAACGGCGATGATGGGCGCGAAGCTGACCTGATTGGGCCGTTTTCGGATGTCTCCTGTCCGACGGGGAAACCGGACGCTGCCGACGAGCATGGCCTCGGCAATGCCTGAGCCGAAGCTGCCCTCAGATTGGTCGGCCCCAGTGGCTACAATCTGAAGGAGCTTCGCCTGTGCTTATTAAGAAAGTACCGAACGGCGTTTCCGTGCCTCACTTCATGGAGAAAGCGCGTCCATTGGAAATAAGTCGCCGATTTGATGTCTCCGCATGTCATGTTGTAAATTTCATTCATCCTGTTAATGCCTTTCGTTTCCAGATCCCACTCCAGGTTGGCAAGGATAATCAGCAGGATCTTGAGCGCGTTGATGGCTCGCGTCAGGGGGAATCTGACCATGACCTCGTCGTTGATGGGGCGGTCCTTTACGCCGTTCTTACCTGCATTTGCTCGTCGCAGCAGCTTAAGGTTCATCCCGGATCTCGGGCCGGTTTTCGGAACCGCGAAACCGCCGAAAAACGCAGCGGGAAACGAACCCTCGGGAATCTTGTCCTCAGCCAAGCTCCAGAGGCACAGGGCAGAGAATTCGATTAGCAGCGCAAAATCGGAGGGCATGTTGGCATGCATGCCGCGATCAAGGAAACTTGCTAGCCGTTCATACGTCCCTTCTGGCCTATGGAGGTTCAGTGGTTGCCAAGTCTCTTTCTGCTTGCAGTCTACAGAAGCAAAAAAGATCTTCCCTTTGATCGGAACGATGCTGAACGAGTCGATCCCGTTGTCCCCGCGGTACTTAATTGGAATGGCCAGAATTCGCAGGGCCGTGCAAAGCATGCGGAACATGGCCTCCGTGACGGCGCCCTTGGCTTGCTCGCTGGGAAAGGTCATTGGATCAATCCCGCCCCAGACAGCTTTCCCCTCCTTGCCCGGTTGCGGTAAGAACTTACAGAACTCGCTGGCGGAAATGTCGGGACCGATCAGCAGGGTCTTTAGCCGCTGGGGATGAAACGACATCAACGGCATGTTGCTGCCTAGCGAAAACTTCAAAGGCGGCTGGACCAACGGGTCGTGAAGCGCCAAGACCGTGCTCTGTGACACGTTGTTGGCGGAACCGAAGTGTTTCACCGCATCCAGCACTTCGACGAGTTCGCCCACCCTGCCCTTAAGCGTGGCTGCGTGAGGATTCTTCAATTCCACCGAATTCTGGACGAACGGATCGATCCACGACCAGGATGATGTGATAGCTGCCATTGTGCCGAGTCTTCCTTGTGCGGCGCCGCCCTCGAGGGGCGTTCTGAGAGCACTGAGGATAGCGCTCGCCAGTTCTATAGTCAGGCACGACTTTGCCGGCGCCAGGGAAGGGCGGGTTATGGCCCAACCACGACGACCCGGTGAAACCGGGGAAGGTCCGTTATCTGGAATCGGCCCCGATCCCCAGAATGCCCAACTTGGGCGCAATGCTGCCGTAGAGTCTAGGCGCGGCCAAGTTCATCTCTCTGGCGAAGGCGGCCCTCATAACCCCAGTCCTCGCTTCCGCCCGAAGCCCCAGTTGATGCCGCCATCGTCCCGCATGACGCCCGAGACATGGCGTCCGAGCTGCTTCTCCAGCGACGGCGACCAGGGCACGAGCTGGAAGCCAAGCCCATCATCGATCATGGCGAAGCGGCCGGAGGCGAGCAGGAAGCGCTGGCGATAGGTCCCGGCCACATAGTCGCCGGTGCCTGCGGACTGGAACGACAGCCCCGTCTCGTCGGCCAGTTTCTGTCCCATCGCCTCCACCTCCTGGTGGCGCAGGGTACCGATCAGGTTGCGGGCATAGACGATGCCGCGGGCCTGCCGCTCGGCGAGGCCCCGCTCGATCAGATGTTCGGCCCGCCGTTCCATGGCATCCTTGACCTCGGCGCCGAAGCCGGTCTCACCCAGTGTCATCGGCCCACGGGCGATGGCCTGACGGTCGAGCCAGGTGGCGCCGGTCGCCATCACCTGGGCCTCGATGGAAAGGTCGGAACGGACGGCCAGGGCCACCCGACGGCGGCCCCGCGCGTCATCGAACTTGCGCAACTCGACGATCGAGCCCGGCGTGCTGTCGCCGGCGGCGTCGAGATCGGGCAGTCGGATGTGATGGGTGCGGCCGTCGGTGCCATCGACCACGGCATAAGCGGTGCCCTTCAGTTCGTCGTCGAGACCGCGATCGACCAGCCGGCCGATGATCGGATCATCGAGGCTCTCACCAGCCAGCACATAGTTGGCGGGGCCGCGCTGGATGCCCCGCTCGGTCAAACCGCGATGGATGCGCTTGATAATGTCGCTCCGCTCGCCGAGTTCGCGCAGGGTGTTTTCGGCCGTCTCGTCCATCACCCATTGCCCGGCGCCGACCTGGTGAGCGAGGCCAAGGGTTTCGAGCCTACGCAGGCGCCCAACCTTCAGCGCGTGGAATTCATCGGGCTGTTGACCTGGGACCGACGCCAGATCGATGACGCCATGCCGATCGGCATCCCGGACAAGCTGGCGGTCGAGTTGGGTCCAATGGTCGCCATCGACCTGCCGCTCCAGCGCATGGCGGATATCGAGGTCGGTGCGTGGTCCGAGTTCCTGGGTAACCAGGTCCTGGGCGCGCGCCCTCAAACCGTCTTTGATGTAATCGCGGGCGATGACGAGATCGCGGCCATCGTCGGCGACGCCGCGCAGGATGATATGGACATGCGGATGCCGGGTGTTCCAGTGATCGACGGCGACCCAATCGAGCCGGGTACCAAGATCCTTTTCCATCTGCGCCACCAGGTCGCGGGCATAGCCCTTGAGGTCGGCGAGATCGCCCGCGTCCTCGGGCGAGACGATGAAGCGGAAATGATGGCGGTCGTCCCGGCAGCGCTCGGCAAACGCCTTGGGGTCGGCGTTCTCGGTCTCCGGGCCGAACAACCGGGCCTTCTCCCCGTCCCGGGTGACGCCCTCGCGGCGCAGATAACCGAGATGGGCGGTGAGCGGCGCGGACCGCGCCGTGTGTCGAAGCACCCGGGCCATGACGGTGACCAGACGCGAGCGGCTGGTCAGAAGGCGGTTGGCCCGGACACTGGCGACGCGACCACGTCCGAAATGCGAGGCGTGGCGGCGGCCGATCACGCCGTTGCGCGAGACGCTGCCGCCAGCCCGCTGGGTGGCGGCGAGAACCTGGGCGATGAAGGGCTTGGCCCGTTGGCTCTTGGACGAGCGGATGCGGCCGGGCCGAACTTGGAAGTCATCGTCCTCGGCCATTGCCCATCTCCGCAATGTGTGAAAATCGCAATCCGAACAATACGTTGACTATTACGCGCACGTCGCACTTGGGCGGCGCACATTGCTGAAACAGAGATAAAATCCAATAAAACCAATCCCCCGACCGAGGCGCACATTGCGCCCTTTTATCTTGCCCTCGTGCTGTCGTTGACTCCCGCCTTCCCCGAAATATCGCGTTCTCTTCGCCGGTCTTCGCTGGGATTCGCCGGACTGCGTCGCCGGTCATGGCCGTCGCCCCATGTCAGCAAAGCGGACGAACAGCCCCTCCGATCGGGGGGGCATAGCCGAAGCATCATTCATCGGCGGAGCCGGTTCTGCGCTTTCGGCCCGCATGATGAACAGCGGCGCGGTGGCCCAGGCGCGCGGCTTGAGGACTGTGTCGGCGGGACTGGTGACGCCAGCGACCTGCCTGTCACCGATCATCGGCGCCAACATCGCGACATAAGTTCGCGTCTCGGCGGGTAGCGGTCGGCCGGTCGCCAGATGCTCTTCGTAGCGGGCCGGACCGGCATTGTAGGCCGCCAGAAAACCCGACGACCCGTAGCGGTCGTGCATCTCGCGCAGATAAGCCGTGCCGGCCAGAATGTTGGCGTGCGGATTGAACGGATCATTGCCGAGCGCGAGCCGGTCGCGCCAGGTTGCCCAGGTGACCTGCATGATCTGCATCAGTCCCATGGCGCCTTTGGGCGACAGGGCGTGCGGATTGCTGGCGCTTTCGACTGTCATGACTGCGCGAATCCACGTTGCCGGAATGACGAAGCGCTGCGCAGCCTCGGCGACGAAATCCGCGAACGGATCGGCAGCCGACGCACGCTCGGGGACGATGATCACGGGCATCGATTGCGCCATGACTCTGCCGCTGGACAACAGGAAGGCCGACAGGATCGCAACAGCAAAAGAAGCCGTTCGCCCGATGTCCGCCAAGACTGCCATCGTGCTCGCGGCCGTCCAGGGTAAAGCGCTATCGCGCCGGCCTGGAGGCCGCCCTGGACCGCCGCTGCGCGCGACGGCCGAACAAATGTCGGTCGGGACGAAGGAATGGCGCGGCTTTCGATCGAACAAAGGAATGGAGGAGAAGATCGCGGCCATCGCGTCACCGCTTTTCTTCGCGCTTGGCCGGGCGGTTCCACAGCAGGGCGAAGGCCTTGCCCTTGGTGTCGGACTGGAACAGGTTGGCGCGCAAGGGCTGCGTCAAGGTGGGGTCGTCGATCAGCAGGGCGACGTAATCGCCGGCCCGCTCGCCGGTGCGTTTCCAGCCAGCGCCGACCTCCGGTCCATCGGCATCGGCGCCGAGATGGATGCGATAGTCGGGCGCGTTTTCCGCGTCGGCATGCTCGGCGGGAACCAGCGTCAGTTCGAGGTCGAGGGTAAGCGTCCGCAGATGGCCGCTGTAACCGTCGGTGGTGCGGGTGAAGGTGCCAATATGGGCCATGAGGTGCCTCCTTGGTTTGCAGTTGGAAGGGAAATCAGTCGGCCGGCGGCAGAGTGGCGGGAGAACGATCGAGCCACAGCGGCACCGCGCGACCGATGATCGCCGCGGCGGGCAGCGGGCCGAAATAGCGGCCGTCCAGGCTGTCGGGATGCCGGTTGAGCAGGAAGATTTCGCTGTTGGTGAGCGTGCGGCAGCCGCGCCAGATCGGCAGATCACGGCCCCGGCTGTCGCGCTCGTGCGCTTGACCGATCACCACACCCTCGACGGTCACGGTGCGACCAAAACGGCAGACGGTTTGCCCCGGCACCGCGGCGACCTGCTTCAGCAGCGGCACGTGCTGGGGCAGATAGCGGCCTTCGGCCAGGAAGCGGGCGACCGGCTCCGGCGGCAACACGGCCACCAGATCGCCGACATGCGGAATGCGCACCGGCTGCAGGACATAGAGCCCGGTCGGCGTGCTGGCGGTAGCATTCCACAACAGCCGGGGCGTTGGATGGACGAAGGCCAAACCACCAATGGTCAGGACCGCGAAATAGGTCGACATCACCCAGCCGAAGCGTGTCATGGCGCGACGCTCCGGCGCAGCAACCAAGCGTCGTGCCGTTCGCGCGTATAGGCGCGCGGCTGATGGCCGGCGGTCAGGCGGTTGTGGACATGCCGCCAGTGATCGGGCGCGGCGTCGGCTGGATCTAGCCCGAGACCTTCCACCGCGTCGATGGCTTGCAGCACTCGTTCGACCTTCGGCCAACCGTTGATATGCAGGAGGATGTCGCCACCGGGCCGCACGAAGGGCAGCGTCTGATAGCGCTCGCCCAGTGTGATGGCGCGAACGATGTCGATGCGCGAGCTGACGGTGCCGTAGTCGTTGGACGTCCAGCGGACAAAGGCGAAAAGGCTGTTCGGCGCGAAACCGACGACGCGTCGGCGGCGGTCGAGAACCTTATCCTCGACCACGCGGCCGAAGCGGATCCAGTTCTCGATTTGCTTTTCGACCCAGGTCAGTTCGACGCGGGTCAGGCTGGCCGCCACGTCACGCACAATCGGACGGGCGGGCGGTGCGATGCCGGTCATGGGGACTCTCCTTGGCTATCGGGAAACTCGCGGGCCAACAGATCGCGCAGCATGTCGGCGACGGTGATGCCGCGCCGGAAGGCGATGACCTTGATGCGGCCGCGCAATGACGGCGTGATGTCGATGGTCAGGCGAGCGGTGAATCCCGCAGCGGAGCGCGGCGGCTGGTCCGGCGCCTTTACCCAGCTTTCGGCGTCACCGGGACGGGTGACGAAAGTACGTTTCCGGCTCCCGGTCGTCATGGCGCGATCCTCGCCACTTCGGCAGCAAACGCGGCGACCTCATCGGATGCTAGGCTGTCTTCGTCGATCTCGAATACCAGCCGTCCGGACTGCGGCGCATCGGCGAAAACGACCCGCTGGCCGATGGTGGCCCGCAGCACTGGCGGGTCATGCTCGGCTAAAGCTTCGGCGGTTTCGCGGGCGATGACGGTGCGGGCGCCGCAGCGGTTGAGCACGAAGCGGGCGGCGAGCTGCGGACGGAAGATCCGCGCTTCGCCGAGCAGTTTCAGGATCTCGCCCGAAGCCCAGCCGTCGAACGGCGAGGGTTGCGCCGGGATCAGCACCAGGTCGGCGGCCAGCAACGCCGAGCGCATCAAACCGGCGACGCGTGGCGGTCCATCGATGACGATATGATCGACATCGCGGGCCAGTTCGGGGGCCTCACGGTGCAGGGTGTCGCGGGCCAGACCGATGACACCGAACAGCCGGGATACGCCCTGGCGCGCCCGCTGTTCGGACCAGTCGAGGGACGAACCTTGCGGGTCGGCGTCGATCAAGGTGACGCGCTTGCCGAGCCTTGCCCAGGCTCCGGCGAGATGCAGGGCCAGCGTTGTTTTGCCGACGCCGCCCTTCTGATTGAGCAGAGCGACGATCATGACGCCCTCCCCGGATTGGACGGAGCGGGCAGGTCGAACGCAGGTTGCGGACCGGCATCCGTCCCGGCGTTTTCCACCGCGCCAACAACAAGAAAGTTAGAATCACTGTTAGAGTCTAAGTTAGGAGCGCGATTTCTCTTTTTATTTCCGCGCGTTAAGGGCGGTTTCGGTTCCTGATAGCACGATAGTCGGGTTCCCGATGGCACGATAGTGCCGGTTCCCGATAGCACGAGCGCTTCCACCGGTTTTCCACAGGGTTCGAACGCCAGCAGCAGACGACCGCCCAGTTCGAATTCGAGGGTCAGGCTGTAGCCGGGAAGCGGTTGCCGGCGGACGATGTCGCGCAGTTCGAAGGCGAAGCGTTTGAACGGCGACAGGCTGCCGGATTTCAGATGCAGGTGACGAAAATCGAACCGCCAGCCGTACTCCTGGCGTCCACCATGCTTGCGCACCAGACGATAGAGCCAGCGGTCCAGACCGCCGCTCAGCCTGAAATAGGCCCGATCGATGGTCAGCACCAGCGCATCGTCGAGGATGGCGCGATAGAACCAGTCGGGGATGATCAGTTCGATACCGGCCGGGCGGCCATGGCCGTCGGTCCGTTCCGTCCATTCGTTGATCCAGGAAAAGCGATGCATCCGCCGCTCGGACGGTTGGCGGATCGATGTCGCCACCGTCGTCGATTGCAGGCGGTCGAGCGCCGCCTTGAGGCGCAGATAATCGCGCAACGACGTGCCGCGGCCGATGAAGGTCAGGATTTCGTAGGGCGTTGCCGCCATCAGGCGGGAGGTGCGCAAGCCGGTGTCCCGCGCCTCGACGATCTGGCTGGCGGCCCAGATGAGGATATCGGCATCCCAGATGGTCGCCATGCCGTGTTCGGGCACGGCCTCGACGCGGATGACGATATCGCCGGATCGATAATCGATCGGCGCGATCCGGTGGGATTTGGAAAGATTGAAGAAGGGATAGGCCATGAGATCCTGCGCGTCCCGTGGCGCGAGATCGCCGGGGAGCGCATGGAACAATTCGAGTTGCCGACGTGCGGCTGGATCGAGACGGGCGGACATGGCGGCGTCTCAGCGAGCCCGGCCGGCGAGGCGGGCCTGGTCGTAGCGTGGGTCCGAGGTCGAGCGGCAGGCGGATTGATCGGCCCAAGCGTCCAGGTCGTCGATAGCATAGACGACCCGTCCCCCTAGCTTGCGGAAGACCGGGCCGGTGCCGTGGCAGCGGTATTTTTCCAGGGTGCGGGCCGACAGGCCGAGCAAGCGCGCGGCCTCATGGGTTCTGACGAAACGCGCTGCGGTGTCCGCGTGCATGATATGCCTCCGTGTGGGTCCAGGAAGCCGCCGATCGATGGCGGCGTGACGGGATCACGGTGGCGAAGAAAGCGGGCGGGGGAGGAGGACGAAGATTCGTGGGGACTTTTGTGTCCCCCTTCGTCAGGCGTCGAGAAACAACCGCCGCCAAAACGTCAATGGCGTTCGAAGAGAGCGGTGAGTTTGCCTAACGGGTTTTGCCGTCTGCCGAGCCCGAGCGCCTGTTCCACAGCAGCTTGAGATAGCCGCCGTTCATTAGGGCCTGGGCGTCGTGGATCAGGTGGTTGGCCTTGCGCCGCGTTGCCGAGCTTTTCCATTCGATGGCCGGCAGAGCTGCCGCCTCTTTGTCGAGAAGGGCGGCAGCGATCTCACGCGGGCTGGCCCCGGCGAGACGGAAATCGAGAGTGTGCAGGAGCAAAATGAGCCGTGCCCGCCGCATGGTGGTCAATTGCAGAGCGCGGGGCAACGGCCCGGCGGGACGGCCACGCAAGCGCCGATAGAGGCGCTCCATCGCCTCGACACGCAGGTCGAACGCAGTGTCGAGCGGCAGGAGAATGGCGGGGCGGCGCAAGGTCTCAGTGCTGTGCAGCCATAAGCGATGAGCTCCCTCGGTATCGGCAAGGATCAGATGGCAATCTTCGCCATTCCGGTACTCGGCGATGCGCGCGGTGCCGAACGGCAGATCAAGCGGGGTCACGCCATCGAAGCCTTCCGGCGCAGGGATGAAAATCACCGTGCCGGGAGCGATCTCCGGGCACCAGATGACCGGCTGGCTGTCGGACGGAAGTTCGGGGTCATGGACAAAATCGTACCCCCCATCGGCGGGCGAAATCCGACCTTGCGGTGATCGCATCGGCCTTTCCTTGCCCGGCCCGGTTCAGGACACGGATGCAATCGTTCCGGTATTCGGGATTACGACGCAGGAATTCCATGGCGAAGCCGGGGCGGTCAAGGCCATTCAATCGGTCCAAGGTTTCCTTGGACGTCCAAAAAGGGGTCGGCATGAGGAGCCTCCGCTTTCGAAGCGTTCGGACAGTCGAACAGGAATAGCTTCATATTCCGGGAAATGTTTAGAAATGGAATACCTATAGGTTGCATCGCGTACGACGATAATCCGCGCAATGTCCGGCCTCCGGGCCAGCAAAATTGCGGTGGGCGGCTATTGCAGGCGCGGCTCCAGCAGGTAGCGATAGCCGACCGTGGTCATCCAGCGAGCCCGCGCCAGATGGCTGTCATGGACGGCTTTAGCGCGTTCGGGTTCTTGCGAGGGATCGAGGCCGAAGATGATGGAAACGGCTTCACGCCAATCGGCGCCATCGGCGTCGGCGTCCAATAACCTGACATAGGTCGCCAAGTGGCGTTCATCATAAGGCGTGACCCGCAGACCGTCCGGCGGGCGGTCTTCAAAGGCTGGCATCGTCATGCCCGGCTTCCCTCAAGATTTATTTTGCACGATTTTATCACGTATTTTTCCCGGAGATACGGCCTTTTGGCGATGCATTTTCTGCATCACGTTGGTCGCTGACGCGGATAACCGGAGGCATTTCCACTTTCGTTTCCGGAAGGCGGATCGCATTTTGTAGAAAATACTCCGTGGTGAAATACTCTACAATGCGGCGCTCTCCATGGTATGGAGATTCGAGAGGTGCTGGCCCGAAATTTGCGCATCTACCGACAGGCGCGCGGTCTGTCGCAAGAGGAGCTTGCGCATCGGGCGGCGATCGACCGCACCTATATCAGCGCCCTCGAGCGATGCGTCTATGGGGCCAGCATCGATGTCGTGGGTCGGCTGGCGGAGGCATTGAACGTCGAAGCGGCGGACTTGCTACGGCGAGCACTGCCGAAAGAGGGCGGCGACATGGCCGAGGCTGACCCTCGATCGTAACCGCGATCAAAAGGGATGTCGCCGGGGCAGGGCGAAACCGATCAACGCGGTGGCGGCACAGTTAGGATGCCGGGGTTGGGTGACGAACTGCCGGTTTGCTTCCACTCCGTCGGCAAGAGGAACAAACGTTCCGCCTATGGCAAGTGCGGGCCAACGGCGGAAGGGCGGCTTCGTAAACGAAACGATGAAAACGGGGACACTCAACCGCCGTTGCCTCGTTGGAGCGAAGAGATGGTTCTCTGGCGTAGTCACCCGTCAGGCTAACCAAGGCAGTCAGGCAAGCCAAGAGTTGCTCGAGGCCAGTGGGTGCTTTGTACCTTAGGAATGGGCCAAACTTCCGCGTGGCCACTCCGATCTCGGTCTTGATGTTCTCGATGGCCGATCATATTGCCGCCGGCATCAAGGCCGTTCAGCACGCCGGGGCTATGGTGGCCAGGGAGATGGACGTAATGATATTCACAGTGGCGGCTCTGACTTAGGACAAGGGATCTGGGAATGGAGGGTAGCGCTGGTATTCGTCCATCAGCTGAGCAATCCGGATGACCTCTTGTTCCCAGGATGTCTCATGCTTTTCTCCGGTTACGGCATCAATAACAAGAAAACGAAGAACGTCTCTTTGGTTTATGTGAGCATATCGAGATGCATCTTTCGAGACCCAGACGACAGCTGCATAGACGTCAAAAATGCGCACAGCAATTCCTATGCCGTCATGTGTAACTTGCGAGTAGGCAAGATGATGATCTGCATTCGGCAGCCACTGGGCGAAAACATTGCAATCCTCGGCTGGCCCAACATACCCCGGCAGGCCGTCCGTCGAGGCTGGATCGTCGGCTCGGATTGCCGCTCGCAATTCCGCAGCAGTTGGATCATCCAAATAATCATCACCAAGCCATAGACATGCAAGCTCATAGGCAATCTTGATTATTGCATGGCGTAGAAAGGCAAAACTATACACAAAAGTCTTGACAACCTGAGGTCTCTCCTCTGTTATTAAGGTTTCTTCAGTGTATTTTTTTTGCTCCACCTCCATCTGCTCATTACTCAATGGTGGCAGATCGTGCCTCTTTAGAACTCTCTGTATAATTTTTGGGATCTGACCTCTATCCCTTTCATCGATGATTACCTGACAAGCTTTGGTTCCATCAGGCAACACGATATCGGTTTCGTGGGGAATTGTTCTGATTTCCAACTGGCCAGAGGCTTCGTTGAATGTCGTGTGAACTTTTCGATCGGGATTTCCGGCCAACGAGGCAATACCGAGAAGGATATCGTGGGTAGCTGGAAGCTTCCCGCTGTTGCCAGCTAAACCAAGCTGAGCGCGACGGCTCCGTATGGGAAGATCATCGCAAAGAACAGAGTCCACGCGGCTGCCCAGTGTAGAGTTACAATCCACGCAAACGCGGTCTGTGGTTAGAGTGCCGCCGATCGCAAGCGGAAAAACATGCTCCTCGCTACCAGGACGCAGTTCCAAACAGAAGATACAGCGATGAATATCACTCATGTCGGCCATGGCACCATTATAATTAGACGGTAGCCCTGATCATTGAACCCCGAAATATGATCAAGACTCGAGCGCTTCGTATCGGCCGCCAGCCGGTTCTTTTTGCCTTGAACTCGAGGCTCGCCAAAGACATTCCGAAAGGCCACGCTTCAGCTTCCGGCAACATCACCCAGCAGAGTACCCATCGCATTGTTTGCGGTTGGTGTCCAGCTGGCGAGCCTTTCTGCGACCGCACAGAAGCAGCGCGTAAAGGCGACTTGCGCACGTTGAATATCGGTCGCGTGGTCTGGTTCTCCGGTATGCACGATCGAGCTGCGTGCATAGTAGACCGCCTGGACGCTGTCCTGGTATCCAGCTAGTCCCGGCACACCCTTCATGCAGATACCGACGCGGCGGCGTAGCCTTTGGGCGATCGCAGACGCATACTGATCGGTGAGCAGGGTTTCGAACGCAACCGCGAGCGCCACAATCGCCTCTGACTCATTGGCACGAGCGCTGAAAGACTGACGAAACCAATCCAAGGCGGTCACCAGACGCCGGTAGAGCCGGTTTTCGGGCTTCGATTTCGTCGCAATGTTGACGTGAAGGAAATAACCGCGCTCGACGGTGTTCAAAGCGCGCGTGACCTGTGGCAGGAGGCGTTTCATACGCGAAGTGGCGAGTGCCGCCGTCGAGAGCGTGGCCGAGACATCTGACAGTCGCGCGAGCTCAAGCGGGGACACGTTCATGGGCACACGACGGGTCGAGATTGGACGTCCGCGAATGGCTTCGCCGATCAGATAATGAGCGATGTCGAGTGTCTCGAAATTGTTGACGAAAGAAGACGTTCGATAGCGCTCAAGCTGGCCTACAGCCTCGAGCGACAGGGCGTGCATCATCAGGAGGTGCGCCGCCGCGACCCGGATCTTCAGTGCGTAGATGAACTGGTTTTCGTACATGTCCCCGGTGAATGAGGTGATGCGTACCAGCATGAGAGGGTTCTTTCCGAACCATCTCGCGCTGTAGGCGAAGTGGCGGAGATCCCATTTGTCAATCCGCTGGCGGATGCCGAGACCGTGAGCCATTCTCTGGACGCTCGCCGCAGCGGACTCGAAGGAGTTGCTTTGCGTGCTGACGGCGAAGCCGGCGGTGCGAAAGATAGCCTCGGAGCGAAGGTTGCTCTCCTTCGCGAAGATCGCCGGCATTTCCATGCCGAAACCCGTCAGGGGATAAAGGACAAAGCCTGGCCGATCGGCTCCCGCCGCGGCAAGGCCTGCGATGACACGTGCAGGCACGTTGCCACCACCGGTTTTGGCGGCATGTAGGATATAGTCATCAAGCAGCGACCGGCCGATGTAGAACTCTTGCGACCAGAGGGTGCGCGCTATAGCAGCGCGCAGCTGCAAGATGTGATGCTCGATCGCAGCGCGGTCTCCGTCGGAGACCTTGGTTTCGTCAGTGACCAGATCGTCGACGCTGTCGAACTGCGCAAGCAGGTTGTGCTTGCCCTTCAGGAAATCATCCGAGGCTTTGAGCTTCTTGCCGAGCGTGACCGAAAGATTGCCGAGTGCGCTCGTCATGCGTCTTCAAATCCCCCGTTGGGCTTTCGGCCCAAACAACAATGCGCGGAGTTGTTTCGTCACCTTTTCCGTCGGCACGCACGCCGAAGGGTTACGCGCGTAGCCTATCCCGAATCAATCGATCAAGTCGAGATCCTAGGCGTGGCGTGAGTGGTAGCTTGAAAGGAGTCCATTTCCCTCAAACGGTTCGAGCGTTGCTTGTCCACTGGGTCAAAAACTCCGCGACCTTTTTTTCGATGTGGCTCTCGACGGTTTGCAATCGAAGCAACGGGATCTCGCTCTTCTTCAGGATACTGTCTTTCAGTGCGTCTCGCTCAGTCTGCCGCACCGTGTCATGACACCCGCCATCGACCTCGATCACTCCCAGCGGTGTTTTACCCACCCTGAAATAAAGCACAAAATCGCAACTGGCGCGGTTTCTCATGAAGTCTCGTTCTCGCTCCGTCAATGCCGTGTTGGCCGATGAGGCCAACTGGATCAGGGCGATCTGGGAGTGGAACGTCATCGCCCGATAAGGCTCCTGAGACAACACGTCGCGCAGTATCTGTGCCACGATCTGCTCGGACTTGAATCGCGAGTCGCTGGGGCGCAATCTGGTGTTGAGCCTTTCCAGAGATTGATCGTATTCCTTGTAGAGCAGGTCGAAGGCCGAAACGACAAGGGCGCGATGGATCTGCGTTTCATCCGCGTAGTACTCGATGTAACGCACCAATGCGGCAATATGCCCATTATTCGTGGCAAAAACATCGTCGCCCGTCACTAGGGTAAATCGGTTCTTGGCTCTCGATACCGCCACATTGACCAAATGGGGATCATCCACGAAGCTCAGGCCTCTCTGGCTACTGCGCTTCTTGTCCAGTACGGTGGAGAAGACAATTTCGTCGCACTCCCTACCCTGGAACTTATGCACGGTGTCCTTGACGAAATCAGCCGGCAGGTGCGTGCGCGAGAGAGAGACTTGCGCGTTGTATGGGGCGATGAATCCTCTGCCGTTCTCGCTGTCCCATTCGTTCTCTCTGTCACATTTGAGCGTCTCGAGCAGTGAATCCAACTCTCTCCGATTCGAGTAGCTTCGCGTATGGTTTCCCTTGGCTGTGACAAGCAGCTTCAACGCCTTTTCGCCAGAGTCTTGCGTCATCGGGATGAGCTGGTTGTCGTAAAACTGCTGATTGCAGAACTGGATGATTTTGGGGTGACACCGATAATGCTCTTTCAGCAGCGTCGTCGGGATCGAATCATTGAAAATTCCGACGCACGAATCGAGTAGGCTGTATTTGTCGCAATCGTAGAATTCGGCTGGAGGGACAATACCCAGATTCGCCGGAATGTGCGGAAGCTGCTTTCTGTCACCAACGATGATCAGGTTTCTAGAGCAACCCAGCGCCAGTATCCCCGGGACGATGTCCTGCTGCGAGGCCTCGTCGATGATGACATAATCGAGAATCGCACCGCGGCCGATCGAGTTGACGACAGAATGCGTACTGCTGCCAATAATCGGATAACGCTTCAAAAAGGCATCGAAATTCTTACGGTAATTTTCTGAATCGAATGTTTCCTGGTTCGGGATATGCTGATGGAGGTAGCATTTCAGATGCGTCATCGAGCAGGTGGTCAAATCATCCAGCAATGCATCGAAGTTGCCACGCTTCAATTTTTCCCGATACGCCGTTAACGCTGAATCTTTCTCCTGCAGTGCCGTATCGTAATAGTGAAGTTGCAAGGCATAAATCACGGACTTGCGCTTTTCCCAATCACCAAAGGGTTTCGTGCGCAAGATCCAGAAATCGAGCAGCAGTTCGATTCTATCCTTGAGCCGGATGCGACGTTCGGCAAGATGAGCCAAATAAGCCAACAGGTCCGCGGTTTTCCGTGGAGACAGCTTGTATTTGTCCAGAGGAGCCGGCGCTTCCACTCCGTTTTCCTCCTGCCATTGACGCAGATAACCTCGCTCTATCGTCAATTCGTCGATCTCGGCCTGGAGCCGCGCTACCGCGTTCCGGGTATGCAGAGACTGCTTCAACTGCTGTAGGACAGCTTGGATACGATGCATGGCAGGTGCTGGCGCGGGGTCTCCCGATGGTATGGCGGGTGCGCCAGCGAAAAAGTCCTTGCGGTTCTCCGCATTACCCAGCTTGGCGACCAGGTAATCCAGCCCGGCCTTGCCTAGCTTTTCATAAACGTTTTCCACCGCAGCATTGTTATTGGACAGGATAGCAACGTTTTTTCCACGCAACACGATATTGGCGATGATATTCAATATCGTCTGAGTTTTCCCCGTGCCAGGGGGGCCTTCGATCAGACTGATTTGCGAGGTAAAGGCCTGCTCCACCGCCCTGAGCTGGCTTTCGTTGATACCGAAAGGGTAGATAAAGTTTTCCGCCCGTTCCTGCGGTCGATTCCGTCCCGTGCAGTAGGCATGCAGCGCGGTGTCCGCGTGAGGAAGCACCCTTTCCAGTTGGTGCAGCACATTTTCGGCAATCTGCTTCTTGTCCTGGGGTTTTGCCTGCTCTTCCCGGGCTTTTGCCACAGAAACGAAATAGCGGAATATCGCCTCATCCTTGATTGTCGTCGTCGGGAAGAACTCGATACCGTCCACGTTCATTATGTAAACTTTTTGATTCCCGGGATACTGAACAACGGCATACTTCTCACCGTAGACTACCGCTTTGTCGACGGCGCTTAGCACCACACTCCCCTTTTTTGTAATAAACGTTCCTTGAAATTCCCTGATGGGGGTGATTTTGCACTCGTTGAGTGGGCGAAAATAAGACTTACCGGAGGGAAAATGGCAAGTCAGCATCAACTCATTCTTTTTATCACCCCACCATATCTCCCAGTCGCTGATTTGCCTGGTTTTGTCTTCACCGTTCACGCAGATGGAAACTATATGACCCGTGTCCATGAACTACTCAAAGCATAAGAACATCAACCATGGTGTCAGAATACGAATCCAATGATTCGAAACTCTCACATGACACCATCTCGGCATAATGGTCTGTATTGGCAACATCATCAACGTCGGATCGGCAGTCAAGCGCGACCTGGACACTGCGCGAGGACGAGGTATCCCGCCAGAATTCTCTGCCACTCGAACGTTGTTTCTGTCTCTACGATGGCCGCCAGAAATTCAAAGAACTCGTCAGGCCATCCGGGAATCTTACCATAGATCTGGTCGGGCGGAACTTCACCCGGTAGGCCGAACCCAGCGCCGTGACCTTGCAAAACCCACTTTAGCCAAGCCGGCTTGACGAACACTGTCCATGGCGTCGCCCGTTCGGCCATTTCCGTGCCGTTCATTGGTGAACCGGCCATCAAGATTCCGACCTCGCTGTCGTCTCCAAGATTTCGATCCTGAAGCATCGGGGCGAGGATCGCCTTGTAAGCAGGAGTCAGCGCTCGAATGACGGCAAAGGCATATTCCTGGGCGATTGACTGGGTTTCCGGCTGAGACGAAGCAGCCTTTCGCGGGATGCCGATCAAAAGCCGCACAGATTGTTCATGATCCCGTTTAATGTAATGAAGCCTTGCGGATGTCCATTCGACGCAGTCGTCATCAATTAACTTGGCATGGGTCTGGCAGAGCCAGATGGCGTTCTCGATGCCCGACCGCTGTGTTGGAGTCATTGATGGGTCGTAGCGGGGGCCCCTTGGCGAAGCGGCGGCAATGTGTGCGGCTACGCCGACGTTTATGACGGCGTTTGGCGCTTCGGCGCTCGCCCCCACAGTGACCGCTGAACAGATCGTGCATTGAAACGCCGAGCGTTTGGCCACCGCGGCGATGGTGCTCTTGTCGAAATCATCCCGGTGCCTGTCGGAGTAGGGATTTTGAGGCGTCTGGTGTCCCATGCGATCCTGCTCTTATTGAATCTTGACCATCCGGAAGATTTCTTAGCAGAAGCATCGACGGCCGAGAACCGGTAGATCCGGCTCGGCTGGGGCGACGATCCTGACTCGCGACCTCCAGCATTTCGAGCCGTTGGGGGTGCCGAGGATCGATCCGTTCGTGGCTCTGCCGTCGCCAGCTTGAAAGCCTCCGGCAGGACAAAGCCCCTTCCGGGGGGGAGGGGTTTGGGGCGGGGCGAATAAAATCGCGAAGCGATGAGCGATCCGCCCCAGATGAGCTGGAGCGGATCGCGTCGGAGCCGTTATCGCGGCTCCCTGGAAAGGAGGCGGGCGAGTTCGTCGCGGGCTTCCTGGAGTTCGCGTTCGATCTGGCGCCGTTCCTTGGAATCGCACCAGCGGAGTTCGGCGCGCAGTTCCTCGATATGCTGTTCGAGCGTGATCATCGTCATCTCCTCAACGGAAGTGAAAGATGACGTCCGCGGCCATGCGGAAACGGGATGGGTCGAGGTTCGCGCCAGCGACCGGCTTCAAGCCGGCGCGCGGAGGTGACGATTTTGTTGGAGGCCGTCGAAGACAAAACTTCTCCAACAAAATGGGGGGGGGCCGCACGGCCTCGAGGCGTCTTGCTTTCGCATGCCAGGATGGGAAGGTCTGAGCAGACAGGGTGTTGGGGGAGGTTCGGTTGTTTGAGATGGGGCCCGCCCGCCAGGACGCTGTTCCGGCGCGACCGGCCTTTCGCCGGTGGACCCCTCCGAGAAATTCGCCCGATCGGGACGCTGGGGAGCGTTGAGATCCGATCGGCCTAGGCGCGACACCCTGGAGCGGGCGGGATGCGCCTCGAAAGCGCCGTCGGCAAGAGGCCGCGGACAAACGAAAAGCCGAGGCTCCGCTCGCGGAAACGGCTTTGGCAGTTTGACGGCGGACGCCGATGGCGCCCGCTTGCGCATCAATCCCGGTCCCGCCCCAGCGTGTCGCTCTCGGCGCGATATCCCGCTTCCGGAGTCAAGGGAGGCGGTTTCGTCGCGAGTGAGGAAAAGGCTGTATTGCGGCTGCGGCGGAGATCGTGCGGGCAGTCGGAGTCAGCGATGCCGTGGCCGTTATCGCGGCGACGTGATCTGCGGTGATGCGGAGGTTGGAGACATATAAGCGAAGATGGCTGATGGCCGTCGGGCTGATGTTTCAGGAGGCCTGGCGCATCCAAAAGGATGCGCCAGGCCTCCGACGGTCACGCCGTCCGGATGCGATCGAGGATCAGGAGGACCCGCAAGTCGGTGGGGATCTCGGCCCAAGGCGCGACCAGGGCGATGGCGTCGTCGACTGAGAGGATCTCGCCGAACGCGGTGCCTTTCCAAAGGATTTCGAAGCCGGGCTCTTCCTCGTCACGGGTCGGATCGAGGACCTGGACGAAATAGGTGTTGAGCGGGCGGTCCCAGCCGATGGCAATGCCGAGGCGACGGTTGGCGTCGTCGCGAGGGGGCAGTTCGTGGCGGCTCATGGTGTGTTCCTTTGCGTTCGAGGGGCGATGCCCCGCCCGGGGTGGGGCGGGGCGTTGCCGGGGTGCCTCAATTCCCGTTGCGGCGGCCCTGCGGCCGGGACCAGATGAGGCTGAAGCCGTCGCCTTCCTCGTCGCTGACCAGGTTGGCGTAGATGGGGGCGTTGAAGCTCGGATCGTCCAGCTTCAGGCCGAGGTAGTCGTGGCCCTCGGTGGAGCGCTTGGACCAGCCTGCCCCGACCTCCACCCGGCCAATGTAGATGCGGTGGCTCGGGGCGTTCTCGCTGGTGGCGCGGGCATCGGGGACGATGCGGACGTTCTTGGTCTGGACGCTGAGGGTGACGATTTCGCCGGTGTATTCGCTGGTGCCGGTTTTCTTGAAGGTGCCGATGGTCGCCATGATGATGTCTCCGTGATCTTTGTCTTCGAGCCCGCACCATTGCGGCCTCGATGGTGATCGCCCGGCCCAAGGCGATCGACGGCGCACCCTGGAGGGGCCGAAGCAGAGCGGAGGACGGCGGTGGGGGAACTTTCTTGCCTCGCGAGGAATGGGCGACAGCCCAGGGGAGGAAAGTTTCAACGGCGCGGTTGCGCCTTAGGCGATCGAGGCTTTAGCTGCCCTTGGGCCAGATCCACCCATCGGAGAGGCCGTATGGAGCGCTCGACAGGACAGAGGCGGTCATGGAGACGATGGCGGTTTGTCGCCACCGTGGGGGAACCGGCGGCAAGATCCGGCGATCTCTGTTGCCCTGTCCTGACCACGATATTCCGGTGGGCCCGGTTGACGGTCCCCGGAGAGAATGCCCCGTCCCACGCGTCCTTGCTGTTGGTCATGGCCTTGGTGGGGCAGGTGCAAGCGCTTCGGTGAGGGCTATATCCGTGCCCGGAGCAAGCCAGGCGCGATCCAACCGCTCCGATTCATGCCGATCACGACCACGAGAAGAGAGCGGCCGGATCACCGGCGGTCCCGCGACCTGGGGTTGCGGCGAAGAGTGGCGTGGATGCTTCGGCAATGCTTTGCCCGGCTGTCCGGGCGGTGCCGTCTCGCCTTTATGCGACAGGTGGGGCGAGCAGCCGTTCCACCACGGTCAGGACTCGCATGGCAAGGGCATGCTCGGGCCAGTTCCCTTGCCGCTCAAGGTCGGCTACCCGCGCCATCGCCTCGTCCCTGGCGGCGGGACCGCGTCGGGCGATCAACTCCCGCGCCGCCGTTAGAACGGCTTCCTCGCTCAAATTCGTGGTGGTCGTCATCTGAAAACATTCGCTCCCTTTCGGCCCTCCTTACCACGATAGCGCCGAAGATGTCTAAAGCGTGGTAACCGGTAAGATGTCACTCTGTTTGGATGGGCTTCACCGTTGTTCGGCGAAGGCCGCCATACCACTGATCCGCAGCAGGGCGGTGATGCCGACCGCGATGGCACCGATGACGGAGAACACCGTCTGCCAGACCGGCGACGACATTGCCATTAGGGTGATGCCGTGCGTGGCGCTGTAGCCCGCCACCACCGCCGGGGCGGTATAGACGGCGATGATCAGCAGTTTCGCCCAGACCCAGGGCACGAAGATTAGCAGCAATTGCCCGAGGCCGAAGGTCGCGCCGGCGGCGACGAACCCGACGACGATGGCGCCTAGGGCACCAGCGCCTGTGTGATAGGCCCAGATGCCGGCATAGACGCCCGCGACGGAAGGCAGGGCGAAAACGGCCAGGGTGAACAGCAACCAGCAGAAAAAACCGATGGCGCCGAGAACGAGAAGAGGAGCGAAAAGGAACATGGCGGTGGTCTCCGTGAGATGAAATCCGACGGTCGCGCCTTCCACCATCACCACCACGGCGCGAGACGAAGTATAACGGAAAGGTGTGGGTGGCTGCAATTGTGGACGGGATGCGGGTGATTTGCCGGTGCTCGATGCTTTCGGCCGTCACGGCGGTGTTTCGTTGGCCGGGGTGTGGGCGAGCTGGTTTTTGGCCTCGACGAGGGCGGCGCGGACCAGGTGAAGCGCATCGGTCAGACCGTCGGCGGCTTGTGGGGACAAGCATAGATCGGTGCCCGGACGACGGTGCATCAGCAGCTCGCTCACCAAGCAGACCACCGCTACCGACGTGGCTAGGGTATCGCGGAAGTCGTCGTGATCCGTGGTTAGCATGGTCGTTCTCCTGGTTCGGAGACGGTGCGGTAAGGGGGATCCGTCATGAGATGATCCGCCGCAGGAAGTGGTGAAGGGCATGGCGGCCCTCCGTCAGGGAGAGCCGCCATGCCGGTGCTGGCTTCATGCGGCATCGAACCGCATGACCGGAATACCCAGCGTCTTGGCCTTGTCGGCGAGGTTGTCCTGGATGCCGTTGCCGGGGAACACGATGACGCCGACGGGAAGGACCGCCAGCAGGGCGTCGTTGCGCTTGAACGGGGCCGCCTTGGCGTGTTTGGCCCAGTCGGGGCGGAAGGCGATCTGCGGGACCTTGCGGGCGTCGGCCCAGGCGGCGGCGATGCGCTCGGCGCCTTTCGGCGAACCGCCGTGTAGCAGCACCATGTCGGGATGCTTGGCGTGGACCTTATCCAGCTTGGCCCAGATGAGCTGGTGGTCGTTGAAGTCGAGCCCGCCAGTGACGGCGATCTTGGGGCCGGGCGGCAGCAAGATCTCGCTGTCGGCCCACTTACGGGCGGCGAGGAAGTCTTTGGAGTCGATCATCGTAGCGGTCAGGGTCTTGTGGTTGACCATCGAGCCGGCATGTGGCCGCCAGGATGAGCCGGTGTGGTGTGCGAACTGTTCGGCGGCGACGTCGCGGAAGATCTCCATGGCATCGCGGCGCTCGATCAGGGTCTGGCCCTCGGCGGTCAGGCGCTCCAGTTCCACCGATTTGACCTCGCTGCCGTCCTGTTCCTTCTGGCTGCGCTGCTGCGCCTGCTCATTGTCGTCGAGGGCACGTTCGACCCGGCCGGTGGCGCGCTGGAAGAGATTGACGGTCGACCACAGCAGGTCTTCGAGGTCGGGTTCGAGTCGGGTGTCGGTGAGTGTTGAAACCAGGGCGTCGAGGATGTTGGCGACGGCGCCGGCGATCATGTCGCCTTCAGGCAGCGGTCGGGGATCGGGTTCATCCTGAAAGGGACGGTAGCCATAGAGCTGGAGTTCGGCGAGAACGTGGGCGGTCTGGGAGGTGGCGTGCCGGGGCTCGCTGTCGTCGGACGGGATCATGGGAAAACTCCTTCTGCCGGTTGACCGCGTTCCTCGCGGCCTTCATGGCGACGGACAGCCGCGGGCAGGCCCGGACCTGCACCCCGCCATCGGCGGGGCCGGAGCAAAGCGGAGGAGGACGGAGGCCGGCGATTTTGCCTGGCGATGCAAAGACCCGAAGGGGCGGCGGAAAATCGCCGGTCGCAGTCCTTGCTTGGCCGGGTGCCCGTGGCCCGATCGCCCTCTTGAAGGCCGGGGCGCGGTCCCCTCCGGCAGGCGGGTTCCGAGATCACGCGTGAGACCGGAGCCTTGCTCCACTTCCGACCGTTCACAGGCTTGCCGGTTCCAGGAAGCGGGCGACGTCCTCCGGAGCGATCTGCACCCGCAAGGACGCGCGAAGGACATCGAGCCCGAGCCGGTGCAGATCGTCGTTGAAGTCCTCCAGCGTCGGCGACAGGGTGATCGCCTCGACCCCGGCCTCGTCCGCCCGTTCGACCAGGATGTCTCGCGCCACATCGCCGGCCGGATCGGCATCGCGGGCGATGTAGAGCCGGCGCAAGTTCGGCCCGAATAGGATGGCCGCGAGATGGGCGGAGGAGAGGGCTGCCGCTATCGGCAAATGGGGAAGGGCCATGCGCAGCGACAGCATGGTCTCGATCCCTTCGCCCGCTGCCAGGACGTCACGGCCCACCCCGAAGCGGACGGCGTGGCCGAGCAGGTCGCCCATGGCCCGTCGCGGCGTGGCGAGCGGCGCCTTGCCGGAACCGTCGGGGGCGAGCCAGGTGCGATGCGCCCCGGTCAGCTTGCCATTGAGATCGGTGACGGCGGCGATCGTCGCCGGCCAAGTCTCGGTCGGCGCATACTCGTCCGGCCGGTAGTAGCAGTGGGGATGAAAGCGCAGGCTGTCGGTTCCGTGCAAAGCCGTAATGCCACGGTTCCGTAAATACGCTTCCACGACGGTGCCGGCGATGGGGTTAGACATGGCGAACAGGCGCCGCGCTGCCTCGCGCGAGCCTGACGGTGCCGTTGGAGCTTTGGGTCTTGTTCGCGTTTCCGGCTCTTCGTCCGGCAAACTGAGAAAGCGGCGGGCTTCATCGGCGACATCCTTGAAATCGACCAAACCGCAAGAGCGGCGGATGACGTCCAGAAGGTCGCCGTGTTCGGACGTGCTGGCATCTGTCCACTTCCCGGCAGGTCCCTTCGGGGAGTCGTAGAGCCGCACGAACAACGATCGCCCCGGCGTGTTTAGGACGTCGCCGACCAACCAGTAGCGGCCTTCGCGATGGCCGGCGGAGAGATAATGGCGGCATACCGCCTCGGCGTGGCGGCTCAGACGTCGCGCCAGATCATGCGGTTTCCCCGACATGATGCGTCTCCAGAAAAATGGCCCGCCGTTGCCGGCGGGCCCATTGACAAGGACTGGTAGCTATTCGGTAGCGACGGAGCTGGATGCTTCATCCGTGTCGGAGAGGCCGACTTCTTCGACCAGGGCCGTTTCGCCGTCGGTTTCCGCCGTTTCTTCGATGACGGATTCCGATGTCGGCGCGTCCTCGGTTTGCATCGGTTCCGTCGTATGCTGTGACCAATCGGTCCGTAGCGGCTCGGGCAGCCAGCCGGTGCCAGCGAGCAGGGTCTCAGCCTCGCTGGCCATGTCGCCCTTTTTCAGGTGCTCGATGCGGTCGGCGGACCGCTGGCCCTTCGCCTCGGCCACGGCCTGAAGAATGCGAGCTTTGGTGACGCGGCCGAGGAAATTGTCCACGGTCGGCGCCCAGCCCATCGCCGCCATGTCGAGATTGACCGCCCGCGCCAGACGATCGGCGTGAGCCAGCGCGCGGGGCCGGCGGTTCCACGATTCATGCACGGCGTTGACCGACAGGCTGACGACATGGGCGAACAGTTCCGAACGGCTGTCGATGTCCCAGCCCCGGAGTGTGTCCCAGAGATCTGCCGATTCCTTCGGCAACCGCTTCACCCAGCCGTTGTGACGGACGCGGATCGCTTCGGCGGCGGCGCTTTCGTTGAGGTCCTGTGCCTGGTTACTGAAGGCGACGCTTTTCAGTTCCAGTTCCAGGCAACTATCGGAACCGTAGTGGTAGAACACCTTCAGAGCGAGCGCGTGCAATGCCGCCAGGAAAGCGACGTCTGGATGTTCGCCGAGCACTTGGCGCAGGCCGAGCGTGCGGTGGGCGGTCAATTCGCTCATCAACCGGTCGGAGATCGGCGTCAAACCCTCGTCCTCCTCGGGCTCCTGGTCCGGTTCATCGGCCTCGGCGGTGACGGCGTCCTGACCTTCGACATCCGCCGCCATCGCGCGTTCCACCTCGGAGGGATCGGACTCCGGCTCTTCGACCGGCAGTTCGTCTTCGGGACGGACATAACCGCGCTCGATGCGCAAGGTGCCGCCCTGGGCGATGCTGACGAAGGCTCCGGCCCGGACGATTTCGGGTGGATCGAACGCCAGTGGTCGCTCCTCGAATGTCGCCAGCGCCGTCTCCAGTTCGCTGAAGCGTTCGTCGACCTCCTCGGGTAGTTCCTCGACGCTGTCGTATTCCTCCGACAGGCGGTCGAATTCGGCCTGGAGCGCATCGCGCGCCGCTTCTTCCTCGGCGGTCAGCGCCACCGGCTCGCCGCGAAGCTGACGCAAGCCGAAGGTGTGGCCGTAAGGGAAGTCGGGCGCCACCTCGATCCACTTCCAACCCTCTGCGGCGACAGTTTCGGACTCAGTCTTCAGTTTTTCGGCAACCAGGCGATCGACAAGAGCCACGTCCTGCAGCCAGCCGCCGTCGTCACCCTGGAACAGGTCGCGCATCACAGTGCCACCAGCGGCGACGTAGGCATCGATGCCGATGAACTGCACTCGCTTGTCGGCGGCGCGCACGGAACCCTCGGTCAGCATGCGGCGGATGACGTAGGGCGCCTTGTCGTAGGACTGGCAAAGCCGTTCGAACACTGCCTCCTGGCGTTCGTGATCGCCGGAGACGGTGAATCCCATCAGCTGGTCCAGCGTCATGCCGTCCTCGGCATAGACGTCGAGCAGCCGGGGCGAGACGGACGCCAGCTTGAGGCGCTGTTTGACGACGTTGACCGAGACGAAGAATGCGGCGGCGATCTCCTCCTCGGACTGGCCCTTCTCTTTCAGCGCCAGGAAGGCTCGGAACTGATCGAGGGGGTGCAGCGGCGCTCGCTGGACGTTCTCGGCCAGGGAATCCTCCTCGGGGATGCCACCTTTGCGGACGACGCAGGGCACCGGTGCGGTCTTGGCCAGGCGCTTCTGCTTGACCAGCAGTTCCAGCGCCCGGTAGCGCCGGCCGCCGGCGGGGATCTCGTACATGCTGGTTTCCGCGCCGCTTTCATCGATGACGGCCCGGACGCTGAGGCCCTGCAGCAGACCGCGTCTAGCAATGTCCTCGGCCAGTTCTTCGACCGAGACGCCGGCCTTGACCCGCCGGACGTTGGACTGGCTGAGCACCAGCATGTTGAAGGGAATGTCGCGTGAGGGCGCGAGCGTGATCTTCTGTACCATGTCGTTCACTCCAGACGAGCGCCGAGAGACTTTCTCTCGATCCCAAATTCGTCACGAAGCGAAGCGCCACCCTCGACCTCTGAGGATGGCGCCGCAAAACCTGAAAACCGTGGGATGCGTAAAGCCGGGACTGCACGGACCCGGAAAAGCACGGAATCGGATCGGTACATAAAAGTAGATACGTAAAGTCTGCTTTACGCGGAGTCGGAAAGTCGACGATCAGCGGGCGGACGCTGTCAGAGCGTTCCAGGCGGCCAGCGAGTCCATGTAGTCGCGCCAGTGAGCGATCTTCCGGTTCTCGATCCTGATGATCGAGCAGAACCGATTGTCGTATTTGACACTCGTCGCGAGGATGGTGCCATGGACCTCGTATTCGATGACGACCACGTGGCCGCCATCGGTCTGGTGGACGATCAACTGGTCGGCGGAACGCAGCGCGATGGCGTCGACATACCCCCGGAACCCCGCCATCAGATCGTCCCGTCCCCGGATGACGCGGGGCCAGCCACCGATGTCGTAAAGGACCTCGTAAACGACTTCGTTGCTGACGGCGTCGAAGAAATGTTCGCCATCGACGAGGTCGCCGAGCGCTCCGCGCACCAGATCGAAGTAGGGGGCGGCGGGCGCATAGGCCGTGTATTTTGGGTCGGACATCCTGGACTCTCCATGGCCACACGAGATCGCTTACGGAATGAGAGCAACTTATAAATCGGAAGCTTGTTGCGAAGAAGAAGGCACTTTGACGTCAGGTGCTAACGCCGAGGTAAGTCATGAAAAGAGCCAGCAATTCCCTGGATCCTGCCCTGGTGTGTCGGACTTCGGAACCGATGGCTGTTCGGGAACTGCTGGCAAAGATCGGCGGCAAATGGACGATCTTCCTGGTCCTATCGCTCGACCTCCTCGGCGGACGGGCTCGATTCTCCGAACTCGAACGGGCGATTCCGGGGATTTCACAGTGGATGCTGTCGTCGACCCTGAAGGCCCTCGAACGAGACGGGCTGGTGATCCGCGAAGTCATTCCTGAAGTGTCGCCCCGCGTCGAGTACGAGATGACCGATCTTGGGGAAAGCCTGCTGAGCCCGACGCAAGGACTGGTCGACTGGGCCAAGGCAAACTGGGAACAGGTCCGGGAGGCACAATCCCATTACGATGCGCGATAGTTCCCTGGCACCACAAACGGAGGAACAAAGCCGGAGATACGGAGATCTGTATCTCCGGCTCTGCGGAACTCAGTCGGCTCGGTCGAGCAGCTTCTTGGCTCGGGCTTCCAGGTCGAGACGGGCATCCTGGTGCGGCTTGTCGCGGGCAACGGCGGTGATGCCCTGGACGAAATCGAAGACGCTGGCCGGGGCGTGACCTTCCTCCGTCAGGACCGTCTCGATGATCTTTGCCGTTTCGGTCTTGGAAAAACCGCGCTTGCGCAGGAATTCGTTCCTGTCATCGTCGTCACGGGCGACGATCTTTTCCCGCGCCGCTCTGATGCCGTTGACGAACGGCATGGGCGAAGAATCGGCGAACCTGGTCAACGCCGGCGCGGCCTCGTAAGCGAAGCGCGAGGCCGCGTATTTGGAGTGGCGGATGGTGATCTCTTCGAAATTTTCGAGGCCCCAGATACAGCGATTTTGGCACACTGCCCGCAGATAGAAGCTTGCAATTCCCAGCGTTTTGGCGCCGACCTCGCTGTTCCAGCAATAAAAGCCGCGGAAGAACAGATCAGGGCTGCCGTCCGGCAGATGGCCGGCCTCAATGGGATTGAGGTCGTCGACGAGGAACAAGAAAACGTCGCGATCCGAAGCGTAAAGCGTGGTCGAATCCCGGGTAATGTCGACGCGGGGATTATAGACACCGGTCGACCAGTCGAGCACGCCCGGCACCTTCCAGCGGGTGTCGCCGGTGCCGTTGCCGGCGATGCGCTGCACAGCTTCGACGAGTTCGTGGTCGAAGATCCGACCGTAGTCGGGACCGGTCACGGCCCGCAACTCGACGCGGCCGTCTTCGATCTCCAGCGTCTTGACCTGCTCGGTCCGGTGCGAGGTCAGGCCGTATTGCAGGTTGATGCCGGCCAATGGGGCTGGGAGCTGACGCAGGTAGGCCGCCGGTGCGCCGACCAGACCGGCGAGCTGGCCAAAGGACCAATGCGTCGGCGCCACTGGTGCGCTTGTCCCCGGCAACGCCAGCGTCAGACGCTCGTCGTCATCGCGGCTGGCCTCCACCCGGATCGCGGCGCTCTCCACGGTTCGGGTCCGGCTGCGCTCGGTGCGGGCACGCACGGCTGCGTGCAATTCCGAAAGCGACAGGTAGCGCTCGTCTGCCGGGCGCGAGAACCACTCCGAGGACACGCGACCGTTCCGGCCACCGCGGCTCGCATCCACCTTGTAGCCGCCGGAAAAATCGCGGGCGGCGTCCAGCATCTCAACCTGGGTCATGGGTCTTCTCCATGACGGGCGCCGGGAGCCTCTCTCCCAGCCCTTATTCCGTCACGGAAATCCTGTCTGCACTCTTTCTCTGGGCCGCTGTAACGTATCATCGCATGGAGGGCGGCCGCGACACTGGCTCGGCCGCGGGGAACTTCTCCCCATTGCCGAGTTGGAGTAGATGGCAAAGGTGATCTCTTTCCCGTTGGGACATACGCATTTAGGTGTTGATCCAGAGCAAGGCCCATTTTCGCTGGAAAGGTGCACAGCACGCGCATGGTGCGCGTGCCGGCCAGTTCGGGTGCATGAATCCGCAACCCGATCGGTGCATCGAATGGTTTGAGATCCTGCCTGCCCAGTCCAAGCAGAAAGTCGGGTGCCGCAATGACCTCGTATGACCTGGCGCCATCGGCCGGTGCCAAAGGTCAGAGCTCGATCTGCGCTCGGATCATCAGTGTTCGAAAGAGGTCTGGAAGACGCCATCAGGATACCGTTCGAGAGTTGCAATTATGAATGTCATGTTCGCCTCGATCGGGGATCCGGTGTCCGCGGCACCCAAAAACGCCCATCCGTTCGGCCTATCACACCGCTCGGTGAAGCGGACAGTCGACGGGCTGAATAGGTGGACACAGGGCACATAGCACGGACGACGCCGGTGCCGCGATCGGTGCGACACAACGCATTTATGATCTTTCGGACATCGGGGTGGCATTCGCCTTTGGGGTTCCGTATTATCGACGCGGAGTGAATCACATATGACTTTTATGGCTTTGCAAATTGACCCTGTGGAGACTTTCCGTTTTGGGGGACACCAGACTTTTCCTTTGCGCATTGCTTGGCTTCCTAAGGCGGTCCGGGGTCTGAGCGGCGGGCAGGACGTGCTGGGGAATATCGTCGATGGCGTCATCGGCTTGGGCCTTGGCAAGAATATGGTCGAGGCGCTGCGCTGTTGGGTCGATGCTTACGGGGTGGCGCGCCGCGCGCCTGAGGGCTGGCGGCTGACCGAGGAAGGTGAGGCCATATTCGGTCCAGATGGCTTCGATCCGTTTCTTGAAGATGTGCAGACTCAGTGGTGGTTGCACTGGAAGATATCGACTCAGAGCCCGGGTCGCTTTTTTGCTTGGGAACTGCTCTTCAATCGTTGGAACGAGCCGAGTTTCACACCGTCAGCGGTGTTAGTGGCTTTCGCCAAGGAGGCCGAGCGGAGCGGTCGCAGCCTTTCAGAAATTAGCTTGAGGCAGCATTTCGATGTGTGGCTGAGGACATATTGTGCTCCGCGCGGCAGCAGACTTGGGGAAGACGGTCTCGATAGCCCACTTGTGAGCCTTGGTCTCGTTCGTCCGTCTGGTGAGCGGGAAGAGCTGGGTCGGCGTGAACCGATCTACACCTTCGACCTGTCGCCAAAACGCACAATCGCCCAAGCCATGTTCCGCTACTGCCTGATGTCTTGGTGGGAAGCTCGGGGCGGCAAGGAAGAGACTGTGCCGTTTCACGAAATGGCAACGGGAGTTGGCAGTCCCGGCCGAATTTTGCGCATGCCCGAAAGCGAAGTTCGCAATCGCTTGAACCTTCTGGCCAGGACCGGTGGGGAATTCGAATTGGTGGAAAGTCTTAATCAACAGGTGGTGAGACGTATCGAGAAACTGCCACCTCTTAAGCAGCGACTAGCGGCGATCTATGCCTCAGATATACATGCAAAAGGGGCGAGGCATGGTTGATGCGATGGTTGCCAATCCAACAATGCAGGACCTGCTTCGCATTCGTTCCCAATACTTGCGGTCGGTGCAAATCGAACGCGATTATGAGGATCCTAACGCGTCTCGCCATTATGTCGTTACGCCTTTTGTTGCGGCCACTTTTGAGCGGCTGGCGCAGAGCTTGAGCTTTGCTACTACCGCACGCGCGTGGCGCCTTACTGGCGATTATGGCTCAGGAAAGTCGAGTTTTGTTCTTGCGTTTGCGCGTTACGCAACTGGCGCGCTCAACGCCCTGCCGGCCGATCTCGGACGGACGACCGCCTCTGTTCGGCTTGAGCCAGTTCTGGTCGTGGGTGAACGCGAACCGGTCGGCCGCAGTCTTTTGCGCGCACTCCGCAAAACATTATCCCGAATGGACCTGGCGCCATCGCGATCGCTCCTCAAACGGCTCAGCGAGGCAGAGGATCTTACGGTTCCGGCTCTACTGGAAGCCGTCTCCAGCGTGGGTGATTGGGTGCGCACCTGTGGAGTGGCATCCGGCCTGCTCATCGTGTTCGACGAGCTAGGCAAGAACCTGGAATATGCGGCTGCGACACCGGATCACGGCGATCTGCAGTTGCTGCAGGATCTGGCAGAGGCATCTGTGCGGAGCGGTGTTGCACCGCTTGTCACCATTGCGATTCTACACCAAGCGGTGACCGCTTACGCGCAGGATCTTTCAAGCGCCGAAAGACGCGAATGGGAGAAAGTGAGCGGGCGCTTCGAAGAAATCGTCTTTGTTCCGCCATTAGAACAAGGAGCCGCATTGACGGCAGCTGCGCTGGGCGTAGACGCGCAAGCGCTTCCTCGCTCACTCGTCAAGCAAACGCGAGAACAGATGCGCATAGCGGGGCGCGCCGGATGGTACGGGCCTGGTGCAATGGAGGCAGAGCTTGAGCCCCTCGCAGCGGGTCTTGCGCCGCTTGATGCGTTTGTCCTGCCGGTGCTCGCGCGTGCGCTTCGCCGGTTCGGGCAAAATGAGCGTTCGCTGTTCAGCTTTCTGTCTTCTTCTGAACCGGGCGGTCTGCTTGCCCATACGCGGCAACCTTTGGCGGGTTACGTGCCGTTTCGATTGAATAATCTTTACGACTACTTGGCGCAGAACCTCGCAGGATCTCTCGAGAGTGGCTCCAGAGGTGTTCGCTGGGGCTTGGTAGAAGGCGTGGTGCGTTCTGCGGTGGCACGGGACGAGTTCGAGCGCAACGCGTTGAAGGCTGTGGGCTTAGTTAACCTGCTGGACGATCCAAGCCTCTGCCTAACCGAAGATCTGCTAATCAGTGCGCTCGCGTCGAGTGCAGATGACCGGCGTCGCGTCAGTGCTGCCGTTCATCGGCTCAGGAATGAAGCGCGTGTCCTTTACGATCGTGGGGCGGGCGGCGGCCTCTGTTTGTGGCCGCACACCAGCGTCGATCTTCAGAAGGCGTTCGAAGAGGGGCTTGCCGCTGTGACGCAAGGCTCCGACGTCCTTGCTGTATTGCGGCCGATTCTGCCCTCCGAGCCGCTCGTGGCAAGACGCCACTATGTCATGACAGGTGCTATGCGCCATTTCGAGGTGGTCTACGTACCGTCTGCTGCATTGTCTGGGCGCCTCGAGGCGGCAATGCCCAACAGAGCTGATGGGCAGGTTTTGGTGGCGCTGAGCCGTACGGAGCGGGAACGCGACGAGGCGCTTGCAATCATTCACGCTCATGCTGATTGGCCTGATACTCGGATTGTGGGGGTGGCGCCGCCGATAGGGACTCTCGCGCCGCTGCTGCGGGATCTTAATGCTTGGCAGTGGGTTGCTGAGCAGACCCCAGCCCTGTCCGGTGATCGTCTGGCACGTGAGGAGGTCAGCCGGCAAATCGCGGGTGCTGAAGATCGCCTTCGCCGTGCGCTCAGTGCTCTTTTTGATTTCAAAGGTGGCGGTGCTGTTAGCACACAGTGGCTGCATCGCGGCAAAACCTTAGCGGTCCATTCTGGCCGCGAGCTGACAGAAGCGCTGTCGAATGTCTGTGATGAGGCGTTCAGCAAATCACCGATTATTACAAACGAGTTACTAAATCGCCGACAGCTCAGCTCTGCAGCTGCGCGCGCGCGGTCACTCTTGATGGAAGGGTTAGCGCAAGCGCCAGACAAAGCTTCGCTGGGGTTGGATGACCAACACATGCCGCCGGAGATGGCCGCTTATATGTCAATTCTGGGGGCCGGCAATGTGCATGTGCGACGGAGTGGGCGCTGGCAGGTGGTCCGTCCTGACCCGGATCCGTTGAACATCGCGCCATCGCTCGATCGGATTGCGGAGGTTCTACAAAGGAAAGAGGATCGCCGAGTTCCCTATGAGGAGGTGGCAGAAGCACTGCGCGCGTCTCCTTATGGTGTTCGGGATGGGCTGATCCCGTTGCTCATTGCCGTATATCTTGCAGCCTACTGGCACCACACAGCGGTGTATGAGGACGAGACATACCTCGAACAGGTTGGTGGCCCGGAGTTTGCGCGGATTCTCAAGGAACCCGAGCATTTCGCGCTCCAGCATTGTGCGATCGAAGGCGTTCGAACTGCTGTTTTCTCGCGGCTCGCTGCCGTGGTGGGCGTGCCGGGCGAAGCCACCGAACTGGATTTGCTGGACGTCGTTCGGCCGCTACTTCAGTTTGTAGCCCGTCTTCCAGATCATGCCCGACGTACCCGCAATCTTTCCGTGATGACCGCCGCGGTCCGCAACGTCCTGCTGCGTGTGCGGGATCCATCCGCGATGCTCTTCCATGATCTGCCGCGGGCCTGCGGTTTGGACCCGTTCAGTGCGGACGACGCGGTGGATGAGCAGCGGCTCGATAGCTTTGTCACGGCCATTGCAGCTTCGGTCCACGAGCTTCACGGCGCCTATCCGGCCCTTCTCGACAGGATATCCGTCGCATTAGCGCGTGCGACCGAGGCTGCGGGCGGCGCGGAAACGCTGCATGCGGCGCTCGCCCGGCGTGCTGAACGCCTTATTAATACGGTGGCAGAACCGGAGCTCAAGAGCTTCGCTCTCCGCTTGGCTGATTTGAAACTAACCTCCAAGGCATGGCTTGAATCTGTGGCGAGCTTTCTAGCCCGCAAGCCACCGGAGCGATGGGCCGAGGTGGACGAACGCGAATTTTACTATCGTTTAAAGCTTCTCGCGCGGCGCTTCATTCGTGTGGAGGCTGCGCTCGTAACGGACGCTGGGCAGCTAGAGGGGGCGCCCGGCCTGGGGGTCTATCGACTAGTGATCACGAGCGCTGATGGTCGTGAACTTGAAGATCTTGTCCGGGGAGATGTACTAGACGACACTGTTGCGAAGCTGGAGAGGCAATTTTCGGAGATGCTTTCAGCGTATGGCCGGACTGCTTTGCTTGCGGTTGCTCGGGCTCTTGTGGCCTCGAAGGCAGAAGATATAGAGACACACGATAATTAAGCCGCAGGACAGGTGGTAGTAAAATATTGGATGATATCCCAGGGGTGCTCATGACTACTGAAAAGTCGGTTCGTCACATTCTTAGCCTCTCGGGTGGTAAGGACAGCACGGCGCTCGCTATTTATATGCGAGACCGTGTCCCCAATATGGAATATATCTTTCATGATACGGGCAAGGAGTTGCCCGATACCCTCGATTATATCGAACGCCTGGAATCCTATCTTGGCACGCGAGTGGTTCGAACGACTACGCGGGAAACGTTCGATGATGTTCTGCGTACTAAGGGAGGCATGCTGCCTTCCAACAAGCGGCGTTGGTGCACTGAGCTGCTTAAGCTGAAGCCATTTGAGGTCTATGTGGGTGATGAATCCTGCATCAACTACGTCGGCATACGCGCCGACGAGGATCGTGTCGGCTATGTCAGCCATAAGCCCAACATAAAGGCGGTGTTTCCATTTCGCGAAGATGGCATTGACTATGAGGGGGTGGTCCGGATCCTCGATGATGCCGGCCTCGGCCTTCCTCCTTACACCGATTGGGGCCGGACACGGTCCGGCTGTTTTTTTTGCTTCTATCAGCAGAAAATCGAATGGGTTCGTTTGAAGCAGCACTATCCAGACCTGTTCGAGGAGGCCAAAGCGTATGAGAAGCCCAATCGTGTTAATGGCCAGCTTTTCTACTGGGGTGATGAGCCACTGGAAGACCTCGAACGGCCCGAGCGTATGGCAGAGATTGAGGAGAATTGGCGCAAGGTTCAGGAGCGCAAGCGTGCGCGTCGTCCGAATCGGCCGCTGGTTTCAGTGCTTGCCGGCCTTGATCTCGATGATGGCCCCCGCAACGGCTGCCTGATCTGTCAACTATGACCGGGAGCTTGACATACGCTGGCGAGGAAGCGCGGCCGCCCAGTCCTGGCGAGCGGTGGGTTACGTTTCTGCGCGGGTACGGCCCCATTAACCGTATAGAGGGAATGTACGCTGAGACATTGCCATCTCATGCGCGGAAGTTCGGAATTGCGCCGCTGCAGTTCGAGCATCCCTATCGCGCAAAGCTTTTCGAAGTTCTGGATCCAGGGGCGGGCCGGCTAACCAATGTGATCCTCACTGGCACTGCGGGGGACGGCAAAACGACGCTCTGCCATGAGCTTTGGTCTAAATTTGGCGGCGGCGATCATCGTGTAACAGGCAAAAACCGCGATAACTATCTGCCCCTCGAGGTTGTAACTCCGTCTGGGCCAAAGCAACTACACTTCATTTTTGAATTTAGCGGTTGGTGCCCAGAAAAAGGGCGGCCATGGCCAGAAGATCGGCTCGAACTGATGAATCGGTTTGTGCGATCTGTCTTGGAGCCGGATCCCGACGAATTCTTTATCATCGCTGCCAATGATGGTCGTCTTGTCCACGCCTGGGACAGTCTCCCGACTGCGGCCCCAGCGAAATCTTTGGCGCCAAGCATCGAAGAGCTGCTCGCCAATGACCGTTCGCAGCTCGATGATCATGAGCTCTTGTTCTTGAACCTCAGTCGCATGTCGACGGCCGTTATCCTTGAGCGGGCACTGGACTGCTTGCTCGGTCGGCCTGAATGGTCCTGTTTCGATGACGAAGCCGATGATCTTGCCTTCTCTGCTGCATCTCCGCTTACACGTAACTATCGACTGCTGCAAGATCCTGCTGTTCGTGACCGATTGCTGGCCTTGGCGGACCTCTTGGACGCCAATGGTCTACATGTCCCCATTCGTGAAGTGCTGCTCCTTCTAGTGAACGCGCTATTGGGCTGGTCCGGCGCAAGCGATACGGCGTATGTCGCGACCGTGGATGGCCTTCGTAACCTTGTGGAAAAGGGCCTTGTGCATGAAGCTGCCCTCTACAGCAATTTCTTCGGTGCGAACTTGCCGGAGCGTCGACGGGAAGGCCTTATGGTCTTTCGTCACCTGGGTGGATTGAGGATCGGCCATGAGACCACTAACCTCTTGGATAGTCTGCTGATCTTTGGCGCCGACGATCCAAACCTGCAAGCGGATTACGCGGCCTATGTGGCGAGCGACCCTTATTATTCCGACAACCCGGAATTCGAGCGATTGCGCCGCCTCTATCTTGAGGCTGAAGACGAGCGAGTAGATGGTGCTCAAGAATTCCTCACTGTTCTAGTGAATGAACGGCGGCGCCTATTTTTCCGCCTACCGGAAAATGATGAGCGCCTCGATCCATGGAAACTCAGTGTCTTTCCATCGGCAGGCAGCTATCGGCGTAAGGTATTGGAGCCTCTTCGCGCGCAACGTCCTGTAGACGCGATCATTCTCCAACGCTTGGTCTGTGGTCTCAACCGGATCTGGTCTGGAATGTTGGCAGGTGAGTTGGATCGCCTTTTCCTCAGCACGGGCCTGGACTTCAGTTCCGCCAAGGTGAGCGATATTTACCTATATGAAGTCCCATTGCGGCGGAGCCCGCACGGCGATGAAGTAGCGATTGTAGAAACGGAAGACAGTTCACCAGCGCTGCGGGTCAACCTCGGCAAAGACGGTCACCAAGTCGACTTCAAACTGCGCTTGGTGCGCTACGAATTTCTAAGTCGAGTGGCCCAAGGGGCTTTGCCTTCGAGCTTCTCCAAAGAGTGCAACGAGGATGTGCTCGCGTTCAAAAGCCAGGTGCTAACAGAATACTATAGGCTCGTAGGCAATAACTCCGGCCCCTTATCGATTCTTACTCAGGGCCCACATGGCGCACTCGGCTCGCGACAACTGAGTATCAACCTATGAACTTTCTTGATCCAACCAATATCGGTCACGTTCCCCGCTCCTCCAGGGTGTTTGAGGATGTGAAGCTATGGGTTGAAGAAGCAATCTTCGGACACCGCCTCTGGGCACGCCAGAATCCTTGGCTGCTGTTTCTGGAGTTCCTTAATGTTGCCGAGGCGCATTACCGGGAAGGTCGCCTCTTTGCGCCAACTGAGCCGCAAAATCCCACCCCATATTCACTGCGGTGGAGAATGGGCTTGCGATCCGTGCTGTTCGATAACAGCCAGTTGGCTCGTCTGGCCGAAGAACGGCTTGATGACGAAAGCTTGTGGCGAGAATGGCTCGGAATCATGGATCGCAGTGCCGCGCCGCCTGCCGAAGGGTACGCCTATCTTAGGCAACGTTTTCCGCGCTTTCAGGATTTCGTCGAGTTGGTCAACCTCGTCCGGCAGACTACTTTGGAGACAACCAACAATCTGCGTTGGTCGTCACGCTTCATATTTCCCTTCGGTGTAAACGCCATCTACAGCGATGCCATCGTTAGCCAGAGAACAGCTCGGCGTGATTATAATAATTTTGGTCGAACAGGTGAGCTTCTCTATCTTATGATCAGCCGTGCCGAGGGCGCAGAGACACTCAAACCGCATTTTCGGCAGCTATTCGATCCAGACCTTCCAAAGAACCGCCTAATCGGCCTGCTGTGCGCGGACAGCGATCACCGCGCTCCACTCGATATGCCAGGAAACAGCTTCCTGCCCTACCGCCGCCACCCCACCTTCGATCGACTGGTGGAGGATTGGACGGCCGTGTTCCAACTTGGTTTGCCAGGCCAAGACGCCTACGCTCATCTCGCGCCTCTTGGAACCTTGCATATGCTCCTGTTCGCGCTGGAAACCGCTGCGGCGGTTCTGGGCCGTGGCCGGCCGAGCTTGATTTGCGAAATTATCGCGCCGCGGCGAGAGTTGGTCCGGCAGCGTTCGATTGCGTCCTATTACGAAAACGATGCCCTCAGTCGCCAAGCGGCGGAGGTTTATGCCGAGCAAGTGCTCAAGGAAGGAGACTGGATTAAGGTTGAGGATGACACTCTTCCTGAGAATGAGCGCCTTGAGACTGCCGGAGGGCTGCTGAAGCGTGATTTCAGCTTCGCACCACGGGAACTGCATGTCAGCACAGTGGACGAACTAATGCAGCAATTCTACCAAGCGCTTGAGGCTAAGCATGACGACAATTGGAGTGCGGTGCACTCCGCCTATGGCCGGACCATTGGACTTGTCTCTCGCCGAGGCACCAACCGAAACCGCTATGCCCCGACTGACGATCTGCTAAAGACGCTTGTCATGGCGCGCGTGCCGAAGCGGACGGAATTCGGCAAATTCCTCGCCGATCTCTATGTCCATTATGGACTGGTCTTCGGACCAACAGAGGCGGAGGATGCTCTTGCTGATAGCAGCTTCGACGCGTCAAGCTTTGAGCGTAATAGGGAAAGGCTAGAGGCTCGTCTGAGTAGCATGGGCCTGCTGAAACGCCTTTCTGACGGCTGTGCTTATGTCCTCAATCCATTCGCGGGTAAAACAGCATGAGCGCAGAACTGACGCTCATCGGCCAAGTTGCGGCCGGCCTGATCCAGACCACGCTCGAGGGCGATGCCGCGGAGTTTGGTTGCGCGCGCTTTCTGGTTCACGCTATGGCCACGGACGAAGTGGTGGCGGTAGTCGCTGCTATCGAAGCCGATCCGTATCTGCATAATCGGCTCGAAATCTGCCTGCCACGCTATCGGTTCGAAGGTCTTGATGGCGTCGGCGAGCATCTGCTCACTGACGCTGCTACCACCGAGCTGCGTCATGCCGAATGCAGTTGCGAAGGGCGGCTGATGGTACTCAGTGATGATAGCCAGATGCAGTCGCTGGCGCAGGTGGAGAAACTCGACGCCGAAGCGCTGCTCGACGAGGGACGCGCCGGCCGTTGGATCGATGCAGCAGCCACGGGCCTGGCGCTCGAAGACGATACCAAAATGGAATGGCAGGCGGCTTTGACTGCGCTGCTACGGATGCGTCGTGCCGGCCTGCGGCAGGTGGCGCATTTTGTCTCGGCCACCGCCGCCGAGCTTGTCGGCGGAGCTACGTTGTCCCGTGCGCTTGGGCGTTCTCTTACCTCGCTGCGCATGCCACGCTTCGATGCCTTGTTCGATGATATCCCGCTACCTCGAAGAAGACAGCCTTCGCAGTGGCGCGGCCGGTTCGAAAGTCATTGGCGGCGCGACTGCTATATTGCCAAGCGTGATTCTAGCCAGCTGCCGCTCCCAGGGCGAGCAAAACTTCGGGAAAAGCTTGATGAGCTCCGGGCTACACTCCGCGAAGAGGTTCAGGGGGCGATTGAGGCCTATATTGATGCGCCCGATGGTGTGAGCGAGGCGTCCGTTGCTCTCTTTCGCATCGACTGGTCCGAGCTGCAGCAGTTCTTCGAAGAAGCGCAGAAAAGCGAAGGACGCTCCATAGGACAGGAGACATTTGACTTTTACAAGATCCGCGCAGACGAGTTGCTGACGGATGCTGAGCGAAACTATTTGAAGGAATTTTCCGAGCAACGGCGGCAAAACCCGACAAAACTACCCGAAGATGAGGCTTTCTATACCGCTCATGCGCACGAGCTACGTGAAGACCGGCGACTTTCTGTGCTTTGGGAACGGTTCATCTTTGGCCAGCGGGTGGAGTGCCGTGACCTGCTTGAGGGCTTGGTCCAATGTGTCCGTCGCATCTATCAGCCGGGCGCAGATGCGCTTCAGGTGCTGGTGGTGGAGGGGCAGGAGCGCAGCAAGGTCAATTTTTTGCCCTTGAACAATGAAGTCTGCACCTTCTTTGCGACGCGGTATCGCGGCTTACCCAGAGTACTCGACGGTTTAGTCGAGTTCCGAAACGTGGAGGCATTTAACTACCTCGATTTTAAAGATGAGATTAAAGACTACGCTAAGCGAACAGCCGATGCCTCTGGCCGCCGCGCGAGGCAACTCAACTTCAAAGTCTGGCTGGAGACGCGGGTGGGTGGAACGCCGATCAAAACGTCCGAGCTTCGGTTGGTGTGGGAATGTAACCAGCAGGCTGTTGGTATGGGTCTCAATTCGGATCTTGACCGACTGCTAACCAACACGTCGGGAACGCCGCTGGTGCTTTGTCGCGCGAGCCGACAAAGCAGAAGCCGCGGGCAGACAGGCGGTGTCGATCTGCATGATCGAGCCACGTTCGACCCTGAAGGAGCTCGCGAGCGTGGTTGCTTCTCACCGCCTCGATCCCGCGCCGAATCCATCACCAAGGAGTGGAAGCAGGCACTGGCGAGCATCGTCGCAGATGAACTTAGTTCCCAATTGGTGGCGGACGGGCTGATGGCGGCCTATGTTGCGTTTGAGACCGCATATCGCATTGCACTTGATGACGTAAGGAACGTTGGGTTTTCGGCATCAAGCTTGGAAGTCCAAGCCCAGAAATACGGGGTGTTATTGGGCACGATCGTGGATCAGCTGGACGCGCCCGTGGCTCTTGAGCGTCTGCTCAAGCCGCTTCTCGAAATCGGGGTGGCTCAACTCGATGGGGGGAGCGCTAGCCGTCCTGTGGCGGTGGTCACTCCATGGCATCCCCTTAGGTTGGCAGCGCAGGCGGCGCGCTGGAACATGCTGCGGCAGCACTTTGAGTCTCTGTTCGCGCCTGCGGGAGCGAGCTTCACGGATACGGGCGGTCTCTATTTTTCGGAACTACGCCGTGTATTGAGTGAGCCCACCCGCCCGGACGTGGTAGTTGGCTGGATTTCATCGAAGCCGATCGTCCTGGCGCTCACCGACGCGCTTAACGATTATAGCTTGCATGAGCCGCCGGTGGCAATTTTTGGTGAGTCGGCGGCAACCAATGATAATGTGGGGCCGATCGCTCGCCAAATAACCGAGCTCGTCCAGAGTTATTTGCGGCTTCAGCCCCATGAGAAAGACAATCTATCCGTCGTACTTTACAACTGCGATGCAGCGGCACTACCGCAAGCAGTGGTGGACAGCTTGCGGGTGCAGGCTGAGCGCGAGGGCGGCGACGCGATGTGCCAGGTGATTCTGCGGCATTGCGATGAGGATCGTTTGGGTCAGCTTTATCAACAGCTTGTATCGCGCGAGATCGGTGACGACAGCTTGCATAGCAGCGAAGTCACCAGAGACTTCATGTCTCGCCTACGTATCTCGATCATGGTTAATACGGCCATTCCTGCGATGACGTCCGACGGACCGCCACTCGATATCGTTTTCTGTCATGATGTAATTTCGAGGGCGGCGACGCTAGGCTGGGTGGAGCTATCACACATCACCTTGCCGGGGATCGAGATCGATCCAGGGCATTGGTCTCGCCGACGGCCGATCCGTCGCGGAGAGCGAGATGCGATGGTGTACCTTGCGTGTCCAGCGCAACCGCAGGAGGGATGGGATTATTTGGACGCGATCGCAGCCATGCACCAACCTGGCTCGGCCCGTAAAGCACGTATGGCCGGCGAAACACTCACGCCGGCACGACAAACGACGGTGCAGGATCCCGCTACGAGCCAGATCCTTGATGAGACACACCGGTTGGCGAATTGGGTCGTTAACTTCGACGACCTGCTCGATCGTCGACAGCTCATGGACAATCATATTCGAATCATTCGGTACAAACATGCTGGACCGGAAGGCCGGAGCCTGATCATCTCCTCCCAGGCACCGGACGCTCTGTTGCGGGCAACTTTGCGCAGCCGCATCAGAGCGCTCGATCCAGATTATAGTGACGCCGAACTCGAGACATTGAGTGCGCGCCTGATCGATGACGCCAACGCGGTTTCCGGCGATATCGTGCTTCGCGCAGCCAAACGCGGAAGCAACGCCAATGAATTGATCGGCGTCGTACTTTCCAAGTACCTCGTGGATGCCGAGATCGGTGCCAATGCATCACGGGCCTGGATTTTCCTTGATGACTACGCCGCTTGGCTGGGGCAGGACGAAAAGCGGATCGCCGACCTCCTCTGTCTGGCGCCGACAGTAGATGGGGCCGGCAAGCCGATTCTGCAGGTGGTGGTGACCGAGGCGAAATATGTGGCGGCGGTAAGTGCCACGGCCAAAGCGGGAGATTCGGCACGCCAACTACGCGATACGCTGGTGCGGCTTGAGGGGGCGCTCATGCCTGAGAAAGCGCCTATAGACAGCGGTATCTGGCGGGCCCGGCTATCCGATATGTTGCTGGATGGTCTGCGCGATCCGAGCGGGAGCGCACCCGCTTTGGCAGTGGATTGGCGTGTCGCGTTGCGTGAGGGGAGTTGCGACATTGTGCTTCGCGGCTATTCTCATATATTTGCCCATGCTGGACCTGGTGTGGGAGACCATGTAACGGACCAGTACGTGGGTGTGCCCGGTACTTCCACGGGTCATCAGGAGCGATATTCACCGGAGACCCTGCGGCGCTTACTGCGCTGCTACATGAACCGCGACGATCCGAGTGCTATCCGTGCCGACGTGATTGGTGGCGGTTTGGCCTCCGAGTCCTCATCACTTGCATCTCCACATGCCCCTGTGGGCAGCCCGCCTCTCTCGATTGTTGACGAAAAGGCTGTACATACTGAGCCGGCTGGGGGTGCCGCCAGTGAGCGTTCAACAACGCAAGGGGAGCCCAAAAGCCATTTCCGCACGCTGATCGAACGTCTTTCCGCAACGCTTAGTCATCCCCAAAATGACGAAGCTTGGCTTGAGGATGTAGGGCGCCGGTGCCGCAATGCGCTGCTGCGCTACGGCATGTCGGCACGGCTCGAGCAAAAAGTGCTCACCCCCAACGCCGCCTTGCTCAAGTTCAAGGGTAGCGATGACTTGACAGTGGCGGCGGTAGAGCGGCGCCTCACCGAGCTGGAGACGACACATGCTCTTGAGGTCATCAGTGTTCGAGCAGAGCCTGGTTTGGTCGCGATCTCTATCCGTCGCCCGGTTCGGGAGGTACTCTCGCTTGCGGAGGTGTGGCTCAATTGGCCGGTCCCGTCTGGCGAGGCAAATCACAAGCTTCTGATAGCAGTTAAAGAAGAGAATGGTCTTCCCCTCTTTTTGGAGCCGGAGCCTGCACCACATACTTTGGTTGCCGGCAGCACTGGCAGCGGCAAATCTGTGTTGGTCCAGAACATCCTACTAGGGATTGCTGCTACAAATCGGCCCGATCAAGCTCAAATCATCCTGATCGATCCGAAAGCCGGGGTGGACTATTTTGCCTTTGAGGAGCTACCGCACCTCACTGACGGCATCATCGACGATCAGGAAGCGGCACTCAGCCGTCTCGATGCACTGGTGGCAGAGATGGAACGCCGCTATGCTCTCTTCAAAGGCGCGCGGGTCTCTAACCTCCGCAGCTACAATCAAAAATCAGGCACGACACTCCCGGCCATCTGGCTTGTCCATGACGAGTTCGCTGACTGGATGCAGGTCGACTCCTATCGCGCAGGCGTGGAATCAGCGGTGAATCGGCTGGGTGTGAAGGCGCGAGCAGCCGGCATCTATCTCGTGTTTGCCGCTCAGCGACCGGACGCCACTGTTTTTCCAATGCAGTTGCGCAGCAATCTCGGCAATAGGCTCGTCCTTCGAGTAGATAGCTCCGGGACTTCAGATCTCTCGTTGGGGGTTAAGGGAGGGGGGGCTGAGCGTCTGCTAGGGAAGGGGCATTTGGCGGCTATCCTGGGGGGCGGAACTGATCCGATCTACGCGCAGGTGCCGTTCGTTAGCGAAGACCAACTGTCTGATCTCGTCCGTGCCATCATACAAGATCTCTCGGGTACATGATGATTCGCGCCTATTTGGACAACAACGCAACCACACGGCTTGATCCTGAAGCGTTGGCGGC
Organism: Telmatospirillum siberiense; assembly: GCF_002845745.1. GTDB lineage: Bacteria > Pseudomonadota > Alphaproteobacteria > Rhodospirillales > Magnetospirillaceae > Telmatospirillum > Telmatospirillum siberiense. The sequence goes on along the minus strand of NZ_PIUM01000025.1, from coordinate 9,635 downwards.
CATGATGCCCTACCTCACCAATCTGTATGTCAATCCGTCGTCCGCAGCTGGCGAGCTTTTCGGTACTGCACAGCCGTTGACGGAGGCGAAGCGTTGTCTTGCTCGGCTATTGGGAGCGCCAGAGCTTGCCGATAACTTGGTGCTCACTTCCGGCGCCTCCGAGTCCAATAGTTGGGCTGTGCATGCGGCCACGGCAGGGCGCGGTCGAGGTCACATTGTGGCCACTGCGATTGAGCACCCCTCACTTATGGCAGCCTTTGAATCCTGCCGCGACGCTGGTTGGGACGTGGAGTTTGCCTCCCCTGACGAGCACGGCTGCGTCGCTCCGGAAGCCGTAACGGCACTGCTGCGGCCGGAGACGGCGTTAGTTTCCGTCATGCTTGCAAATAATGAGACCGGCGTGATCCAGCCTGTGGCGGACATCGGGCATCTGGTGCGGGATTTAAGTCCTTCCGCACTCTTTCATGTGGACGTTACTCAGGCAGTCGGGCGTATCTCAATCAGTCTCAACGAGGACCTAATCGCAGCTGACCTCGTTTCGTTGTCGGGGCATAAGTTCCATGGTCCCAACGGCGTTGGTGCACTATTCGCGGCCGATGGCGTTCGTCTGCCACCTCTCATTTATGGAAGCCAGGAAAGCGGGCGGCGTGGCGGCACTCCAGACGCGGCAGCCGCCGCCGGCTTAGCGACCGCAGCTAAGCTCGCTCTAGAACGGCTTCCCGAGATGGCGCATGTTGCCACACTGCGAGACAACTTCGAACATGCCCTGATCGATTGCCTGCCGGAATTGCGCATACTCGGAAGAATGGCTCATCGGTTACCAAACACCTCTGCGTTTGTTATCCCCGGCATGAACGCTCAACACGCCGTAGAAGCGCTCGCGCATCAAGGTGTGGTCGTTGCCGCTGGATCGGCATGTACGAGCGGATCTCCCGCGCCGTCACATGTGATGCTCGCCATGGGGCTGAGCTATGAGGAAGCTAAGTCCACTCTTCGGGTCAGCCTTTCCCGCGAGACTACAGCGGATGAAATCGCGTTGGCTATCGACTGCCTCTCGACGCTCGTTCGTTCGGCCTTGTAGTGGCTGATGCTACGACTCTGTGCATGGGTGTGATCTCTGTGATTGAGGAGAAAGTGACCCAGCCGCTATGTTGAGAGAAGCTTCGTCATTATATTGCTGCAAGATGTCGCGGACGGTTTTCAAAGCCGCTGGTGATGGAAGTGGAGATGTCCTCGGGGAAGTCCTTTTGGGCAGAGCATTCTTGATCTGCTCGATAGCGGACGACGAGAACGTCCGTCCAAGCCGTCCGACGACCGGAGCCCCGACACTCGCGGTACCCTCCTGGCGTGGACTGGTTGATCGAGCAGCGCATCCCGGTGGTGCGAGGTCCCTCAATCATTGTGCCGGAGAGCTGCAATCTTCTGCTCAGTTCGCTTCATCCACAGGCCGTTGTCGCCCCAAATTATGCGGAAGCGGGAATTCGCCTTCGATCGCAGACTCTGGCTTTCCGTGTAGCGGGGCTCGGAAAGCTAAACCGCTACGCCGCGGCACCTTCCTCTTTGGTTGGCCGGGTGAGGGCGGTGGCGATGGCATCGGAGACCTTATCTGCTGCGGCCCGGATCGGATCCGTCTTGAGGTGGGCATAGCGGGCGGTGGTCTGCACCTGCGTATGTCCCAGCAGCTTGCCGATCATCGGAAGATCCTCGCCGAGCTGAAGCGCATCGGAAGCGAATGAATGGCGTAGATCATGGATACGCAGGTCATCCAGCCCGGCGCGCTTGCGCAACCGGCGCCAGGGCTTCTGCATGTCGGTCAGATGCTGTCCCTCGACCTGGCCGGTGATGACGTAGGGATTGTCTTTGGTCTTGGGGATGGTTTTGAACACGTCGATCACGGCTCGGCCGATCGCAACCAGTTTGGCTCCAGTCTTGGAATCCGGCAGTCGCAGCACGCCGGCATCGAGATCGATGTACTCCCATTTCAGCGTCTGGATTTCGCTGAGGCGGCAGCCGGTCAGGAGAAGCAGGCGGATGCAGTTTACGGCCTCCCGCTCCGAATTGGATTCGCGCAGCACTTTGCCCAGGCGGGCGAGTTCGTCCGGGATCAGATAGCGCTCCCGCTTTATCTCTTTGTAGCGTTTCACTTTCCAGCAGGGGTTCACACCGTCGGTACGGACGCCCCAGGTATGGGCGACGGTGAACATGATGGAAAGGACGCCGAGGGTGCGATTGGCCTGGTAGGGCGTCGCCTTCATCGATTGGTGCAGTTCGACGACATCGGCGCGCGTCACGTCGATGATGCGGTGGGTTCCGATCTTCGGATCGATGAACAGCTCGACCGAGCGTTTGTACTCGGCCTGGGTGGTTGGCTTGCAGTGGGATGCGACATGCTCATCGAGAAAGCGTTGGCCGAATTCCTTCATGGTCGGCGACGCCTTGCGTCGATCGCGCTCCCCAGCCGGATCACCGCCGAGCCGAACCTCGGAGAGGTGCTTCATCGCCTCGGTGCGCGCGGCATCGGGGGTGATGGCGCCATGCAGGCCGATATTGACCCGACGAACCCGGCCTCCAGCCCGGAACTGAGCAAGATACATCTTCCGGCCGGACGGGTAGACGCGCAGGCCGAAGCCTTTCAGCTCTTCGTCCCAGATGAAGAATTCCTTGTCGCCGGGAACTGCGGCATCGACAGAACGTTTCGTGATCTTCGCCAAAGAACACCTCGTGAACGCCGGAATCTCCGGAATCAAATCGGAATCACTTGGGAGAAAATTGAAGCGACTCCAGTCATGCTGTATCGTAGCAAGAGGCCTAGAAAATATCAATTATAACAATGATCTATCGCAGTGCAGCGTGGCGTAGCGAGGTGCGTGGAAGATGGGCGAAGGCTCAAAAAACGAACTCATAACCTGAAGGCCGCAGGTTCAAATCCTGCCCCCGCAACCAACGATCAAAACGAAAAGAGCCCGCAGGTCTTCAATGACCGGCGGGCTCTTTTTGTGAAGCAAAAAAGAACATAACGGAAACAGTAAGCTGCGGTTATACCAAGTTTCGATGAGGATAACTCATCGAAACTTGGTCTGGCGCGATTAGCGCGCCCGCGCCATCGTTGGCGCGAAGCCAAGGGTTTCGGAGAAACCCGCCCGGCGATTGAGGGCTCGGTGATCGGTTCCGATCACCGAAAGTTGGTATTAGTCAACTCTCGGCACCCTTTTCGCGCTCAACGGGCGACAGCACCCGGAAATAAACAATTATTAAATATCAATATATCAAACAATCACTCCGATAACGCTAGGCAACCTTGAGGTGTTGTATCGCATCCGGCTTTTCCACCCCTTCTCCAACCAGCGATTTTAACTTGGAGAATAAAATCTCCTGAGTACTATAGTTGTTTTAAGGCCGCGGCTGGCGGCGAATGTTTCATGACGTGGGGATCATGCCTTTCAAACTTTTTCTCCTGGCAGGCGCGTCCGGAATCGTACTCGGCTTGCCGATGAGCGCGCACGCAGTGTCCTCTTGCGATACCACCGGCACCATCTCCGGGTCGGGAGCCTCGTGGTCCTGGACCTCGGGCAACTGCCAGATCGGGGCCACGGCGCAGCCCAGCGTGATCAGCGCCTCGGGCACGTCGCTGGGCACGCTGACCAATCTGGCCACCATCTCCATATCGGGCCTCATCCTGGCAAACTCCGGCACGATGGCGGCGCTGATCAACGGGGACACGCCCGGGTCCGGGGCTGCCCTCTCGAGCAGCGGAACCTCGGCCATCATCAACACCGGCACGATCGGCGCGCTGACCAACCACGGCACCATCAACGGGGCGGCGTCCGGCGCGATCATGAACTACGGCCTGATCGGGACCCTGAGCAACGACGGCACCATCAGCGGTATCCACGCCATTCACAATCACGGCCCCATCACCCTGCTGATCAACCAGGCGAACGGCGTCATCCAGGCGACCTCCAGCGCCATTCGCAACGACGTGGGCACCATCGGCACCCTGGTCAACGAGGGGATCATCAGCGGATCGCCGGCCGTGGAGAATGCCGTCAGCATCGGCTCGATCAACAATTCCGGCACGATCACCAGCACCGGCACGGCCATCCTGAACACCGGGACCATCGGGACGATCGACAATTCGGGCACGATTTCCGGCGCGGTCTATGCCATCAGCAACAGCTCCGCCGGATTCGGGATACTGACCAACAGCGGGGTCATCGCCGGCGACATTCTGAACAGCTCGACCACGGCCTTGACCATCAACGGCGGCTCCGCCGCCTACGGAACCCTGACCGGTTACGCCGCCGGTATGGCCGGAACGATCACCAGCACCCAGTCGAACCTCGTCTTCAACTCGGGCTATCTGCTGTTGAACGACGACATCAACGTCGGCGCGTCGCACCTGGTGATCAACAACGGCGCCACGCTGAAGCTCGCCAGCGCCCGCACCATTACCGGAAGTTATAAGCAGAGCGGCGGCGGGTTGGTGATCGTCACCAGCAATGCCGGAACCTCCTATGGCTATCTCACTGTCAGCGGCTCGGCCAGTGTCACCAGCACCTCCGTCACCATCTCCGGCGCCGGGCTGACCTCGGGCGAGACCTTCACCATCGTGCGCTCCGGGACCGGCGGCACTTATGCCAACGATACCGCCACGATCAGCGGCAGTTCGGGCCTGACGGCATCGGTCTCGACGTCCGGCGGGGATCTGCTCGTCACCCTGGTCACCTGCGCCAGTTGCGCCGGAACATCCTCTGCCGGAACATCCTATCAGGCGCTGGGCCGGCCTGCCGGCCATAACGCCGCCACCATGGGCGCGGCGCTGGACGCCTTGTCGTCCTCGGCCACTCTTTCGGCGGACATGACCGGGATCCTGTCGACCATCAGCGGCCTGTCGACGACCCAGGCGGCCCAGGCCATCCGGCAGTTGGGGCCGTCGCAGACGACGGCGCCGGCGCTGATGGGCTTTTCGGCGGACGGCCTGGCCTCGGGCGCGCTGACGCAACATCAGCAGGCGGCCATGGTCTACGATCCGGCGACCGGCAAGGCGGCCGGATCGGAGGGCCACGGCAATAGCTTGTGGGGGCAGGTCCTGGGCGGTGGCGCGATCCGGAGCGGGACCGACAGCACGGCAGGATTCCGCGTGAAGGAGTTCGGTCTGGCCTCCGGCGTCGATCATATGTTCGCCGACGATCTGATGGGTGGCGCCGCCCTGTCCTGGGTGCGGGCCTATGCGGCCGGCAGCGACAGCGCCGCGACCAATTCGACCCTGGACAGCTACATGCTGACCGGCTATGGCAGCTGGCGGCAGGGCCCTTGGTTCGTCGACGGGCAGGCTGGGGCGGGATACAACCGGTTCCATCAGAAGCGCGGCGTGGACTTCCTGGGGCGCACGGCCAACGTCGACTTCGACGGCGAACACTATCTGCTGCGCGGCCAGACCGGCTATGACTGGCCGGTGGGCGGCGCCGTCACCCTGGCTCCCCTGGCCGGGCTGACCTATCTCTATTCGGTCAATAACGGCTACACCGAAAGCGGGGCGGCCGGCGCCGACTTGACCATCGATCGCAAAGGTGCGGGCAGCTTGTCCCATGACCTCGGTGGCCGGGTGCGCTGGTCCGCTGAAACGCCATGGGGCCGCGTGAAGCCGGAGCTGCGCGCCGAATGGGTGCATGACTACCGCCAGTCGGGGCTCGCCACCACCGGAACGCTGGCCGGCGCCGCCTTCACCACCTCGACACCGCGCACCAGCCCGGACGGCGCCCAGATCGGCGTCGCCGCCACCCTCGAAGGGACGGACGCGCTGTCTTTCCGAGCCGAATATTCAGGCGATCTGCGCGCCGACTACCAAAGCCACACCGGGGTGATCAAGGTCCTTTGGGGATTCTGACGGAACGGGGCGTCCCGGCCTGGCCGAGGCGCCCCGACGCAACCAAATCTAAAAAGCCCGCAGATCCTGAAAACCAGCGGGCTCTTTTTGTCGCACAAAAAAGAACATAACGGGAATAATCACAATAAAATTTAGGCTTTGGCCCCGTCGCTTGGCGTGCAAACGACGAAACGCATACCGGGATGATTCGCCACATCAAGGCTCATGTACTCGAATATCAATCGCCCAGCGGTAGGGTGTTGGATGCGTTTGACGGTTGATGGCTGGTGGATCACGTCATGGTGCGGCCACCAACTCCGGAACTCGGGACTTCTTTCCATAAGCAGAGCGATCAGTCGCTCGAAATCCGGATCGCCGGCATAGTGGGCACTATCGGCCCGGAACATCGCAAGCGATAGGGGCGCCAGATCGTCCCAATCGGCCAGAAGGCGCCGGTGGGACTCGTTGGCGAACATCATGTGTATGAGGTTTCGCGCGTCGCCCTCCAGCCGCCCGAAGTCACCGAAGACGGCGGTCGCCGCCTCGTTCCAGGCAAGCACATCCCAGCGCCTGCCCAACACATAGGCCGGCTGATCGACCATGCTTCGCAACATGCGGATCAGAGACTCCGGGACATGCTCCGGCCCAGTCCCATGAGGCCGCGGTGACGGGCGATCGGCGAGAACAAACAGATATTGCCGTCCCGCCGGATCGAGCCGCAGGGCGTTGGCAAGTGCGTTCAGCACCTCAGCCGACGGCCGCACGTCACGTCCCTGTTCGAGCCATGTGTACCAAGTGGTCCCGACCCCGGCGAGGAGAGCCACTTCCTCGCGCCGGAGACCCGGCGTGCGTCGGCGAAACCCGTCCGGCAGACCGACCGAAGATGGCATCAGTCGCTCTCGCCGGGACCGCAGAAAATCCCCGAACTCCCGTCGGCGCGCTTCGGACTGGTTCGAGTGATCGTTCGACATGCCTCATCATAGCAGTATTGATACCATGATAACACCGAAACTGTTTGTCGATTCCGGATTGGCCAGAATCGCCCCCGAACAATGATTTGCGAAGGTGCGATGCGATGACCGGACAGACAAAGACAATCCTGATCACAGGCTCGACCGACGGCGTGGGGCGGCGGGTCGCCGGGCGCTTGGCAAAGCCCGGCATCACGGTTCTGGTCCACGGACGCAATCAAGAGCGGGGAAAAAGTCTGGTCCGGACCATCCGCGACCTAGGAGGCGATGCGGCTTTCTATTCCGCCGATTTTGCTTCTCTAGATGATGTCCGACGGCTGGCCGAAGACGTGCAACGCGATCACTCCCGGTTGGATGTGTTGATCAACAACGCCGGCATCGGTGTTGCCGGGGCCTATCCGCGGCGCTCGGAAAGCCGCGACGGTTTCGAGTTGCGCTTTGCCGTCAATTATCTCGCCGGCTTCCTGCTGACGCGGCTTCTTCTGCCGCTCCTCAAGGCCAGCCCGGCCGCCCGCATCGTCAATGTCGCTTCAATCGGCCAACAGGCGATCGACTTCGCCGATGTCATGCTGACGCGCGGCTACAGCGGCAGGCGCGCCTATTGCCAGAGTAAGCTCGCCCAAATTATTTTCACTTTCAACCTTGCCGAGGAACTTCAGGGTTCCGGCGTTACCGCCACCGCGCTTCACCCGGCCACCTACATGGACACGGCCATGGTGCACGGCGATGGTGTGGCTCCGGCGAGCGGCGTCGATGAAGGCGCCGATGCCATCCTTAACCTCGCCGTTTCGCCTGAGATGGCGGACCGGACGGGTCTCTATTTCGACGGGCTCCGGCCCGCGCGCGCCCAACCCCAAGCCTATGACGCCGCCGCCCGCGCGCGATTGCGCGTGCTCAGCCTCGAACTGACCGGCTTGGCGGCGACCATCGCGTGATTTTCGAGTTCTTCTTTCCGAGACGAAAGGAACCTCTCATGTCTTCACAACATAGCGTTATCGTCGGCGGATCGTCCGGCATCGGCCTTGCCACCGCCCGCCTGCTTCTCGACAAGGGGCAGAAGGTTACGGTCACCGGCCGCAATCTCTCCCGGCTGGAAACGGCAAGAAAGGCGTTGAACGGAGATCTTCATACGCTCGTCATGGATGCGGCCGACCCGGCGTGCCTGCCGGACGCCTTCGCCAGCATTGGTCATTTTGACCATCTCGTGCTCGCGCTCGGCAGCGGCAAGGGGGCCGGACCGTTCGCCTCCGTTCTGCTTGCCGACGTGCGCGCCGGCTTCGAGGAAAAGGTCTATGCCCATTTCGCCACGGCCCAAGCCGCGCTTCCCCATCTCAGCAAGGATGGCAGTCTGACCTTCATTTCGGCGGTGACGGCCTTCGCCGCTATGCCCGGCACGGCTGGAATCGGTGCGGCCAATGCAGCCGTGGCGGCCCTCGTCCCGATCCTCGCCGCCGAGCTTCGCCCGCTGCGCGTCAACGCCGTCTCCCCCGGCGTTATCGACACGCCCTGGTGGGACTTCCTCAGCGATGACCAGAAGGCCCCGATATTCTCCGACTATGCGGCGAAAACGCCGGTCGGGCGCGTCGGGCGGCCTGAGGATGTCGCCGAGGCCATCGCTTTCCTGATCGCCGATACCTTCATGTCGGGTCAGACGATCGTTTGCGATGGCGGATTGCGGCTGACGGCATAATGACGAGCCATGGCGGTATCCACGCTCACTACGCGGCGGGGCTTTCCCCGCTGCGTATGATCCCCTGGTCCCAAGGCGGGATCGGCATGAACGCCGCCACAAGCGCATCGACCACCACGCGCACTTTGGGCGACAAATCGCGCGAACGCGGCCAGATAGCGGAGATGGGAACATCATCTGGCGGCGTGAGGATCGGAACCACTTCGAGACGCCCGAGCCGGATGTCGTCGGCGGCCAGCCAGGTCGAGAGATAGGCCAGTCCGAGCCCGTTTATGGCCGCGTCCCGCAGAGCCTCACCATGGCTGATCGTGTGGCGTGGCCGAATGACAAACGGTTTCGACCCGCCGTTTTGATCGGCAACGGCCCAGGGAAGCGGTCGCCCGTCTCGCGCGAAAGCAAGGCAATCGTGATGGTCGAGATCATCACCGGTTGCAGGGCGGCCGCGACGTTCCAGGTAGGCCCGAGAAGCACAGATGACCGAATGCTGCGTGCCGATGCGCCGCCCGACCAGAGTCATCTGGTCGCCGGGATCGCCCAACCGCACGACGAGGTCGATGCCTTCCTCGACCAGATCGACACGGCGATCGGTAAAGGAAATGTCGAGGTCCAGGTCAGGATTGCGCTCCGCGACCGCCATCAGAACGGGCATAGCGCAAAGTCGGCCGAAAGAGACTGGAAGATTGACGCGCAAGATTCCGGAAACGGTCCGCTTACGCGAGGCAAGCAGCGACTCCGCCGCGTTCAGTTCTTCCAGTACCTTGAGACAGCTTGGGTAATAGACTTGCCCCTCGGCCGTCAGGCTCAGGCTTCTGGTCGTGCGATTGAGAAGACGGACGCCCAGACGTTCCTCCAGCCGGGCCACGCTCTTGCCCGTCGCGGACTTCGAAACGCCCATGCGCGCGGCGGCGGCTGTAAAGCTGCCTGTCTCCACCGAATGAACGAAGGCCGAAATGCCTAGTGCATTGACGCAAACGGAGGATTCACAGGCAGCCTGAATCATGCGATTCTCTCGGCATGGCTCAGACCGTCTGCATCCTGCTTTCCGTCGAAGACCGCGAGCGTTTGTCCGCCGTCATCGTCGACCGTAACCGCCCGCACAAGCACATCC
>NZ_PIUM01000024.1 GCF_002845745.1 Telmatospirillum siberiense | reverse complement strand
CCCATCATGGCCGACCCGATGGTCGGCCAAACCCCCATGCTTGCCTGAACCAGAAAGCTCTTCCAGAAAAAACTTTCCCGTTGACACGCCGCCCCTCATATAAGGCCGGTGTTGGGCCCCGTACTCCGCCACTGGCCGGCCTCCGGCGACCGGTGGCGCGGATCATGCGACCACTGGGACAACTCGCCATCCTCAAGGAAGACGGATCGCGCGATCATCTCCCCCTTGTTTTTATCGCGCCGGTTTTCCCCGCATGATCGTCGGGTCCTTGCACCTCACCATTTCGCTGCTCGAACAGACCTGCGTCTATCTGGTGATCGCCCACCTTTTGAGCCGGACGCGGCTGTTCATCCCCTTGATGCACGTCACCATCCGCCTGCCGCACAAGGTGGCCTGCTATCTGATCTTTTCCATCTTCTGCGTGATGGGGACCTATTTCGGCCTCAAGCTCGACGATTCGATCGCCAACACCCGGGCCATCGGCGCCGTTCTCGGCGGTTTGCTGGGCGGACCTTCGGTGGGGTTCGCGGTGGGGCTGACCGGCGGCCTGCACCGTTATTCGTTAGGAGGCAGCACGGCGCTGGCTTGCGCCATTTCGACCATCACCGAAGGCTTGATCGGCGGCATCGTGCATCGTCATCTGATCAAGCGGGGCAAGATCGACAGTCTGTTCGAGCCCTTGCGCGTCTCTCTGGTCACCTTCGTCGCCGAAGTGGCGCAGATGGCCATCATCCTGCTGGTCACCAGGCCCTTCGACGTCGCCTGGCATGTGGTGGCAAGCGTCGCCCTGCCCATGTGGATCGCCAATACGCTGGGGGCGGGGATGTTCATGCGCATCCTGTTGGACCGCCGGGTGATGGTGGAGAAGCAGTCCAGCGTCTTCTCGGCCAAGGCGCTGAAGATCGCCGCGCGGGCGGAAGGCGTGCTCAGGAGCGGTTTCAACGAAGAAAACAGCATGAAGGTGGCGCGCATCATCTATGAGGAGACCGGCGTCGGCGCGGTGGCCATTACCGACCGCGAGAAGCTGCTGGCCTTCATCGGCATCGGCGACGACCATCACCTGCGCGGCCGGCCGATCACCTCGCCGCAGACCATGCAGGCGATCACCGACAACCAGGTGATGTATGCCGACGGCAACGAGGTGGCTTATCACTGTTCCATCAGTCCGCAGTGCCGGTTGGGCGCCTCGCTGGTGATTCCCTTGCGGGGCGAGGGCGAGCATGTGATCGGCACGGTCAAGCTTTACGAGCCGCGCACCAAATTGTTCTCGACCATCAATCGCACGCTGGGCGAAGGCATTGCCCGGCTGCTGTCGACCCAGATTTTGGCCGGACGCTACGAACAGCAGAAGCATCACTACGAGCAACAGAAGCAATTGCTGGCGCAGTCGGAAATCAAGCTGTTGCAGGCGCAGATCAATCCGCATTTCCTGTTCAACGCCTTGAATACCCTGTCCTCGGTGATCCGCACCGAGCCGGAATTGGCTCGCCAACTGGTGCTCAATCTTTCGACTTTCTTCCGCAAGAACCTTAAGCGGCCGAGCGACGAGGCCTGCCTGTCCGACGAGATCGAACATGTGAACGCCTATCTGCAGATCGAATTGGCGCGCTTCACCGGACGATTGTCCGTCGAAATCGATGTGCCGGGGGATCTGGGGTCGGCGCGGCTTCCCACCTTTTCCCTCCAGCCCATCGTCGAAAATGCCATCAAGCACGGCACGTCGCGGCTGATCGGCGACGGCCGGGTGCGCATCCGGACCCGGCGGGACGGAAGCGACCTGCTGCTCAGCGTCGAGGACAACGCCGGTCTTTACGAGAAGCGTCCCGGCGGCGACGGTCTGGGAATGAGCCTGGTCGACCGGCGGATCAAGAATCGCTACGGAGAACAATTCGGTCTTGATATCTCTTGCGAGCCCCAGTTGTTTACCCGCGTCACCCTGCGTGTGCCCCTGGAGGGGGGAGTGGCATGATCAAGGTGCTGATCGTCGATGACGAGCCTCGGGCCCGGGCGGAACTGGCCTGCCTGCTGCGGGACGCCCCGGACATCGAAATCCAGGGCGAATGCGCCAATGCCGTCGAAGCCATCGGGGCGATCAACCGGGCGCCGCCCGACGTGGTGTTTCTCGACATCCAGATGCCATTGATCAGTGGTCTCGAGATGCTGGCCATGCTCGATCCGGCCCGCATGCCGCGCATCGTCTTTCTGACCGCTTACGACGAATACGCGGTTCAGGCTTTCGAGGAGCACGCCTTCGACTACCTTTTGAAGCCGACCGATCCGGCGCGTTTGGAAAAAACCCTGGAACGCCTGCGCCGCGACCAGGCGCCGCAGGATGTCACGGCTCTCGCCGGCAACGGCCAACTCCGCCAGATTCCCTGTTCCGGGCTGAACAGCATCTTTCTGATGAGGTTGGACGAGATCGAATTCGTCGCTTCGCGTCTGGGCGGCATCTTCATCATCGGCGCCGACGGGCAGGAACGTTTCACCGAACTCACCCTGCGCACGCTCGAGGACAAGACCTCGCTGTTCCGCTGCCATCGTCAGCATCTGGTGAACACCGAGCGTATCAAGGAAATCCGTTTCGTCGAGAACGGCCTGGCCGAGATCCGCACCCTGGCCGATCAGACGGTTCCGGTCAGCCGTCACTATCTGGGCCCCCTGATGAGCCGCCTGGGCATCGAGTGATCGCCGGCCTCCGTGCCGGTGTTGTAAGAGGCGGGCGCCCTATGTCATTATGTTTCCATAAAGGAAACATGAGCGGTTTTCCCAATGCCAGGTCCTCTCCACTTCTCCCGCCGCAACCTTCCCCATTTTCGATTGGATGGAGCCTCCTATTTCATTACCTGGCGCCTTCATCCGACGCAGAAAGAGTTATCCGAAACGGAACGTGACGGCGTGGTCGCGATCTTACGCCGTTTCGAAGGTCATCGTTACCGGCTGCATGGTTATGTGGTCATGAACGACCATGTGCATGTGATGGTCGAAGCCGTGGAACCTTGGCGGCTGCACCAGATTCTGCACTCTTGGAAATCATTTTCGGCATACACGCTCCAGCGGCGGTACGGACGTTTGGGAAGCGTCTGGCAAGATGAATCGTTCGATCGGGTCATTCGGGACGAGGCCGAATATGCGGAAAAAAGAACCTATATCCTGAACAACCCTGCCAAGCGCTGGCCGAACATGGCTGGTTATCCATGGGTGTGGGCTGTCGGGGAGTGAAGGACCACCGGCACGGAGGCCGGTGCCACTAAAAAATGGTTAGTGGCACCGGCCTCCGTGCCGGTGTCTTCCACCTCTCGGCCTTTCCTGTCGACGACTGACGCCCAGCCGGCGACCTCTCAGCCGCTCCGGCGCCCAATACCCATAAATCTTGGCTAGCCTTCTCCCCAGTTTGTTTGGGGAGAATAGCCATGGACCATGCGGTCTCATTCGTCATCGCGGCTTTATGCATCCTAGCCATATGCTATCGATTTTATGGGGTCTTCTTCGTTCGCAAGGTTTTGCGCGCCGATGATTCCGACGTCACGCCGTCGCACGCCCTGGCCGATGGCCGAAACTACGTGCCGACCAAGAAATGGGTGAACGCCGGGCAGCATTTCGCCGCCATCGCCGCCGCCGGCCCGTTGGTCGGGCCGGTGCTGGCCGCCCAGTTCGGTTATCTGCCGGGTTTCCTGTGGCTGCTGATCGGCTGTGTCGTCGGCGGCGCCGTCCATGACACGGTGGTGCTGTTCGCGTCGATGAAATATCAGGGCAAGTCGCTCTCCGAAGTCGCCAAGGCCGAGCTGGGGCCGGTGGCCGGCTGGAGCACCGGGCTTGCCATGCTGTTCATCATCACCATCACCATGGCGGGCCTGTCGATGGTCGTGGTCCATGCGCTGGAACGCAATTCCTGGGGGACCTTCGCGGTCTTCATGACCATCCCGATCGCCATCGCGCTGGGGCTTTACGAACGGATCACCGGCAGCTCGAAGGGCGCGACCTATGTCGGCATCTTCGCCATCCTGGCCTCGGTCTTCGCCGGTCCCTATATCCAGGGTTCGGTCATCGGCGAGTGGCTCAATCTTCATGAGCAGACGGTCGGCTTGGCTCTGCCGGTCTACGCCTTCTTCGCCACCGCGCTGCCGGTCTGGCTGCTGCTGACCCCGCGCGGCTATCTGTCGAGCTTCATGAAGATCGGCGTGTTCGGCGCCCTGGTGGTCGGCGTTCTGTTCATCAACCCGCAGATCCAGTTCCCCGCCTTCACCCAGTTCATCAACGGCGGCGGGCCGGTGTTGAACGGCCCGGTCTGGCCCTTCATCTCGATCACCATCGCCTGCGGCGCCATCTCGGGCTTCCATGCCTTCATCGGCTCGGGCACGACGCCCAAGCTGGTCGACAAGTGGAGCGACATCCAGACGGTGGCCTTCGGCGCCATGCTGGCCGAATGCGTCGTCGGCGTGATGGCCCTGATCGCCGCCACGGCCCTGCATCCGGCCGATTATTTCGCCATCAATTCCGCCCCAGCCACCTTCAAGGCCCTGGGCCTTCAGGTGGTCGACCTGCCCATGCTGGCCGAGCAGATCGGCATCGATCTCTATGGCCGGACCGGCGGCGCCGTCACCCTGGCCGTCGGCATGTCCTACATTTTCACCAAGATCCCGTGGTTCGCCCACCTGTCGTCCTATTTCTTCCAGTTCGTGGTGATGTTCGAGGCCGTGTTCATCCTGACCGCCATCGATTCGGGCACCCGCGTCGCCCGTTATCTGATCCAGGATCTGGGCGGAGACCTCTATGCGCCGCTGAAGCGCCTGGATTGGATGCCGGGGTCGATCGGCGCCAGCGTCCTGGCCTGCCTGGCTTGGGGATATCTGCTGAATTCGGGCGACATCAATTCGGTATGGGCGCTGTTCGGCGTTTCCAACCAGTTGATGGCGGCCATCGGCCTGGCCATCGGGGCGACCATGATCCTGCGGCTGTCGACCAAGCGCCGCTACATGCTGACCTGCCTGATCCCGCTCGCCTATCTGTATGTGACGGTGAATTACGCGGGATACTGGATGATCGCCAACGTCTATCTCAACAAGGCGGCGAAGGGCTACAACCTGTTCAACGCCGGTATCTCGATCGTCATGCTGATCCTGGGCGTCGTCATTCTGGGCGCCTCCTTGCGGAAGTGGAAGGAACTGCTGATGCGGGGGCCGTCCCGCAAAACTGTGGAGGCCGCTTTCTCGAGTGCGGTCTAGTCCCACGGGAAAAGACGTTATACCAAGTCTCGAAGAGTCATCCTCATCGAGACTTGGTATTAGCGCAAGGCCGGATGGTCTCATTTCGGAAAAAGAAACGGTGGGCTGCGGTGATCCGCAAGCCCACCGTTTTTGCTTTCGGCGCGTTGGTCATTACCGCTGCGACCCGCCATCGATGGGGAGCGTCATATCCATGATGTCGCGAGCGGGCCGATGGGCCGTGATCAGCTCTCTTAAAGTGCTTAGATAAGGTGTGATATGTTGAAAGTAGTTAAAATATCCAGAGCATAAATAATTTAGGCCATATTCTCCATCTTCTGTTTTTATGAAACGATGTTTTGGGCAGCCCCCCCAGCATCCGCGTCGATATTGGCACTGATGACATTTGTTCGGAAGCGCTCTTGATTTATTTGATCCAAAAATTTTCTGCTTATCAGAATCGAGTATTTCCGTAAAACTGGCCTCCATGAGGTTGCCGAGGCGATAGTCAGGATAGGTGAAGTGATCGCAGGAATAGACGTCGCCATTGTGCTCGGCGACCACGGCACGCCCGCAATTTTCTTGATGAACGCAAATAACTCCGCGGCGGTTCATGAAAGCCGCCAGAGACCATTCGAAATTCATGATGAACATGTCTCCGACGTCCGTGGCGATCCATTCGTCGAAAATTGTAGTGAGAAAACTGCCCCAGCGAGCCGGTTCGACACTCCAGTCGGTAACTGTCGGCTGGGTGTCGGAGATCCCCTTATTGTTCATGGGACCTTCCAAGGTGAAGCCTTGTCGTCGATAATCGCCTGCCGACGTCCGCTCGATGATCGGAATGAATTGGATGACCTTGGTTCCCTCATCCCGGAAAAACCGATAAATTTCCAGAGGCGAACGGGATGACAGATTGTTGACGCAGGCCAGTATGTTGAAATCGACATCGTGGCGTTGCAGGGTGCGCAAGGCGCGCATGACTTTTGAGTGGGTCGGTGCGCCGGATCGGTTGACGCGATAGCGGTCATGAATATGAGCGGGGCCGTCGAGGCTGAGTCCGATAAGGAAACCGTTCTCGGCGAAGAAATCGCACCAGTCGTCATTGAGCAGCGTTCCGTTGGTCTGGAAGGCGTTTTGGATGAGTCCGCCATGGGCGTAATGCTGTTGCAGTGCGACAGCGCGTTTGTAGAAGTCCAAGCCCAGAAGGGTGGGTTCTCCACCTTGCCAGGCAAAGGTCACGGGCTGTCCCGTAGGATGTGAATCGATATAATTGCGGATGTAAGCCTCCAGTGTATCGGGAGACATCCGGCGGGACTCCCCTACCGGGAACAAAGCTTCTTTTTCCAGATAGAAGCAGTATTGGCAGCCCAGATTGCACTCGGGGCCGCTCGGTTTCGCCATGACATGAAATGCTTGGGTACTGCGGCCCCAGGATTTGTGCGGGCGTTCGGCGGTCATTTCGTTTTTCCGGAAACTCACAAGGGGTCAGGATATTCAGGCGACGCGACATGTTCCCGAGCCATCGCTTGTTCGATTTCCGCGACGATGTCGGGATGTCTGGTGGCGATATCTTTGCTTTCCCATGGGTCGACCGAAACATCATAAAGTTCCAACGGGCCGCCCCGCGTCAGGCGCACGGCCTTCCATTTTCCCCAGCGTACCGCCTGGCGGAATTCCGGTTCGTAAAACTCCCAATATAGCACGCGACCATTGGCTCTTCGTTGGGGGGAAAGAAGAAATGGCAGCAAGCTGACGCCGTCCGACTGCGGTGTCGGGGCGCCAGCCAGATCGAGCGCGGTCGGTAAAAAGTCGGGGAAGTAGACGGGGACCTCGCTGACCGTACCAGCCGGTATATGTCCGGGCCAGCGGGCGACCCAGGGGTCGCGGATGCCTCCTTCGTACATGTCCCGCTTATAGCCGGTCAGGCCGCCATTGGAATCGAAGAAGTCGACCACGCGGGTTTGTTGGGCCGTCGGTTCGGAGCGGGGGCCGTTATCCGAAGCAAAAAAGATGACCGTTTCACCGTCGAGATTGGA
Source organism: Telmatospirillum siberiense (assembly GCF_002845745.1). Taxonomy (GTDB): domain Bacteria; phylum Pseudomonadota; class Alphaproteobacteria; order Rhodospirillales; family Magnetospirillaceae; genus Telmatospirillum; species Telmatospirillum siberiense. The sequence continues at coordinate 96,639 of NZ_PIUM01000024.1, read as the reverse complement.
TTGCTTGATGGTGTCTAGGATCTGACCGATGCCGCGGTCCATGTAATAGATCATCGACGCATAGGTTTTCTCGTCGTCGGCCCAGGTCGGATGATTGGCGTAGGGGCCAAAATCCGGAGCGGTATAAGGGCTGTGCGGGCTGTCATAGGCCACATAGAGGAAGAACTGCTGCGCTTTGTTGCGGGTGATGAAGTCGATGGCATCTTCCGTGATCATTGTGGTGTCGTAGCGGCCATGCCGACCGTTGGCATTCTCGGGAATGTCGATGAGGCGATCGTTGTCGGCGCGCTTCTCGGGCCAGTAGCCTTGCGTCGAGCCAATCTGAGTAAGCCAGCCTCTGAACTCGTCGAAGCCGAGTTTATTGGGAATCGCATCCGGGTCGTAGCCATCGAGATGCCATTTACCCATCAGGCCGGTATGGTACCCGGCGGTCCTGAGATATTCCGCGACGGTGTGATCTTCGGACGTCAGGCTGGCCCGTCGGATTTCCTCTGTGTTCTTGTGTCCGACATGCCCCGCCGACAAGGCGAAATTGTCCCGCACTCGGCAGTGCCCCGTGTGCATCCCCGTCATCAAGGCGCATCGCGATGGCGCACAGACGGGCGCACCTGCATATCCTTGCGTGAAGCGCACTCCCTCTTTGGCCAAACGGTCGATGTTGGGCGTATGGATCTTGAGCTGTCCGTAAGCGCTCGCATCGCCGTAACCCATATCATCGGCGAGGATGAAAATAATGTTTGGACGGCGCGCACTTGGCCTGGGGGAGCCCAGCGCGACACTCGAGCTGAGGGCAAGCGTGCTGAGGAGAAATGTTCTGCGCAACATATCCGTAGCCGACATCTTTAGACCTCCTGCGCCATATGCGGAATTCCTATGGCATGGTTCATTCGTGGTGACGCCTTACGCAAGGACCGGACGGCCAATCTAGAATGTCACCCGTGTCGTCATCCCAACGGCAATGGGATCTCCGGGATAGGCGGTATAAGCGCCATTGGTGCCGCCGTTGGTGAAAAGCACATAGCGCTTGTCGAAGATGTTGCGGACCCAGAGGGCAATATCGAGTTGATCATTAAGCAGCTTGGTGCCGATCCACAGGTTGGTCAGGCCGACCCCCTTGACCTTGCTGAAGGCCGAATCGTCCTGGACCCAAGGGCCGAAGAATGACGATTTATAATTGTATTGGGCTTCGATGTAGCCGATCCATCCGTCGGCGACAGATCTCTCGTAACGGGTGTCCAGGGCGCTGATCCACTTGGGCGCGCCGGCCACCGGGCGGCCGGTCAGGTCGCAATAGGCGGCGGATGTCTTATATTCGGCGGCGCAAGAGCCGTTGCGGAAGGAGCGATAGGTCACCTGGTTGTAAGAACTGTTGAATCTTACTGTTAGTCCCTTGCCGAGTGCGTAGGCACTATCGATCTCAACGCCCTTGCTCTGTACCCAGCCGGTGTTGAGCAGTGTCTGGGTGTTGCGTCCGGTCGCCGGATCAATCACCGTGCCGCTGGCCTGATAATCCTGAACCAGGTTGTAGAAGGCATTGGTGTTGAAAGTCAGTCGACGGTTGAGTAATCGGCTTTTGAAACCCAATTCCGCGTCGTTGATTTTTTCCGGTCTGACGATGATAGACGTCGGCGTGAGGGGGTTGCCGGTCGCCGGCTGGCTGTTCATCGCACCGGCCTTGGCGCCATGGCTGAAGGACATGTAGGGGCTGATATTGTCGTTCAGCTTGTAGGTGAGTGCGAGGGTACCGCTCAAATTGTTGTCGACCTTGGAATAGTTCACCGACTGATAGTTCGGATTGCCCGCGGTGGCGGCGGCGGTATTTCCCAGATTCCTCCAGAGGGAGATGTTGTTGTTCTCATAAGTATTCCTGAGCCCGCCGGTCAGTGTCAGTTGGTCGGTAAGGTGCCAATTGGCCTGGCCGAAAGCCGCCGCGCTGTTGGTGCCCAGGCGTGAGTCCGTCGTTACGGTTTTGTTCAGATAGCTGCTGGCCGTTGCCGGTGTGGCGGGGGTGAATATTCCCGTCGCGTAGTTGTAGCTGCCCAGAAAGTCCTCCAGCAGGGTGAGGTAACTGCCGTAAACATTAAAAATATGGACGCGTTCCTGCTGTCGAAAATAATAAAGTCCAGCCGTGTAATCGATAGGGCCGCCGGTGGGGGTCGATACTCGTAATTCCTGGCTGAATTGCTTGTCGTGGTTAATCCCGCCAGCTTCCGGTTGGAGCGACAGGGTTGAGCCGTCGCTGTCGTTCAGCGGATAGAAATTCCAGTTGCGAAAACCGGTGATCGAGGCCAGCGAGAAGCCGTTGCCGAGATCATAGTCGGTCAGCAACGAGATGCCGCTTTGGACCACCTTCATATATTGCTGGTCGTTGATATAGACATCGGTGCCGTAGATGCTATGCCCTTGATACAAGGTTCGGCTGTTGAGGCCCAGGGCGGCAGCATCCGCCTGGTATCTGGCATTCTGAGCCCAGACGCCGGCGCCATTTATTTCCTTATAAGGCGCCGAGACACCTTGTCGATCGCCCTCATTGTTGTATTCAGCGATAAATCGCAGCGTCAGATTGTCCCTGATATTGGCCAGCCATTGTCCTCGTGCGCCATAACGGGCGCGATCATCATAGTCCTTGCCCGTGGCGACACTATGCAGCAGTCCGTCGCGGGAGGTGTCATAGACGCTGAGGCGGACGGCCTGGTTGTCGTCCAGCGGCCCGGTGATGCTGGCCTTGACTTCACGATCGCCGATATTGCCAAACGTCGTTTCGACCGATCCCCCGGCGGTGAAACTGGGTTTTTTGGTGGTGATGTTCAGTGCGCCGGCAGTGGTGTTCTTGCCGAACAGCGTTCCTTGCGGACCGCGCAGCACTTCCAGCTGATCAAGATCGGTCAGGTCGAATACCGCCATGCCCGGCCGCCCCAGATAGACTCCGTCCAGGAAAACGCCGACGCTGGGCTGTAAGCCGTCATTGGCCGGATTATTGCCGATGCCGCGGATGGCTATGCTGCTTTGCCGGGGATTGCTTACCGTCACATTGGTGCTGGGAAGCCGCTGGGCGATATCTTCGATTCGGACCGTGTCGGTCGCCGTCAATGCGTCGCCACCCAGCACGGTCATGGGAATCGGCACATCCTGCGCTTTTTCCTCGCGCCGCCGAGCGGTCACCACGACGTCCTCGGCCTGCTCAATGTTGGATGTCGATGAGGATGCCGGGAGGGATTGCTTCCCCGATGTCTCGGCTGTCAGGATGAAGTTGTTTTCTCCGTTGGGGATGATCGTCAGGCCGGTTCCATTCAGCAATTGGCGCAAAGCCGCGGCTGGTGTGTAAATTCCCGATATTCCATTTGTTCTCAGGCCATTGACGATCTGGGAAGGAAACAGAATCTGAGCTTTGGTCTGTTTGGCAAAGGCCTCCATAGCCGAGCCGAGATCTTGGGCGGCGATATCGAGTTTGACAGCGGTGGCTTCCGCCCATCCCTGGCGCGGCTCCAACTCGGCAGCCAAGAAGAATGCCAGGGCGCAGAGTGACGCCATCTGCCGCCATTTCGCTCTACCAAAAGGTTCATCCTCCTCCGACATTCGGTCCTTCCATAGGATGTTCTTTTTCGGGGCGCTCTTGCTGGCGATGGATGGTGTCGCTTCCAGTACTTCCATCGCCAGCTATGAACTAAAACGTCACTCGGGCGGTTGCGCCAAAGGCAATGGGATCTCCGGGATAGGCGGTGTAAGCGCCACTGGTGCCGCCGTTGGTGTAGAGTACATAGCGCTTGTCGAAGATGTTGCGGACCCAGAGGGCAACGTCGAGTTGGTTATTAAGCAGCTTGGAGCCGATCCACAGGTTGGTCAGGCCGACCCCCTTGACCTTGCTGAAGGCCGAATCGTCCTGGACCCAAGGGCCGAAGAATGACGATTTATAATTGTATTGGGCTTCGATGTAGCCGATCCATCCGTCGGCGACAGATCTCTCGTAACGGGTGTCCAGGGCGCTGATCCACTTGGGCGCGCCGGCCACCGGGCGGCCGGTCAGGTCGCAATAGGCGGCGGATGTCTTATATTCGGCGGCGCAAGAGCCGTTGCGGAAGGAGCGATAGGTCACCTGGTTGTAAGAACTGTTGAATCTTACTGTTAGTCCCTTGCCGAGTGCGTAGGCACTATCGATCTCAACGCCCTTGCTCTGTACCCAGCCCGTATTCCGCAAGGTGGTTGTGTTTAATCCGGTCGCCGGATCAACCGTTGTGCTGTTGGCCTGATAATCCTGTACCAAGGAGTAAAAGGCATCAGCATCGAAGGTCAGCCTGTGACCCAACGCCTGACTTTTGAAGCCGAACTCTCCATCATTGATCTTCTCGGGCCGCACGATGACAACGTTCGGGGTGATGAGGCTGCCGGTTGGTGGTGAATTGTTCATTGCACCGGCCTTGGCGCCATGGCTGAAGGACATGTAAGGGCTGATATTGTCGTTCAGCTTGTAGGTGAGTGCGAAGGTGCCACTCAAATTGTTGTCGACCTTGGAATAGTTGACCGACTGATAGTTCGGATTGCCCGCAGTCGCGGCGGCGGTATTGTCCAGATTGCGCCAGAGGGAGATGTTGTTGTTCTCGTAAGTGTTTCTGAGCCCGCCGGTCAGCGTCAGTTGGTCGGTAAGATGCCAATTGGCCTGGCCGAAAGCCGCCGCGCTGCTGGTGCCCAGGCGCGAATCCGTGGTGATATCTTTGTTGACATAGCTGGCGGCTTTGGCCGTGGCTGGAGTAAAAACGCCCGTCGCGTAGTTGTAGCTGCCCAGATAATCCGCAATGAGGGTGGCGTTGCTGCCGTAATATGAAAATCCGTGTGTCCGTTGCCGCTGGAGGAAATAGTAAAGGCCCGTGGTATAGTCGACCGGACCACCGGTGGGTGACGATATCCGCAGTTCCTGGCTGAACTGCTTGTCACGATTGTTGACGCCGCCAGACGGTACGATTGACATGCTGGTTTGGTCGCTGTCGTTCATCGGATAGAAATCCCAGCTGCGAAAGCCGGTGACCGAGGCCAGCGAGAAGCCGTTGCCGAGATCATAGTCGGTCAGCAAGGTGGTGCCCCCCTGCACCACCTTCATATACTGTTGGTCGTTGATATAGATATCTGTGCCATAAATGTTATGTCCTTGAGATGGTGTGCTGATATTTAGGCCTAGGGCGGCAGCATCTATTTTGTATCTGGCGTATTGTGCCCATATGGCGGCCCCATTGATTTCCTTATAGGGGGCAGTGGGGCCTTGTCGATCGCCCTCATTGTTGTATTCAGCGATAAATCGCAGCGTCAGATTATCCCCGATATTGGCCAACCACTGTCCTCGTGCGCCATAACGGGTGCGATCATCATAGTCCTTGCCCGTGGCGACACTATGCAGCAGTCCGTCGCGGGAAGTGTCATAGACGCTGAGGCGGACGGCCTGGTTGTCGTCCAGCGGTCCGGTGATGCTGGCCTTGACTTCACGATCGCCGATATTGCCAAACGTCGTTTCGACCGATCCCCCGGCGGTGAAACTGGGTTTTTTGGTGGTGATGTTCAGTGCGCCGGCAGTGGTGTTCTTGCCGAACAGCGTTCCTTGCGGACCGCGCAGCACTTCCAGCTGATCAAGATCGGTCAGGTCGAATACCGCCATGCCCGGCCGCCCCAGATAGACGCCGTCCAGGAAAACACCGACGGCGGTTTGAAGCCCGTCGCTGGCCGGATTATTGCCGATGCCGCGGATGGCTATGCTGCTCTGCCGGGGGTTGTTCACCGTCACATTGGTGCTAGGAAGCTGTCGAGCTATATCCTCGATCCGGAACGTGCCGGTCGCCGTCAATGCGTCGCCACCCAGCACGGTCATGGGAATCGGCACATCCTGCGCTTTTTCCTCGCGTCGCCGAGCAGTCACCACGACGTCTTCGATATTGGAGGCTGATGCCGCGTCTGGGGGGGGCGTGTCGGTGCTCACGTCTTCCGCCCACCCCTGACTCGGCCTTGATCCCGTGGCCAGACTTGCCAGCAGGACGTAGAATATAAATATTTTGCGCCGTTTGATTCTGCCTGCTGTTTTAACATCCACCGACATCCGGTAATCCCCCTATGGTGTTGCAAACCGGCGGCAGGAAGGCGCCACCTGAACCATAGACGAGCGAGTTCATTCCCTCCCTGACGTCGGGATGGACATTTTTCAATTTTTGGGCAGGAGGAGGTAACGGTCCCCAACGGATACTGCGTCGATGCCGCAAGGCTGCGGGCAATGCTAAGGCTTCGGTTGGACGGTGGTGGACTTTGCCAAAAGGAGGACTTGTCCATTGGTTGGGTCGTGTTGAACGACAACGGGAAGAGCCAGTTCCAGCGCCTGCAGGATCCCGTCAGTGTTGTTGGTGTCGAAAACTCCGCTGATGCGTAACTTGGCAATGGCGGCATCGCGGATGACGATGCGATTTTGTCGATAGCGATTTAGCTGGACGACGGCATCTTCAAGCGGAGAGTCGGCAAAGGTAAACCGACCGTTTCGCCAAGCTGTCAATGCTTGTTCTGCCATGGGAGTGGTTTGCGAAATAGTGCCGGGACCAAAATGGACGGCCTGACCCTCATGAATTTCACGGTTTTGCTGGCCGTCGGAAATGTTCAGTTCAACTGAACCTTCGAACACGGAAAGACGGGCGCCTTGGTTCTCTCGTCGGATATCGAAGCGTGTGCCAAGGTCGCGGATGATCGCTTTGTCCACTGTAACCTCAAATGGACGCAAGCTGTTGTGCGCAACCTCGAATATCGCTTCGCCCCGTTCGAGACGATAGCGGCGCTTCCATAGGCTTGTCTCGGTCACGACGAGCGTGTCGGCATTCAAATGGATGATCGTGCCGTCCCTGAGGGTGACATCTCGGTGGTCAGCCTTGTCCGTCGCGAACGATGTCGGTGTAAGTGTCGGCCAAGGATCGTCCGAAACAAGAATCCATGCGGTGAAGGCGGCGGCCAGGGCGGCGGCGGTTAAGCCGATCCAGTGAGTCCGTGCCCAACTGCGCCGCTGTCTTTGTCCATAGATCGGTCGCAAGCGCTCCACCGCATGCCAAACCGCCTCGGTTTTCTCGAATTCCCGACGATTTTCCGGATCTTGTCGACACCATTCTTCGAAAGCGTTTTGATTGAACTCCTTGGTATTTCCGGAGCGCAACCGAACATGCCAATCAACCGCCTGCTCTTCAGGCGAACGCGGGTCGTTGTCTTTTTTCGCGCTCTCCGTCATTGCGGCCTCGCTTCTGGTGCATGAGCATCCGACGAATTCTCATGCACTAATTCAATTAATCGGCGGTCCATACCGGGTGTTTGGTTTCTGAGCGTCCGGCTTGGACCACGATGTTCAGGCGTTCGATCAAGCGCGAGAGAAGCTTCATTTGTCAACGACTTGGTCAAAGGCATCGTAGCATTTGCGCAAATCCACGAGCGCCCTGATGATATGCTTCTCCACCATATTTCTGGACACGCCCAGCCGCTTCGCAATCTCTTCGTGGCTGAGGCCGTCAAATCGATGCAGAACAAAGACCTCGCGGCAGCGATGGGGAAGATTCTCGATTGTCTGTTGCAGCAGACGGCAAAGTTGATATGCCTCGGTGTTTTCTTCAGGATTGGCGTCTTTCGTCGCCACCGTTTCCCATTCGCAGTCGTATTCTACGTGGCGACCGCGTACCTTATCCGCACGATAGCGGTCGGTTACTATATTGGACACAATGCGCGCCAACAATCCCACAGGGGAGGCGATGGGGATGTTGCAGTCCATTGCCAGGATCCGAACAAAGGCGTCTTGCACGACGTCTTCAGCGTCGGCCTCCACTAAAAGCCGGCTTGATACCAAACGGCGAAAGGCGTGACTGTGTCGTGCATACAGATTAGCGAGGAAATCCTGGAAATCCGACATGACTCGCCCCTGTTTCCCGGAAAGAGGAATGCAAAAAAGTGGCCGGGGGCGTGGTTGACGGTACCATCTCGCTACCTTTCCATGCGGAGACGAGGCGATCGGCGAGTCTTGACGCTTGTGGTCGGATGCTGAAGCAGGCCTCAGCGTACGAGGGATGGGCCACTAACTACTTATTTCTAAAGTTAAAATTATGAAATAACATTAATTCTATATAAAAAATATAATATCCACACGAATGGCGGTCAAATTTTTTATTTAAACGTAAAATTTATGTTATATTTGATCGGGCAATATCGGCTTGGGTGATCCCGAACATGACGACCCCGACGAAGCCGTTTGTTTCCCATGAGCAGGGGCTTGCGACTGAACGTCGCTGTTTCCGGGAGGAGGGCATGGAAAAATGCCGCCGGAATCCTCAGCGAACAAGATCGTGATGCCTTAAGTCGGCATCACGCTCCGGCTTGCTTTTCAGGCACTGGCCTTAGCACACGCATCCGCCGTGCTTGGCCACGGCCTCAGCGTCCGTGTGGATGGGCGCGCGCGGGATAGACGAAGCCCTTTACCGGATAGACCGTCTGGCCGATCTCTGCGGTCGGTTCGTACCACACGCGGACGCGGCTCCAGTCATTGTGCTTCGACACGTCGATGATCTTCACGGCCTTTTCGACCTGTCCCCGACGCCCATTGATCGGCGACCAGTTGGCATGGTCGACGATGATGGTCCGTTTATCGGCCTGATGGCGAACCACGGCGACGTGACCATGAGGAAGGATACCGGTTTTCGAAAAGACGATGACGGCGCCGCTTTTCGGCTGGTTGCCGCGGCCATACTGGCCATTGGCGGCATCCCACCAACGATAGGCGTCGCCGTGCAGGCCGAGAGACGTATTCTGTTGCACGAACTGAACGCAGTTGAGGCTTTCGGCGTGGGCAGTCCCGGCAGCGAGGAGGACGCTGGCAGCGACCAGAGCGGCTGAAAAAGTGTGCCGCAGATGGGGTGTCAATATCCGCATGTCGAAAACCCTAATCGGTTTTATCGAATATGGCGATAGGGAAAACGCATTAGAATGCAATTTAATTTGGCGGCACCGCCCGACATGGACCGTTGGGGGTCGCCTATGCTATGCCATCCGGGGGATCGGAGCGTTACGCACCGGAGGCAGTTTTGAGCATCGTCTATGTCGCACGCAGCGTCACTCTCGGAAAGTGGGGGGCTGACGTCGGGTTGGGGAAAAATCTTTTCAAGCTGGGTCTTGCCGCCACCGCGGAGGAGGCCCAGCAGTTGATCAAGGCGGGGTTCTGCGGCCTCGCCGACTGGAGCCTGGTCGCCAAGGACGAGGCCGCCGAGGCCTCGGAGGAGATGCTGATCGAGCGGGTGGCGCGCAAGGAAAAGATGGTCGATCCCGCGCTTTATCCCAAGCTGAAAGGCCAGACCGGCGTTTTCAAGGTGAAGCTCGAACATGTCGAGAACCATATTCTGGTGAAGAAGGCGCTCGACGGCTTCGATCCGAAGGCGATCAAGATCAAACCGCTCGACATCGCCCATTATCTCATCCACAACGCCCTCGGCTGAGGCCGGGGCCGCAAACCTTTAAAGACGGAGAAACCCTTGCCGGCCTTGATTCTTCCCTACAAGGGCGTCCGCCCCTCCATCGCTCCCGACGCCTTCATCGCGCAGAACGCGGTGATCACCGGTGACGTGGTCGTCAGTGCCCAAAGCAGCATCTGGTATGGCTGCGTGTTGCGGGGGGACGTGCATCACATCCGCGTGGGGGAGCGCACCAACATTCAGGACGGCACGATCGTCCATGTGACGCGGGAGCGGTTCGCCTGCACCATCGGTTCGAACGTGACCGTCGGACATGCCGCCATCCTGCATGGCTGCACGCTGGAGGATGACAGCTTCGTCGGCATGGGGGCGACCGTCATGGATGGCGCCGTCGTCGAAAGCGGCGCCATGGTTGCCGCCGGCGCGCTCGTCACGCCCGGAAAGATCGTGAGGAAAGGCGAGTTGTGGGCCGGCAGCCCGGCCAGGCTCCTGCGCCCCCTGACGGAGGCGGAAGTGGCCAATTTCGCGGCCTCGGCCACCCATTACGCCGAACTGGCCTGGAACTACATCGTCGAATCGCAACGGGTGTAGGGACGGAAGGGGCGGCGGAAAGACGACGACACCGGCACGGAGGCCGGTGCCACTGAAGTTTTGACGTTTTCCGTGGCGCCGGCCTTCCGTGCCGGTGTGCCGCAATTTAAGAGAGCTTGGCCTTGACGTAGGATCCCGGAGCGTCCTCGATGGCTTTCAATCCGCCATCGCCCGGCGTGCGCGCCGGAACCTCGCCGCCGGCGAATTTCGAGATCCATTTTTGCCAATCAGGCCACCAGGAGCCGTCGAACTGTTCGGCTTTGCCCAGCCAGGCCTCGGGGTCCTTCGGTTTGCGGCTGTTGGTCCAGTAGCAGTATTTGTGCGCCTCCGGCGGATTGACGATGCCGGCGATGTGGCCCGAGGCCGAAAGGACGAACCGGATCGGTCCGGAATAGAGCTGCGTGGCGGCATAGGTGCTCTTCCACGGCGCGATATGGTCTTCGCGGGTCGAAATCAGATAGCTCGGCACCTTGATGGTCCGAAGGTCGATCGGCGTGCCCTTCAAGGTGATGCCGCCCGGCACGACGAGAAGATTTTCCTGGTACATCTTCCTGAGATAGAAGCTGTGCATGGTGGCCGGCATGCGCGTCGAATCGGAATTCCAGTAAAGCAGATCGAAGGGGAAGGGCTCCTTGCCCAGCAGATAGTTGTTCACCACGAACGACCAGATCAGATCGTTGGCGCGCAGCATGTTGAAGGTGTTCGCCATCTCGGCGCCGTCGAGATAGCCTTTCTCCCGCATCTTTTCTTCGAGGAACTGGAGTTGCGCCTCGTCGATAAAGACCGAAAGCTCGCCGGCCTCGGCGAAGTCGGTCATGGTGGTGAAATAGGTGGCCGATATCACCCGGTCGTCGCCGTGGGCCGTCATATAGGCCAGGGTCGAGGCGAGGAGGGTGCCGCCCAGGCAATAGCCGATGACGTTGACGCGGCGTTCCCCGGTGGCCTTTTCGATCTGCTCAAGCGCCGCCAGGGGGCCTTCGACCATGTAATCCTCGAAGGATTTCGCGGCCAGTTCGGGACCGGGGTTGACCCAGGAAAGAACGAAGACCGTGTGCCCCTGCTCGACGGCGAAGCGGATGAACGAGTTCTTCGGCCGCAAGTCGAGGATGTAATATTTATTGATCCACGGCGGAATGATCATCAATGGCGCCTTGGCCACCGTCTCGGTCGTCGGGTTGTATTGCACGAGCTGGATCAGGTCATTCTGATAAACCACCTTGCCCGGCGTAGTGGCGATGTTTTCGCCGATCTTGAAGGCATCGAGATCGGTCATGCGGATGGACAGCTTGCCCTTTCCGCGCTCCAGATCCTCCAGAAGATGGTTCAATCCCTTCAGCAGGTTTTCGCCACCGCTTTCGATGGTGCTGCGCAACACCTCGGGATTGGTCGCCACGAAATTCGACGGCGCCAGGGCGTCGACGAACTGGCGCGTGTAGAAGTCCACCTTCTTCGCGGTATGGTCGTCCAGTCCCTCGACATTGTGGACCACGCCCTGCACCCAGCGTGCCGTCAGAAGGTAGGATTGCTTGATGAAGTCGAAGACTTCGTTATCCTGCCACATATCGTCCTTGAAGCGGCGGTCGCCCTTGTCCGGCTCGGCCACCGGCTCGGCGCTTTCGCCCAGCATGCGCCGCGTCGTCACCTGCCAAAGATGCAGATAGTCCTGCCAAAGGCCGATCTGCGCTTCGACCAGCTTGGCCGGGTCGGCCATCAGCTTACCCGTCATTTCCAGGAAGGCGTCGCCGATGTGCAGGGGGTCGCCAAATCCGGCGAATGCTCCACCTCCGGCCTGGCGGGCCAGGAAATCGCTGACGATGCGCTGGCTTCGTTCGGCGATGTTGGTCATGGCCTTCGACAGTTCGGCGGTATCGATGGGATTGTTTTCGATCTTGTTTTGTTCGTTCATGTCGCCGTTACCTTATTCACCGTGAGAGCCTCTTGCCGGCTCGGGTTTGAATCTTCGGTTCGGTAGCGAGATGGCAGATCTTGGCACGAGGCGGACAGCCGCGTTTCGGCACATTTCCTCGTTACTACTATATACTTTCAATCCAGGAATTGTTAAATGTCCGTTTGCTGAAGAAAGTCGCCATTAGAACAATTTTGAAACGCTGGGAGCATCCGTTAGACTATGTGTGAGGTCAAAAAGGAACGACGCCAGGTTTTCCGGGGGCCCAATCTGGCCGCTAGCAGCGTTTTGCTCTCGACGATCCTCCTGGCCGGCTGTTCATCGGTGGGCAGCGCTCTCAACCCTCTCGACTGGTTCGGAAGCTCCGACCAATCAACCTCCGCCAAGGAAAATCCCCCGGACGACAGCGGTTTCCCGAAGATTCGGAACGACAAGCGTCCGGACGTCGCGACGACCAAGGAACGCTCCGACCTCACCAAGGGATTGGCCGCGGACCATTCGAACGCCAAATACACCCAGGACGTCCTGCGCCGCGAGGGGAACCCGACCCGGCCCCTGGGGATCGAGTCGGCCGTCGCTCCGAAGGACGACGTCTCCGCGCAGACACCCGCCGTTTCACCGGTGACCTCTCCGGTGTTCGTCAAGCCGTCGGTGACCCAGGCTCCGGCGGCGGAGACTGCGCCAGTCTCCGCCGCGCCAGCCGTCACGGCACCGGCCACCTCCGCCACGGCCCCGGCTCCCACCGTCGCTTCGATGCGGGAGCAGAGCGCCGTGGCACAGCCGGAGGCGGCGTCCGCCGCCGCGGTGGTGCCGGCCAAGCCGGACGTCGTCGTCGACGATACGCCGCCTCCGCCGCCGCCCAAGCTTCCCCCCTCCACCGTTGCCGCTTCGGCTCCGGCACAGACCGCATCTGCGGCTCCCGCTCCCGCCCCGGCGGCGGTCGAGCAGGCCTCTTCGGCCACGGCCACGGCCGTTGTCGCGCCGGCTCCCGCTTCGACGGCTCCGGTATCCGAGGCCAAGGTCGCGGCTCCCGCCGCCGTAACGGCGCCGTCGCCGGTGGCGGAACCGGCTCCCGCCTCGGTGGACGAGGTCTATCGCCGTCGTCTCGCCGAGTTTTCCTCGGGAACCACTTCCTCTCCCTCGGCCTTGACCGCGCCCGCCGCCAAGCCGCTGGCGCCCGCCGCCGAGGCCGCTCCGGCCACCGTGCTGTTATCGCCGGCCGAATACCGCCGCACCCTGTCCCACGACAATGGCGGGGCACGTCCGCTCGACGCCTTCGACGGGACGCGCAGCGCCGCATCCTTCCAGGTGGCGGCCGTGCGGTTCGGCGAAGGCACGGCGGAATTGTCGGCGGCCGAGATCGCGCATCTTCGGGACGTGGTGGCGCTCTATCGGGAAAAGGGCGGTTCCATTCGCGTTCTCGGGCGTTCGGCCAGCCCCCGGCTGGACATCGACGCCAAGGCGAACCTTCTCGCCAACCGGCAACTGGCCGGCGGCCGGGCCGCCGCCATCGCCCGCGAGTTGATCAAGCTGGGCATTCCCGCCCGCAAGATCTATGCGGGGGCTGTCCCGTCCACCGGAGCCGCGTCGGCTTCGAATGGCGAATCGACCGAGATCTATATCGACTATTGAGTCTCGTCGGGCTAAAGATCACCACATGACACCGCTCCACCCGTCGTCGAGCGGTCGTGATGTTCCGTCCCCTTAAAGCTGGAACGCGTGGCGGGTTGACGATCGTCGACGGAGCGTAATGTCTCTTCCCACCCACCCGTTGCCATAGGTGTGTGCGACCATGGAAAGCGAATTTTACCGACTGAAGCGGCTTCCCCCCTACGTCTTCGCCGAAGTGAACGCGATGAAGGCGCGCGCCCGCGCCGCCGCCGAGGACATCATCGATCTCGGCATGGGTAATCCCGATCAGCCGACGCCCCAGCACATCGTCGACAAGCTGGTGGAAGCCGCCCGCAATCCCCGGGCGCACCGCTATTCGATGTCGCGCGGCATTCCGGGCCTGCGCAAGGCCCTGGCCGGTTATTACGAGCGGCGCTTCAACGTCGATCTCGATCCGGAGAGCGAATGCATCGTCACCCTGGGCTCGAAGGAGGGGTTGGCCAATCTGGCCTCCGCCATCACCAGCCCCGGCGACATTCTGCTGGTGCCCAATCCCAGCTATCCGATCCACCCTTACGGCTTCATCATCGCCGGCGGTTCCGTCCGCCATGTGCCGGTGCAGCCCGACGCCGATTTTCTGACGGCCTTGAAAAGGGCGGTCAAGCATTCGGTGCCGAAGCCGGTCGCCCTGGTGCTCAATTATCCGTCCAATCCGACGGCCTTGATCGCCGATCTGGATTTCTACGGCCAGGTGGTCGACTTCTGCCGCTTCCACGGCATCTATATCCTGTCGGACCTGGCCTATGCCGAGATCTATTTCGACATCGCCCCGCCGCCCTCGATTCTGGAGATCCCGGGCGCCAAGGATGTCGCCATCGAGTTCACCTCGATGTCCAAGACCTACAACATGCCCGGCTGGCGTATCGGTTTCGCCGCCGGCAACAAGACGCTGATCCATGCCTTGTCGCGGATCAAATCCTATCTCGATTACGGTGCCTTCACGCCGATCCAGGTGGCAGCGAGCGCGGCGCTGAACGGGCCGCAGGACTGTGTCGAGGAGATCCGCAAGCTCTACAAGGATCGGCGCGATGTGCTGATCGAAGGGTTGGATGCGGCCGGCTGGGCCGTTCCCAGCCCGCCGGCCACCATGTTCGCCTGGGCTCCCATTCCGCCGGCCTTCGCCCATCTGGGGTCGCTGGAATTCTCGAAGCTTCTGCTGCACGAGGCCAAGGTCGCGGTGGCCCCCGGCATCGGTTTCGGCGAGCACGGCGATGGCCATGTGCGTATCGCCCTGGTGGAGAACCGTCACCGGACCCGGCAGGCGGTTCGTAATATCAAGCAATTCCTCGGTTCCCAGGACAAGATCCTGGCGGATGCGGAAAAACGGAAGGCGGTCGGTGCGTGATGGACGATTTGAAAATAGCGATCGCCGGCCTTGGCACGGTCGGCGGTGGAACGGTGACGCTGTTGCGTCAGCATGCCGATCTTCTGGCCGCCCGCACGGGCCGCCGGTTGCGCCTGGTCGCCTGTGCCGCCTTGGCCAAGCCCGCCAATCTGCCTCTCGATGGCGTGCCCTTCTTCAGTGACGCGCGGGTCATGGCCCGGGACGCCGATTACGACGTCCTGGTGGAACTGATCGGCGGCGCCAACGGCATCGCCCTCGACGTGGTGACCGCCGCGTTGCAGCGCGGGAAGAATGTGGTGACCGCCAACAAGGCGATGGTCGCCCACCATGGCCGCGCCTTGGCCGAACTGGCCGAGCAGTCGGACGCCACTTTCGGCTTCGAGGCGGCGGTGGCCGGCGGCATACCGGTGATCAAGGCCCTGCGCGAGGGGCTGGCGGCCAACCGTCTGTCGCAGGTCTACGGCATCCTGAACGGGACCTGCAATTACATCCTCACCACCATGCGCGAGACCGGCCGCGAGTTCGGCGACGTTTTGGCCGAGGCCCAGTCCCTGGGCTATGCGGAGGCCGATCCCAGCTTCGACATCGATGGCATCGATACGGCGCACAAGCTGGCCATCCTGACCAGCCTGGCCTTTGGCACCGTGGTGGATTTCTCCAAGGTGCATGTCGAGGGCATTCGTCACGTCTCGGCCTTCGATATCCGTGCCGCCGAGGAACTGGGCTATCGCATCAAGCTTCTGGGCATCGCCCGGCGGACGGACGGCGGTATCGAGCAGCGGGTTCATCCCTGCATGGTGCCGATCCGGTCTTCCATCGGCTGTGTCGAAGGGGTGTTCAACGCCGTGGTGGCCGAGGGCGATTTCGTCGGACGCACCCTGTTCGAAGGACGCGGGGCCGGGGCCACTCCGACGGCTTCCGCCGTGGTCTCCGATATCCTCGATATCGCCGCCGGGCGCCGCACGCCGACCTTCGGACTGCCGGCCAAGTTGCTGGCCCCTCTCAAGGCGGCGGCGATAGAGGACCATCGTGGCGCCTTCTATATTCGTCTCACCGTTCTCGACCGGCCGGGCGTGTTCGCCGATATCGCGGCCGCGCTCCGGGACGAGGAGGTTTCGATGGAGGCGATCATCCAGCGGGGCCGCGCTCCGGGCGAAACGGTGCCCGTGGTGCTGACCGTCCATGATACGCTGGAGCGCGCCATGATGCGGGCCATCGAGCGTATCGCGGCGATCGAGGCGGTGGTCGAGCCGCCTCATCTGATCCGTATCGAGGCTTTTTGACAGGGTAGGGGGACGTCTTCATGTCGGATGCATCGAGCGTCGCCGTCATCGATCGCAATCTTGCCCTTGAGGCGGTGCGCGTAACCGAGGCCGCGGCTCTGGCCGCGTCGCGGGAGGTGGGGCGCGGCGACGAGCGCTCGGCCGACGAGGCGGCGATGAAGGCCATGCGGGCGGCGCTCAACGTTTTGCAGATCGATGGCACCATCGTCATCGGCGAGGGCGAGGCCGACGAGACCGACATGCTCTATATCGGCGAGAAGGTGGGGTCCGACCGTAGCGGTCCGCCCATCGACATCGCGCTCGATCCCCTGGAAGGGGCGACCATCTGCGCCAAGGGCGGCCAGAACGCCCTGGCTGTGGTGGCGCTGGCCGCCAAGGGCAGCTTCCTCAGTCCTCCGGCGGTCTATATGGAAAAGATCGCCGTCGGACCGAACCTGCCGCCGGGCGTGGTGGATCTGGATGAAAGCCCCGTCGTCAATCTGAGGAACCTGGCCAAGGCCAGGGGGCTCGACGTTTCCGATCTCCTGATCTGTATCCTCGACCGGCCACGTCACGAGGACCTGATCGCCAAGATCAGGGAAGCCGGCGCCCGGGTGATGCTGATCACCGACGGCGACGTCTCCGGCGTCATCGCCACCGCCCAACCGCTCAGCAATGTCGATATGTATATGGGTATCGGAGGGGCCCACGAAGGGGTGTTGGCCGCCGCGGCGCTGGCCTGCGTCGGCGGCCAGATGCAGGGGCGGCTGGTGTTGCGCAGCGAGGATGAGCGGGCCCGCGCCCGTCGGCGCGGCATTACCGATCCGTCGAAAAAATACGCGCTTGAGGACATGGCGAAGGGCGACATCATGTTCGCCGCCACGGGCATCACCGACGGCACCTTGTTGCGGGGCATCAATCGTTTCCGGGGGGGCGCCACCACCCATTCCATCGTCATCCGCGCCAAATCCGGTACCCTGCGCAGCATCGAGGCCCGTCATCGACTGGACCATTTCGGCGAGGTCTTTGGCGAATAGGCATTTGAGCTTTGGCGGACGCGAAGGAAGCCTTTTGGAGCATGGCGGGTGGAAAAGACGAGGTTGTGACGATCGGTGAGGCTTTTCTCGGCGTCGAACGGTCGTTGACCGGCCGGCGCTGGCAGGTCTCGGCCGTCGATGAGCGACAGGCCCTGGCCATGTGCCAGCGCCTCGATCTGCCCGAGGTGGTGGGGCGGGTGCTGGCGGCCCGCCATATCGATCTGGACCAGGCGTCCTCCTTCCTCAATCCGACGCTGCGCGAACTGCTGCCCGATCCCTTTCATCTGCTCGACATGCGCAAGGCCGCCGACCGGTTGGCCGAGGCGGTGCGAGGCGGCGAGACCATCGGTATTTTCGGTGACTACGACGTCGACGGGGCGACCTCGTCGGCGCTGCTGTCGCGGTTTTTCAGCGCCGTCGGAGCCGGGGTCAGGGTCCATATTCCCGATCGCATGACCGAAGGCTATGGCCCCAACGCCCCGGCCCTCTTGGCCATGCGGGCCGAGGGGGTGCGGGTGGTGGCCACCGTCGATTGCGGTATCACCGCCTTTGAAGCCCTGGACAAGGCGGGCGAGGCCGGCCTCGACGTCATCGTCATCGATCATCACGAGGCCGAGGCATCCATGCCCAGGGCCTTCGCCGTGGTCAATCCCAATCGCCTGGACGAGGACAGTCCGCACGGCCATCTGGCCGCCGTTGGGGTCGCCTTCCTGCTGGCCGTCGCCGTGCACAAGACGTTGCGTGAGACTGGCTGGTTCGAGAACGGCCGCCGGCCGCCGGATCTCATGCAATGGCTGGACATCGTCGCCCTGGGCACCATCTGCGATGTGGTGCCGCTGGTCGGCGTCAACCGGGCCCTGGCCGCGCAGGGGCTGAAAGTGATGAGCCGGCGAACCAATCCCGGCATCGCCGCCCTGGCCGACGTCGCCGGGGTGGGGGAGCGGCTCGACGCCTATCACGTCGGCTATATCCTGGGGCCGCGGGTCAATGCCGGCGGCCGGGTGGGGCAGGCCGACCTCGGCGTGCGCCTGCTGACCTCGGACGATCCGGCCGACGCCACCCGTCTGGCCCAATCCCTGGATTCCTATAACAAGGACCGCCAGGAGATCGAGGCCCAGGTGCTGCTGGCCGCCATCGAGCAGGTGGAAAGCTCGGTGCCGGAGGGGCCGCTGGTCGTGGCTTACGGCGAGGGGTGGCATCCCGGGGTGATCGGCATCATCGCCGGTCGCCTGAAGGAACGGTATAACCGGCCGGCCTGCGTGATCGCCATGGATGGGGCGGAGGGCAAGGGGTCGGGCCGTTCGGTGCCCGGGCTCGATCTCGGCTCGGCGATCATCGCGGCGCGCCAGGCCGGGCTTCTGCTGAAGGGGGGCGGGCATGCCATGGCGGCGGGTTTTTCCGTCGCCCGCGACCGGCTTGAGGATTTGCGCCGCTTCCTGGCCGAGCGGCTGACCGCGCAAATGAGTGGGCCGATCCGTCCTGTGCTGCCGCTGGACGGTGCCCTGGACGCCGGCGGCGCCACGCTAGATCTGGTCGAGACCCTGCGGCGCCTGGGCCCCTTCGGGTCCGGCAATGCCGAGCCCCGTTTCGCCATCATCGGCGCCCGCGTGGTGGCGCCCCGCGTCGTCGGCATGGGGCATGTTGCCTGCCAGGTGACGGGGCGCGGCGGCGGACGCCTGAAGGCCATCGCCTTCCGCGCCGCCGATTCGGACCTGGGCCATGCCCTGCTGGCCAACGACGGCACACCGCTTCATCTGGCCGGCACCCTGCGTATCGACAATTGGCAGGGCAACACCAATGTCCAGCTTTTCATCGAGGATGCCGCCCCGCTGATGGGCTAGGAAGGCCCCAAAAAGCCCCTTCCGCCGATGATCGGCCGGCACTCCGGCGCTTCATCGAAAACGGACGACTCCTCCTTCGGCAAATTTATGAATTTGCATGCCAAAAAGCCGTTGCTTTTAAGCGCGAGCAAGGCTATCTAGTCGGTCCCTCCGGTACGTCCCCATCGTCTAGAGGCCTAGGACATCGCCCTTTCACGGCGGTAACACGAGTTCGAATCTCGTTGGGGACGCCAAACTTTCCAAGCACTTATGAGTGATTTACTCCCGCAAGCGAAAATGCGGGACAGAATGCGGGACAATCGGCCTCCGCATTAATCCCCGTTGACGCCTCGATTCCAACATGCGAATCCGTTCCAGTGACAAGGGAGAGGTGTCATGGGTAGCATCGTCGGGCGGACAGGGGGCGAAGCTGAAACCTTCATAAGAAACTTTATGATTTTTGCTTATTTCGGGTAGCCTTGGCGATGATAGGAGGTGCCCATGCCAACCATGACCCAGACCCGATGAAGGACTGGATTGAGGCCCAAATTCAACAAGGAGACTACGTCAGCGTCAGCGATTATGTCCGCCACCTCGTGAGGCGTGACCGCGATCGCCGCGAACAGGAACTGACAATGGGCCAACTCCGCGAAAAACTAGCCGCGTCCCATGACAGCGGCGTAAGTACGCGGACCGTTGATGAGATATTCGCCCAGGCCCAAGACATGGCCAAGGCGCGTGGGCTGATGAATGGGTGAGTATCGACTTACGAAAGACGCGGATGCTGACTTGCTGAAGATGTTCCTTTACGGCTTTGAGACATTTGGCCTGGCCCAGGCGGAATAGTACCGGATTGGCATGATCCGGTGCTTTGAGTTTCTCCCCGGCATCATTCACGAGCGCAGCATGCCCAGCCCCCGGAATCAGTGGTGGCAGACGGGGGGCCTTCTCGGCCATAGCGACAGTCTAAATTGTTTGCAGACGGAGAAGGGCAGGACCCTTCGCCCGGTCATGAATTGACAATTGGTTGGGTCATCCGCTAGCGATCTGGGACGTCGTGACCTGCTCCCCGAAAATTCCTCCAGAATTTGGTAGAAACTTGCGTTCGTGGAAACGCACCATAAGTATGATAAAGTATGCAGATAAATTTTTTGCGGAGGCCGCCATGGCCGAAATCGAGCGTCTGACCATCACCCTGCCGTCCGAGATGGCGACCATCGTAAAGAGTGCCGTCGAGGGAGGCGATTATGCTTCCTCAAGCGAGGTCGTGCGCGAAGCCTTGCGGGATTGGAAGATGAAGCGGGCGCTGCAACTGCAGGAATTGGCCTCTCTGCAGGCCGACATCAATAAGGGTTTGACAGACCTGGCCGATGGGCGAGTGAAGGATTTCGACGCGAACCGCATCGTTGAGCGGGGGAAAAAATTATTAGCGTCCCGCTCGCCCTCCGTTTAACCGAGACGGCGGAAGCCGACCTTGCCGAACTCTGGGCCTATATTGCCTTCGAAGCTTCCGAACCGATTGCGACGCGTTTTACCGAGGGGATCGAGTCTGCCTTCGAACCCTTGCTGCGCTTTCCGCAGTCAGGTACGGCGCGGGAGCAACTCGCGCCCGGTCTACGGGTGACGTTCCACGGCGCTTATGCGATCTACTATACGCCGAGACCTGAGGCGCCAGTACCCGAACTCGTCATAGTTCGTGTGCTGCATGGCGGGCGCGACATCGCCGCTTTGGTCGATCGCGGCGGGGGAATATGCCACGGAAAGCGAAGTGATCCGCGATGGATTGCGTGTCTTGCTGGCCCGCGACCGCGCCGTCGAGAGCTGGCTGAAAGATCAGGTGGGGCCAGCTTACGATGCGCTCGCCGATCCCTCCCGCGCGGTGACCATCGATCAGGTGCGCGCGAGGCTGGCTGCGGAACAACGAAAAGGATCATGACCGCCACCGTCGTTTTTACTCCCGAGGCCGAGGAACAATTGGTGGCGCTCTATCGCGCCATCGCAGCGTCGTCGCCGGCAATCGCCTATGGCGTGATGGCCGACAAGATATCGATCATTGGCGTCTTTCACGGTGGCCAGGACTACGAGGCGGCCTTGCAGACGGAAGAATAGAGGGAACGGGCGGCCGGGGCTTGGGTGACGGGGCGGGTGCGAGAGAGAGAGAGAGAGAGAGAGAGAGTTTTCCGCCAACCCGTCACGGCAGAGAAACCGTGACCCATATGGAGATTTTGGATGCTGCCCGCGATCATTCCGGCTGCGACCAATGTCGATGCGAGCCAGGGCGGTCGAGACGGGCGCGTGTGAGTATGCGTTGCTATCGATACGCCATCATCCATCCAACGGAATCAACGCCGTCCAGTGCGCTTCTTCATCACGCTCGGCATGCCACTCTTTCAAACACTTGGCGTTCGCTAGCAAGCCCCCGTGGGGGGGCTGGACCTTCGCCCTTGGTCGGCAAAAGCATGATGGCCTGTGTGCTGGAGGTCTTCGAGTTGGTGGCCTGGGCCATCGAAAAGAGAGGTCACGTCCATCTGGTCCACCACACCCGCGAGGTCGGCGCCCAGGGAAACGAGGTTCCCGGGATCGAGGACATCATCGGTCTCTAATCGGGGCGGAATTCCCACGGGCGAGTCTTCTGCCGCCCCGTCCGGTTCTGCTCGTCCGCGGTCGCGGCGAGGAAATTTCGAAGATTTTCAATGATCCCGCCGTCCCGAGCCGCGAGCATCTGGATGAATGAGATCAACAGGTCGGCCTGCTCTCGTTCGTCCCATGTCTGCGCGTCCGCTTGCCGGCGCAACTCCCACCTGGCCGAGGTTCCCATTTCTTGCGTCTCCTGTTCCGCGTCACGGATCCTCGCGTGGCGCTACCAGGGACAGTGTCGGCCAGGAGCCGACTGTTTGTGAAATGCAAATATCGAGCCTATTATGTCGTGTAATGAAATAATGATGGTCCAGGGCCGATGAACGTGGAACTGCTCGATCTCAAATCGTTCGTGACGGTGGCCGACCTCGGCAGCTTTGTCCGCGCGGCCGAATTGCTGAACCTGTCCCAGCCCGCGTTGAGCCGCAGAATCCGGAGGCTGGAGGAGACTCTCGGCGCCCGCCTGTTTGAGCGCACGACGCGGCATGTGGCCCTCACCGCGGTCGGGCGGGATTTTCTGCCGAAGGCACGCAGACTGGTGGAGGAGTTCGAATCCTCAGTCCTGGCCATCCGCGACCTGGGGAGGCGAACCTCTGGATTGGTCACAGTCGCCGCCGTGCCCAGCGTGGCCTTCCGCTTCCTCCCGAAGACCGTCGCGCGGTTCAGCGAAGCCTATCCTCGCATCCGTATCCGCATCCTCGATATAGGTGCGAACGAGGGATTGGAGGCGGTCGCCCGCGGAGAGGCCGATTTCGGCATCAATTACATTGGGGCTGCGGATGCCGCATTCGACTTTACCGCCCTGCTGGAGGATCCATTCGTCCTTGCCTGCCGGCACGACCATAGGCTGGCGGCACGCCAGCGGGTCCGATGGGATGAACTGGACGGAGAGCGTCTGATTGTGATCGGACAAACAAGCAGCAATCGCAGGTTAATCGACAACGCCTTGGGGCAGCGGGGCATGCGGTTGGACTGGACCTACGAGGTCATGCATTTGTCGGGCATGCTGGGACTGGTCGAGGCGGGGCTGGGGATCGCGGTGCTCCCCTCGGTTGCGGCACCGCCCGCCGCCCAGTCGATCATCCACACGGTCGATATCGTCGCGCCGCGGGTGTCACGCACCATCGGCATCGTGCAACGCCACGATCCCCCTGTTTCTCCCGTCGCCGGCCGCCTTCTCGCGATGCTGCTCGAGGACTGGCAGGCGCCGCGCTCGACGGGATAACGGCAACGCTGACGCGGGCGGCCCGTCGAGAGCAACTTGCGGCCGCTTCGCAACCCGACAGCCATGGCCGACGATTTGGCACGCACAAAACCATAAGTTTTTTATTTGTGACGGTTGAAGCATCCCGGCATCGGCGCAGAATGGTCGCGATCCTGTCGCATGGCCGGTCCATGCCCGCGCCGTCGCGACCAAAGGGGGGATCGTCGCGCTACCCGTCTCTCGGTTGAACCGGAGAATGCCTGTTCCGGTGCGCACCTGAAAGGGCGGGGCGCTCGAACAGGAAAGATCGGGGAAATGGAAAAAAGAAAACTATTCGCGCTGATCGCCGCTTTCGCGGCGCTTGGCGCCATCTTGTGGCTGACGCCGTCGACGCCGGGGTTGAGCGCCGCCGGCAAGGCCTCGCTGGGTGTCGCCGTGTTCGCCATCATCGTCTGGGTGACCCAGGCGCTCGATGACGCGTTCAGCGGCATCCTGATCGTTTTCCTGCTGGCGGCCCTGGGGGCGGTGCCGCTCAACGGAGCGTTCGGGGGTTATGCCAACACCGCCCTGTGGCTGATCGTCATCGGTTTCATCATGGCCGGCTGCATGGAAAAATCCGGCCTGTCGCGCCGCATCGCCCTGACCCTGGTGGATCTGGCTGGGGGCGGCGCCTGGCGCATCTATTGGGCGGTGGCCCTGGTGATGGCGGTGATGACCTTCCTGGTGCCGTCGATCACCGCGCGGACGCTTCTGATGCTGCCGATCATCCTGGGGATCGGCCAGGCCTTTCGGGCCAGGCCGGGCGAGAGCAACATCATGAAGGCCCTGATGTTCATCGTCGCCATGAGCGGCACGATGATGAGCGCCGGCGTTCTGACCGCCCATGTCGGCAACCCGATCACCGCCGGGCTGATCGAGGCGGCGGTGAAGAAGCCGGTGTCCTGGTCCCACTGGCTGTGGGTCGGCGGCCCGCCGGCCTTCGTCCTGGCCTTCCTGTCGGTTTACCTCATCGGACGGATGTGGCCGCCGGAAGTGGAGAACCTGGGGCAGGGGAAGGATTTCATCAAAAGCGAGCTGAAGGCCATGGGGCCATTTACGGCCAGCGAGACCTATACCCTGGTGGTCTTCCTGCTGACGCTGGCGCTGTGGGCGACGGATGCCTTTCATAAGATCAACGTCGTCATCGTCGGCCTGGCGTCGATCATTCTGCTGCTGTGGCCGGTCCGGGGAATCATGACCTGGAAGGAGGCTCAGACCCGCGTGCCGTGGAACGTGTTCGTGCTCTACGGCGCCGGTCTTTCCATGGGCACCGCCCTGGCCACCTCGGGGGCGGCGAACTGGATGGCCCACACCATGCTGGGACCGATCACCGATTTTTCCGTGGTGACGCAGATCATCGTCATGATCTGGCTGGTCACCGCGCTTCAGGTGCTGTTCACCGGCGGCGGTCCGAAAACCACGGCATTGACACCCATCGTCATCGCCCATGCGGTCGCCATCGGCGCCGATCCCATGGCGTTCGCCCTCATCCTCGGGGTGAATATGCAGCACCAGTATCTGCTGCCGGTCACCAACATGCCCAATGCCGTCGCCATGGGCAGCGGGTACGTCACCGCGCGCGAGATGATGAAGACAGGCGGGGTGATGAGCGTCCTGGCCGCCCTGTTCATGAGCGTGGTGGCTTTGACCTATTGGACCTGGCTCGGCTTGACGGGATGACCCTATCCGCCCCACACCAGGGTTAGCCCGATGTCCCCCGGAATTCCGCCGGGGAAGTCAAGAACCTGGGCGCTCAGGCGAAAGCCGGTGGGTTGCAGATCCCGTTCCCAAAGATGATAAAGTTCGGCCGCTTCGCCCCGCAGGGTTTCCGGCCAGTCGGGGAGCGGGGCATTGATGGCGCGGCCTCCGTCGCTGCACAGGTCGCAAGGAAAGCGCAGCAGCAGGAGTTCCTTTTGTCCCGCCGTGGCGGCCGTCTGGGCTTTGCGCAGGATGCTCTGCCAGGTTTCGTCGTCGATGTGATGATCCGTCAGATCCTGGATCAACGCCTTGCGCTGTTCGACGCCCGCCTGCTTGTCCGTCGCATGCTGCGTCGCCTTCTGCTGGTCGAACTCCTCGACCAGGGCGCTGAAGGCGCCAGCCGTCACCGTCGGTTTGTCGCTTTTTTCCGTGTCGACGGCGGCGGGCGATGGCGGGGGCTGGCTGAAATGGTCTTCCAGGGTGACGATCGCTTCCGCCAAAATCCCCTCGTGAGGTGGCGTGGGGGTCGGTTTTGCATGCTCTTGCGCCATCTGGCGAACCAGATCGGCCCGGCTGACGATGCCCACCATCAGGCCATCGCGGACCACGGGAAGCCGCTTGATCCGATAGTCGACGAGCAGCCGGGCGATATGGGAAAGATCGGCGGTTTCCGGGATGGTCATCACCGGAGCGGACATGACCTCATGGGCGGTGCGTTCGGGATGTTCGAGATTGGCGAGGAATTCCGGGCTTAAGGGCTCGCCCTCGGCAAGTTGCGTCAGCCACCGTTCACGTCCGGCCTTCTGACCGCCGTCGCCGGTGGGCGCAATCAGGTCTTTCTCGGTGACCATGCCGATGGGGTGGTTTTCGCCGTCGACGACGGGAACGCCACTGATGCCGTTCTCCACCAGAATTTTGGCGATCTGGCGCAGCGTCATGTCGGGGGTTACCGACAGGACCTTATCAATCATCACATCGTGGGCGATCATTTGGGGCATTCCTCTCCGCGACTGTAGGGCTTCACCATAGGCGCTGGCGGGTACCGCCCGTGAGGCTCGGAATCTACGTATCGCTCCGTGGCCTCCGCAGCGTCGGGAAAGAAAGGGGGACTGGACGCCGCCCGAAATCGATGCGGTGGGGGAATTGAGAAGAAACCGCAGGCAGGGGGAAAGTCCTGCTTGCGGTTTCTTCTTTTCCGAAAAGGCCTCGATGGGCTTTAACCAGCTCTTGGTGATCGGTTCCGATCACCAAGCCCTCAATCGCCGGGCGGGATACATCCGTATCCCTAGGCTTCGCGCCAACGATGGCGCGGGCCCTCATCGAGACTTGGTATTAGTGGCTTATGGAAGAACGATCCGGACACGGCGGTTCTGTGGCTCGCGGACGCCGTCGGCGGTCGGGACCAATTGCTCGCCCTTGCCCTTGCCCGTTACCGAGATTTCCCGGTCGGGGATGCCAAGCCTGACCAAAGCCGCCTTCACGGAATTGGCGCGGCGCAGCGACAGGGCCAGATTATATTTCTCCGACCCCATGGAGTCGGTGTAGCCGGTCAGCTCGATGCTGGTGGAGGCGCCCGCTTTCACGGCATTCGCCGCCTGGTCGATGGTTCTGCCGGCCTCGGGCGTGATATCGGATTTGTCGAAATCAAAGAACACCAGATAGTTTTTGGTGATCGGTGCCGCTTGAACCGTCTTCGGGGCCGGGGCCGGGGTCTGCGCGGCTACGGGTCTTGGCGTATATGCCGCGGCGGGTTTCGGGGGCTCGCCAAGTTTGTAGGTGAAGCCGACCAGAACGGCATGGGAGGTATATTCTGCCTTCGATCGGCCGTTGCCGTAAGACGGATCCTCATGCAGCCCGGCATTGAGGGTGCGGAGGTAGCGGTAATCGGTTTTCAGAGACCAATGGTCGTCGAGGCGATAGGACGCGCCGACGATGCCCTGATAGCCGAAGACGATGCGGTCGTCGTCGGAGAAGGTCGTGTTGTTGACCCGGATTCTGTCGGCACTCACATCGACGACGCCGGCGCCGGCGCCGATGAAGGGCGTGATGGGCGTTTCCGTGGCGATGTCATAATAGACGTTGGCCATCGCGGAACTGGCGTCCAGGGAACCCTTTCCATTGGCGTTGTTGAAGGGTTGCTTGACCTTGTCGACGCCGTTGGCGCGCCAGCCGAGTTCGGCTTCGACCCTTACCGGCCCGAAGCCATAACCGACCTGGCCGAGGACGGCGTAGCCGAGGTCATGGTTTTCCTTCCAGGTCTTGGCGCCGTCCCTGAACTTGATCGTCGGGGCGATGGCGGCCCCGGCCTCCGCGCCGAAATACAGGCCTTCGGTTTGGGCCTGTGCCGCGGAGGCAATGCCGGCAATCAAGCCGGCAGAGAGTATCCCCACAAAAATACGCATAATTTTAGTTTCCTTCGTTGGGAAGTTTGTGATGAGGACGTTTTTATACTTAATTGATTAGCGTATTAATGAGATATATTTTGTTAAGTGGTTGAATGTTATTAGACAATAGCGGGTAATTTTTCGTATCGACAGTATCGGAAACTACTCAGAGCCTCTCGCGGCCGATGGCCGAGATCGCGAATTCATTTGCTGGAATCGCGTGGCCGAATAGATATCCTTGATAAGAACGGCAGCCCAGATCGGCGAAGAAAAGCCGTTGCGCCTCCGTTTCGATCCCTTCGGCGATGACCGCCAGATCCAAGCCTTGGCCCAGCGCGACGATGGCGCGGGCGATCGTCGCGTCCTTGGAATCGGTGAGGACGTGCTGGACAAAGGATTTGTCGATTTTCAACTGGCTGAGGGGGAGGTGCTTCAAATAGGAGAGCGATGAATAGCCGATGCCGAAATCATCCAGGGAGAAACGCAAGCCCGCCGCTTTCAATTCGTTCATTTTGGCGATGATCGCCGGCACATTGTTCGCGAATATGCTTTCGGTCAGCTCCAGCTTGAGTTTCTTCGGATCGGCCCCCGTGCGCTCCAGAACGGCCAATACATTCGCGACGAAATCCGATTGGAGGAATTGACGGGCGCTGACATTGACCGCCAGCGTGAGATGGGCCAATTCCGGTTGCCGCGCCCAGGCGGCCATTTGGATGCAGGCGGTTTCCAGCACCCAATTTCCCAGAGGCAGGATCTGGCCTATTTCTTCGGCCAGGGGAATGAATTCGGAAGGGGAGACCAAGCCGCGCTTGGGGTGCCGCCAACGAATGAGAGCTTCGGCGCCGACCAGGCGGCCGTCGTCCATCTGGGGCTGGAAATGAAGGACAAACTGATCTTTCTTGATTCCTTGGCGGAGTTCTGTTTCCAAAGCGGCACGAGCCTTGACGGCGGTCTGCACGTTCGGGTCGAAAAAGCATAAGGTGTCGCGTCCGTCCGCCTTGGCCTGATACATGGCGATGTCCGCCTGTTTCAGTAATTCGTCAGTGGTGTTTTTATTGTCTCCGAACAAGGTTGCGCCAATGCTTGCCGTTCTGTTGTGTTCAAGCGAGGCGAGGACGTAAGGCCGGTTCAGGGTGGAGAGAATTTTTTTGCCAATCATTTTGACCTGGGTGGCGGCGTCCTGGGGGTGATCGCTCAGATCGTTGAGCACGACCACGAACTCGTCACCGCCGAGACGGGCCACGGTGTCGCCTTCACGCATGCGGGTGGTGAGACGATGCGCCACCTTTTGCAACAGCAGGTCGCCTATGTGGTGGCCGAGAGTGTCATTCAGCGTCTTGAAATCATCCAGGTCGATGAACAGCAGCGCTCCCTTGCGCCCGGTGCGGGTGCAGGAAACGAGGGCTTGTCGCAATCGATCGAGGAGGAGGCTGCGGTTGGGCAGGCCTGTCAGCGAATCAAAGAAGGCGAGAAGTTCGATCTTTTTTTCCGCCGATTTGCGCTCTGAAATATCGCGTATATTGCACTGAATTACTTTTTTTCCATCGCATTCATAAGAATTGCTTATGAACTCGACATCAGCGTTTTGGCCGTTTTTTTTCTTGAGCGGAAGATCTTCGTATCGGACATATCCCATTGTCTGTACTGCCGAGAACATTTCCTTGCTTTCCGCGATGTCGGCGAACGATCCCACTTCCCAAAGCTTTTTTCCCAGGAACTCGCCATGCGAGTAGCCCAGCATCTCGATCAGATAGGGGTTGACGTCTTCGATCTGGGCCGTGTCGGCATTCAAAAGCAAAATCCCGTCGCGGGCGGTTTCAAAAAGCCGCCGGTAGCGGTTTTCGGATCTTCGCAACAAATCGCGGGCGCGTTTTCCTGGTGCCCCAGGGGAATATGCCGGCGCGGAAGTGGGGGGATTCTGCGGTTGAGGCATCGAACCTACCTTGTGCGACTGGCTTGGCCCTCTTCGGGGGTGTCTCTCCAGACCGCCCAACCCGATCGGCGGGAGGGACGGTGCCGCAGGAGCGGGGTTTTTTGGAAACGTTTGCTTATTGCGGAGTATTGCTTCCGAAACCCTATCAGAGGTTATTCTGTTCAGGAGAGGTTCGGAAAATACTCAGGCGGACGAAAAGTTGAATCATCCAGCTATTCAAGGTTTGCCGACCTGGTGATTTCCGTGGCGAGTTGATCGACGGCCAGAGACATGGCCGCGGCGATCGCCGGGTCGTCGATCGACTTGGCGGCCTGGCTGAATGTGCCATGTTCACTTGTCGACCAGCCTTTCCCGTCGCCTGTCGTGATCCGCCATCGCGCCGCGATCAGGCAACGGCCGTCGACGTCGATATCGAAGTTTTCGATGTCGACGAAGATGCGGTATTTCGGTTCGGGGGTGACTGCGGTCGAAATCACCGTTCTCGGCAGTTGCCTGGAAAGGGAGGATGCCAGGGCGTGGGTAAGGCCCTGCGAAAGCCGTTCTCCCCAGCGTCCCTCCGGGCTTGGGGTGAGTTCGTTCGCACCCGTGCGCCTTAGAATGTCGGTCGAATCGAGATAGTCCGGAACCGAGACGGTCTTCAGCGCGATAACGGGAAGACCGCTTTCCGAGGTGACGCCGATCGTCGGGGTGGCCGGGCCGCCAAGCACATAGGTTCGCAAGGACGAACCGGAGCCGCAGCAGGTGAGCAATATCGCGAGCGTCGTCGCGGCCGGGCCGCGCCAATATCGACGGGTCAATGGCTGGTCCTTCCGCTCAGAAGGGCGCTCGGGTCCCTTTCGATTTCATGGGTGAATCCGCGAAGGGAACTGGCGCTTGCGGCCAGATCGCGGATGGTCGCGTGAAGATCGCTTTGGATCTGGGAGTTCGGCGCCGTCATTTCCTTCATGGACGTCACCCAGGACTCGGTATTTCGCACCGTCCGATCGGATGACGCCAGGACGCGAGCCAGTTGATCGCCGTTGACCGTCACTTGCCGAGTTGTCGCGACCGCCAATTGGTCGATGTTTTCCAAGGTGACGCGGGCGGCATCCGAGCTTTGCCTGATGCTGTCGGTCAACGGCCCGATCTGGCGGGGAAGTTCGTCGGCCACCCGCTGGATGGAGGCCAGAGCCTTCCGCGCATTTTCGGCGATCTCCTTCAACGGAAGCTCGCTGAATTCACCTTCAAGGGTCTGCAGTCTCGATGGAATGGAAGGGATTTCTCGGCGGCTCTGGTCACCACCGAGGGTGGTCGCGGCGATACCCGGCTGGAGGTCGAGGTCGACGCGAAGCTGCCCCGTGACCAGGCTTTGCATATCGAGTTGCGCCCGCAGACCAGCCTTCAGCAAACGATCGAGGCCCGCCTCGGCTCCTTCGCCGATGGCGTTCTTCAGGGAGATCTGCGCCGGATTCAGATCCAGGTAAACCGGAATGCGGGCCGTCAGATCCGCCATGTTGAGCGTCACCGCGATCTTCGTGACCATGCCCACCCGAACGCCTCGAAAGGTTACCGGCGCGCCGACGTCGAGGTTCGCCACCGACCCCTGGAAATAGACGACGGCATGCACGGTCGGACTGAACAGGCGCATCCCGCCGAAGAGCAGAATGGCGGCGACGCCGAGCGCCAGGCCGCTCAGGATGAAGCCTCCGACGACGGCGGGGTTAGCGGATGTCATGATCGTCTCCCCCACCGTTCCGATCATCCGGTGGTCGTTCGCGGTTCATGAAGGCATGCACGGTCGGGTTGTCGCATTCGTCGCGCAATTTACGGGGCGCGCCATGGGCGATGGCCGTTTTTGTCGCGGCATCGAGGAAGATGCCGTCGTCGCAGATATCGAAAAGGCTGGGTAACTCGTGGCTGACCATGACGACGGTGGTGCCGAATCCGTCGCGTAATTCCCTGATCAGGTCGTCGAGACGCTTGGCCGCGATGGGATCGAGTCCCGCCGAGGGTTCGTCGAAGAACAGGATTTTCGGATCAAGCGCCAGCGCCCGGGCCAGACCCGCCCGCTTGCGCATGCCGCCGCTGAGATCGGCGGGCATGACGTTTCCGGCGGCGCCAAGTCCGACCAGAAACAGCTTTATCCGTACAAGGGCGATGATCGAGGCGTCGTCCAGGGTGGTCAGCATCCTCATCGGCAAGGCGACATTCTCGGCCACCGTCATCGAACTCCACAGCGCGCCGCTTTGAAACAAGACGCCGAAGCCTTGGCCGATCTCGGCGCGGCGCTCGTCGCTCGCCGCCCAATAATCCTCGGTGCCGACGTGGATCACGCCGGCGCTTGGACGGAGAAGGCCGATCATCGCCTTGAGCAGGCTGCTTTTGCCGCATCCACTTCCGCCCATGATGGCGAAGATCGAGCCCGTCTCGATCTTGAACGAAAGATCGTGCTGAACGATCACCTCGCCGAATCCGATGGAGAGGCCCTCCACATCGAGTTTCGATCCAAGGGACGGAGTGTTCATGTTCAAATCCCCAAGGCGTTGGCGCAGATGGCGAAAATCGCATCCAGCACGATGACCCCGACGATGCTGGCGACCACCGCCGTCGTTGCGGCCTGGCCGACATCGGCGGCACTGCGTCCGGCCCGCAATCCGACGCGGCATCCGGCAATGGCGATCAGCCCGCCAAAGGTCAGGCTTTTCGCCAGGCCAAGGCCGAACTGGCTGCCGGAGATCGCCGAGCGTGTTTCCTCGATGAAGGACATCGGGGAAAGATTCAGCGTGGCGACGGCCACCACGAACCCGCCGAAGATGCCCACCGCGCAGCCGTAGAGGTAAAGGATCGGCATCATTCCGGTGAGCGCCAGGATTCGCGGCAGGACGAGGTAGTCGAACAGGGGAATGCCGACGGCGCGCAGCGCGTCGATTTCCTCGCTGCCCTGCATCGTCGCGATCGTCGCGGCATAGGCGCCGCCGCTGCGGCCGGACATGATGATGGCGGTCATCAATGCGGCCATCTCGCGGACCACGGCGATACCGACCAGGCTCGCCACATAGATATCCGCCCCGAAACGGCGCAGTTGGACGGCGCCGACGAAGGCCAGGATGCCGCCCACCAGGACATTGACCACCGTGACGATCGGCAGCGCGGCGGCCCCGGCGTCGCGCATGCAACTCAAAAGGTCGGTGCCGCGCATCAGGGAACGGCCTCTTATCGCCGCTCCGCCTCGAAGGCAGGCCGCGCCGACCAGCGCCGCCACCTCGGCCGCCTCGGCCGTAAAGCCCAGTCCGCGGAGTCCCGTGCGGACGAGGAGGGATTTTCCTTTCGCTCGCGTCGCCGGCGGGATGGTTCCCGACGCCAGGGCGAGCAATCGCCGGGCCGAGGCGGGAAGGCCTTCCTCGTCGAGAGCGATGCCACCCGTCCGCGCCGCATCGCGGAGCGAGGATAGAAAGGCGATCAGGGCGCTGTCCCATTGCCCCAGGCCCGAGCCCTCGAAAGCGATGGTATGCGCGCCGGTTGAGAGAATCCGCGGGACCGCGTCGGCTTCCAGGCCACTGATGCGGGCGATCCAATCGCCGGAGAGCGTAATCGTGGCGTGGTCGCCGTCGACTTCGGCGACCCAGCCACGGCCCTGGAGAGCGGGGGGCGGATTCTCATCTCTCGAAGTTTGTCGTTTTATCAGTGCTTTAATCATTGTGGGTCGGCCCTGGATAAAACGAGTGGCACCGGCGTTACCGCCCATAGGCGCTAGGATAAACCCTCGCCCGCTTTAGCGGCCGGGTGAGGGGGACTTAGCGTCCGCGCGACATAAATTTGTTTCTGCGCACATTTTCCGCGCTTGACGCGCGTAAGACCCCTCACCCCACTCGCTTCGCTCGCCCCCTCTCCCGCAAAGCGGGCGAGGGGATATTTTTCTGACCCTAGCGCTTATGAGCAGGGACGCCGGTGCCACCGAAGGCGTATTTCTCCTAATGAGCGAGCTTGATCACCGTGATGTCGACGACCCGATTGCGAGTGTCGGCTTCGCCGTTGGCCGTTGCCACCTCTTGCTTGGCCTCTCCGGTCCAACTCGTGTCGATCAGGGTGGAAGGCACTCCGGCGGTGATGAGCGCGTCGCGGACTTGATCGGCGCGTCTCTGCGACAAAGCCATGTTGTCGGTGGGAGAGCCGACGCGATCCGTCTTGCCGATCACCGTCACGCGCGTCGCGTCATTGTTGAGGACGACGGTGGCGACGTTGGTGACGATCATCTGTCCCCTCTTGTTGATGTCGATCTTATTGGTGTCGAAGTAAATCTGATACCAGGCGCCAGCCAGTTCCGGGCCGTTTTCCGCGGAATATTGCGGCGGCGGGGGAGAGGCTTGTTCCACGCATCCCGCAATCACGGAAAGGGCAAGGGTGGTGCCTAGTATTTTCAGGATCTTCGCGGACTGAAACATTATGATCTCCAGTGTTTGCCGTTCTCGCCGTGGGCGTGAACGGATTACCGCCAAACCGGCCGGCCGAGATTGACTTGGTGTGAATTGGTTATCGCCCCGGTGCCGGCGCCGACTGCTCCGCCGATCAACGCGCCTTCGAGGGGCGCGCCGAACATCAGCCCCCCCACCGCGCCCACGCCCGCGCCGATGCCGGCGCCGCTCAAGGCGCGGTCGCCGGTGCTGTGACCGCATGCGGTGAGCGCCAAGAGCGAGGCTAAAAAGATGGCTGCCAAAGTGATTCGTCTCATGATTCGTCTCCAAATGGGGTGAACGCCATCTCCAGGCCTTGCCCGATGCTTATAGCCGTCCGCTGACCAGCAAAACGACGACGATGACGAGAATGACACCCAGTCCGCTGCTCGGGTAATAACCCCAGGTCACGCTGTGCGGCCATGTCGGCAGGGCGCCGACCAGCGCAAGAACGATGATGATCACGAAGATTGTGCCGATGCTCATGGTGCGCTCTCCCGCATGTCGTGAGCGCCCTTATCGCAGCCGGAGGCCCTCGTTCTGCGTGCTTGATCTCGAACGATAGGAGGTGTCCGGGATGGGCGGTAGCCTCGGAAACTACCCAGCGCAAGTCCGTCGCGCCGTCTCATCGGCGGGTGGCGGACGGGACCTGCGTTCGGATGGGTTGGTGATCCGAGCGGTGCTGGATACAAGCCTGCGCAGTGTCAATCTTAACGCAGGTTTGTATTAGATTGATCGGATGGCTGACTGGCATTGTAGTAATGATGAAAGTTATTTTCGTAGATTCGATTGACATTTGTCGATGAATCATAGGACGGGCTATCTTTGACCCTTTGACGGTCGACGTTGAGAGTCACCAGTTTCGATGTCCAGTCGATGTTTTTTACCGACCTTGGCGAGATCAGGACCTTCTTTCCGGGCCACCAGTTCTTTGTGTCGACGACGAGATAATGGATGCTCCAATCGTCCTCCTGCACAAGGAAGTCCTCGACGTGACCGATTTCCCCGTCCGCGGCCTGGATATGGTTGCCGGTGACGGCTTCGATGCTGCGGAGATGCGGATCATTATGGCTTTGCTGCGCATCGCTGATATCGTCGTCGCTTCCATCCAGCCCCGGGAAGGGCGGTCCCACCAGATCACCGTAGCCGCCGAGGTAAAAATCAGCTCCCCAGTAGGGGCTCCATCCGTAGTAGTCGTAAATGTTTATCTCAGCCTGCCGTGACACCGGTTTGTCCGTGTCGATATCCGGACTGTCCTTGATTTGCTGTCTGGTCAGTCGAACGGAGAATTCCTGCTTTTTCTGATTGATGTGGCCCAAGACGGAGGCCGGCAAAAGGACCGTCCGACCGGAGAGCCAATTGCCTGTGTCGACGACCAGCCAACGAACCAGCCAGTTCATGTCGTCGAAGAGAAAGTCCTTCACGGTTCCAATCCGGCCATCACTGGCCTCAATGGCATAGCCATCGATCGCGGATGTGTTCCTTAACATCGCAGGCTCCTTAATTCAGGTTATGTCTGCCTCGATATCCGGCGGCAGACCTCGGCGGGAAGGTTCTGGGATCCCAATCGGGATGGCGTAGAGCGTTGAGGAAAACATGGCGTTGCACGTTTCAGCACGAAGGCAACAGACTCTCGATCGAGGCGGCGCTCCAGATGTTCGTTTCGGCCGCTGCCGCTCCGCCGGGGCGGATCGGTCAGGCTTGCGTTCGGAATGCTTCTAGAGAATATCGAACGATGAACTGTCCGCGCAGGATCGGAAACTACCTACTCGAACATGTCATTTAAAATGACATGTTCGAGTAGGTAGTTTGTGATGCCTTCGGTTCCGGCTTCGGCCAAGCTAAAGAGCCTCTCTGGCTTAGTGGCATCTTTCATTTAAGATGAAACGCGCCACTACTCTGACTTGTTATCTTAGAGGCATTATCGTCGTGCATGACAAGAGCCTGCGTATGTTGTGCGATCATCAGTTCTTCGTCGGTGGGAACGACCCAGACCGATACCCTGCTGTCCGGGGTGGAAATGCGTGGTCCGTTGGCCGCGTTCGCCTGCTCGTCCAGCGTGACGCCGAGCCATGCCAATTTGTCGCAGAGCGCCGCGCGTACCGGGGCGGAGTGCTCGCCGATGCCGGCCGTGAAGACGAAGGCATCCAATCCGCCGAGCACGGCCGTGTAGGCGCCGGTATATTTCGTCATCGCATGGACGAAATGTTCGACCGCCGCGACAGCCCGTGAATCGGCGCTTTCCTGCAAGACCCGCATGTCACCGCTGATACCCGACAGGCCGAGCAAGCCCGCGCGATGATAGAGCATTTCCTCGAGCGATTTGCCGTCGAACAGTTTGCGGCGCAGCAGGTAAAGCAGGGCGCCCGGCGGCACATCGCCCGAGCGCGTCGCCATCGGAAGGCCGGACAGGGCGGCGAAGCCCATCGTCGTTTCGACGCTCCGTCCGTCCAGCATGGCGCACATGCTGGAACCGCCGCCGAGATGCGCGACGATCACCCGCCGCGCCTGGGGAACGATATGCGGCAATTGCCGAGCGATGTAGTCGTAGGAGATACCGTGATAACCCCAGTGACGGACGCCGGCGTCGCGCACGTCCTTCGGAAGCGCATAGGTTTTCGCCACCTCCGGCATCGTCTTGTGAAACGAGCTGTCGAAGCAGGCGATCTGCGGCAGGCCCGGGAAAGTTTCGGCAAGTGCCCGGGCACCCAGCACATTGAAGGTTTGATGCGACGGCTCCACCTCGGCCAGCGATTCCAGGTAATCCAGCATGTCGGCGTCGATCCGCGCCGGCACCTCGAAGCGGGAGCCGCCGAGCAGGATGCGATGACCGGCGGCAACCACCTTCATGGCGGAGACATTGCTTTCCAGCCAGGTGATGACGAAGCGCAACGCTTCCTTATGGTCGATCGCATGACCGGTGCCCCAATCATGCTGATCCAACGACTTGCCGATGGGGTTTCGGGCGGAGAAATGCGGAGCGTCCTGCATGCTGTCGATCTGACCGCGGCAGAGCAGGGGGGGCGAACCGGCCGCGCTCATTCCATAAGCGCCGAATTTCAAACTGGTGGATCCGGCATTGATCGCAATAATGGCGTCGGTCATCGGAGCGTCACTCCATGCGGTCGGGCAGGATGGCGGCGGGGTCTCGGGCCTGCAAGACGCGTTCGACCGATGCCTTGTCGCCTTGTCTGATTTCGTCGAACGTTTTGTTCTGGAGGAACGTCATGACGATATCTCCACGAGTTTTCAGCGCGCCATGGAGGGTGCTGTCGGTCGCGCGTCAGCGGCAGACTCGGAAACTACTCAGGCCTTTCGCATCGTATCGGTCGCGTAGATTCCGAGCCTTTTTTTCTTCATGCGCCGAAGCCTAGGGTGCGGTTCTCGGATCGAGACGGGTGATGCTCACGCGCACGCTCAAAAGGCGACGTCAATGCCCGCAGGGCGGACTCGAAAGAAGAATCCAACTTCACAATGAAAGAGCCATGTTATGCCACAGACCAGCCATACGAAGGCCGCCGACGCTCATGAGGCCGCGGTCAAGATGCATCGGTCCGCCGCCGATGAGCACGCCAAGGGCGATCACAAAGCCGGCCTTGAACACGCGGAAAAGGCGGTAAAGCTTTCCAAGGAAGCGCAGGAGCGCGGCACGGGCGCGCACGCCAAGAGCAAGTCGGCGGCGCACTGAACGGTAAGAGGCCGTCCAGATTGAGGTGCAGGAAGCGGTGATCTGAACAGATCACCGCTTCTCCTTAATTTAAGGGTTTCGATTGCTCAAACGCCGCTCACGTAAGAGGGGCAAAAGGGCGGGCACGCAGGTGCAGCAAAACTCGAAATCGTCATGCCCGGCCTTGAGCCACGGCTGTCCGGCACAGTTTGTGCGTCGCCTCTATTTGAGTGGTGAGCACAACCCAAAACCGTCATTGCCGGGCTTAACCCGGCAATCCATGATTGCAGGGGACCGACCGACGTCATTGGAAGCGGCACGTGGATGCCCGGATCAGGTCCGGGCATGACGACTTATAGCTGAGCAGAAGCGCATAAATTTTCCCATATGTTGAGAGCAAAATCCGTGCCGGACAGCCGTGGCCTTGAGCCGGGTATCCACGCCGTGCAACCTCTCAGGCTTGAACGGTTTAAAAAAATCATGTTATTTCAATAGACTGACCTCAATGGAAGCGCCTGTGCCATCCCCCGGCGTGGACAGCCGTGGGACAAGCCCGGCCATGACGAAACTGATAATTGCTGCACCTGCGTGCCCGGGGTTTTGCCCCTCTTACCCGCTCAGGCTAACGAGCGCGATTCAATCTATACGCAACGCGCTAAATCGAAATTCTTCGTCCGATTTCGACGACCTGATCGCTCGGCAGGCTGAGAAAGTCGCTGACATGAACCGCGTTGCGCTCCAGAACGGTGAAGAGGGCGACTTGCCATCCCGGCAGCCCTCCGCCGTCGTTCCGGCCCACCAGGGTCTCATGTCCGACGTAATAGGTGACGTCTTCGAGATCGACCGCGTAGCCCCGGGACGCGCTGGCGCGCAAAAGATTGGGAATATCGGGTCTCTCCATGAATCCATAACGGGCATCCGCCCGCCAGAAATTCGGCGCGATCTCCCGAACGGCGATCCGCTCGGAGCCGGCAACCCAGGGAACCGGCAGGCTTTCGACGCGCAATACGAATAATTTCTCATGCAGGGCGCGGTTATGCCTGACGTGCCAGGCCATCAACGGGGGCGTGTCTTGCGTCGTCCGGGTCAGGAACACGGCGGTACCGGGGACTCGCGGAATGCCGTCTGCGAGAATTTTTGCGAGGAAGACGGGAATTGGGGTCAAGGATTCTTGTGCCTGGGCCGTGACGGCCACGGCGCCGCGATGCCAGATCCACATCACGGCATAGACGGCAACCGCCAAAAGCAGCGGCACATATCCTCCCTCCGTCACTTTGGTAAGGTTGGCGAGGAAGAACGCGCCATCGATGATCAGGAAAAATGCCGCGACGGTTCCCGCCGCGATCGGAGGCCAGCCCCAGATCTCGCGCATGGCGATGAAAAGCAGGGCCGACGTGATCAGCATCGTCAGAGAGACGGCGATACCGTAGGCGGCCGCCAAATTGTCGGATTTGGCAAAGCCGATCGTGAGGCCGATCGTCACGAACATCAGCAGGTAATTGACCACGCCGACATAGATCTGGCCGAAGCCCTCCGATGAGGTTTGCTTAATCCGCAACCTTGGAAGCCAGCCCAGCAGAATGGCCTGCCGGGTCATGGAAAATGCCCCGGTAATGATTGACTGGCTGGCGATGATCGTCGCCATTGTGGCGAGAACCACCAGCGGTATCAGCAGCGGTTGAGGGCATAGGCTGTAAAAGATGTTGCCGTCCGGTGGCGCGCCGTCGAGGACGATGGCGGCTTGTCCCGCGTAATTCAGGATCAGGCACGGAAACACGATGGCAAGCCAGGCGAGCCGGATCGGTCGTTTTCCGAAATGGCCCATATCGGCATAAAGGGCCTCGGCTCCCGTGACGCATAGAAAGACGCCGCCAAGGATCAAAAAGCCTGAAATTCCATTGGAGAGGAGATAGCGCAGCCCGTAACGCGGGTCGAGTGCGGCGATCACCACGGGATGTTGCACGATCCCGGCAATCCCCATGAGAGCCATGGTCATGAACCAGACGAACATCACCGGGCCGAAAGCGTGCCCGATCCGCGCCGTGCCCTGAGACTGGATGGCGAAGAGCGCCAGCAAGATCGCCACGGCCGTCGGCACGATGTATGGCTGAACGGCGGGGGTTACGATGGTGAGCCCCTCCAGTGCCGAAAGAACCGAGATCGCCGGCGTGATCGCCCCGTCTCCGTAGATCAGCGCCGCCCCGAAGAGACCGATGGCCACCACGCCTCGCCGTCGTCTTTTTTTTACCCCCAGCAACGACATGAGCGCCAGAATGCCGCCTTCACCGTCGTTGTCGACGCGCATGGCGAAGGAGATATATTTAACCGTGGTAATGACGAAGAGGGTCCAGATAACGAGCGAAAGGGCTCCCAGAATGACGCTTCCGTCAGGCGTCTCCGGCGTCATGCCGAGAATGGTTTTGAAGGTGTAGAGAGGGCTTGTTCCGATATCTCCAAACACGATTCCGAGTGCGGTCAGACATTGGATCGGCAGGTGTTTCCTCGGAGATTTATTTTCCGCTGTACCAATTGACGCCATTCGAACGCGTACTCCACTGGATGCTCCCGGCCGTCAGCACCGTTCGCGGGCGGTGATGTAGTCGCGGGTCCGCGGAATGTCGGCATGGTTCTTCGCCATTTGCATCTGGAAGACCATCAAACCCTGATGACGGAAGGCGGTTTCGGCGCCGGCCAGATAGAATTCCCACATACGGCAGAAGCGTTCGTCATAAATTTTGGCGGCGCTGGCGCGATTCTTGGCGAAGCGTTCGGCCCAGTGATGCAGGGTCTCCGCGTAATGCGGAAACAGCAATTCGATATCGGTGACGAGGAGACCTGCGCGTTCCACCTTGGGCAGCACCTCGGACAGCGCCGGGCTATAGCCGCCGGGGAAAATATATTTGCGGATCCAGGCGTTGGTGACGCCCGGCCCGGCGGAACGTCCGATGGCGTGCAGGAGAGCCACGCCGTTGTCGGTCAGCAGATCACGCACATGGTTGAAAAATGTCTGGAAATATCCGACGCCGACATGCTCGAACATTCCCACCGAGACGATGCGGTCGAAGCGTTCGGCAATATCGCGGTAATCGCACAGCCTGAAGTGCACCTTGCCTGTCAGTTGCGCGTCCTCCGCGCGGAGCCGGGCGACCTTGAGCTGTTCTTCGGAAAGGGTGATCCCCGTGACGTCGACGTCATAGTCGCGGGCCATGGACAGCGCCAGGCCGCCCCAGCCGCAGCCGATGTCGAGCACTTTTTGCCCGGGACGGAGCAGCAGCTTGGTCATGATGTGGGTTTTCTTGGCTCTTTGGGCCTCTTCCAGCGACATCCCGGCGGTCGCGAAATAGGCGCAGGAGTACTCCCGGTCACTGTCGAGGAACAGGTCGTAGAGGGCGCCCGACAGATCGTAGTGGCGGGCGACGTTGCGTTTGCTCGACGACACCGGATTCCATTGTTGCAACAGGCGCACCATGGCGAAAGCGTGTTCACCGGGAGAATAGCGCTGGTCCATGCGGTGCAGGTTTTCGCTGACCAGTGCCAGGAAGTCGTAAAGCGTGCCTTCCTCGATGGTCAGCGTGCCATCCATGTAGCTTTCGCCGACGGTCATCGCCGGACGCAGCGGGAGTCTCCAATGTATCGACCGGTCATGCAGACGAATGGTGACCGGAGGAAAAACATCCGTCGGTTCGCCCTGATAGACGTGGATTTTTCCTCCGGCGTCTATGACGGTCAGGCGCCCGTAACTCATCAGTCGATTGAAAAATAAATTGAATAGAAACATGAGTTACTTCTTAAGTGCCTCTTTCGCGATGTCCTTCGCGCTGCCGATGGCGTTTTGGGCCTTGCCCTCCACTTTGTCTTTTTTTCCATCGGCGACCATCTTGGCATCTCCGATGACGTTGCCGACCGCTTCCTCAATGGCGCCCTTGACCTCTTTAGCCGCGCCGACGATACGATCCTTGTCCATGTCGCTATGCTCCATTTTCCGTTGCTCTCGCGGGTAGGTCCGATGACCGCGAGAGCAGAATAGCGGCCGAGGGTGGTGTGTCGGGAGGATCGGAAAGTACTTATGCCAACTCTCGGGGGAGTCATCCTCATCCGAGACTTGGTATTAGGTACGCCGCTCCGGGCGGTGGTCAGTGGGGCGCATAATGCTCGAGAATCCGGATATAGTTCGCGCGTGTGTAGATGCTGGGATCGCGGCTGCGCTGCCAGCTCATCATGCCCCGCATATCGGCGAGCGTAGCGATTCCCCGTTCTTCCATCCATGTCCGCAAGCCGCCGGCGAGGATGGACATGTAACCGACGTCGTGTCGCAGCAACGCCGAAGCCGTCATCACCACATCGGCGCCGGCCAGAAGGCATTTCACCACGTCGGCGCTTGTTGAAACGCCGGTGGACGCGGCCAGGGAGGCCGTAATTCTTCCCGAAAGGATCGCTGTCCAAAGCAGCGATAGCCGCATTTCGTTCGGTTCGCTGAGATCGATCGTGTCCGTCAGCTTCAGGTGGACGAGGTCGATATCCGGCTGCATCAAACGATTGAAAAGAACCAGCCCGGCGGCGCCATGTTCCACCAGGCTCGTTGCGAAGTGGCCTATCGCGCTCAGATTGGACGGCAGCTTGACCGAAACGGGCAGCGTGATGGTTCCGCACACCGCATCGACGATCTCGCTGTAACGGACTTCGATGTCTTGGCCGGATTCCCTGAGGTCGGTCGGCACGTAATACATGTTCAATTCGACGGCCGCCGCGCCGGCCGTTTCGATCAACCGCGCATATTCCGTCCAGCCCGACAGCGACGATCCATTCAAGCTGGCGATGATGGGGATGGAGACCGCTTCGGTGCCGCGTCGAATCAAGTCGAGATAACGCTCCGGCCCCACGCCATAGGGCTCGCCGATCGCCGCGGGAAAATAGGAAAGGGCCTCCGGGGAGCTGTCCGCGTGAATTTCGGTCAGCCATTGACGAACCTCGTCGTCACCTTCGATCTGTTCCTGGAACAGCGACGGCAGAACGATCGCGGCCGTGCCGGCATCCTCAAGGCGGCGGAGATTGTCGAGATTGGCGTTCAAGGGTGACGCCGAGGCGATCAGGGGATTTTTCAGTGTCAGGCCGAGATAGCTTGTCGTTAGAGACATGTTTCGCTCCCTGAGCCGGATGGTTTTTGCGGAAGGCGCGAAGCGGGGATGTCCGGGAATCCGCTTCGCTTCAATTCAATTTGCCGGGGGATGGAAACGGCTGCCGTCGCGGCGCGCGAGTTCCTCATATTGACGATATTTCTCCGTCACGGCCGCCTGCGCCATGAGGAGGAGACGGTCGGCCTCGGCGGGATGAGTGCTCGCCAGGGAGCTGTAGCGGAGCTCGTTATAGGCATAGCTCTTCAAGGGAAGGCGCGGGCGGGGGGAATCGAGGATGAACGGATTTTCCTTCACGCTTCGCATCATCGGATTGTAGCGGAATAGCGGCCAATAACCGCTGGCCGTCGCCAGGTCCTGCTGTTTCATGCCAAGGCGCATGTCGATGCCATGGGCGATGCAATGGCTGTAGGCGACGATAAGCGACGGTCCCTGATAGGCCTCGGCCTCGCGGAAGGCGCGCAGCGTGTGCTGTGGATTGGCGCCCATGGCCACCTGGGCGACATAGATGTTTCCATAGGCGATCGCCTGGAGGCAAATGTCCTTTCGCGCCGTTCGCTTGCCGGCCGCGGCAAACTTGGCCACCGCGCCGAGAGGCGTCGCCTTCGAAGCCTGACCGCCGGTGTTGGAATAGACTTCGGTGTCGAGCACCAGCACATTGACGTCGCGACCGGTGGCGAGCACGTGATCGAGGCCTCCATAACCGATGTCATAGGCCCATCCGTCACCGCCGACGATCCAGATGCTGCGCCGAACCAGATGGTCGATGACCGAGAGCAGATCGAGGGCTTGCGGCTCGGTACTGCCCTGTAAGCGGGCCTTGAGCTGAGCGACCCGAATGCGCTGGGCGCGGATATCGGATTCGATGATTTGCGGCGCATTGGCGATATCCCTGGCGAGATCGGCCCCGACCTTGTCCGCAAGGCCGGCCAACAGCGACAGGGCCAGCCCGAGATGCTGGTCGGCGGCGAGCCGGAAGCCCAGTCCGAACTCGGCGTTGTCTTCGAATAGCGAATTCGACCAGGCGGGGCCTTGGCCTTCGGCGTTCTTCGTCCAGGGGGTCACCGGCAGATTGCCGCCGTAGATGGAGGAACAGCCGGTGGCGTTGGCAACCTGAAGCCGGTCGCCGAACAACTGGCTCAGCAGCTTGAGGTAAGGCGTTTCGCCACAGCCGCCGCAAGCCCCGGAGAATTCGAACAGGGGTTCCAGGAACTGCACGCCACGGACGTCGGCGAAATCCACCCGCGCCCGATCATTGACCGGCAGTGTTTCGAAGAAGGCGATATTGGCTTGTTCGTCTTCCAGCAGCGGCAGTTTTCCCGACATGTTGATGGCCTTCACGCCGGCTTCGCGCGGGCTGGTTTCCGGACAGGCCTCGATGCACAGGCCGCAGCCGGTGCAGTCCTCGACGTAGAATTGCAAGGTGAAGCGGGCTTCCGGATAGCCGCGTGCATTGACCGGGGCGGATTTGAACTTGGCCGGCGCTCCGGCAAGCTTGTCTTCATGGTAGTAGCGGGCGCGGATGACGCTGTGCGGGCAGACGAAGCCGCATTGACCGCATTGGACGCAAAGATCCTCCCGCCAGACCGGGACGATGTCGGAGATGTTGCGTTTTTCAAAGGCGGCGGTTCCCGACGGGAAGGTACCGTCGGCGGGAATGAGACTGACCGGAATTTCCTCGCCGTC
Organism: Telmatospirillum siberiense; assembly: GCF_002845745.1. GTDB lineage: Bacteria > Pseudomonadota > Alphaproteobacteria > Rhodospirillales > Magnetospirillaceae > Telmatospirillum > Telmatospirillum siberiense. Next base: position 52,742 of record NZ_PIUM01000024.1, on the reverse strand, counting down.
GCCCGCGAAGATGCGGGCGGTCACCAGACGGACGAACTCGGGCGCGTTCGCCGGAACCAGGGGCCGCCTGTCTCTTTCGCTCGTCACTTTCGCCGGCACCGCGACCTCGCTCAATCGTGCCAGGGTGGCGTCGACGGCGGCGAAGTTCTTGTCGACCACGGTTTGGCCCTTGCGCGCGTAAGTCTTGCGGATGGAGTCCTTGATATGGCCGAGCGCCTTGTCGCGTGGCAGGACGCCGGAGATCGCGAAGAAGCAGGTCTGCAAGATGGTGTTGGTCCGCGATCCCAGGCCGGCTTCGCGGGCCACGGCGGAGGCGTCGATGACGAACAAACGGAGTTTTTTCTCGATGACCGTCTGCTGCACCGGGCGCGGCAGACGGTCCCAGACGTCGGCCGCGGGATAGGGCGCGTTCAGCAGCACGGTGGCTCCGGGGGCGGCGACACGCAGGATGTCCTGGCGCTCCAGGGCGGCGAACTGGTGGCAGGCGACAAACCCCGCCCGGGAGATGAGATAGGGCGCCCGGATCGGATCGGGCCCGAAGCGGAGATGCGAAACCGTCTGCGCCCCGGATTTATGAGAATCGTAGACGAAATAGCCCTGGGCGAAGAGCCCCGCATCCTCGGCGATGATTTTGACGCTGTTCTTGTTGGCGCCGACGGTTCCGTCCGCGCCAAGTCCATAGAAAACCGCGCGCGTGACGTCGTCCTTCTCGATCATGAAGCTTTCGTCGACGGCGAGGCTCTGGTGGCTTACGTCGTCGTTGATGCCGAGAGTGAAGCCGGTCCGGGGAGGGCTGGCTTTGAGCTCGTCGAATGCGGCCTTGGCCATCGCCGGCGTAAAGTCCTTCGATGACAGCCCGTACCGCCCTCCGATGACCCGGGGCATCGCCCGGCGCGCGCCCTCGGCGACCGCGCAGGCGAGGCCGGTCACGACATCGAGGAACAAGGGCTCGCCGAGAGCGCCGGGTTCCTTGGTTCTGTCGAGAACCGCTATTGCCCGGACGGAGGCCGGCAACGCGGCCAAAAAATGCGAAACCGAGAACGGGCGATAGAGGCGGACCTGAAGCACGCCGACCTTCTCGCCGGCAGCGCATAAGGCCGCCGCCGTCGCGCGCGCCGTCTCGGCCCCCGAGCCCATCAGGATCAGCACCCGATCGGCGTCCGCGGCTCCGTCATAGTCGAACAGATGATACCGCCTGCCGGTCAAGGCGGCGAAACGCTCCATCGCGGCCTCGACGATGCCCGGAACGCGCGCGTAGTAAGGATTGACCGCCTCGCGCGCCTGGAAAAACGTGTCCGGGTTTTGCGCGGTGCCGCGGATGAACGGATGCTCGGGGTTGAGCCCGCGGGCGCGATGGGCGCGGACCAGATTGTCGTCGATCATCGATCGGATGTCGGCGTCGCTCAGCAACTCCAGCGTGTTGAGTTCATGCGATGTGCGGAAGCCGTCGAAGAAATGCAGAAATGGAACCCGGGATTCGAGCGTGGCCATCTGGGCGATCAGGGCGCTGTCATGGGCATCCTGGACCGAGGTCGAGCTCAGCAAGGCGAATCCGGTGGGCCGCACCGTCATGACGTCCGCGTGATCGCCGAAAATCGAGAGCGCCGAGGTCGCCAGCGAGCGGGACGCCACATGGAAGACGGTCGAAGTCAGTTCGCCGGCGATCTTGAACATGTTGGGGATCATCAGCATCAGGCCCTGGGAGGCCGTGAAGGTCGTGGTCAGCGCGCCCGATTGCAGCGCGCCGTGAACGGCACCGGCCGCGCCCCCCTCGGCCTGCATCTCCTGAACGGCCGGGATATTGCCCCAGATGTTCTTAAGTCCTTCGGACATCCATTGATCGGCCAGGTCGGCCATGGTCGAGGAGGGGGTTATCGGAAAGATCGCGCAGACCTCGTTTACCCGATAGGCCACATGTGCGACGGCCGTGTTGCCGTCCATCGTCGTGCGTATGCTCATTGGGCCGCTTCCAGGGTCTTGGTGGGTTGGGGGATGATTTCGGGCACCATCTCCATGGCATGGCAGGGGCACTGCTCGACACAGACGGCGCAGCCGGTGCACAAAGCCATGTCCACCCGGTAGCCGTGGCTTGGGCCGAGTTTGATGATCGCGGTCTCCGGACAGGCGGCGAAGCAGTTGTCACATTCGAAGCAGTTCCCACAGGACAGGCACCGTTGCGCTTCGTAAAGCGCTTCGGCCTCGGAAAGGCCGTCCATGGTTTCGCTAAATCCCCGGACGATTCGGCTTTCCGCGTCCACTTCCCGTTGGATCGAGCGTGGCGCATCGGCGTAGATCGGCAGTTTGAGCTGATCGAACCCCACCATCGGATGCCGGGCCGCGACCTGCCGGATTTCCCCCCGGAGCCAGGCGTCGATGTGGCGGGCGGCTTTTTTGCCGTGTCCAACCGCCGCGGTAACGGTTCTGTCTCCGGGCACCATGTCGCCGCCGGCGAAAACGCCGGGATGGCCCGTCATCATCGCCTTGTCGACGACGAGCGAGCCGTCCGCCGTGAAGGCGATGCCCGACACGCCTTTCAGAAAACCGCTTTCGGTCTGTTGGCCGAGCGCGAGCACCACGGAGTCGGCCGTCAAGGTCTCGAATTGTCCGGTCGGCTGAGCCCGTCCCTGATCATCGAGCCGCATCGTTTCGACCGTGATGTCGTCGCCGTCGATTTCCTTGATCGTGCTGAGCCATTTGATCTTGATGCCCTCCGACAGCGCCTCGGCGGATTCGAAGGCTTGGGCGGTCATGTGGACCCGGTCCCGGCGATAGACGATCAGCGTCTCTTCGGCGCCGAGCCTGCGGGCCGTGCGGGCGGCGTCCATCGCCGTATTGCCGCCGCCGTAAACGATGACGCGGCGGCCAAGACGCGGAGAATCACCGGTCTCGACCTCATGGAGCAGGGTGATGGCGTCGATCACGCGTGCCGCATCGCGCGCGGGGATATCGCTCCGCTTGCCTATTTGCGTGCCGATCGCCAGGAATACCGCGTCGTATTTGCCGGCCGCCTGTTCGGCCAGAATATCCTCGACCTTGTGGTCGAGGGTGATTTTGACCCCCATCGCCTCGATGCGGGCGATCTCCCGCATCAGGACGTCGCGTGGCAGGCGATAGGCGGGAATGCCGAAATGCAGCATGCCGCCGGGAAGAGGTCCCGCCTCGTGAATGTCCACGTGATGCCCCAGCCGGGTCAGATGGAAGGCGGCGGAGAGGCCGCTGGGTCCGGCACCGACGATCAGCACGCGCTTGCCGCTTGATTTCGCGTCCACCGGCAGCGTCCAATTCTCGGCATCGGCCTTGTCGCCGAGGAGGCGTTCGATGGCGTGGATGCTCACCGACGTGTCGAGTTCGCCGCGATTGCAGGCGCTCTCGCAAAGGTGATAACAGACCCGGCCATGGACCGCGGGCAGGGGATTGTCACGGACCAGATGCTGCCATGCCGCATGGAATTTCCCGGCTTGGGCGAGCGATAGCCAGCCCTGGATGTCCTCGCCCGCGGGGCAGGCGTTGTTGCAAGGCGGCAGCAGGTCGACATAGCGCGGCTGGCTGCTGCGGGCCGGCCCCACCATGCGGAGTTGGGTCATGTCGACCAGGGGGCTCATGTCACCATGCTGATGGCTCATGTGTTTGACCCTTTTGCTTGCGTGACCGGAGCGGCGGGACGCCGGGCTGTGCCGGTTTCCTGCAGAAAGAAGGAGAGGACGATGGCGAGGACGATTCCCGCGATGCCGACCGCGCTGGCATCCTGGAAGACGCCGAGGGTGAGCGGCTTGCCGCCCGAGAGCAGATTCAGCAACCAGCCATAGGCCGGCGCCAACACCGCGCTCAGCGTGAAGACGAGGAAGTTGATGGCACCCGTCGCGCTTCCCTTGACCTTGTCCGGGTTGACCTCCTTGATGATCGTATAAGGGATCATCGCCGCCCCCGACCCGATGCCGAGCAGAAGCCCCAGAAGATAATGCGGCATGGCGTGCGGCAGATAGACGGTGGCGGCGAGGGCCGCGAGCATGAGGAGCGCGCCTCCGATCAGGACCGGTTTGCGCCGGCCCAGCTTGTCGGCGATATAACCCAGCAGCGGACAGCCGACGACCCAGCCGAGGGGGACCATCGTCACGCGGTTGACGGCATCCGCGTAATCGACGCCCAGTCCCTCGCGCAAGAACGGCATTCCCCAGATCATGTCTCCGATCGTCGTCGGCAGGAACAGCAGTCCCGCCGAGAGGCCGCACAGATAGGATTGCGGGTTGGAGAGCACGGTTTTGTATGGCTTGAACATCGACAACAGCGCCCCGCTTTTGCGGGGTTGCCGGTCATGTCCCGCCGGGGTCGAAATGCAGATGATGGTTGCCAGGATCAGCAGGGCGATGCCGGAAAAGATCCAGAACTGCTGCCATGAGATGAGGCCATGGATCATCGGCCCGACGGTGAATTGCCCGGCGGAACCGCCCAGCATGCCGAAGCATTGGGTGAAGCCGACGGCCGTCGCGAGATATCGGGACGAAAAACCGTGGCTTGCCAGATAGACCGCGCCGGTAAAGGAAAAGGCGGATCCCGCCCCTTGCAGCAATCGGCCGATCTCGGCGTCGAAGCTGGAGCCGAGGCCAAAGACGATGGCGCCGCTCGCGGTGATCACTATCCCCAAGGGAACGACATATTTGGCGCCGAGGTGATCCAGCGCCGCGCCCGAGACGATCGCGAAGACGGAGTAGGTGTAATAGTAAAGGCCGATGAGCGAACTGACGGCGATCGCGGTCGTTCCGAACGCGCCCGTCAACTCGGGCATCATCACGCCCGGCGCCGATCGCAGGGCATATTGGCCAAAGTAGAACAGCACGCAGAATCCCCAGGCGAGGATAAATCCCCGCTGCGTATTTCCTATCCGCACATCTACGGTCGTTGTGGCTGTCGACATGGAGAAACCCTCATTCGGCGGATGGTACGCAGGAAATTCTTGCGGCAATCGTCTATTTGAGACTCCGCGTCATCACCGGCGAAAGGTTCGGAAACTACTCAAGAGATGTCTTTATCGATTTGGTTATTTTTCCAGATACACCAAAGCTTCCGCTCTTTATCTCTCTGTCTTCGGGTGAGTATTTTCCGGGGCTGTCGCGCGCGGTCCATCCATCGGAGTCTCCGGGACGTTCCCTGGATATCCGGGAAAATCGCGGGGGCGGAACCGCGTCATTGAGGAGGATCGCCATGAAGATCGGAATCGTCGGAGCCGGACAGGTCGGCTCCACGGCGGCTTACGCCATGATGCTGCGTGGTGTCGGCTCGGAGATCTTGCTTGTCGATCGCAATGCGGATCTGGCGGCGGCCCAGGCCCACGATATCCTGCATGGCACGCCTTTCGCCTATCCCGTCCGTGTCTGTGCCGGCGAGGTCGCCGATCTGGATGGCGCGGGAATCGTCCTGCTGACGGCCGGCGCGAACCAGAAGCCGGGGGAAACCCGGCTGGATCTGCTGTCGCGCAATGCTGAAATCTTCGCCGGCATCGTTCCGAACGTGCTGGCCGTGGCCCCGAAGGCGGTCTTCCTGGTGGCGACCAATCCGGTTGACGTCATGACGCAGATCACCTCCATCCTGGCTGTCCGGCATGGCGTTCCGGCGGAACGGGTCATCGGATCCGGGACCACCCTCGATACGGCGCGGTTTCGTGCGCTGCTGGCCGAACATATCGGGGTCAGCCCGAATTCAATTCATGCCCATGTTCTGGGGGAGCACGGCGACAGCGAGGTGTTGCACTGGTCCGGCGCCGTCGCCGGCGGCCTGCCGATCGCCGAGATCACCCGCCAGATGGGGCGGAGACTGGAAGAGGCCGACCGCAGCCGCATCGACAAGGCGGTACGCCGCGCCGCCGATATTATCATCAAGGGCAAGGGGGCGACCTGGTTCGGCATCGGTGCCGGTCTCGCCCGATTGGCGCAAATCATTCAGGATGACGAGCGGGCGCTGGTCACCTGTTCGATGGTGACGCCGGAATGCCAGGGCGTGCGCGATATCGCGCTGTCCTTGCCGCGTTTGCTGGGGGCGGGGGGCGTGGTGGCGACCTTGATGCCCATTCTTGACGTCGGGGAACGTGTCGAACTGAAGAAGAGTGTGGAAATATTGAAGGAAGCAGCGGACGGCGTGTGCCGAAATATTTAGAAATGAGGCTGATGGTTGGGTTTTTTCATCATTTCCGCGAAAGAGGGTGTGAAAAAAGAGTGGCACCGGCGTCCCTGCCCATAAGCGCTCGGATTAAGAAAAATCTCCCCTCGCCCGCTTTGCGGGAGAGGGGACGAGCGTAAGCGAGTGGGGTGAGGGGACTTACGCGCGGGAGCGCGGAAAAAGTGTGCAGAAACAAACAGGTCTTTATGTCTCGCGGACGCTAAGCCCCCCCCCTCACCCGCTCGCTTACGCTCGCCACCCTCTCCCGCAAGGGGCGAGGGTTAAGCTAGCGCTTATGGGCAGGGACGCCGGTGCCACTCGCTCTCAGACGACTTTTCCCAAAAGAGCGCCGATTCCCGTCGTCAAGGCCATGGCCAGCGCGCCCCAGAAGGTCACGCGGATGGTCGGCTTGAGGATGTTCGCGCCACCGGCCTTTGCGCCGATGATGCCCAGCAACGCCAAAAACACCAGCGAACCGGCGGAAACGCCAGGCAGCAACCAAGGTGACGGCGAGACGGCCGTCAATGCGAGCGGCAGGGCCGCGCCGACGGAAAAGGTCACCGCCGAGGTCAGGGCGGCTTGCACGGGGCGAGCGGTGTTGGACTCCGAAATGCCAAGTTCGTCGTGAGCATGCGCGCCGATGGCGTCTTTTTCCATAAGCTGTCCGGCGACTTGGCGGGCAAGCGGTGTCTTGACGCCGCGAGCAACATAAATTTGAGCGAGCTCCTCCTTTTCAAGATCGGGAGTGGCCACCAGTTCCCGCCGCTCACGGGTAAGATCGGCGTGTTCGGTATCGGATTGCGAACTGACGGAGACATATTCTCCGGCGGCCATGGACATGGCGCCGGCGACCAGGCCGGCCACTCCCGCGATCAAGGCGTCGTTGCGGGAGCCGGCCGCCGAGGCCACCCCTAGAATCAGGCTGGCGGTCGAGATGATTCCATCGTTGGCGCCGAGTACGGCGGCCCGCAGCCAGCCGATCCGAGCGATAAGGTGGTGTTCCTTGTGGGCGCGGCTCATAATCCTGCTCACCGAGCTTTTGTGTTGCGCAGAGAGGTGACTTTCTCACGAGTGGTCGCCGTTCCCGTATTGCCCCAGCTGGTTTGAATGAAACTCACGACATCGGCGATTTCCTGGTCGGTCAGGACGTCGGCATAGGGCGCCATGGTGAAGACCGACGGCGACGTTGCCGTGGCGGGCACGGCACCGCCGGCGAGCACGATATTGATGGCCGAGGTCGCATCGGCGGTCTGGAGAATGGGATTGCCGGCGAGCGAGGGAAACACGCTTCCGGCGCCCTTCCCATCCGTCCGGTGACAGCCGCCACAGCGATCGACATAGATTTGAGCGCCCTTTGTCGGCGGAGTACCGTTGAAAAGCGCCTTCGCCGCCGTATCGTCATATCGGAAGGGGGGGGAATCCTTGTTCGGCGCCAGGGATTTCAGGTAAGCGGCGACGCTGACAAGATCTTCGTCGGTGAAGTATTGCGTCGAATGGACGACGACATCGTTCATGCCGCCCAATGTCGCGCCGTGCGTATTGCGGCCGGTCTTCAGCAGGGCCACGATATCGCTTGCGCTCCAACCGGCCAGGCCGCCGCCATATTCGTCGCGGAGCGAAACCGGCACCCAGCCATCGATCGCGGAGCCGCCCGACAGATAGTCGCTTCCTTCGGCATCGCTCAGGGCCTCTTCCTGCAGGGCCAAGCCACGCGGCGTGTGGCAGGCGCCGCAATGGCCCGGTCCTTCCACAAGATAGGCCCCGCGGGCGATCCGCGCATCGGCTTGGGGGGGCGGCTGGAACGGCTGGACCGCCGGGGCAAAGGCCCACCGCCACACGCCAAGCGGCCAGCGAACCGATAAGGGCCACGGAATTTCCGACTTTCTGTTGGCCTGCCGGACAGGATCGACACCATGCTGGAAATAGGCGTAAAGCGCCGCCAGATCGTCATCGCCGATGCGTGAAAACGATGGATAAGGCATGGCCGGATAGGAGCTATGCCCTTCATCGTCAATGCCTGTGCGCATCAATCGGGCGAAGGTGTCGTAAGTCCAGTCGCCAATCCCGGTTTCCTTGTCGGGCGTGATGTTCTTCGAATAGATGATGCCGATCGGCGTTTGCATCGGCAGCCCCCCGGCGTAAGGCTTGCCGTCTTTCGCCGTATGGCAGGTGAGGCAATCTCCGGTTCTGGCGACATATTCGCCTTTCGCCACCAGGGCGCGATCGCTGTCGCCGTCGGCCAGGGCGGTCGCCGGGATCGCCAGAAACAAAAGAAGTGCGGCCCATGGTCTGGTGACGGTCATTGGCTTTCCTTCACGCATCGATCAGCGGGCGGGGGTCTTTGAGGTAGTCGTTCCTGATCGCCTTCGCCGCCCAATAGGCCAGGGCGGCGACCATGCCGGTCGGGTTGTAGCCCAGCCCCTGCGGAAAGGCGCCGGACCCCAGCGCAAAGACGTTGTGGACATCCCAACTTTGCAAATAACGGTTCAGCACACTTGTCTTGCGGTCGAGCCCCATGATCGTGCCGCCGGCGAGATGCGTGGTTTGGTAGGGCCTGGTATCGAAATGGTCGCCAAAGTTCTTCTGCACCACCTGAATCGACTTCGGTCCCATCGCTTTTGCGAGGTCGAGCGCCCTGCTGGTGATGTAACGGCTCATCTTGATGTCGTTTGCCTTCCAGTCGAAGGTGAAACGCAGCAGAGCCTGGCCATACTGATCCTTGTAGTCGGGATCGAGATCGAGATAACAGTCCCGATAGGCCATATTGGTGCCATGCACGTCGAAGGACACCGTGTTGACATAGGAGTCCTTTACCGCCTTCTTCCAGCTTTTGCCCCATGCCGGCACGCCATCCGGGACGGGTATGCCGGAAATCGGCTTCGTGCCCGCCTGGTTGCACCAGACGGGCGCGCCGCCGACGAAGCCGAGCGATCCATGGTCGTAATGGTCGCCGTTGAAATCGTCGAGAGCGACGGCATTGCCGCCGGAACCGATGAACGGGTTGGTATTCTTGCCGACATCGAAGAAGGTTCGGATCGTCGCCATGGTCTGGTAGGTGAAATTCTTGCCGACCGTGCCTTCGCCGGTCCGGGGGTCATATTGCTGGCCGATCCCGGACAGCATGAAGAGCCGCGCATTGTTGTAGGCGAAGGTGCTGACGATGACGAGATCGGCGGGTTGTTCGACGACCTCGCCCTTCGGCGTGACATAGGTGACGCCGGTTGCCCGCCGTTTGGCGGCGTCGAGAGTGACGCGGAGGACGTTGCAGTTGGTCCGCAATTCAAAATTCGACAACTGGCGCAAGGCCGGCAGAATGTTCACATTCGGCGAGGCCTTTGAATAATTGTAGCAGGCGTAGCCTGAACAGAAGCCGCAGAAAGTGCATGGCCCCATCTGACATCCATAAGGATTTGTATAGGCTTCGGACGCATTGGCCGATGGTTGAAGGAAGGGGTGGAAGCCAACCTCCTTGGCGGCTTTCATGAATAAAGCCGCCGAATAGGGGGTCTTCTGGGGGGGGAGCGGATAATGGTCGGAGCGATCCGCCTCGAACGGGTTGCCGTCGCCGACGACTTGCCCTTTTACCCGATAGGCCTGGCCGGAGGTGCCAAAGACCTTTTCGGCAAAATCAAAATGCGGCTCCAGTTCCTCGTAAGTGACACCATGATCCTGGATCGTCATGCCATCGGGAATGAAGGCCTTGCCATAGCGTTCGATGTAACGGGTGCGCAGCGCCAGTTCCTCGGGACGAACCCGCCAATGCTGACCCGACCAATGCAGGCCGGCGCCCCCCACGCCATCACCGGGCTTGAAGGCCCCGATCTGCCGATAGGGCACCGCCTGATCGGCGACGCCATGCCGGAAGGTGAAGGAACTGACCGCTAAATTCTGAAATAATTTGAAGCGCTGGAGGTGGGTCAACTCATCGAGAGTTTTCGGATAGGCGCCGTCCGGATAGGTGTCGCGGAAGGCGCCGCGCTCCAGGGCAACCACGTTGAGGCCAGCTTCGGTCAATTCCTTTGCCATGATCGCCCCGGTCCAGCCGAATCCGACGATCACCGCGTCCGTTCGAGGCATGATGCGATTGGCCATGATTTCATCCCCCCGTCACGGCAACCGAGACCGGACGGAACGGATATTCCCGGCCGTATTGTTCAACCCAGTCGATATAATCGGCGCGCGCACCCGGGAAATTGATCATCCGCCATGCGGCCATATCCTTATTGCCGCCATGAACAGGATCGCAGAAATAGCCCTCGCGAGTATTTTGGAGAAGCTGATCGAAGAAGACCAACGGCGGCAGAATGCCAATGGTCAGCGTCCCATGTTGCAACTGGCTGATGGCGTCATCCCTGGTCGGCTCGTCGAGTTCCACCAGGCCTTTGCCGAACCTGGCCTGGACGGCCTTGTCGAAAGCCGGCAATGCCGCACGATAGAGCGTGCGCGGCGTGAACGGTAGTTGGTATCCCAATTCTGCCGGCGCGTCCCGGAATGGTCCCTGCATATACCAAAGCGCCCCATAGCCGTAGGGTTCGCCCATCTGCCGATCGATGAATTCGGGAACGCCCGCTTCCAAAGCGCCCGGCCCCTCTTCATCCGCCGGGATCAGGCGATCGACCAAAGACATCAGCAGCGCCCATTCCGATGCGGTGAAATAGGCTGGCTGATAGGCTTTCGGGGCCGTCTCTGCGGCGGCCAGACCCAGCGAGGGGTGGAAGAACTGTTGTGCCAGGACGAGCGTCGCCGGGGTGGTGGCCAGGGCGGTTCGCAGGAAGGCCCGGCGGGACGGCGAGATTCCGGTCGGTTTCATGGCGGGGATCCCTTTATTTGTTGTTCGGCGGGAATCGACGGCGCCGATAGCATCGGCGCGCTGATCCCGACGATTCTGAAACGCCGGCAACCGCGAAGGAGCGGCCTTCGAGGGACGCATGCGGGTCTGGCGGGCTCGTCATGTGGCCATGGCTGCGCTCATGCGCCTGGTTTTGGGTGCCGAACGCCCCGCCAAAGAAGTTTTGAGAGTAATCGCCGCCCAAGTCGGGACGGAAGATTCGGATAATACCTATCGACGGCAATCACCGGCGCAATCGCCAGGCTTCCATCCATCGCTTATGAAAAAGCCCGCGACATTCAGTTGAGGCAACGCCGGAATTAACGGATAAGAGGCCGGTTTCGCCTGCCAGATTCATCGGGATAACCAACCAACTCGACGAGAAGAGTCCCGCTGATCCGGAGCAATGCTTTGCCCAGATCAGACTCTAATACCAAGTCTCGATGAGGATGACTCATCGAGACTTGGTCTGGCCCATTGAGGGCTCGGTGATCGGTTCCGATCACCGAGAGTTGGAATAAGTAGATTCCGATCCTGTGTTCGTGCTCCTCGTGGAGGATAGTCGGCCGTCACCGGCTTGAGACCCGCGTGCGGGTGCTTGAAGCGCGGGAAGGCTCAAATTCACCCGGATGGAGAATCCGAAATGTCCTACGACGCTGTGCTGAAACAATCCGTGCTCGACGAACTGAAATGGGAGCCCAGCGTAAACGCCGCTCATATCGGCGTCACCGCCAATGCCGGCGTGGTGACGCTGTCGGGTCACGTCGCAAGCTATGCCGAGAAGAGCGCCGCGGAGAAAGCGGCAGCCCGGGTGAAGGATGTCAAGGCCGTCGCCGAGGAAATAGAAGTTCGCCTGCCCAACGAAATCAAGCGGGGCGACGAGGAGATCGCGACAGCGGCCGTCCATCACCTGTCTTGGGATTCATCCATTCCCGTCGATGCCGTCAAGATCAAGGTTGAGAATGGCTGGGTTAACCTGAGCGGCGAAGTCGAATGGCATTTCCAGCGGGAGGCCGCGGCCCGGGATGTGGGCGGACTTTTCGGCGTGATCGGCGTCACCAACGAGATAAGTCTCAAGGTGAAGCCGAACGCGACAAACATCAGGGACAAGATTTTGGTTGCGTTGCATCGGTCATGGTTCAATCCGAAGTCAATCTCGGTGGTCGTCCAGGATGGTAGCGTGGAACTGAGCGGGACCGTTCACGAATGGACGGAACGATCGATCGCCGGATCCACCGCATGGGCCACGCCCGGCACAACCTATGTCGAAAACAATATCCAAGTCAGTTGACGAGATGGATGTCTCTTATACCAGGGCTCGGTGATCGAAACCGATCACCGAGCCCTCAATCGCCGGGCGGATTTCTCCAAAACTCTGGGCTTCGCGCCAACGATGGAGAAAACGAAGCACTCATTGAGCGGGAAATGCGAGTGTATTGACACAAACAAAAAATACGGCGATTTCGTCAATGCACGACAGCCCGAACGGCATTCGAGCGATGAAAAAGCGGAGCTTTTTCGCTCTTGCAGACTCTAGTGCATTGAATCACTCGAATGATTCAATGCACTAGGTATTTTCCGGTCCTCTTCTGGGATCGTTCAGCGATCTAAGCTGTGTTCAACAATATATGGAAACAAACAATCGGTGACATCATGGCCGAAGAACATCGGGCCGCGGAACATCATAGATCCGCTGTCAGTCATCACGAGGCGGCGGCGCGATATCACCGGGAGGCCTCGAAGCATTATCAAATCGGGCACGATCACGCCCATGCGGCGCATCAGGCGCTGATCGCCCTCGGCCAAGCCTGGCAGGCCGTCGACCACGCGAAAACAGCCAACGGATATTATGCCGATCACGACATCGATTCGCTGCAAAAATACATGGAGCAGGTTCCTCGCTTCCTGTCTAAGCCTTACGACTCTGCCGGAATTCCGCAAACCACCCTCGGTTGCGCGGAACATCACGCCGTGGCGGCCGACAACCATGAGCAAGCGGCGAAGCACCATCGTCGAGCCGCACAGCATTGCGACGAGAAAAACTACATGATGGCCGCTTGCGAAGCGCATCTCGCTCATGGACATGCGCAACATTCCATCTTCCACGGTATCGAAGCGGCGAAGCATCACGTCGATCATCAAACGCAGAATCCGGCTGATCGCCGCGAACTCGATGCGCAGGGGTGGCATGAGTAGTTTCCGATCCTGACCGCGCCAGACGGACAATCCTAACATTGATGAATTCGACCGGCGGGATCCAATAGCCTCGAGCTCTCTCCGTTCATCGAAAGAGTTCCCGATATCCCGATATTGACCGTCAACTGTGAGTTTGTTTGATGGGTTTGCCTAGAACCAATGTTCTGATCGCAGCAATGTTTCTTGCCGCCTGTTCGTTCGCTCCGGAGCACTCGCGGCCACCCATGCCGGTCCCCAATGCGTGGGCGCCGGCTGACCGTGGCGTCGCGAAGGCGGCAAGGCCTGCTCAATGGCAGCAATTCTTCGTTTCTCCCGAGTTGGGCGCCTTGATCGGTGCGGCGATCGACAACAACCGAGATCAGCGGATCGCGATCTGGCGGGTCGAAGCCGCGCGGAGTTTGTATCGCGTCCAACGGGCGGACTTGTTCCCGCAAGTGGGCGTCGGCGCGGACTTTTCACGCTCACGGACACCGGCGGACCTCTCCTATACCGGGAAAACCCTTATCGCCAGTGATTACAACGCTTCGGTGACCGCGAGTTGGGAAATCGACCTGTGGGGCCGTGTTCGCGACCTGGACGCCGCCGCTCTTGAAAGCTGGCTGTCGACGGACGAGGCTCGCCGGGCCGTTACCTTGAGCCTGATCGCCGACGTTGCCAACGCATGGCTGGTTGCCCGCGAATTGGATGAACGGATCGGGTTGGCTGGGCGGACGATCACCAGCCGTCGCGAATCGGCGCGCATCGCCCGCAGGCGTTATGAGGTCGGATCAGCGCCCCGCCTCGATATGACCCAGGCCGATGCGCTGCTGGGACAGGCCGAAAGCGCCCTGATCGCGCTCCAGCAGCAACGCGAAAAGACGGGGAATGCATTGACGCTTCTCGTCGGCGTCCCCGTGGCGACGGAGGTGACGGCGTTGTTCTCGATCGAGGACTCGGTGGTGGGGGATTTACCGCCGGGATTGCCATCGGAACTCTTGGCGGACCGGCCCGACATCCGAGGGGCGGAAAACCGTTTGCGGGCGGCCGAGGCCAATATCGGCGCGATGCGCGCGGCGTTCTTTCCGCGCATCGCGCTGACCGCCGATTACGGAACGGCCAGCGCCGCGCTCGACGGCCTGTTTGTCGCCGGCAGCAGCGCCTGGACCATCGCATCCAGCGTGGCGATGCCGGTGTTCGACGGCGGTCGCCTGCGAGCCAACCTGGACGGAGCGAAAGCTCAGCGGGCCATCGCCGTGGCCGAGTACGAACGGACGGTGCAGACGGCTTTTCGCGACGTCGCCGATGCCTTGGCGGCGCGGCGGTGGCTTGGTCAGCAGGTGACGGCGCAGCGGCAAACGCTGGCCGCCTTGAGCGAACGCGCGCGCCTTTCCGATCTGCGCTATCGCCATGGCGCGTCGACTTATCTCGAGGTGTTGGATGCCCAACGTGATCTTTTCGCCGCCGAGCAGGCTCTCGTTGAATCGCGCCGCGCCCGCCTGTCGAGCGAAGTCGATCTGTATGCCGCGTTGGGCGGCGGCGGCGACGATCCGTCCGCGAACACCGTGGCTGGAATCCAGGAAATGAATGAGCGGGCACAATGACGAATGGTGACAGCCGGGTTGATCCGAAGGTCGCGGCAAAGCCAGCCCCGAAGGCCGCGGCGAAGTCCGAGACGAAGGTTGTGGCGAAGCCGCATCCGAAGGCCGCGGCGAAGCCCGACGCGAAGGTTGTGGCGAAGTCCGACACGAAGGTTGTGGCGAAGCCCGATCCAAAGGCCGAGGCGAAGCCCGACCCGAAGGTCGCCGCACAAGCAGCGGCGCAGCTTTCCAGGAAAAAATGGATTGTCGGCGGCGCGATCCTTTTGGTGGCGGCGGCTCTCCTCGGCATTCTGCTCTGGTGGTTCCTGAAGCCCAAGGAGCTTGGCGACGGTTTTGCCAGCGGAAATGGCCGTATCGAGGCTGTCGAGATCGATGTCGCGGCGAAAACGGCAGGTCGGCTGAACGAAATCCTCGTTAACGAAGGTGATTTCGTAACAAGCGGCCAGATTGTCGCTCGGATGGATACCAAGGTGCTTGATGCGCAGCATGACGAAGCCGTCGCGGAACTCGCGCGGTCCGTCAGCGCCATCGCCATCGCGGAAAGTCAGGTGGCGCAACGCCGAAGCGAGCGGGCGGCGTCGCAAGCCGTGGTGGTGCAACGCAAGGCCGAATTGAACGTGGCGGGCAAACGTCTCGCGCGATCGCAGACCCTGTCCAACGAAGGTGCCGCCGCCGTGCAGGAATTTGACGACGATCTGGCCAGCCAGCAGGGAAGCATCGCCGCCGTCGGCGCGGCGACGGCACAGGTGGCGGCGGCCGACGCCGCGATCGTCACGGCTCTCGCGCAAGTGGTCGGCGCGCGATCCGGCGCCGACGCCACTCGCGCCGCCATCGTTCGGATTCAAGCCGATATCGAGGATAGCGCCTTGAAGTCACCCCGCGACGGTCGGGTCCAGTACCGGGTCGCGCAGCCTTCCGAAGTGGTTGCCGCTGGCGGGAAGGTGCTCAATCTCGTCGATCTGTCGGATGTCTATATGACCTTCTTTCTGCCCGAAACCGCCGTGGGCAGGATCGCGCTGGGAACCGAGGTGCGCCTGGTGCTCGATGCGGCGCCGCAATGGGTGATTCCGGCCAGCGCGTCGTTCGTGGCCGACGTCGCTCAGTTCACGCCCAAGGCCGTTGAAACGGCGAGTGAGCGGCAGAAACTGATGTTTCGCGTCAGGGCCAGGATCGATCCGGCGCTGCTGAAGAAGTTCAGCCGGGATGTGAAGACGGGGCTGCCCGGCGTGGCCTATGTCCGGCTCGATCCGGCGCAGGCTTGGCCGGACCGCCTCGCTCTTCGTGTGCCGAATTAAAAGATGTCCTCTTCCGATCAGGACGCGATGGTCATCCGGCTCAAGGACGTTCGTCTGAGCTATGGCGCGACGCAGGCACTCGATGGGATTACGCTGGAGATACCGGCGGGAAAAATTGTCGGCGTGATTGGACCGGACGGGGTCGGCAAGTCGTCCCTGTTCAGTCTCATCGCGGGCGCCCGGGCGCTCCAGGATGGACAGGTCGAGGTATTGGGCGGTGACATGGCCGATCGCCGACACCGGACCGCGATTTGTCCCCGTGTCGCCTTCATGCCGCAGGGGCTGGGCGTCAACCTTTATGCCACGCTTACGGTCGTCGAAAATCTCGAGTTTTTCGCCAGGCTTTTCGGCCAGGGCAAGGCCGAGCGGGATGGCCGTATCGACGATCTGCTGGGCAGCACCGGCTTGCTGACGTTTCGCGACCGGCCGGCCGGCAAGCTGTCGGGCGGCATGAAACAGAAATTGGGGCTCTGCTGCGCCCTGATTCACGACCCGGATCTGTTGATCCTCGATGAACCCACCACCGGCGTCGATCCGCTTTCGCGGGTTCAGTTCTGGGAATTGATCGAGCGCATCCGCGCGTCGCGACCGGGCATGAGCGTCGTCGTCGCCACGGCCTACATGGAAGAGGCGGCGCGCTTCGATCAGCTGATTGCGATGAACGCCGGGCGGATATTGGCCGTCGGCACGACGCGGGATCTTCTTGAGCGTACCGGCGCCGATACACTTGAGGACGCCTTCATCGCGATGATGCCCGAAGAACAGCGGCGCGGCCACCGGACCATCACCATCCCGCCGCGAACCGATGACGCCACGCATGAGGTGGTGATCGAGGCCAAGGGTTTGACCATGCGCTTCGGCGATTTCACCGCCGTCGACCATGTCGATTTTCGCATCGAGCGCGGTGAGATTTTCGGCTTTCTGGGCTCGAACGGCTGCGGAAAGACGACCACCATGAAAATGCTGACCGGATTGCTGTCGGCCAGCGAGGGCGACGCCTGGCTGTTCGGACGCCGCGTGGCCACCGTCGACGTCGAGATGCGACGACGGGTGGGCTATATGACCCAGGCTTTCTCGCTTTATTCGGAACTGACCGTCGCGCAAAATCTGACACTGCACGCGCAGCTTTTCGGTGTGCCGGCGGCGGATGTGCCGGGACGCGTCACCGAGATGGTCGACCGCTTCGAGCTTGCCGCCGCCGTTGACGCGTTGCCGGATAATTTGCCGCTGGGTGTGCGTCAACGCCTGTCGCTGGCCGTGGCGATGGTGCACAAGCCCGAGCTTCTGATCCTGGACGAACCGACCTCTGGCGTCGATCCGATCGCCCGCGACATGTTCTGGCAGATGATGATCGATCTTTCCCGGCAAGACCGGGTCACGATCTTCATCTCGACCCATTTCATGAACGAGGCCGAACGCTGTGATCGTATTTCCCTGATGCATGCCGGACGCGTGCTGGTCTGCGATACGCCGGCGGGGGTTGTCGCCGGCCGGGGGGCGAAGACGCTCGAGGCCGCGTTCATCGGTTATCTTGAGGATGCCGGGGGAGGCGAAGCCGCGCCGGCCTCCGTGCCGGCCGGAATCAAGGCCGGGGATGTAAAGCCCGCCTTGAACCAAAGCGGTTTCAGCCTCCGGCGCCTGTGGAGCTACACGCTTCGCGAATCGCTGGAATTGCGCCGCGACCCCATCCGCGGCACCCTTGCCTTGCTTGGCACGGTCATTCTCATGTTCATCATGGGCTATGGAATCAGTCTCGATGTCGAGAATATCCATTTTGCCGTGCTCGATCATGACGATACGGCGCTCAGTCGCGGCTATGCGCTCAATCTTGCGGGCTCGCGCTATTTCCTCGAACGTGCCCCGATTACCGATTATGCGGATTTGGACCACCGCATGCAGACGGGCGAGCTTGGTCTTGCCGTCGAATTGCCGCCGGGCTTCGGGCGGGATATAGACCGGGGGACGCCGGTCTCCGTCGGCATGTGGATCGATGGTGCGATGCCCCAGCGCGGCGAGACCATTCAGTCCTATGTGCAGGCCATGCACGCCGCCTGGCTTTCGGACATGGCGCTCGGCAGAACGGGATCGCGGCCTTCCTTAAGCCCCGTCGATGTGGAAATCCGCTTTCGCTACAATCCCGATGTCGTCAGCATCGTCGCGATGGTGCCCGCGCTGATTCCGCTTTTGCTGTTGATGATCCCGGCCATGCTGACGGCCCTCAGTGTCGTGCGCGAAAAGGAACTGGGCTCGATCGTCAATCTCTATGTGACTCCCGTGACGCGCAGTGAATTCCTGATCGGCAAGCAGATACCCTACGTCATATTGGGCATGGTGAACTTCGTATTGCTCACCATCCTGGCGACGACGGTCTTCGGTGTGCCGATGACGGGCAGTTTCGCGATGCTCTCAACCGCGGCATTCATTTTCATCCTGGCGGCGACGGGCATCGGGTTGGTCATGTCGACGTTCATGAAGAGCCAGATCGCGGCGATTTTCGGCACGGCGATCGGAACCATGGTCCCGGCGGTCCAATATGCCGGACTGGTCAATCCGGTGTCCTCTCTGGAAGGGGCGGGCGCCGTCGTGGGGCGAATTTTTCCAGCCACATATTTTCTGATCATCGCGCGGGGCACTTTTTCCAAAGCACTCGGCTTCGTGGAGCTTTGGCCTTCGCTGATGCCAATCCTTGCCAGTGTCGTCGTGCTGATGACGCTCTGCGTTTTTCTCCTCAAGAAACAGGAGACGTGACATCGGTCACTTGGCCAACATTCTCCGGCTCGGCGTGAAGGAATTGCACAGTCTGGCCAGTGACCGGATCATGCTGGTTCTGATCGCGTACGTCTTCAGCCTGGGCATCTATGTGGCGGCGACCGTCATGCCCGAAACGCTCCACAACGCTCCGATCGCCATCGTCGACGAGGATGCCTCGCCGCTTTCCGCGCGGATCGCCGGGGCGTTCTATCCTCCCCATTTCCAGGTGCCGGCGATTATCTCGCAAGCGCAGTTGGATCCCGGTCTCGACAAGGGAACCTATACCTTCGTTCTCGATATCCCGGCCGATTTCCAGCGCGATCTGCTTTCCGGCCGGCGACCGGGCGTACAGCTTAACGTTGACGCCAATATGATCAGCCAGGCGTTCACCGGGAGCGCCTATATCCAGTCGATGGTCGGCCAGGAGGTGGCGACATTCCTGCGACATGATCGTCCGAGCGCCGAGGCGCCGGTTGCGCTGGCACTGCGCGCGCGTTTCAATCCATCTCTGACCCAGGCCTGGTTCGGCGCGGTGATGGAGATCATCAACAATGTGACGATGTTGTCCATCATTCTCACCGGGGCGGCTCTGATTCGCGAGCGCGAGCGGGGCACGATCGAACATCTGCTGGTGATGCCCGTTTCGCCGTTCGAAATCATGTCCGCCAAGATCTGGTCGATGGGGCTCGTCGTACTGTTGGCCGCCACCTGTTCGCTGATTTTCATGGCGCGAGGCGTGTTGGGGATTCCGCTCGCCGGATCGATGCCGCTTTTTCTTGCCGGCGCGGCTCTCGATATTTTCGCGGCCACCGCGCTCGGCATCTTCATGGGCACCGTCGCGCGTTCGATGCAGCAATTCGGGATCATGGTGATCCTTGTGCTGATTCCGCTCCAGGTCCTTTCGGGGGGCATTACCGCGCGCGATAGCATGCCGGAAATCGTACAGGACATCATGATGGTCGCGCCGACCACCCACATCATCATTCTTGCCCAGGCCGTCTTTTATCGCGATGCCGGTTTTGGTGTCGTGTGGCCGCAGTTCCTGGCCCTGGCGGCCATCGGAGGCGTATTCTTCGGCGCGACCTTGCTTTATTTCCGCAAGGCGATGAAGACGATGGCCTGACGTCATGCCGGATTTCGGACATGAGTTGGCAATGTTGGAGCCCTGGCTCCATCACTACGGCATTGTCGCCGTCTTCATAATCCTGACATTCGAGTCCTGCGGAATACCGCTTCCCGGAGAATCGTTGCTCATCGTCGCCGCGATGCTGTCCGGCCGCGGCGACTTTTCAGTGGGCAGCCTGTTCCTTTCGGCGTGGGCGGGAGCCGTTCTCGGCGACAATATCGGATATCTGATCGGCCGGATCCTGGGCCATGATCTGTTGCTGCGCTATGGGGGAAAAATCGGACTGAACGCCGCGCGAATTGGCAGGATCGAGGCGATTTTCGCGCGGTATGGTCCGGTGGCCGTGGGTTTTTCCCGTTTCTTCAGCGTGTTGCGCCAATTGAACGGTATCGTCGCCGGAACCATGAAGATGGATTGGTGGCGCTTCCTGATATTCAATGCCCTTGGCGGCGCGCTTTGGGTCCTGGTGTGGACCATGGCCGGTTATTATTTCGGCGCCCATGCCGCGGACGGTATCGGTTTCATCCGCAAATGCGGATTTTGGGGCGTGATCGTCGTTTCCATCGTGCTGATCGTGATCCTGGCATATGGATATCGACATCGAATATTGGCACGGTGGCGGCGAGACAAGATGAATTGAGCGGCCGGCGAGAAAAAGCCCCTCTCCCGCAAGGGGCGAGGAGCAAGCCTATGAAACCCGCTCTCCCTCAGTCGAGTCCGAAGAGATCCTTCACCCGATCGGCCAGCCTTGTCGCAAAATTTTCATTGTTCTTGTCAGGGGGGGCAAGCTCCGCGAGGATCGATTTTCCAACAGCCTCCCGTCGTGCCAGGGTCTGACCGAGTTCCGCGGCGATCGCCGGTATTTCCTTGAGGAGCGGAGTAAGGTCATCCTTGGCGATTTCATAGACAAGCGCCTTTGTCAGGGCCTTGATCTTGAACATGCTCGCCGTGCCGGTCAATACGCCGGCCTGACCGAAGCAGTCTCCCGGAGCGAGGCGTGTCACTTCCCCTTCCTCGCTCCCCTGGCTTTGGAGGGCGACCAGGACACCGGAACTGAGGATGAACAGCGCCTGGGCGACGATACCCTGTTCGATCAGAACGTCGCCCGCCTTGAAAATCCGGCGGGTCATTTTGGGAGCAAGGGTTGCACGTTCGTCATCTGAAAGCGGCGCGAAGATCGGCAGATGGTCCAGTAATCGTTGGGCGGCATCCGCCGGTTCCCGCCGTGTCGCGCCGGGCGGCAGGGCGAAGGGACTACCCGCCGGCGGCGCCAGGCGAATGCCCTCGGACCGGCAAAGCCGGAACACAAGATCGTAAACCTCGTTTTGAGCGTCCTGACCGTCCTCGATGGTCGTGACGAAAAACTGGACTTCGCATTCCAGGGCAACGGCATCGAGCGACCGAACAGTCACGGATGGAACCGGGACCCGGAGGATCCGGTTGCAGCTCAGCAACGCCGTTTGTAAGACCGAGCAGCCGCGCGAGGGCACCGTCGCGGGATCAAGCCTGACGATGATGGTCAGGCCATGGGCCAGCGTCGGTCTACTGGCGTTGACGAGTTTCGCCTTGGCGACGATGCTGTTCGGGACGCTCGCAAGATCATTGCTGTCGGTGAGGATCTGCGTCGCCCGCCAATTCGTCTCGATGACACGCCCTTGCAGGCTGCCATCCAGGATCACCCAGTCTCCTGGGTGATAGGGTTTGGCGAGATTGAGGACGATGCCCGAGAAGACGTCCCCCAGCGTGTTCTGCAACGCGAGGCCGAGGACGATGGCGATCACCCCGGAGGCGGCGAGAACGCCGCTGACGGGGATGTCGAAAACATAGCCGATGATCGCGAGGACGGCGCAGACATATATGAAACCGGCGATGAGATCCTGCAGCAGACGGGTTTCCCGGGCCTGCCTCTTATAGACGAGGACGGCGCGGAAAAAGCCGGACAGCAGCCAGGACGCCGCCAGCCACCAGACGATCTTGAGAGCGCCGCTGACGACGTAGGTCAGGGTCCAGTCCATCTTGGGCGTCGCTTCGAAGGGTATCACCCTGGCGACGAGAAGCATGGAGGTGAAGCCGGCGAAGGATGCGAGTTGACAGAGAAACCGTCCGACCGGGCGATCTCGAAATGCGAGCCGGGTCACCAGGAACCCCACCACGAGGAAGGCTCCGGCGAGAGCCAGGGGATCTGGAATCTTCGAAAGCAGGAGGGCAAAATCGGCGTTCATGCTGAGAGTCCGTCGCTTCGATTTGATTGCGGGATGCGGAGCCGAACCATGATGGGGCGATGGTCGGAGCCGCCTTTGGACAGAACCCCCACCTCGGTGCAGTCCAGATTGCGCACGAAGCATCGATCCAGGCGCAATGGCAAGACGGCGCCGGCGAAATGCGTGGCTATCCTGGGGCCAACGTCCCGGAATCTGTTCTGAAGTACCGGCCCGACCATATTGCAATCGCCCAGGACGGCAGCTCTGACCGGCAGACTGTCGAAGATCAGGCCCAACTGTCGTCGATTGAGTATCTGGCCATGCGACAAATGGACATTGGCGACGGTAAGGCCGGAAAGGCCGAGGATCTGGCAAATACGCGGCACCATCAGTCCCGACTGCAGTTTGATGGATTGTGGTGCCGTGCGGAACGGGGTCGGGCTCCAGGCCGCCAGGCCGTGGCGGCGCCCCGGAAGCGGGTGTCGGGCGTAATAGCCCCCGAGTCGTGCGGGCAAGGAATCGATACGGCGTGTTGCTTCCTGCATCAGAAGAAGGTCGGGGTGTTCGTCCTCGATCAGATGCACGATTTCATCGAGCGTGGCACCCGCAAAATGCAACAAATTCCAACTGATGATTTTCATATTGTTCCTGCCGGTCGCCGCTGCGGCAACGCTGCAGGGCAATCGGGTGATCCCGCGTGCCCTGGTTTAAATTCTTGCCCCTCACACGCCGGGCGGCGGACATCCGTCCGCCTCGGGCTTCCTCCGCTAAAGCTTCAGGGCGATCAACGCGCCAACGCGGAGAAGATTACTTTTGGAAGAACAACTTGCGCGCGTTCACCCGATTGCCCTGGGCAACGCTGGCTATGGTCTTTGAATTATTTATGTTCAGGCTTGTCGTTCGGTGGTTTTTCGAAGTGAAGGCGGCAGGCGCCGACCAGTAGGGAGGTTGCCACCCAAACCGCAATCGCGCCCAAGGGATAGGCGATCAACCAGGGGCGGGTGAGGGCGGCTGCGGCGAACAGCAGCAGGCCAATGCCCGCGAAGGCGATGTTGCGCACTTCGGATGCGCCCAGCACGCGATGCCTCGCCAAGGTCGCGCCGACCGTTCCGCCGAAGCCGATCACGCCCGCCAGAAGGCGGCTCGCCGTTCCCGCCCGCTTGCCGAGATAGCGTGCCTCATGCGATCCCGGCTGGGGCGTGGGCCTCGGCCGGCCGTGGCGGAGAACCACTTCCGTGGTGTTATCGAGGTCGCGCAGGTAAAGCGCTTCCATGTCCGCGGCCAGCGAGCGATCGTGAACGGTGATATCCAGTTCCCGATTGGTAATCCAACTGGCGAAGTTGGAATTGCTGGATCCCACCCGCGACCAGCATCCATCGGCCACGGCTGTCTTGGCATGCATCATCGGTCCGTTCCATTCGAAGATGCGGACCCCGCCTTCGAGCAAAGGACGGTAGGCGGAGCGCGAGATCGCGCCGACGAGAGGAACGTCGCCGGAACTCGGGACCAGCAGGCGCACGTCGACTCCGGCCTGGGCGGCCGTGGTAAGGGCCCGGACATAGGCCGTGGTCGCCACGAAATAGGCGTCCGCCAGCCATAGCGAGCGTTCGACGATTTCGGCCACCAACTGCTCCAGCCGATAAAGGCCCATGCTATCGGGATGTCCGGCGACGACCCACAGCCTGACGTCGCCCTGGGCCGCCGTTTCTTCCGGCGGCGTCAGCTCATTGGCCGGAAGGGCCGACCCGGCTGAGAGCCAACTGTCCGCGAAAGCCTGGCTCAGATGCGCCGCCGCCGGACCCCGGATTTCCATGGCCGTGTCCCGCCAGGCCGGAATGCCCCGGTCGGGGTGGCCGATCCAATTGCTGCCGATACACAACCCTCCGGTAAAGGCGAGCTGGTTGTCGACGCACAGAACTTTCCTGTGGTCGCGGCTTACCCACATCAGGGGGTTGTCGATCCGCGGCGGGTTGTAACAGCGGACCTCGACCCCGGCGGCGCGCATTTTCCGCCAGAACCGTCCCGAGGTCTTGCCCACGCATCCCAGCCAATCATAGATGACCCGGCAAGCGACGCCGCGTCGCGCGGCGTCGGCCAAGGCGTCGGAGAAGGCCCGCCCTATCTCGTCATCCCAGAAGAGATAGTTTTCCAGGTTGACGTTGTGCCTGGCCCGGGCGATGGCAGCCAGCCACGCCGGGTAGTTCTCGCCTCCGTCGCACAGCAACCGAACGGCGTTGCCATCAAATTGCTGGGCGTCGGCGACACGGCAAAAGGAGTTACTGGCCAGCGCATCCAGAGGCGTGCCCGGATTCCGCGATCCCAACGCATGACGCGCTTCACTCACCACCGGCCCCATGGATGTCGCATCGCTTTTCCCGCAGCCGATCTCCCGTGGTCCATGAATACTACATCGAAAATGAGAGGGTCGCGGTGCCGATTACGTCGGGGGTGTGCTGGCCGTCATATTCGCGGGTGCGGCGGATGCCGCTGATGTCGATGCGCCAGGAACGCGACCAGAACAGCGAGAAGCCGGCCTGTAAATCGGCGACGAAGACTCGTTTGTCGACGCTGGGGCTCGTACGAAACGAGTTCCCGTCGAGGAAGATGTTTTGTCCGACGACGCGACCCTGAGCGCCGGCGAAGACATAAAAGCCGAGATCGCCGTCAAGATGGTCGGCATCGAAATAGTCGGTGCCGGACAGGGCCGGGCGAATTCGCGCCGGTCCGTAATCGGCCCGCAGGTTCTTGCCGACCCGCAGCAGGCCTCCGGCGGCACCGTAGGTCATGATGTTGCCGACCGTCGCGCCCAGTTGCGGCACGACGTCGATGCCGTTGTCGCGGTCGCCAACCAGGGCGATGCGCCAGAGCCGTTCGTAAGTCAGCATTCCTCCCGGCTCGGTCTGGATTTCATGGCTCCAGCCCTGGGCCTGGGCAACGCCGATGAATTGATGGAAATCGTTCTGTGTCTGTCTCGCCAGCGATGCCGGTCCGACCACGCCGAGGTCGAGTTCGAGATTTTCGAGCATATGGCGGTTGCTTTCCTGGAGCAGGCTTGTTCCGACGTAAAGCCAGCCGGCGTAGGGCCGATCCCGGGGATCCGGCGGCTTGAGAGCCTGATTTTGCGGGGTGAAGATGCTTTGCCCCAGGAACAGGGCGTAGCGGCGCGTGCTCCGCGGAGAGGAGCCATCCTGCGAGAAGACGGGGGCGAGGCGGCCCGCGAGATCGAACGGACCATTCCAGCCACTGCCCGATTCGACGTCGGGCCCCAGATTAGATAGGCGCAGTCCCTGGGTATAGTGCTTGTCCGTATTGAAATAGGGGGAGTCGTTTTCTTCGAGGACCGAGATCCGATTCGTATCGTCGGCCCGCGCGGCGCTTTGAAGTGCCGATAGCGCGCAAGCTGATGCCAGCAGCCAGGCAAGAAGTCTCGCCATATCAATCACCTTCCGTTTCGATTTGTCCGTGGGGCGATAAAACGATGCGGACGGCGACGCCATTCCTGGTCGCCTGGCCGTGCCAGAAATTGTCACAGCCTTTCTTGAGCGCGTGGATCTGAAGATAGCCGGCCTTTGCCATCGCCTTCCTGGCCATATCGGCGGAAGACTTGTCGATTTTGTCATTAGCATCGCATCCGGAAGCGTGAGCCTCGTGGGCGAACTGGGGGGCAAGGCTCAACCCGGCCAGGACGACGACGGCAGCCATGGCGATGGATGATTTCGATGACATGATGTCTCTCATTTGTCCGCCGGATATCGCCTGTGCCACGTGTCCGCCAGTTCGTGGGACGCCGTTTCGAACGCGGTCTTGGCGTCTTGCCATTCCTCGTCGCTGGCGTCTTCCAATCGGTGTGATGCGGCCTCGATTTTGATCCAGGCCTTGTGCAGATCTTCCTCGGCGGCGGTTCCGGCGGCGCTTCCGTTGGCCGCCGCCTTATCGTTCAGGATTTGCAGTTTTTGCTGCCATTCCGCCGTTCTTTCGCGCGCCCTCTGCACGAAACCCTCCCGGTCGGCGGAGGAATCGGCGCGGGCCGCAATTTTAACGGGGGCGGATTCGATCGGAAAAACGGATGTGCCGGCATCGGCGGCGGTCCCGCCGATCAGCAGAAGTGGTCCCAGGACCAGCGAAGCGATGATAATCCTCATGGAAACCTCCTGTTTCGGTAACGTTCAGACGGCGGCTGGAACCGCCGGCTCGGTTGTTTTGCCGCAGCTGTGCACGGTGAGACTGGAGGGATTGGTTTCGGCGAGAATTGCCTTGGCCCTGGCGGTTTCCGCCGCGGAGCCGTGCGCCATTACCAGAAAGCTATCGGTTTTAACGGCGGCTTCATATTGGATGACGCTGTCCTTCGGGATCCCCATGCTGTAGAGGGCCGCGCCAAGGGCGCTCAGGCCACCCACCACGATGGCGTTTTCAACGGCGGCAATGATCGTGGCGGCCACATATCCCAGGACGACGACATGCCCGACGACGGGAATGGTCAGGAACAACCCGCCAAAAAACAATCCCCAAAGACCGCCCCAGAACGCTCCCCTGGCGCCCCAAAATTTGATCCGGTCACCAATATTGTAGAAGCCGACAACCTTTTCTTCGGTGTGGAATCCTTTACCGACGACACTGAGATTTTTCATCTCGAAGCCCGCTGCGGTGAGTTTTTTTACCGCGTTTTCCGCTGCATTGTGATCCGCGAAGACGGCGACGGCTGAATCGGTATTTTTCATTTGTGTCTCTTTCCAGAGGGAAGGCGGCGGTCGGTATCCCTTGTCTCGGGCTTCCGGTCAGATTGGGGGGCTTCGAAAAAGCCATGGGGGATAAGCCGGGTAGATGCGCCACCTCGTCGGAGCGATCATATCGGGCTGCGTTCCGGTGGCGGTAGGCTCGGAAACTACTCAAGTTTTGAAGCGTGGTTCAGGCCGGAACGAGCCAAGTGACGACCATCGCCACGACGGTGACGGTCATGACGATCGTCGCGATCCAGCCCATGACCTGCAATGGCCGTGGCAGCGTGAACCCGGCCATGATGGCGGAGCGCATCGACAGATGCATCATGGCGATCATCACCGGCACGGCGACGACGCCGTTGAGCATCGCGCTCCAATACAACGCCTTGACCGGATCGATGGCGGTGAAATTCAGCCCGACGCCGATCGTCGTCGCCGAGGCGATCACTGCATAAAAGGCTTTGGCCCGAAGTGGCCGGCGCGACAGGCCGACATGCCAACGCAACAGCTCTCCCAAGGCGTAGGCCGCCGATCCGGACAGGACGGGAAGCGTCAACAGACCGGTGCCGATGATTCCGGCGGCGAAGACGGCGAATGTGAAGCGGCCGGCGACCGCCCGAAGCGCCTCGGCGGCGTCGCTCGACGTTTGAATGTTGGTGATTCCATTGGCGTGGAGCGTCGCGGCGGTGGTGATAACGATGAAGAAGGCGATGACGTTGGAAAGCGCCATGCCGAGATAGGTGTCGATACGGATGCGGGCGAACGCGCCGCGCGCTTGTTCGGGGGCCCGGATGAGGGGGCGTGCGCCGGATAATTCCTTCTCGTCTTCGACCTCTTGTTCCGCTTGCCAGAAGAACAGGTAGGGGCTGATCGTCGTGCCGAGAACGGCCACGATCGCCATCGCGTAGTCCGGTTTCGCCGATAGCCGCGGCCAGATGACCGCCAAGCCGACTTCGGCCCATGGCACTTTCACCAGGAATGCGCAAATGACGTAGCTGAACAGGGACAGGCACAGCCATTTGAGAATCGAGACGTAGCGCGCGTAGCGGGTGAAAATTTCGAGGGCCGCCGAGAAGAGGCCGAACAGGCAGACATAGAGAAGGTCGGGGCCCTTGATCAGCAGTTTGAGCGCGGCGCCCATGGCGCCCAGATCGGCGCCCAGATTGATGATGTTGGTGCACAGCAACAAGCCGACGATTCCGCCTGAAAGCCAGCCCGGATAGTGACGGCTAAGGTTTCCCGCGATGCCAAAACCGGTTACCCGCCCGATGCGGGCGCTGATTTCCTGGATCGCCGCCATCAGGGGATAAGTGAAGAGCAGCGTCCAGGCGAGGCCGTAACCGAACTGGGCCCCCACCTGCGAATAGGTCGCTATGCCGCTGGGATCGTCGTCCGATGCTCCGGTGATAAGGCCTGGCCCCATGATCTGAAGGAGCTTTGGCCGGTCCGGCTGTTTAAGCGTGGAGTCGTCCATTCACCACCCTTCCGATTTGTGGCGTTTCAGGTCAGGAGCAGCAGGAGGGTGACGATAACTAGCGTGACGCCTTGTCCCTGATTTGTCCGGAAGCGTCCTTGAGACCATCTCCGGAAGGCGTGGATCAGGAACAGCACCAGGGTGACCAGAACAATCGTGAAGAGCATGGAATGGACTCCTGAAAACGGGGCGGCCCGTCTTTGGTTTCCCCCGTCCTTGGTTCCTACTGCGGCGACTCCTGATGTGAGCAATGTCGTCCGAATGGCTACGACAGAATGACGGCTGACGCCCCCGCGACGGTAGACTCGGGAACTACTCAAATCGCCTGGGTGTGGTCCCCGCGTCCCTGCCGCCGATCCGCGCGGTTTTGCATAAGTAGTTCCCGAGGCTGACGGGATCTGGTTATCCCGCGCTATGCTTCGACTTTGGCAGAGGTGATTTGCCGACTTCCATGCCCGTTGTCGGTTCGATGGTGGCCCGATGACGCTCTTGCGGTGGCTTCCAGGTACACCCTTTTTTCCCGCTGATTCCATCGCCTTGTGACGACCGTGCGGGCCGGAGCAACAGGAGGTATGAGATGACCGACGAGAATAATCAGTCCGATGAGACAAAGCGCCCAGAACCCGAGACGCCGGAACATGCCGGACCGGAGGCGGGGCAGACCGGGGGGGAGAAGATCCTTCGGGCGGGTATGAGGCCTCCGGCCAATAGGCTGACGGCACCCGGACGGAAGCCGCTCTTCCGCAACTGAACAAGGCCAACCAGAGCCCGAAGTGGCGCTCGGGCTCTCCACCCTTCATCCAGAATGAAGCACGCCACTGGCCGACATGCACGAAAGAACAGGATTAGTCATGACATTGGGCAGATACATGCTTATGGCCGGGGCAGGTTTCGCGTTGAGCGCCTGTGTGATTGCGGGCGGCGGCTCGCCGCCAACCGTGGACGCGCAAGGTACTCCCGATCTGAACAAGTTCGAGGTTTTCTTCGATCC
Source organism: Telmatospirillum siberiense (assembly GCF_002845745.1). Taxonomy (GTDB): domain Bacteria; phylum Pseudomonadota; class Alphaproteobacteria; order Rhodospirillales; family Magnetospirillaceae; genus Telmatospirillum; species Telmatospirillum siberiense. The sequence continues at coordinate 23,435 of NZ_PIUM01000024.1, read as the reverse complement.
CGACCGTTCGGAGATCAGTGAGACCGCCGCGAAGATTCTTTATGAAGTGGCCGATAGCGCGAAAGAAAATCCGGCTGCCCAGGTCAAGCTCTCGGTGCATTCCGTTGCCGCCGGATGGGATGCGAACAGTCAGGCGCTGTCGGAACGCCGGGCCGAGGCGGTCAAGGCGGAACTGATCAAGGATGGCGTGCCGCCGTCGCGAATCTCCAGCGTGGATATCGGGACGGCCCAGCTTACCCCGACGGACGATGGGGTTCGCGAACCGCAAAATCGTCGAACCGAAGTCACCTTGTATCTGAGGTGAACAGAGACAAAGCGTGTCATTCGCGAGCCAAAGACGAAGTAATCCTTCAGTGGCACCGGCGTTCCTGCCCATGGGTGGGAGGATAAAAAACCCCTCGCCCGCTTTGCGGGAGAGGGGGCGAGCGCAGCGAGCGGGGTGAGGGGACTTACGCGCGATGAGCGCGGAAAAAGTGTGCAGAAACAAACAAGTCTTTATGTCGCGCCGACGCGCGAACCCCTCACCCGCTCGCTCACGCTCGCCGCCCTCTCCCACAAGGGGCGAGGGCTTATCCGAGCGCCTTGTTGGGCGGGCACGCCGGTGGCTCTGTTTTGTCGAAGGCTGGCAGTGAAGTGGCCCCTTTCCAGAGGTGGAAAGGGGCCACTCGTAACCGCATGGATCAGCCGACCTGGAGGGGATGGGGCAGGGGGGCTTGCATCATGCGGCCTCGGTCTGGTTTTTTCTTGCCGTCGCTTCCAGAGGCATCAGCGCCTAAGGGAAAATCTGTTCTTTCCGTATGAATGCTGGTGAACGCGAAGTATTGATGCAGTTTTTTCTGGCGTAGTTTGCAAGCTTACGATCAGTTCAACGACATTCGTGGAATTCTCGTTGTCGCAATAGACATTGTCGGCAGTGCTTTCGGTCTGTTGGGTGGATCCGATGCTTTGATGAATGTTTCTCGCTCTGTATATGCACATCACATGTCCTCCCTACCGACGGGGAAATTCAGACGGACATATATTCAAAATGCTTTACAACACTAGATTCGTCCCTGAAGCAGCAGGACGACGACGATGATCAGAAGGATTCCCAATCCGCCACTCGGGAGGTAACCCCAGTTCGTGCTGTGAGACCATCTCGGCAAGGCGCCGATTATGAACAGCACCAGAATGATCAGTAGGATAGTGCCGAGCATGGCATGAACTCCCGAGCAAGAAGGTGTCGTATCGAAAATATATCAATGCATTGTTTCATCTGTATTTTTCTAAAATACCAACTTAGAGATGATGTTGGTAGACTCGGAAATTACTCATATTCTTTCATCTTTCGCTCAGGTGCTGTAGTTGAATGCCGGCAGGCTCTTCAGCGATTCTTTGGTGGCGCCGCGGAGCAGCATCTGATTGTCATGTATTTCCAGCGCATTGTAGGGCACGACGACGAATTTGGTGCCGATGCCCAGGAAGCCCCCGACCGACAACACCGCAAAGGGAACCTTGTCCGTGGGGGTGACGATCAGGTCGTCGATTTTTCCGACAATCTCGTTGGCTTCGTTGACGACGGTACTGCCCACCACTTTGGTGGTCCGGTATCCCGTGGCCAGCGACAGCGGGTCGATCTTCATCACGGACAAGGTCTGAGGAACACCCTGTGAAAAGGCGGGGCCGCTTGCGGCTGCCGCGATGACGATGAGGGCACCGGCCAGAAGCGTGATCGGACGTGTCATGGGAATATCCTTCAATTGATTGGCGGCATTAAAACGCGGAGCGGACGAAATGGGCGCTGTCCTTTTTGCCGGCGTTATTTCTTCAACGCGTCCGTTACGCCGCCGATGGCGTTCTGGATCTTTCCCTTGCTTTTGTCGGTTTTTCCTTCGGCGACGAGTTTGGCGTCACCCAAAGCCTTCCCCGTTGTTTCTTCGATTGCGCCTTTGGCCTGTTTGGCGATGCCGGCGATGCGATCCTTATTCATGGTTTTCGGTCTCCAGTTTCTGCCGGTTCGTCATTCCGGTTCTCAGCTTTGCTTCGGCCGGAATGACGAGAAAATGTTTTGCCGTGTCGCATCCCATCATGGCGGCGACTGTTTCGTCGTGGTGGTTGTCGTCGAAGACGTTACCGGCGGCGGTTGCACGGTGGTGGTCTGTTCGGTGGTCGTTCTGGTGGTTTTTTCCGAACTGCCGCAACCCGCCAGCAAGATGGTGTTGGTGAGAAGCGCTGCGACAGTCAAAAGTCGAAGGGGGAGCAATGTCGTGGTCATGGTTTGACTCCGATGCGATCCATGTTGGCGAATAAGTGCCGTGGGGACGGGGACGAAGCGCGGCGCCGCGGTCGGGCCTATTGTCCCGTCGTCGTGGTCGTGCGCTTGATCGTCGTCGTGTCGCTACCCGGCGATGAGGGGGTGCGTTGTTCATTCGTGGTGCTCAATTTCGAGCCGTCCGGGGCAGTGGTCTGGGTGCTCGAGCTGGAGGTGCTTCCGCTGGCGCCGCTTGTATAGCTCTGGCTCTTGTCGGTTTCGGTGCCGTTGCTTTCAATGGTTTTTTGGGACTTGTGGGTACTGTAGCTGCCGACGGCCGGCGCAACCGTGGTGGTTGTCGATTGTGTCGATGTCGTCGTATCGGAAGAGGGGCTTTGGGCGAATGCGGCGACGGCCATCATCGAGAACGCGCCAACGCTAAATAGTAAAAGGTTTTTCATCTCGTGTTTCCTTTGTAAAATAGTTCTCTTTTCGAACATTATATTGTAATAAGTTCGGGGTATAGGGTCGGAAAATACCCATGTATTTTTACTTTATTTTTAATATATTTTTTGGATATTGATGCTGCCAGAGCGAGCGATCTTACCGCCTGCGGTACAGCCCGCCGCTGACGAGGACGATTCCAAGGATCAGGGCGCCGCCGCTGACCAGCGGAGGGATGACGTGGGACGTATCTTCCTGAGTTTGAATCTGCAGATCGCCTACTCTCGCCACATCCTTCGTCTGTTGTGTGGTGAACACCGGGATGGCAAATCCGACAATACCGAGGAAGGCTAGCAATATTCCCGAGATTATCAGTGTATTCATCGAGCGTTCCATGACCGTCTTCCTTGTGCGGATGGTTCGGCCAAGGCGGCCGATTGCCGGTGACGAGAATTTGACGGATGCAGATCTGGGTCTGGTGTCAAATTATCAAAATAGTGTCGGCTGTTGATGGAATCCACTATTCGGAGGCCGTCTGTGCGGATGCTTCAAGCATGGCCGCATCCTTGTCGTAGTCACGGGCCAATTTTTCAAGCTCGTTGGCGATTCCGTAGGACAGTGCCTGTTGTGCCAGGCGACGGCATTGCTGGGCGCGCTCAAGAAAATATGCCATGCCCATTGTTTCTTCATTTTCCATCGTAGTTATCTCCCAAGATCATAGGTCACCAGGTGAGGTTTTCGTTTACCGTTCGTGTTGATCTAGTGTCTTAGTGAAGTTGATGAATTATTTTTTTAGAAATTTGTCTAGAAGGAAAGTCGGTGGGATAGCCCAATGGCTCCCACCACGATCAGGTAAATTGCGACGATATAATTGAGAAGTCTCGGTTGAAACAGGATGAGGATGCCGGATACCAAGGCGATGATCGGTTCGATGAGGAGTGTATTCGATGTCATGGGGAAGATCCTCTCTGGGTGATTGTCGCTTTGGGCCGGCATCATCGTTCAGTTCTTGATTCTTGAAATCTTCGTTCCCTCAATACTGATGCCGATCATCAGGCCCTGCTGATCGAATATGAAGGCGTAAGCATCATCCTTGAGCGTTGAACTGGACAAATTCTTGGCGACGCCCTCGTTCACGACAACGACCGTCGGTCCGACACCGATTTCCCATCCGGCCGACCGATTGATGTAGCTTTCAGCCTTCTTGGTCATCAGAAACACGGCATATCCATAGGACTGGGCGCCCGCCTGCAGGCCCCAGGAGCCGGTAAAGGAATTGTAGTAGCCGTCGATTTTCGCTCCCCGCTTCAATTCACCTTCGCCATATGCCGCGCCGAAGACGAGGCCGGCTTTGACGATGTTGGGGAAAACGAGAACCGCTCTGGCCTTCTTCGACAGGTCCACCGCGATGGGATTGGCTTTGTAAAGAATTTGGAGTGCCTGTTCGGAGTCCCGATTGATGTCTTCCGCGGCGGCCGCGTTCGCACGGTCGACGACCGCCGATGACACCAGTGCCGCGGTGGCGAGAGACGTCGCCAGAAAAAGTCCTCGGACGTTCATCATGTTTCATTCCTAATTTGAAGGCGTTGAGTCCGTTCCCATGCCGTGGTCATCGACGATCATCGGCCTGGTCCTCTGAATAACTGTTTCAGTATAGACGTCTGAAAAATGGGGGAGGTAGACTCGGAAATTACTCAGAACAGCCGATGGGTTTATTTGACAGTTGTTGAGTGTCTGTCGAAATTAGATGGCCTATCCCATAGGGCTTCCCGAAAGCCTCTCTCGTGAGGGGGAGATCGGTTCGTCACCTTGAATCCAGCGCGATGATCTTCACCTGCAACTGCGAGATAAGGTCGGACAGGTTTCCGCCATTTTGAGTAAGGTAGGAGGCGAATTCCTCGCGTTGAGCCAGGGCCATGCTGATTCCGGCGACGCTGATATCGATGATCCTGTAACCGCCGTTGTCGGCGACGCGCCATTCGACCCTGAGCGGGGATCCCGCGGCGGGTTGGTTCATCTCGGTCAAGACGATGCTGGCGTCCTCGGTGTCCTTATGCTGTCCGACGACGCGGAACGATTCACCGTTATATCGGGCAAAGCGTTGCGAATAGACGCGAGCCATGAAATCCCGGTAGACCACGATGAATGTCTGCTGTTCGCTTTCACTCGCCTTTTTCCAATAGCGGCCGAGAACGAAACGCGCGATCCGGGGCATATCGAAATCCGAGTCCAGAAATACCGAGAGCCGTTGTTGTCGATCGTTGGAGGAAATGGTGTCGCTGGTCACCGAAAGGATCGCCTTGCGCGCGAGTTCCGAGACGAATGCGCTCTGTCCGGTGGGGGCGTCGTCGGCGAGGCAGGGAAGGGCGATGCTTCCCAGAAGAAGCGCGGTGACGCCGTAAACGAGGTATCTTGTACGCATGGAACGGAATCTCCCACGGAGGGGTGAGGTGTTCGACGGCGCTGGTGGGGGGGCCGACGTTCGAGCCAAGGACCGTTCTCTTCGATAAGCGCGAAGCCGATGACTGGCGGGGTCTCGGGCTTTTCCAATCCGTTCGTTTCCTGACGACGCTCCCGATCGAACGCTCGATGCCTCACTTTAAGAGGAGCGGGGTGGCGGGGGCAGAGTCGGAAAGTACTCAAAGGGTGCGCAGGCGACGGGAGAACGCGGGATTTCTTCAATATTCCTGCTCCGGGATGAGTAGTTTCCGGGCCTCTCGGGGAATGGCGCGCCGATCTAAGATGCGTGGAGACGTGACGCTCGACGGTTGGCGAAGCGCAGGTCGCGCAACGACCAGGCATTTGGGGATTGAACGTGGACGATCCATACAAAACGCTCGGGGTATCGCTCGACGCCAGTCACGCAGACATCCGCCGTGCTTATCGTACTCTGGCCAAGCAGCTTCACCCCGATCTCAACCCGGGAAATATGGAAGCGGAGAATCGTTTCAAGGCGGTATCCGCCGCCAACGAGCTGTTGTCCGATCCCGAGAAGCGCGCACAGTTCGATCGGGGCGAAATCGACGCCACGGGACGGGAACGCGCGCAGCCGGCGTCTTATCGCGACTATGCCGAGGGAGAACCGGGCCGCCGCTACGGGCGCACTGGTCCGCAGCCGGGAGGATGGAGCGCCGAGGACATCGACGACATGTTCGGCAAGATGTTCTCCGAGGGCGGAAGGTCCGGCGGCAAGGCCCGCATGCATGGGCGGGATGAACTCTACGCGCTGACGATCGACTTCCTCGATGCGGTCAACGGGACGACGAGGCGGCTGACTTTGCCCGATGGGCGTTCTCTCGACGTGAAGATTCCGGCGGGAACGGTGGACGGTCAGGTCTTGCGTTTGCGCGGCCAGGGAAACGGTGGGGTGAATGGCGGTTCCGATGGGGATGCCTTGATAGAAACCCATGTGACGCCGCACCGCTATTTCAAACGCGACGGCCAGGACATCCGGCTGGAGTTGCCGGTGACCCTGGCGGAAGCGGTCCTGGGCGGTTCGGTCGAGGTGCCGACGCCGGCCGGTCCGGTGCGCATGCGCATCCCTGCCCATTCCGATGGCGGGGGCGAACTCCGGCTGCGCGGTCGAGGCGTGCCGGCACATGATGGTCAGGCCGCAGGTGATCTGTATGCCACGTTGCGGATGCTCGCGGGTGGGCCGGACGCGGCGTTGGACGAATTCCTTCGCAATTGGAAGCCGGAGCATCCGGCCGATCCGAGACGGACGATGGAGGCTGGACAATGATCACGATCGATCTCCTTGTCGCACAACTGTCTGGCTTGCGGCGCCAGGATCTGGACCGCTGGATCTCCAACGCCTGGGTGCGCCCGGACGGCAATGCCGGTACCTATGTTTTTCGAGAGATCGACGTGGCTCGCGTGCGGCTGATTCAGGAATTGCGCGATGAGATGCGGATCAATGAGGAGGCGTTGCCCGTCGTGTTGTCGTTGCTGGACCAGCTATACGATCAGCGACGCCGGATGCGCGAATTGAGCGCGGCCCTTCAACGGGTCGCGCCCGACGAGCTGCGCCTGAACCTGGCACGGCATCTGGCGCGCCAGGATTAGATGTGAGGCTCGTCGGGGGCGTTCCAGGTCGCCGCGAGGGCCAGGCGAGCCAAGGCCGGCAGTGACTTCGAACCGGTTTTCGCCATGATCGAGGCCCGGTGATTCTCGACGGTGCGCTGGCTGATGCCGAGATCCGCGGCGATATTCTTGCTGGGATTGCCGGCGAGAACCATCTCCATGATCTGCCGCTGCCGTGGGGTCAGGTCCGCGACATGGTTGGCCGCGGTTTCCCTCCATGCGGAGAGCTTGGTCGCATCGCGCGATAATTCGAGGGCGCGGGCGACGCAGGCGAGCAGGTCGCCGCTGCCGATCGGCTTCTCGATGAAGTCCAGGGCGCCCGCTTTCATGGCCTGGACTGCCGTCGGGACGTCGCTATAGCCGGTGATCATGATGGCCGGCAGCCGGTGGCCCTCACCGTTGAGGCGGTTCAGCAATTCGAGACCGCTCATTCCGGGGAGATAGGCGTCGATGACCAGGCAGGCTTCATGACCCGGTTGATAGGCCTCAAGAAAGGCCTCGCACGTCGCGAAGTCCTCGACGGTCCGGCCATCCTCCTCAAGCACCTCGCGAATCGCCTGGCGCACATGGCGGTCATCGTCGACGACGAAGATGATGGGCGATTCCGGGATGCCGCTCGTCTTGGCCGGCGGTTGCGGTGCATGCGCCACCAGCGGGCTATGCGGTGGCGTCGCCGGAAGCAGCCGCTGAACGGCCTGCGTCAACTCCGTCAACTTCACCGGTTTGTTGAGCTGCTCGCAGTTCTGGAGCGCGATATCGCGCAAGGTTCCGCTCGATATGTCTCCGGTCAGAATGACGACGGGGATCTTGCATTGAAATTTTTCCCGCAGCCTCGCCGCGACCTGAAGGCCGTTCATATCCTTCGGCAGATTGTAATCCGTAAGGATGAGGTCCGGGCGGATTCCCTCCTGCTGCACCAGTTCCAGCGCGGCGACGCCATCGGCCGCAGTCGCCGTGCGATGCCCCTCGTCCTTGAGGAGAAGTTCGAGAAGCGTGCGTAGTTCGGGGTCGTCCTCGACGACCAGGATCGTGCCCGTGTGGCAAACATGGGCTTCGCTCAGGCCGTCCTCACCGTGAGGTGGAAATGCCTGCCGTGGCGCCGTGTCAATCAAGGGTTGGGCAATCTCGATGGCGAAGACGGAGCCTTTGCGCAGGCGGGAGCGGACCCTGACGGGGTGACCAAGCAGATCGCCCAGGCGTTTCACGATGGAGAGGCCGAGACCGAGGCCGCGGCTTCGCTCCCGCGCCGCATTGTCGAGTTGATGATACTCTTCGAAGATCGCCTGCAGTTCCGACTCCGGGATGCCCACTCCGGTATCCCAGACCTCGATGCTCAATAATCCTTCATGCCGGCGGCACCCCAGCAGGATCTTGCCCTGTTCGGTGTATTTCAACGCGTTCGACAGCAGGTTGCGGATCATCTGTTCAAGCAGACGCGGATCGCTGCGAACGGACAGGCCGCAAGGGATCATGCGCAAGGCGAGATTCTGCGATTGCGCGTGGTAGGCGAACTCCTCCCCCAACTGGTCAAGCAGATCGTTGATGGGAAATTCGACCATTTCGGGATGAACCGTCCCCGCCTCGATCTGATTGATGTCGAGCAGGGTGTTCAGCATGCCCGAGATGGCGCCCAGGGTTTCGTCGAGCCGCGCCACGAGTTTCTGCGCCTTCTCCCCCACCACGGCTTTCGCCAGCAATCCCTGAAGCAGGGCGAGCGTTTGCAGCGGTTGGCGGAGATCATGGCTGGCGGCCGCGAGAAAACGCGACTTCGCGATATTGGCCAACTCCGCCTGTCGTTTGGCTATTTCCAACGCGTCCGCCGCGTGTTTCCGTTCGGTGATGTCGACGAAGGTGATGACGACGCCTTCGACACCGCCGTCCTGGGTGCGATAGGGCAGGATGCGGCGGATGTACCAAAGACCGTCCCGCGCTTCGATTTCCCGCTCGATCGGTGTCAGTTTCTCCAATACCGCCCGGGCATCGCTCAGCAAGGCATTGTCCGCGGCCAGAGGGTTGAGATCGGCCAGCGGCCGCCCGAGGTCGCTGGGAATGACGCTGAACAGCGTTCTGGTGGCCGGTGTGAAAAACCGGATATTGAGCCTGGTGTCGAGGAAGATCGTCGCCACATCCGTACTGTAGAGGACGTTCTGCAGATCGTTGCTTGTCGTCCGCTTCAACTCCAGGGTTTCCTGGAGTTGGCTGTTGAGGGCGGTGAGTTCCTCGTTGAGCGACTGCAATTCCTCTTTCGACGTCAGAAGTTCCTCGTTCGTCGATTGATATTCCTCATTGACGGACAAGGCCTCCTCATTGATCGCCTTTTGCTCCTCGCTGGATATCTCAAGGTTGCTGATGGCGTCCTTGAGCTCCGTCCGTGTGACTTCAAGTTCCTGTTCAAGGTCGGCGACATGATGATCATTCCGCGAAACCCCGGAAGCGCTTCGCTTTTGCGAGGATTTCGGCTCGTCGACGAAGCAGACCAGCAGCAACTCCTCGCCCTCGCTGGAGACCGGCTGGATATCGATGCGGAACGACACCATGTGGCCGTCGAAGGGAATTTGGCCGCCAGCGGCGTCGATGCGGGCTTTTTCCTGGTTGGCCCGCTGGATCGCCGAACGGAGCCTGGTTCGCAGATCCCGGCGCGTCATGGCGAACAGATCATGGCTGGGCTGCCCCGGCGCCACGCGGAGATAGCGTTCCGTGGGACCTAAGGAATAGAGGCACTCGTTCTTGCTGTTGATCAGTACCGCGGCGGGCGCGAAGGCTTCCACCACCAAGCGGCGGCAGAGATCGCCCAGCATCGTCTGGCGCGAAGGCGCCTGGGCCTGTCCGGGACGCGCCGGAACCCGGAGACCGTCGCCGGCGCTCATCGCGAAATCTATTTCTCCCGGGCGCAGGCGGCCGATGCGCCGATAGAGCCGCTCGGATTTCGAGATCACCTCGAAGTGCTTGCCGGCGTTGCCGACCGTCTCCGAACTGCCGAGCAGGAGGATACCGCCCTCGCGGAGCGCGAAATTGAACCGGGAGATGACCTTCGTCTGGGCTTCCGGGCGCAGATAGATCAGCAGATTGCGGCATGAAACCATGTCGAGGCGCGAGAAGGGGGGGTCGGCCAGCACGTCTTGCACCGTGAAGACCACCGCTCCGCGCAGTTCGGGCAGGACCCTGTAACCGTGGTCCTCCTTCGCGAAAAAACGGGCCAGGCGGTCCGGCGACACATCCGTCTCGATGGTCCGGGGGTAGAGGCTCTCCCGGGCGAAGGCGACGGCGTCCGGGTCGACGTCGGAGGCGAAGATCTGCAGTTTGATATTGGAATTGGCCTCGGTGATCTTCTCTTGGAAGAGCATGGCCAGGGAGTAGGTTTCCTCGCCCGTGCTGCATCCGGCGATCCAGATGCGCAGCGGACGATCCGGGGTTGCGCTGCGGATCAGGTCGGGCACGATCCTTTCGGCCAAAAGGTCGAAGACCTTCGGATCGCGGAAGAAGCTGGTGACATTGATCAGCAAATCCGTGGCGAGAAGGTCGCGTTCAGCCGTGTCGTCTTGAAGAATTTCGAGATAGCGGGCCATGTCATCGACCGCGATCGCCGCCATCGCCATGCGCCTCTCGATTCGGCGCTGCAACGTTCCCTGCTTGTAGAGAGTGAAATCGTGGGCCGTCTTCGTCCGCAGAAGCTCGATGATCTTGGGGAGGCAATCGTGGGCCGGGCTTTCCTGCGGGATCGAAGCGCCGGGGGGGCTGAGAGCCTTGCGCCGGTCGTATTTGACCAGCGCGTCGGGGATCTTCGCCGCGGGGAGCACGAGGTCCACCAAGCCTGTCGCGATCGCGCTTCGCGGCATGCCGTCGAAGGCGGCGTCATCCGGGGATTGCGCGATGATCAGTCCGCATCGTTCCTTGATGGCGGCAATGCCCAGGCTGCCGTCGGCCCCGGTGCCCGAAAGGACCACGCCGATGGCGCGCGTGCCGCAATCTTCCGCCAGCGATTGCAGCAGAAAATCGAAAGGCAGGCGGGCGCCGTGACGCGCGTGCGGTTGGGAGAGGCGCAGGGCGCCGGCGACCACGGACAGATAGGTTCCTGGAGGAATGACATAGAGGTGGTCGCGTTCGACCGGCGCGCCATCCGCGGCTTGCAGAACGGACATCGATGTGTGGCTGGTCAGGAGGTCGACCAGCATGCTTTCATGAGTGGGATCGAGATGCTGGACGAGGATGAAGGCCATGCCGTTGCCGGCCGGTAATGCGCTCAACAGCGTCTTGCAGGCGTCGAGGCCGCCGGCGGAGGCGCCTATTCCGACGACGGGAAAATCCTCGGGTCCACGTGGCGGGCCACGGACCGGCAACGGGCGACGGCTCAGCCGCGGCTGCATCGCTTTTGTCGAGAGCGGCTGGTTTTGGGGCATTCTTGCTTTGTTCTCTTTGATCTTATCTCCCCACGGGAGAATTGTTTCTATTGTAGCACAACCAGTATTTTATAATATTTTTTGTGCCGCGATATCACCAATGGCGGTTCAGGAGACGGGTGCAAACAAACGAACCACGTCGTCATCCCCGCGCAAGCGCCGATGCGCTTTCGCGGGGATGACGAGGGAGTGGCGGTCATTCCTGCGCTTAATCCTTACGAGATCAAATCCTTCAGTTTCCGTTGCAGAAGCGGGCTGTAGCCGACGGCGCAGCCGATAACGAGGGCGGCGATCGTCAGAGGTTTGACTGACGTCCTTATTTCGCAATCCAGTTTCTGGCAGAGATCGATCAGCGTCGCCGCCGTTTCGGCCAGACCGGCCGGGTCAACCGCGCGTTCGCGTGAAACGGCTTTCGGTCGGCAGGCCGTGACGATGGCGGCGATGCCGACGACGGCGAGGGCCATGAGGATCAGCAGGCCGGCGGTCACCGCCGCCGCCGCCGGAGGGCCGATCCGATCGGCGAGCCACAGGTCGGCGGCGACGGCCAGAAAAGCGATGCCCAGCATGGTAAGGCCCGCCGCCGTGGCCAGTAACTGCCACTTGATCACCAGATGGCGCGTGCCGTGGGCGAAGCCGGCAAACGGATTGTCCATCAAGCTATCTCCGGTGGGCGACATTGCCGATCAGCAGTCCGATGCCGAAGGCCAGCGCCATGACGACCAGCGGTCGTTCGTCGATTTGCCGTTCGATGGCGGTGACGCCGGATTGGCAGAGCGAATCGGCGCCGTCCACCGCCTTGTTGAACTGGCGCCGGGCGGATTTTCCGGCCTGTTTCAAATCGCCCAGGCGATCCGTTGCCTCTTGGGCGGTCATTTCACCGATCGCCTTCGTCAGGCTGGCGACATCGTCGCGCATTTGGCTGAAGTCCGCCCGAAGGCTGTCGAATTCGTTTCTGACGCTGTTGTCACTCATGGGAATCCCTTGTGGGAAAGGAGGGGGCGGTACGACCGCATGAAAGGGATGACGTGGAAAGACCGATGGTCTTCCGTCATCCCCGCGAAGATCGGGGATGACGGATGCTGAAGCCGATCAGTGAAAGATGATTTCCGTGCGACGGTTCTGCGGTTCGCGAACGCCGTCCGCCGTGGGGACGAGCTGCTTGGCCTTGCCGACGCCAACCGTGGTGATCTCGTTCGCCGGGACGCCGTCCCGGACGAGTTGTTGTTTGACGGCATCGGCCCGGCGTTCCGACAAGGACTGGTTGTAGGCGTCCGGTCCGGCGGCGTCGGTGTGGCCCGTGAGTTCGATACGGGTCGGCTTGCCTTGTTTGGCGCTGGCGGCTGCCTGGTCGATAATCCGTGCTGCGGTCTCGGCGATATTTGAACGATCGAAATCGAAGAATACCTGGAAGGTGTTCACCACCCGGGCCGCGGCGGTTGTCGACGTCGTGGTCGTGGTCGCGGCTGTGGACGCGACGGTGAATTGGGTTTCAAGCCTCATGAATTCGGCGCGGCACTGAGTGTCGTCATCGGGCTCCCAGTCCTCTTCAAGCCAACAATCGAAGAAGGTCTGGGCGCTTGCGGCAATTGCCGGCGAACGTTCGCGCCCGCCGCCGTCGAGGAAGGCCATCAACCGGCCGCGCGCAGCCAACAAGGGAGGCGCGAGGCCGCGTCTGACATTGACGACGGGGCCCAATGTTCCCCAGCGATTGATGTCCGCGCCGCCGACACCGACCTCCGATGGCAGCACGACTTCGCCTTGGGCCGCCCGGAGACCTTTCCGCGCGTACCAGCCGGCATCGTTCCATTCATGTTCGTCGTCGGCTTCATGATTCATGCGAGCCCGATATTCGACGGCGAGGGCTTGGGTAAATGGCGTGCCGCCTTGCACATGCGCCGCCCTCAACTGATTGACGTCGTCGATGTTGCCGCCGGTGGCGCAACCACTCAGGGCCAAGCCGGCCGCGGCTGTCAGCAGATAGTGGATCTTTTTCATGGCCAGACACTCGCTTTCCGTAAGTCGCACCAATTGGCAATCGTTCTTTGATACCGGCATGGCCAAATTGTGGGACGGTTATGTGATAAAGATAAGGATAGCCGAGCCTTTCCTAAGAACCGCCGTCATCACGACGGCGCTTAAGATCGCTGGTGGGGCCCGAGGAAACGCTGAGTTAACCTATCATTCGATGCATTTTCGACGAAGACTCGGAAAATACTCAGGGTGTTGTTTCAACATTATTTTTTCATATCGATCTTCTTTGTGATGAGTATTTTCCGATTCTATGTTCGCGAGTCGGCACCGGCTTAAGGTGTGAAAGTTGACGACACCCAAGGGAAATCTCGATTGGGGGCTCAACGGAACAACCGCGCAGGCCCCCTTGCGTCCTGCCCATCACGAGGTGAGGATCTCAATGTCCCAGTTCATCGTTCGAGCCGGAAGCTCCATCGCGGCGGCGACGCTCTTCGGAGCTTTCCTGTCGCTCGTCCCGCTCCATGAAAGCCGTGCCCAGCAGGCGGATCAGCCGATGCAGACCACGGCGCCGCACGCAAAAGGCGGCATGCTCTCGGCCGATCGGGCGGAGCGCAGGATTCGGGAGCTGCATGAAAAGCTGGGGATCACTCAGGAACAGGAAGGGCTGTGGGGCACGGTTGCTCAAACCATGCGCGACAACGGCAAGACCTTCGAGACCAGCATGGCGGACCGCTCAGCCCGGTTGAAGGACAAGAATTTGACCGCCGTCGACGACCTCAAGTCCTTTCAGGTCATCGCCGATCAACATGCCGATGGGTTGAAGCGGCTCATCCCGGCTTTCGAAGAGCTTTATGCGGCGATGACGCCGGATCAGCAAAAGCGCGCCGATCATGTCTTCGGTGAACATCAGCGTCACGCTCACATGTCTCATATGTGAGACGGCGGCAATCCTTTGAAAGGACATCCATCATGCAATCCGCAAGCACGCGGACCGGCCGAAAGCGCCGGGGTGCCCCGACTTTCCTCATGGCGGTCGTCATTGCCGTCTTGACGGGCGGTCTATTGAGCCTGCCTGCCGGCGCCGAGGATGGGCGCAACCACGAGAACCGTGGACGCCAAATGGAACGCCATCACGACGATCGCGGACGTTATCGCCGTGAGGATTATCGGCTCCGTTCCTATGAGCAACCTGACTACGTCTATGCGCCGCCGCCCGTGTATTACGCTCCGCCTGCGGGCCCGCCAGTGGTCGACTTCGTCTTCCCGCTTCGGTTCCGGTGATCGGAATCGATTTCCGGCGGGGTGCCGATCCGTCCCGGACGAAACAAAGCGGCACCGGCGTCCCCGCCGGCGTTTGAGTAGATTCCGAATCTACGTTCCGCACTCGCCCATCCGCTATGGTCCTCGCCGGCTTTTCCGAAACGTTGGAGACTTGAAAACCATGCAACCGACGCGAAACACATTGTCCGAGAACATCCGTTCGCAGTCCGTCGAGCTGCTGAACAAGCACTTGGCCGCGGCGATCGATCTTCATGCCCAGATGAAACAGGCGCATTGGAACGTGCGGGGTCCCGGCTTTATCGCAACCCACGAACTTTTCGACAAGGTTGCGAAGGCGGTCGATGCCTACACCGACCTTCTCGCCGAGCGCGCCGCGGGCTTGGGCGGCACCGCCCATGGCACCATTCAGGTGGCGGCCGAGCGTTCCTTCCTGGTTCCCTATCCGCTTGGTATCGCCGATGAGGTTCGGCACATATTCGCCGTTTCCGGCACCCTGGCGGCGTTCGGTCAATCCGCGCGGGAGGCCATCGATCTGGCCAGCGAATTCGGCGATGCGAATACGGCCGATCTGTTTACCGAAATTTCCCGCGGCATCGATCAGCAGCTTTGGTTCGTCGAATCCCACGCCGCTCCGCAATGATCGCCGTCAATCTCTCCTGCCCGCAAACGCAAAACCGTGATGACAGAGGCTATTTGGCAAAATGAAAGCACTTCGTGTCCTGGTGATCGAGGACGATGCCGTTATCGGCCTTCTGCTCGGAGAGATGTTGGTGGAGATGGGGCACGACATGTGCGCGATCGCGGCGACCGAGACCGCCGCGGTGATTGCCGCCGGCCGATACGACCCTGATCTGATGATCGTCGATGCCCGTTTGGGCGAGGGCAGCGGTCTCTCCGCCGTCGAGGAAATCCGCCGGACCGGCCCGATCCCCCATTTGTTCGTCAGCGGCGATGCGTCCCGCGTGCGGGCGCTTCGGCCAAAGGCGGTCGTCCTGCAGAAGCCCTTTCGCGAAGCGGAACTGGTCCGGGCCATTCAGCGCGTCCTTGATGCTGCGGTCGCGGCTTAGAGCGCGATGACATTGGGTCGGCGCACATTGGTGCGCCAACCCAATGTCTAAATCGCCCTCTACTTTATTGATATAGAGCCTGCTAGCCGACGCCGCGTCCTTCTGCCGCCATCCCTTTGCCGAATGCGGGAGCACATGCGAAAATCCGAGTTTCGTGGCAGGAACTTATATTTAATATAGCCCATGGATTATATCGAAAATATACTGGCCCATAGGGTTCGGTAAGGCGCGAAGGGGATGGTGGAATGGTCGATTTCGTCGATCGCCACCGATGTTGCCCCCATGTCTTTCGCGCTTTTTAAAGATACGCTCCACGGGAAAACTTCCATGGCATCGCAGTCACCTTCGTTTGGTCGATCCGATTTATTCGATATTCCAGCGGATATCACTTATCTCAACGCCGCCTCGCTCTCTCCGATCCCTGGTCCCGTACGCGCCGCCGGCGAGCATGGCGTCGCCCGGAAAGTGACGCCATGGACCTTCTCGCGGGCGAGCTTCTACGACATCGTGGAGGAGGCGCGCACGGAAGCAGCCGCCCTTGTCGACGCCCAGCCGCGAGACATCGCCATCGTCGGTTCGGCAAGTTACGGTATCGCCACGTCTGCCCGTAATCTGACGGTCGATCCCGGAAAAGTGGTGCTCACCATCGAGGAGGAGCATCCATCCCCGGTCTATGTCTGGATTCGCCTGGCTGCCGAAACAGGAGCCATCCACGAGGAATTGCCGCGTCCGTCCGATCACGACTGGACCGCGGCGATTCTGGCGCGTCTGCAAGACCGCTCCAGACCCGAAGTCGGAGTGCTGTCGCTGACGCCGCTTCATTGGAATGATGGCGCCGCACTCGATCTGGTCGCCATCCGCGCGGCGGCTGACGAGGTCGGCGCCCAATTGGTGGTGGACGGGACACAGTCGATTGGCGCCCGTCCATTTTCCGTGCGGACGGTGCGCCCCGATTATCTGGTTTTTCCAACCTATAAATGGTTGCTTGGTCCCTATGGCTTGGCATTTCTCTACGCCGATCCCGATCGTCAATCCGGCGTGCCGCTCGAGGAACATACATTTTCCCGCGTGGGTGCCGATCTGATCACCGATCGCTACGAGCGGGAATTGACGTTCATGGATGGCGCCCGTCGCTACGATATGGGCGAGCGCAGCAATTTCGTGACGCTTCCCATGGCGATCGCCGGCATCCGTCTCATTCGAGCATGGGGAACGGAGCGGATCGCCGCCTATCTGGCGCCATTGACGACGCGAATCGCCGAACGGGCGGCGGAGCTCGGTTTTTCAAGTCCACCGGCGGCGAGGCGCGCCGGCCACATTATCGGGCTTCGCAAGCCGGGTTTCGACGCGGGCGCGGCCGCCGCCAAATTGGCGGAACGGAAGATCTATGTCAGTTCCCGCAACGGCGCGATCCGGGTGGCACCGCATATCTATAACGATGCCGCCGATATCGAGCGTTTTCTTGAGGGGCTGTCGGCGGTCGTTTGATCCGTCATGCGCCGGGCGAGCCGGCCGATGGGAAAACAAAGGGCAAAATAGACGGCGGCCAGGAACAGATAGATTTCCGGTGCGAAGTTTCTCCAGGCGGGGTCGGCGACCGCGGCCTTGGCGGCCCCGGTAATATCGAGAATACCGACGATCAGGACGAGAGAGGTGTCCTTGATCGCGCCGACGAAAACATTGACCAGCGCCGGCATGGCGATTCTGATGGCTTGCGGCAGGATCACGAGGAGAAAACTTCGCCGCGCGGACAGGCCCAGGGCACGGGCGGCCTCGGTTTGCCCGGGTGCCACGGCGGCAAGCGCGCCACGCATGACTTCGGCGAGGTTGACCGATGCCAGCAGGGTGATCGCGGCATAGGCGCGCCACAGCTTGTCAAACTGCCAACCGGAGGGCAGGAGTCCGGGGATCAGGATATCCGCGCTCAGCAGCAAGGCGACCAGCGGGACGCCGCGAAAAATTTCGATGAAAATGACGGCGGGGATATGGATCGTCTTATGGGGGGATCGCCGGGCGAGAGCCAATGGCAAGGCCAGAAGGCAGGCGCCCATGACGACCGCGACGGCAAGGCCGCTGGTAAGCGAAAGGCCGCCCCAAGCGTTGGTCGGTACCGAAGCGAGGCCCGCGCCGCCCCCGAGGAGCCAAATCCATCCGATCATGGTGGCGGCGAGCGCGGCCAGGCTGACACCGGCATGACGCAGGCGATCGATGCCGAGCGCAATGATGAAAAGAATGATGAGCAAGGTGGCGATCAGCGGACGCCAGGTTTCCGCGCCGGGGAATGGTCCGAACAGCAGCAGGGGCGCCTTTTCCGTCACCACGGCCCAGCAGGCTCCGTTTGCCATCGCACAGTCGGCTGGCGAGCCGGCCCAAGCCGCATCGAGAACGCCCCAACGGAAAATGCGCACAATCGCGGGGAGAAATATCGCCGTGGCGGTGGCGATCATCGCGATGTCGGAACAGACGCGAAGCCCCGCCGGTTTGCGGTCCTCCATACTTTGGCGCTCGACCGCCAGTTGTCCGCGCGTCGCCTTGCCGAAGCGCCGCGTCCCTTTTTCGACGGCTGCTCCCAATAGAGTATTGAGGCCGAGGAAAACCAGGATGATGACGATCAAGCCTTCCAAGGTGCGGCCGTTTTGATTGACCGACGTGTTGAGGACGGCAACGAAATCGGCAAATCCGATGGCGATCGCCAAGGAACTGTTCTTCACGAGGGCTAGAATTTGAGCGGCCGTCGAGGGCAGCGCGAAGGCCAGAGCCTGCGGTAGCAAGATCTTGCGCAGGGTCGAAAATGCCGGCATCGACAAGGCTTTGGCCGCGTCACGCTGACCGCGGGGCACGGCGAGGAAGCCGGCGCGAAAAATTTCCGCCAGATAACAACCGTGAAACAGGGCGAGACCGAACACCAGGACGGTGAATTCGGGCGATATCGAAAGGCCGCCTTCGATATTGAAGCCGGCGAGTTTTGGCCAGGTGACGCCGGAACCGTCGAACCACGGAAAATAAAGACCCCGATTGCATAAGAGGATGCCGGGTGGAATCTCCACGGCCTGGCGAGGGCCCGGCAGAAGCTGCGTGACGATCCCGTACCAAAGGAAAAGCTGCAGGAGCACCGGCGTGTTGCGGATCGGTTCGATCACTCCCGTCGCCAGCCACCGCCCGGGCCGGAACGCCGAGCCGCGGAGAAGCGCTAGGGCGATTCCCAATGGAATGGTCAGGACCATCGCCATCGCCGATACGCGGATGGTGTTGATCAGGCCGGCGATCAGCATCAGCCAGATCGGCGCATCGGCGCCGATCTGGAATAGGCTTTCCGAGATCTGAAAGCCGGAATGCTGCGATAAAAAATCGAAGCGCAGTCCCGGCCAACCGACCGTCGATCCGATCCCCGCGAAAAGGATCAACAAGGTGGCGGCGGAGCCGATTCTTGCGATCGATTGCAGTGTCCGGCTTCCGGCGCGTGCCGGAAGAGCGGCGCTTGTCATTGGAATGGCGGTGCGTAGAGCAGGCCTCCCTTCGACCACAGCGCGTTCAGCCCCCTGTCGAGACCGAGCTTGGTTCCGGGGCCGAGATTGCGGTCGAAGATTTCGCCATAATTTCCGACGGCGGCGATGACCCGTGCGCCCCAGGTCTCGTCGAGACCGAAGGCCTTGCCGATGCCGGGCGCCACACCCAACAGCCTTTGGACGGCCGGATCCTTCGACGCTTTCTGCTGTTCGACATTCCGGCTCGTCACGCCGAGTTCTTCCGCTTCAATCAGCAGATTAAGCGTCCAGCGGGTGATGGCGAACCACTGAGGGTCGTCGGCCCTGACCACCGGGGAAAGCGGCGATTTGGTAATGCGTTCGGGCAGGATCAGGAAGTCGTCGATCTTCGGAGCGCGCGCGGCCCGGCTGGCCGACAGGGTCGAGGCGTCGGACAGATAGACGTCACACCGGCCGGCATAGAAAGCGGCCTCCAGTTCAGGCAGGCTTTCGATCACCACCGATTTGAATTTCAAATTGTTGGCGGTGAAATAATCGACCAGGTTTTGCTCGTTCACCGTGCCGGGTTGCACGCAGACGGTTGCCCCATCCAGTTGACGAGCTCTGGTGACGCCTAGCTTCTTCGGAACGAGGAAGGCTTGGCCGTCATAGAAAATCGTGCCGACGAATGCCAGGCCGAGCGAGGCGTCGCGGGTCGATGTCCAGGTCGTGTTGCGAGAGAGAATGTCGATTTCGCCATTTTGCAGGACGGCGAACCGCTGTGCGGAACTGAGGGGAACGAAGCGGACTTTCTCGCCGTCTCCCAGGACCGCGGCGGCAACCGCCTTGCAATAGTCGACGTCGAGACCCGACCAGCGGCCGTTCGAATCCGGAAGGGACAAGCCGGCGGAACCTTGGCTGACGCCGCAGACGAGTTCACCTCTCGTCCTGATTTTGTCGATGGTTTGCCCGGCATGGGCCATCACCGGAAAGCCGAGAGCGATGAACAGGCCAAGTGCGGCCGAGACGCGGCGAAGATGCATCATGTTTGGAGTCCTATGCCGACATTGATTGGGGTCGTGGGCTCATCCGGGTGGAGCAACGCGTGCAGGGTCGGTCAGCCCCCCAGATAGCTGCAGGATTCGTCATCCCGAGCCAGCCGGGTGCCGACGGTCAGGACGGAGCGAAAACCCGGAACGGCGAAGTGGCGCAAGATCATCTCATAAAACACGCAATGACGATGTTAAATTACTACTTATTCTATAAATAAAGTGTATAGCGATATATGGACGATCGATACAGGAATGTTTTTGTGTGAAATTTAGGGCCGCCATTGCTTCCCGGGATGTCCGAACTGGCAAGCCGGCACAAGGTTTGTCTATGGCAACGCCGTCTCAAGTTGCGTGATATCGCCATGTCATCGATCTGAAAAATAAACAAAAAATATATGTTGAATAATGGGTATGGCTATTGGGATAGTATGAATGTGTGCTAAAATTGTTGTTACCATCATAACATTTTGTAAAATAGATGGCAGGCCTTCAGGGCCTGCGCTCCGCCGCAGCGGGCGAGACGTGCCGTTCGGGCTAAGGACCTGTCTTTATCAACAGGACCTTAGGGGCCGACGGCTCGCAAGATGGAAAGGTGGAAAAGCATTGTGACGCGCTCCACGTCGACCAACCTGAATCTGGTTTTAGGGGGGGCGGAGGAACGTCAAGCGTCCGCCGACGTCCTTTGGGCACGTTTGCGCCAGGAGGCCGAGGACGCCTTGTCCCTTTCGCCTATGTTGGCTCCGTTGTTCGTTGATTTCGTCATCGAGCAGCCATCCTTCCTATCCGCGATATCTCATCGGGTGGCGGCGCGCCTTAAGAACGATGTCGTCTCCTTGCCGCTTCTCATCGAGACTTTCTTCCGCGCCGCGGCGGCGGATCCGCAAATGGACTTGGCCATGCGGGCCGATATTGCAGCCGTGGTCGAGCGTGATCCCGCTTGCGAGCGGGTTATCGAGCCTTTTCTTTATTTCAAGGGATTCCACGCCATTCAGACCCATCGGCTGGCGCATTGGCTATGGGACAACGGCGAGCGGGATTTCGCCTTTTATCTGCAAAGCCGGTCGTCGGAGGTATTTCAGACGGACATCCATCCGGCTGTTCCGTTTGGCCACGGCGTCCTGCTCGATCATGCCACCGGGTTGGTGATTGGTGAAACCGCGGTGGTCGAAGATGAAGTTTCGCTGTTGCAGGGGGTCACGCTGGGCGGGACCGGCAAGGAACATGCGGATCGTCATCCAAAGATAAGGCGCGGCGCGATGATCGGTGCGGGGGCGAAGATTCTCGGCAATATCGAGGTGGGAGCCTATGCCCGCGTCGCCGCCGGTTCGGTCGTGCTGCGACCGGTCGAGGCCTATTCCACCGTGGCCGGCGTTCCGGCTCGCGTGATCAAGACCGGCAAGGATCCGGAACCCTCCCGTCGGATGGACCAGATCCTCAGCGACATCTCCTACGAATCGTTCAACTACACGATCTGACGAGCGGCGCCTGAGCCCGCCGAAAGCGGAGCGGAGGCGTCGTATGAAATCTTAAGGAGCCGGGACAAAACGCCTCTATTTGTTTTGTCTCGAGCCCTTAGGCTCTGGGCCGAAACAATCGCTCCAGAGCCTAAGGGTTTATATGATGCCTGCGCCTCCGGCTTCGGCCGGCTCATGCGCCGCTCGGGCTTCAGGGCTTGGAGCGATAATTTCGCCCCAAGCCCTTAAGGTCTCGGAAGCCGTAGCAATGCCGTGACCAGCGCGTCGATGTCGGCGCAGGTATTGTAGAAGGCGAGTGACGGCCGCACCGTCGATTCCAGGCCGAAGCGCCGCAGGATGGGTTGGGCGCAATGGTGGCCCGACCGCACGGCGATGCCTTCGCGATTGAGGGCTTTCCCGACCTCTTCCGACGGTACGTCAGCCAGAACGAACGACAGCACACCGGCCTTCTCCGCAGCCGTACCGATCATGGTCAGGCCAGGAACGCTCAGCAGCCGCTCTGTACCGTAGAGCAGCAGGCCGTGTTCATAAGCGGCGATATTGGCCATGCCGATCGATTGGACATAATCGATGGCGGCACCCAGGCCAACGGCATCCGCGATGTTGCCCGTTCCCGCTTCAAAACGGGCCGGCGGCGGTTGGAAAACGGTTTTCTCGAAAGTGACGTCGGCGATCATATTGCCGCCGCCTTGCCACGGCGGAGTGGCGGCCAGAACTTCCGCCTTGCCGTAGACCACGCCGATCCCCGTGGGGCCGAAGACTTTATGGCCGGAAAAGACGTAGAAATCGCAGTCGAGCGCCTGCACATTGACCGGCATGTGAGATACCGCCTGGGCTCCGTCGACCAGGACGCAGGCGCCGTGACTGTGGGCCATTTCGATCATCGGCTGTAACGGAGTGACGGTGCCGAGAGCGTTCGATACCTGGGTGAGCGCGACGATACGGGTCCGTGGGCCCAGCAGCTTTGCGTAATCTTCCAGCAGGATCTGGCCTCTGTCGTCGACCGGCGCCACCCGCAAACGGGCACCCTTTTCCGCGCAAAGTTGTTGCCAGGGCACGATATTGGCGTGGTGCTCAAGCCAGGTAATGACGATTTCGTCGTCTTTTTCGATATGATGCCGGCCCCAGGCCTGGGCTACCAAATTGATCCCCTCGGTCGCACCGCGGACGAAGACGATTTCATCGACCGATCCCGCCCCGAGGAAGCGTCGGACCTTGTCCCGTGCCGCCTCATAGGCGTCGGTGGCCCGCGCCGCCAGGGTGTGGGCGCCCCGGTGAATGTTGGAATTCTCGTGAGCGTAGAAATGCGATAGCCGGTCGATCACGGCCTGGGGTTTCTGCGTGGTGGCGGCGTTGTCCAGCCAGATCAACGGACGCCCATGAACCTTTTCGCGCAGGATGGGAAAGTCGCCCTTCAGCGCAAGAGGGTCGAATGGGCGGGGGATCGGTTCTGATTTTGGTACCGATTCGGGGCGCAGCTCCAAGGTCCAAGGGATGGAATTGCGGTTGGGCAGGGTGGCCGGATCGGTCCGGTTGCCGACCGCTTTCTTCTCGCTGGTAAAGGAGAGCGGCTGATCGGGTGACGACGGGGGCGGGGCGGCAGATGGACGCGGCGGAGCAATCGCCGCGTCCGGCATGGCCGGGATGTCCGACATCACGCCGTCCAGGCCGCGCGGTATGGAATCAAGGGGTGCCGTGGGCTGATCGGCCGTATGCGGAAGGGAAGAAGTGGTCTCCGGCCGGTGTTTCTCAAGAAAGTAGAAATCCGTTTCGGGAGGGGCCGCTGTCAGTCCACTTGGGGGCGATGGCGCGGATATGTCCGCCGAGGGGACGGCGGGGCGCGCGGTCGGATCTGAGCTTTCAGCATGAGCCGGCGGCACCAACGACATGACGTTGCCCAGGCGCAAAGGCACCGCGCGAAGATCGTTGTCGCTGGGACTGGTGGTGGGGGGCCAGCCGGTGGGGTTGCCG
>NZ_PIUM01000023.1 GCF_002845745.1 Telmatospirillum siberiense | reverse complement strand
CCAGAGGTTCGCCGTCAAATACCCGAGGTGGGAGCCGTATGCGGGAAAGCCGCACGTACGGATCTGTGCGGGGGGCGCTCAGCAATGAGCGTCCCTACCGCGATCCCCGAATCTTCAGCGGAGGCAGCCAAGGCGGACGGGTGTCCGCCGCCCGGCGCGTGAGGGAGAGAATTTAAGCCAGGATAATCGGGTTCACCCGATTATCCTGCGGTTCCGACAATCTTTTCTTGACACCGCTGCCCCAGGCTGTATTTTCCGCCGCCTGACGTTCGTCACCACGCATTTCGGGATTTTTGATCATGGCTAAGCCCGCCACCATTCTTATCAAGCTGCTCAGCTCCGCTGGCACTGGCTTTTTCTACGTGGCGAAAAAGAACCCGCGTAAGACGACTGAAAAGCTTGAATTCCGCAAATACGATCCCGTCGTGCGTAAGCACGTCGCTTTCAAAGAAGCGAAGATCAAGTAATTTTCGCTCGGATATCGTTTTCGGAACGCCCGCTTTAAAAAGCGGGCGTTTTGTTTTTCAGGCAACGAAACCGGCAACGGTTTTCAGAAAGCTGCTGACCGAGATCGGCTTGGCGATGTAGCCGTCGCACCCCCCCTGCCGGATCCGCTCTTCGTCGCCTTTCATCGCGGAAGCCGTGACGGCCACCACGGGGATGGCGTGCAACGCCGGATCGCCCTTGAGAAGACGCGTGGCCTCCAGGGCCGAAAACCGGCGCAGCTGGATGTCCATCAAGATGAGATCGGGGTGCGTCTCGCGGGCCATCTCGACGGCCGACTTGCCGTCCTTGCCGACCACGGTCAGATAGCCGTTGGTTTGAAGCAAATCATTGAAGAGCTTCAAGTTCAGATCATTGTCTTCAACGATCAATATCGTCTTCGACATATTTCCCCTGCCCCTCGATCACCCCGGTATTCAGCATACTCGGGACACCAGGAAGGGCGAAATAAAAAATTTCATCCCCGGGTTGAACGGCATCCGGCAAACGCCGACAAAGCAAGAAAAATCCATCCGAGGATGAAGGATGTGCCTCCGAAAGGCGCCACCTTGCCGACCGGCCAGCCGGTCAGGGCCAGAAGATACAGGGTGCCGCAAAAGAGGATCGACCCGATGACGAAAAACACCCCGGCAAGCGCGGTCAGCCGGCCACCCGGGCTTTGCCGGCCCGCCAGGGCCAGCAGGGCGAGCGCATGATACATCTGATAGCGGCTGGCCTTCTCGACCCATTCGGCGGCCTGGGGGGCGTCGGGAAAGCCATGGGCGGCATAAGCGCCGAAACCGACCGCCAATGCGCCGCTGACGCCCCCCAGCAATAGCCAGAGTCGGCAAAGCCCTTCGTTTTTGAGCATCATGACTTCGGGAAACTCACCTCAAAGACAAAAAAAAGGGGCCGAGAAGAACTCGGCCCAAGTTGCTCTTGAGGGAAAAAGATACTGGACAACAGCCAAAGCAATTGCCGGTATCAGAGGTCATCATAGCGCCTGCGCAATCGGCCACAGTGATCGGCATCACACTTTCCCTCAATTTCCTCGCACATCTTCCACGAGCATCGCCAGCCGCGACATATCGCGGACCAAAAGCGAATTCTTTTTTCGTTCAAGGATCCCACTGCGCGCCAGATCGTTAAGCACCCTGGCCACGGTTTCACGGGTCGTGCTGACGCGGCTGGCGATGTCGGCATGCAACGGAATCGGCGTGATGGTGGCGGCACGGCCGTCGTTCGGCGACGACCACGCTTGGCGCAGCAGTTCGGCATGCACGCGGTTATTGGCGCCCAGGGTGCTCAAATCCATGATGCGCTCGGTCGCCTGGCGAACCATTCGGGCCAGCCGCTTCATGATTTCGAGACCAAGAACGGGTTTCTTCGCCAAAAGCTCCAGGAACACCTCGAAAGGCATGGCGGCGCTAACCGCCGCCCCTCCTTGCGCCATGACGAAGGCTGAACGGGGACCGCCGTCCAGAGCCGCCAGTTCGCCGAAGAAACCGCCGGCCTGGATGTCGTCCAAGGCGACCTCCCGCCCCGAAAGCGAATAATTGACCACCCGCACCGTCCCTTCGATGACGAAGAAGACGTCGCGGCTGTCGCTTTGACCGTCGATGATATGTTCACCTGCGGCGAACCGGCGAAACCGGCATTGCCGGACCAACTGGTCGCGCTCCTCCTGACTTAGCGGTGCCAGCAGAGGGGTACCATCGAAATTGGCGTTTGCATCGTGAACCATTGTCGCCCACACGTTTCAGGCAGATATCCTACCGGCAAACAGCTCGCTTGACGAGAGGAAGACTATTTGAAAACCACCGTCTTGGCGCCGTTCATCAAGACCCGATGCTCGATGTGGTAACGCACGGCCCGCGACAATACGAGGTTTTCGATGTCACGCCCCATGGCCACCAGATCGTCCGGCGTATGGGTGTGATCGACCCGCTCGACCGCCTGGTCGATGATCGGCCCTTCGTCCAGATCGGTGGTAACGTAATGAGCCGTCGCCCCGATCAGCTTGACGCCGCGGGAATGGGCCTGATGGTAGGGCTTGGCACCCTTGAAGCTGGGAAGGAAGGAATGGTGGATATTGATGCAGTGCCCCGACAGCCGGGCGCAAAGCTCGGGTGACAGGATCTGCATATAGCGCGCCAGAACCACCAGATCGGGCTCCAGGTCGTCCAGGAGGGCGATCAGGGCCCGTTCCTGCCGCGTTTTATCCGTCTTGTCCACCGGCAGATAATGAAAAGGGATCTTGTTCCACTCGACCTGGCTTTGCATGTCCGGGTGGTTTGAAATAATGGCCGGAATCTCGACCGGAAGCGATCCGGTGTGATAGCGGTGCAGAAGATCGTTCAGGCAATGGCCGAACTTGGAGACCAGGACCACGACACGGGGCTTGTCCGCGGCGTCGTACATATGCCAGATCATCTGAAACCGTTGGGCGATCATTGAAAACCGCTTTTCCAACTCCCCCTTCGGTGGGCACAACGCCCCCGGAATGAAGACGCAGCGCATGAAAAAGCGCTTGGAAAAGGGGTCGCCATATTGTGCCGCCTCGGTGATGAAGGCGTCGTGTTCGCTTAAAAAACCAGATACCGCGGCGACGATGCCGACCGTATCCGGGCAGGTGATGGTAAGGGTAATCGTTTGTTTGCCGTCCATTCCTCGAACCTCCGCAAGGCCCTTCTGGTAGCCGATGACGGAAGCCGCGCCAAGGGATTAGTTTGTGAAAGGCATTTTCCGCGATCCCTCGCGAAGAGCTTCTTGCTTTTTTTTTCCGGATTGACGATGGTCAGGCCGCCCTTGGTTGGTGGGACGCCGCATTCGACGACAAGGCGGCGGGAACCAACGTTTCGATAAGGGGTAGACCGACAAATGGCCCCCTGCGGCTGTCCCCTCTATGGTTTTTTACCAGGAGCCCATGATGAAGACCGTCTATTTCAAATCCGGCGATGCCGAATGGAAATACGAACTGGAAGACCAAGAATACGACCAGATCATTCAAGGCATCCTTGAGGACGGCACGGATTTCGACGAGATGCTCGACGAATCGCTTGAGATTCTGCGCGATATCTCGTCGATGGACGACGACGAACTCGACGAGGACGATCAGATCGACCAGACCATTTCGGTCGCCTTCATCTGGCACTACTTCAATACGCTGCCGGAAGATCAGGGCCGTATCGAGGGCGATGTCGTGGTCATCGAGGACGAGGACGGCACTGGCGTCTCGGTGCTGTCGGCGGACGAAGCCCTCGAACAGTAAGGGCCCGTTGATATCGACAGGCCCTTGAGCCCGCCGTAGCGGAGCCTAGGCGTCGCCTGGAATCTTGGGATTTGGAGCGATAATTTCGCGACAAGCCTGAGGTGGCGCCCAAGTCAATCCGTTCCGCAGAAGCGCCGCAACGCGTCCATGTCGGCGATGGTGAAACAGCGTCCCCGCGTGGCCACGCCGACCGGCTTCAAGCGGTTGACCGCCCGCGAGAAGCTTTCCGGCGTAATGCCGATCCGGCTGGCCAATTCGCTTTTGGTCAGCGGCAGCGTCACCTGCACATTCACCGCGCCGGCCTCTTGCCCGCCGGCCAGCGCCAACAGATAGGAGCCCAGACGCTGCACCGGACTGCGTCCCTTGAGATCGGCGATCTCGCTCATCAGCCGGCGCTGCCAGCGGGCCAGCGAGGCCAGCAGTTTGGCGATCAGCCCCGGCCGCTCGGACAGCCGTTTCAGAAAGGAGGAGGCTGGAATTTCCAGGAGCCTGGTGCCCGCCGCCGCATCGCCGTTCAAGGGAAAGCGGCCGTTGGCAAAGATCGCCCCTTCGGCAAAACTGTGCCCGGCGTCGATCACCTCTATGATCGACTGGTCGCCGTTTTCCGTCAGGGCGAACAGATTGACCCGTCCCGCCAGCACGACGAAAAACCGGTCGGCCGCGTCTCCCCGCGAAAACAGCAGTCCGCCCTCCGGCAACGCCGCCGACGACGCCCCTTCAAGCAGCCAGAAGACCGTTTCCATCTCGATTTCGGAAAAGAGCGGGGCGGACGCGACCAGCGCGCGGTCGGCATCGTCGAGGACGAGGCTCACTCCTCGGCCTCCTCGATACAGAAGGCGCGAAGCGCGCCGATATCGGCGATCGCCACCAGATTTTCCGACCGGCTTTCGACGCCAAGGGGCGCCAGACGGGCCAGGGCCCGCGACAGGCTTTCGGCGGTCATGCCCAAAGCCTCGGCCGCCAGGCGCTTGTCATAGGGAAAGCGCACGGTGACGGCCCCCTCCTCCTTACGGGTCAACCCCAAGAGAAAACCGGCCAGCCGCTGGGCCGTCGACTTCAACTTCAATTCGCTGATCTGCCCGACCAGTCCGCGCAGACGGACCGACATCGACCCCAGCATCCGCTGGGCCAGATCGAATCGCCGGTCGAGAACGGCGAGAAATGGGGCACGGGGCACCGACACCAGCCTGGCATAACCGACGACGCGGGCCGAATGGGGATGGCGGCCATCGATGAACAAGGCCGCCTCGCCAAGGACGGCGGGACGTTTGGCGACATCGAGCACGGCGTTCCGTCCAGTCTCTTCGACGAACAATTCGACATGCCCGTCGAGCAGGATGAAGAACCCTTGAGCCGCGTCGCCCTGGGTAAACAGGACATCCCCGTCCGGATGGCTTTCGACCGAGGCGCCCGATAACAACAGCGTCGCCTCGTCTCCGGATAGGCCGGCGAACAGCGGCGTCAGGGACAATTCAGCCAGAACCTCCCGGCCCAACGGCTTGATCTGTGATGCGTTCATGACCGCCCGAGTAAAGCACATAGCCAAAGTGTCGGCCATCGGCTAAACCTGCCGAAGACCTATTCACGCACCACAGGAGTTATCCAATGCCATCCTTCGATATCGTCTCCAAGACCGATATGGCCGAGGTGGACAACGCATTGGCCGGAATCGGCCGCGAGATCGCCCAGAGGTTCGACTTCAAGGGGTCGAAATGCTCGGTCGAGCGGAAGGACGAGACGATCACCGTGCTGGCCGACGACGACATGAAGCTGAAGCAGATGCACGAACTGCTGAAGGTCCATTTCACCCGGCGCAACGTCGATACCAAGGCGCTGGATTTCAAGCCGGAGGAAAAGGCCGCGGGCAATTCGATCCGCCAGATCGTCATCGTCAAGCAGGGAATCGACAAGGAAATCGCCAAGACCCTGGTCAAGGAGATCAAGGACAGCAAGATCAAGGTCCAGGTCTCGATCCAGGGCGACGAACTCCGCGTCTCCGGCAAAAAGCGCGACGAACTGCAGGATGTGATCGCCCTGGTCAAGAAGATCCCGGTCGACCTTCCTCTGCAATATGTGAATTTCCGGGACTGATCCCGCGCAAGCGATCAGTCTGTCGCCAATTGCAGGCAATTACGCCCCGACTGCTTGGCGCGGTAAAGTGCCGAGTCGGCTTGACGCACGAGATCTTCCGGGATGTGTTGCCTCAAAGGTATCCGGCTGGCCACGCCAAGGCTGACGGTAACAATCCCCGGAGGTGTTTCCGCGTGTGGCAGCGCTAACGACCAGACCTCGCGCTGAATGTGCCGGGCGGTTTCCAACGCGTCATGGCCGCCCGCATTCGGCAAAAGCACAACAAATTCTTCGCCGCCGTAACGTGCCGCCAGTTCCCCACCGCGCCGCTGCGATTGCGCCAGCGTCTGAGCGAGAGTCCTCAAGCAGCCGTCACCGGCCAAATGGCCGTAAAGGTCATTAAAATGCTTGAAATAGTCGACATCAAGCATGACCAGCGACAAAGCAGTTCCGGCGCGTTGGGCACGATTCCATTCTTGTGCGAGCATGCGATCGAAATTGCGGCGATTAGCGATGCCGGTCAGCGCGTCAGTGTTGCTCAGGACCTCCAGTCTGGTATTCGCCTCTTCCAATTCCCGGGTGCGTTCCTCGACCAGGGATTCAAGCTCGCGATTGCGCTCGTGCAACTCCCTGATCGGAAAGACCTCGTCATCGCGGACTAAATGATAGGGGACGGAGATCCCACTATGCACGATCTTCCAATCCTTGCCCTCGAGGCGGTAAATAAGCACCAGCCGCGCCGTTTCCCGCGATAGAATATGATCTATAAAAGGCAGATGAATATGGAAAAATGCCGTGACGACAACCACGTCTTCGCTGATATCCTGCATTGATATATCTCGTATTTCAATGCGGATAGGGTTGGTGACTTGCGCGAAGTCCTGCCGGGTGATTTTCACCCATTCGGCCCGATCCTTGACGAGAAAATCGCCACCGCCGGTATAGCCGCTGAAGTCTTCGCTGAAGCACCCGGTCAGGCGGTCGTCACGCGAAGCATACATCTGTATGTATTCGTCGAACAGTGAACGGATCAGGTGTTGGCGCTCGCGTCGCATCGGACATGTTCCTGGAGCCGCATGATGACGGCTCATAATATTGTATTTAATTTTATGGATATTATACCGATTTTCGCGTTCCGCGCGACGCGCCTATGGCACAAGCCCATGCTGCGCCGTCCATGGTCTTGTCCACTCCCTCTCCCGGAAAAGCATAAATCCGCCCATCCGATACGCGGAAGACGATTAAAAACTCTTGACCTTTGCTCCCTCCCCATAATTAAATAACTCTTGTTTATTTATTGAATGAGATCGGCCCATCAGAAGGCCGTCGGGAAGGAACTGGCCATGTCGTCCGTCTGCCGCTTACCGGCCGCCGTTTCTATTCTGCATCCCCTTTCCGCCCCCGCCGCCGGCGTGCCGTCATGAAAATGCTGACCCTCGGCGGGGCGATGATCGACACCGTCGCGATCATCGGCAGCGATCGCATCGAACGCATGTCGATGTACAACGCCGACAGCTCCTTCCTTCTGCTCGAAGAAGGTCACAAGACCGAAGCGCAGGATATTTCCACCCACTGTGGCGGCGGCGCCATCAATGCGGCGGTGGCCATGGCCCGCCTGGGACTCGATGTGGCGGCGCTGGTGAAGGTCGGCTGCGACGCGCGGGCGGAAATCCTGCTGGAACGGTTGAGGTCGGAAGGCGTGTCGACGCGATGGGTCCGCCAAGACGGCCGCGCGCCGACCGGCGCATCGGTCCTGGTCTCGTCCCATGACCGCAACGCCGCCATTTTCACCTTCCGGGGCGTGAACACCCTGCTTGAACCCGGAGACCTCGACGATAATGCCTTCGCTGTGGATGCCGTCTATGTGACGACCCTCAGCAACAAATCGGCGGAGTGTTTTCCCACTATCGTGCGGAAGGCGAAAGCGCATGGCGCCCTGGTGGCGACCAATCCCGGCCTGCGCCAGCTCTCGGCCCATGGCGCGGCTTTCCAGGACTCGCTGAAATTCATCGATATCATCGCGCTGAACCGGACCGAGGCGGGCGCCCTGGTTCCGGCGCTGGTCTCGCGGGTCGATTCCAAAATTCCGGCGCCGGCTTTGGTGGACGACGACGGCCGCCCCCTGGCGGCGGCCAAAAGCCTGACCGGCGGCGGTTACGACATGGACATCCCGGAATTCTTTCGGATCCTTGGCGGTCTTGGCCCGGACTATGTTGTGCTCACCGACGGAAGCCGAGGAGCCTTTGTCGGCCTCCCCGATCGCATTCTCTTCTGTCCCGCCGCCGAATGTCTTGTCGTCGGCACCGCCGGAGCGGGCGATTCCTTTTCCGCGACCTTTACCGCCTATGTGGCTCTCGGGTATTCCGCCGAGGATGCGCTCCGCGCCGCCACCATCAACGCGGCCTCGGTCGTCGGCCATGTCGATACGCAAAGCGGCTTGCTGCCATTCAAGGAGATCGAGGCGGCGTTGGCGGATGAAACGCGCTCGCCGCGCGTCCATGCCTGGCCGCTGAAAAGATAAGTCCGGGTCGCGTTCCCGGCTGACCGGACGCAAAAAGCGGCCGGATCTCAACAAAAGGGGAGATACGGATGACGTTCAAAGGAAAATACGGCCTGCTCGCCATGGCGGCGCTTCTTTACGCCGCTCCCGCCCACGCCGACGACGAGACGAAACCACCGCTCGACGACGGATCGGCGGGACTGACCGGCGATTGGGGAGGCTGGCGGCATAAACTTGCCGAGGACGGTCTGATCTTCAAGCTCGGGTGGGTTTCGGAAGTTGCCAACAACCCGCAAGGCGGCACACGGTCTGGAACACGCTATACCGATCAATGGGCCTTCGGCACCACCTTCGACCTCGACCGGCTGCTTTCCATCCCCAACGCCAAGTTCCAGCTCTCCATCTCGGAACGCAACGGCCGCGAGCTCGACGCCGACGAGGATATCGGCACGCGCGGCGGCACCTTGCAGCAGGTACAGGAGGTCTGGGGACGCAATCAGACCTTCCGGCTCACCGAACTCTGGTACGACCAAACCTATTTCAATGATGTCTTGGACGTGAGACTGGGACGGATGGGCGTCGGCAGCGATTTCGCGGCCTTCAGTTGCGATTTCATGAACCTGACCTTCTGCGGCTCGCAGCCGGGCAATATCGTCGGCGGCTACTGGTACAATTGGCCGGTCAGCCAATGGGGCTCGCGGGTCAAGGTCAACTTCGAGCAGTCCGGCTATGTGCAGGTCGGCGCTTACGAGATGAACTCCAATTACGCCACACGCCGCTACGCCTTTACCCTTGAGGAGCCGCCGAACACCACAGGAGCCCTCATCCCGCTGGAATTCGGGTGGTTGCCCAAGGTCGGAACGGCAAGACTGCCCGGCAGTTACAAGCTGGGCTTCTGGTACAACACGTCGGAAGGCACCGATGTCGTCAACGACGTCAATGGCCAATCCGCCGCCCTGACCGGCAAGGCCGCCCAGTCGCGCCAGGGACACTTCGGCACCTATGTGAACTTCAGACAGTTCCTCATCAATCCGACGACCATCGATCCCACGACCTTATCGCTGTTTTTCAACGCCTCCTTCGCCGACCGGATGACGGCGACCGTCGACCGCCAGATTGCTTTCGGCGCGGTTTACGGCGGGTTCATTCCGTTCCGCCCGAATGACGACATCATGATCGGCCTCGGACAGACCCACGTGAACGATCGGGTGACCAGAAACCAGCAATTGATCGATGCGACCGATCCCGGTTCCGTCCTCATCCAGACGTCCGAATATGCCGTCGAATTCGACTACACGGCCCGTCTGACGTCATGGCTGACCGCGCGGCCGAACGTGCAATACATCAACCAGCCCGGTGGCGTCGCCAAGGCGCACAACGCCATCATCGTGGGGCTGAAAACCCAGGTCGACTTCTGATACCGACCCGGAGAGCCAGCTTATCCAAGCTGGCTCTCCGGGTGACCGAACGCGGGCGGAGATCCATATCACGGCGAGAACTTCTTATGGTTGTACAAATTATTAAATTAACTACTATTGATGATAGGTCATCAAGGGTAATGACACCTGCGAAATGCTGGGAATCTACGAACAACTGATGAAAGTCCCAAAAAGTCAGCAGAATAAAAAACGACATCCTTTTGATCTAAAAATTTTAATGATCATCGCGTTGGCTTCCGGCATTTCACCTCTCAAACCGGTCTAACGACTTTTTCACTCCCGAGTTTCGACTTGTCACCCTTTCTTGCAGATCGTACGGTTTCTGCCATCATCGCGTTTCACCATCGGGCGAACCGCGTGACCAAGGGGGAAAGCCGGAAACGGCTAATACAAGAAAGAAATGGAACGCGACTTGACATCTGCGGATTGGAGCAAGGCCCCGTTCGAAGAGGCGCGCGATCTGGGCACCAATCAGAGCGGCATGCGCCAGTTCAACGAACGCGTGGTCCTCCAGATCATCCGGCGCGCGGGCAGCATGCCGAAAGCCGACATCGCGCGGATCAGCAACCTCAGCGCGCAGACCGTCTCCGTCATCATCAATCAATTGCTCGATGACGAATTGCTGATCAAGCAGGAGAAGATCAAGGGAAAAATCGGACAGCCTTCGGTTCCCATCGCCCTTAATCAGCATGGCGCCTATTCCATCGGCATCAGCATCGACCGCCACCAATTGGAAATGGTTCTCATCGGATTTACCGGTGAAATCATGAACCGAACGGCCCAGACCTATCCCTATCCCGATCCGCAATTCATCTTTCCGCTGATCCAGCATTCGATCGATTTCATCAGCCGGTCGATCCCCGCGGAACGGCGCGACCGCCTGACCGGAATCGGAATCGCCGCCCCCTCCTTCATCGTCGGAAAGTGGGAAGAGCAACTGGACGCGCCGCCCGACATCATGGCGCAATGGAAGAACGTCGACATCCGGGCCCAGGTCTCGAAACCATCCGGGCCGCCCGTTTTTCTCGCCAAGGATTCCACCGCCGCCTGCCTCGGCGAATTGATGTTCGGATCCGGCCTCGACTTTCCCAACTTTCTTTATATTTTCGTGGGCCCCTTCATCGGCGGCGGCGGCGTCCTCAACGGCGCGCTCTATCCCGGGGTCTTCGGCAATGCCGGCGCCATCGGGTCCATTCCGCTCCCCGTCTTCGACGACAAGGGGCGCCTTGCCGGGTTCAAACAACTCGTCGATCTGGCCTCCCTGACCCTGCTTGAGGAAAAGCTGGCCCCTCTGGGACTGGATATCGACCAGGCTCTCGCCGACGACAGCGGCAAGGCCCAGGGACTGATCGACGATTGGTGCGACGTGGCGGCGCCGTCCATCGCGCAGGCCGTCGCCTCCGCCTGCGCCGTCATCGATTTCGACGGCATCATCATCGATGGGGCGATGCCACGCTGGCTTCTCGACGCCCTGGTCGAAAAGATCGCCGCGGCCATGGACGGCTTGAGTCTCGACGGCGTCGTCCGTCCCTGGATCCGCAACGGCACCATCGGAGCCAAGGCGCCGATCCTGGGCAGCGCCCTGCTGCCGCTTTATTCGAACTTCGTCCCCAACGGCATTCCCCTGCTCACCCTGCCGGAATGATCACCACTTAAACAATCATCGTGACGCTTCCCCACACTCATCGATTGTTTAATAAATAAATTTGCGTTATTAATTAATCCACAGAGCCGGAATGGCCGGATGGGAGGAAAGTCGAATCGCGGGGAAGCCACGGGTTTTCCCGCTGATTTCAAGGACGAGCGCAAACTTGTCCGGATAAGGTCCTTCCGCGTCCCTGCCCGCTCCAGAACGAATGGCGTGCTATGATCTAGCGCCCCCTCGCCGATCATTTTGATGCAGGGGAAGCGTTGCGAGGCCAAACGGATGAGACAGGTTGCTCGAATGACTCCCATCAATGAAACCAAAAATTCCGCCCGCCCTCAAACCCAACCGGCGGCAACGGGTGAAAGCATAGCACTCCACGCGCCGCTGGCCGGCTGGCTGACGGCGCTCTCCGATGTTCCCGATCCCGTCTTTTCCGGGTATGTCCTGGGCCATGGGATCGCCATCGACCCATTCGAATCGGTGCTGAAGGCGCCCTGCGACGGCGTGGTGACCGTCGCCCACCGCGCACGCCATGCCGTCACCCTGCGGCTGGCCAACGGCGCCGAGGTTTTGCTGCATGTCGGTCTCGATACCGTCGCGCTGGCCGGCGAAGGCTTCACCCTGCACGTCGCCGAGGGACAGGCGGTGAAGACCGGCGATCCCTTGATTTCCTTCGACATGGACATCCTGGCCCACAAGGCGAGAAGCCTCCTGGTGCCGATCATCGTCCTGGGCGAAGACTACACGCTTTCCGCCATGGCGCCCGGGCGTCAGGTGGCGGCGGGCGAGGTGCTGTTCACCGTCAGTCCGGCCGGCACCGCCCCGGCCGAGGCGGCTCCGCAGGCTGCGGGACCGGTCCTGACGCGGGAATTCCGGATCGACGATCCCGATGGCATCCACGCGCGGCCGGCGGGATTGATCGCCGATGCCGTGAAAGGCTTCAAGGCCCGCATAATCTTCCATGCCCACGATAAGGAGGCCGACGCGCGCAGCCCGGTCAAACTGATGCTGCTGGGCCTCGGCGGCGGTGATGCCGTCCGGGTGACGGCCGCAGGCGGTGACGCGGAAGCGGCCCTGGCCGCCATCGGCGCGGTGATCGCCGGTTTTGCCGACGGCAAAGCCCCTTCTCCGGTTCCCGCCGCAGGGACGTCGATCGCCGAAACGCCCCTCCGCCCGGCCTTCGCCTCCCATGAACGGATCGATATCACGGGGGTCCAGGCCGTCTCCGGCCTCGCCACCGGCAAGGCCGTCCGTTTCGCCCAGGAAGAAATTTCCGTCCCTGAAGCCGGCGCCGGCGTCGACGTGGAATTGGAGCGCCTGCGACTGGCCCTTGAAGCCAGCCGTCAGGACCTCGATGGCGAAATCGAGGCGGCGCGGCCCCACAATCGCCAGCAAATGGAAATCCTGAAGGCGCATTTGTCCTTCCTCGACGACGTCGATCTCCTCGGCGCCGCCCAAACATTGATCGACCAGGGAAAAAGCGCGGGCTTCGCCTGGAAGAGCGCCGCCGGACAACAAGCGGCGGCCCTGAAACGCCTGGGCAGCGCCCGGCTCGCCGAACGCGCCGTCGATCTTCTGGACGTCGAACGGCGCGTTCTGATGGCCCTGGCCGGCAAATCGCGCGCCGGCACCGATCTTCCGGCCGGAACCATCCTGCTGGCCGGCGACCTGTTGCCCTCGCAACTGACCGGCATGGACACCAGCCGCCTCGCCGGCCTCTGTCTGGCCGAAGGCGGCCCCACCTCCCATGTGGCGATCCTCGCCGCCTCGCTCGGCATACCGACGCTGGTGGCCATGGGTCCGGACCTCGCGCGGGTGCCCGACGGCACGCCGCTGATTCTCGACGCCGATCATCAGCGACTGCAGGTCAATCCGCTGCCAGAGCTGTTGTCCGCGACGGCGGCGAAAATCGAAAAGCGTCAGGCGCGCCTGGCCCTCGCGAAGAGCCGCGCGGCGGAGGACTGTCACACCGCCTGCGGCCGGCGCATCGAGGTGGTGGCCAATCTGGCCTCGCCGGCCGACGCCCTGCTGGCCGTCGCCAACGGCGCCGAGGGTTGCGGGCTGCTGCGCAGCGAGTTTCTGTTCCTGAACCGCGACACGGCGCCTTCGGAAGAGGAACAACTCGCCCAATATCAGACCGTCGCCGATTCGCTGGAAGGACGCCCGCTGATCATCCGCACGCTGGATGCCGGCGCCGACAAGGTCCTGCCCTATCTGGGCCTGCCCCGCGAAACCAATCCGGCACTGGGCCTGCGCGGCGTGCGGACGGGCATTTGGAAGCCGGAAACGCTGCGCACCCAATTGCGCGCCATTCTCCGCGTTCAGCCCTATGGGCAATGCCGGATCATGGTGCCGATGGTCGCCACCATCGACGAACTGCGGACCGTGCGGACCATGCTGGACGAGGAACGCCGGACGCTCGGCCAAGACAAGCCGATCTCCCTGGGCGTCATGGTGGAAGTGCCCTCGGCGGCGGTGATGGCCGACGTCTTCGCCAAGGAATGCGACTTTTTTTCCATCGGCACCAATGACCTGACCCAATACACGCTGGCCATGGACCGGATGAATCCTCATCTCGCCAAGCGGGTCGACGCCTTCGATCCCGCCGTCCTTCGGCTGATCGCCCAGGCGGCGGCGGCGGCCACCGCCAATGGGCGCTGGACCGGGGTCTGCGGAGGTCTAGCCTCCATTCCCCTGGCGGCCCCGGTCCTCATCGGCCTTGGCGTGACGGAACTTTCCACGACGGCCGCCACCGTTCCCGAAGTCAAGGAAATGGTCCGTTCGCTTTCCCTGGAACGATGCCAGGCCGTCGCCCGGGAAGCCCTTTCGCAAGAGTCGGCGGAGGCCGTGCACCGTCTCCTATCGTCCTATTGGCCCGAGGTGTGATCCTTAGGGCTTGTCGCGAAATAATCGCTCCAAACCCCAAGATTCCATATGACGCCTGCGCTCCGCTACGGCGGGCGAGAAGCGCCGCTCGGACTTGAGGGCCTGTTGATTCGATAATTTATGAACAGGCCCTTGAAAACATAAATGCGAATAAGAAGGAGAGGAAAAGAATGATCGCGTTCAAGACCACCTTCGGATGGCTGCAAAAGATCGGCAAATCCTTGATGTTGCCCGTGGCCGTCCTTCCCGTGGCGGGGTTGTTGCTGGGTATCGGCAGCTCCCACTTCGGCTTCATTCCTCCGGTCGTATCCAACGTCATGGCGCAGGGAGGCGGCGCCATCTTCGGCAATCTCGCCCTGATCTTCGCCGTCGGCGTCGCGCTGGGGCTGACCGAGAATGACGGCGTCGCCGCCATCGCCGCCGTCGTCGGCTTCGTCGTGATGGTCGCCACCATGGGCGTCATGGCCGTCGCCCTGGGCATCGACCCCGTCCTCGTGATGGGCATGAAATCCATGGAGACCGGTGTCTTCGGCGGCATCATCATCGGCGCCGTCGCCGCCATCCTCTTCAATCGCTATTACCGGATCGAACTGCCGGCCTATCTGGGATTTTTCGCCGGAAAACGCTTCGTACCGATCGCCACCGGCATCGCGGCCATCGCCGTCGGCGTCATCCTGTCGCTGATCTGGCCGCCGGTACAGAATGGCATCAACGTCTTCTCGCACTGGGCCGCCGACAACGATCCGCGCATGGCCGCCACCGTCTACGGCTTCATCGAGCGCCTGCTGATCCCCTTCGGCCTGCACCATATCTGGAACGTGCCCTTCTTCTTCCAGATCGGTTCCTACACCGACGCCTCCGGCGCCATCGTGCATGGCGATATCAATCGCTTCTTCGCCGGAGACCGCAGCGCGGGCATCCTGGCCGGCGCCTTTCTCTTCAAAATGTGGGGCCTGCCGGCCGCCGCCATCGCCATCTGGCATACGGCGCGGCCGGAAAACCGGGTCAAGGTGGGCGGGCTGATGATCTCGGCGGCGCTGACCTCCTTCATCACCGGCATCACCGAGCCGATCGAATTCTCCTTCCTGTTCGTCGCCCCGGTCCTCTATCTGTTCCACGCCATCCTGGCGGCCACCACCCAGTTCGTTTCCAACAGTCTCGACATCCACATGGGCTTCACCTTCTCGCAGGGCGGCATCGATTTCCTGCTGTTCAACGTGTTCGGCCCGACCGCCCACAACTGGTGGATGACGCTGGTGCTGGGACCGATCTACGCGGTCGTCTATTACGCCGTGTTCCGCCTGTCCATCATCCGCTTCAATCTGAAGACGCCCGGCCGTGAAGAGGACGGTGTCACCATCCCGGCGGTCGATATGGGCGATGACCATATCGCCATCGCCCGTCAGTTGGTGGCATCCTTCGGCGGACGCAGCAACATCGCCAGCCTCGACGCCTGCATCACCCGCCTCAGGGTCGGCGTCAACGACATGGGAAAGGTTCACCAGGATCGTTTCAAGGCGATGGGCGCCTCTGGCGTCATGGTGGTCGGCAAGGGTGTCCAGGTGGTGTTCGGAACCCGCTCGGAAAATCTGAAGACCGACATCGATGAATTCCTGAAGACCCATCCCGGCGAGTTCGACGACCTTGAAGGCGTCGGTGCCGGGACCGCTCCGGCCGCCGCTCCGGCCGTTCCGCCGAAGCGCGACGTTCCCGCCGCCTCCGACAAGGACTTCGAGCGCCTGGTCGATGCGTTGCGGGCCGCCCTCGGCGGGGCCGCCAACATCCGGCGGATCGGCGCCGTGGCCGGAACGCGCCTGGAGGTCGAAATCAGCGATCCGTCGAAACTGGACCAGCCCGCGCTGCGTAGCGCCGGAGCCCAGGGCATCGTCGATCTGGGCGGCGGCCGCTATCACATCATGGTGGGCAAAGCGGCGTCCGCCTACGCCACGGCGCTGACCGCCGCCTGACGAGAGGAAACCAACCGGATAGGGGAATGGCTTCGCCATTCCCCCCTCGGAGAAACCTCAGGAAGCCATCGACAACCGTTCGGCAAGAAAGGCCGTCAGCCGTTGATCCTCGTAAGTCTTGACCGCCAGCAGGGCGCCCGCCGCCAGCAGATTTTCCTCCGGCTGGGTGGTGGTCAGCCCGACCGTGGCGATGCCGGCCCCGACCGCGGCCCGGATGCCGAGCGGCGTATCCTCGAAGGCGACAGCCCTCTCGCCCGGCACCCCCAACCGTTCCAGGGCCACCCGATAGGGCATGGGATCGGGCTTGCCGCGCGGCACCGACCCGCCGCAAATCTCCACGGCGAATTTTCCGGCCAATCCCAGCGATTGGACCACGGCCCGCACATTGGCCGGCGGCGCGTTGCTGACCACGCCCACGCTCATGCCCCGGTCCAATGCCCATTCGACCAGCGGCACCACGCCGGGGATGGCCAGGGACGCCCCTTCCAGCAAACGGCGGAACAGGGCCTCCTTCTCGTCGGCGATCCGCTCATGCTCGGCGGCCGAAAGGTCGGGGAACAACGACAGGCAGATCTGCGCGTTGGTATGGCCGGACATATGCCTGGCGAAAAAATCGGCGTCGAAGCTGACCCCATGTTCGGCGGCCACGGCGCGAAAGGCTTGGATATGCAGGGCATCGCTATCGACCAGCGTGCCGTCGAGATCGAACAGAAGAGCGTTTAGGGACATGAGGTTCAACCAGAAAGAAGTTTCACGAACAAAATAAACATATACAACAAAATAAAATGATAAAACAAGAATTTAAAATTCAATTTAAGATTGAATCATTAACTAATAAAATATTTTTGAAAAAATATATATTACATTAATACCTAAACTTATTCGTGGCTGACACACCATCCGCCGACGACCTCATTTATCCAGACCGTTATGGAAGGTCAGGCTGTTCGATGATTGTGTCAGCAGGATGTCCACCAGAAATTCCACTGATGGCCGACATCAATTCCGGTCGGAATCGGTTTGCGCCAAGCTCAAACTTCCCTTTCGCCACATAAAACGCCCTCTGAGGAGAATCACCTCAGCAGAGCCAAGGAGTGAGAAACCGCTCACCCCTTGACCACTGTGTGACGCGTAATGACGGGAGGCACGGATTACGTCGGAAGAACCGCCTTAAGTGGCGGACTCCACCGACGAAAAATCACCCTCTGAGATCTCCAACGACAGAGATATTGAAAAAGCTTGCGGTCGCCCCCTGGCACAGACCGACGACCGTAAAATAATGGTAGACACCCTCGGCGGCGTCCACCGCGACAACGGGAGGAACCGCGAATGGTATCGTCGGAGAGGACGACCCTGACGCAAATACGCCGGTGTTGACCCCCTGATAGGCAACGGAGGTGCTGTCCAAAGCCAGTGCCACAGAACAAGATTGACCAGATGTATTCTCCACACTCGCGTAGACATAATAACCAACCATGGGCGGTTCGTCAGACCAATTGAGGGCATAGACGCGCGCGGCCGAACTCAACTCCGTCAAAGCCGACCCAGCCTCGCCCTCCTGGCCATAGACCGTGACAAGACGCAAACGACGACGGTTGAACCACGACAAGACCCCCACTGCGTTCGGCGATTGAACGAATACCGGTCCAGTCTGTGGGCATGCCATGCCAACCAGCGTCCGCGAGGCATCACCCGCCTTGATCTCCACGCCTGTGCTGCTGTCGGTGCCGTGGCTGGTGGTGCTGGCTTCAAGGGCCATTTCGCCACCGCTGGTCATATAAGCGTAGATGTAATAGACCGTGCCAGCGGTCAGGCCGATTGGGCTCAAGGATACGCCGGCCGCCGGAACGGTGCGCATCACTCCACCAACAATCAATCGCTTGCCATTGTAGGGCGACAGCAAGAGATTGCTTCCCGACAGGACAAGACGGCATTGACCGTGTTGCAGGGCCACCTTTGCGACGTCCTCGGTAGTCGCCACATCCGCCGGCAAATCCGCCAGCGTCAGCGACCGGAACGAGGGCGCGGCATCGCTGCCCGAAGCGGGTCCGGCAAAGACGGTATTGGCCGCCGCCGTCGCCGTGCCGGTGCCGCCCAGCGCCACCGCCACCGGGGTTTCCAGGCCGATGGTCACCGTCCCCGAGCTGCCGCCGCCGGTCAATCCCGTACCGGCTTCCACGGCGATGATGCGCCCCAGCGCCGACAGGTCCCGTTCGTCGGTGATCATGTCGTTGGTGATAACGGTCGCGCCGGCCGACAAGCGGACCCGCGCCACTGGGGCGAAGCCGCTCGGGATGGCCGGCACGGCGGGGCTGGCGGCCTCGGTCCCGGTGACGACCGAGACAGTGCCGGTCAACTGGTTGATGACGATGCGGTCGATCCGGGGATTGGCCGCCGGCGCGGTGAGCGACGCGTTCTGCGCGGCGACCTCGGTCAGCGTGGCGCCGTCGAAGACATGCCCGGCGTCCAGCGCCACCGTCATGTCGGGCGTGGCCCGGGCATGCGGGGCGAAGGCGGCGCCGAGGCGCGAGAGGACGGAAACGGAGGCATCGATCGCCGACGGATAGGCGTCACAAATCATGCTGGCGGAATCGGGCTGGTTAAAAGTTTTGACACTCATGGCAGTAACCTTTCTTCATGTTTTGCAGACAATGGTTCTGTTCACGGCGGTGCCCGGCGAGCCGGAACCAGGGTTCCGAATCGCTTGTCCGCAGTGAAACTTCCGGGAATACAAGTAAAAGTGATTATTGGACGTGTTCGTTCGATCGTCGGGACGACGATCCGTCATCGAGCGCCGGGGTTATTATTGTGCCGCCCCGGCCGCCCAATTTCGTAATTCCGCGAGTCTGGCGCGGAGTTCCGTTCCCCATCCGGCGAGATCGACACTCACCTGATTGAGATCGTCACGGCTGGCCAACCGATCCGGCAGAGGCGGCGGCGGAATGTCCGCCATCAGCCCCGCCGGCGGCAGAATCCTGACCATCCGCGTCTCCACCACCGGAGACGGTGGCGAGCAATCCCCGCAACTGCTCAAGAGTATCGGCATCCCGAGCATCAACGGCCCGGCAACCATCATCGGGAATCGTGACATGGCGGATATGCTCCTTGGCTTTTTCGGCGGCGGTGGCGATCGAGCGTTGACGCCGGGCGTCGGCGGCCTGCGCCCGATCGCCGAGATCCTTCGCCGCTTGCAAGGCGGCGATGGTTCGCTGATTTTGTTCCGCCGCCGCCTGCTGAACAGTGATGGTGGCGGCCTGGGTGGCGATCCGCGCTTTCGCCTCGGCCACCCGCGTCCGCAGATCGCCGACATACCAGACGGTAGTGGCGATCAGCAGGCCGGCCAGAGCCGCGCCGCCGATCTTGAGATAAGCCATCGGCGTCATCGCCCTCCTCCCTTGGACGGCGGTGGATTTCCTCCGCGCAGCATGACGCCGATGGCGCCGGACACGACCGCCGCCAACCAGCACCACCGGGACCAGTCGACGGGCACGCCCTGGCTCATGGCCCCGAAAGCCAGGGTGGAAAGATTGGCCCAACTGGTCGGGTCGCGCAGCGCCGGCCCGATTTTTTCGTGAAAGACACAAGACATGATCAAACCTCCATGTCGGTTTCGTCAGGCCGCAGAAACAAATCCCGTTCGGCGGCGCGGCGACGGACGAGACCGGGCAGACCGCCCGAGGTCCATTTCGGAAATTCCCCGGCGGCCCCGTCGTAATCGCCATTGTTGAGACGGCGCAGCAGCGTCGAGCCCCGCAACCGCCCGAGGCCGAGGTTGAAGGAAAAAGACACCAGCGCGGCGAACTGGTTATCGGTCAAAGGAACGGTCGCCGAGGAGGAAACACCGGCCTCGAAGACGGCGAGATCCGCCGCCAGAAAGGCGTCGGCCTGCTGTTCGGTAATGACGTCGCCCTCCAGGACGTGCCCCGCGTGGCCGTAGCCGATAGTCCAGGGCGCCTCGCCGCTTTGCGGATCCGGATAGGCGGTCAGCCGCAAGCCCTCGAAACTCTTGATGAGATCGAGGCCGGCCGCGTTGATATGACGGGACATGCGGTCCTCCAGGACAAAATACGACGGTGCATGCGAGGTGAAGCACTCGATATGACGCCGACAGAGGAATGCTATTTAGAAAGAGGGCTTCGGAGATGTGCAGAAATAAACGAACTACTTCGTCATCCCGTGATACCATCACCAAGAGTGGCTACGGCCGGCTCCACAAAACAGGGGAGAGCGATACTTAGTTCATTACCCCCTAATTGTGCCGCAAATCGCGACGTAGGCTGTCCCGTATTGAACGGCGACATAAGCCATAGGTGATGCGTAATGCAGCCCCTCAGCGATTGTCTGTGTTAGCCGCGCCGCTGCCGTTGCTGGTGCACCACCGGGAAATGACATGCCGTTGCTCTGCGTGCCCCCTGCCACACCATCCAATCCGACCATTATTCCCACGCTATCCCCACCGACCCAATGCACTGTTGACCCAACGGCACCAATATCTCCGCTCTCTCCACATGATATGAAGTAAGCACGAGCATTGGTCGTTACTTCCGTAAGCGCAGTGGCGGTAATGGCAGAACTCGTCGTTGCACCCACCAGAGGCAGATTCCGGCGATTAAAATAATTAATCACATATTGCTTCGCAGGGGAGGACACCCACGCCGGCCCGATTGTTGGACAAGCCCACCCGACGAAGGTATAGGCTGAATTTCCGGTCATGACCTCGATGCCGGTCGTGGCGTCGGTGCTATGGCCGGTGGTGCTGGCCACGAGCATCATCGTCTCTGAGACCATACCGGCATAGATGTAATAGAGTGTGTCTACCATCAGGTTGGTCGGAGCTAAACTGACGCCGGTGGCGGGAATTGTCTGTTCGACCCCGCCGATGATCAATCGATTGCCGTTATAAGGACTCAGCAATAGATTGCCGCCTGACAAAGTAAGATAGCATTGACCGTGTTGCAGGCCTCCGGCGACAACGGCCGACGCAACAAATGCGGTGGTAGCGATCTGCGTAGTGTCCGTTCCGGCCGGCGCGGTCGGCG
Source organism: Telmatospirillum siberiense (assembly GCF_002845745.1). Classification (GTDB taxonomy): domain Bacteria; phylum Pseudomonadota; class Alphaproteobacteria; order Rhodospirillales; family Magnetospirillaceae; genus Telmatospirillum; species Telmatospirillum siberiense. Next base: position 84,903 of record NZ_PIUM01000023.1, on the reverse strand, counting down.
CCGTCGGAGTGCCGGTCAATGCGGGCGATGACAAGGGGGCCAGAAGCGCCTCCACACTCTCTGCCCGTTCCGTTTCCACGGCGATAGCCGCAGCGACGTCCTCCGTCGTCGCCACGTCCGCCGGCAAGTCCGCCAGCGTCAGCGACCGGAACGAGGGCGCGGCATCGGTGCCCGAAGCGGGCCCGGCAAAGACGGTATTGGCCGCCGCCGTCGCCGTGCCGGTGCCGCCCAGGGCCACCGCCACCGGGGTTTCCAGGCTGATGGTCACGGTCCCCGAGCTGCCGCCGCCGGTCAATCCCGTACCGGCTTCCACGGCGATGATGCGCCCCAGCGCCGACAGGTCCCGTTCGTCGGTGATCATGTCGTTGGTGATAACGGTCGCGCCGGCCGACAAGCGGACCCGCGCCACTGGGGCGAAGCCGCTCGGGATGGCCGGCACGGCGGGGCTGGCGGCCTCGGTCCCGGTGACGACCGAGACAGTGCCGGTCAACTGGTTGATGACGATGCGGTCGATCCGGGGATTGGCCGCCGGCGCGGTGAGCGACGCGCTCTGCGCCGCCACCTCGGTCAGCGCAGCGCCGTCGAAGACATGCCCGGCGTCCAGCGCCACCGTCATGTCGGGCGTGGCCTGGGCATGCGGGGCGAAGGCGGCGCCGAGGCGCGAGAGGACGGAAAGGTCGCCGTCGACGGATTGCGCCTGGGTGCCCAGGCTGGTCTGCTGATAAGTGGATACGGTCATGAGTTCCATTCCTTCGATATCTTGAGGTTTTCAAAAAACGAGCCATCCGCCCCGGCCTTGAAAAGACGCAATTCCGCGTCCGCCCGAAAAGCTTGGGCGGATGGAAAATGACCACGACGGCGGTGAGGGAAGCAGCGGTCACGATTTGCGGTTAATTCCGTGGCCCGTGACCATGCCAACGCGATGAAAACGCCTGATTATGCCCCATCGCGCAGGGCCATGGATTCCATGTCGAAACACGAAATCCATGAAATTATTAATTCCATCAAAATAAGTTTTGAAAAATAATTAATAAAACATTGAATTACTTATTTATATATTTCGGATTAATGCAATTATATCATTTCGACAATTTTAAACCACCAAGGCACCAAGACACCAAGGTGACGGAGCAGTCCGAAATCGTTCCCGATCTCTTCAGCGACATTCCGCCGGCTACCCGCAAATGGTAAGAAGGGCAAAAGGGCGGACAAAAGCCCTTCTCCCCTCGCGGGAGAAGGGGTGGGATGAGGGGGCGTCCCGCCGAAAATTCTCAGGCGTCGCGCGACTTTCCTCACCCTCCCGCGCTACGGCATTCACGCATCTCGACTTTGCCGGGGAGAAATGCCGTCGTTCGCGAGCCTTCAGGCGAAGCAATCCAGCCCTTCCGGCAGACTGGATTGCTTCGTCGCTTCGCTCCTCGCAATGACGCTTAATATATCGACAGTACAAAAAATAGAGATGTATGAATCCCGTAGCCCGCAAAGCGGGCGAGGGAAAAGACTATAAAGCCCGGCCTTTTTCCCCTTTGCGGAAAATCGCCCGGTGCCTTTGCGGTTCATCAGAGCCCCTGATTTTTTACCTCACACCTTTGCACTCCAAAGTAATCGATCAGGGCATCCAACCCCTCGATCATCGCGCCGTAAACCCGCGACGCGATCGCCCCCTCCTCGAAGAGCCGCGCCGGCGCGGCGTCATCGATGACCAGATTTTCCACGGCGGACCAGGACATCCCCTGGCCGACCGCGTCGATCGCCCCCTGATAGCGGGCCTTCGCCCGGTACCATGCCTCGTCGGAGACGTCCGGACGCCGGCTGCTTCCGGCCACCAGGCCGTAATGGGCGACCCCCGCGGTGCGCGGCGGAAGCTGGGCCATGGCGGACCAGGTTTTCCAGGCCATGAGAAGCTTTTGAGCCGCTTCGTAATGACAGCGCTCGATCCGCCCGGCGAGAAACAACCGCCCCACCGACGAGGCGGCCTCCTCCCTGTCGGCATTTTCAAGCCCGACCAATCGCGCCCTCTGGCGATAGGTTTCGGCCAGGATGGCCGGCCGCGCCGGAGAGCGATCCAGCAGACGCCCGGATTTTCCGCGCGGTCCGATGCGTCGTTTTCCGGCCATCAACGCCTCCCCTTTCCCAACTGTTCGTCCGCCACCTGCTCGACCACTTCCCGACGCCAGGGATCGGCGACTCGCGACGGATCGAGCAAAACCAGCCCCTTCTCCCGGCGCAGCGCCTTGGCCATCACCCGAATGCGGTCCGCATCGGCCGGCGATGCCCCGGTACGGCATTCCGCCGATCCCGGACGGATGTCCGAGCGCTGAACAAGCCCCATATGTTCGTGATTTGTTCTCATAAAAACCCATCCCACGCCGGCGCTCCGCCTTACAAAAGGCATTTGCGGAGACGGAGCGCCCGACAACCAATGAATGATATGCTGACATATGTACGACATCATCGTACGAAACGCAACGATTTTTTCGCATGGACTTGTGCGCTATTTTCGCACAAAATCGCACCGTGATGGAAATCTCATTGGCATCGAAGCGGCTGAAGACCTTGCGGGAACGCTCCAAGCTGAGCGTGCAGGATCTCGCCGACCGCCTGGCCCTTCCCAAATCGACCTATGCGTCGAAGGAAGACAAATATAAGAAGGGCAATTTCCCGATCGAGTTCGTGACGCAACTGCTGCCCATCCTGACCGGCCTGGGAGATCCCCCCATTACCGCCAGAGAAGTCTGGGAACTGGCCGGAATATCGGAAAAAACCCTCAAGACCATCGCCACGCGGGCGACAGCCCCCAAAGTCGACGCCACATCCATCCGGCAACCGCCGGATATGCCGGGCACGCCTTTGGAGGGGGAGTCCAGGGCGGCCATTCCCGAAATCAACATCCGCGCCGGCATGGGCGGCGGTGGCGAAAGCCTGGTCATGGCCCACACCGACGAATTCGGCAATAGCGTCTCGGTCGATGACGTCAAAGCCGTCTGGAATCTGCCCTCGGACTACGTCCGGCACGAATTGCGGGTTTCGCCGAGGGACAGCCGGATCATCGAGGTCAAGGGCGACAGCATGAGCCCGACGCTGGAAAGCGGCGACCGGGTGATGATCGACACCCTGGACCGAACCCCCTCGCCCGGCGGATTGTTCGCCCTGTGGGACGGACTGGGCGTCATCGTGAAACGCCTGGAGCACGTCCTGAACTCCGACCCGCCGCTCATCAGGATAAAGTCCGACAATCCCCGCCACGACCAATATGAAAGGGTCATGGACGAGATCAACATCATCGGGCGCGTCGTCTGGTTCGCCCGCCGGGTCTGAGACGCGACGCCATCCGCTTCGCCCCCCCCCCCCCCCGTCAAGCCATCACGGAGCGGGCGGGAAGCGTCGCTCGCCATCGGACGGCAACTCGATATTCACCTCGAGAACGGAAAAGTTCCGATCGCTGTCCAGCTTCACCTGCACCCGCTGATCGTCGATCTCGACATATTTGCGGATGACATTGAGGATGTCGCGCTGCAGTTGGGGCAGAAAATCGGGGCTGTTCAACTCGGCCCGTTCGTGGGACAGCAGGATCTGCAGACGTTCGCGCGCCGCATCCGCCGTACCGCGCGGCGAACGGCGGAACAGATTCATCAGGCTCATGCCGTTCTCCCCAGCAAACGGTCGATGAAGCCCCGCCTGGCGACGCGCGGGATGACGATCTCCGTCTCTTCGCCGAGAATGCGCCCAACCGCATCGAGATAGGCCTTGCCGGCCGGCGACTTGTCGTCGAGGACCACCGGCATGCCGACATTGGAGGCTTGCAGCACCGACGGGCATTCCGGCACCACGCCAAGCAACGGCACCGCCAGAATTTCCTGCACGTCCTCCACCTTCAACATTTCACCCCGCTCCACCCGTTCGGCATCATAGCGGGTCAGCAACAGATGTTGCGGCATCGGCTGGCCCTGTTCGGCACGGCGCGATTTGCTGGTCAGCAACCCGATCATGCGATCGGCGTCGCGAACCGAGGACACCTCGGCGTTGGCCACGACGATCGCCTCGTCGGCAAAATACATGGCAAGATGAGCGCCGCGTTCGATACCCGCCGGACTGTCGCAGACGATGTAGTCGAACAGCGGAGCAAGCTCGGCGATGATCCGCTCGACCCCCTCCTCGGTCAGGGCATCCTTGTCACGGGTCTGCGACGTGGCGAGGATGGACAGCGTTTCGACCCGCTTGTCCTTGATCAGCGCCTGATGGAGTTTGGCATCGCCGTTGATCACGTTGATGAAGTCGAAAACCACGCGGCGCTCGCAGCCCATGATCAGGTCGACATTGCGCAGGCCCACGTCGAAATCGATGATCACGGTCTTGAAGCCGCGCAAAGCCAACCCGGTGGCGATGGCGGCGGAGGTGGTGGTCTTGCCGACACCGCCCTTCCCGGAGGTGACTACGATGACTTTTGCCACGATGACGTCCTTTTGTCGGTGAATAATTCAGAGTGGCTCGAAGATCAGCCGTTCGTTGTCCAGCCTGATCTGGACGGGCTTGCCGAACAAATGGGGCTCCATATGTTCGTTGACCTCGTAATAGCCGGCGATCGATATCAGGTCGGCATCGAAATGGCGGCAGAAGATTCGGGCCGATCGGTCGCCGTTCGTGCCGGCCAGGGCGCGTCCGCGCAAGGGACCATAGACATGGATATTGCCATCGGCCAACAATTCGGCGCCGCGACTGACCGGAGCGGTCACGATGAGGTCGCTTTCCGCCGCATAGACCTGCTGACCGGAACGCACGGGTTCCGTCACCAGGCGGGCGGTGCTCGGGCGCGGCAACGGCGCGGCCCGTCCATGGACGCTCACCGGATCGGCGCTCCGTCCCGCCGGAAAAACCGCCAGTCCTGCGGCCAGCGCATTCCGCTCCCAATCCGCCGTCGCCCCTTGGATGCCCACCGGCGTCAAGGTCAATTCACGCAATTGGGCGCAGAAGATGGTCAAATCGACAGGGTTTTTGCGGGCCACGGCGGCGAGATCGAGGATGATCGGCGCGTTGCGGTAAAATCCGGGCGCCAGAGCCAAAGTGTTCGCCAGATGGATAAAAAAGGCGGGATCGCACGGATCGATCACCTTCAGGGCGAGCAAGGTGGAACTCGTCCCACGGATCTGGAAGGGCAAAGGTGAATCGTTCGAAACGGTACCGGCGCGCCGCGCCTCCATTGGAAAATCCTGTCGGTTTCGATCTGCGAGCCCGGCGCGCTGGTCAAATTGGCCTTGGCCGGGGGGGCCGTTTCTTTGCACCATCTCCCCAGGCCGGTGCAAGTGAAAAAGCTGCTCAGCCATGCACGCCGCCGCCACCGGCAGCTTAGACCTTCACGCAATGGCTCATTTTGGGAAAGCCCCGTAAAGGGGAATGGGGCGAGTGATCGGGTTCGAACCGACGACATCCAGGACCACAACCTGGCGCTCTAACCAACTGAGCTACACCCGCCACCGAGAGGCACGTTGTCTATCCCAAACCGGAGGGCGTCGTCAAGATGAGTTAACATTATCTTCGCAGGCATCACGGCGGGACGGCCCCCCCCAGCACGAAAGCCGCCGTCAGCGCGGCCAGACCGACAAGCGTTTCCATCGCCACGCTGAGGCGCAACCACCGGCGGCCCCATTGCGGACGGCGTGACAAGGCGGGCGTCAAAAGCCCGCGATTGACCAGCGCGAGAACCATCATCAAGGCCACCAGACCGAGTTTGCCCGCGACGATCAGGCCATAGGGAGCGGCGAGCGCCTCCCATCGCCCGCCGGTCCTAATCCAAAGATTGACGGCACCGGTGAGCAGCAAAAGGGCGACGGTCGCCGCACCGAATCCCGAAAAGCGCCGGAGCGCGACCTCCAGTTCCGCCGGTGAGGCGCCCTCGCCGCGTGAGCGGGCGAGCAACCACAGGAAAGGCAAGGCGCCAAGCCAGGCTCCACCGGCCAGCAAATGCACCACCTGGACGGCCCGCTGGAAAAGGCCGGAAGCCCCCTCCTCCATGGCCGCATGGCCGATCAAGCCGAGACCGGCCAATTGCAGCAGGGCCAGCACCGGCAGCAGGCGTCCTGGACCGCCACGACGCGTCGAGACCACGGCCGCCGCCCCGGCGATTGCCAGATGCCATCGCCAAACCCGGCCGAAGGCGGTGTCGCCGAGCACCGCCAGGATGGTCTCTCGGTCCGTCATGGCGCCAAGATCATCGGTCATCGCGGCGCTCTGCAAAGACAGCCAGGCCACGGCGGTGACGAAGGCCGACCAGGCGGCGACGGCCACCAAACGCCGGCCAACCGCTCCGCCGAAACCGGCCGCCGCGGTCCCGCCGATCAGCAGCGGACGAACGGCCAGGGTGCCGAACAGCACCATGACCGCCGCCGTATGCACCGTCGCGCAAGCCACCAGCGCGACCATCATGTCCCCACTCCACGCCCCCGGCGCCAGCCCGTCACGGCCGCACCGTGAAGGTGAAATGACCGCTGCTCCGGTGGGTATCGACCGAGACGACCGACCAGGACACGCTATAGACGCCGGGCGCCAACGGCCCCGGCAGCAGCAAACCGAGGACGCGCCCATCCTGGGGATCGGCCCTTGCCGGCTCCGAGGAAACGGCCCGGCCCGCCGCATCCGTCACCGTGATCGACGAGAATTTGCCCTCCACCCCCTCGCTGAAACTCAATCGAACGGCGGCGGCGCTCGCCACCTCCGCTCCGACGGCGGGCTCGGCCTGGAGGAGATGGGCGTGGGCGAAGGCGGGGCTCGCCGAAAACACACCCGCCAGGACGGCCAGAACGGTCAGCACCTTCATCATGTTCCATCTCCTCAAAACAAAGGGCGCCCCAGGCTCTGGGGAAAGATGTCGTCAAGGAAAAGATGAAATTGCGCTATCGCGCCGACACCGGTGTTGGTCGCCCGGGTGGCCGGCAGCAAAGCCTCGACGCCGACTTGCCAGCTATCGCCGGAATAGAGAATGCCCGGCGAGACGGTGCCCACCGTCGAACTGCCGGGAGCGCCCTTGGCCGGCGTCGTCATCGCCATCTCCACAAGCGGCGTCAACCGCCCAAGAAAGCCGGGCAGCCCGAAATCCTTCACCTGCGCCTGCAGATAGGGCAGCGAATATTGGACGGAAGCGCCGAAAACCCATTGATTGGCGCTGACATTGGGTTTGTCGGAAAATTGGTAGCCGAACGTTCCCGTGACGGCCAGGGGCCGCAGGAAGGCGATGGGCAGATCACCCCACCCCTTGCCGAAATAAAGGGTGGGGGTGGTCGAACCGAAAGTCACGTCCTGCACCCTGGGAGAGCCGGTATGGCCGAATTCGCGGATCACCCCGAATGAGGACATGAACTCGTGCTCAGGGCTGACAAAGGCCTGATATTTCAAGGTTCCGGTCAAATTCTGCCAACCGTTCAACGTGCGACCGCCGTCTTCGCCAAGCGTCGTGTGGTCGACATTGAGGGCAATCCCCAAATGTTCCGTGATCCGTTTGTCCCATTCGGCGCCGGCCTCGAATTGCCGGCTGCCGGGCGCGCCGCCGTCCTTGGCGGCGCTGTTGTGGATCTCGGAGAGGGTCGGCAGGGACAATTCGTCGCCGACGGCGGGATCATCGATGGTCAGGGTGGCGGGAAACGCGCGATCGCCGGCGATGCCATGGGCTTGGGCGGCGAAATTCCAGGTGATGGCGGCCGACAAGACGGCCACCGGCAACGTAAAACGCTTCATTCCTTGGTCTCCAGGAAACGTCGTGCCTGATACCGTGGCGCCGCCCGTCCAAAATGGACGGCGTCACGATGGGATGGACATGAGTTCTCGGAGAATGGAGGGAGGCGCCCGCGGCTGTTGGGGGCGGTCCAAGGCGGGAGACGGCGGAGCGAATGTGGGCCCCGGCGGCGTCGGCCCCTCGATCCGCACCAGGGCGGTTCGCAACGATATCGGTGCCGTGGCCGGCGCGCCGGTGGACAGCACCCGGCAAACCAGGCAAAGGGGGCAATGATCGGCGTTTCCGGCGGGATCGCCGCTATCGTGTCCGCCCCGGCCGGCCGGATCGGCGTCGCCGGAATGGCAAAATGCCGCCGCCTGCCCGTCGAAGGAGCGCTCCGAAGGCGCATGGCACCACGGGAGCGCGACGACATTGAGCAGCAGGAACCAGACACTCAGCCATACCGACAAACCCTGCCGGACACCCCGCACAGACGTCTCCCCCTTCCGACCACGGAAAGGGCACGTGGTGAGTCCCCCGCGTCATTGCAAGATGCGGGGGGGCCCAACCTTTTCTGCCGACGCCGTCCGCGCCGAAGTCATTTCCGGCCGAAGAACCGGGCCAGGCGCCGTAACGCCTCCTCGATCGCCTCATCCTTTTTGGCGAAGCAGAAGCGGGCGTAATGTCGGACGTCGCCGGCCTGGTAGAAGATACTGACCGGCACCGCCGTCACCCCGGCATTGACCGTGATATGCTTGCAGAATTCCACATCGTCGCCTTCGAAGCCCAGGGGGCGGAAATCGGTGGTCAGGAAATAGCTGCCGTAGCAAGGCAAGACCTTGAAACCGATATCGGCCAACCCGTTGGCCAGCTTGTCGCGCCGGGCCTGTAAGCCGCCGGCCAGCCCCTGGTAATAGGAATCCGGGCTGGCCAGGCCCTCGGCCACCGCCTGCTGCAGATTGGGCGGCGTGGCGAAGGTGAGATATTGGTGAGCCTTGGCCACCGGCTGCAACAGCGCGGGACAGGCGGTCACATAGCCGACCTTCCAGCCGGTGACGGAAAAGGTCTTCCCCGCCGAGCCGATCCGCAGACAGCGTTCGCGCATGCCGGGCAGGCCGATCAGGGGAACATGCCGGCGCCCGTCGTAGATCAGATGCTCGTAGACCTCGTCGCAAACGCAATAGGCGTCATGACGTTCCAGCAGCGAGGCGATGAAGGCCAGGTCATCGGCGTCGAACACCTTGCCGGTGGGATTCATCGGCGTGTTGATGATCATCAGCTTGGTCTTGTCGCTGAAGGCGGCGGCCAGAGCCTCGCGCGGCAGTCCCCACTCCGGCGGCTCCAGACGGACCAGGCGGGCGATGCCGCCGGCACGCCGGACGATCGGCAGATAGCTGTCGTAGAGCGGCTCGATCAGCACCACCTCGTCACCCGGCTCGATCAGGCCGAACAGACAATCGCCCAGGGCCTCGGTCCCGCCCGAGGTGACCATCACCTCGCGGTCGGGGTCGACCGTCAGGCCGTGGAACCGCAGGGCATGGTCGGCCACGGCGCGGCGCAGCGCGGGCGTACCCATCATCGAAGGATATTGCTGTGAATCCTCGAGAAGGGCTCGCGCGGCCGATTTCAGCAGGACGGGGGGCTCCAGACCCTCAGGAAAACCCTGCCCGAGATTGACCGCCCCATGTTCGGCGGCCAGACGCGACATCACTTCGAAAATGGTGGTGCCATAACTGGAAAGAACGGAATTGGCTGGTTTCACGACGACTTTTCCCAACGATAAGGATGGATGCGGCAACGGGCTTTGAGAATTCACCCAAGACGAGACTTGCCGCTTTGGACAGCACCATTGCCGAATTATTCGGCAATGGTGATAAAAAATGAGGCACAACTGTTTGGTTCGGCAAGAAAACCCTCTAAAAATGGGTCATTTTCAGCATAGCCCAACTGGCACAATGCGTGCTAAATGGGAGTGCGGTCAACGCAACGGGTCCCAAGATTAGCAGAGCACCGGGGTACATGAAAAAGATCGAAGCGATCATAAAGCCCTTCAAGCTGGACGAGGTGAAGGAATCCCTTCATGAGATCGGTCTGCAGGGCATCACCGTCACCGAGGCTAAGGGCTTCGGACGGCAGAAAGGACATACCGAACTGTACCGCGGCGCCGAGTATGTCGTGGATTTCCTGCCGAAGGTAAAGATTGAGCTCGTCATCGAGGACAACCTCGTTGAACGGGCCATCGAAGCCATTCAGCAGGCGGCCCACACCGGTCGCATCGGCGACGGGAAAATTTTCGTCACCCCCGTCGAGGAAGCGATCCGCATACGCACCGGCGAGCGGGGCAACGACGCTATTTAATCCGTCCGGTCACGCCATTTTCAGTCCGGCTGCCGGTTGAAAGCGGTGTCCATCGGGCTTGTCTTCAACGCATGCGTTTAAATCTTTCAACAATTGGGAAACTCAACCATGTCCGAAGCCAAAAAAGTCCTCGATTTGATCAAGGAGCACGACGTTAAATACGTCGATTTCCGCTTCACCGATCCGCGTGGCAAGTGGCAGCACACCGCCCAGCACGTCAGCACGGTCGATGAAGAGATGTTGACCGAGGGTGTCATGTTCGACGGTTCGTCGATCGCCGGCTGGAAGAGCATCAATGAATCGGACATGATCCTGCAGCCGGATCTCTCCACCGCCGTCATCGATCCCTTCGCCGCGCAGACCCATCTGGTCATCTTCTGTGACATCGTCGAGCCGTCGACGGGCCAGCTCTATGACCGCGACCCCCGCTCGATCGCCAAGCGCGCCGAGAAGTATCTTGCTTCGACCGGCATCGGCGACACCGCCTTCTTCGGTCCGGAAGCCGAATTCTTCGTGTTCGACGACGTCCGCTACGAAGTCAACATGGACTCGGTGTTCTACAAGATCGATTCCGAGGAAGGCCCCTATGTCTCGGGCAAGGAGTTCCCCGAGGGCAACTCCGGCCATCGCCCCGGCATCAAGGGCGGCTATTTCCCCGTTCCGCCGGTGGATTCCGCCGTCGACATGCGCGCCGAGATGCTGACCGTCATGGGCGACATGGGCCTGCCGATCGAAAAGCATCACCATGAGGTCGCCCCCTCGCAGCACGAACTGGGCTGCAAGTTCAGCACCCTGGTGCGTTCCGCCGACTTCATGCAGATCTACAAATACGTCGTCCACAACGTGGCGCACAGCTACGGCAAGACGGCCACCTTCATGCCGAAGCCGATTTTCGGCGACAACGGTTCGGGCATGCATGTCCATCAGTCGATCTGGAAGGCCGGCAAGCCGACTTTCGCCGGCTCGGGCTATGCCGACCTGTCGGAAACCGCGCTCTACTACATCGGCGGCATCATCAAGCATGCCAAGGCGCTGAACGCCTTCACCAACCCGCTGACCAACAGCTACAAGCGCCTGATCCCCGGCTTCGAAGCCCCCGTGCTGCTGGCCTATTCGGCCCGCAACCGTTCGGCCTCCTGCCGCATCCCCTACGGCGCCAGCCCGAAGGCCAAGCGCGTCGAAGTGCGTTTCCCCGATCCGGGCGCCAACCCCTACCTGGCCTTCGCCGCCATGCTGCTGGCCGGCCTCGACGGCATCCAGAACAAGATCCACCCCGGCGATGCCATGGACAAGAACCTCTATGACCTGCCGCCCGAGGAACTGGCCACCGTTCCGACCGTTTGCGGATCCCTGCGTGAAGCCCTGCTGAGCCTGCAGGCCGATCACGACTTCCTCCTCAAGGGCGATGTCTTCTCGAAGGAGTTCATCGACAGCTACGCCGAGCTGAAGTGGGAAGAGGTCTACAAGTTCGAACACACCCCGCATCCGATCGAATACGCGATGTACTATTCGGTTTGATCGACGTTACGCGGATACGAAAGAACCCCCGCCGGGCAACCGGCGGGGGTTTTCTTTTGTCCTGTCGAAGTTATCTCTTTGCTTGTGGGCCTGTCGCTCCCGATGGTGTCGTGGGCGGCCGACGCCTCACACTTTCCGGGCGTCGAAGCGGAGGCGCACGTAATCGGCAGTCCAGCGCCCCTGATCGTCGCACAGCGATGGCTGAAGAAGCATAATCGCCTCGGAAAGCGCCACGGAACGATCGTTCTGGCTGAAGTCCCTGAAGAAGGGGCCGGAAAAAGTCTCAAGCCAACCGATCATTCCGGTCGGTAGCGGGGTCGGCCGGGGAATCAATTCGATGGAGCGAACCTCGAAGCCACCCGCGGCAAGGCGGGACGCATACTCCTCGGCGGTCGGAAAATACCAGGGAAACCGCGCCCAGCCGTCGATCCCCCGCCGCGCCAGGACCGCCAGCAAGGCGGTAACCACGGCCGCCACATTGCCATGACCGCCGAATTCACCGACGAACCGCCCCCCGGACTTCAGCGAACGATGAACCCCGGCAATCACCGCATCGGGATGGATCATCCAATGGAGGGCGGCATTGGAAAAGACGGCGTCGAAGGTGTCGAGAAAGGTCAATTCCTCGCCGTCCACCTCAAGCGCCATCAGCCCGCGCCCACGCGCCGCCGCCAGCAAATCGGCTGAAGAATCGGCCCCCATCACCAGGGCACCACGGGCCGAGATCTCGGCGCTCAGGCGCCCATCGCCACAGCCCAGGTCGAGGATCTGCTCACCTTCGCGAGGCGACAACAAATCGACCACCGGATCGCCGAGATCGGCAACGAAACCGGCATTCCGATGATAGCCTTCGGCTTGCCATGTCTGCCCGGACAAGCTCCCCATTCGGCACCCTCCCATCGCGTGTCTTTACTTTAGGGTAAGCTTACCCCTTTTCGCGCGATGCGGGTGTGATGGCGATGCCCCCCCGAATGTTTTTCAAAACGACGGGGCCGCGCGGCATCGAAGCCCCGCGACCACGCCGGCCCCCGTGAATATTCTCAGAGATCCTTACCCTTCACAGTCGGATGTTTCGGTCCCAAAGTGGTGTGGCAGGTCGTACATTCCATTTTCCCGCGGGTATTTTCGAGTTTCCCGCCCTTGTCGTGACAGGAACGACACTCCTGAACCTCTTTCGGGATGGGATAGGCCGCTTTGAACACGCCATCCGCCTGCGCATTGAGCAACTCCACGGTTTTCTTTGCACAAGAGGCGGTCAACCAGGCGCAACGCTCGTCGCGATCGAGGGAAAAGGCCTTCACATCCGCCTTCTCGCACCAGCGCGTCACCGAGACGTGGCAAAGCACGGAATTGGATACCGATTTCGTCGTGATTTCCACCCGCGGCTTCTGCTGGGGATGGTAGTCGGGAAGCTCGGCGGCCTGATACCAGTTGAACAGTTCGTCGACCAACGGCTTCGGGTCCGAGCTGAGCAGAGAGATCGCCAGGGCGGGACCGTTCAGCGCGCCGCACAGCGAGGCCCAATCGGCCATGCCGCCGGCCCCGATCTTCATCATGGCGAAGGGGAAGTTGTCATAGGGCGCCCCCTTCTTTTCCGCCAGTTCGCCGATGATGCCGTAGAAACTGCCGTACATGCAGTGCCCGCTGAGAAACCCCTTATAAGCCCGCTCGGCCACCGCCTGCGGATCGAGTTTGACGTAAGGCCACGGAACCGCGGGAGCATTGGTGGGCATCGGCGCCATCGCGGCTCCGGTTTCGGCAGCCGCCGCCCGCCCGCACAGGAAGGAACCGAGCAACGCCGAACCGGCCCCGCCGAACGCTCCGAGCACTTCTCTCCGTGTGGTCATAGTCTTCCCCCTCTTAAAAAAATCCGCTGGGAAACGGCGGATCACGCCACCGACGCCATTCGATGCGCGAGGATGATCCCCGAAGGCCCTTTCCCTGGGTCGAGAGACTATTACCTTTTATTTAGTGAGGATATTGGGGGAAGCCCCCTTTGCGCTTAGGGTTAACCCTAAGTCAGTCCGCCTCCACCAGAATGCCGGCCAGCAGGATCATCCGCGATAGCTCGGCGACGGAACCGGCCGCCATCTTCTCCATGCCGGTGTGACGATGGACCTCCACCGTCTTTATCGAAATATCGAGACCCTGCGCGATCGTCTTGTTCTGTTTTCCGGCCAGCACGCCCATCAGCACCTCGCGTTCGCGTCGGGTCAGCCGCTGGAAACGTTCGACCACCGCGCTTCGCTCGCTGCCCGCGGACAAGCGCTCCCGCGACTTGCGGATGGCCAGATGGACCGCATCCAACAGATGCTGATCGCGATAGGGCTTCTCGATGAAATCCTCGGCGCCGCCCTTCAAGGCGGCCACCGCCATCGGAATGTCTCCATGCCCCGAGACCATCAGCATCGGCAGACCAAACCCCTCCTCGTTCAGACGGCGCTGCAGCTCCAATCCGCTCATCCCCGGCATCCGGACGTCGAGAAGCAGGCACCCGGGACGATCCTTCGGCAGCGCATCCCGTGCCGCCAGGAACTCCTCCGCCGATTTGAACTGACGCGAATCGAGGCCGACACTGGCGAACAGAAAAGCGACCGAACCGCGCATGGCGTCATCGTCATCGACCACCAGAATGAGGGGGGCCTGATCGGATGTCATGCTCATGATGTCGGGTTTCCTCACGATAGAGCCGGCAGCGTGAAGGCGATGGTCACGCCGCCTTCCGGCCCGGGCCTCACCAGAAAGCCGCCGCCGTGGCTTTCGACGATGGTCCGGCAGATCGAAAGCCCCAGTCCCAGCCCCTCGGACTTCGTGGTGAAGAACGGATCGAACATGCGTTCCTCCACGCCGGGGGCCAGCCCGCTTCCGGAATCACTGATCGAGACGGTTACTTTTCCGTCCGCGACCTCCGTCGTCAGCAGGATGTCGCCACCGTCCGGGGTCGCGTCAAGCGCGTTCTGCAGCAGATTGAGCAGCACCTGCTGGATTTCCACCTTGTCGCCCAACACCGCCGGGAGATGAGGGGCCAACCTCCGCCGGACCGGAACCTTGGAACGGGAGGTGGAGGTCTCGAAAAGCGAAAGGGCCTCCCGCGCCAGACTGTTCACATTGACGCGAACGCGGTGTGGCGGACGACGGCGGACGAACCCCCGGATCCGATGGATGATCGCCGCCGCCCGTTCCGCCTGCTCGGCCACCGCCACGGCGCCGGTCCGCAGCATGGCCTGGTCCGCAGCCTCGCCGTCGAGCATGTGGACCATCCCCCGTCCATAATTGAGGATGGAGGCCAACGGCTGATTGAGTTCATGGGCGATGTTACTGGCCATTTCGCCCAGAATACCCAACCGGGCGAACTGATCGCGTTCCGCCTTCTGCCGCTCGATCTCCGCCCGGTTCTGTTTGAAGACGAACATGGCACGGGCCATGCGGCCGATCTCATCCGCCCTATCGGCAGCCGGCACATCGATTCCCAGATCTCCCTCGGCCAGACGGTGCATGGCTTCCGTCATCGCCACCAGGGGGCGGCTGATGGTCTGGGATATGAACCAGGCGATGGCCACTCCGGCCAACAGGACGACGACGCCGACCCCAAGGGCCCGCCAACGCGCCTGGGCGTATTGCGTGGCGTATTCCCCGGCATCCATGGTGATCTCGGCCACCGCCACCGGCTTTCCCGAATAATCGTTGATCGGCGCCAGCAAAGCGGCGACGGAACGCCCGTCAAACATGAAACGCCGGAGAACGGTTTTTCCCGCAAAGGCCTGACGCCGCAAATCCGGGTCTTCGAGAAGGGCCGGCGCGGTCGCCGCCACGGTGCGGAAGCCGTCATCCGACGGCAGATGGATGGCGAGGTCAACGGCGAAACGGGACTTGAATTGCCAGGCGAACTCCTGCCCGAAATCCATGCCGAATTCCACCGACCCGATATTTTTTCCATCCGGGGCAATGGGGACGATCGCCCGCGCGCCAAGGTCGGCGACACCGTTTTCCAAACCCTGGACGGTGGAGCCGCGGCGATTGGCCTCGACCACCATCTGCCGGAAGGACGACAGATCGTCACCGAACAGAGCCGGCTGGTGCAGGCGCAAAAAAGATGTGGCGGGGGCCATATGGAACTGGAACTGCTGGACGCCTGCATCCTCCCTCATTCTGGCGAAGGGCGCGGAGAAAACCGACAGCAACCGCGCCCGGTCGCCATCGGCGACGGCCGACTGGACGTCGGGCATGGTGGCGACCATTTCGGCCAATGCGAGCGCCGTCTGGGTCCTGAGCCCCGCCATCGCCTCGACCGCCCCCAGATAGCCCTTCAGTTCGCGCTCCTCGGCGCGGGAGACGGTCTCGGTCACGCCATTCAGCATGACCGAGACGAGAATGGCGACGGTGGCCGCCAGCAGAGCCACGAAACAGACGGTCAGACGGACTTTGAGCGGCATGGGTCTATCCCGGAGCGAACGGCCGCCGGCCCCCCTATTCCGGCCGCCGGATGGACGAGGCCCGCCACAGGTCGATGTCGCCATCCATCGCGTAGCGGTCGATTTCGGCGAGTTCCGCCGCGGACAAGGGCGCGCCGGCCAGCGCGTCCAGGGAATTGTCCAATTGCTCGACGGTCCGGGCGCCGATCAGCGCCGAGGTGACGCGGGGATCGCGCAGCACCCAGGTGAGCGCCATCTGGGCGAGGCTCTGCCCGCGCCGCTGCGCGATGGCGTTCAGCGCGCGGACATGCTCGATGTTGCGTTCGCTGAGAAAACTTTGCCGCAACGAGCCCCCCTTGGTCGCCCTGGTTCCCTCCGGAACACCGTTCAGATAGCGGTCGGTCAACATTCCCTGGGCCAGCGGCGAGAAGGCGATGCATCCGATCCCCAGTTCTTCCAGCGTGTCCAGCAACCCGCCCTCGATCCAGCGGTTCAGCATGGAATAGGACGGCTGGTGAATGAGACAAGGCGTGCCCAGGGATTGGAGGATCGCCGACGCCCGGCGCGTCATCTCCGGCGAATAGGAGGAAATCCCGGCATAAAGCGCCTTGCCCTGACGCACCGCCTGATCGAGCGCCGCCATGGTCTCTTCGAGAGGGGTGTCGGGATCGACCCGATGCGAATAGAAGATGTCGACATAATCCAGCCCCATCCGCCGCAGGCTTTGATCCAGACTGGCCGACAGATATTTCCGCGATCCGCCGACTCCGTAGGGTCCCGGCCACATGTCGTATCCGGCCTTGGTGGAAATCAGCATCTCATCGCGATGGGCCAGGAAATCGGCGGACAATATCCGCCCGAAATTCTCCTCGGCCGAACCGGGCGGAGGGCCGTAATTGTTGGCCAGATCGAAATGGGTAACGCCCCGATCAAAGGCGCGCCGCACGATGGCGCGCCCGCTCTCGAAGGAATCGACGCCGCCGAAATTCTGCCAAAGCCCCAGGGAAATGGCGGGAAGCTTGAGCCCGCTCCGTCCGCAACGGCGGAATGGGGCGTCCTGATAGCGGTGTGGATTGATCTCATGGACCATGATGGCTCCCTTTCATTGGCAAGCCCGGTAAGGGCCTGTTGATAAATTATCGAATCAACAGCCCGAGCGGCGCTTCCCGCCCGCCTTAAGCGGAGCGCAGGCGTCATAAGGACTCTTAGGGTTTGGAGCGATAATTTCGCGACAAGCCCTAAGTATCGCCACTGATGCCCGATGCGAAAAGAACGAACTGCCGGCAAGACGCCTCCCCTCATCGCGAATGCGACCGGACGGGAGAACCAATTCCTAAGTAGTATCCGAACCTCCCGCTGAACAATGAAAAGATGGAAAATACTCCAAGATCATACAGTCGTGGAATCGATCATCATGCCCGAAAAAACCAGAAATAGTCTCCGATACCGATGTGCACAAAAAGCGGTGCTTCTTTCAAAAGAAGGCTACAGCAACCTCGGCATCATCACGAATATCGGTAATGGCGGATTTTGCATGGCCGTCATCGGATCTGCCCGGGCTTGGCCACATGAGAGGGTCGAGATCATGGTGATGGATGAGACGTTCATCTGTGACATCGTGAACAAAAGCGAAAGGGGTTTGCATTGTCGCTTCGAAAAGCCGATTGGTGGGCCTGACGCTTACCCCACCCTCCACCCCCGGCTCGCGCATGACTCTATTGCAGCCAGGACATCGGACTGTTAGAGTCCAGCCCATGCGTACGTTTTCGCCCTCTTCACGTTGGTGGTGGCCCGTCTAACAGGGACGGCCGACGCATATCTTTTTGTCAGGCCGTCTCGGGTTCGAGGCGGCTTTCGATTTTTCAAAAGACGAGCGCACGCAAGACCGAGCCCGAGGCGAGCACAAGCCCAGGAGCAGGTCCATGTCTCACTATGATTATCAGACCAGCGGCGGCATCGCCGTCCGGCGCACGGTGGAGGATGTTCCCTATCCGGGTAACGTCGCCGCTCTCGCCGGCCGGCTCGACGGGCGTCGCGGCGTTCTCTTGTCCTCCGGTTACGAATACCCGGGACGCTATACCCGTTGGGACATCGGGTTCGCCGATCCACCCCTGGTTCTGACGGCGCGGGGACGCGATTTCACGATCGAAGCGCTGAACGACCGGGGGGCCGTTTTGTTGCCGGCCATCGCGGCGGCATTGACGGGCGTCGACGCGCTCTCGTTGACGGAGCGGAGCGGACGGCGCCTCGACGGCGTCGTCGCCAAGACGGAAACCCGCTTCGCCGAGGAAATGCGCAGCCGCCAACCCAGCGTTTTTTCGCTTTTGCGCGCGGTGATCGATCTGTTCAAAAGCGGCGAGGACCATCATCTGGGTCTCTACGGCGCCTTCGGCTACGATCTGGTCTTCCAGTTCGAACCGATGGACCTGCGGTTGCCGCGCGCCGCCGACCAGCGCGACCTCGTCCTTTATCTGCCCGACGAGATCCATCTGGTCGATCATATGCGAAAGACGGCAACGATCCGGCGCTACGACTTCTCGGTGGATGGCCGCGGCACCGCCGGCCTGCCCCGGGAAACCGCCCCCGCCCCTTACCTGGCAACCCCACCGGCCCGGCTCCCGGCCGAAAGCGACCATGCGCCGGGCGAATACGCCGGGCAGGTCGAGCGCGCGCGGGAGGCCTTCGCTCGCGGCGATCTGTTCGAAGTGGTGCTGGGTCAACTGTTGAGCGCCCCTTGCGCCGAGGCCCCCAGCGAGATCTTTCATCGGTTGCGCCGGACCAACCCGGCCCCTTACGGGACATTGATCAATCTGGGCGACGGAGAATTCCTGGCCGGCGCTTCGCCCGAGATGTTCGTCCGCGTCGAAGGCAAGCGCGTCGAGACATGTCCGATCAGCGGCACCATCCGGCGCGGCGCCGACGCCATCGAAGACGCCGAGCGCATCCGCGAACTGCTGAACTCGGCCAAGGACGAGTCCGAACTGACCATGTGCACCGACGTCGATCGCAACGACAAATCGCGGGTCTGCGAGGCGGGCAGCGTACGGGTCATCGGGCGGCGGCAGATCGAGCTTTATTCGCGCCTGATCCATACGGTCGACCATGTGGAGGGCACGCTGCGCCCCGAATTCGACGCCTTGGACGGCTTCCTGAGCCACGCCTGGGCGGTCACGGTGACCGGCGCGCCGAAGCGTTGGGCGATCCGTTTCGTCGAACAACACGAAAAGAGCGCGCGGCGCTGGTATGGCGGGGCCATCGGCGCCCTGACCTTCGACGGCGACATGAACACCGGACTGACCCTGCGGACCATCCGCATGAAGGACGGCATCGCCGAGGTCCGCGTCGGCGCCACCCTTCTCCATGACAGCGACCCGGTGGAGGAAGAGGCCGAAACCAGGCTCAAGGCCTCGGCCATGCTGGCGGTCATCGGCCGGCAGCCGGCGCCGGCGCGGCTGACGGAAACGGCCGAGCCCACCCGGATAAGCGGAGCGCAGGTTCTGCTGATCGACCACGAGGACAGCTTCGTGCATACCCTGGCCGGCTATTTCCGCGCCGCCGGCGCCCGGGTCACCACCTTGAGACCCGATCACGCCCGCATGGAACTGCGGAACGGCCTTCGACCGGATCTGGTGGTGCTGTCTCCCGGCCCCGGACGGCCGGAAGATTTCGACATGGAGGAAACACTCTCGCTGTTGATCGAACGGCATTTGCCGATCTTCGGTGTCTGCCTGGGACTGCAGGGAATCGTCCTACATTTCGGCGGAGCGCTGGGGATCCTGAACCAGCCGATGCACGGGAAACCGTCGGAGGTGCGGATTCTCGGGGGCCGCCTGATGACCGGCCTGCCGGAACGCTTCACCGTCGGGAGATATCATTCGCTGCATGCGGCCACCATGCCCGACTGCCTGATGACCACGGCGGAAACGGCCGACGGCACCGTCATGGCCATCGAGCACAAAACCTTGCCGATCGCCGCCGTGCAGTTCCACCCCGAGTCGGTGATGACCGCCGCGGGGCTCGGTCGCCGGCTGATCGAAGGCGTCTTGTCGGCACTGATGAAGGAAAGAGAAACGGCGTAGAACTTCGAGAGGTATGAAGGATATCTAGGGCGTCGAAGCAATGACGCGGTTATTTGTCAGCGGGCCCCAACTGACGACAGGCTGCCGGAACGCCCCGCCTCCCCCTGCTCCGCACGCCCTGGAAGAACCGGCAGACCTCGGCGTTCAGGAACCCGGCCTGCCGGGACAGATCGAGTTTGAACTGTTCGGCGGCACGTCCGCTGTCAGGCGCCGCCCGCTCGACATTGTCGGCGACCTCACCGGATGCGGCAGCGATTCACGGTCGCCGGATAAGCCATCATGCTGAGATGGAACAACGAGACGGCGTGGCAATCCGGCAGACAACTCCGGACATAATAGGCTCTGTTTGCCCCATCACATCTGAAACAAATGGCCTCCGGATCTTAAAGTCCAGGAAGCCTCCGAGGACAAGGCTTTATAACCAACTAACGGATAATTTCGTTATTTATTGATAATATCATCATATTGATATAAACTAGAATAGTGCGAATAAAAAATATTTTTCTAAAAATAATGTTGCGCTTTTTTAGTTAAATAATCACAAAAACGACACCGACCTCAATGGTGAGGCAGGAGGATAATCCTAGATGTATCCTTACGAAGACAAAGGGTGATCTGACATGTACGATGACCATCCACGGCAAGCATGTTCCCTCGGTCCACCGGCAGCATGTCTGATTGATCGAGCCGAAAAGTCGGTACTGGCGATGCTGATTGCCATAATGGCGACGGCACTGAGCGCCTGTACCCCCACTCCTCTCGACAACGCAACATCATTTACCCGCAACGGCGTGAGATTCACCAGCCCCGAAGCGGCCCTCGAAGCCAGGCGAACCGAAGCGGAAATCTCACTCGCGTCATTACCGACCGAAACGGATCCCGTACTCGGCAAACTGCGTATCGTCATTCCCGATCAAGATCGCCTACGTCCATATGCGGCATCGCGGCTATCCGATCAGAGCCGACGCACGCCGGTCGAGATCCGCTACCTTGTCAGTGACGGTGACCTTGTGATGCATATCGATGCCGAGGCGTTGATCCGGACTCATGCCTTTCAGCACTCGGAAACGATCCAGATCAACGACACGCTCGACCCGGACTCCGGCGATGCCGATTTTGTCCTTTGGTTTCAGATCGCTCCACAGCCATATTCGACGAGCGATGCCTGGACGGGACGTTGGCTGGTACGGCGCGTCAGCAGCCCTGCAATCCAGCCTGTTGGATTCGATGCCGGCACGCGGCCGCTGAGTACGGCCGCTTACGCCTCCTTCCTGAAAAACATACGCCAAGCCGCGCTAAACCTCGGCGGCAAGACAATGTCCGGAGCGAATCCGTTGGCGACGTCCGCGATGATAAAGACCAGCGGTTCCGGCGTAATCGTCGATGAACGGGGCCATGTGGTGACGAACGACCATGTCGTGCCGGCGTGTCGCAGCATTCATGTCTTCAATGGGAATCACGACGTCGAAGCCGTCGTGGTCGGGCGCGACACGGTGAACGATCTCGCCCTGCTCAAATTGCCCATGGCCACGCCACGGGCCGCCGTGACCTTCCGAAACGGCGCCGCCCTCCGCGCTGGCGAGGATGTGATCGTCACCGGTTTTCCTCTGCCTAGCTTGCTGAGCTCGGACATGTCGATCACGTCCGGATCGGTCACCTCGCTCAAAGGTCTGCACAACGACACTCGCATGGTGCAAATAAGCGCACCGGTGCAACCGGGAAATAGCGGTGGCCCCCTGCTCGATGAGACCGGTGCCGCCGTCGGCATCATATCCCGCACGCTCAACCCTGAAGCCGTCGACGCCGCCCTCGGCGCCCCCTTGCCGCAGAACGTGAATTTCGCGATCAAGGCCGAAGTGATCTTGCCATTCCTCTCCGCCAATGAGATTGGCTATGAGAGGAACGTGGCTACACGCCGGATATCGACACCCGATATCGCCGATAAAGCACAAAAATTCACCGTCCGGATCGAATGCCGCTAACGTTTTTCACATTTTGATTTTATCAAAATGTGCCTTCTGTTTCCTTCCCAGAACTATTTCCAGGCAATGGCGAAACGGAAGGCGTCAACGGCTTACGATCGGCGGACGACGATACTCTCTTCCGATGCAACGCTCCGGTCGCGCCCAATCGGACGGTCAATAATGGCAAGATTGGCCAATCGGTTCGCGTTTCGCACTCATTACCGGTCCATTTCAGGGTATTCAACGACATCGGACGGACGCCCCATGATCAGCTCTATACGGCGGGCCGATTCGTCCGCAATATTTCTGTCGGCGGCGGCTACCGGGGTACCATCGTCGTTCCGGCCCGGATTCACCGAGGTATATTGCCCCTTGGTGACGAGGTCCTGATAGAGAGCTATCGCCTTGTCATTCTGGCCCGTATTTTGATAGCCCGTGGCGAGATTGAACTGGTTCACGACGGTTGGATTGGTCGCCGAGGCTTTCTCGGCGTTACTGACCTCCGAAGCCCAGTTCCCCTTATTGGCGGCCGACCGAGCATCCGCGCCTTGGAGTAACGAATTGTCGCTGGCGCAAGCGGTCAGGAGGGAGGCACCGGCAAAACCGATAGCCAGAGAGCAGAGGCGAAACCGTTCGAAAACGGTGGGCGCCCCACTCATGAGAGAGGAATTATTTAGACGCATCATGTGCATTCCCTTAAATTGTGAGATAATAAAATATCTCGATTTCCACATTATAATTTATTAAATATTTTTCATAGCATCGGTAAATACTTATTTAATAAAATACATGTCACATGATATTAATTTATTACGTAGGTATTTTCCGTGAGTAGTAGACAATTTTCCGAACAGCATCCGACCAGAGATGTAAATGATCTTAAAATTTATG
The DNA here is from genome assembly GCF_002845745.1 of Telmatospirillum siberiense. Classification (GTDB taxonomy): domain Bacteria; phylum Pseudomonadota; class Alphaproteobacteria; order Rhodospirillales; family Magnetospirillaceae; genus Telmatospirillum; species Telmatospirillum siberiense. The sequence continues at coordinate 61,979 of NZ_PIUM01000023.1, read as the reverse complement.
GAATATCAGCATTTTATTGCAACCGGCGACGAAACAGCCAGGATGCGGTAGCCAGGGTGAAAACGGCGATAACGACCATCGGCCAAAGATTGTCGAGCACCAATCCGGCCGGCATATCCTTGAGGAACACCCCCCGGATGATGACGATGAAATAGCGGGCCGGATCGATCAGCGTCACCAGTTGCAGCCAATCGGGCATGTTGGCGATCGGCGTGGCGAATCCCGACAACAGGATGGCGGGGGCGACGAAGGTGAAGGCGCCCAACATGGCCTGCTGCTGGGTGGCGACCAGCGAGGAGATGAACAATCCGACACCGATCACCGCCGCCAGATAAACCGTCATGCTGAGATAGAGCAGCCAGAGGGATCCCCCCAGCGGCACGGCGAAAACGAAGTGGGCGAAACCGATGATCAGACTGCCCTCGATGAGACCGATCAGCAGGCCGGGCACCGTCTTGCCGACGATGATCTCGCCCGGACGCGCCGGTGAGACCAGCAGCTGTTCGAAGGTGCCGAGTTCCCGTTCGCGGGCCACGGAAAGCCCGGTGACCACCAGACCGACCAGCATGGTCAGGATGGCTGTCAGGCAGGGCACCGTGTTCCAGGCACTTTCAAGATTGGGATTGAAGAAAGCGCGCGTCACCAGGGTCGGCTGCTGACCTCGGGCGGCGCCGGGCAGTTCGCCCTGATATTGATCGACGATCGATTCGACGTAACCCTCCAGAATTTGCGCGGCGTTGGAACGCCGTCCGTCGAGCAGGATGTCCACCGATGCCGGCCGTCGCGCGCCGATATCGCGGGAAAAATCGGCACCGAACCGCACCACCATCAGCACGTCCTGGGCCGCCAGAGCGGCCGTGGCCTCCTCTTCGTCATGCATCACCACGACCCGCCTCACCAAATCCTTGGCGCCGGCCAATCGCTGCATCAATTCGATCGAATGCCCCCCCATGTCGCGGTTGAGCACGGCGATCTCGACGTTTTTCACTTCCAGCGTGGCGGCAAAGCTGAACAGCACCATCTGGATGATCGGCGGAATGATCAGCATGGCCCGGCCTTTGGGGTCGCGCCACACCGCCCACAGTTCCTTGATGATCAGGCTTCTGATGCGTTGCCACATGTCCGACTACCCATCCAGCCGTTTCGGCGTCTTTTTGGCGACGACGGCAAACAGCACCGTCGCGATGACCAGCAGGGCCAGACTGTTGGGCACCAGCACGCCCGGCACGTCGCCGGCCAGGAACATGGTCTGCATGCTGGGAACAAAATAGCGGGCCGGAACCACATAGGTGAACAGACGGATCGGCCAGGGCATGCTGGGGATCTCGTAAACCAGGCCGGAGAGCAGGAAACCGGGAAGAAAAGCCGAAAACAGCGCCGCCTGGGTGGCGACGAACTGATTCTTGGCGAGAGTGGAGATCAACAAGCCCTGGCCCAGCGTGGTCAGCAGAAACACCGTGCTGACGGCGACGAGAACGAGAACGGATCCCCGGAAGGGCACGTCGAACAGCCAGACGGCGATGGTGGTGGTCACGCCAAGCGCCGCCATCCCCAGCAGATAATAGGGGATCAGCTTGCCCAGCAGCAGTTCGAACACCGAAAGCGGCGTCGCCATCATCGCCTCCATGGTACCGCGCTCCCATTCGCGCGAGACCACCAGGGCGGTCAGCATGGTGCCGATCAGGGTCATGATCACCGCGACCAGACCCGGCAAGAGGAAGTTCCGGCTTTCCTTTTCCGGATTGTAGCGATAGCGGGCCGTCACCCCCAGCCTGGGGGCGACGCCGCGCCCGCGACTGTCGGCCTCGATGGCCTGCCAGGTCTGCCAGGTGCCGCTGATGTAATTGGCCATCAGGCCCGCCGTATTGGGATCGCTGCCGTCGACCAGAATTTGCATCGGCGCCGGATCGCGGGCATAGAGGCGGTTGGCGAAATCCGACGGAATGACCACCACCGCATTGACCCGTCCGGCGACCAGATCCTCCTGACAGTCCCTGGTCGTCACGGCGCCCTGCACGCTGAAAAACCGGGATGCCAGAAAAGAGGCCGTAAGCTCCGAGGCCGCCGCGCTCTGCTGTTCGACCACCAGACAGATCGGCGATCGGCGCAGATCGAAACTCACCCCATAGCCGAACAGGAACAGCAGCAGCAAAGGCAGCACCACGGCGATCAACAAGCTGCTGGGATCGCGTCCGATCTGCAAGGTTTCCTTTCTGACCAGCGCCGTCAAACGGCGCAGGCGGTCACGTGGCGTCATGCCCCCTCCCATTGCGCTCCACGCTTTCGACCAGGCCGATGAAAGCATCCTCCAGCGTCGGATCGGGACAGGCCCCCGTCCTGCTCCGGGCCTTCAAACGATCCGGTGAGCCTTCGGCGATCAGCCGGCCCTGATAGACCAGACCGATGCGATCGCAATATTCCGCCTCGTCCATGAAATGGGTGGTCACCACGACGGTCACGCCGCGACCGACCAGGGCGTTGATATGGCCCCAGAATTCGCGCCGCGTCAGCGGATCGACGCCCGAGGTCGGCTCGTCCAGGAACAGCACCGCCGGATCGTGCATGGTGGCGCAGGCCAGCGCCAGGCGCTGCTTGAAGCCGAGCGGCAAGGCGCCGGCATTGACCTCGATATAGGGGCCAAGGCCGAAAGCCTCGACCATCTTCGCGATCACCGGGACGCCCCCTTTCGCCAAGCCGTAGATTCCCGCGAAAAAGTCAAGATTCTGGCGCACCGACAGATCGCCGTAGAGCGAAAATTTCTGGGCCATGTAGCCGATCCGGCCGCGCGCCTGCGACGCGGCGCTCATCAGATCGAAGCCCGAGACGCGGGCGATTCCGCCGGACGGCTTCAGCAGACCGCAAAGCATTTTGAAGGTGGTCGATTTGCCGGCGCCATTCGGTCCCAAAAGACCGAAAATCTCGCCGCCCTTGATGGCGAAACTGATCTCCGAGGCGGCGGTGAAAGACCCGAACCGTTTGGTCAGGCCCTTGGCCTCGACGGTCACCTCGCCGGCGGTGCCCAGCGCTTCGCGTGCGGCATAGGGCGAATCGCCGGTTTGCCTCTTTCCCAAACGGGCGACGAAGGCATCTTCGAAACGAGGCGGCGTCGGATCCAGCGATGCCGTCGGCGGCGCCCCCAGTTCGGCGGGAGTGGGTGGAGGCGCCCCTTCCGCCAGAACCAGCCGCAAATTGGCGCCCTGAACGATCCCGTCGATCACCGAGGGATGTTTGAGCGCCCGTTGAAGCACCTGACGCCGTTCGGAACCCAGGCCCCGCACCAGAAAGCTGCGGCCGGAAATTTCGGCGGTCAGGTCCCCTGGCGGACCGGAAAACAGCGACTTCCCCTGATTGAGCAGCAGGACATGGTCGCAGCGTTCGGCCTCGTCCAGATAGGCCGTGCTCCAGATCACCCCGATGCCCTGCCCGACCAGATCGGCGGCCATTCGCCACAGCTCGCGCCGCGAAATGGGATCGACGCCGACGCTGGGCTCGTCGAGCAGCAGAACCTTGGGCACCTTCACCAGGGCGCAGGCCAGGCCCAATTTCTGTTTCATCCCGCCGGACAGACGTCCGGCCAGGCGTTCGCTGAAACGGGCCAGATCAGTGAAGGACAACAGGCGTTCGAAGGTTTGGCGCCGTTCGGTACCGACGACACCCCGGATATCGGCATAGAGGACCAGGTTCTCCATCACCGTCAGGTCTTCATAAAGACCGAAGCGCTGCGGCATATAAGCGACGACGTCGCGCAGGCCGGCGGGTTCGGCGACCGGATCGAAACCGGCGACCCGCAATCGCCCGGCCGAGGGCTTCAGCAGCCCGGCCAAAAGACGAATCAGGGTGGTTTTTCCGGCACCGTCCGGCCCGACCAACCCGTTCAGCCGCCCCGCCTCGAAGACGACGGACAGGCTGTCGATCGCCGGCTGAGCGCCGAAGACCTTGCTCACCCCATCAATGTGGATGAGCGGTTCCATCGCCGACGCCCCTATTTACCGGCCGTTTCGGGAAAAGACACGCTGACCGGCATGCCCTGGCGCAGGGACTCGTCGGCCTGATCGACGACGACGCGCAGCCGATAGACCAACTCGGCGCGCTGTTCGGGCGTCTGCACGGTTTTCGGAGTGAACTCGGCCAGGGGCGAGATATAGCCGACCCGTCCATTGAAGGTCTTCCCCCCGTCGGTCCTTACCGCGGCGGCCATGCCGGGGTGAATCCGCTCCAGACTGGGTTCGGCGACATAGGCTCTTATCCAGGTGGGATGGGTGAGAACCGAGGTGAAGACCACATCGCCGGCGGCGGCGATGGTGCCTGGTTCGCGCACACGCGAGAGGATCACCCCATCCTCCGGCGCGAGCAGACGCGTATCGGAAAGATGCTGCTCGGCCAGGGCAACAGCGGCGCGGCTTTGCGCCACCTGCCCGCGCGCCGCCTCGATCCGCTCCGTCCGCGGCCCCTGGATAGCCAGGGCCAGGGCCGCCTTGGCGCCGGCCAGGCGGGCCTCCGCCTGCTGCTGCTGCGCCAGGGCCTGATCATAACCGGACTGTGGCGTATTGCCCGTTCTCAGAAGGTCCTGCTGGCGCCGGAAGGTCAGCCGGGCATTGACGAGGGCCGATTCGCCTTCATTCACCTGGGCGCGGGCCTGATCGATCTCCTCCGGCCGGGAGCCGTGCAGCAACTCGGCCAGATTGGCCTCGGCGACGGCGAGTTGTCCCCGCACCTGGGCGAGATCCGCCTCGAAGTCGGCGGTTTCCAACTCGGCCAGGACTTGGCCGGCCGTCACCTTATCCCCCTCCTCCACCGCGAGACGGTGAATACGCCCGCTTACCTTGAAGGCCAGATCGGCCTGCCGCACATCGACATTGCCCTGCAAAACCAGCGGGGCCGTTCTCTTGGCGTCATGCAGCCAGATCCAGGCGCCCGCCGCCGATACCGCCAGAATCATGCCAACGAATATGAAAGGCCGGTTCATCGGGGTTCCCCCTTGCCGGCCAGCAGGCCGTTCAGCAACATCTCGAACATGGCGTGCCCCTCCTCCAGCAAATCGAGGCGGCGACCGGTCAAGGACCAGCGCACCACGAGTCCCTGTAGCAAACCGATGATCATGAAAGCGGCGCGGTCGACGTCGAGCCCGGCGCGGAAAACCCCGCTCACCGTGCCGGCCCGCAGAATTTCGGCGAGAAGATCGTGAATCCGCCCGATATGCCCATAGACTGCGCTTCGCAGACGTTCGTTGTCCTTGTGCAACTCACGGGAAAACAGCAGCGCCGGCATGGCCGGGGTATCGCGCACGATGCGCAACTGAACGTCGAGTACGGCGTTCAGGCGGCCGAGCGGAGTGTCGGCGGTATCGGCGGCGGCCCGCAGGCGCGGCGCCACATGGCCGGCGATCCAATCGACCACCGCCAAAAGGATCTCCTCCCTCTTGGGAAAATGGCGGAAAATCGCGGCCTGGCTCACCCCGACGATCTCAGCGATGGCCGTCGTCGTCGCCGCCGATGGCCCTCCCCGGTCGATCAGGGCAAGAGCCGCCCCGACGATCTCCTCGCGCCGCTCCAACGCGCTTTTGCGCAAACGCATGACCGCCTCGCACGATTAAGTAAGTGAGTACACACTAACATAATCGCCTTAAACGGTCAATTCCGAGCCCGCCACATCACGTCAGCGTGGCCACCTGCCCCAGGAAAGCGTTCACCTTATCGTGAAACTGACGAACCTCACCGGCCATGGCTTGCGCGGAGGTTTGCACATGAGCGGCCTCGTCTTTCGCCTGGGCGGCCGCTTCAGCCAATTTTTTAGCCAATTTGGCGCCTTTTTCCGCCCCGTCGGCGGCGAATTGCACGCGCCGGCTGATTTCCTCGGTTGCCGCATGCTGCTGCTCGATCGAGGCCGCCACGTCGCCGGCCAGCGTGGTGATGCGGGAAATGCTGCCATCAATCTCTCCCATCGAAACGACGGCATTGTCCGAGGCCAAACGAATGGCCTCGATCTGCTCTCCAACGTCCTTGGTCGCCTGAGTGGTCCGCACGGCCAGCGCCTTCACCTCGCCGGCCACCACCGAAAACCCCTGTCCCGCTTCGCCGGCGCGCGCCGCCTCGATGGTGGCGTTCAGGGCCAAAAGATTGGTCTGCCCCGCGATCTCGCGGATCAGGTCCACCACGTCGCCGATCTTGGCGGCATAGTCCGCCAGCAGGGCGAACTGCTCGGAACTGCGTTTCACATTTTCCGAAGCGCTGAGGGACTGATCGGCCGTGTCGCCGACGCGGCTGGCGATTTCCCCAATCGAAGCCGAGAGCTCCACCGCAGTTCCGGCCAGCGCCTGCACTTCCATGCCGACATTGTTGGCCGCCTCGGCCACGCCATGAGCATCCGCCATCGTGGACGATGCGCTGGTCGTCATGCTTTGCGTGGTTCCGCACATGGCCTCGACGCCGGTTGACACCTCATCCAGCGCCTTGCCGGCTTCCGTTTCGAATTGCCTCACCTCGCCGGACAGACGTTCGGCCCTCGTCAACCGCTGCTCCTGGGCCTGCCTCGCCTCGGCGGCCACCTGGCGCATGTGGCGGGCATTGTCGCGCAAAACGATCAACGCCTTGGCCATCGCCTCGACCTCGTCGGCGCGTTCGGAGCGGTCGATCTCCACCTCCAGATCATCGGCGGCCAAACGGGTCACGGCCTCGGTCAACCGCCCCAGACGGAGGATCACCTGACGAAGCAGAACGATGATCACGCTGGCCGTGACGACACAAACCATCGACAGGACCGCCAACGAACCGCCAAGACGAATCCAGGCATTTTCGATGGCGGCGCCGTTGATGTCGTAGGCGGTGGCGATCGCGGCGTCGCGCATCACCAAACCGTTGTTCAACATCGGCGTCGTCCAGGTCCGCCATTCGCTGTCGGGCATCGGCGACGGCTGTCCATTGCGCGCCGCCTCGAGAATCGCGCGATACCGCTGTTCGCCTTCGGTCATCACCGTGTTGCGGACATGATCCAGCGCCTTGGCCAGCTTGGGGGGATTGCCGAGATTGGCCACCGCCTGCATCTGCATTTGCCAAATCAGCGCCACCTTGCCCGACAGTTCAGTCGAAACGACGACGCGGTCGGGCGAAAACGCCTGACCGCGCACGAACAGGCCAAGCAAGGCCGAACGGCCACCGTTTACATTCCGGGATTCCTGGGCCAACCGGGCCAGATTGGCCGGCCCGGAGAGATTGGGGCCGGCATTTGTCGTGCTGCGAAAGGATTCGTCGACCGCCGTATCGATGAAGGCCAACCCCCGCGAGATACCATCGACCGATGCCGCCAGGGCGTTGGCGGAGCGCTCCGCCTTCGGTTTCCGCAAATCCAGACGGGTCTGATCGCGCGTGCTTTTGAAGACCGAGATGGCGGAATCGATGGATGCCGTCGACAAACCGGCGATCAACGCCGCCTCCCGCGCCGCCGTCAAAGTCGCGTCGGTGGTGGCCACGGCCTTGTCGACCGCAGCCGCCACATCGCCCGACATGGGCGCGGCATTGTCCAGCGCACCGCCCCAGGCGCTCCGCTCCGAGGCCAAAAGACCACCGATCTGGAGACATAATTCGAACGTCTTAAGGGAACGGGTCGCGGCATTCTGCTGACGAAGATCGGAGACGGCGCTCCAGGCGATGAAGATGGAAACACCGACCGCAAGAACGGCAATAGCCAGATTTCCCGTCAAGATCTTGGCCCGCACATTCATGTTTGTCTCCCCCTCGACTATTTCCGAATACGATCGAAAATCACTATGCCATTCCCAAACAAACCCTCATGACCTTCAGCGAAGACAAGCGGCTCATGTCTAGTTTCACCGCCAGATACCAATAAGAAATACACCATTCACCGCTCAGTTCTCGTTGAAGGATATTCTCGAATAACGCTTTACTTTTATGACCTTACCCCCGCCGCTTGTAACAGTCCCCGGGTATAGCCCAGACAAAATGAGAAAAAGCGTTCCCGGCCGGGATCGACATCGGATAGGGGAACGTGATCGGGGCAAAGGATACCGGCGTAGCCGGCATCCCGATAAGCCGCGATGCATTTCAACATGTCGACCGACCCCTCGTCCGGCATGGCTTCGCGAAAATCGAGGTAGCCGCCCTTGATATTGCGGAAATGCACCATGAAGATCCGGTTGATGCCACTGGCGGGACCAAAGGCGCCGATCGCCTCAAGCACCGCCTCCGTGGGGTTGGGTGACATTTCCGCCACCGTTCCCTGGCAGAAATTGAAGCCATGCGACCTGCTTTCCGGCGCCAGGGCGATGAAGCGACGCATGCCGCCGATCGATCCCAAAACGTGATGGACGCCGTTCAATCCGCCCGGCGGATAAGCCGGATCGTGGGGATGGCAGGCCAGGCGCACGCCGGCCTTTTCCGCCGTAGGCAGCAGTTCCCCGACCAGATATTCGATGGCCTTCCACCCTTCGGCCTCGCTGATGCCGCCGGCCTCCGACGCCATCACCTGGCCGCAGGTTTCCGGGGCGCCCTTCGCCTCGACGGGCGATTGCGCCCCCTTCGTTCCATCCTCGGGAAGAACGACACCCCAATAGGAAAAACGGGCATCGGCCTCCGCCTTGTAATCGGCGGCCCGGAAGGTGCTGCATTTCATGCCGCCGCGTCCCTCGGTGACGCCGGTCCGGGTGATGCCCACCATGGCGACGGTATATTTCAAGGTGTCGACACCGCCGTCCGCGGCGGCCTGGATGTCTTTGCGCAATCTGCGGACGATGGCCTGGGCACGGTCGGGCTGGCGCAGGCTGTCGAGCAGGACGGACCCGACATCGAGCGCCATGACCTCAAGCCGCATGCCGAATCCCTCGACCCAGCGCCGCAGGGCGGCGACCTTGCCGGCGTCCCAGGCGCCGTCATCGCCCTGGATGGCGAAATTGGGCCGGGTATCGATGACAATTCCCGAAACGCCGAGCTGCGCCGACAGACGCATCCTCTCGTCGGTGGGACTGATCAGTTGTTCTCCGAGATACATGAATGACCTCCCCTGCCTATTCCTTCAGTTCCATACGTTTGACCTCGCCCACGATCACCAGATAGCTGAGAGCGGCGACCAGGGCATTGGCGCCGACGAAGACCAGCGCGCCGTTGAAGGATCCCGTTTCCTGAATGATGAAGCCGATGATGATCGGTGTCGAAATCGACGACAGATTGCCGCACATGTTGAAGACGCCGCCGGAAAGGCCGGTGATCTGCTTGGGCGCCGTATCGGACAGGACCGCCCAGCCCAGGGCGCCGACCCCCTTGCCGAAAAAGGCCAGGGCCATCAGGGCGACGACCAGCCATTGAAGGTCAGTGTAATTGCAGGCGATCATCGTCATCGACAGGACCATGCCGGCGACGATGGGAGTCTTGCGCGCCGCGGACAGGGAATAGCCCCGGCGCAGCATGTAGTCCGACATGATGCCCCCCAGGATTCCGCCCGCGAAACCACAGACCGCCGGCAGCGAAGCGACGAAACCGGCCTTCAGGATCGACATGCCGCGAGCCTGGACCAGGTAGACCGGAAACCAGGTGATGAAAAAATAGGTAATGGCGTTGATACAGAATTGGCCGAGAAAGATGCCCGACATCATGCGGCTGGCGAAAAGCTGGCGGATATAGTCCCATTTCGGGCCGCCGTCCGCCGCCTTTTCCTTCCTTCCCTGGTCGAGATTGACCAGTCCGCCGCCGCCGGCGATGTAATCGACCTCGGCCTGGTTGGCCCGCGGATGATTTACCGGGCTTCGCATGATCTTCAGCCAGACGAAGGTCATGACGATGCCCAGCCCCCCCATGACGCCGAAAACCCAGGGCCAGCCGAAGGCATGGGTGATCCAGCCCATCAGGGGCGCGAAAATCACCGTGGCGAAATACTGTGCCGAATTGAAGATGGCCGATGCCGTCGCCCGTTCGTTTCCGGGAAACCAGGCGGCGACGACGCGGCTGTTTCCGGGAAATGACGGGGCTTCGGCCAGTCCCACCAGGAAACGCAGGCCGAACAACAGGGCGATCGCCGCTCCGCCGGTGAAAAAGCCGACGGCTCCCTGGCACAGGGTGAACAGCGACCAGAGGAAAATGCTGAAAGCGTAAACGTTTTTCGAGCCGAAACGATCGAGCAGCCATCCGCCCGGTAATTGCCCGATGACATAGGCCCAGCCGAAGGCCGAAAAGATGATGCCCATCTGCGCCGCGTCGAGCCCCAGATCCTTCGAAACGACGGGTCCCGCGATGGCCAGTGTGGCCCGATCGGCATAATTGATGGCCGTCAGGACGAAGAGAAGAAGAACGATGTAATAGCGGAAATGTGTCCGCTTTTCCTGTGTTGACCCCGGCGTGACGTCCATGGACCTGTCCTCCCCGAAGATTGAGCCGGATCACCGGCCCGCTTTTAAGGCGCGTGGCATGTCATGAATCAAAGCTCAAGCCGGATGAATCCGGCCGATGGGCTATCCGCAAACAACCGTTTTCCGGCCGCCGTCCTTGAGAACGACGGCCGGAAACATGCTCCGAGTTACGGCAAATCGACGATTTCGACCCAGTTGGCGCCCTTGCCGGCTGGATAGCGGTCGAGCAGGGTCAATTCCCCTGTAGTCTGATTGATCCGATAAACCGCCAGGCGATCCGATTTCTCGCCGGATGCGATCAAAAAAGTCCCGGTTGGATCGATGCCGATCCCCCGTGGCTGCGTTTCCGTCGGATACTCGGTCACATAGGTGAGCCGCCCCGTTCCGGGTGCCACGGAGAGTAACGAGATCTTGCTTCTCGTTCTTTCGCTCACATAGAGAAAGCGGCCATTGGGCGTGATCTTCAAATCGGCGGACCAAACCCGCGATTTGTCGTCCTTGATGCCGGACTTGGCATTGGCTGCCGCCACTTGGGGATAGAGCCCGGGAACGAGGCCGGACCCGGCGGGCATGCTGGCGGTATCACCGACAGCTTTCAATGTTCCCTTGGCTTTATTGACGGAAAATTGAAAGACATTTCCACTCAGCTCATTGCTGACATAGATGTTTTTTTGATCCGGAGAAAAAATAATATGCCGAGGACCGTTTTCCTCGGGCTCTTTTATGAGGGCGGGCTTGTTCTCCGACAATTTTCCCGTCTTCGCGTCGAAACGGAATTGCAGGATTTGGTCGCTGCCGAGATTTGTCGCATAGACGAATTTATTGGACGCGTCGATACGAATGCTATGTGCGTTGTGGCCGGTCGGAACGACCTGAATGGCCTCGGCGCGGGCAAGTCCGGCTTCATCAATCGGGTTTACGGCGATCTTGTCCCCGCCGTAGGACGCCGTGAAAAGAAACCGCCCCGTAGCGTCGATCGAAATGTAGGCCATGCTGTCGGGCAATGGCGCGCTCGCCTTTTGACTGAGCGCGCCGCTCGACGGATCGATGGCATAGGTCACCACGTTGAACGGTTTCGACCGAACGGAGGCATAAAGGAATTTCTTGTCCGGGCTGACGGTCATCGGCATCACCGCCTTGCCCGCCGAGGTCTTACCGAGGGAGGAAAGCGATCCGGTTTCCTTGTCCAAGAGGAAACCGTCGATGTCGCCGTCCTCGGCATTGGAAACGTAGACGAAGGTTTTAGCCATGGCCGGCACCTGTCCGCCCATGCCTAAAAGCGCAGCCGCAAGGCAAGCTGCACCCAGCGCAAGCCTGGATGTCTTCACGATGTTTCCTCCTGATATCCCAAGGTCCTTTTATTTTACGAGCGGCCGCTTCAGCGGCCGCCGACGCCCCGGCGGACCAATGCCGGGGCGATTTGAAGGTTCCTTTCAGCTCTTGAACTTCTGGACCAACTGCTCGGAACCGCGAGCGAGCAAGCCGAGGTCGGATCCGACGGCGGTGAACAGGCATCCCAGTTCGATATAATGACGGGCCAGGGCCTCGTCGGGGGTCAGAATGCCGGCAGGCAGGCCGGCCGCCTGGATACGCCCGATGGTCTGGTCAATAATGGTCAGAACCTCGGGATGTTTCGGATTACCGGCGTGACCCAAGGCGGCGGAGAGATCGCCGGGCCCGATGAACAGGCCGTCGACACCCTCGACGGCGGCGATTTCCTCGAGGTTGTCGAGCCCCTTGCGGGTCTCGACCTGCAAAAGGACGCAAATCTCCTCCTCGCAGATCTGCGGATAGTTCTTCACCCGGCCATAGAGCGCGGCGCGCGGCGCCGCCGAATAGCCGCGCACACCCTTCGGCGGATAGCGGGTGGCGGCCACCGCCGCCCTCGCCTCCGCCGCCGATTCGATGGTCGGAATCAGCAGGGTCTGCACCCCGATATCGAGATAGCGCTTGATATCCACCGTGTCGTTCCAGGGAATGCGCACCACCGGATGGGCGGTGCCCCCCTGCGCCGCCTGCAATTGCGACATGACCATGGGAAGCTCGTTCGGAGCATGCTCGGTGTCGAGGACCAGCCAATCGAAGCCGGCACCGGCGATCACCTCGACCGTCATATGGTTCGACAGGATTGACCACAGACCGATTTGCAGCCGGCCGCTCTTGATCGCATGCTTGAAATGGTTCACGGGTAAGGTCGTGTTCATTTTCGCGTGTCCATCCTGCTTTCAGGCTTTCTGCCCGATCTCGAAGTTGGCCATGATCTCCAGGGCTCGGACCATGCCGGAATGATCCCAGGCCTTTCCGCCGTGCGAGGAACAGGCGTTGAAAAGCTCCTGACAGGTCGCCGTGTTGGGAAGCGACAGGCCGATCTTGCGGGCCGTCGACAAAGCCAGATTGAGATCCTTCTGATGCAGTTCGATCCGGAAGCCGGGATCGAAATTCCGTTTGACCATGCGTTCGCCATGCACTTCCAGGATGCGCGACGAAGCGAAGCCGCCCATCAGGGCCTGGCGCACCTTGGCCGGATCGGCCCCAGCCTTGGCGGCCAGCAGCAGCGCTTCGCCGACCGCCTCGATGGTGAGCGCCACGATGATCTGGTTGGCGACCTTGCAGGTCTGACCGTCGCCGTTGCCGCCGACCAGGGTGATGTTCTTGCCCATCAGGTCGAAAAGCGGACGGGCCCGTTCGAAGGCGGCGTCGCTGCCGCCCACCATGATGGTCAGGGACGCCGCCTTGGCGCCCACCTCGCCGCCCGACACCGGCGCGTCGAGATAGTCGGCGCCCAGCGCCTTGATCTTCTCGGCGAACTGCTTGGTCTCGATCGGCGAGATCGAGCTCATGTCGATCACCAGCTTGCCCTTCGACAGTCCCTCGGCGACCCCCTTCGCCCCGAACAGGACCTTCTCGACGTCCGGCGTGTCGGGGACCATGACGATCACGATCTCGGCCTGCTCGGCCACGGACTTGCCGTCGGCGCAGGCCTTGGCTCCACCCTTGACCAATATGTCCGGTACCGGACCGATCGTATGGACGAACAATTCATGGCCGCCCGCCAGCAAGTGACCCGCCATCGGCGTGCCCATGATGCCTAATCCGATAAAACCAACCTTGCTCATGGCGTCCTCTTTCGAAAGCTTGTTGAAACGACGTGACGGGGTGGTGGAAAGGTTTCAACGCAAAAGCCGACACCGCACTTTGATCTCCGCCCGGCGCTCCCGCCGACCGGACATGAGGCCATGGCGCCGCCGCACGAGCTTTTCTCGGCTCAGTGGACGGACGACGCACCAACTCCGGGGTGTGGTTTTTCGGTCATGACGCTTCCACTCGACTTGGTCGAATTCTTGATTCCGCCACCACGGTAATTTTGGGAAGCCTCAAGGTCCATGTCGTCGGAAGCATCGTTCGATGCATTTTCGGTATCGCTGACGCGAGAACCGAACGGCTCTCATTTCGCGGAGGATCCGCCCCCGCCGAATTCCCGCAGGATGAGTTCGCTCAGTACCGAAGCGGCGGGATTTTCATTGCCATCCCGCCAAGCCAGGAAAAGCTCGGTGGAAGCCTTCGCCTCAGACGGAAAATCGCGCAGAACGACGCCATCCGGATGCAGGTTGCGGGCCGATTCCGGCACCACGGCGAGGCCGATGCCGGCATTGACCAGCGCCAGGATGGAGTGTGTCTGAATGGCGTATTGGACGTAATTGGGGGCGACGCCGGCGGTCTGGAACAGTCCGGCCAGGAGATCGTGGAAATAACGCCCCTCGACCGGGGAATAGGTAATGAACGGCTGACGGTCGAGATCGGTGAGACGAAGCTGCTCGCACGCCGCCAGCGGATGATCGCGCGGCACGGCGAGCAGCAATGGTTCCCGCAGAATCCGTTTCCCCGAAATTCCATAGCGATTGAGCGGCGGACGCAAGAAACCGAGATCGATCCGTCCGGAGTTCAGAGCCTCGATCTGGTCAAGGGTTACCATTTCGCGCAAGACCAGATCGATCTCGGGCAGCTTTTCCTTGGCCAGCGCGACCAGCCGGGGCAGGAAGGCATAACTCGACGCCGCGGTGAAACCCAAGGTGACCAACCCCGATTCGCCGCGCGCCATCCTCTGGGCGATGACCTTGGCGTTTTCGGCGATATGCAGCAGCCGGCGCGCTTCCAAATAAAACGCCTTGCCGGCCGGGGTAAGTTCGACCAGCCGGCTCGAACGCCTCAGCAGACAAACTCCCAACTCATGTTCGAGAAGCTGGATCTGCCGGCTTAGCGGAGGCTGGGTCATGTTCAGCCGCTGGGCCGCGCGATGGAAGTGCAGCTCCTCGGCCAGGACAATGAAACAGCGCAGATGGCTGAACTCGAACATCGATCCAATATAAGCATTGATTGCGACGTAATCCACTCCGCCGTCAGCATCACGCCATAGGGCTCGAAAAATTAGAGACGTCCTAAAATGGGGATAGCACGCCATTATATTCATGGCAGAATATCTCAGTATGCGAATCAAGCCATCCGGCTGAAATCGAATTTGACGCAGACATTGAGGTATTTTCGATGCTCAAAATTATTTCCGGTGCCCGCTGTTCCGAAATGGAAGGCACGCTGGCGGCTTTGGAAAAGACACAGGCCGTCATTGAATTTCAGATGGATGGCACCATCATCCGCGCCAATGACAATTTCCTGACCCTGATGGGCTACCGGCAGGAAGAAATCCGCGGCAAGCATCATTCGATGTTCGTCGAACAGGCTTACCGCGACAGCCCAGAATACAAGCAATTCTGGGAAAAGTTGCGTAGTGGCCAATTCCAGAAGGCGCAATTCAAGCGCATCGCCAAGGGCGGCCGCGAGGTGTGGATCGAAGGCGCCTACAATCCGATCATGGGCTCCGACGGCAAGCCGTTCAAAGTGGTGAAATACGCCACGGACGTCACCGAGGATAAATTGAAATACGCCGACCTTCTGGGCCAGATCCAGGCCATCGGCAAGGCTCAGGCCGTCATCGAATTCAAGCTCGACGGCACGGTGATCACGGCCAACCAGAACTTTCTGAACGCGCTCGGCTATTCTCTACCGGAAATCCAGGGCAAACATCACTCCATGTTCGTCGAGCCGGCCTATCGCAACAGCGCCGAATACAAGCAATTTTGGGAAAAACTGCGCAGCGGGCAATATCAGGCCGCGCAATACAAACGCATCGGCAAGGGCGGCCGCGAGGTGTGGATCGAAGCCTCCTACAACCCCATCCTCGATCTCAACGGCAAGCCGTACAAGGTGGTGAAATACGCCACCGACATCACCCGGCAGATCGCCCTGCTGGACAGCCTGAAAACGCTGATCGACGTCAATTTCGGAGAAATCGACGGCGCTCTCGGCCGCTCATCCAACCAGACGTCGGAAGCCGTCCGCGCCGCGTCCGAAACTTCGGGCAATGTCCAGATGCTGGCGTCGAGCGCCGAGGAACTTGACGCCTCCATCAAGGAAATCTCGGAAAGCATGGCGAAGTCCAAAGGCGCCACGGACCATGTTTTCGAGCAGACCTCGGTGGCCGATCAGTCGGCCTCGCGCCTCCAGGACGCGGCGACCGCCATGGGCGGCGTGGTGGTGTTGATCCAGACCATCGCCGGTCAGATCAATCTGCTGGCATTGAACGCCACCATCGAATCGGCCCGGGCCGGCGAGGCCGGCAAGGGATTTGCCGTGGTCGCCAACGAAGTCAAGCATCTGGCCAATCAGGCGGCCCGCGCCACCGAACAGATTTCCGAGGAAATCGAAAAGGTGCAGGCGGCTTCCGTCGACGTGGTCTCGGTGCTTACCGACATCCGTCACTCCATCGCCACGGTGCGCGAATATGTCACCGGCACCGCCGGGGCGGTCGAGGAACAAAGCGCGGTGACCCGCAGCATGTCGTCGAGCATGCAGGGCACGTCGGTGGCGGTGGACACCATCAGCGGAAGCATCAACGAAATTTCCGCGGCCATCCAACAGGTCAGCCAGGCGGTGACCAAAACCAAGGAAGCCGCCCAGGTCCTGGCGCGATAAGCGCGGCGAAGCGTCAGAGGAAGAACCCCGGGCGGACGAATGTCCGCCCGGGGCGGCGGCACTTGAATTTGAAACAAGGAAAAGCAGGGTCACCGACTACCCCGGCACCAGACCACCGCGGCTCAAGATCAACCCTGTCTGTAGTTTCTTGTCTCAGGATGGGGTGCACTCCACATCTGCACCTATCTGTGTTCATCGGTGTTCATCTGTGCTCCATTTTGACAAGGCCCGGTCCCCGGACCGAGCCTTCGGGAGCAGCCCGATTAGCCCCGGGATAACTCGCCGGAATCGATCATAAGGAAACACAGATCAGAACCGATAAACACCGATGAACACAGATGCGGATCGAAGCGCTACAGGCGGCCGGGGCTCCGAACTCAGGTTTCGATTTCTTTGACATCGGCGTCATGGCCGTGCGCAACATACGGCTGTCCGGCACGGATCGTGCTGGCCTCTATTTGAGTGGTAATCACACCTAAAAACCGTCATTGCCGGACTTGATCCGGCAATCCATGGTTGCATAGATCGACCGACATCATTTGAAGTGGGCACGTGGATGCCCGTCTCAAGCACGGGCATGACGACCTTTGGTGGTTAAACTCGGCCCAATTTTTCCTAAATATTGAGGGCAAAATCTGTGCCGGACAGCCGTGTGTCAGGCACGGGCATGACGACTCTTGAGAGTCGTGCCGGCAAATGAAATTGGCGGCGCCAAACGATTGTTACCCTGAATTCGTTGCCCGGCCCCTGACCCATGGCCGATAACGAAACGCCGAAAAATATGCCATAGTGGCCGCTTCATTTCAGAAGACGGGCCGGAACGGTGCGACGTCTCAAACCGGCGCCACTTTCGCCTCCAGTCCTTATTCGAGAAGGAGCATCATCTTGCGCAACCGTCTCCTCGCTCCCGATCTTTCCGTCTCGGCGCTGGGCCTTGGTTGCATGGGGATGTCGGAATTCTATGCCGGCGGCAGCGAGGAGCAATCCATCGCCACCATCCATCGTGCCCTCGATCTGGGCGTCACCCTGCTCGACACCGCCGATATGTACGGATGGGGCCACAACGAACGCCTGGTCGGACGGGCCCTGAAGGGACGCCGCGATCAGGTGGTGCTGGCCACCAAATTCGGCAATGTGCGTGGTCCCAACGGTGAATTCCTGGGGATTGACGGTCGTCCGGACTATGTCCGCAAGGCCTGCGACGCCAGCCTCCAGCGGCTGGGGATCGACGTCATCGATCTCTACTACCAGCATCGGGTCGATCCCAAGACGCCGATCGAGGACACCGTCGGCGCCATGGCCGATCTGGTCCGTCAGGGCAAGGTGCGTCATCTCGGCCTGTCCGAGGCGGCTCCGGCGACGATCAGACGGGCGGCGGCCACCCATCCCATCGCCGCGCTGCAAACCGAGTATTCCCTGTGGAGCCGCGATCCGGAAACGGAAATCCTTTCCACCTGCCGCGAACTCGGTATCGGATTCGTAGCCTATAGCCCGCTCGGACGCGGTTTTCTCACCGGACGTTTCCGCCGGCCCGAGGATATTCCGGAAAACGACTGGCGCCGCCATCATCCCCGTTTTTCCGGGGAAAATTTCGCGCATAATCTGCGTCTGGCCGAAACCGTGCGGAGCATGGCGAAGGAACACCGCTGCACCGCCGCGCAACTGGCCCTGGCCTGGGTGCTGGCGCAAGGCAAGGATATCGTCCCCATTCCGGGAACCAAACAGGTCGCCCTGTTGGAGGAAAATCTGGGCGCCTTGTCCATCACCCTTTCAGAGGATGATCTGCAACGCCTCGACGAAGCCTTTCCACGCGGCGCCACCGCGGGCGATCGCTACCTGCCGCAAGGCATGCAGGCGCTCAATCTCTGATCGATTCCCTCCACGCGTTCCATTCCGGGACACGCCGATTGTGCCCATACCAAAAGCGGGATAAAACCGTAATGGTATATCGCGATGCACTATACCGGGATCAATAATAAATGAATCCCGCAGGCATACCGGAAGATGCGAAGGAGGAAACAATGACGGCCACCACGGTTTTGGAGCCAGAAAATCCCGTCGATCTGAGAAAAACATATAAAAAAGTCGCGCTTCACCTGCTGCCGTTTCTATTCATCTGCTATCTCTTCAATTACCTCGACCGGGTGAATGTCGGCTTCGCCAAGCTGCAGATGCTCGATGATCTCCACCTGAGCGAAACCGTCTACGGCCTGGGAGCCGGCATCTTTTTCATCGGCTATGTCCTCTGCGGGGTGCCCAGCAATCTTACCCTCTACAAGGTGGGGGCGCGGCGCTGGCTGACGGTCACCATGATCCTGTGGGGCATCTTTTCGACCTGCCTGCTGTTCGTCACCTCGGCGACGTCCTTTTACGTCCTGCGCCTGCTCACCGGTGCTTCCGAGGCGGGTTTCTTCCCCGGCATCATTCTTTACTTCACCCTTTGGTTTCCCTCCGCCGAACGGGGCCGGATCATCGCCCTGTTCATGTCGGCCATCCCCATTTCCGGCCTGATCGGCAGCCCGTTCTCCGGCTGGATTCTGAAAAGCTTCGCCTCCGGCATGGGGGGATTGGCCGGATGGCAATGGCTTTATCTGCTGCAGGGACTGCCGACCATCCTGCTGGGCATCGGACTGTTCTTCCTGCTGAACGACGGCATCGACCAGGCCAAATGGCTGAACGAGAACGAGCGCCACGCCCTGAAGCAAGCCCTGATCGACGATGAAAAGAACCGCCCGGCCACGGTTTCGGACTCCTTCGCGCGGGTCCTGCGCAATCCCAGCGTCTGGGTTCTCGGGATCATCTATTTCTGCATTCAATGCGGCGTCTATTCGATCAACTTCTGGCTGCCGACCATCATCAAATCAAGCGGCATCGCCAATCCGATGACCATCGGCTGGTTGAGCGCCATTCCCTATCTCGCGGCCAGCATCTTCATGGTGATCGTCGGCCGTTCGGCCGATGCCAAACGCGAGCGTCGCTGGCATCTTGCGGTGCCGATGCTGATGGGGGTCGTGGGATTGCTGATCGCCGCGAATTTCGCCTCCAGCACGACCGTGGCCACCATCGGATTGACATTGGCGACCATGGGGGCGCTGACCGGGCTGCCCATGTTCTGGCCGCTGTCCGGCGGCTTCCTCACCGCCTCGGCCGCGGCCGGCGGCTTGGCATTGATCAATTCGCTGGGCCAATGCGCCGGCTTCTTGAGCCCCTATCTCGTCGGCTGGATCAAGGACACCACGCACAGCACGGATCTGGCGCTCTACATCCTGGCCGCGCTGATGCTGCTGGGCGTCGTCCTGGTGCTGCGCATTCCGGGACGGGTGGTCAACCGCTGAGTGGTTTTCCGAAGCGGCGCCTCACGCCGGGACCGGCTTACCGAAGCGGCTGACGTGAAACGCTGGGCTGCGGAGCGGCCGCCGGGGCCGGTGGAGTGGCGTAAGAGCCGCCTCCGCCGCCTCCGGTCCCCGCGCCGATGGCGGGAGCCACGGTGATGATGGTTTCGACGCCGAAAGTGGTGTCCCGGATCTGCACGGTGGCGATGCGATCGGCGCGCTGCCAGGTCTGGATGCTGATACTGGCGCGCACCGAGGTGATTTCCTGCCAGCCGAACCCGGGCATGTCCGACTTATAGAGGTCGTAGATGGGGCCCGTTCCGCCCCCGGTCGTATAGACGAGCCGCCCCACCCAGCTTTCCCCATGGCCGAGCAGAAGCGACTGGTCAACGTCCATCCTGGCCTTGGCCGGGATCGGGATATCGGAAAACTGGCTGAAGCTGGGAGCCGCCGGCGAACCATCGGATCGCGCCGAACTGGGTGCCAGGGCATTTCCGGAACAGGCCGCGAGACCCAGGAGAACGACCAGGCCGATGGAGGCCGCGCCAGCTTTCATCTTCATCCTCCGGAGATGTCCCTCGTTGTTATTACCATGCCCGGCACCCTTCGTCATTCCCCGCTCAACGGCCGCAACCGATCCAACCGCAGGCGATGGCGGGCATCGGTCAGGCGGAAAACACCCCCCATCACCGCGCCGACGGCGCCGATGCCGGTACCGCCGGCGATCAGGAACATGATGAGGATCTGATATTTGACCGCTTCCATCGGCGCGACACCGCCCAGGATCTGACCGGTCATCATCCCGGGCAGGGAAACGACCCCGGTGGCCGACATGCTGTTGATGGTCGGCATCAAGGCGTTACGCAGGGCATCGCGGATGACCGGCCCCAAAGCCTCGAAACGTGGCGCCCCCAGCATCAGCCGAGCCTCGACGCCCGAACGGCGCTGCGCCAGACCGTTGGTCAGGGTGTTCAAGCCAAGGGAAACCCCGGTCATGGTGTTACCGAGAATCATCCCCAGAAGCGGAATGGCGTAGCGCGGATCGTACCAGGGATCTGGACGCAGGGCGGTCGTCAGGGCGAAAATGGTCACCAGGCAGGCCGCCATGCTCATGCAGGAGGTGCCAAGGCCGAACGACCACCATCCCGCCAGGGGACGATCCTGACGCGCCGTCGCCTCACGTCCGGCGAACAGGACCATGACCAGCGCCGCCAGCCCCGTCCACCAGGGTGAGACATGGGAAAACAGCGTGGCCAGGACCAAACCCATCAGCGAAAGCTGCACCACCATGCGAACGGCGGCGATCAACAGACGCCGGTGAACCCCCAGATGCAGGGCCAGGGAAAGGGCGGCATTGGCCAGCACCAGCAGGCTGCCCAAAGCCAGATCGGTGGCGGAAAGAGCGATATAGCCGTTCATGCCGCCTCCTCCCGCACCTGTCCGGCTTCGACCCGCAGAAAACGCCTGGCCACCCGCTCGCCCTGAGCGGCATCATGGGTGACCCACAGCACCGCCAACCCATCCCGGACGCGCTCGGCGATCATCGCCTCCACCACCGACACCGACGCCGCGTCCAAGGCCGCCGTCGGTTCGTCGAGAAGGAGCACCTTCGGACTCTGCGTCAGGGCCCGCACCAGGGCGAGGCGCATGCGCTCGCCGGTCGAGGGCCGGGTCAATGGCCAGTCCCCGGCATCGGCCGGCAACCCCAGCCGCTCGACCAGGGGCAAGGCCGTCGCCCAATCTGAAAAATGCCGGCCGACGCGATCATCCCACCAACCGGGCTCGGCCGGCAGATAGCCGACCAGCCGTCGCCAGGCCGGACCGTCCATCGCCTCCCGCGCCACACCGTCGAGACTGACCTCGCCGCTGTTGGGATCCAAATCGACGATAGAACGCAACAATAGGGATTTTCCGGCCCCCGACGGACCACGAACGGCGACGCATTCGCCGTAATCCAACGAAAAGGAAGCGGGCGCCAGACCAGACCGGCTCAATTGGGAAATGACAAGCATGGCAGGGATTTAACCATGAACCTTCATTGCGGCCTAGTCGAACATGTCATTTGAAATGACATGTTCGACTAGGCTTTTTGTGAAGCCTTCGCCTCCGGCTTCGGCGATGCTCAGGCGCCGCTCGGGCTTGGTGGCACCTTTCATTTAAGATGAAACGCGCCACGAGTGGTGAAAGTCCGACGGACGGCGCCGCCGCCATCCGTCGGACTTTCATAACAATTCAATCAGTTGGCCCACCACGCTTTGTAAACGGTTGATGGCATCGCGGATGCCCCCCACCCCGGCTAACCGGCGGTACCGATCGCCAACTGCACGATCCGGACAAGCACAAGCCCACCGGCGATGACCAGATAGCCGCGCAACAGTCCCATCCACAGGCGACTTGCGGGGGACAGGCGGGCCGGCGGCAAAGTCTTGAGAGGCGGCATCATCCAAGTGGCCTTCACCTCCCCCGCATTCCCCCCGTTCCCCATCGCCGGCGACGGAGGACGGCCATGCCCCCACACAACGAACGCCAGGGCGACGACCGCCGCCGTCAAGCCGCCGCCGATTAAGACGAGGAAGATGACCTGCTCGCTCAAGTCCGGCCAAAGAACCGAAGCCGTCAGGATCATCGAGAGCATGACCAGCACGGCGATGACGGCGCCGGTGAAATAATTGAGAAGCCGGGAGTTGACCCATGGCCCCAAGACCGCCTTGTCGTTGCAGAGCAACAGCAGGAATACCGTGGCGCTGGGAAGCAGAACGCCGGCCAGGGTCTGCACCGCGTTGGTCAGCAGACCGAGCGGAGTCCCGGGGGTCAGCACCAATGCCGCCGCCAGAGCGATGAGACCGCAATAGACCAGATAGAAAACCTTGGCATCCGACGGTTTGCGGTGCAGCGAATGCTTGAGCGACAGCACATCGCCGATGGCGTAGGCGGTGGAAAGAGACACCGCCGAGGCACCGATGATGCTGGCATCGATCAGAGCTATGGCGAACAGCACGCCGGGGGTCCGCCCGACATAAGTCTCAAGCCCGGCGGCGACGGCGCCGGCATCGGAGAAATTACCGAATTCGGAATGGCCGCCGAAGGTGGCGGCGGTAAAAGCCATCATGGCCACCGCGCCGATGATCACCAGCACGATGCCGAGCCACAGGTCGACCCGCTCGTAACGCATGAAACGGGGCGTGATGCGCTTGTCGATGATATAGCTCTGCTGAAAGAACAGTTGCCACGGCGCCACCGTGGTTCCGACGATGGCGATGATCAGCAGCATCACGTCACTCAACCTGGCGCCTTCCGGCAATTGCGGCACGACCATGTCGCGCGCCACCTGCGCGAAGGGCGGATGAACCCAAAGGAAGACCGGCACCAGCAGCAGACTGCCGGCGCACAGGATCAGGGAAAAACGCTCGAAACGACGGAAATCCCCCGTTCCTGCCGCCAGCATGATCAACAGGGCCGCGGCGGCGACGCCGATCTCCCTGGAAACGCCCAGATAATCGAGCGCCAGACTGATTCCGATGAATTCGGTGACAATGGTCAGGGCGTTCAGCAAGAACAGATCGATCACACTGAACGCGCCCCAGAACTTGCCGAATCGTTCGAGGATGAGGCGCGCATGGCCGACGCGGGCGACGACACCCAACCGCAGCACCATTTCCTGATTGACGTAGAGAACGGGAACCAGCAACAGCAGGGTCCACAGCAGGGCCGTTCCGTAATTCTGCCCGGCCTGCGTATAGGTGCCGAACGCACCGGCGTCATTGTCGCCCACCATGACGATCAGTCCAGGGCCGAGGATGGCGAGCAACGTCTTGAAACGCGCCATCCAGCTCGTGCGGGGCGCCGCATCGCCCTGTCTGATGGTGCCCAGCGCGCCGCGAATATGTCCGACATGCGCCTCGTCGAGGACGGCCCCCTGCGGCACGATTTCGAGTTCAATATGGCTCATACTTGCGATCCCTTTGGCTTCGCCCGCCGTCAGGCGATACTGAAATTCACTGTATTTTTAATGAGATAGCCCTATTCCTGAGGCAGGCGCGGATCACGCCGCCCGGAAATCCCGGGATACCCACGTTCCATCCATGATGGTCATCGGTGCCGGCCGGCACCGATGACCATCAGATCCGGACGAGTCGGAGATGCGGAATGGGTCTTCGGGAGTCCGGATCGGACTCCCAGGCGCAGACGAGCCGGCCGGTCGCGGAATCGACGGTCCAGCGACGGACCAGACGACGCGGCTTTTTCACCAATGCCGCGCCTCGCGCGACAGTGGTCGTGACGAAAAAATCAATGGGCGAAGCGATGGCCGATGCGAAAGCCATGAGCACCTCCTCTTAAGAAGCGGGTTGACGATGTCATCCCAGGAGGTGCCACGACTGACGGATCCGGGGCTCACCGCATGGCGGGGCGCCGTCTCAGATCAGTCCCGGAACAATCCTGGGCAATAAAATCCGGAATCCACGCAATCGACGAAAAACGCCGACTGGGAGGCTCCGCGGACGAACTGCTCGGTCGCGGGGTCATAAAGTCACTCTGAGTTGTTGCGAGATATCGCCGAATGCACGAAGTCACCCGGCGATGAGGCTTCAATATGCCCGCTCATCGCGAAGGTCAAGACGCAAATCCGCACCGGATGCGGGAAGGTTGGGATGATTTTCGGATTCCCTTACGCCGCCCGAAGCCTATATCTACGGATAGGCACCTCCATCGAAATGCACGAAAAAGTGCGAAGGACGAAATGCGCATGAGAGACAATCCCTTTTTCGAAACCTGGACCACGCCTTACCAGATGCCTCCCTTCGAGCGCATCCGTCCGGAGCATTTTCCCCCCGCTTTCGATCGAGGCATGGCTGACCATCTGGCGGAAATCGAAGCCATTGCCGGCGACATCCGGTCACCCGACTTCGCCAACACCATCGAAGCCCTGGAGCGCAGCGGCCGCCTGCTGGAACGCGTCGCCAACGTCTTCTTCAACCTGACCTCCAGCGACACCACCGATGCGTTGGACGCCGTCGAACGCGACTATGCGCCGAAACTCGCCCAGCATCAGATGCGCATCAGCCTCAACCCGCATCTGTTCGCCCGCATCGCCGAACTCCATGAAAAGCGCCGCGCGTTGGGATTGAGCGAGGACCAGATGCGTCTGCTGGAGCGCCGTCACCTCGATTTCATCCGCAGCGGCGCCGGCCTTTCCGGCGAGGCGAAAATCCGCATGGCGGCCATTTCCGAACGGCTGGCCACGCTGCACACCACATTCGGCCAAAACGTCCTTTTCGACGAAAAGGACTGGCATCTGAGCCTGACCGAAAACGATCTCGACGGCCTCCCCGAGGCATTGCGCAATGCCGCCAGGCAGGCTGCGGAAGAGCGGGGATTGAAGGGCGGCTGGGTGATCACCCTGGCTCGCTCATCGGTCGAACCGTTTCTCACCTTCTCTGCGCGCCGCGACCTGCGCCGGGAAGCCTACCAGTCCTGGAGCAGGCGGGGCGGCAGGCCCGGCGATCACGACAACCGGCCATTGATCCGCGAAATCGTCGCCTTGCGGGCCGAGCAGGCGCGGCTTCTTGGCTACGACAGCTATGCCGCCTTCAAGCTGGACGATTCCATGGCCCAAACCGTCTCCGCCGCCCATGGGTTGCTCGACCAGGTCTGGATACCGGCCAAACGAAAGGCCGCCGAGGAACGCGCCCTGCTGGAAAGCGAGGCCAGGTCCGAGGGCATGAACGAGCCCATCGCGCCATGGGACTGGCGCTATTACGCCGAGAAGGTCCGCAAGGCCCGCTATGACCTCGACGAAACCGAGGTGAAGCCCTATTTCGTGCTCGACAACATGGTGAAGGCCGCCTTCGATACGGCCAAGCGGCTGTTCGGCCTCAATTTCGCCGAACGCGCAGACCTGCCGGTCTATCACCCCGACGTGCGGGCCTATGAGGTGACGGATGCCGGCGGAAAGCCGATCGGATTGTTCCTTCAAGACAATTTCGCGCGGGCGGCCAAGCGTTCGGGCGCCTGGATGAGCAGCTACCGGGACCAATCCGACCTGGACGGCGAGGTGCTGCCCATCGTCGTCAACAACAACAACGTGGCCAAGGCCAGCCCCACCCTGCTCAGTTTTGACGACGCCACCACCTTGTTCCATGAATTCGGTCACGCCCTGCACGGCCTGCTGAGCAAAGTGCGCTACCCGTCGCAGTCAGGCACCGCGGTCCGCCGCGATTTCGTCGAATTCCCCTCGCAGGTCTTCGAACATTGGCTGTCCGAGCCCCGGACCTTGCGGCGCTACGCCCTGCATCATCGAACGGGGGAACCGATCCCCGAGGCCCTGCTCCGGCGACTGCTGGCCACCCGCACCTTCAATCAGGGCTTCGCCACGGTGGAATATACGGCGGCAGCCCTCCTCGACCTCGCCTTCCATAGCGCGCCCATGACGGACAGCGATGTCGACGCCTTCGAAAAGGACCTGCTGGAACGCATCGGCATGCCGGCGGAGATCGGCGTGCGCCATCGGCCGGCGCATTTCCAGCATCTGTTCGCCGGCAGCGGCTATGCCGCCGGCTATTACGCCTATCTTTGGGCGGAAGTCCTGGATGCCGACGGCTTCGCCGCCTTCACCGAGGCGAAGGATCCCTTCGAGCCATCCCTGGCCGCCCGCCTGAAGGACATCTACTCCGCCGGAGACACCCACGATCCGATGGCGCTTTACGTCGCTTTCCGGGGGCGTCCGCCCCACGTCGAGCCACTGCTGGAGAAACGCGGATTGAATTAGAACGGGGACGCGCGGTGACGGGCGGAAACGCCGGCCACCGCGGCGCTTTTACTCAATCCCCCCGCACATCGGCGAGGAAACGCCGAACCTGACCATGCAGCGTGTCGCACTCGCGCCGCAGTTTCCCGGCGGCTTCCAGCACATTCGCCGAAAGCCCGCGCGTCTGGGTCACCGCCGTCGTCACCTCGGCGATGGCCTCGCTGACCTGGGTGGTTCCCGCCGACGCCTCATGGACGTTGCGGGTGATTTCCTGCGTCGCGCCACCTTGCTCATCGACGGCAGTGGCGATCGCCGAGGTGGAATCGCGGATGGTGCCGATGATACCGGAAATCCCATCGATGGCACCGACGGCAACGTCAGTCGCCTGTTGAATGGCCGAGACCTGCTCACTGATCTCGTCGGTCGCCCTGGCGGTCTGGTTGGCCAGGCTTTTCACTTCGTTGGCGACCACGGCGAAGCCCTTGCCGGCATCTCCGGCCCTGGCCGCCTCGATGGTGGCGTTCAAGGCCAGAAGATTGGTCTGGCTGGCGATATCATTGATCAGACTGACCACCGTGCCGATCCGCTGGGCCGCCTCGGCCAGACCACGGACATGCGCATTGGTTTTGTCGGCCTCGGCGACGGCCTGTCCGGCGACCTCCGCCGACGTGGTAACCCGCTGGCTGATTTCGCCGATCGACGCCGTCAACTGCTCGGTCGCGGCGGCCACCGTCTGGACGTTGGTGGAAGCCTGCTCGGCGGCGGAAGCAACCGTCATCGAGCGGGTGGAGGTCACCTCGGCGGCAGAGGACATGCCGGCGGCATCGCGTTCCAGCGCCTCCGCCTCCCCGGTAAGGGCGGCCAGCACCGTCGAAACCGCGTTATCGAACTCCTTTGC
The DNA here is from genome assembly GCF_002845745.1 of Telmatospirillum siberiense. Classification (GTDB taxonomy): domain Bacteria; phylum Pseudomonadota; class Alphaproteobacteria; order Rhodospirillales; family Magnetospirillaceae; genus Telmatospirillum; species Telmatospirillum siberiense. The sequence goes on along the minus strand of NZ_PIUM01000023.1, from coordinate 34,626 downwards.
CAAGGCGCCGATGCGTTCCGCCTCCTTGGCACGGCGAAGCTGATCCGCCTCGCGCGCCGCCGCCATATTGCGATTCTCGATCATTCGCACACGGAAGACTTCCAATGTCCCCGCCATGGCGGCGATCTCGTCCCGGCCACGATCGACGGAGACCTCGCTCTCATAATCGCCATCGGCCAATTTCCGCATATGATCGGCCTGCGATTTGACACGCCGGCCGATATTGCGGGCCACGACGACGCCGATCAGTCCAACGACCAACAGGGCGCCGACACCGGCGATGGCGATTTCCAGCAAGGCGCGACGGGTTTCCACCTCGACGTCGTCGACATAGACGCCCGTGCCGACCATCCATCCCCAGGGTTCGAATCCTTCGGCATATCCCAGTTTGGCAGCAGCCTCGGTCTCACCCGGCTTTGGCCATTGAAAGGGGACAAAGCCGCCTCCCCGGCGCGCCTGCGCGATCAACTCGTCGATCGTGTGGTGCCCACCGGCATCGATCATTTTCTTGGCAACGTCGTAAGAGCCTTCCTGATCCGTCAGGAACGGATGGGCCAGCAACTTGCCGTCATAGGCATAGATATAGAAATACTCGTTTCCGGAATAACGAATGGCCCTGACGGCGTTCCTCGCCATCGTCTGGGCCTGCTCCCCGCTCAGGTGGCCGGCCTTGGCCTCGGCCTGAAATGAAGCCACCACTTTGACGGCCGCCTCGGTCACGCTCTTGATTTGCAACCGATGGGTATTGTCGATTTTTTCATGGACGGTTGTGGCGGCAAAAATCCCAACCAAGGAAACAACCATAGCGGAAAGGACTGGTATTAGCAGAATCTGCTGCCGTATGGAAAACGCTCTCATTCCGAACTCTCTCGATCTCTGATTTTTACACTCAAGGTTTTATATTTTTTATTTTATGTAAACTTTATGCCATAAACCATATCACGAATATCATGAGATATAATTATCTGATTTTACATTATTATTACGAATAAGATTCAAGAATCGCAGGCTATTATTCACATTATCATTAGCGCTCTCCGGCCGTGGCCTCCGGACCGGAACAAGGATCGTTTGGTGGCGACGCACAAAACCGGTAAAGTGGGAAAACAATCCCTTTCGGCGGCGTGTGGCCCATGATGAGCAGCAAGACACCGCGCATCGGCATCGCTCTGGGAAGTGGCATCGCCCGTGGCTGGGCGCATATCGGCATTCTGCGGGCTTTGGAAAGTCGTGGAATCGTCCCCGACATCGTCTGTGGCACCTCGGTCGGCGCCTTCGTCGGCGGCGCCTATGCCGCCGGCCGCCTGGACGCGCTGGAAACCTGGGCCCGCGATCTGAAGAAGTTCAGTCTTTCCCGCCTGTTCGATGTGCAATTCGCCCATGGCGGATTGATTGCCGGACGCAAGATGATGCAGATCTTCGAGGAGGAACTCCCCGAGATCCGCATTGAGGATCTGCCTCTCCGTTTTGCCTGCGTCTCCACGGATCTCGACACCGGTCACGAGGTCTGGATCCAGGATGGCCCCTTGATCGAGGCGGTCCGCGCCTCCTCGGCGGTGCCCGGCATTCTGCCGCCGGTGCGTTTCGACGGCCGCCGGCTGATCGACGGCGCCCTGGTCAATCCCATCCCCGTCTCGGTCTGCCGGGCACTAGGCGCGCACATCGTCATCGCCGTCGATCTCAACACCGACGTTTTCGAAGCTGGATGGCAGCGGACCACCACGGAAATCGGCGATACCGACGAAAAAGCGATCGTCGGGCGGATCAAGTCCCTGCCCGGTGCCGATTTCATCCGCCATCTGTTCCGCCACCAGAACCACGAGCCGAGCGTCCTGGGCGTCATGGCCCGCTCGCTGGACATCATCCAGAACCGTACCAGCCGCATTCGCCTGGCCAGTGACCCGCCCGACGTCAAACTGACCCCTCAGTTGGGTGGGATCGGCATGCTGCAGTTCGACCGCGCCGCAGAAGTAATCGCGGCGGGGACCGCCGCCGTCGAGGAGGCCGAAGCCGCCCTGAACGAGCTTCTAGTGCATTGAATCATTCAGATGATTCAATGCACTAGACTCTGCAAGAGCGAAAAAGATCCGCTTTTTCATCGCTCAAGCGCCGCGCCGACTGGAGTGCATTGACGAAATTGTTGGATCTTCTTTTTGTGTCAATGCACTAGCGCGATAAAACGGCGACTGCGCCGAGGGACCAATACCTTCACTTTCAGGAAACGCTTTTGTCCTCAAACGGGGACTGCCCTCTCGCGTCCACTCCATGATAATCATATCTTCAACCACAGGTTAAAAACGGAACGGCACCACGGCCGGCCGCAGAAAACCGGACTCCCGTGACAGAGGAAAAAAGGAAACTGGAGATGGAGCTTTCCATGGAAACGGCATCGACCGAGGTCACCCGAGTACTCGAAAGTGATGGATCGCTCTCCGGCATCACCCCGGAATCCTTTCGTTTCGGCGCGGACCAGGCAAGCCTGGCCCTCGCCTTCATCTCGCCACATGTGGATTTTCGCTCCGTCACGACGGCCCTGACCCGGCTGGCAGGCCGGACACCGCTGATGTGCGTCTCGACGTCCGGCGAATTGAGCGCACAAAACCAATGCCTCTATAAGCCGGCGGGAGATCGATGGGAAACCGTGGTCGTGCAGGTGTTTTCCCCATCGCTGATCGCCCAGACCAGCATTCATGCCGTGCCCCTGCACAACGATGACATCCGCCGAGGCACACCCGATCTGTCCCGGGAAGATCGCGTCGCCCGCATCGCGCAATCCCTGTCCTCGGTATCGCCCGGCTTCCGCATCACCGCGCCGGATACCCTGGCCCTGACGTTCATCGACGGACTGTCGGCTTGCGAAAACTATTTCATGGAGGCGGTTTATCTGACCGGCCGTTTCCCCTGCCTGTTCATCGGCGGATCGGCGGGCGGCACCTTCGATTTCAAGCACACCTATCTCTACGACGGACAGCGGGTCCTGGAAAACCATGCGGTGATCGGCTTCATCAAACTGGCGCCCGGCATGCGTTACGGCGCCCTGAAAAGCCAGAATTTCCGCAAGACCGGAAAATCGGTGGTGGTGGTTGACGCAGATCCCGACCGCCGTCTCGTTACCGGTGTTTTGGACGGCAACTCCAATCAGGTAATTCCGATCACCGAAGCCTGGAGCCGCATTTTGCAGGTCCCCGCCGCCAAACTGGCCGACAGGTTGGCCGGTCACACCTTCGGCATCGAATTGAACGGAGAATTGTACGTGCGTTCGGTCGCCGGCATCGATGCAGCAGCCGGCAGCATGTCCTTCTTCTGCGATCTCTCAGCAGGCGACGAACTCCTCCTGCTGGAGGCCACCGGCTTCGTTGATCAGACCAAGCGCGACATCGACGCCTTTCTGCGCGGCAAGCCGAAGGCGGTGGGGGCCATTCTCAACGATTGCATCCTGCGGCGTCTGAACAATGGACGTGATCTCGCCGGCCTGAACGGCGCCTGGTCCGTCCCCGCCGCCGGTTTCTCCACCTTCGGCGAGTTGTTCGGAATCAACATCAACCAAACCCTGTCGGCGGTGGTGTTCTTCGATGCCCGCGAGGCGGACTTCCAAGACGCCTTCATCGACGACTTCACGGTACATTACGCACGCTTCAACGAATATTTCCTGCGCAGCCGCTTTAACGGCATGCAGATGCTCAATCGCCTCCGCAGCGGCATGATCCAACGTCTGGTCGAGCATCTGCGAAACAGTTCCAATCTCACCCGCGAAATCGACGGCGTGCTCACCCAAGTGGTGGATATCCGCCAGACCATAGAAGGCGTCATGGGAAACGTCGCTTCCGGCGGTAAAGTGAACGAAAGCATGAATTCCGAGGCCTTGAGCAGCAGCTTCACCGCGCTGGGCGGCTATACCGCAGGACTGCGAGACGTCATGAAGATCATCGACAACATCGCGGGACAAACCAACCTTCTGGCCCTGAACGCCACCATCGAGGCGGCCCGGGCCGGTGACGCCGGCAAAGGGTTCGCCGTGGTCGCCCATGAGGTGAAGAAGCTGGCCAATGACACCAAGGCCTCCCTGAGCAGAACCCAGTCGTCGATCAATGGCATGGAAGAGGCCTTGTCCGGATTGGGAAAAACCATCGAAACGGCACGCAGCCGTTTCACCCAGTCGGAAATCCGCTATGACGAGGCGATCACCCAGGTCCACTCCATCGTCTCGCTGACGGGCAAGATCGAAGGCACCCTGTCCGGATTGAGCCACGCCGTCGCCCAACAGATGAGCGCGCTCGGCAAACTGGACGAGGAGGTCGCCCTTTTGAAACGCCTGGAATAGGCCTGCCGGGAATATCGCGACCAACAAGACTGAGGTGATGCGGGGACAAACGGCACCCCGCATCCGAAATCATAGATGGATGGGTTCCGTTTTAATGGATACCGATGATCCTTCCCGAGTAAATTTCCATAGTCATTCATAGTCAACAGCATCGACCGACATTGACTCTCCCCACCGTCTCTCCAGAATGCCAGCCGGTGTTCCCCATCCCCGCGGAACCAACGACTGCCCAGGGAAGACAGATCTCCATGAATGCGAAGCCGGACAAGGTCGGACTTTTGGTCGCGCGGCGCATGCCGGATGCCGTCGAGGAACGTGCCCGCCGGGAATTCAACGCCGTCATCGCCGAAGACGATATGGACGTGCCGGCGGTCCTCGGCCTCTGTCGGAAACTGGGCAATCCGGCGGTGATAATCGGCAAGAAATCCGGTTTTTCGGCAGCCGACATCGCCCAGTTGCCCGAAACCATTCGCATCATCGCCAACCCGACCGCCGGCTACGACCACATGGATGTGGAAGCGGCCCATGCTCGCGGCATCATCGTCACCAACGCGCCCGACGCATTGACCGAATGTACCGCCGACTTCTCCTTCATGCTGATCCTGGCCGCCTGCCGCCGCGCCTCCGAATACGACCAAATCATGCGGAAAGGCTGGCGCCGGTCGTTCGGCATGCCCGACATGCTGGGCAAGCGGGTCAACGGCCAGACGCTGGGTATCGTCGGCATGGGCCGGATCGGCCGAGCCGTCGCCAGGCGTGCGCGGGGCTTCAACATGCCCATCCTCTATCACAACCGTACCCGCCTTCCTCCCGAGCTCGAAGACGGCGCCGAATATGTGAGCGATCTCGCCGACATGCTGCCGCGCTGCGACATCCTCTCGCTGCATCTGCCCGCCGGCGGGAAAACGCTGATGACGAGGGAGGCCTTCAACCGGCTGCCGCGCGGCGCGGTCTTCGTCAATGCCGCCCGGGGCTCCCTGGTCGACGAAGACGCCCTGATCGAAGCACTTGAATCGGGGCATCTGTTCGCCGCCGGTCTCGACGTCTATCGGCAGGAGCCGAATTTCGATCTGCGCCTGGCGAAACTGCCGAATGTCTTCCTCGCCCCGCACATGGGCAGTGCGACGACGGATGCCCGCAACCAGATGGGTTTCACGGCGCTCGACAATGTGGCCGCCGTGTTGGCCGGACGCCCTCCCCTCGATCCCGTGTAGTTATCGGTATGGCGCATGAGGCGCCCGCCGGTATCAGATGTCGATCTTGTGCTTCGTTTCTCCGTATTGCACGATGCGAACCTTCTCCAGGGTCACCAGAGTGCTGACCAGCAGATCCTTGACCGCTTCCAGATAGGCTTCGATCTTTGGACGGGTATCGACGATCTCCAGGACCAGGGGCAAATTGCTGGACAGGTCGAGAATCTTCGTCGTGTGCATCTTGCCCGAATGACCGTAGCCCATCGGGCCACGCAATACGGTCGCCCCCGCCAAACCAAGCTCCCTGGCTTTCATGACCAGCGTTTCATACAACGGACTGGAACCGCATCGCTCGCTTTCCCCAAGATAAATCCTGAGCAGCAGGGCGGCATTGGGCAGTGTCATGGACGAGTCCTCCATTAGCCGGTCACGAGGTTCGCGGCGACGGCCCCCAGCCATGCGCCGACGAGGCAAAGAACCACCGACAACACGATGTTCATGCTGGCATGAAACCACTCGCCGCCCTGGGCCAGAACCAACGTCTGCATGCTGAACGACGAGAATGTGGTGTAGCCGCCGCAGATGCCGACCATGAAGAATTGCCGCCATTCGCCCGGTACGAACAAGCGGGCGCCCGGCGCGGTCAGCGTGGCGAAGAAGACGATGGCGAACGAACCGGTGATATTGATCACCAGCGTACCCCATGGAAAGGTTTGTCCGAACCAGTTGGCGATCAGGCTGGATAGCCAATAACGGAGGACGGATCCGATCGCCCCCCCGACCGCGACGAGAAGATAAGTCATTCATAGTCCTCGTGGTGCCGAATGACGTGCAGGCATGAAAACACCAGCCCCATCGTGATGGATGGCGGCAGGTTGGCACAACTCCCCACCGCGCGGTAACTACGCAGTAGGAGTCATCAGCCTTTCGGCGGTTTCGGGAGACCCCATTCCCATCGAATGTCCACTTAGTATGAACAATGGAACCGTCCCGTCAATCGGGAACGGGAGTCTCTCGCGCCAAGATATCCTGGAAAAGCCACACTTCAGGTGTTTTAGTCGACATCCCCGGAAAAACGGGGAACCGCTAAAAATAATGGAAAGAGGAGAGCGATTTGTCCCCGAACATTACGCCGTCTTCGATCATTTTCGATATCGGAGGCGTTCTGATCGACTGGAATCCGAGATATCTGTACAGAAAGCTGTTCGACGACGAACAGGAGATGGAACGTTTCCTCGCGGACGTCTGCACCCCCGGATGGAATGACCAGATGGACGCCGGCCGCAGCTGGTCGGAAGCGATCGACGAACTGGTCGCCCGCCACCCCGAACAGGCAGAGAACATCCGTGCCTTCCGGGGAAGATGGCCGGAGATGCTGGGCGGCACCATCGATGAGACGGTGGGGATCCTGGAGACCCTTCACCGGAAGGGCACGCCGCTCTATGCTCTGACCAACTGGTCGGAGGATACCTTCGAACTGACCAAAAGCCGCTTTCCGTTCCTGAACTATTTTCGCGGCATCGTCGTCTCGGGCCGGGAACGGCTCCGCAAACCCGATCCCGAAATCTTTCACCGTCTGCTGAAACGATATGACATCGCGGCGCCCCACCATGCCGTCTTCATCGACGACAATGCGGAGAATATCGCCTCCGCCGCCACCTTGGGCTTCCACGCCATTCGGTTTCTTTCGGCGACGAAGCTGCGCTCGGAATTGCAGGACCTCGGCTTCGCGGTCTGATTGGCGGACAGCTCATCCCGCCGGCAGGATGATGGTGAAGGCGGCACCGCCGTCCGGGCTGTTGGACACCTCGATCTTGCCGCCGTGATCGCGGATGATGCTCCAGGTGACCCAAAGGCCGAGACCGGTGCCGCCTCCCACGCCCTTGGTGGTGAAGAACGGCTCGAAGATCTTCGAAAGATTTTCCGCGGCGATGCCGGGGCCGTTGTCGCGCATGACCACCAGCACCTGCAATCCCAGACGCCGGCCGGACAAGGCGATCTTGGGATGGGGCACGTTCTTCATCGCATCGACGGAGTTCTGCATCAGATTGACGAAAACCTGATGCAGGGGTCCTTCGATCCCCTCGACAAGCAGCTCCGTGGGAAGATTGTCCTCCAGGGCGATCACCTGCTTGCCCGAGCGGCGGACCCATTGCATGGCGTTGCGGGCGACTTCGGCGATATTGACCTTCTGGTTCTCGGTCGGATCGACGAAAGACAGCCGTCGCAGGTTCTTGACGATCTCGGTGATCCGCAGCGCCCCTTCCAGCGTGCCCTCGATCAGCGGATCGAAATCTTTCAGTAACTGATCGATCTTCAATTGCTCGCGCAGATCCTCGCGCTCCGCATGATCCATCCCGCCATGCACGGCGTCGATATAGCGCACCAGCTTTTCGCGATAGCGCGACAGCGTATAGACGTTGCTGTAGACGAAGCTCACCGGATTGTTGAGTTCGTGGGCGACCCCGGCGACCAGACGGCCGAGCGAGGCCATCTTTTCCGCCTGCACCAGCTGAAGCTGGGCCCGCTTCAGGTCGAGATGGGCGTCGTGCAGCCCCTGGTAGGCCCGCCGCAGTTCGCCGACCGGCCGACCGACGATGACCATGCCGGGCATCCCGCGTTGGCGCTCCAGACGCGGCGAGCAATTCATCGCCACAAGATCGGTATAACCGCCGCTTTTGCTTTTCAGCCGCGCCTCATGCTCGGAGACGATGCCGCCGGGCCGGAAGACCTGGGCATCCTCTTCGGCCAGCAGTGCGGTCAGCGGCTGGTTGAAAAGGTCGTCGAAAGTGAATTCGGTCAGGCTCAGCAGCGCCGGGTTGACCTGCAGGATGCGTCCCTTCTGGTCGCAAACCACCAGAATGTCGGACATCGAGGCCATGACGCTGCCGATAAACTGCTGAGCATGCTCCAGCGCGGCATTTTTCTGTTCGAGGTCGACCTCGTAACGGATGAGGTCGGAATAGACCTCGTCCATCTTGCGGATCACCTCGATCCAGGCGGCCTCGGCCGCGCTGGTCTCAGGATCGGAAGCTTCTATTCCGCTCCCGGCCCTTAGGCCGTCGGCGGGAGGCTGGGACGGCTCACCCATGACATCAATTCATCCTTTCCAGCCCGTAGCGCTGCAATTTGGCCCTGAGCCCGACGCGCGACAACCCCAGTTCGTCGGCCACCCGGCTGATATTCCAACGATGGCGGTTCAAGGCGTCACGAATGATTTCCTCTTCCAGGGTCTCCACCCGCTCGCGCAGCGTATTGCCCGCCCCCCCGTTCAAGCGCTCGCCGGCCGTGATTTCCACGGGACCGTCGGAGGAAGGCTTGTCTTCCCAATTGGTCTGCGAACGTTGCAGGGCCGGGCTCAGCAGATGGGCCGAAATCACCGGATGCTCGGCCAGCGCCACCATCCTCTGGATCTCGTTTTGCAACTCGCGCACATTGCCCGGCCAATCATAGGTCTTGAGCCGGTTCTGCACTTCGTCGGAAAAACCACTAATGACCTTGCCGAACGCCTTGGTGGTCTCGTCCAACAATAATTCGGCCAGCAACGGAACGTCCATCGGCCGGTCGCGCAACGCCGGCAGATGCAAGCGGAAGGCGGCCAGGCGGTAGTAAAGATCGCGACGGAAACGATCGGCCTGGACTTCCGCCTCAAGATTGCGGTTGGTCGCCGAGATGACACGCACATCCACCTTGCGGGTCAGCCGGGCACCCAGGGGACGAATTTCACCCTCCTGCAGAACGCGCAGCAGCTTGACCTGAAAAGCCGGAGAGGTCTCGCCGATTTCGTCTAGAAAAATGGTGCCGCCGTCGGCTTGTTCGAAGAGGCCGATGCGGTCCTCGTAAGCCCCCGTGAAGGCCCCCTTCTTCGAGCCGAACAGCTCGGATTCGAGCAATTGATCGGGAAGCGCCGCACAGTTTTCGATGATGAAGGGCTTGTCGGCGCGCGGTGAATTGTAATGTAGCGCCCGGGCCAGCAATTCCTTGCCGGTTCCCGATTCGCCGGTGATCAATACGGAGATGTCATAGCCGGCGATCTTTTCAGCCGTCCGGATGGCATCGGCCATCGGACTGTTCGGCGCGCGCACGATGCGCTCGAAGCCATAGCGACTTTTCAGCACGCCGCGTTTCACCGCGACGATCTGTTGCAGCGTCTGCGTGGCCACGCGGATTTCGATGCTGGCGTTCTGGTTCTCGCGTTGAAGCTGAAAGGCGCGGACGGCCCCCTTGACCGTCTGGATCAGTTCGACCGGATCCCATGGCTTGGTGATGTATTGATAGATCCCCGCCTCGTTCAGGCCGGCAATGATGTCTTCCGAATCGGTGAAGCCGGAAATGATCATGCGGACCGGATCGGGCCAGCGATGACGCACGGTCTTCAGAAAATCGACGCCGGTGCGGTCGGGCATCTTCTGGTCGCACAGGATGGCATGAACCATCTCGACCTCAAGCAACGCCTCCGCCTCGCTGGCCGAGGAGGCGCACAACACTTCGAACTCGTCGGCAAGCACGCGCCGGAGGGATTCCTGGGAGCGCACCTCGTCATCGATTACCAGAACAATGGGCAATTTGGTCATGAATGTTTCACCGGCTTTCTACGCTGCGCCGCCTGGAACGGCGACGCCCACGCCTTTCGGTATCTCTTGGCTGGGATTATAGCGTGCCGCGCCGCAAGTTGGATCGAATCCATAAAAATGGTATCGCATCCCTTGCCGCGCCGCTCCCGCCGGGGTCTCCAACGTCCTCGATTTTCTCGTATTGTTCCCGTCGGGCGCCCTCCCGATCAATCGGTCGGGAAAGCGCGGATCGTGCCCGGTTTGTTCTGCCAATCCATTGATTTTTAATGAAAGTAATTTTCGCTGGCGGGGCCGTCCGGAAATAACCGCGTCATTTCCGGACGCTTCCGCCATGGCGGATGAAATTCCGCGAGGACCACCGCCCTCAACAAATCCTCGGCAATTGTTCGCCGGCCAGCCAGTCGACGACGCGATTGCCGCCAAAGCTGGTTTCCATCTGGACGAAGTGGTGGGAATCTTCGACCACGGTGCCGATTATCGCGCTGTCCTTGCCCAGGGGATGGGACCGCATCACCGAAAGCAGGCGCTCGGCCGTCTCGCCGGGCACGATGGCGATCAGCTTTCCTTCGTTCGCCACGTAAAGCGGATCGAGCCCCAGCAGTTCGCAGGCCCCCCTCACCTCCTGGCGAATCGGGATATCGGCCTCCCGGATCCGCATGCCGACGCCCGACTGGGATGCCAGTTCGTTCAGGGTCGAAGCCAAACCGCCGCGCGTCGGATCGCGCAGGCAATGAATGGCGGGCACCGCGGCCACCATGTCCGCGACCAGGCCGTGCAGCGCGGCCGAATCGGAATGCAATGTCGTTTCGAAACCCAAACTTTCACGCAGGCTCATCACCGCGACGCCATGATCGCCCATGGTGCCGCTGATCAGAATGGCATCGCCCGGCCGCGCCAAATCGCCGGAAATGCGCACCCCCTCGGGAACCTGCCCGATGCCGGTGGTGGCGATAAACAGACCATCTCCCTTGCCCTTTTCAACCACCTTGGTGTCGCCGGTCACCACCGGAACACCCGCCGCCTTGCTGGCCGCGGCCATCGAGATGACGATCCGCTTCAAGTCGGCGAGCGGCAATCCCTCCTCGATGATGAAGGAGGCCGACAAGGCCAGCGGCACGGCGCCGGCCATGGCGACGTCGTTGATCGTACCGTGGACCGACAACGAGCCGATATCGCCGCCGGGAAAAAACAGCGGCGATATGACATAGCCGTCGGTGGTCATCACCACTCGCCCCGCCTCGACCGCCAGGCAAGCCTGATCGTTACGCTGTCGCAACGCGTCATTATCGAAGCATTCGATGAACAACTCCTCGACGAGTTGCGCCATCGCCCGTCCCCCGCCCCCATGGGTAAGATCGACGCGGCCGTTCTTGAAATCGAGGGAAGGTCCTTTGCGCTGAAGAGTCGTCATTCGATACTCGTTATTTGAAGGTTGACCACCAGATCACCAAGGCCCCAAGCGAAGGCTTTGGCGGCATTCATCTCTTCTTGGCGCCCTGGTGGTTCAAATATTTCCAATTGGGGCTTCGCTCCAAACCCTAAGGGCGGGCGGGAAGCGCCGCTCGGGCTTAAGGGCCTGTCGATTCCAACAGGCCCTTAGCTGGCCTGACGGAAGCGGCCATAGGTCCAGTGGGCGGCGCAGGCCCCTTCTGCGGAGACCATGCAGGACCCCATAGGACTTTCCGGAGTGCAGACCGTGCCGAACAGCTTGCAGTCGGCCGGTTTCTTGAGGCCGCGCAGAATGGTGCCGCATTCACAGGCCCGGTTGTCGGGCACCGACCGGGTTTCAATGGAGAACCGGCGCTCGGCGTCGAAGTCGGCGTAGGCTTCCCTGATGGCCAGGGCACTGTTGTCCACGTATCCCAAACCGCGCCATTCGAATGTCGGGCGCAACTCGAAGACGTCGGCGACGATGGCCTGGGCCTTCAGATTTCCGTCCCTGGTGACCGCCCGGCTGAATTCGTTTTCCACCTCCGCGCGCCCATCGTTCAGCTGACGCACCAGCATCAGGATGGCCTGGAGAACATCGAGCGGTTCGAAACCGGCGATGACGACCGGCTTGCGATAGGTTTCGGCGAAGGGTTCGTAGGGACGGCTGCCGATGACCGTCGAGACGTGGGCCGGGCCGATGAAACCGTCCAGCGGCACCGTTCCCAGTCGGCTCACCTCCGGGCTTTCCAGGATGGTGGCGATCGCCGACGGCGTTAGAACGTGATTGCTGAATACCGAATAGTTGGCCAGTCCCATCGCCTTGGCCTGCTGGATCACCAGGGCGGTGGGCGGCGTCGTGGTTTCGAAACCGATGGCGAAGAAGACAACCTGCTTGCCCGGATTTTCCCTGGCGACGACAAGACTGTCGGCCGCGGAATAGACCATGCGGACGTCGGCGCCCTCGGCCTTGACCTTCATCAGACTGAGACGGTTCGAGCCGGGAACGCGCAGGAGATCGCCGTAGATGCAAAGAATGACATCCGGCCTGCGGGCAATGCCGATGGCGTCGTCGACCCGTCCGATGGGCAATACGCAGACGGGACACCCCGGCCCATGGATCATGCGCACGTTGGCGGGAAGCAGATCCTCGATGCCGTAGCGCGAAATCGCATGGGTGTGCCCTCCGCAGAACTCCATCAGGGAGTAGCTGCGGTCGGATGAGGCCTCGGCGCCGATGGTGGCGGCGATTTTGCGGGCCAGATGTCCGTCGCGGAATTCGTCGATGTATTTCATTGCGCGGCCGCCGACATTTCGGCGAACAGGGCCAGGGTCTTCGCGGCCTCTTCCGGATCGACCTTGGACAGGGCGTAGCCGACATGGACGATCACGTAGTCGCCGACGGAAACGCCTTCCACCAGGGCGAGCGAAATCTCCTTGTTCACACCGCCCAATTCGACCACGGCCAGGTCATCGGGCAGCATTTCCTTGATCAGAGCGGGTAAAGCCAAACACATGGAAGTCTTTCCTTTTCTTTTCGGTTCCCGCATTGAGAAATCGGTGGCACCGGCGTCCCTGCCGGTGTTTGCCTGTCCGGCTTCGCCGCATCACCGGCGGGGACGCCGGTGCCACTGAAACCGTTCACTTCGCCGCGAGTTGATTGCGCACGTCGGCCAGCTTGGCCTCCAGCGCGGCGACCCGATTGGCCAACACGACCTGACGCTTGCCGTCGATCCACCGATACCACTCCTCCAGCCCCTCGCCGGTGGTCGCCGAGACCTTGAGCACCGCGATCTCGGGATTGATCTTGCGGGCGAATGAGATACAGCGCTCGACATCGAAAGTGAGATAGGGCAGCAGATCGACCTTGTTCAGAAGCATCACCTCGGCGGCGGCGAACATGTCGGGATATTTGAGCGGCTTGTCCTCGCCCTCGGTGACGGACAGGATCACCACCTTGGCCGCCTCGCCCAGATCGAAGCCGGCGGGACAGACGAGATTGCCGACGTTCTCGATGAACAACGTCGAATCCTCAGGCACCCCCAGCTTTTCGGCGGCCCGGCCGATCATATGGGCATCCAGATGACAACCCTTGCCAGTATTGACCTGCAAGGCCGGTGCGCCGGTGGCGCGGATGCGGTCGGCATCGTTGCTGGTCTGCTGGTCGCCCTCGATGACCGCCACGGGATAGCGCGACTTGACGTCGCTGACCGTCCGGCACAAGAGCGTCGTCTTTCCCGATCCGGGGCTGGAGACGAGATTGAGGGCGAGAATGCCGGCCTCGGCGAAAGCCGCCCGGTTGCGCGCCGCATAACCGTTGTTGTAGCCCAGGATGTCCTGTTCGATCTTGACCATGCGGGCCTGGCTCAGGCCGGGCACATGGGCTCCGGCCGGGCCGTGACCGAAATGCAGGTCGGCCCCCTCCTCCCGCACATGGTCATGGTCATGGTCATGAGTATGCGTATGACCATGATCGTGATCATGATGATGGCCGTCGTCATGGTCATGATGATGGCCATGCGCGTGCGGGTGATCATGACCATGATCATGATGGTGGTGATCGGCCTGCTGGTCCGTCTGGCTGCCGCAGCCACACACCGTGCACATCACTCCACCTCCAATTCCTTGATTCGCATCTCGTCGCCTCCACTGACCTGCAGCTTTTCACCGCCGCATTCGGGACAGGACGCGTAACGTTCGCTCAGATGTACCTGCTTGCCGCAGTCCATGCAAAGGGCTTGGCCGGGAATACGGATGATTTCCATCCTTGCGTCCTCGGCCAGGGTTCCGACGCGGATCGCCTCGAAACAGAATTGCAGCGCCTCCGGGTCGACTGTCGACAATTCCCCGATTTCCAGCCACAGAATCTTGACCCGGCTGAAGCTCTGCGCCACCGCCTGTTCCTCAAGGACCCTGAGCACACCCTCGGTCAGCGACATTTCATGCATCACGGCCCCTCGATTTGACAAGCGACGCAGGGGTCCAGGGCCGCGACCAGCAAGGCCGCCCGCGCTTTCGGATCAGGACCGGCGGGCCGGCCTTGCAATCCCTGCACGAACGCTCCCCGAGGATGGAAATTCCACTCGGTGGGCGCCAGGATCTGATAGCGCGTGACGATATCTCCACCGGCTTCCACCCGATGGACCAGGCGCCCACGGGCCGCCTCCACCACGGCCAAGCCGCTCACCGCCGGAGGCATCGACTGCGAGCTGCTATCATTGCACAGACCATGACCAAAGTCCTGCATTTCACGCAAAAGAACGCTCAATTCGGCAACCCTGGCGGCGATCTGGGCCAAAAGGCCTGGACCGAAACCGGCGACGATATCCGCCACCAACGGATGATCGGCCCGCCTGGCCAAGGGACCGGTGTGAAACAGACGCCCGTCCCAATCCGGCTGACAGATGAACTCGCCCGTATGGTCGTTCTCCAGACGGATATTCAGGCGGTCACGATCGAGAACGGGCAACGCCGGCACCTCGGCCGCCCCGAATCCCGCCAAGCCATCGGTGAGCAGACGGGCCGCCAGACGGGCCGCGACGGTCTCGCCGGCGGCCGACCAGGAAACCCAGGCGGCACCGGTCTCCGGTACGGACGTCCCGAAGACGACCTCGCCCAGCCCGGCGGCGACGCTCGCCATGGCCTGCCGCAACGCCTCCTCGTCGATCCGCAGGATGCCGCCCCCCGGCCTTGCCCAATCGCCTTGGGGATAGACCAGCCGATGCAGATCGACCAGGGTCCCGCGCAAGGATTTCAGAACGGCAATGGCCGGCGGTTCTCCGAGCAACTGCGCCCAATCGAGACAGGCGCGGCCGGCGTGCTCCAGCACCGTTTCCCCGGCGATCAGAAAAAGCCGCGCCGCTTCCTGCGCGGGCGTGGGAACGAGCCCTCTGGCCCGTTCGACGGCTTCCGCCGCAGCCAACCCCTGGGCCATGCGACAAATGGAGAACAGGCGGGAGATCAATCCGGGGACATCGTCGGCCACCCGGCCGACCAGCGGCCGGGTGGCGGTCAACAGCCTCCGATTGCGGATCCCGACATGGGAAAACGATCCATCCGCAACGGCGAGATCGATATGGATGGCACCTTCAACGGGCATGCAAGGACGTCTCGATAAACCCTTCCCGTCACGAGGAAGGGGTTAAAACCGTATTTGTTTCCGCGTCGTCGATGGCTTGAGCGAAATAGGCCAAAGCCTCCCGCGCGAATTCCTCGGGCACCCGCTCGACGGCGAAAGTGCCCGCTTGAATAGTCAGGAAATCCCCGATCGCGACGGGTTCGTTCATCAGCATCAGGCTGACCGAACGCTCGACCCCGAAACATTCCACCCGGGCCATATCGCCGTCAATGGAAAGAACGCGAGAGGGGATTGCGGTACACATCCGTCTTCACACCCTTGCCCGCGCCGGCGATCCAATGGCGGCCAATTCCTCGGTCACCAGTTCCAGCACCCGGTCCATCTTCGCCGCCACATCGGGGGACAGTTCCATCGCCATCTCCAGCGACACCGGCTGGACGCCGATCAGAACCACCCTTTCCGGCGCACCGCCTGAAAAACGCAGGGCCGCCAGCACATCGCAGAGCCCCACCTGATGGGGCGACAGCTTGGTCTTGAAGAAGGCCGGCACCTCCTCGCCCTCCAGGCGGACGACGCTGCCCGGCGCCGCGCCGACCCTGACCGCGTCGATAACGATCAGATCGTGCGCGCCTTGCAGATCCGGCAGCAATTCCATTCCCGTGGTGCCGCCGTCGACCACCTCGACATTGTCGGGCAGCAGAAAGCGCTGTTGCAACGCCTCGACGGCGTGGACACCGATGCCCTCGTCCGACATCAGGATGTTACCGATTCCCAGAATCACCACGCGCATGTTTCTCTCACCCGAAAAAAAGCTCGCGGTCACCACGTTGGGCGGGCGACCGCGAGCCTTGTGCAAGACTATCTCAAACGATCGCCCTGGTTAAAGCGCTTTCACCTGCACGACCGTCTTGTTCTCCTTGTCCGTCAGATGGACGGCGCAGGCAAGACAGGGGTCGAACGAGTGAACGGTACGCAGAACCTCGAGCGGACGTTCGGGATCGGCCACCGGCGTGTTCAGCAGAGAGGCTTCGTAGGGGCCGACCGCCTCGTCCTCGCCGCGGGGCGCCGCCAACCAGGTGGTGGGCACGACCGCCTGATAGTTGGCGATCTTGCCGTCCTTGATCACCGACCAATGCGACAACACGCCGCGCGGCGCTTCGTGCAGACCGACACCCATGATCTCGCCCTTCGGGAAGACCGGCTTGTTGAAGGTCGCCACGTCACCCTTGGCGATGTTCTCCATCAGGGCCTGCCAGTTGGCCTGCAGGCTTTCATAGACCACGCCGCAGCGTACGGCGCGGGCGGCATGACGGCCGATGGTCGAATGCAGGGCCGAGATCGGAAGCTTGGTTCCCGACAACTGGCTGACCGTGTCGATCATCCGGTTCAGATGGCTGATGGTCGGCTGATGTCCGGCGGCGACGCCGCACAGCACATTGGCCAGCGGACCGACCTGGGCCGGCTTGCCGTAGAAGGTCGGCGACTTGACCCAGGAATATTTGCCGTCGTCCTGGAAGTCGGTGTAGGCGGGAGTGGTCTCGCCCTTCCACGGATGAAGCGCACCGGCGCCGGCCGAATACTTGTACCAGGAATGCTTGACCGATTCGGCCACGCCGTCCCGGAAATAGCTGTCGGCATAGGAGGTGATCGGCTTGTAGGTCGACAGATCGCCGCCCTTGATGAAGCCGCCCGGCGTCATGAACTTGGTGCATTTGGTGTCGATCGGCATATCGGGCACCGACAGATAATCGGTGACGCCGGCGCCGATGGCCGTCCAATCGGAATAGAAGGCGCCGACCGCGGCCACATCCACCTGATAACAGTTGCGGATGAACGAGCCCAGCTTGTCCATCATCTCCTTGATCAGCAGCAGGCGCTCGACGGTGAGCACCGACTGGCTGTCCGTGGAAATCGGGTTGGACACGCCGCCGACGGCCAGGTTCTGGATGTGCGGGGTCTTCGATCCCAGGGTCGCCACGATCTTGTTGGCGTAACGCTGGACTTCAAGCGCCTGCAGATAGTGCGCCACCGCCATCAGGTTGACTTCCGGCGGCAGCTTCATCGCCGGATGGCCCCAATAACCGTTGGTGAACACGCCCAACTGGCCGGAACCGACGAAGGTCTTCAGGCGGTTCTGCACGTCGGCCATGACATGGCGGCTGTTGCCTTCCCAGTCCGACAGGCTTTCGGCCAGCTGCGCGGCCTTGGCCGGATCGGCCTTCAAGGCCGAGACCACGTCCACCCAGTCGAGGGCCGACAGGTGATAGAAGTGAACGATGTGATCATGAATGGAGTGCGCGTTCATGATCATGTTGCGGATGTACTGCGCGTTGAGCGGAACCTCAAGCTTCAGGGCGTCCTCGACCGAACGCACCGAGGCCATCGCATGCACGGTGGTGCACACGCCGCAGATACGCTGCACGATGGTCCAGGCGTCACGCGGATCGCGACCCAGCACGATCTGCTCGATGCCCCGCCACATCTGGCCCGAAGACCAGGCCCGGTTGACCTTCCCGTTCTCGACATTCACGTCGACGCGCAGATGTCCTTCGATACGGGTGATGGGGTCGATGGTAATTCTCGTCGCCACGGCAACTCTCCTCTTTACTCGTTGGTCGTCGCGGCCGCGCTAGGGGCACGCAGAACGGTGTGGGAACCCTTGCCATGGGCAGGGTGATGACTGGACAGAACAGGGAACAGCTTCACGCAGACGATATAGCCCAAAATCTCCAGGGCCACGAAGCCAACGGTGATCAGGATCTCGCCCACCGACGGGAAATAATGCCATCCCTCGCGGCCATAGGCGATCAGAACCAGATCGAGGCGATAAAGGGCGCCCGCCAGCAGCATGGAAACCGCCGCGATGAACAGAAGCTGCGGATTGACCCGGTTCTTCTGCGTAGCCAGCAGGATGACCGGCAGGACGAACAGCAGGTTCTCCAGGATGAAGAAGAACGAATATTTGCCCGAGGTCAGGACCAGGCCCAGCTTGCCGGCGTAGGCAAGATTGCCCCAGCGGACCACCAGATAAAAAATCAGCAGTCCGGAGATGAGGCGCGAGATCTTGCCCAGCATATGGGCCTCGCTGGGACGATTGTAGGCTTCGGTGACCAGGCTGCCTTCGAAGATGACGATGGAGTAGCCCATGCAGATGGCCGACGAAAGCGCCATCACCGGCAGAAGATTGCTCTGCCACAGGGGGTGGACCAGATAGCCGGCCGGGATCAGCAGCGAGCCCAGGGAGGACTGATGCATGGTCGGCAACAGGCAGCCGATGGCGATCGGAATGAAGGCGGTCTTCTTCAAGATGGCCACCACCTTCGGCGGCGCAAATCTTTCGGCGATCGCCGGAGCGAACTCGACCCACAACACCATGCAGTAGGCGGCGATGCAGCAGGCGACCTCGAACATGATCGAGGTGGGATTGGCCCATCCCGGCAGGAACAGATGCCAGGCGTTCCAGTAACGGCCGACGTCGAACATGATCGACATGCCGCCCAGGCTGTAGCCGAAGGCGCTGGCGATCAGAGCGGGACGGACCAGCGGATGGTATTCGCCCCGATTGAAGATATAGACCAGGATCGCCATGGAATAGCCGCCGCAGGCGAAGGCGGTGCTGATGAACACGTCATAGGCGATCCACAGGCCGAAACCGTAGCCGTTGGACAGGTTGGTCACCGCGCCCAGACCGAAAACGAGGCGGTAGAGCAACAAAGCGCCCATGATGACCGTGAGGATGGCGGTGATCACCGTCGTCTTGGTGATATAGGACCCGCCGAGAGGAGCAGCCTTGGACATGGTTATTCCTCCTCATCATGGTTTTTGGTGTTCTTGCGGGCGACGTAGAGCAGGCCGGCAAACAAGGCCACCGGGGCTATCAGGTCGTGATAGATCCCTTCCTGAATGGTCTCCGCCTCGGAGGCGTAGGACCGCTCGCGCAGCTTCGGATAGCCCATCTTTTCGAAGGGCACGCCGGACAGCAGCAACATCTGGGTGCCGCCCATCTCGGTCGTCCCGTAGGCATGCTGGACGTAAGCGGCGTTCGGATGCTCATGCACGTCGGGCGAACCGACGGTCTTGCGGGCGAAGGTGTTCGGCTTGCCCGCCGGCACGGCGAGACGACGATCGGCCTCTTCCTTCAAGGCGGTCACCGGACCGAACAGCGTCGCGCCGGTCGGGCACACCTCGGCGCAGGCCGGAATCTTGCCCTCGGCCTGCCGATGCTTGCACAACTGGCACTTCAGGAGCTTCGGGAAGGCCTTGTCGAACTCGAACTGCGGCACGGCGAACGGACAGGCCACGATGCAATAGCGGCAACCGATGCAATCGGCCGGTTCGTGGCTGACGATGCCGGTCACCGGATCCTTGGTCATGGCGGTGACCGGGCAAACCGACACGCAGGACGGATCGACGCAATGCAGGCAGGATCGCTTCATGAAGGCGAAGCCGTCCTTCTCCTGGTCCTTGTGCTGCCCGGTCCCTTCCGAATACATCTTGATGACCGTGATGGTCTTTCCCGAGATGTCGAGCGGATTGTCCCAGAGCTTCTCCTCGGTGGAGAACTCCGGATGGGTGTCGTTGGCGTCGCGACAGGCGACGACGCAGGCCTTGCATCCGACGCAAATGGTCGAATCGTAGAGCAGACCGACCGCCTTTGGCGGCATGGTCAGGTTCTCGCGGGCCTCGGCCGGTGTGGTCGTGGCCGCGGCGCAAGCCGCGGCGGCACTGCCAGCGGCCGCTCCCTTGAGAAAATTTCGTCTGGAGAAAGCCATGGGATCATTCCTTCCCAATCGACGAGTCTTCCGGCTTTTTCTTGCCGAGGTTGGCGGCGAATTTCGCACCGGCCCCCACAGCCAGGCCACCGATGACGGCCATGGTCGCACCGGACGCCAGGGTGATCCCTTGACCTTGTTCCTCGACGATCCGCGCGTAGGATTCGGGCGGCGTGATGTAAACCGGCTCGGCCAGGGAATGGATCGGCTTGGTGAAGCCGATGCCCTTCTCCGAACAGCCGATGCAGGGATGGCCGGTCCCAACCGGCCAGCTCCCGCTACCGATGTCGTTGAAGAGAATCGAAGGACAGTTGGCGAAAGTCTCGGGGCCCTTGCAGCCCAGCTTGTAGAGACAATAGCCCAGACGATGGCCTTCGTCGCCGAATTCCTGGGCGAAGCGGCCGGCATCGAAATGCGGGCGGCGTTCGCAGTTCTCGTGGATGATCCGGCCATAGGCGAACTTCGGCCGTCCCTTGCCGTCGAGTTCGGGCAGCTTGCCGAAGGTCAGGTAATGCACGACGGTCGAAAGGAAGTTGTAGGGGCTGGGCGGGCAACCGGGGATATTGACCACCGGCTTGTCCTTGATGATCTCGTCGACACCGACGGCGCCGGTCGGATTGGGGGCCGAGGACGGCATGCCGCCCCAGGCGGCGCAGGAGCCGATGGCGATGACGGCGGCGGCGTCGGCCGCGCATTCCTTCACCAGATCGAGCGCCGTATGGCCGCCGACCTTACAGTAGATGCCGCCATCCTTCATCGGAATGGCACCCTCGACGACCAGGACATACTTGCCCTTGTTGGCGGCCATCGACGCCTTGCGCGCGGCTTCGGCCTGGTGGCCGGCGCCGGCGAACAGCGTCTCGTGATAATCGAGGGAGATGATCTCGAGAATCAGCTTATCGAGGGCGGGATGTTCGGCACGCAGCATCGATTCGGTGCAGCCCGTGCATTCCTGGAAATGCAGCCAGATCACCGGCGGGCGCGTGGAGGAAGCAATGGCGTTGGCGATCGCTGCGTCAGCGCCCTTCGGCAAGCCCATCGTGGCTGCCATGGCCGCACAGAACTGCATGAAACTACGGCGTGAAAGCCCCAGCCTCGTCTCGATCGCGTTCAAGATGTCGTCGTTCATATTCCCAACCTCTCTCTACTCACGCGAAGAACGATTCACCGCCCCGGCGCGTACCGTCGGCGGGAAAATGGTCAAAACTGACAGATAAGGTCCGTTCCGATGCGGACGCGACGTCGCCGGGACAGGCTTCGGGCATCGTCCCCATGGAACGGCGCGCCGGCATGGTGCTGATAAGAAAGTAGCCAGACAAACCCGAACCTCCCGACTGCGGACCGCGACGGTCTCACGAACCACCCATCCATACGCAAGAGCTGGGCCAGTTTCGGCTGGGAGAGCTTATGTAATTTTATTCAATGAGTTATATATCATCTTAAGATAATTATTGAAAGCAAATAACCCTTCGGTATGGAAGGGTTTATACCACTTATGGAAAGTTACTTTGCTATCGTAAGTCCAGGGCGATGGTGCGGGGTGGAAAGAAAATTCCCCCCACTGGAAACCCGCAGGTGCCCGCTGACGGGCGACGGCACCGTCGTCTGGTCCCGGGAATGGCGGAGAACCGGGATCATCGGCGGGATATGGCGATGAAAACGGAAATTAATACAACAACATCAATAGATTATAGGACAGTTTTACCAAAGGAGTTGCGACCGTTCCCATTGCCACCCTCCCCGGCCGGTGAGATGATGGGCGCGCCATGGAATTCATCGGGTCCACGGTACGTTGAAAATGGCAAATTGCCGAATAGGGCTTGATTAAGGAAGATGTCGAGAGATGGCCAAAAAAGATTCCCTCCGCCTGCCGGATGAAGACACGGTCGATCAGCGTGTTCTGGCCGCAGCAATGGCCCTCTACAAGCATGCCAATCCGGGGGGCCGGTGGGCACGGTCCGACAAGAAACACTTCTGGCTGGCGGACGCTCAAAGGGCGATCGACGCGGCCGATGAGGTCGACCCGCTCAGGGCGACCGGTGATCGGGGTGAGGTGGCTCATCGGTGAGGCCGGCGTGAATTTCGGAAACTTTCCGAAGATCTCAAGACAACATACTTATTTTAAACGATAAATTTTCAGTGCACCGTGCAATTCATGCAAGGGTCGAAGGACCTCACGATGTGCTGGACCGTCAGAGGAAAATCCTCGCCCGGCGCCACGGCCGCGCCGACCAGGGCCTCCTCCAGAGGGCCCGGCGCGCCGGTTCCGTCGCGCGGCGAGAAATTCCAGGTGGTCGGCGCGACGATCTGATAACGGGAAAGCCGCCCCTTCTCCACCGCCAGCCAATGCCCCAGGGCGCCCCTCGCCGCCTCGACCAGCCCGACACCCTCGGCCCGGTCGGGAATATCGCCATCCCGGCAATAAGGGCCGGGCTCGGCCAGCGACTGAACCCAGCGTTCCATCGCCGGCACCAGAAGCGCCAATTCGAGCAGACGGGCGATGACCCGCCCGCGGACCGTGCCGCGCCCGCCGGTCCTTGCGGCCAATCCGCGGATCAACGGATGTCCTGCCACCATCTGGCGGGCAAAGGCGCCGACCTCGGCGCTGACGCCATCCAGGCGCGGCGCCTTGCACCAGCTATAGGCATCGTATTTGTCGATATCGGGCATCGAGATGCCCTGCTCCGGATGAAGGTTGGCCCCGTTCATCCAGGCATGGCTCAGATCCTCCCGCAGACCGGAAAGTTCGAGCGGCCGCGATTCGCCATCGCGCCACATCCCGGCGGCAAACAGGGGGCCATCCGCTCCTGCGAAACCGCCATAGCTTAAAAAGCGCGCCGGACCGGGGCCGGCCTCGGCAAGCCCCACCTCCTCGGCCATATGCAGAAAGAAGCGAAAATCTCCTTCGCCGGCCGGCCGGGCGGCGATCCAGGCCTCCAGATCGGCCGGCCCGTCGAGAGCCGCGATCCGTTCCAGCGAATCGGCGAACAGCCGCGTTTCGAGAAACGTCCGGAATTCGCCCAGCGCGGCACGCAGCCGCATCCGCTCGCCCATATCGACCGATTTGCTCACCCCTCCGGGCTGCAAGGCGAGGTTGTGCGGCCATTTTCCGGCCAGTATCCCGATGACATGCAGGAACGATACCCTGGCCTTCTGAGCGGCCCGCGCCGCCTCTCCGGACTGGGCCTGAAATCTCTTCAGCGCTTCGGCGTACCACTCCCGCCCTTGATAGGCCGCGCGGGCGAAATCGGGCAGAAAGAACAGATAAAAGTGGGTCAGGTGGTCGGTGGCGTTCTCGCAGGCCAGAATCAGATCGGCCACGGCCCTGCCATTGGCCGGAGCCTCCAGCCCCATCACCCCGCCAAGCGCCCTGGCGGCGGCGGTCGACTGCGAGACCGAGCAGATTCCACAGATCCTGGGGGCGATCACCAGGGCGTCGAGAGCCGGGCGTCCAGCCAGGATTTGTTCGAATCCGCGGTACATCGGCGATGTGACGAAGGCGCCGGCCACCCGACCGTCGTCGATCTCCAGCTTGACCTCAAGATCGCCCTCGACACGGTTGAAGGGCCCCAGGGTCAGCTTGCGGGAAGTCTCGCTCACCGGCATATCCTCATGACGGCGACCGGCGCCGCGGAGGCACCAGCACATGATCTTCGCGGGCGTTCTTGCGCACCCGCTCCGGCGTCGCCGATTTCGACAGGGCGGACAGCGCGACGAACCAAGCCTTCGGCATATCCACTGGCAGACCGATGGGAATCCCGGCGACCTTCGGTGTCTCCAGAAAGGCTCCGACGGGTTCTTCGAAGCCCGGCGAAGTGCAGTTGATGCAGGCGTAGCCGGCATCGGGACAGGCCCGACCGCCATTCCACATTCGGAAATTGCAATCGCCCGGCGCCTGCGTCCCCTTGCATCCCAAATTCTCCATCAGGCATCCGAGATGGGACGGCGCCGCTGCGCTGGCCTTGAACTCGTAATATTCGTTCCGCGCGCAGCCATGATGGGCCAGATGATTGGCCCAGAAACGCGGCCGGCCGAAACCGTCCAGATCGGCCGCCTGAAGCCCCCCCGATGCCAGCGCCATCAGGGTTTCGACCAGCCAGCCGGGATGCGGCGCGCATCCCGCCACATTGATCACCGGCAACCCGCCGGGCGAAAGCCACCCTTCTCCCAGCAGCCCTCCGTCCTCCTCGCCGCAATATTGAAGTCCCGTCGCCTCGGTCGGTACCGTCTGCGCCGCCGGGATGGCGCCGAAAGCGGCGCAACTGCCGACCGCCACCACGAACCTGGCACGCTTGGCCAGTTCCCGCACCCACCAGATCATCGACCGGCCGCTGCCGGCCAGCATCTGAAATTTTCCGCTGCCGTTCGGTCCGGTCAGCAAGGCGCCTTCGATGCAAAGGGCATCGATCGGCTGCCCTCCGTCGCGACAACGTTCGAGCAGGCGAAGAACCTCGGAGCCCCCCTCCTCCGAAAAGGAAGGATGCCAGAGGAAGGATATGTCCGCCCGCTCGAGGGTTTCACTCAGGCCCGCCGGTTCGGCTCCCAGCGCGGACATGGTGCAGCCGCCGCAACTACCGGCCTGAAGCCAAAGAATTCGAAAGGGGGCAAGCGTCGAGGATTGCATGGCGCGGCAACATTAGGGCGCCCGGCTCCAACGGCACAACAAAATGATGGATAAGGGCTTGCGTTTTCCCCTTGCCGACAAATAATGTTCACGTTATGTTCTGTTTATGAACAAGGAGGATGCCATGCTGTTCCCCCATCCCAGAACCATCACCGGCCATTTGGCCAATGGCGCCTGCGCCCTGGCGATCGGCTGCTTCTTCGCCTTCGTCGGATTGAATGCCGCCAGCGGTTGCGGGCAGCCCGGTGGGGCCTGCATCCATGTTCATGATCTGGTTGGCTCCCCCGCTTCCCCCACTGTCCAGCAATTGGCGCTGGCCGGCCGCTGAACGAGACGCCGGCCGCCGTTTTTCACGTTTGCGGCTTCGTTTCCCGCGTATCATGGCGGCCACGACAGTGTGGAGCAGCCTTTGATGGACATGACGGGAATAGCCTTCGCGACGACCGATTGGTCGGCGGTTGAAAAAACAGAACATCGGGGCGAGCGGGGGTCAGCCTTCTGGCGCACGCGGCAATTCGGTTCCATCCGCGTACGCATGGTCGAATATTCGCCGGACTATCTCGCCGACCATTGGTGCTCGAAGGGGCACATTCTGCTATGCCTGGAAGGCGAACTGCATACCGAACTGCGCGATGGAAGGCGGTTCGTCCTGAAACCCGGAATGAGCTATCAGGTGGCCGACAATGCCGAAGCCCACCGTTCGTTCACCGCGACGGGGGCCAAGCTGTTCATCGTCGATTAATACCAAGTCTCGATGAGGATGACTCATCGAGACTTGGCCTGGCCCGTTGAGGGCCCGCGCCGCCGCCGGCCTTGCCGGCAATTATCGGGAATGTGCGCGAAGCGCACAGGGCGTTGGCGCGAAGCCTTAGCAGCCCGAAGGGCAAACGACGCCGCAGGCGGGCCGAAGGCCGAGCATGGCCAAGCAACGGTTTCGGAGGCACCCCGCCCGGCGGTTGAGGGCTCGGTGATCGGCTCCGATCACCGAGAGTTGGTGTAGGGATCGTCGCCTTTACGCCGCCGGAACGGCGGAGATGATCACCACCGCCTCGGCCATCGGATATTCGTCGGTCATGGTCAGGTCGATCCTGGCGGTCATTCCCGCCGGCACCATCTGAGCCAACCGCGCCGCCGCGCCGCCGCTCAGCGTCAGGGTGGGCGCGCCCGAGGGCAAATTGACGACCCCCAGATCGCGCCAGAAAACTCCACTGCGGAAACCGGTCCCCAACGCCTTGGCACAGGCCTCCTTGGCCGCGTAACGCTTGGCGTAGGTGGAGGCGCGCCCCTGCGCCGTGCCGCCCCGCCGCTCCGCCTTGGCCCGTTCCTGCTCGGTGAAGACGCGCGCGATGAAACGATCGCCGAAGCGATCGAGCGTCTTCTCGATGCGCCGGATATCGATGAGATCGCTGCCCAATCCGAGAATCACAGGGAAAAATCCGCGTTGTCAGGCCCGAGCCTGGTTCATCAACTGTCGCATCTGGCGGATCGCATCCTCCAACCCGATGAAGATGGCCTCACCGATCAGAAAATGGCCGATATTCAGCTCGACGATGGTGGGAATCTGCGCGATCGGCAGCACCGTCTCGAAGCTGAGACCATGTCCCGCGTGGCATTCGAGCCCCACCGCCTCGGCATGGGCCGCCGCCGCGACGACACGGGCCAGTTCACGTTCGCGATGCGGGCCGAAAGCGGCGTCGCAATAGGCTCCCGTATGCAATTCGATCACCGGCGCGCCCACCGCGCGGGCGGCGTCGATCTGCCGCAGGTCCGGTTCGATGAACAGGGAAACGCGGATCCCGGCCTCGCCCAGGGCGCCGACCAGGGGGCGCAAGGCAGCCTGACCACCGATCACGTCGAGACCGCCCTCGGTGGTCCGCTCCTCGCGGCGCTCAGGGACGATGCAGACGGCATTCGGCTTGTGACGCAGGGCGATTTCCGCCATTTCGGGCGTGGCAGCCATTTCCAGATTGAGCGGCAGATTGATCGCATCCATCAACCGGTCGATATCATCGTCCGAAATGTGACGGCGGTCCTCACGCAGATGGGCTGTGATGCCGTCGGCGCCGGAATCGGCAGCCAGACTCGCCGCCCTCACCGGATCGGGATGTTTTCCGCCACGGGCATTCCGAATGGTGGCGACATGGTCGATATTGACACCCAAACGCAGCGAACCAGTCATTCTATCCCCAATTTCCAAACGGAAAACTCTAATTCCGCGCCCGCTCGACTGAATTGATGGAGGGCGTCGCCCGTAAAGCCGCAATGATATTGGTCAGATGTTTGACGTCGCGAACCTCGACGTCGATGATCATTTCGAAAAAATCGGCGTTGCGGTTGGTAACCTTCAAATTGCTGATATTCCCGAGGTTCTTCGCGATCACCACGGACAGGCTGCCGAGATTTCCCGCCTCGTTGCCCACCACCAGACTGATCCGGCCGATATGCATCTCGCCATCGTCGGGAGCCTGGTTCCAGGCCAGATCGAGCCAGCGCTCGGGAGTCTCGGCGAACTGTTCGAGACTGTCGCAATCGATCGTATGAATGGTCACCCCTTTTCCGGTGGTGACGATTCCGACGATGCGGTCTCCGGGCAGCGGATGGCAACAGCCGGCGAAATGCATGGCCATGCCGGCCATCAGTCCGCGAATCGGCATGGCGGGCGTCTGCGGCTTGGCCTTGGCGCGCTTCAGGGCGACGACGTTGTCCGGGTTGTGCTGGGCTTTCTGCTGCGAAGTCTTCAGTTCGGGATAGACCGCCGAGACCACCTCGCGCCCCGTCAGCCCGCCTTCGCCCACGCTAACCACCAGATCCTCGACGGAGGCCGCCTTGAAGATCTTCAAGACCCCGTCCAGGGCCTTCTCGGTGAACTCGTAGCCTTCCTGCTTGAAGGCGCGATTGAGGATGGCCCGGCCCAGGTCGATGTACTGGCCGCGCTGCTGGGTGCGAATGAAACGCCGGATGCGAGCCCGAGCCCGCCCGGTGACGACGAAGCGTTCCCAGGTCGGGTTCGGCGTCTGCGCCTTCGACGTGATGATTTCGATCTGGTCGCCGTTGTTGAGCGGCGTCCGCAGCGGCATCATCCGGCCATTGACCTTGGCGCCCACGCAGGTATCGCCCACCGCGGAATGCACCGCATAGGCGAAATCGACGGGACAGGCGCCGCGCGGCAGGGCGATCAGATCGCCCTTCGGGGTAAAACAGAACACCTGGTCCTGGAACATCTCAAGCTTGGTATGCTCGAGGAATTCCTCGGGATTGGAGGCATGCTCCATGATGTCGAGCAATTCGCGCAGCCAGCGATATTGCTTGCCGTCGTCGGCCGGACGCATGCCCTGCTTGTAGGACCAATGGGCGGCGACGCCCAGTTCGGAAACCTCGTGCATGTCCTGGGTGCGGATCTGCACCTCGATTCGATGCCGTTCCGGGCCGAAAACACCGGTATGCAGCGAGCGATAGCCGTTGGGCTTGGGCGTCGAGATGTAATCCTTGAAACGGTTCGGCACCATCGGATAGTGGCTGTGGATGACGCCGAGAGCCCGGTAGCAATCCTCGACCGACCCCACGAGAACACGAAACGCCATGATGTCCGACAACTGCTCGAAGGCGACGTTCTTGAGCTGCATCTTGCGCCAGATCGAATAAGGCGTTTTCTCGCGGCCCGACACCGAGGCATCGACGTCGGCCTCCTTCAGGATCTTGCGCAGCTCGTCGAGGATGCGGCTGATCAGGTCGCCGCCCTTCTCCCGCAGGAAATTGAGACGGGCCACCAATGACCCCCGCACGTCGGGGTGCAATTCGGCGAAGGCCAGATCCTCTAGCTCGTTCTTCACCTCGGAAATGCCGATGCGTTCGGCCAGTGGAGCGTAGATCTCCATGGTTTCCAAGGCGATCCGCCGCCGCTTGTCGGGATTGCGGATGTAATGGAGCGTGCGCATGTTGTGCAGCCGGTCGGCCAGCTTGACCAGCAGCACGCGGATGTCCTCGGACATCGCCAGGACCAGCTTGCGGAAGTTCTCGGCCTGTTTCGACTGATCCGACTGCAGTTCGATGCGCGAAAGCTTGGTCACGCCATCGACGAGACGCGAGACCTCGGCCCCGAACATCTTGGTGATGTCCGCCACGGTGGCCGGCGTGTCCTCGATGGTGTCATGCAAAAGCGCGGTGATGATCGAGGCCGCATCCATCTTGTATTTGGTCAGGATGCCGGCCACCTCGATCGGGTGGGAAAAATAAGGATCGCCCGAGGCGCGAAGCTGCGATCCGTGCTGCTTCATGGCGAAAACATAGGCGCGGTTGATAGCGTCCTCGTCCGCCGTCGGATCGTAGGACTTTACGCGTTCGACCAATTCGAACTGGCGCATCATTGGCGGTCACCCGCACCGATGGACAAGACTATCCTCAGTTTTAGAACACAAGGCCCGACCGATGCCAAAGCACCCTCGGGCCTTGCCTGTGAAACTCAACGTTCAATGGCCGTCACCCCGGCAACGGTTTTGGGCAACGGCATCAGTCCGTCACTCGTCGTCGAAATTACCGGGCTCTTCGATATCCGCGCCATCTTCATGGATGGACAAGCCGCCTTCTTCCAGCATGTCCTCGTCAATCGCCCCGGCGCCGGCGTCGAGCGCCAGTTCGCGGGTGGCCAGGACGTCGATCTCGTCCTCTTCCGGCTCGTCGACCTCGACATGCTTTTGCAGACCCTGCACCAGGGAATTGCGAAGAGTGTCGAGATTGACCGTTTCGTCGGCGATTTCGCGCAAGGCAACCACGGGGTTCTTGTCGTTGTCGCGATCGACCGTCAGTTGCCCGCCCGAGGAAATATCGCGCGCCCGCTGCCCCGCCAGCATCACCAGTTCAAAGCGGTTGGGGATCTTCAAGACGCAATCTTCTACCGTAACTCGGGCCATCTCATTACTTCTCCAGGCAAAGGCGCAGTTGGTCAGGATATATATTTTTTCGTGTGAATGAAAGCAAGGTCGCTGTCACCTTCCGGTCATGTCCCGGTATCATACCTGCCCCCTTTCATCCTCGGCGATACAATATTGATCATCCTCCAGCACGGCGATCATCGCCTCCAGCGATTCGCCGCTGACCGGATGAACCCAGCCGGGCGCGATATCGCGCAGGGGCAGAAGAACGAAGGCGCGCCCACTCATCCTTGGATGAGGAACCAGCGGACGCGGCTGGTCATCCATGACTTGCGTCCCATAGGCCAACAAGTCAAGATCCAGCACGCGCGCGGCGTTGACCACCGTGCGCATGCGACCAAACGCCGCTTCGGTGGCGTGCAGCAGGTCGAGCAACGCCGCAGCCGATAAATTCGTTTCGACCGCCGCGACGGCATTGACGAACCAGGGCTGATCGGATATCGGCACCGGTCTGGTCCGCCAGAAGCGGGAGCGGCGGGTGACGCGCACCCCTTGGGCGGCCAGATGGTCCAGCGCCGCCTCGAGGGTTTGACGGGGCGAGCCGGCTGAACTGGGAAGATTGGCGCCCAGGCCGATGAGAATGAGGTTCTGATCGGCTATCGGCACCATGCGGACTCTCCCGGCTTCCTCTTGCGGGGGCCGATCTTGACGCTTACGTTAACCATTATTCCAGACCACCGCAGAGCATTGTTGCGGAACGCCTTTTGATCCAGTGAGATATCATGACAATGGTTTTTTATTCCCAAGAACGTATCGGTTTGTTCATAGACGGCTCCAATCTTTACGCCGCCGCCAGGGCCCTGGGCTTCGACATCGACTATAAACGTCTTCTTGATCTGTTCGCCGCGAAGGGCCGTCTGATCCGGGCTTTCTATTACACCGCCCTGGTCGAAGACCAGGAATATTCGCCGATCCGCCCCCTGGTCGATTGGCTGGACTACAACGGCTATACCATGGTCACCAAGCCGACCAAGGAATTCACCGACGCGACGGGCCGGCGCAAGATCAAGGGCAACATGGATATCGAGCTGGCCATCGATGTGATGGAGATGGCCCAGTATCTTGACCATGTCGTGCTGTTTTCGGGCGATGGCGACTTCCGGCGCCTGGTCGAGGCCGTTCAACGCAAGGGCGTGCGCGTCACCGTGGTCAGCACCGTGCGCTCCCAGCCGCCGATGGTCGCCGATGAACTGCGCCGCCAGGCGGATACCTTCGTCGAGCTGCAGGATCTGGAATCGGCCATAGCGAGGACGGCGCAAACCCATCGCGATGACCCCGACTCTCCCGATTTCGACGACTGACGGCCCTCATGGCTCAAAATCATGAACCCGGGCGGGACTGCCCGCGCTGCCCCCGTCTTGTCGCCTTCCGCGAGGAAATGCGGATCAAACATCCCGGCTGGCATAATGCGCCGGTCCCCTCCTTCGGCCCGCTCGACGCATCCCTGCTGATCGTCGGCCTCGGCCCCGGCCTGCGCGGAGCCAACGCCACCGGACGCCCCTTCACTGGCGACTGGGCGGGAGATCTGCTCTACGGCACCCTGCTGGCCAAAGGCCGGGCCAGCGGCGTCTATGACGAGCGCCCGGACGACGGGCTGGAACTAATCGATTGCCGGATCACCAACGCCGTCCGTTGCGTACCCCCGGCCAACCGCCCCACCGGAGAGGAAGAACAATCCTGCCGCCCCTTCCTTATCGAGGAAATAGCCTCCATGCCCCGTCTGCGGGTCATCCTCGCCCTCGGCGGCATCGCCCACAACGCGGTCCTGACCACCCGCAAACTCAAGAAAAATGCTTACCCCTTCGCCCATGGCGCCATACACCCTCTTCCGGACGGTCCTACTTTAGTCGACAGTTATCATTGCTCGCGGCTCAATACGAACACACGACGATTGACCGAGGCGATGTTCCATCAAGTCTTCGACAGCGCCGTTGCTGCAACGCGGAAATAAAAAAGGCGAGCCCCCTCCTGGTTATTAGTCAGATAATGCCCATCTGAGAGAAAAATAACATTGAGGACAGGTGGGAGAGACACCATGGTCATCGAGTGGACGGACGCCTACAAGATCGGTATCCCCGGTCTGGATGACGACCACAAGAAATTGGTCGATACCGTCAACCACTTCTTCACCCAGGCCGAATACGGCGTGGACACCCGCGCCCTGGGGATCATCCTCGATCAGGTGGTCGCGCAGATGGAGGCGCATTTCCAGCGCGAGGAGACTCTTCTCGACCGCCACGACTATCTGGATCGCCTCGGCCACACCACCCGTCATCAGCAGGTGATGCAGCAATTGAAGCGGTTCATCGAACCCTATAAAAGCGGGGCGCTGCTGCACGATCAGACGTGCGACAAGGCGGAATTCCTTTCGAATCTGCTGATCAAGCACATCATCGAGGATGACCAGCCGTTCAAATCCTGTCTACGGACACTGGTCTGACAGCCAGTTCCACCCTAATATTATCGAGGAAGAACGGCTTCGATCCCCTTGATAAACCTGGGTGATGTAGGTTTTGTCACGGTTGAGAACCAATCGGCCAACCGACCATCCGGGGCGATCAGATATTTATGAAAGTTCCATCGCGGCTTCGCCCACGGACCGAAGGACCGCGCCGCCCAACGATAGAAAGGATGAGCCCCCTCACCTTTCACTTTGACCTTTTCGGTGAGCGGAAAACGGACCCGGTAGGTCGATTCGCAAAATTGTAGGATTTCCTCCGAATCACCCGGCTCTTGTCCGCCGAAATCGTCGCAGGGCACCCCCAGAACGGTCAGGCCCCGCTCCAGATAAGTCTCATAAACAGCTTCCAACCCTTTGTATTGCGGCGTAAAACCGCATTTCGAGGCTGTATTGACGATCAGCAGGGCCGAGCCCCGATAGCGGGCCAGGGGTAACGGCTGCCCATCAATGCCGACGAAGGAAAAATCCCAGGCGCATCTCGGCGGATCATCCATAACGCCGTTCCCTCCAGAGAAAAGCCTCGCAAACCATGCGCGGGAGCGAGGATCATCCGCGGTCGCGCATCAGTCTCGCCTTGTCGCGCTGCCAGTCCCGTTCCTTTTCGGCGGCGCGCTTGTCGTGAGTCTTCCGCCCCTTGGCCAAGCCCAGTTGCACCTTGGCGATTCCGCGCGGATTGAAGAAGATCGACAGGGGAACCAGGGTCATCCCCTCGCGGGTGACCGCCATCAGCAGCCTGCGCAACTCCTTCCGGTGAACCAGCAATTTCCTCGGCCGGCGCGTCTCATGGGTAAAGACCGTCTTCACCTGATATTCGGGGATATAGGCGTTGAACAGATAGAGTTCACCCTCCTGCTGTCCGGCGAAGGCGTCCGCCAGATTGGCCCGCCCCGTCCGCAGGGTTTTGACCTCGGTTCCGGCCAGCATGATACCGGCCTCCAAGGTTTCCTGGATGCTGTAGTCATGACGCGCCCGCCGATTCTCGACGGCGATGTTG
Organism: Telmatospirillum siberiense; assembly: GCF_002845745.1. GTDB lineage: Bacteria > Pseudomonadota > Alphaproteobacteria > Rhodospirillales > Magnetospirillaceae > Telmatospirillum > Telmatospirillum siberiense. The sequence goes on along the minus strand of NZ_PIUM01000023.1, from coordinate 1,253 downwards.
CCCGCGATTAAGGCCGGACGCCCCATGGTCAGATCAACCCCAAGGCCTGCATCGCCGATTTCACCTTCTGCTTGTTGGCCTCGCTGATCTCGACCAGGGGCAGGCGCAGGGTGCCGTCGCTCTTGCCGAGAAGACTGACCCCATATTTGACCGGCGCCGGATTGGTCTCGGAGAACATCGAGTCATGCAGCGGCATCAACTTGTCGCGCAGATCGTAGACGGTCGCGTAATCGCCGGCCGCCCACGCGTCCTGCAGACGGGCGCAAAGCCGGGGAGCGACATTCGACGTCACCGAAATACAGCCGACCCCGCCCTGGGCCAGGAAAGCGACGGCATTGGCGTCCTCGCCGCTCAACTGGCAGAACTGCGAGCCAATGGCCAGACGGGTCCGCAGCGGGCGGATGATGTCGTTGGTCGCATCCTTGACGCCGACGATATTGGCAAGTTTGGCCAGGCGCGCCATCGTCTCGACACTCATGTCGACGACGCTGCGTCCCGGAATGTTGTAGATGATGATCGGAATATCGACGGCGTCGTTGATGGCCTTGAAATGCTGGTACAGGCCTTCCTGGGTCGGCTTGTTGTAATAAGGAGTGACCACCAGCGCGGCGTCGGCTCCCGCCTTCTTGGCATGGCGGGCCAGGTCGATCGCCTCGGCGGTGGAATTGGAGCCGGCGCCGGCGATCACCGGAACCTTGCCCTTCGCCACCTCGACGCAAAGCTCGACAACCCGATGATGTTCTTCATGGCTGAGCGTCGGTGATTCGCCGGTCGTCCCGCACGGCACGAAGCCGTCGGTTCCCTCGGCGATCTGCCATTCCACGAAGGATTGGAAACCCGCCTCGTCAAGCCGTCCGTCACGGAACGGTGTGATCAGGGCGGTGATCGAACCCTTGAACATGCCTGTCTCCCTAGCGCGCCTCGACGCTATTTCGTCATAAAAAGGAAAAGGAACATAGCCCCCGATGGAGCCGCCCGCAAGCCCGGCCATCCGTCTCCGGGGCAATCGCCTGAACGCGCTTGTCCCGGTTTAAATTCTTAGCCCCTCAGGCGCCGGGCGGCGGACATCCGTCCGCCTCGGGCTTCCTCCGCTAAAGCTTCGGGGCGATCGCGGTAGGGACGCTCATTGCTGAGCGCCCCCCCACAGATCCGTACGTGCGGCTTTCCCGCATACGGCTCCCACCTCGGGTATTTGACGGCGAACCTCTGGTTCGGCCAGGGATGAAGGATGCGGGGCTTAGGTAGCCAGTCAT
>NZ_PIUM01000022.1:18308-109207 GCF_002845745.1 Telmatospirillum siberiense | reverse complement strand
CCCGCACAATCACTGTGTACGCTTCGCGGCCGCCGTCACCGACGACCCCGCAACACTCGTTACCAGGCGGGCGCTACCCCTTACCTGGGCCGGACTTCCACCGGCCGGATCACGCCAGCTTTCCTGACGCACCGCTCAGCGCGCCATCGCGGCGAGAATTGCTTTCGGAAGAACAGATTCGCGCGCGTTCACCCGATTGCCCTGGAGGGGGCAACGGACTGACTTGACAGATGGGGGCCTTTGATCTTATCCAGGATCATCCAGTATCCCGGAACACGGTGCAATTCCGTGGCGGTCCCGCCGCTGTAATCGGGGACGTCGGCGACAAGGCGATGAGCCAGCCACTGGTGGGGACCACTCCACCGGGAAGGTGTCGAGCGACGGTTGATCCGAGAGCCAGAAGACCTGCTGGATCTGATGAACCGGGGGCGAAATCCGATGGAAAGGGTTTCGGTCAAGCATAGCGCTTGGTCGACGTCCCCTTTGTGCATCGGAGGTTACGTTGAACCAGTCCACTAAAATCGAAGTCAAGGATCCTCAGGCCTCTTCCCGGCCTGAGATCATCGCCGTCCGCAAGACCTGCGACGCGGAAGGTACCGGTTTGTCCCATTACGTGCTGATGGACAAGCAGGTGAAACAATGACGGTGCAGACGCACCCGTCGGCGAAGGGGGAGCCCGCGAGGGCTCCTCTTTCTTCCCTGCAGCCGGTCGATATCGGTCATTCCACCCATGTCGCCCTGGTCGACGCCGACACCGCCTTTTGGGGTCTGGTCCGCAAGGACAGGGCGGAGGAATTGCAGAAGGGCGGCGAGCTTGCCGCGGCGTTCCGACAAAGCCGCGATGACTTCGCCGGCGAAATGGACTTGCTGCGCTTTCGCCTGAAACCGTCGGCCGTCTATTTCAATCCGACCGAACGCTGTAACCTCAATTGCGGTTATTGCTACATCCCCGAGGAGATGCGTCGTTCCGGAACGCATATGAGCAAGGAAACGCTGCTCAATTCATTGGAGACGCTGCATCGCTATTTTCGCGGCCACATGCCCGAGGAACGTTTGCCCCAGGTGATCTTTCACGGCGCCGAACCCCTGCTGGCCAGGGAGGCGGTGTTCGCCGGAATCGAGGCTTTCGGCGATCGTTTCCGCTTTGGCGTGCAGACCAATGCCACCATGCTGGACGATTCCGCCATCGCTTTCCTGACCGGCCACGGCGTCGGCATCGGTTTATCCCTTGACGGTCCGGTACCCGAAATCGCCGACCGCACGCGCCGGCGCTGGAGCGGCGAGGGGGTTTTCTCCGCCGTGGTCAGCGCCATCGACCGGTTGAAGGGTTATCCCGGGTTCAACGTGATCTGCACGATGACCGAGGAAAACCTGCCCCATCTGACCGATATGGTGTCCTTCCTGCATGAGCGGCATGTGCCGGCCTGCATGCTGAACGTCACCCGCTGCACTCAACCAAGGGCGCGCGACTTGCGCGGCAGCGACGAGGATGTGTCGGCGGCCTTCCTGAAGGCCTTGCGCCATACCCACGCGCTTTATCGTGAAACCGGGCGGAAACTGGTGGTGGCCAACTTCGCCAACATCCTGATCGCCATCCTGGCTCCCACGGCCAGGCGCCTGATGTGCGACATCTCGCCTTGCGGCGGCGGACGCAGCTTCTTCGCCCTGGCCGCCAACGGCGATTTGTTTCCCTGCAGCGAATTCATCGGCCTGCCGGAGTTCAACGGCGGCAACCTGTTCCGCCAGCCGATCGACGAGGTCTTGAAAACGCCGGCCTTCCGCAAGGTCATCGAACGCAAGGTCGAGGACATCAAGGGCTGCGACACCTGCCTGATCCGCCATTTCTGCGGTTCGCCCTGTCCGGCGGAAGCCCATGAGATGAACGGCGGCATGAAGGAGAAGGGGGCCTTCTGCAAATTCTACGAGGAACAGGTGGCCTTCGCCTTCCGGTTGATCGCCGATGGCATCCACGAAGACTTCCTGTGGGACGGCTGGGACGAGGGCACCAAGACGACCTGTGCCATCGGAGCGGCGTAGGATCCCAATTTCAGCTAAAGTATTCCCTCTCCCCTTGTGGGAGAGGGCATTCACACATCTCGACTTTGCCGGGGAGAAATGCCGTCGTTCGCGAGCCTTCAGGCGAAGCAATCCAGCCCTTCCGGCGGCCTGGATTGCTTCGTCGCTCCGCTCCTCGCAATGAGTAACAGGGGCAAAAGGGCGGGCACGCAGGTGCAGCAAAACTCGAAATCGTCATGCCCGGCCTTGTGCCGGGTATCCACGCCGTGCAACCTCTCAGGCTTGAACGGTTTAAAAAAATCATGTTAATTCAATAGACTGACCTCAATGGAAGCGCCTGTGCCATCCCCCGGCGTGGATGGCCGGGACAAGCCCGGCCATGACGAAACTGATAATTGCTGCACCTGCGTGCCCGCCCTTTTGCCCCTCTTACCGCAATGACGCTTAATATGTTGATAAGACGACAAAATTAGCGATGTGTGAATCCTCTAGCCCGCAAAGCGGGCGGGGGTTAAGTTAGCGCCTGGGCCTTAGAGTCGGTGCCACTCTGAAGATTTCAGGCTCGTTTCAGGGCTTTCGACAGATAGGGTTTCAGATATTGCCCGGTGTAGCTTTCGGACACGCCGGCGATCTTTTCCGGCGTCCCTGTGGCCACGATATGGCCGCCGTTGGTGCCGCCTTCCGGGCCGAGGTCGATCAGCCAGTCGGCCGTCTTGATGACTTCCAGATTGTGTTCGATGACCAGCACCGTATTGCCGGCGTCGACGAGGGTGTGCAGGACTTCCAGCAGTTTCTTGACATCTTCGAAATGCAGGCCCGTCGTCGGCTCATCGAGGATATAGAGAGTGCCGCCGGTGGCTTTGCGCGCCAGTTCCTTGGCCAGCTTGACACGCTGGGCCTCGCCGCCGGACAGGGTGGTGGCCTGCTGCCCCAGATGGATGTAGCCGAGCCCCACCCGTTTCAAGGTTTCCATCTTGTCGCGGATGGCCGGCACCGCCTTGAAGAAGGTGGCCGCTTCTTCCACCGTCATATCAAGAACATCGGCGATGTTCTTGCCTTTAAAGGTAATATCCAGGGTTTCGCGATTGTAGCGCTTGCCCTTGCAGACGTCGCACTGGACATAGACGTCGGGCAGAAAATGCATCTCGATCTTGATGACGCCGTCGCCCTGGCAGGCTTCGCAGCGGCCACCCTTGACGTTGAAGCTGAACCGGCCGGCCTTGTAGCCGCGGGTCTGGGCCTCGGGGAGATTGGTGAACCAGTCGCGGATGGGGGTGAAGGCCCCGGTATAGGTGGCCGGGTTGGAGCGCGGCGTCCGGCCGATCGGCGACTGATCGATATCGACGATCTTGTCGATGTTCTCCAATCCGTCGATCCGTTCATGCGGCGCCGCATGCTCGCGCGCGCCGTTCAGACGGCGCGCCAGGGCCTTGTAGAGCGTCTCGATGACCAGCGTCGACTTGCCGCCGCCCGATACTCCGGTCACGCAAGTGAAGGTGCCCAGCGGGATGCCGACGGTGACGTCCTTGAGATTGTTGCCGCGCGCCTTGACCACCGTCAGGGATTTTCCGTTGCCGGGACGGCGACGGGTCGGCACGGCAACCTCGCGCACGCCGGTCAGATATTGGCCGGTCAGGCTGGCGGGGTTTCGCAGGACCTGCTCCAGGGTACCCTCGGCCACCACCTCGCCGCCATGGATGCCGGCGCCCGGTCCCATATCGATGATGTAATCGGCCGTGCGGATGGCGTCCTCGTCATGTTCGACGACGATCACCGTATTGCCGAGGTCGCGCAGACGGCGCAACGTTGCCAGCAGGCGGTCGTTGTCACGCTGATGCAGGCCGATGGAGGGCTCATCGAGGACGTAAAGCACGCCGGTCAGGCCCGAACCGATCTGCGAGGCCAGCCGGATGCGTTGCGATTCGCCGCCGGACAGGCTGCCCGAATTGCGCGACAGGGTCAGATATTCAAGGCCGACATCATTCAGGAAGCCCAGGCGTTCGTCGATTTCGCGCAGGATCCTCCGGGCGATCTCGCGGCTTTGCGGTTTCAGGTGATCGGACAACGCGGCAAACCAGGAATGCGCCTCGGCGATGGAGAAGTTGCAGACCTGTGAAATATCGAGGCCGTGCAGCTTGACCGCCAGGGCTTCCGGCTTGAGGCGGGCGCCATGGCAGGTCTCGCACGGGGCTGTCACCTGGAAACGCGACAGTTCCTCGCGCACCCAACTGGAATCCGTCTCCTTGAAACGGCGGTCCATGTTGGGAATCACCCCTTCGAACGGTCGTTCGGTCGCGTAGGTGCGCGTGCCGTCCTCGTAATGCATCGGCACGGCTTCCTTGCCCGATCCGTAAAGGATGGCGTGGCGGGCCGGTTCCGGCAGATCGCGGAAGGGGGCGTCGAGGCGGAAATGATAATGCTTGGCCAGGCTTTCCAGGGTCTGCAGATAATATTGCGACGACGACCCGGCCCAAGGCGCGACCGCCCCGGCCCGCAAGGACAGCGTGTCGTCGGGAACGATCAGATCCTCGGCGAAATGCATGGTGACGCCCAGACCGTCGCAGGCCGGGCAGGCGCCGAAGGGATTGTTGAAGGAGAACAGCCGCGGTTCGATCTCGTCGATGGTGAAGCCCGAGACCGGGCAGGCGAATTTGGCCGAGAACAGGGTCCGTTCCCCGGACGAGGCATCCTCGACGAGGCTGATGCCGTTGGCCAGGTCGAGGGCGGTCTCGAAACTGTCGGCCAGACGGGTTTCGATCCCCTCCTTCACCACCAGGCGGTCGACCACCACCTCGATGTCATGCTTGACCTTCTTGTTCAGCGCCGGGACATCGTCGATGTCGTAAAGCTCCCCGTCCACCTTGACCCGCTGGAACCCTTTTTTCTGCAGATCCTGCAGGTCCTTGCGGTATTCGCCCTTGCGTCCGCGAACCACCGGGGCCAGCAGATAGAGGCGGGTGCCTTCCGGCATGGCGAGAACCCGGTCGACCATCTGCGAGACGGTCTGGCTTTCGATGGGCAGGCCGGTGGCCGGCGAATGGGGGATGCCGACGCGGGCGTAGAGCAGGCGCAGATAGTCATAGATCTCGGTCACCGTGCCGACCGTCGAGCGCGGATTCTTCGAGGTGGTCTTCTGTTCGATGGAGATGGCCGGCGACAGGCCCTCGATGAGATCGACGTCGGGTTTGGACATCAATTCGAGGAATTGCCGGGCGTAGGCCGACAGCGATTCGACGTAGCGACGCTGCCCTTCCGCGTAAATGGTATCGAAGGCCAGCGACGATTTTCCCGATCCCGAGAGACCGGTGATCACCACCAACTGATCGCGGGGAATGTCGACGTCGACATTCTTCAAATTATGCTGACGGGCGCCGCGCACGCGGAGAAAGGAGGTCATGGACACTCGCTAAAGACTGAGAACAGAACGGGACCAACCTAGGCTAGATAGGCGTTGCGGAGGACGCGGTCAACCCATTCGATGGCTGACGTCTGACCGCGGTCCCTCCGTGACGATCCCCCCATTCATGGCCGGCGCGGTATTCACGGCTTCGGCGTAAACACCCGTACCGTCTCGAATTTTCCGTCTTGAATCTGCCAATGGGCGAAGCTGCCGGAGACCCCGCCATGGGCGTCGAACCCATAAGGACCGGCGGCGCCGGCATAAGAAATTTTCTTTCCCTGGGCGATCATTTGCTTGGCTTTGGCGAAATCGCCGGGGCCGATGGCCTCGCCGGAGGGGCCGGCGACGTCGCGCAGCGCATCCTTGAGCTTGGCGCCTTCGGTGCTCTTGGCCCTTTCGGCGGCCAGAGCCAGCAGCATGACGCCATCATAGGCACGGTCGACATAAGGGACAGGCGAGGAATCACCGTATTTTCCGGCGTAGATCTTCTGGAAGGCGACGAATCCCTCGGCATCCGGTGCCGGGGCGGCCGTGGCGCCCGACACGCCGTCGAGGAATTGTCCCCCGACGGCCTCGATGAGGGACGGATCCTTAAGACCGTCCGAGAGCAGAAACTTGTTGAACAGGCCGCCGTCGAGGGCCTGTTTCAGCAGGATGGCGCCATTGACCGGATAGCCGATGACCAGCAGGGCCTCGGCCCGTCCGCCGGCCGCCGCTTTGACCTCGCCCCGGCTGCCCGCCTGTTTCGGGTCGAAGGGAACCGCTGCGGTCACCTTGCCGCCCTGCTTGGCGAAGGCTTTGCCGAAGGAGTCGGCCAATCCCTTGCCGTAATCGTTGTCGGGATAGACGACGCCGACCGCGCGATAACTTTTGTCGCGTGCCACCTGGGCCAGGGCGGCCCCTTGCAGCAGATCGGAGGGGGCGAGGCGGAAGATCAGCCCCTTGCCGTCCAGGCTGTCGATGCTGGCGGCGGTCGCCGACGGGGAGACGACCGGCAAGCCGCCGGGTATCGCCACGGTACCGGCGACGGCCAGATAGGCCGCACTGCTCATCGGCCCCAGGAAGGCGTTGACCTTTTCGCTTCCGGCCAGCTTATGCGCGGCCTCGACGGCGCCTTGCGCGTCGCTGCGGTCGTCGGCGATGTTCAAGGCCAGGGGCTGGCCCAGTACGCCACCGGCCGCGTTGATCTGGGCCACCGCCAATTCGGCGGCGTTGCGGGTTGCCGCCCCATAATCCTCCAGGGCGCCGGACAGCGAGAGGATCGCTCCGATCTTCATCGGCGTTGCGGCCATTGCCGGCAAGCCGGCCATGAGAATGCTGCCAAACAGGGCGGCCGCCAAAGGCAACCGGATCATCGCCATTCTTTCCCTCTGCTGATAGTGATGGAGTCTTCTATGAAAAAAGGAGTGTAGGGGCCCTGCCGTTCCGGCGCAACCAGCGGCGGCGCGAGGATTTTGCGGATGACGAGGAAGCGGTGGCGTCATTGATGAAAATGTTCTATTTTTGTTCCCAACACTCCATCGGTGATCGGGTGACGGATAGCGGACGGGACGACGAAAAATAGCTTCCCAGTCCATCACCGGGGGAGATACATTTCGTCCTCTCATTCAAGGAGCGGGGGCCCATGGCCGGTAGCGTCAACAAAGTCATTCTGATCGGAAATCTCGGCCGCGATCCGGAGGTGCGTCATGCCCAGGACGGATCGAAGATCGTCAATCTCAATGTTGCCACTTCGGAAAGCTGGAAGGACCGCAACAGCGGTGAGCGCAAGGAAAAGACCGAATGGCACCGTGTGGTCATCTTCAACGATCGCGTCGCCGACGTGGCGGAGCGGTATCTGAAGAAGGGATCGAAGGTCTATATCGAGGGCGCCTTGCAGACGCGCAAGTGGACCGATCAGTCGGGAGCGGAAAAATACACCACCGAGGTGGTGATCGGAAAATTCAAGGGCGAGCTCACGCTGCTTGACGGCCGTGGCGAAGGCGGCGGCGGCGGCGCCTATGATGGCGGCGGCGAATCCGACTACGGCGCCCAGCCGCGTCAGCCGGCTCCGGCCCGTGCGCCGGCCGGCGGCGGTTCCGGCGCTGCGGGCAGCGGCTGGGACGCGCCCCAGGATCTCGACGACGAGATTCCCTTCTGACCGACTGAAAGACCTATGAAAAAATGGCGGGAATCGACAGGTTCCCGCCATTTTTTCATCATGAGCAATATTCGGATCGGTTTATTCCCGCCGTTCGAGGATGTGCGGCGCTCACGCGAGTGGCGAGCGGAAGACCGCCGCCTTGCCCAATTCGGCCTCGATCTCCAGCAATCGGTTGTATTTGGCGATGCGTTCGCTGCGGCAGGCCGAGCCGGTCTTGATCTGTCCGCCGCCCATGGCGACGGCGAAGTCGGCCATGAAGGTGTCCTCGGTTTCGCCGGAGCGATGGGAGATGACGAAATTCCATCCCGCCTCCCGGCAGAGGCCGATGGTCCGGATGGTCTCGCTGACGGTGCCGATCTGATTGAGCTTGATCAGCACGGCGTTGGCCGTCTTCTCGGCGATGCCCCGGTGGACGAAGTCCGGGTTGGTCACGAAAACGTCGTCGCCGACGATCTGAATGCGCCCGCCTTGCGCCGCGGTCTGTTTGGCGAAACCGCTCCAGTCGTTCTCGTCCAGCCCGTCCTCGATGGAGACGATGGGAAAAGCGTCGAGCCAGCGGCCGTAGAGCGCGATCATCTCGTCGCAGGTCTTCTTGCCCTGGCCGGACTTGGCCAGGCTGTAGATCCCGTCGGAATAAAATGAACTGGCGGCCGGATCGAGGGCGATGGCGATGTCCCGGCCGGGTTTGTATCCGGCCGCCAGGATGGCTTCGACGATGACTTCGCAAGCCTCTTCGTTGCTTTTGAGATTGGGGGCGAAACCGCCCTCGTCACCCACCGAGGTGACGTAACCCTTCCGGCCCAGGATTTTCTTCAGTGTGTGGAAGGTCTCGGCGCCGTAACGCAGCGCCTCGGCGAAGGTCGGCGCGCCGATCGGCATGACCATGAACTCCTGGAAATCCACGCTGTTGTCGGCGTGTTTTCCGCCGTTCAGGATATTCATCATCGGCACCGGCAGGCGGGTCGCACCGGGTCCGCCGAGATAGGCGTAAAGCGGCAGCCTGGCGGACTGCGCCGCCGCGCGCGCCGCCGCCATGGAGACGCCAAGGATGGCGTTGGCCCCCAGTCTGGCCTTGTTGGGCGTGCCGTCGAGTTCCAACATCAGGGCATCAATTTCAGCCTGCCGGGCCGGGTTCAGACCGATCAGCCGGGCCGCGATCTTGTCGTTGACGTTGGCGACGGCCTTGAGGACGCCCTTGCCGTCGTAACGGGATTTGTCGCCGTCGCGGAGTTCCACCGCCTCATGTTCACCGGTCGAGGCGCCCGAAGGAACCGATGCCGACACGCGGGTGCCGTCATCCAGCGACAGATGTACGCGGACGGTGGGATTACCGCGCGAATCGAGGATTTCCTGGGCTGAAATGGAGGCGATCGTGCTCATGGCGTTTTTCTCCTCTGGTCAAAGGGGCGAGGAGTTCGCGGCGATAAAAAAGCCACCCGCGGTGGCTTTTTGTCGCAAGCCTCCCACCGCCAATCCCTCGCGCGGTAGGAGTCATCAGCCCGGCGGGCGGTTTCGGGGGACCCCATCCCCATCGACTGAATAAAAAAGGTAGGCCGTGGTCGGGCGTTGGTCAATGGCCCGAAGTCCATAGTCGGGACAACGAATTCAGATTTAAAAAAGCGTCACACTCATGCTTCATCCCCGTGAAACAGGCCGTGAATTGTTCGCCCCCGCCGGGGCCAAGGTCCTGACCGCCTCATCCACGCTGTGAAACAAATGATCCCGGCCCAGAATGTCGGTGATGCCGAACCGCGAGAATGCTTCCTGCGCTCTGACCGATTCAAGACGCGCAACGGCGAAGGCGATGCCCGCGGCCTGACAGTGACGGATGATCGCGGCGACGACTTTCGAGGCGGTATAATCCAGTGCAATGATATTTCCGGCCTCGAGAACCACAAGATCGGGAGTCTTCGGGCGGCGTTCGAGCGCATCCTGCAGCCCACGCCTGAAGTCATTGGCGTTCAAGAAGGAAAGCGGCGCCTGGAACGCGATGACGACCACCCCGGGAAGCGTCTCGCCCCTCAAGTCGGTGTTCGGCGCCCACCAGATGGACGTGCCGGGAACGTGGACGAACTCGATCAAGCGAGCATGCATCGCCGACCACATGCCATGCAGGAGCGAGAGCACGATGCCGACCGCGACGCCGGTTTCTATCGGCAGGGCCACGATCGCGACCATCGTGACGATGACCAGGATGAACTCCGTGAAAGTCCGGTGATAAATCTCGACCATGTCGCGGATACGAAAAATACGGAAGGCGATGAAAATCAGGATGCCGGCCAGGGCCGCCTGCGGCACATGGAACAGGAGCCCGCTCCCGAAGGTGACGAGTCCGAGAACGAGGGCCGCCGCCATCAATCCGGCCATTTGAGACCGGCCCCCGGTTTCCTGCACGATGGCGGTGCGCGGCGGACTGGCATTCACCGGGAATGCGCCACACAGACCGGCCAGGATATTGCCGACGCCGATGCCGATGAAATCTCGATTGACGTCGGGCGTCTCCCCGGGGTCGGATGGAAAGGATCGTGTCGTTGCCGCGGTTTGCACCATGACGATGATCGAGACGATCAGGGCCAGCGGTACGAGGTGGATAAGCTGGTCCGGAGTGGTTGCCGGCACTATGACGGACGGCAGTCCACCGGTCACCGGTCCGAGGACGGCTACTCCCCGATGTTCGAGGCCAAATCCGAGGACGCAGGCGGTGGCCGCGAGGATACCAATCAGCGCGCCCGGAATACGCGGGGTGATCCGATCGGACGCAATCGTGAAGACAAGGACTCCCAGTCCCAGGGCAAGCGCATGGAGATTAGTCCGATCGAGGCCGGTCAGGACGCCGGCGAGACGACGGACCACATGCTCGCCCGTGATTGAAATTCCCAGAAGGCCCGGCAACTGCGAAACGATGACATGAATCGAAACGCCTGCGAGGAATCCGGTGATGACCGGTCCGGAGAGAAGATCGGCGATCCAGCCCAGCCGGCACAATCCTCCCCCGATCAGTATGATACCGACGATCAGCGCGACGATTGCCGCCATTCCGGCGTATTCGGCCGTTCCCGTTGCCGCCAGCAGGACCAGGCCGCCGGTGAAGATGGGGGTGATCGTCGAATCGGCGCCGGCGGAGAGAAACCGGCTGACGCCGAAAACCGCGAAAGCGAGGGATCCCGCGATAAAGGCGAAAAAGCCGATTTCCGGTGGAAACCCGCCGAGATGCGCGGTGGCCATTTGTTCGGGAATGGCGATGGCGGCGAGGGTGACGCCCGCAATGACGTCGCGATGCAAGACATCCACGCGATAGCCCGAAAGCGATGGAAAAAACGGCCGGGCTTGAGGCGGCGATCGTGTCTTGTCTTGTGGGATGTGAACTGGACCTTGCATGGCGGGATCACCCTTCGTTAGGGCTCGTCGCGAAATAATCGCACGAAATCCCATCCGACGCCCGGACTCCGATGCCGAAATCCAATCAGAGCTTTCATCCTTAGGCTCTGGGCCGAAACAATCGCTCCAGAGCCTAAGGGTTTATATGATGCCTGCGCCTCCGGCTTCGGCCGGCTCATGCGCCGCTCGGGCTTCAGGGCTTAGAGCGATAATTTCGCCCCAAGCCCTTAGGGCCTGTCGCGAGACTATCGCTTCAACCCCTAAGGATTTCATATGACTCCTGCGCTCCGCTAAGGCGGGCTCAATCGGCGCTCAGGCTTGGCTAACCGGATGATGGGATTGACACTCATACGAATGTGATCATATCGTAAAAATGTGATCACAATTTTCAGCCCTCGCCCATACCTTGTTCGGCGTCCGGAGCAAGGCGTCCCTTCGCTTGGAAAACTCCACTCATGTCACGCCTTGCCGCCAATCTGTTGCTGGTTCTGACCGCCGTCGTCTGGGGATTGGCCTTTGTCGTCCAGAAGGTTGGATCCGATCACATCAGTTCCGCCACCTTCATCGCCGCCCGGCTTTTCCTGGGGGCTTTGGTCGTCCTGCCTTTCGCTCTCATCCATTGGCGGCGAAAACGCGAGCCTTTGCGGCGCGAGGATTGGGGGATGATGGTCACGACCGGCCTGGTCCTGTGCGCGGCATCCGTGACCCAACAATTCGGGGTGGAGGAGACCTCGGTCGCCAATGCCGGATTTCTGACCGGATTGAATGTACCGATGGTGCCGTTGATCGAACTGCTGATATTGCGAAAAAAGCCCCATCCCATCATCTGGCCCGCCGCCGGCCTGTCTCTGGTCGGCACCTATTTGATGAGCGGCAGCGGCGACCTATCCTTTGGAAAGGGGGATGCCTGGATCGTTCTCAGCAGCCTGTTCTGGGCCGTCCACATCATTCTGATTGGACGCACATCCAGCCGGACCGGCCTGCCGACCCTGTTGGCGGTCGTGCAATATCTGATCAGCGCCGTTCTATGCGCGGCCTGGGCCTTGGCTTTCGAGCCCCCCATCATGCCGGGGCTTCAAGCCGCCTGGAGGGAGATTCTGTTTATCGGCGTGATGGAGGTCGGCCTGGCCTATACCCTGCAAACCATTGCGCAGCGTTACAGCAATGCTGCCGACGCTGCGGTCATTCTCAGTGGTGAAATGTTGTTCGCCGCCCTGGGCGGCATGCTGTTTCTCGGGGAACGGATGAGCCTTCTTCAGGCGATCGGCGCCGCCGCTATTTTGTGCGGCATGCTGGCGGTCCAACTGGGACCGATGTGGACGTCTCCGTCTCGTGCGGGTATTCCGGTCATGCGAGGCGGCGCAGCGCAGCCATCACGAGATGTGTAACTTTTAGCAGAAAAATATTAAATGCATTCAGTCACGCGTTTGGGGGGCCATGCATCATGCTCGCACCGTCCGCCGGTAGAATGACAGTTCCTCCGGCGAGGCATAGGTCTGGAACCGAGCTTTGTAGAGGTTCTGCCTATCGAGGAAGCTTTTCAGTTGCATGCGCAGATCGGAGTCGAAGTGTCCGGTTGAAAAGCCCGCGACGGCATTGGCTCTGGTCGCGCCGGACATTTCCTTGAGCCACACGATACTCTCGTAAGTCTGGGCGAAGACCGGCAAATTTCCCCGCCGGATCAACGGCAGCGTCTGGCTTGTCGCATCGAGGAGCTTGCCGATCAGGCCAAAAGTATAGAACTCGTTGAGATCGTTGACGGCAAGGGTCTGGGAATCGACAGCCGCGCGTTTGGCTTCGATTTGGTTGAGATTGGCTTCGGCGGCTAGATAGGCTCGGGCGGCATTGCCTCCTTCAGCCTTGAAATCGCTGGCGGAGACGGCGTCTGTCAGTTTTTTGATGCTCGCGTTGGTGGCGGCGCGTGCCGTCGTCAATTCGGATCGCATTTCCTTGCCGCGGCTGACGGCGAACATGGCCGAGACGCCGGCTTCGCGTTGCAACGTCGTGACGAGATCGCCGATGGCGCTGGTGACTGTCACGGTTTTCAATGTCTGGGACAAGGATGCCCTGTTGTTCCAGTCAGCCTGGATTGTCCAGTAAACATGTCCAACCAGGCTAAGGGTTGGTATCGCCGCAATGAGTAAAATCCTTGTGAGGATAGTGAGATTCGACAAGGGTGAGGAGTGAATGTGCGCGGAATAACGCGGTTCTGTCTTAGCCATTGTTGATCTCCTTGGGAATAAGGAACCGGTCGGTTTATCAAGGCGGACATTGCGCGGGGCGTTTTTATGGGAACGTCGATGCATGCCGCCCCAAGTGACTGCATCTCCCATGTCTTTTCGGTTCCCTTCCGATAGACATATTTTTTTATTGCTACTTCTCCAATCGATTATGAAATCGTATGTCATATAACATGTAATAATTAATGCTGTATTGTGAATATATTTTTGTAAAGCACCTATATGGTAAATTGTCAGACAGAATTGGTAAGATATATTTCTGATATAAACTGGCCTTACCGATTTATATGCCGAGATTAAATTATCTAGAATGAAAAATTCCATATATATATTAATACTATACTATTAGTTGTGTATGAAATATTGTCGGCGCGTGTGACGACAATCACAGCAATAAGGCCTCTTAGAGGTATAATTATTCTAAATTAAGTTGTGCTTGTGCACTGTCCAGGACGTTCTTGTTTAACCGTCATGGTCCACTGATATCCGGCTCGCGCCGTAAATGCGAGGTGGCCGGACGACCGTCGGAGTCCAGCAGGGGATGATGCCGATTATTTTGAGCCAGCTAATCCCTCTCAGGCCTGCGGCGCTTGCGTTCGTGCTGGGCTGGAGTTGCATGTGTTGTGCGACTTGATGCGCTTATTTTTCCAAGTTCTAAGACGTATTTTTTCGAGTGAAAAGTATAGAGGAGAGGTGAATCCGGGAACTATCTTCATCAAGGTGGATGACCATTTGGGGATAACCTGGGAGTTTTCCCGTCAATGGATCTCTGTCGATGGTATTCTTCATGTTCAATTATGCCTGACCACCGAAATGGCAACGTCTATTACTATCTCGGCCGAGGTTCTTTTAGATCATAATTTCTGGCGGACTCTTCGGTCGGACTCGTGAGCTTGGGTGATAACGGACGACAGAAAAATTCGAACAAGGACACTCATATCGATCCGCTAAAGAAGATTTTTCAATTGTCCCTGATGTCTAGACAGAAATATAGGGATGGAATACATGAACGTCTCGCAGACGAATAATGGAATGTATGGCCGAAGAATGGCTGAAATTAGATCAAAATGCGATGATATAGTGGATAATATTCTTGTAGAAGACTGTCATATTGTGATCGCATTGCTCAATTTGGAGTGGCGTTATCTTTACGTCTCGATGGCGAGTTTTGAACTTTTCGACCAGACCGAAGAGGAGTTGCGTGGATGTCTGGTCACCGATTTGGTTCATGCGGACGACGTGGCGTTGTTTTCATCAAGCATAAAAGAAATACAAGAAAAATCCGGCGTTCGTACGATCATCTTCCGGCGTCTGGGAAAGGACGGTCGGTATTTCTGGATTGAATCAAAAATACAGGGCGTGCGAGACAACGACAACAACGTTACGCAAATCATTTTTGTGGCCCGTGATATTTCGAAAAGACTGCAAGTAGAGGAGGGAGTTCGCATTGCAACAATGATGAATGCGGATGAAATACGGAAAAAAGACGACCTGGGACTATCTGCTCTGGAAACGGAACTGCGGACAGCGATCCGAGAGGGGCAATTGATCCTATACTATCAGCCACAGGTTGGTGGTACGGGGGCGCTGACCGGAGTCGAGGCTCTTGTGCGTTGGCGGCATCCCGAACGAGGCTTGATATTTCCCGATCAGTTCATTCCGCTTGCCGAGGAAACCGGGCTGATTCTGCCGTTGGGGTCCTGGGTTCTGGAAACAGCCTGTGCCCAATTGGCGGCGTGGGCCACTCGAATGGAAACGGCGCACCTTACCCTGGCGGTAAACGTCAGCGCCCACCAATTTCGGCAAACGGATTTTGTCGAATTGATTCTGACAACGCTGGACCGCACCGGCGCCGATCCGCGGAAATTAAATCTGGAACTGACCGAAAGCGCGTTGCTCGACGATCTTGATGATGCCGTCGCTAAAATGGCCATGACGAAGGTATCTGGCCTGCGCTTCTCCTTGGATGATTTCGGCACCGGATACTCGTCACTGGCCTATCTGAAGAGGCTACCAGTCGACCAACTGAAAATCGACCGATCCTTCGTTACCGATGGGCCTTCCGATCCTGCCGCCGCCATCGCCAAGGGAATAATCTTTCTGGCACAAAGTTTGGGGATGGATGTGATCGCCGAAGGTGTGGAAACGGAACGGCAGCTGAGTTTTCTTAAGAACTGCGGTTGCGGTAACTATCAAGGATATCTTTTCAGCCCGCCGCTGTCGCCGGAAGCGTTCGAAGATTTCCTTTCCAAACCGTGCACCGCGTCACGTGCCGGCGCGGAGGGGGGGCGGTGAATCGACGGTGGACGGCTTCCAAGTCTCTCCGGAAGGCTCCCCGAAAAAGCGATGAGGTAACCGTGGACGAGTGCACAGCAAAGATGATCGCCGACGCCTACGATGAAACCGTATCGGAGGCTCTCGGACACGGCCATTCGTCCGAAATCGCCCATCGCGAAGGCATTACCGCAGCGGCGATGTTCCTGGCCTCTCTTAACGGTAGCGACGATACTTCGGCTCGCGTTAAAGTTGAGGGCCTTGGGCTTAGCCCCCTTTGAAGAGATGCTTGGATGCTGACCGGCATTATCGTTGAGGACGCTGCGTTACAGAGGCGGGTTTTAGACAAGATGTTACGACAACTCGGCTTTGAGACGGTCCTGGCAGCCAACCTTCATGAGGCACGGGAACTGTGCGTGGCAGCCTTACCCAACATGGCGCTGGTCGATTGGAACCTGCCGGACGGGAGTGGCGGAAGCACCCCGTAGCGAACATGATTCCCGTCAAATGTTCCAAAAATATTTATTATTATCAATCTGTTAAACTAATGACAAAGAAGGGTGTTCAGCTTAGGCTGTGGGTAGTCGAGAAGGAGGCGAAACGATGAGCAGAGCCTTCGTACGCGAGCCCGACGCCGATGATGGTCGCGATGACGAACCGCTCCCACCCGACAGTCCTCATCCTTATTACCTGACTCCCGGGGGGCTGATCGGCTTGCAAAAGCGCCTGGAGGCGCTGGAAGGCGATCGGATGGCCATCCCCGCCGGCGAGGCCGATCCGGGCGAGGTGCAGCGGCGCAAGCGTCTGACCCGTGAGCTTCGTCTGCTGGAACGCAAGCGGGCGCGGGCCATCGTCATCGACCCGACGGCGCATCCCAGGGGCAAGGTTGCGTTCGGCCATGTCGTGACGGTCGAGGGCGACGATGGTAAAATCCTTCGTTTCCACATCGTCGGCGAGGACGAGGCCGTTCCGGCTGAGGGGCTGATCAGTTGGTTGTCGCCATTGGCTCAGGCCCTGCTGGGGGCCGGACCACAAGACCGGGTGATTTGGCGCCGCCCCGCCGGAGATGTCGGTCTGACCATCTTGTCCATCAGCGGGACGTGACGATACCTTGAGATTCCCTGGGCATCAAAACTGAGAGGGGACACGCCGGGAGATGACCGACCTTATCGAAATCAGTCGCGACGGCGCCGTGCAGATCGTCCGCATGGCCCGACCGGAAAAGAAGAACGCCTTGACTCAGGCCATGTATGGCGGCTTGGCGAATGCCCTGGCCGCCGGAGAGAAAGACGATGACCTGCTGGTCCATGTTCTGGCCGGGGCCGGTGCGGATTTCACCGCCGGCAACGATCTTAATGATTTTCTCGCCCTGGAAAGATTGACCGGCACCGATCTCGAACGGTTTCTTTTGACGCTGGCCGGTCTTGAGAAACCGGTCGTCGCCGCCGTCAAGGGGGCCGCGATCGGGATCGGCTCGACCATGCTTCTGCATTGCGATCTGGTGGTGGCCGCCACCGACAGCCGGTTCCAGTTCCCATTCGTCAATCTTGGATTGGTGCCGGAGGCGGCGTCGAGTCTTCTGCTGCCCCGTTTGTCCGGCTATCAGCGGGCGGCGGAACTGCTGCTGTTGGGCGAGCCCTTCGATGCCGGCAAGGCCCGGGAAATCGGCCTGGCCAATGCCGTTGTCGCGGTCGGTGAGGAGGAGGGGGCCGCCTTGGCTCTCGCCCATCGGCTGGCGGCGCGGCCGCGCCAGGCCTTGCGTCAGGCCAAGGCCTTGCTGAAGCGGGAACCGGAACCGGTGACGGAGCGAATCGCGCGGGAAGCGCGGCTTTTCGAGGCGGCCCTGCGGTCGGAGGAATTGCGCGAGGCGGTGGCGGCATTCCGCGAGAAACGTCCGCCGGATTTTTCGCGCTGTCGTTAGGGCGGAAAGCGTTAAATCCGCGTCACTCGGTCATTCCCGCTTTCGCGCCACGACATTCGCGCATCTTTTTTTTCGGTAGAGAAAGTTGGACAAACGGGGCCCTGAATGCGGAAAGCGGCCGGAACTTGCGTTCCGACCGCTTTCAACGACGTCAGGGTGTGCCGCGGCACACGCCGGATATCAGAGCCTTAGAGGGCCTTGATATTGACGGCCGCGCTCTTGCCCTTGCGGGGGTCGATCTCTTCATCGAACGAGACCCGCTGGCCATCGTTCAGGCTCTTCAGGCCGGCGCGCTCAACGGCCGAGATGTGGACGAACACGTCGGAACCGCCGTTCTCCGGGGTGATGAAGCCGTAACCCTTAGTGCCATTGAACCATTTGACAGTGCCGTTCGGCATTTGATGTCTCCAAGTAGTGAGTAGCGCTGCACGTCTTCGTGCAACGCATCAAGTGCCGGACGAGTAGCGTAGCTTCCCAGGGCAGAATGATGCGGCCAGTGTCGTTGCTCTCCGGCAAAATTACAAGCAAAACCGTTATAAATGTTCCGATCTATCCGTTCGGTGGAGGTTCGGGGCGTTCTCTAATTCCTTTAGTGTAAGCCGGATCTGTCGGATGGCTTAGTTCCCGGCAACAGCGGGACCGCATCGGGACGATGCCGGGGTATTCGCCCGGGGATTCCGCGCGGCTTGTTCCTCCAAGCGATATCTGCTACTTTGCCGGCCCGAAAGTACTATCCCTATGGTCGCTGCCGCGTTCCATACATTCCCTGACATTTGAGATGACCCATTGACCACGCCTCCAACATCGCTGCCATTCGACATCACACCGGTGACCATCGAAGAGGAGATGAAGCGCTCCTACCTCGACTACGCCATGAGCGTGATCGTCTCCCGCGCTCTTCCCGACGTCCGAGACGGGTTGAAGCCCGTGCACCGGCGCATCCTGTTTTCGATGAAGGAAAGCGGGTACGACTTCAATAAGCCGTTCCGCAAGTCGGCCCGCATCGTCGGCGACGTCATGGGCAAGTACCACCCGCACGGCGATTCGGCGATCTATGACGCCATGGTCCGCATGGCGCAGGACTTCTCCATGCGCCTGCAGTTGATCGACGGGCAGGGGAACTTTGGCTCGATGGACGGCGATCCGCCGGCGGCCATGCGATATACCGAAGCCCGTCTGGCCCGTGCCGCGGCCAGTCTGCTCGACGACATCGACAAGGAAACCGTCAATTTCCAGTCGAACTATGACGACACCACCCACGAGCCGATGGTCCTGCCGGCGCGGTTCCCCAACCTGCTGGTCAACGGCGCGGGCGGCATCGCGGTGGGTATGGCGACCAACATTCCGCCCCACAATCTGGGCGAGGTGATCGACGCCTGCTGCGCTTATATCGATAATCCGAACATCACCATCGAAGAACTGATGCAGATCGTCGAGGCGCCGGACTTCCCCACCGGCGGCATCATTCTCGGGCGTTCCGGCATTCGCGCGGCCTTCACCACCGGCCGCGGCTCGGTGATTCTGCGCGGCCGCTGCCATTTCGAGGAAGTCCGCAAGGACCGCACCGCCATCATCGTCACCGAGATTCCTTATCAGGTGAACAAGTCGCGGATGATCGAGCAGATGGCCGAACTGGTGCGCGACAAGCGCATCGAGGGCATTTCCGATCTCAGGGACGAATCCGACCGCGACGGCGTGCGCGTCGTCATCGAAATCAAACGCGACGCCGTGCCGGATGTGGTTCTGAACCAGCTCTATCGTTATACGCCGCTGCAATCCTCGTTCGGCGTCAATATGCTGGCGCTGAATGGCGGCCGGCCGCAGATGATGCCGCTCAGGGACGTCATCGTCGCCTTCGTCGCCTTTCGCGACGAGGTCATTACCCGCCGGACCATCTTCGAACTGGGCAAGGCCCGGGACCGGGCCCATGTGTTGGTCGGACTGGCCATCGCCGTCGCCAACCTCGATCCGGTGATCAAGCTGATCCGCGCCGCCGCGGATCCCAATACGGCGCGCGAACAATTGATGGCCCGGGATTGGCCGGCTCACGACGTCGAGCCGCTGATCGTTCTGATCGACGAGCCCGGCCATGGCGTGGTCGATGGCCATTACCGGCTGTCCGAAACGCAAGCCAGGGCCATCCTCGATCTGCGTTTGCATCGCCTGACCGGTCTCGAGAGGGACAAGATCCATTCCGAGTTGACCGAGATCGGCGAGCAGATCCGCGAGTTCCTCCATATCCTCAGTTCCCGCGAACGGCTCTACGAGATCCTCCGCGAGGAACTGGTCGAGATGAAGACGCAGTTCGCCACGCCGCGGCGGACCAGCATCGAAGAGAACGAATTCGAAGCCGACATCGAGGATCTGATCGCCCGCGAGGACATGGTGGTGACGGTGACCAACACCGGCTACATCAAGCGGGTCCCCCTGTCGGAATACCGGACCCAGCGCCGCGGCGGCAAGGGACGGTCCGGCATGAGCATCCGGGAGGAGGACTTCGTCACCCAGGTGTTCGTCGCCAACACCCATACGCCGATCATCTTCTTCTCCTCGACCGGCATCGCCTACAAGATGAAAGTCTACAAGCTGCCGCTGGGCAATCCGCAGGCGCGCGGCAAGGCGATGGTCAATCTGCTGCCGCTCGACCAGGACGAGACCATCACCACGGTCATGCCGTTGCCGGAGGACGAAGCCGGTTGGGCCGATCTGCATGTGATGTTCGCCACGGCCTCGGGTTACGTGCGGCGCAATCTGCTGTCCGATTTCACCGACATCCGCGCCAATGGCAAGATCGCCATGAAACTGGACGAGGGCGATCGTCTGATCGCCGTGCAGACCTGCACCGAGCAGGACGACGTTCTGTTGGCCGCGCACAACGGAAAATGCATCCGTTTCCCCGTTACCGACGTTCGCGTCTTCAAGGGTCGCGATTCAACCGGTGTGCGGGGTATCCGTCTGGAAGACGGCGACGAGGTGATCAGCATGTCGACGCTTTCGCATGTCGAATTCGACAGCGAAACCCGCGATTCCTACCTGCGTGGCGATCTGCCCGCCGAGGATCAGGAACGTCTGGCATTGCTCGAACAGCATATCCTGTCGATCAGCGTCAACGGCTTTGGCAAGCGGACCTCCGCCTACGAATATCGCATCACCGGTCGCGGCGGTTCCGGCATCGCCAACATCGACCTGACCGAGAAGACCGGTCCGGTGATCGCGTCCTTCCCGGTCCTGCACAGCGACGAGATCATGCTGGTGACCAATGCTGGCAAGCTGATCCGCATTCCCGTCGACGGCGTGCGGATTGCCGGCCGCAAGACCCAGGGTGTCATGCTGCTGCGCACGGCCGACGATGAAAGCGTGGTTTCGGTCGCTCGCCTGGGCGACGTCGGCGGCAATGGAGACGATGCCGACGGTGGGGACGAAGGCGATGACGACGCCGTCGAGCCCGATGAAAAGGACGCGCAAGGGGAGGCATGAGTTGGCGGTTGAACGCATTGGTATCTATCCCGGAACCTTCGATCCTCTTACCTATGGTCACCAGGACATCATCCAGCGTGCCAGCCGTGTCGTTGATCGACTGATCGTCGCCGTCGCGCATAACGCCGGCAAGACCCCCCTGTTCACCATGGAGGAACGGGTGGCCATGGCGGAGAGGGACATCTCCGCCATGACGATCAGTACCGGCACCAAGATCGAAGTCCGTTCCTTCGACATACTTCTGATGCATTACGCCGAGGCTTGCGGCGCCAATGTCATCATTCGCGGCTTGAGGGCCGTGTCTGATTTCGAGTATGAATTCCAGATGGCTGGAATGAACGCCCGCTTGAATCCCGGCATCGAGACGCTGTTTCTCATGGCCTCCGAGCGCTGCCAGTTCATTTCGTCGCGATTCGTCAAGGAGATCGGCCGCCTGGGCGGCGATATTTCTTCTTTCGTTTCTCCCAGCGTGCGGGCCGAACTGGATCGACGCTGGGCGGATAGCCCCGCCGGCAAAGGCGAATAGTTTATCATTCCCGGAGCGATGAGTATGACAGAAACCCCCACGACGGCTGACCGCGAGAACACGCTTTACCTCGATCTGAAGGATGGCCGCGTGGTGATCGATTTGCGCCCGGATCTGGCGCCCAATCATGTGGCGCGGATCAAAGAGCTGGCCCGGGAAGGCTTCTATGACGGATTGGTCTTCCATCGCGTCATCGAAGGGTTCATGGCTCAGGGCGGCGATCCCACCGGCACCGGATCGGGCGGCAGCGGCAAGAAGCTGCCTGCGGAATTTTCCAAGGCGAAACATGTGCGGGGCACCTGTTCGATGGCCCGGGCGGCGTCGCCGAACAGTGCCGATTGCCAGTTCTTCATCATGTTCGAGCCGGCGCGCAGCCTGGATGGGCAATATTCCATCTGGGGCCAGGTGATCGAGGGCATGGAGTTCGTCGATAATATCAAGCGCGGCGATTCCTTCGCCAACGGCATGGTCGACGATCCCGATAAGATCGTCCGCCTGCGTGTCGCCGCCGATGTCGAGGAATGAACCGGATGTCCTGGATCAAGTCTCTGTTCGTTTGCCTTTGCCTCGCCGGCATGGCGGCGGCTCCGGCCGCTTCCGCCGCGGCGCCCATCAAGGATCCGGAAAACACCCTGGTCATGCAGTTGAAGACCGGCCGGGTGGTGATCGCCTTGCGTCCCGATCTGGCGCCCAAGCATGTGGCCCGGATCAAGGAGCTGGCCCGTAAGGGTTTTTATGACGGAACGCCCTTCCACCGGGTGATCCCCGGCTTCATGGCCCAGGGCGGCGATCCGACGGGAACCGGGCGCGGCGGTTCGGGGTTCCATCTGCCGGCGGAGTTCTCGCGCGAAAAGCACCTGCGCGGCACGGTATCGATGGCCCGTGCCTCCGATCCCAACAGTGCCGATTCGCAGTTTTTCATCTGCTTCGCCCCGGCGCCCGCGCTTGATGGCCAATACACCATCTGGGGCCAGGTGATCGACGGCATGGAGTTCGTCGACCAGATCAAGAAGGGCGACGCCGCCGACAACGGGGCTGTTAACGGTCCCGATCGTATCGTTTGGATGAAGGTCGCCTCTGACATCAAGGAATGATTGACCGGGGCGATTTTGCTCCCTATGGTGAGCGCCCCGTCAAGGGGAGCGCGTAGCTCAGCCGGTAGAGCAACTGACTTTTAATCAGTAGGCCATGGGTTCGAATCCCATCGCGCTCACCAATTAGAACAAAAGGAGTTAGAGGCCTTCGGTCTCTAACTCCTTTTGTTTTTGGACGGCCGAACAGAAGACGGTCTTGGATGTTTTCGGTGAGCCTGTGTGGGCGTTAACCGCGTCATTCGTGCTCAGCGCCCTGACCATCGGGGCCACCTATCAACTCAGCTTCCTGCAATGGGGCGACAATGAACCGGGAGGATCCTACTGGGGAAGCGTCGCGGCGAATGGTAAGACGGTGCTGACGTACTCCGGCACGGATAGATCCGCCGGAACAAACGCCGGAATCACCAGAACAGTGGAATTCATCGCCGTCGCAAGCAGCGAGACGATAACTTTCGCGGAAACGGGCTCATCCGGGGGAGCCTCTCCCATCATCAGCGATATTGCCGTCTCCACGGTCCCCTCGCCGGGGACTCTCTCCCTGTTCGGCTCTGGCCTGATCGGCTTTGCCGGTTTGTGCTCCGCGCGTCGACGCCGGAAGGCTCAACCCTAAAAAGTATTTCGGCGCCTCCGCTTCCGGCCCCTTTTGCCGTCTTATGATCCATTCGAGGCCGCGATGCGGCTCGTCTTGATCCGGGTCACGCAGAGGCCGCTGCCCAACATCACCACCGCCGTGGCGGACAGCAGCAGGAAGCCGGCGGTCCACCCGCCGAAAGTCTGGTTGAGGCTACCGATGACCAGGGGGCCGACCGAAGACAGGCTGTAGCCGATCCCCTGAACGAAGGCCGAGATCCGGCGGTTGTCCTGAAGATCGTGGGCATGGTTCATGATGAGCATGAAAACGACGGTGAATCCGCCGCCGGTGGCGATGCCGCCGGTGATCGACCAGATGATCCATCCGTGTGGCGCCATCAGGAGGCCGAGCGGCGTGATGATCCAGCAGACCGCCATGACGACCAGCAGCCAGGGAAGGGGGGCACGGCCGGCCAATGCCGGCGCGCCGAACGAGCCCAGCAGGGCCAGGATCTGAAAGACGGAGGCGACGAGGCCGGCCTCGGAGGCATTCATGCCGTCGGCCTGGATCAGATAGGCGGGGAGCCAGGCGGTGATGCCGTAATAGATAAAGAGATGCGTGCTGAAGGCGATCACCAGCAGCCAGGCGATGGGACGGCGACGAACAGGCGGTGGCGGAACTTCGCTCGCCTGTGTTTTCGCCGGCCGGAGAGCGGGGGGGCCGGATTCAGCGTGGTGCCGGGGGACGGTCGCTACGCCGCGCGACGAGGCGGCGATCCATAGCGCGATGCCGGGAATCACCAGGACGGTGACGGCCGCCAGGGCAACCCGCCAGCCGACAAGTCCAGCCAGAGGCGCCGTCACCGCCGAGGTCATCATCGTTCCGACATTGAGCGCGGAGGTGTAGATGCCGGTAACCATGCGGGTGCGCTGGGGAAAATCTCGCGCGATGACCATCAGGCAGACGATATTGCCGATGGTCAGGGCCGCCCCCAGAATCAACGTGCCGAAAAGGGCTAGGCCGGCACCTCCCGACGAGCGGACGATCATACCCAGGGCGGCGCCGGCCAAAGTGACGAAGATCGAAGCTTCGATCCCGGCGCGTCCGATCAGCCATGACGCCAGTGGCGTCAGCATGCCGAAACATAATATGGGAATACTGGTCAGCAGACCGATCGTCACCGCGCTGATGGCCAAGCCCTGGCGCAGGTCGTTGACGATGGGGGCGATCGCCGTCAGCGGGCTGCGTAAAATCAGCGCCAGGGTGACCAGCGCCGACAAGATCAAAAATCCGCCATGGCCCCCGGCGCCATGGTGTTTCCTGATATTCATGGCCCGGCCAGTCATACAGCAAGGTGGAAAAATTTTCCATACCTGACGATTATTCTAAAACGGATTAGAATCTTGACTAAGTTTTCCTTCAAACAGGGGAGCGGGTAAAGATATAAGGGATCGGGGGCGTCATCGGGTGTCCATGACGGCAATGGGTGGGACGACGCCTTTTCCCGTTTTCGGCGAGTCGGGTGTGGAGTGGTGAAGGGACTTCATGCCAGTCGGGCAACATTCTCTGCCTATGGGATATTGCCCGGCGCGCATATATGTGCATGCTGGCTCGCTCTTTCAAGAATATGTCGCCTTTCCTATGAACTAAGTAGTAGTGTCCAGCGCGATCGGATAGCTTATCCGCCGTTCGATCATACCAGACTCTCTTTTCAAGGATTTATGATGAAACAGTCATTCATTCTCGTTGCCGTCGCTTCCGGATTCGTTTTCGCCGCCGGTTCGGCTTTCGCCGCCGACGCCGCGGCCGGCAAGGCGACCTTCGAGCAGTCCTGCGCTTCCTGTCATGAACTGGTCGACTGGAAGGGCAAAAGCGAAGCCGACATGTCCACCATGATCAAGGACGTGGTTGCCGGCAAGGTTAAGCACAAAAAGGCCATCAAGCTGGAAGACGCCGAGATCGCCAACGTTTCGGCCTTCGTCGCCGCCAACGCCAAGTGACCTTCCTGCGGCGTCCGATCTGACGCCCGCATCTTTCGGTTGTCTTGTGGTGATACGACTTGGCGGTGCCATCCGGTTTATGAAGACCGCATCCGCCGCCAAGCCGACCTTGCCGCCGAGGTGTCGCCAAGGCGTGATGACGTGATCGACGATCCTTTTTTTTATATCGCCGCGATCCCGGCGGTCATTCTTCTGGGGCTAAGCAAGGGCGGCTTCACCGGCGTTGGCATGCTGGCCATGCCGTTGATCGCCCTGGTTATTTCCCCCATCCGTGGGGCCGCCATCATTCTGCCGATTCTGATCGTGCAGGATGCCGTCGGGGTATGGGTTTATCGAAAAGCCTGGGATCGGCGAAACATGGCCATCCTACTGCCCGGCGCCTTTGCCGGCGCTTTACTCGGTTATCTGTTCGCCGCCCGGGTCTCCGACGAGGCTATTGCCCTCGCTGTCGGCGTGATCTCGGTTCTGTTCGGCTTACGCAGGCTGTTTTTGGAACGCGGGGGGCGACCCTTGGAACCATCGCGTCCGGGGATCGCGGCGGGGGTGCTGTGGGGCGGGATGTCGGGATTCACCAGCATGATCGCCAACGCTGGAGCGCCGCCCTTTCAAGTCTATGTCATCCCCCAGAAGCTGCCGAAGGAGATGTTCGTCGGCACGGGGATCTTGTTTTTTGCGGCGCTCAACTGGTTCAAGCTGCCTTTGTTCATCGCTCTCGGTCAATTGACGGGAGACAGCCTCAAGACCTCTTTCGTCCTGTTTCCGCTGGCGATCGCCTCGACCTGGGCTGGGGTTCTCCTGGTTCGGAAAGTACCGGCTGAGAGATTTTTCACGTTGATCTATCTGCTGATGATCGTGGTTGGCGCCAAGCTTTTGTGGGATGGCGGCCGGGGCTTGTTCTGACCGTCGTCGCTCTCGTCTTACGCCGCCCATGAAAAAAGCCCGGTGACGGTGAGGCGATCGGAGTCGCCTCACCGTCACCGGGCTGGCCGCTGGAGGGGGGGGCCTCAAGGTGCCGGTTACGACTGCAGCAGTTTCAGAAGTTCTTGCGGCAACTGCGAGGCCTGGGTCAGGGCGGCGACGGAAGCCTGGGTTTTCACATCGCTGGAAGAGAGATTGGATTTCACCTGCGCCACGTCGGCATCGAGAATCACCGAAGCGGCCGAGGAGATATTCTGGATGTTGGTGGAAATGTCCTGTCCGCTGAAGTTGAACTGCGATTCATAGGCGCCGATCCTGGCTCGGTCCTTGGTGACGTTGTTGATCGCCGAACCGATCTTGTTGATGGCCTGCAACGCCGTGGCCGCCGAGCTCACCGTCGAGCCCGTGCTGCCCAGGAGGCCGGCGACTGAGACAGTGGCCAGCGAAACGGTCAGGAAGTTGGACGACAGGGTGCCGACGAGGAACTTCACGTTGCTGAGGAAGGAGCCGGTGAGCAGGGTCTGTCCGGCATAGGTGGTGCTGCCGACGATGCTGCTGATCTCGCTTTTGAGCTGCGTGTATTCCGTATTGATGTCTTCCGAGCGCTGGACATTGGTCACCTGGCCGGAGGCTGCTTCGGTGGCCAGCGCCATCATGCGCTGGAGAACGTTGCTGATCTGGGCTAGTGCGCCGTCGGCCGACTGTAGAATGGCCGTACCTTGCTGCACGTTGGTCGAGTCTTGGCTAAAGACGATGACGTTGGCTTGCAATTGAGTGCCGATGGCGAGACCGGCGGCATCGTCGGAAGCTTGCACGATGCGCGAACCGCTGGCGAGTTGCGCAAGCTGGCTCGTCTCTTTGGTCGAGTTCAGGTTCAGATAATTCAGCGAGGCATTGGCCGCGTTGTTTGTCGAAATGACAGGCATGATGACCCCCCATGCGGGCTAAGCCGAATTCACATGCTTTCCATCATTTACACAAAACGGTTAAATAATGGTTATCATAACAGTGAAGATTCTTGACACTAGTAAGCTAGGCAAATTTTTCTTACTGTCGGAAAAATTTGCCTACTTAGGGTGATGTGGTCTGTTTCTGTTTCTTTTCATTCATGGCGCACTTATTTTTGCATCGGCTATTGTGTCGGTCATGATGAAGGTGGGACAAATGACATCCTGGAATTCCGAGAAAATTCTTGATCCGGGACCGTTGACCGAGGCGTTCGGTAGTATCGATGCCGATGCCCGGAAGACCCTGGAGCTTTTTTTGACCAGTACTCGGCCATTGCTGGGTGCGCTACAGATGAAGCTGTTGACCGGGGATCTGAGCGGTGCCGCGGCGGCGGCCCATTCCGCGAAGGGGGCGGCAAACGTCACGGGGGCGTTTCGCCTGGGATCCCTTTGCGCCGAGATTTGCACCCTGTTGCGGCAGGGGGATGGCGAACGGGCGCAAGCATTGGCGATCGGTCTGCCGGACGCTTTTGCCGAAGTGCAGGAGGCTATCCGGCGGCTTTGATCGTCGGGGCGTCGATGAGGGGCAATGAGGCGAGCCACGTCAGGGACTCGCCGCTATCACTTCCAGGTCAGGGCGCGGCGCTTGTTGAGAACGCTGACGATTTTGCTCTTGAGGTCGACGAGAGAGACGGGTTTCACCAGATAGCCGTCGACTTCGTTTTCGATGGCCGCCATCACCGTGGCGCGTTCCGAATCACTGGTCAGGAAAACAACGGGAACGCGGGGATCTCCTATGCCGTCCCGGCCGCTTCGCACATCGCGCAGAAACTCCAGGCCATCCACCGGATCCATCTTGATATCGCAGAGAATGAAGTCCGGCGTCGTGGTGCGCAGCAAGGTGAGGGCCGAGGCTCCGTCCGTTTCCTCAATGACCCGACCGACATTAAGGCGTCTCAACAATTGAACGATGAGGGAGCGCACATATTCCTGATCGTCGACAACCAGGAACGTCAATTTCTCGAAATCGATCTCACGCGGCGCCATACGAAATCTTCAAAAAGGAATCCCACGCCTTCAATTGGTTCCGGGCCTCCTCCCGGAGGCGGCGGCCAATCCTTAAAGCCACATGCTACCGGCGGTATTTATCGGCAACTTCCTGCATAGCGCGAATGACCTGCGCAGCAAAGGTTTGTCGTAGAATCTTCACTTTTGCAGTGAACATCTTATCATCATATTTGTTTTCCTCGAGCCTTTGTTCCGCGCGGACCAGGGCCGAGGTGCAGCGGTCGTGGATGGCCTTCTGCCAATCCTCGGCGGTGAACTTCGGCCGGGCGGCGACCGGAACGGCCACCCAGATGCTTTCGGCCAACGAAACCAGCTTGTCGTGGTTCACGATGTCCGTGCCAAGCGTCTCCTCGATATCACGACGGATATTAGCGGCGCTGCTCAGCTTGCTTTTTCGCTCTTCCTCCGACAAGGCGCCGGCGATTTTACGAAGACGAGAAGGATCTCCCTGCACAATGACCATCCGTCCATAATCGATAATTGAGGGATTTTGCCACTAGTTGCGGTCACGAACAATCTCGCCGTCGCATCTCCGCGATTTCTCTGCGGTCGGCGTGACAATGCGATTATACAGCTCATGGATATCTGGTAGAATAATTTAGAATATTATTCTACCTTTTTTGGGCGTTTTCGTTCGTGGAGGCCATGGCCATGACCACGTCATACGATCCCTTCATCAAGATCCAGATCGCATTCTGGGAGGGCTGGATCCGTTTCGCCACCGATAGCTGCCAAATCTATGGGAGGCTCATCGAGCATCACGGCAAAATTCTTGAGCAACAAGGCTGCTTCCGGTTCCATAACGTCATTCCGCAGGGCGCCGACTGGTTCGATCATTACGGTAAGCGCAACCACGACGTCGATGTGGAAAAGGTTTAGAGCATCGTGCGTCAAATCTGACGTACGATGCTCTAAAAGCGGCCATTGAGGCCGCGGCCAAGCACGCGGATGCGTGCGCCCGGCGAGGGCTTAAACAAGCTAGGCCAGGGCAATCGGGTGAACCCGATTGCCCTGGGTGCCTCAGCGGCAGACATGATCCATCAGGCGGCGGAGGAAAGCCTCTCCTTGCACCAATTGATCGGCGGAGATGAATTCGTCGGGACGATGCGCCTGATCGATAAAACCCGGGCCGCAGACCACGGTGGGAACACCGGCCTCGTTGAAAAGGCCGGCTTCGGTGCCGAAGCTGACCCGCCCGGTCTGATTGGCGCCGGTCAGCGCGGTCACGAAGCGTACCGCCGGATGATCGTCCGGAAGGTCGAAGCCGGCGGTATCGTTCATCATTTGGAATTCCACGCCGGTCGTCGCATCGACCTCTTTCATTTCGGGTTCGATCTGATCTTCGGCGAAATGCCGGATTTCCTGATAAAGGGCATCCGAATCATGGCCGGGCAGGGCGCGGATCTCGAAGTCGAACCGGCAATCGCGCGGCACGATGTTCAAGGCTCTGCCCCCTTGCACGGTTCCTGTATGCAAGGTGGTGTAGGGGGGCTCATAGGCCGGGTCGAAAGGCCCGTCGCGGCGGATGCGCCGTTGCACGGCTTTGATATGGGCGATGACCTCGGCTGCGGCCTCGACGGCATTGACCCCCTGGCCGAGGGCGGAATGGCTTTCCTTTCCATGCACGTGGCAGCGCAGGCTTTTCTTGCCTTTGTGGCCGGCAATGACCTGCATTCCGGTCGGTTCGCCGACGATGCAGAGTTTCGGCTTGATCGGCAGCCCGGCCATGTCGGCGATCAGGCGCCGCACGCCGACGCATCCCAATTCCTCGTCATAGGAAAAAGAAAAATGGAGCGGCGTCGCCAGGCCGCGCGCCAGAAACTCCGGCGCGAGCGCAAGGCAGAGGGCGATGAAGGATTTCATGTCGGCAGATCCGCGGCCGAAATATTTTCCGTCGCGTTCGGTCAGGCGGAAGGGATCGCTGCTCCAATCCTGGCCTTCGACCGGAACCACGTCGGTATGCCCGGAAAGCATGATGCCGGGGCGGTCATCGGCGCCCAAGGTGGCGTATAGATTGGCCTTCCGGCCACTATCGTCGTAGGTCAGCCGGCATCGCGCGCCCATTCCCTCCAGGGTTTCGCGCAGGAAGGCGATGGCGTCCAGGTTCGAACGCTGACTGGTGGTATCGAAGCCGACCAGACGTTCGACCATTGCGAGAACGGAAGAGGAGGGGGGCATATCGGGTGCGTCATCCATTCTGTCAAAGGGCCATCATAGACCCTGGTTCAGGTTTCGGCCAAGGCGTCGAGCGAGAGAAGGGCTCCGCTGCGCCGGGGATTGCGTCGTTTTTCGACGCCGAGGGCGACGACCCGTTGCATGGCCCGGCTCAGGCGATAGTCGTCGAGATGCCGGGGATCGGCCCAGGCCACGGCGTCGGCGTCGTCGCCGGCCACGGCCTCTCCGGAAAGCCATTCCGCCTCCACATCGATCACCGTGTAATGAAAGCGCGGTTCGGCATCGGCCCCGTCGATCAGATCGACCACGGCCAGCAGGTCGGTGACACGGATGGCGACACCCGTCTCTTCGAGAATTTCGCGCACGGCCGCCTGTTCAACCGATTCCCCCAGTTCCTGGCGCCCGCCGGGTAGGGTCCAGCTTCCCTGGCGGGGCGCATGGCCCCGGCGGATCAGCAGGAAGCGGCCGTCTTTCCAAACCATGGCGCCAACGCCGATGAGCGGGCGGGGTGGTGGAGCATAGTCATTCATCGAAGGTCCGTTTCTCCGCTGGGATCGCCTTTTCGACCGCTGCCTCGGGGGCGCGTTGACTCCTGGGGAAGCTACGCGAGACAATCGTCGTTTCCACGCGGCAGAAAGAAAAGCGATGACAGAACCAAACCACGACGCACCGCCAACCGCCGACACAGGCGGGCATGTTACCCTGGTGGGACGGCTGCGCGCTTATTTTTTTGCCGGTGTGCTGATTACCGCGCCGATATCCATCACTTTTTATATCGCCTGGTTGTTCGTCGATTTTGTCGATCGGCAAGTAACGCCCTTGCTGCCGGCCTCGATGAATCCCGCGCTGTGGGGCGTCCATGGTTTCGGTCTGCTGCTGGTGGTGGCGGCGCTGACCGTCGTCGGCGCCCTGACGGCCGGCTTCCTGGGGCGCGTCTGGCTGCGCTTCAGCGAGGCGATCATGCAGCGCACGCCGGTCCTGCGCGGCATCTATTCGGCGGTGAAACAGATCTTCGAAACCGTTCTCGCCCAGAAATCCCAGGCGTTCCGCGAGGTTGTGCTGATCGAATATCCCCGGCGCGGCATCTGGACGGTCGCCTTCATCACCGGTCAGACGGTCGGCGCCATTTCGCGCCCCGTCGGCATCGATCTGGTCAATGTCTTCGTGCCGACGACCCCCAACCCGACATCGGGCTTCCTGCTGTTCCTGCCGCGTAGCGATGTTCATCTGCTCGACCTGTCGGTGGAGGACGGCCTCAAGCTGGTGATCTCGGGCGGTATCGTGGCGCCACCGGAACGCCGTCCCGTCGACGATTGGGAAAACATCCCGATGGCGTGAGGGTGAGGATTTGAGGGCCGGTCAGCCCGAGCGCAGCGTCTTCACCACGGCGTCGCGTTCGAACAGGTAAAGCAGCGTTCGCAGCGCCTTGCCGCGCGCTCCCTGTAGCTCGGGATCGGTTTCCAGGATCAGGCGGGCGTCATCGCGCGCCGTGGCCAGCAAATCGCCATGCTGGGCCAGATCGGCCATGCGGAACTCCGGAAGACCGCTTTGTCGCGTGCCCAACAGCTCGCCGGCGCCGCGCAGTTTGAGATCCTCCTCGGCGATACGGAAGCCGTCCTCGGAATCTCGCAGGATATTCAGGCGGGACTTGGCGTTTTCGGACAGCGGCGCGCCATAGAGCAGCAGACAGGTCGAGTCCTTGTCGCCGCGCCCG
Organism: Telmatospirillum siberiense; assembly: GCF_002845745.1. Lineage (GTDB taxonomy): Bacteria > Pseudomonadota > Alphaproteobacteria > Rhodospirillales > Magnetospirillaceae > Telmatospirillum > Telmatospirillum siberiense. Next base: position 77,345 of record NZ_PIUM01000022.1, on the reverse strand, counting down.
ATGCGTCCCCGCAACTGGTGCAACTGGGCCAGCCCGAAGCGCTCGGCATGTTCGATGACCATCACCGTGGCCTCCGGCACGTTGACGCCCACCTCGATCACCGTGGTGGCGACCAGCAGGTCCAGGCCGTCGCCGGCGAAAGCCGCCATCGCGGCATCCTTCTCGGGGCCCTTCATCCGGCCGTGCACCAGGCCGACCCGGGGGCCGAGCAGCTCGCGCAGCTCGCCGTGGCGCGCGGTGACGGCGGCGAGATCGAGTTTCTCCGAATCATCGACCAGCGGGCAGATCCAATAGACCTTGGCGCCCGCCTTGATCGCCCTGCCGACGCCTTCGGTCACCTGGTCGAGACGCGCCAGGGGAAGCACGCGGGTGTCGATGGGGCGCCGCCCCGGCGGCTTTTCATCCAGGCGGGAGACGTCCATGTCGCCATAGGCGGTGAGCATCAGGGTGCGGGGAATGGGGGTGGCGGTCATCACCAGCATATCGACGGCGTGCCCCTTGGCCGCCAGGTCCAGCCGTTGATGCACGCCGAACCGGTGCTGTTCGTCGATCACCGCCAGGGCCAGGTCGCGGAAGACGACCTCCTCCTGGAAAAGGGCGTGGGTGCCGATCAGAATGTCGATCTGGCCGGCGGCCAGGGCGTCGAGGATTTTCTGCCGGGTCTTTCCCTTGTCCCGCCCGGTGAGCAGGGCGAGCCTCAATCCTGCCGCCGCCGCCGGTTTTTCCAGGGTTGCCAAATGCTGGCGGGCGAGGATTTCGGTGGGAGCCATCAAGGCCGCCTGGGCGCCCGTCTCGACGGCGGCGGCCATGGCCAACAGCGCCACGACGGTTTTTCCCGAGCCGACGTCGCCTTGCAGAAGCCTGAGCATGCGCGCCGGCAGGGCCATGTCGGCATCGATTTCCGCCAGCGCGCGGGATTGCGCCCCGGTCAGGCTGAAGGGCAGGGACGAGATGATCCTTTGCCGCAGCCCGCCATCGCCGACAATGGGCCGTCCCGCCAGTTTGCGCAGGCTGGCGCGGACCAGGGCCAGGGCCAACTGGTTGGACAGCAGTTCATCGTAGGCCAGCCTCTGGCGGGCTGGCGTCATCGGCGACAGGCTCGCCTCGCCGTCGGGGGCATGGGCCTGACGCAGGGCCTCGCGCCAGGTTGGCCAGGCCTGACGGCGCAGATAGGCGGGATCCAGCCATTCGGCCAGATCCTGCGTCCTCTCGACGGCCCCGCGCACCGCCTTGACCATGACCTTGCCGGGCAATCCGGCGGTCAGGGGATAGACCGGCTCGATGGTCATCACCTCGGCCCTCCGGTCGGATGGCACGACATGATCGGGGTGGGTGATCTGCAAGCCCTCGTTGAATGCCTCGATCATGCCGCTGACGATGCGCGTCTCGCCGACTGGCAAGAGCTTTTCCAGCCAATCGCGCTTGGCGTGGAAGAACACCAGGGTGATCTCGCCCGTCTCGTCGGAGCAGCGAACGCGGTAGGGGCGTCGCGCGGAGTCGGAGGGAATGTGCAAATCGACCATCACCTCGATGGTGGCGATGCGGCCGGCCGGGGCGTCGGCGATCTTCGGCGTGAAACGGCGATCGATCAGGGCGTAGGGCAAATGCCACAAAAGATCGACCACATGCGGTCCGGCGACCTTCTCGACTAGCGGGGCAAGACGGGGGCCGACCCCGGCGAGAGCGGTGATCGGGGCGAAAAGGGGGTAGAGATTTTCCGGACGCATGATGGAAGCACACTAACCGGAGAGACTTGGCCAGCCAAGAGGGACAAAAAGGGCAGGTAATTTGCCCCCTCAGACTCATCAGGTCGGGCTTCCGCCTCCGCGGAAGTCCTGGCTCAAGCGCCGCTCGGGCTTAGGGCCCGGGACGCCTTGGATTGCGCACTTATCTTGTAACGGCCCTTACCGCGCATCCCTGCGTAGTCCCTCCCAGAAATCCATCCGTTTCTTCACCTCGCGTTCGTTGCCGCGTTCGTTCGGAACGTAGAGGGCCGGCCGCCGTTCGCCGTCAAGGCCGGCCGGCATGAATTCCTGACCCGAGAAGGCGTAAGGGAAGTCGTGATCGTAGCGGTAACCGTCCTTGAAGCCCATGTCGCGCATCATTGCCGTGGGAGCGTTGATGATATGTTTAGGCGGCGGCAGCGATCCGGTGCGTCCGGCCAGTTCCATGGCGTCGTAGAACGCCTTGTAGACGGCGTTGGATTTGACGGCGGTGGCCAGATAGGCCACGCAATTGGCCAGGGCGGGAAGCCCCTCGGGCACGCCGACGCGGTCGAAAGCCGAGGCGCAGGCCTCGACATGCCGGATGGCGGCGGGATCGGCCAGGCCGATTTCCTCGGTCGCCATCACGGCGAGGCGCCGGAAAATCGTCTTCGGCTGCTCGCCGGCGCGCAGCATGCGGGCCAACCAGTAGAGGGCGGCCTGCACGTCGCTGCCGCGGATCGATTTCTGAAGGGCGGACAGCAGGTTGTAATGCCCGTCGCCGGATTTGTCGTGGACGGCGGCCCGGCGTTGCAGGGTTTTTTGGAGCCCCTCGCCGTCGAGGGCTCCCCCCGGCATGGAGAACAGTTCCTCGCACAGCGTGACCAGATGCCGCCCGTCGCCGTCGGCCATCTCAACCAGGATGGACCTGGCTTCCTTGGTCAGCGGAAGGGTCTTGCCGACGGTCTGCTCGGCGCGCCGGAGCAGCAATTCCCCGGCGATCTCGTCGATGCGCTTCAAGGGAAAGACCTGGGCCCTGGAAAGCAGTGCGGCGTTGAGTTCGAAGCTGGGGTTTTCGGTGGTGGCGCCGATCAGGATGACAGTGCCATCCTCGACATAGGGAAGCAGGGAGTCCTGCTGATTATTCTTCCAGGCATGGCATTCGTCGAGAAACAGAACGGTGCCGCGGCCGGTGGCGCGCCGGGCTTCGGCCGCCTCGATCTCTTTCCGGAGGTCGGCAACGCCGCTTTTGATGCCGGAAAGCCTGGAGAATTCCAGTCCGACCGCCTTGGCGAGGAGAAGCGCGATGGTCGTTTTGCCGACGCCGGGCGGTCCCCACAGAATCATCGACGACAGCCGTCCGGCCGCCACCATGCGGCCGATGGGGCCGTCGGGGCCGAGGAGATGATCCTGCCCGACGACCTCGGAAAGGCTTGCCGGTCGAAGCCGCTCGGCGAGAGGCTTGGGGGCGCTGCTGGAGAAAAGGGTGTCGGTCAATCTGTTCTCTGAAGATTGCGGTTTCCGTCGGGTGCTTCAAGCCATGCCGAAGCCGGTCCGGCGAGCAGGGCCGCACAGCCGCACAATAGGAGGCGAAACGGGAAATGTCGATGAAGTCACGGTTCTTCGCCAGGGTAATCATCGGGCTTCACCCGATTACCCTGGTTAGATATATGTCCCTCACGCGCCGGGCGGCGGACATCCGTCCGCCTCGGGCTTCCTCCGCTGGCGCTTCGCACCGCTCAGCGCGCCATCGCGGCGAGAACTGTCTTCAAAAAAGCCACTCGCGCGCGTTCACCAGATTATCCAGGGTTCTTCGCCGAAGCGGATCGAGCTCCCCGGCGGGAACGATGGATGGGCTGACAGGGCGCCGCAAAGGTTCTATACCGTTAGCTCATTCTTATTCGCGATCTGATAGTCGGAATTGATGGACATCCGTTGCAAACGCTTGCTGTTCCGCGCCCGTCACATGGGGACCAATGAGAACGACATCTTTTTCGGAAGCTTTGCCGAAGAGAATTTGACGTCTCTTTCCAAGGACCAATTGGATCTCTTTGAGGAACTGATGGAAGTAAACGACCCGGAGTTGTTCCTGTGGGTGACCGGAGCGAAGCCGGTTCCGGCCGCCCACGACCATGACGTCATGCGGATGTTGCGGCATTTCACCCTGGCTCAGGCCCGACGCGAGACCCCCGAAAAGTGACTCAACCGTTCAATAGCATTCTTCGCACCCCGGGGCGCCTCACCCTGGCCGGCGCACCGGAGGGCTATGACGCCCTCATTCTTTCCGAATTGGTCAAACGGGGCGGCGATCTTCTGCACATCGCCCGCGACGACGCGCGGCTGGCCCGGCTGGCCGACGCCTTGGCGATGTTTGCGCCCGGTGTGGAAATCCTGGAGTTTCCGGCCTGGGATTGCGTGCCCTACGACCGCGTCTCGCCCCATGTCGAAATCGTCGCCCGGCGCATCGACACCCTGTCCCGGCTGGTCCAGCCGCGCGCCCAAGGCAAGCAGCGCGCGCCGCGCCTCGTGCTGGCCACCGTCGGCGCCGTGCTCCAGCGGGTTCCTCCGGCCGGGATGTTCGCCAAGACCTGTTTTTCGGTGGCGATCGGCGATCGCCTCGATATCGAGGCGCTGCAGGGCTTTTTGAACCGCAACGGCTATACCCGCGCCGATACGGTGATGGAACCGGGCGAATACGCCTTGCGCGGCGGCATCATCGACCTCTATCCGCCCGGCAGCGCCGAGCCTTTGCGTCTCGACCTGTTCGGCGACGATGTCGAGCAGATCCGCATTTTCGATCCGATGAGCCAACGCTCGACGGGAAAGCTGGAGATCTTCTCCCTGCGTCCGGCTAGCGAGGCGCCCCTGGACGAGGCGTCGGTCGCCCGTTTCCGCGCCAACTACCGCGAACTGTTCGGAACCGCCGGAGGCGAGGATCCGCTCTATGAGGCGGTTTCCGCCGGCGTCAAATTCGGCGGCATGGAACATTGGCTGCCGTTGTTTCATGACGGCCTGGATACGCTGTTCGGCTATCTGCCCGACGCGATCGTTACCCTCGACCATCAGGTCGAGGAGGCGCGCAAGGCCCGGTCCGAGCAGATCGAGGAATATTACGAGGCCAGACGGTCGATCCAGGCACAGGGCATTACCGAAGCCGGCATGGTCTACCATCCGGTGCCGCCGCGGATGATGCATCTCGAACCCGACGAATGGGCGCGGACCCTTGCCGCCCGGCCGGTCGGGGCCTTCTGGCCGTTTCCGCCGGCCGAAGGGGCCGCTTCCGACGTTTTCGATGCCGGTGGACGGCAGGGACGGGATTTCGCCGATCTGCGCGCCCAACCCGGCGTCAATCTTTATGACGGCGTGCGGGATCATGTCGATTCCGAAATAAAATCCGGGCGGCGCGTGGTGATCGCTGCCTGGACGCAGGGTTCCGGCGAGCGGCTTGGCGGGGTTTTGCGGGAACACGGCCTGACGGCGCTTGCTCCGGCGGAAGGATGGGAGGCGGCCCAGTCCCGGCCGATCGGGCGCCCCGCCCTGGTCAATCTGGCCCTTGAGCACGGTTTCCAGACCGATCGTCTGGTGGTGATTTCCGAACAGGACATCCTGGGCGACCGCCTGGTCCGGCCGAACCGCCAACGTCGCCGCGCCGAGCAGTTCCTGGTCGAGGCCACCAATCTTTCTGAAGGAGACCTGGTGGTCCATGTCGATCACGGCATCGGCTGCTATGACGGTTTGGTCACGCTGGAGGTGCTGGGGGCACCACACGACTGCCTGCGGGTCATCTATGACGGTGGCGACAAGTTGTTCGTCCCGGTGGAGAATATCGAGGTTCTGAGCCGTTACGGCTCGGAACAGGCGGGCGTTCAGCTCGACAAGCTGGGCGGCGTCGCCTGGCAGGCCCGCAAGGCCAAGCTGAAGAAGCGCATCCGCGACATGGCCGAGCAACTGATCGCCGTCGCCGCCCAGCGTCGTTTGCGCGAAGCCGACAGCATGATTCCCGCCGAAGGGCTTTACGACGAATTCTGCGCCCGTTTTCCCTATGCCGAGACCGAGGACCAGTTGCGCGCCATCGCCGACTGCATATCCGATCTGGGTTCGGGAAAACCGATGGATCGTCTGATCTGCGGCGATGTCGGATTCGGCAAAACCGAGGTGGCGCTGCGCGCCGCCTTCGTCGCGGCGATGGATGGCCGGCAGGTGGCGGTGGTGGTGCCGACCACGCTTCTGGCCCGTCAGCACTACAAGACCTTCGCCGAACGCTTCGCCGGGCTGCCCGTCCGCGTCGGCCAGCTTTCGCGGCTGGTCACGGCGAAGCAGTCGGCGGCGACCCGCAAGGAACTGGCCGAGGGCACGCTCGACATCGTGGTCGGCACCCATGCCTTGCTGGCCAAGAGCATCTCCTTCAAGGATCTGGGCCTGCTGATCGTCGACGAGGAGCAGCATTTCGGGGTCAGTCACAAGGAGCGGCTGAAGGCCCTGAAGGCCGACGTCCATGTATTGACCCTGTCGGCCACACCCATTCCCAGAACCCTGCAACTGGCGCTGACCGGCGTGCGGGAAATGAGTGTCATCGCGACGCCGCCGGTCGATCGGCTGGCGGTCAGGACCTTCGTTCTGCCTTTCGACGGGGTGGTGATCCGCGAGGCGATCCTGCGCGAGCGTTATCGCGGCGGTCAGATCTTCTACGTCTGTCCGCGTCTGGCCGATATCGACAGGGCGCTGGAGCGCATCAAGCATCTGGTGCCGGAGATCCGTCCGGCCGTGGCCCATGGACGCCTGTCGCCGCAGGAACTGGAGGACGTGATGAGCGCCTTCGCCGATGGCGCCTACGATCTGCTGCTATCGACCAACATCGTCGAAAGCGGCCTCGACATGCCACGGGTCAATACCATCATCATCCATCGCGCCGACATGTTCGGATTGTCGCAGCTTTATCAATTGCGGGGCCGCGTCGGCCGGGCCAAGGCGCGCGGCTATGCCTATCTGACCCTTCCCCCCAACCAGGTTCTGTCGAAGACCGCGGAAAAGCGCCTGCAGGTGATGCAGACCCTGGACGGCCTGGGAGCCGGTTTCACCCTGGCCAGCCATGACCTGGACATCCGCGGCGCAGGCAATCTGCTGGGCGAGGAACAGTCCGGCCACGTCAAGGAGGTCGGCATCGAGCTCTATCAGCAACTGGTCGAGGAGGCGGTGGCCGCCGCCCGGGGCGGGATCAGGGAGGAGGCCGCGGCGGCGGCGGACTGGTCGCCGCAGATCGCCCTCGGCATGCCGGTGCTGATACCCGACACCTATGTCGCGGACCTCTCGGTCCGTCTGGCGCTGTACCGGCGCATCGGCGCCGTGTCGAGCCGCGAAGACATCGACGCCCTGGCAGCCGAACTCATCGATCGCTTTGGAAAACTTCCGCAAGAGGTTGAAAATCTTCTTGAAATCGTCGGAATCAAGGCGCTTTGCAAGACCGCTGGCGTGGAGAAGGTCGATGCCGGTCCGAAGGGGGCCGTCCTAACCTTCCGCCACAATAATTTCGACAATCCGGGTGGTCTGGTGCAGTTCATCACCGGCCAGTTGGGGACGGTCAAGTTGCGACCCGACCATAAGCTGGTGGTGCAGCGCTCCTGGGATGATTCGGCCCAACGGATCAAGGGAATTCAGGGCGTGGTGGAAACGCTGGCGAAACTTGCCGCGGCCTAAAGGCCTGATCTCGCCGGAAGCGGAGCGGAGACCCTAAATTTGCGGACGCGTCAGGTTCGTCGGGTCCGGGCGTATAAAGGACGCAACGGAAACGAACCTTTCTTAAGATTTCCCAATATCAATCTCCTTTTCCGGAACAATGACCATGTCTCTTGATCCTGCTCCGGTTCAGCCGGGGGCCTCGACCGGCAGCCTGTTTTTTGGGGTGTTCCCCTCGCTGATGCTTCCGATGTTTCTGGGAGTCGTCGACCAGACCATCGTGGCCACCGCGCTGCCCGCCATTTCGGCGGATTTGGGCGATGTCGAACATATTTCCTGGGTGGTCGTCGCCTATCTGATCACCAACACGATCGCCGCGCCCGTCTATGGCCGTCTGGGAGACATGCTCGGACGCAAGAAGATGATGTTCGTCGCCCTGGGGGTGATGATCGTGGCCTCGTTGCTTTGCGCCCTGGCCACCAACATCATGACGCTGACCGCCGCCCGGGTATTGCAGGGGCTGGGCGGCGGCGGCCTGATGACCCTGTCACATGCGCTGATCGGCGAGGTGGTGCCGCCTCGGGAGAGGGCGCGCTATCAGGGCTATATCGCCGCCGTGGTGGTCTGTTCCAACTCCTTCGGCCCGTTGGCCGGCGGCTTTCTGACCGAACTCTTCGGCTGGCGTTCGATTTTCCTGATCAATCTGCCGCTGGGCTTGGCCGCCGCCCTGGTCGCCCGCCGTCTGCCAAGCCGCCCGGTGAGCAACGAGGGGTGGAGTTTCGACCTGCATGGTCTGCTCTACTTCGTCACCTTCGTTCTATCGGCCTTGCTGGCCCTCGAACAGGTTCAGCGCGTCAACTGGTCGATGCTGCCGCCCTTCGCCGCCTTGCTGCTTCTCTCGACGGGCTCCCTCTATGTGCTGCTTCGGCGGGAGCGGCGCGAGTCACATCCGTTGATTCCGGTCGCCCTGCTGGGGCGGGCCGCCATCTGGCGCAGCGACGCGCTCGCCGCCTGTCATGGCGCGGCCCTGGTTTCCCTGATCACCTTCGTCCCCATCTATCTGCGGGTGGTTCGTGGGACCTCGGCCTCGCAGACGGGTATTCTTTTGCTGCCCATCGCCATCGGGATCGGGGCCGGTTCGCTCAGCATCGGACGTTTGGTCAGCCGGACCGGGCGCACCATGATCTTTCCGTCGGTCTCCCTGGTCGCCGCCGCCATCCTGATGACATTCTTCGCCATCTTCCTGGATCGGCTCAGCCTCACCGCCATCGCGATCATCCTCGGTGTGATGGCTGTTTTCATGGGGAGCGTCATGGGCGTGGTGCAGGTGACGGTGCAGAACGCCGCCGGCGCCTCGATGTTGGGGGCGGCGGCGGGGTCGGTCAATTTTTCCCGTGCGGTCGGCGCCGCCTTCGGCACGACGCTCGTCTCGACACTGCTTTTCGCCGTGCTTTCCTGGCGAGCCCCCGAATCTTCGCAATATTTCGCGCAACTGATGGAACTGGGGCCGTCGGTGCTCGATTCCCTCGCTCCGCCGGTGCGGGAAAGCATCATGCTGTCGTTGGGGGGAACCTTCCGCGATGCTTTTTTACTGATTGCCGTCTACGTAACCATGGGTGCTATTCTGGCGTGGCTGGTTCCGGTGCGGCGCCTGCCCTGAAAGCGGGATCAGCATGCGTTGGGAGATGAAAAGGCCATGAAGAATATCCTCGTTCCGCTCGAAGACCATCGGGGCAATCCCTCGGTTTTTCGGACGGCGGAACTCATTGCCGGCAAGTTCGGCAGCCGCGTCGAGGTGGTGCCCCTGGGACCGGATTTCGACGCGTTGATCGCCGCTCATTTCGCCTTTCCGATCGCCGTCGGCAATGAAAAGGCCCAGCGCGAGCTGTTGACGCAATTGCGGGCCATTTTCGAGGAACGTAACCGTTCACTGCCGGCGGGGCAGGCTTTCGCATGGAATGGCGACGATCTGTTTTCCGACATCAAGATCGGCGCTTATGGGCGCGTCTTCGATTTGACCATCGTCGGCCGGCCCAGCGCCGATCCCCGCGATCCCCGCCAGGCGACGCTGGAGACGGTGCTTTTCGAGAGCGGCAGGCCGATTCTGGTGGCGCCGCCGCAACCGCCCAAGGGACCGATCGGCGAAGTGATCGTCATCGCCTGGAACGCCAGCACCGAAACGGCGAGAACGGTGGGATTTGCCATGCCTTTCCTGAAAGGGGCGCGCAAGGTGATCATCGTCTCGGTGAACGGCGCCATGTCGCCCGGCCCCGGGCCTGAACTCCTCGCCGAATCGCTGAAAAGGCATGGCCTGGACGTCACCCATGAGGTGCTGAGCGACAATTCCCAATCGGCCGGGCGGCTCATTCTGGCCCGCGTCGCGGCGGAGGGCGCCGACCTCCTGCTGAAGGGCGGCTATACGCAAAGCCGGTTGCGCCAGATGGTTTTCGGCGGCACGACCAGTCAGATTTTGGCCGAGGCGGAAATCCCAGTGTTCATGGCCCACTGACCCGGCTGGGGCGTTTCCCGGGATCCAAGATTCCTGCGATGCCGTCGCTCCGCTTTCGGCGGGCTCAATCGCAGTTCGGGCTTTAGGGTCTGTTGATTCGATAATTTATCAACAGGCCCTTACCGCGACGCCGTTTCCAATTCCGTGCCTTGGGCGATATCGAGAAGACGGGCCAGCATGTCCGGTTCCTGCGCTCCGGCCACGGCGTAGCGGTCATCCAGGATGTAGCAGGGAACCCCGCTGACGCCCAGGCGGTGGAAGCGGGCGTTTTCCGTTTCGATGGCGCTTATTCCGGCCTCCGATCGAAGGAAGTCTTCCACCTCCTGCCCGGAAAGACCGCAGGATTCAGCCAATCTCCGCAGGACCGGAATGTCGCCGATATCCTCGCCATGGACGAAGTAGGCTTGAAAGATGGACTCGACGAGATTGGCTTGCGGGGTCGAATCGGCGGCGAAATGGATCAGGCGGTGAGAATTGATGCTGTTCGGCGTGCGTTTGATGGCATCGAAGTTGAAGGTGATGCCGTCGGCGTCGCCGGCCTGTTGGGCGGCGCCGTGAATCCTCTGGATCCGATAAGTGCTGCCGAATTTTCGTTCCAGATAGATCTGCCGGTCGAGACCGGCGGCAGGCATCTCGGGATTGAGCAGGAAGGGGCGCCAGCGGATCTCGGCGCGCACGTCCGGACGCAAGGCCAAGGCCCGTTCAAAGCGGTGTTTGCCGATGTAACACCAAGGGCAGACGGTGTCGAAAATCACGTCGATGCGCATGGCGGTTCACCCTCAGATACGGAATATCAAACGATATTCGCGCGGGCCCGTTCGATCAATGAAGAGGGCGTGTCGTCGGGCGCCAATTCGGCCGCGCCGACGCGCGCCCAAATTTTAACCGGTTGATAGACCTCCTTCACCGCGAAGTCGGTGTAGGCCAGCACGCCGGCGATGCGGTTCATCACGATCTCGGCTTCGATCTTCGGCGTATCGGGCAGAACGACGCAGAATTCGTTTTCGGCATAGCGCGCGGTCACGTCCTCGCCGCGCAGCAGGCTGCCGATCCATTGTGCCACCTGCAAACGCAAATGCGCGGCCTGTTCCTCGCCGAAATGTTGACGCACGCCTTCGATGTCTGGAACGCGGAGAAACATGATCGACAGGTGCCGACCGCGCGGAGCCGAATAGGCCACGCGGTCGCTCAGATAGGCGTCGAGGAAATTCCGGGCATAAAGACCGGTATCGGCGTCGCGCGTTTCCGCGCGCAAGGTTTCGCCGAGCGCCTTGCGTATTTCCCAGCGCAGCCGTTGTCTGCGGACCAGGCTCAACACCGAGGAACGCAACTCGGCCGGATTGACCGGGGAGTTGAAGAATCCACTGGCGCCGTGATGGTAGGCAACGGTTTCCTCGACCCGTCCGGGGTCACTGACGATCAGCACTGGCAGATTGAAGAGCCTGGGATTGTTGCGGGTCTGGGCGCAGAAATCGAGATAGGCGGTGGGATCGCTTTCCGGGACGAGGATGGCGGCGTCGAAATTATTGTGGCTGAGCAGATCGTCGGCGACGAACGGATCCGAGGCGAAGCTGGGGCGGGCGCCTTCCAACGCGGCCGAGAGGGAAGCCCCGGAGGGGCCGACCACCAGCAACGGATAGTCGGTGTCGATTTTTGTCGGCGGCAGGGTTTCGATGATCTCGATGCCGAACCTGCGCGCCGTGGCGGCTCGCCGGTGCAGTTCGGTCCGCATGATGGCCAGACGGACCAGGGGACGCAGACGCGCCACCAGCTTGGTTTCGTCGAGCGGGGGGGAAAGCACGTCGTCGATACCGGCGGCCAACGCCTGCATCTTGAGATCCGAAGAATGACTGCTGGCGGCCAAACAGACTGGGATTTCAGCACATTCCGGGGTTTTCTTCAGGGTTTTAGCCAGGCCTATGGCCGTTCCCCCGACCAGATTCTCCGTCGCCAGGACGATATCGGGATGTTCCTGACGGGTGGTGGCCAAGGCGGCATCGAGGCTATCGACCACGCGGCCGTCATAGCCATGACGCCGGATCTTCTGCAGCAACTCCTGGCCCAGGCTGGGGTCGGCGGCGGCGATAAGAATATTGGCCAAATGGATCATCCGGCGACCAGCCTCCCGTCGTGATCGTTATAGGATCACGAGCATAATACGATTTTTCATATCTAGGTAGAGGCGGCGAAGGAAAGACACGGGGATAGGACGGAGGGGCGGAGCCACCTCGTCCTGTCGCATCGCCAAAACCCCCGATAGCAGGAGGGTTGTTTAAATTTTACAGTTTGGCGCGATTGGGGGCCTTGGGCGCGGTATCGAGAGGCTTGGCCCGGGTGGGGCCCTGCTTGGCGACGCCTCCCGTCAACATGATGGTGTCCATCAAACGCTGCGCCGCCTTGCGAAAATCCAAATCGGCTCCCAAACCGCAGGCCTTGCCATATAGCTTGCGGGCTTCGCCCAGCTTTTGACCACGTTCCTTCATATGTTCGGCCGCCGCCATCCGGATCGCCTCATGAAGAAGCTTATCCGTTTCGCGCATGTTGGCATTACACTCGTAGGAACGGGCGTATTCCATCGCCTTGCGTTTGAATTCCATCGGCAAGGTTTTATCCGTGCATAAGTCCTTGATTTGTTGATGAAGACGTTCCGCATCCGCCGGATTGGCGTTCCGCATCTTCTGCAACACGTCACGAACCATGCTTTTCAAACGCTCAAGCTGCAGTCGCTCCGCTTCGATCTGAGCTTCACTCTTGGCCGCGTTTGCCGATGATTTCCCAAAGAACATCATGGGCACATCCTATTTGCATTTTGGCAACAATACCCGTTTAGGCTTAAAAATAAAAGTTCTTTATCAACCGATTTAGGTCGCCTAAATATAATTTTTGGATAAATGATGCATTGTCACCATCACCCCCGGTTGATAGATAAAATTGTTTGTATCTGTCGCTCCGAATGGTGACAATGGTATGCACTATACAGTTTGAATAGTGCTGAGATTTATGGGACATGCGGTGAGTGTCCCGGTTATGTTCTTGCGGTTTGATCGACGAGGGAGTGGAAGACGATGGCTGGCGTTTCGGACACGGAGGACGGGGTCGAACTGAGCGAGGAGGTGATGGACGGTGAACACGCCGCCCAGATCCGGCTTCTCGAATCCTTCGAACGGGGATTGTTGGAAAACCGGAACAAGGATGAGTTGGTGATCGTCCTCGACCGTCTGGTGGAGTTCACCAACCTGCATTTCATGTCGGAAGAAATTCTGATGCAGCAGCGCGCTTATCCGGGCGTTGGCGTGCATGTGAAGGAGCACGATTCGCTGCTGGAACAGGTGCGCAAAATACAAACAGTGTTCAATGACGGCGATCAAACGATGACGGTGGAGGAATTAAAGACCTTGCGAGCCTGGCTGGTCGATCACATCAAGACGAAAGATCAGGCTTTTGTCAGCTTCCTACAAAAAGTGCGAATGGAAGAAGTATAAGACGAATCGGAAAGGATCACGAAGGGATCCGTGAAACATCCGTGTAACAAATTAGGGTTGCTTAAGAAAACGCAAAAGAAAATTTCGCTGCCCAATGGCTAGGCAAAGAGTTTCGTCTCCAGGCGCTGAGCCGGACAGCGAACTTTTTCGACAGGGTTCCCACAGAGTTATCCACATTTTTTGTGGATATCCACCACTATCCCCAAATCGATCGCATCGCCGCCATCCCCCGATGGCGGCCACGGCCCCATCCTGGTCATGTCGCTGCACCGACGGCCGGGCGAGGGGGAATGCGGGGTAACCACACAATGGTCACAACCGCCGCGCCGGCCGTCGTGCTTGTGTAGGTGGTATGACTTACATGGATAGACCCTTGTTCAGCGGTCTTGGCGAAGATAATTCGCCAGAAGGATCGTTTGGAACCAGTAATATAGACACAGAAAACATCACATCGATGTTTTCTGTGTGCGCTTTGTTATATCTATCAATCTATACGCTTGAAGCGCCTATTCGATATTCTCTTTTTCTTCTTGGAAAAGACAGCCTGATCTTATCACGTGATGGCCTGATGATTGGGCCTTTGGCTGTTCTGGGCGCCACCCAGATGACGCGTCTCAGATTGCATCCCGCCTTTCTGATTTTCGGCCTGATCCTGGCTTTCCACGGCATGGTCCTCATGGGGACCATCGGCAGCATCGGGGGGGTCGCATATGGCGGGAAAGTCCTGATGAACCTGCTCTTTGGCTTTTTCGCCGCCGGTCTGCTGATATCCCCCGAGGGCCGGGGGCTGAAGATCCTGGCGGCGATCTGGCTGATTATCCTTGCAGGCCTTTGCCTTGACAAATTCGTCCTGACTTTTCCCTGGACCGGCATCAAGACGATTGTCGGCGATCTCAATGTCGACGTCTCGAAGGACTGGCAAATCCAGGATCCGCTTTCCCGGCGTGTGGCCGGCTTTACCAGAAGCTCGATAGCCGCCGCCGCCATCCTGCCCTGTCTGACGATCGTCCTGCTGTGCAGGGTGAAGCGGGCGTGGCTTCGTTGCGTCATCGCGGCGTCTTCGGTGGCGGCGGTCTTTCTGACCACGCAGAAGGGCGCCCTGATCGCCCTGCTTCCGATCGCGGGAATCCTCTGCACGCCCGTTACCGTCGGACGCCTCGGCTGGCTGCGGTTGTGCCTGATGGCGTTCCTGATGCTTTCCATCGCCTTGCCGGTGATGAGTTTCGGCCTGCATATGGATCACGGATCGGGCGTTTTCAGCACCCAATCCATCTATCTGCGCATCGCCTACACCTGGCCGGATGCCTTGCGCTGGATCGATCGGCATCAGATGCTGTGGTTCGGCGTCGGTCTGGGAGGGATTGGCGGCCCGCAACGGCTCTACGCGCCGAACGACTTCAATCCCGTCGATAATATGCCCATCCTCCTTTATGCCTATTTCGGCGTCTTCGCTGTTTTTTACACGGCGATTGTCTGCTTTCACGCGCTGCGTCCGCTGACCGGTTCCCGCGAAAGACTGGAGGCGGCGGTCGCCGTCGTCGCTTTTGCCTTCGGATACGGCACGGTCCTTTCGGTCATAGAAGATCAATCGGCTTCGCTCTTTCTCGGAGCCGCCCTGGGTGTGCTGTGGCGGGAGACAAAGGCCCGGCTGCCCATTGCCGCAAATACCGCCGCGGCATCCCCTTCCTGAAATCAAGGCGGGAGCCCCCATCATGCAGAACAGTCCCATTTCCAGAAGGCCCGGAGTTGTCACCTTCGACCGCGCGGGTTTTGACGAGGCTTGCGCGGCCCTCATGCGCCTGGTGGTGCAGGACGGCTGTCCCGACGCCCTGATCGGCATTCGGACAGGCGGCCTTTATGTCGCGCAATCGATGGCGAAGGCGGCGGGCTACACCGTGCCGGTTCTTTCCATCACCTGCCGTCGCCCCTCGACGAAATACAAGTCGGGTTCGGCCCTGAAACGGTTGGTAACCAAACTGCCGCGTCCGATCGTCGACCGGCTTCGGGTTCTTGAGCACGCCATCTTGACAGCCAAGCCGAAGCCACCGCAGCAGGACGACTTTCATCTCGACGGCGACGAATTGAAGGGGTTGGCGAATTGGCTGGAGGGGGCCGGTCAACGCCCGTCCCTGGTGGTTGTCGACGACGCCATCGATACGGGCGCGACCATCTCGCGCGTGCTCGATGCCGTCGCCTATCACGCCCCGCCGACGGCGAGGATCCGCTCGGCGGTGATCACGGTGACGACGCCCAAACCCTGGGCATTGCCCCGCTATACGCTCTATAGCCAGCAGCTTTGCCGTTTTCCATGGTCTCTCGATGCCTGAGGCCGTGGTCTTCGATCTCGACGGAACGGTTCTCAAGGTGAACAGCTTCCGTTTATGGGTGAGTTATCTCATCAAGGCTCGCATCCCCCATCTGCGTCGGCGCGGGCGATGGCGGCTCAGCTTGGGCGTGGCCAGGGCGCTGATGGCGCGCAAGGCCGGAGTGATCAGTCACGAGACGCTGAAATGGCGCCTGCAACAGCTTTGGCAAGGCGTGGCGGAGGGAGACGGCGGCGCCATCGAGGCCGATTTCGTCGGGGTCTTGAAACGCTTTGTCCGTCCAGAATTGTCCGACGTCATGCGCGCCGTCGCCGCCGGCGAAATCGACGCCATCCTGGCGACAGCCGCCGCCGGCGACTATGCCTATGGATTGGGCTGCGCCCTGGGGTTCCGACATATCGTCGCCACGCCCCGAATCCGGGAGAAGGGAGACCCCAGCACCGTCGGTATTTTCAAGCGCGAAGCGGTGTGCCGCCTGCTGGCCGAACTCGGATGGCAGGAGCGGGATATCGTCCTGCTCACCGATCATGCCGATGATCTTCCGCTGATAGGGATCAGCCGCGACGTTTATTGGTTCGGCCCGGAAGAGGCGCGCACCGCGCTTCAGCGAGACTTGCCCGACGTCCGTTTGCGGCCGGGTCTGCAAGCCGACGAAATTCTGTTGACGCAATCGGCGTGATCGGATGGAGGTCCCCCTTATGTTGATCAATCTGTTCGATACGGCGATCGAAAGCGATAATCTCGGTGATCATTTCATCATGGACGCGGTCTGGGACAGCGTGCGTGCGCTTTTTCCCGACGCCGCCTTTCGGCGAACGCCGACCCATCGCAGGGCCTCGTTTTCGGAGATCAAGGCCGGACGGAAGGCGGCCTTTTCCGTTGTCGGCGGCACCAATATCCTGAAATCGCACATGCTGGTGCGCGGCAACTGGCGCATCACGCCGCTCGATTACCTGAGTTGGCGCGATGTGGTCCTGATGGGGGTCGGCTGGCAACAATATGGTGGCGAGGCCGACGGTCCGACACGGTTGTTCTTTCGCACGGTTTTGTCAAAAACCATGCTCCATTCCGTCCGCGATCTGCATACCTACGAGAAATTGCGCCACCATGTTCCGAACGTGCTTTATACGGCCTGCCCGACGATGTGGATGCTGGATACGCAGAAATGCCGCCGGATTCCGGTGCGCAAGGCCCGTCACGCCATTTTCGCGGTGACCTACTATCGACCCGCGCCGGAACAGGACCGTCTGTTGTTCGAAATGCTCAAACGCCATTACGAGACCGTCTATTTCTGGCCCCAGCAAAACCAGGATTTGCCCTACCTGCATGAAATCGGCGTGCGTGATTTCGTCCCCATCCCCCCCGACGTCGCGGCCTATGACCGGATCCTCGAGGAGGAAGACGTGGATTTCGTCGGGGCCCGGCTGCATGGCGGCATCCGCGCCTTGCAGCACGAACGCCGCGCCCTGATCATTCCCGTCGACAACCGGGCGGCCGAGATCAGCATTTCCACCGCGCTGCCGGTGGCCTCGCGCGATGATCCCCAGGCCGTCGAGCGCTGGATCACCCATCCGAATCCCACGGCGATCATCCTGCCCACCGAATCGATCGAGCGCTGGAAGGGGCAATTCACTCAGGCCGCCGCGCCGCGGGCCATGGCGCTGCGATAGATTTTGAGAAGGCCGGCCGTATGGGCGTCCTCGGTCGGGGCGTTTTCCCAGAATGCACGATAGGCGGCGACGCCGGCCTTCCAAACCAGCCAGTCGTCGCGCGTCAACGCCAGGCAGCGGGTCAGGTCGGCCGCATTTCCGCTTTCGAAACGCCAGCCGGTGACGCCGTCCTCGATACGCTCGGCGGCGGCCGAGATGTCGCTGACGATGGCCGGTATTCCCCGGGCCGCCGCTTCCGCGACGGTCAATCCGAAGGTCTCGTACCACAGGCTGGGAAAGACCAGACAACGCACTCTGGACAAATGCTCCTGGACTCCTTCGGCCGATAGCCAACCGGTGACGGTCATGCCGGGAATGGCTTCGATGTCGGCCCTCAGCGGCCCATCTCCGACGAAGGTGACGGCCATATCCAGCGAACGGGCGGCTTCGGTCAGCAGTCTGACGCCTTTTTCCTCGTCGAGCCGGCCGACATAGAGGATGTCGCGGTTTTGGGCGACGGGAACCGGTTCCGCGCGGGGGACGCCGATGAGATTGGGCAGGGGGTGCATGTGGGCCCGGGCGGGCAGATGGGGCGCCAGGATCGCCGCCGATCGTTCGGAAAGGGTAATGTAGTGCGCGACCGCCACCGGAAAACGGCCAAGGCTGCGCTGAATAGCCCCCCGTGCCACGCGGAACAGCTTATGGCCGTAACGCCGCTTGTCGCAGTGCGTGAGGATGCAAGCGGGAGACAACGGTTGACGGGTGCAGGGCTTCAACTGCGCATAGTCGAAAAAAGCGCCGTTCGGGCAGGCGGAAAAGAAGTCGTGCAACGTGCAGATGACCGGAATGCCCAGGCGTTTCGCCGCCCGGACGGGACTGGTGGTGAGCGCCTTGGTATAGCCGTGCAGATGCACGATCGTCCGCTCGCGCGGCAGCGTGCGGAGAATGGCCGACACCTTGCGGCCGGCCTTGCCGTTCCAAAGACCTTGCAGGATGACCCCCGGATGTCGCGCGACATCGAGCAATTGCGGCTGGTCCAGGCATTCGACGGTCAGCGGCGATTGGCGAAGTTCGGGGCAGACGGGTCCCACGGCGCCTACGAAAACCACCCGGATGCCGGACCGGGCCAGGCCGATGGCCTCGTCGATGGCGACCTTGCTGGCGCCGCCCTGGACGTGGCAGAAATCGTTGAGCACGACGACCGTCAGATCGCCGGAATTCGATATCTCTGAGCTTCGGGGCGGGCGGCGGAGACCCAGCCGTCCGATCAGCGCCCGTCCGAAGGCGATTCCCGGTGCTTCGATAGTGCGTTCGGCCAATGCGGCCAGCACGACGACCGTGACGACGACCGCCGCCAGGCCGTCCCAGCCGGGACGGTAGAGGTCGAACAGCAATGAAAGCTGGATGATCGGCGCGTGCAGAAGATAGACGCCATAGGAGATGTCGATCCGCAGCCTGAGCCTTGGCGTGTAAAGGGCGAGGGTGGCGACCAGGGCGCCGACCGCCAGGGGATAGACGACCAGCGGCCTCCACGGCATCAGAAGGGTGACGATGACGGCAAGAGCGATGCCCTCGGCCAATCCGATGTAGCGATTGACCGCCAGGATGTGCCGATAGCGATAGGCGGCGATCCCCAGAACGAAGAACTGCATCTGTCCGGGCAGCTGTTTGGCATAGGTGACGTAATCGGCGTTTTCCATGATTTCCCGATAGAGAATCGACAGGAAAAACAGGACGATCAGGACTTTTGCCCCCCAGCGGCCGACCGCTCGCCAAAGAAAGGGCACGGTCAGATAAAAGGCGAACTCGATTTTGAGCGTCCACAGGCTGGCGTTCAGACTGGGGTCGACGAGGCTGCTCAGGGCCCCTTGGCCGACATCGTGCTGCAGGAAATTGGCGAAGAGCGCATTGGCCAAAAGATAGCGCGCCATCGCCCCCAGATTGGCGAGGAAACCACCGGGGACGAGAAGACCAAGGACGATCGTCTGGGCGGTGACGACGGCGATATAAAGAGGATAGATGCGGCAGACCCGTTTGATGAAGAAGCGCTTGATGTCGGGATCGCGATCGAAGCTGTTGGTGACCAGATATCCGCTGACCACGAAGAAACATTCGACGGCGGTGGCCGCATAGTTGAAAGGCCAGGCCGGTGAAAATACGCCGATGAAGGCCTTGAAATGGCCCAACACGACAAGAAGCGCCAGAACAAGGCGAAGAACGGTGAAATTGTTGTCGGCGAATTGCTCTTCGCTACGCATCGGACTCTCCCGGTTGGCTGGAAACGACGATCAGAGGGAGGCGGCAGGCCCGCGTGGCGATCTGCTCGATGGTCCGCGAGGCGGGGCGTGAGAGCAGGCGGTCATGAAGGCGATGCAATAGGCAGGTCAGCGCCATCGGATGCAGGGTGAGCAGGGCCGCCGTCGCCAGCCAGTCTCGCTGGCTGAAGGCATCCTTGGCGCGGAAATATCGATCCAGGGACTTCAGTCTGCGATTGCGAGCAGAGAGAAGCATTCGCTGCCGGCGCGTCAGGACATGGCTGGTCTGTTGGAAACAACGCTGGTTCGCATTAAGGACGCTTTGGAAGTCGTAGCCTATCCGCGTCGGACTCGACCATTGTCGGGAGAGTGATCCAAATGGCTGTGTGTAATAATAATATGGAATGTTGTAAATAATAGACTTTCCAGACATTAGATAAAATTTCAAAATATGAAGAAAATCCTCACCGCACCGTACATTTTCTTCGTATGCGGGCTTCATCTTGCGAATGAAGTCGGTTCTGGTTACGGGTTTCAGCATGCCGAGATTGAAATTGTCATATGCGTCGGAGCCGATCAGGAAATCGTCGAAGGACAATTCCCAAACGTCATCGTCTTTGGACCAGGCGGAGGCAACGACTTGATCGGCTCCCGCGTCGTAGAGGAATTGGTTGTCGGCGACCATGTCGGCCCGCCGCCGCTCGGCCAATCGGGTCAGGGTGGAGAGGCGATCCTCGTGGTACCAGTCGTCGGCATCCAAGACGGCCAGCCAGCGCCCCTGGGCGACGGCCGCCGCCCGGTTCATGGCGACCGATTTTCCACGATTTTTCTTGTGACGCAGGACGCGCACCCTGGGATCCTCGGCCAATAGGCCAAGGATCGTTTGCCACGAGGAATCGGTCGAGGCGTCGTCGACGATGACCAGTTCGATATCCCGCAACGTTTGGCCAAGAACGCTGCGGGCGGCACGCGGCAGCGTGGGGCCGGCGTTGAATGTCGGAATAACGACCGTCGTTGATATCTTATCGGAGGAATGGCGGGCTGGACTGACCCAAAAATCCTCTTCCTCGCGCATTTTGAGCCCGACATCAGTCAACATCGTGGAATCCTCCGGCAAGACGACGGCTGGAGCGCCGCGCGATACGGAGAGGCAGGCCGGGAGATCGCGATAACTGATTGGCGACATCTATATTCACGACCGTCAATCCGCCTTATTATGGAAATTTAAAAAAACAAGCACTATTTGATGGCGCTTATAGAGAACAGCGTCCTTTTATTTTCCACTTTTAAAATGGACATAAGGCATATCCACGATGCGAATATTTACACTTTGTTCGCATCAAGGCGGTGTGACCTTGTTGTGACCTGCTTAATTTGCGATGCGGGATATGTTCTCGGGTGTTATGGCATTGCTCTATCCAACGGGAAGGCTTTGCGATGCGCGACACCTCAGCACGCGAAATGGGGATCACACCCGGACGGCGCGGCCTGGCGGGGGTGCCGGGGGCGTTGATCCGGCGGATCCGGGATATTCTGGCGCGCCGGCCGTTCCTGAAGAACGTCTCGATCATGTTGGGCGGCGCGGCCGGTGGTCAGTTGGTCAGCATCCTGCTGTCGCCGCTTCTGACGCGCCTCTATTCGCCGCAGCAGTTCGGAATTTTGAGTGTCTATTCCGCCGTGCTGGCGATTCTGGTGGTGATAGCCTCGCTGCGTTACGAAATGGCCCTGCCTTTGACACGCCTGGACGAGGATGCCGCCAATCTGATGGCGGTCTGTCTCTGCGCCCTTGCCGCAACGACGGCGGCCGTCGGCTCCGTGGTCTTTCTGCTGCCCGGGCAAATGATCGAGGCATTATGGCCCCTGCCGCTTTTCTCGGAGAGGATCGGCACCTACCGGATTCTGCTGGTGGTGGGGTATGTCTGCCTGGGCGGTTATTTCATCGCGCTTTATGGCGCGACGCGAACCGGCGCTTTCCGGGCGATCGCCAAAACCCGCTTCGGCCAGGGAGTGGTCGGCCCCCTGTCCCAGATCGTCCTTGGCCTGCTGGGCGTCGGAACGCCCGGGCTGCTGCTCGGCTTCATCGCCGGTCAATCGGCGGGCACCGCCGGTCTTTTCTATAACGTCGCCACCGATCGTCCCGGCGCCTGGTCCAGCCTGTCCTGGCGAAGAATGCGCGGACTGGCCGCCCGCTACTGCCGTTTCCCGCTGGTCAGCAGTTGGGCGGCGCTGATCGATGCCCTGGGAAGCAGCCAACTCCTCTATCTTCTCATTTCGCTTCAATATTCGGCCAGGATCGCCGGCTACATCTTCCTGGTCGAACGCGTCGTGTCGCGTCCGCTGGCCATCGTCGGTACGTCGATTCTTCAGGTTTTCATGAGCGAGGCGGGCAGGACCGCGACCTCCGATCCCGATAAGTTGAAAAGCCGTTTCCGGCAGGTGGTTTTCAGGCAATTCTGCCTTGCTGCGGCTTGGGTTCTGGCCGCCAATCTCGCCGGAGCGCTGCTGTTTCCGACGGTGTTCGGCGAGGAATGGATCGAAGGCATCGTCTATTTGAAGGCGATGAGCCTGGGTTATCTGGCCCAGGCGCTGGTTCAGCCGGTCTTTCACACCCTGCAGATTCTTGAAAAGCAGATCCTGGCGGCCGGTTGGCAAATCGGACGGTTGATTTTCACCGTCGGGGTTTTCGAGGCCGGGGCCAGGCTGTACGGCTTCGACGCACCCTGGGTCATCGCCGGCTACAGCGCCGCTCAAGCCCTCTGCTGCCTGGTTCTACTGGCGCTGATGGCCCGGTCCATCCGGCAACTGAAGAGGAAAGAGCCATGACATTTCGGTCCATCCTGTTCGGCTGCGCGCTCGCCGTCCTCGGTCATGTCCACGCCGAGGCGGCGCCTTTCTGCGTCGAGACCTCCGGTATCCCGTTGCGGTGCCTCTACACCGATCCGACGTCCTGCCAGCAGGAGGCAAATCGCAACGGCGGGCGCTGCGCCGTCAATCCGGCGGAATTCGTGCCTCCGGTCAGCGCCTTGCCCTATTGCCTGGTCGAAGCCGGTGGCGTGACGTCCTGCGTCTTTGCCGATCACGCCACCTGTGAACGCGAGGTGGCGCGGCGCGGCGGCGCTTGCGTCGCATCGACACCGGTTCCACCGCCGGGTCGGCCACCCAGCCCCGGCGCCGACCCCTATCAGACCAAACGGCCCTAAATCCGAGCTGAACGCAATGAAATCAGTCCTTTAGCCCTGGAACAAACCGACCAAATCCCCGTTCCGGAAAATCGGTGACGGCGACGGGGGGACGGGCGTCGCCGGAACCGCGACCGACGTAGATCGCATAGCGACTGCCGCTGCGCAGCGACTCCTCGGCAAAGGAGGCCGAGAGCGATGCCCCATTGTTACGGAAGGCCGGAACCGAGGCGTCCGCCCCGTCGCGGACCATATAGACCAGGCCGCCGAAGATATCGGTCAGCGCCCCCGAGGAATTATCGACGATGGTGTTGATGCCTTCAGTTTTCAGGCCCAGAACGGACAGCGGACTTCCGCTGTTGGCGATCCTGACGCCTCCGCCCTCGGTGTCCAGCTGGCGGGCGAACAGCGGAGCGGGGCCGGCCGTCAGGATCTTGCCGCAGCAGACGTCTTCGAGGAACACCCGGCCGCCGCCCGCCTTGCGGTCCAGCAGGGTGACGCCGGCCGAGACCACGTCCCTGATGGCGACGTCCCGGTTTCCGGCTGCCTCGATGGCCAATTGATCGCCCATGTTGCTGTTGTCGAAGGCCAGCCGTTCGATGGAGAGCGATTCTCCGCCGGAAAGGATTCGCATCATCCCGGAACCGCGGCTGAAGGTCGGCAGACGTTTTGCCAGCACCTTGATCGTGGAATTCATGCCGACGATACGGCGCAGGCTGGAGGGTATCTCGACGGCGTCGCGGATGGTGTAGGTGCCATGCGGCAGATAGAGGACCGGCGCGCCGGTCGCCATCGCGCTTCGCAATGCGTCCGTGGCATCCTGGTCGGCCGCGCCGGTGGCGCCGAATCGGCCCGGGCTGACCCAGGTGGAAAGTGGAAGGTTCCCCGCCTCCGGAAAGTCCGCCAAGGGTATCCGCCAGTCGGGCGGCGAAGCGGCCGTCCATTGAGATCGCCCGGCCAGGATACCGTCGATTTTTCCTCCCGATAGGGTCAGGCCGCGGAAAATGGCGCGTCCATCGTTGCGCATGAAGGATCCGACGTCCGGCGCGTTTCCCGGACGGACGTCGTCGAACGCCATGAAACTCTTGTCTCCGGCATTGATGACGGTGGGCGAGGGAGCCCGGATTTCGATATCCCGGATGGCCAGGGCGTTCTGACTGTTCTGAAGGGCCGCCGTGGTCTGATCGTAAAGCCGGATATGTTCGAGGGTCAGCCCGTATTCGGTTTGCGCCGTGGCGATTCCCGTGGCGAAACCCTGCACGGTGACGTTCTGAATGAGCGCCGGACCTGGCCATTTGCGGGTCATCGACAGACCGACGGCGCCGCTTCCCGACTGGGCCCGCAGTGTGACGTTGCGGACGGCGCCGATATTGTTGGCCAGGTAATCAAGGGCGATCGCTCCGGAATTTCCACTTCCGACATCGATGGTGAGGTTTTCGACGAAATTCATATAGGCGTCGTTACCTTCGCCCAACCCGTTGTAATCCTTGCCTCCGCTGGTGGCCGTGCCGTCGTGGAGCTTGGAGGTGGTGAAGACGACCGCCTGGGGGTGCTGGGGATCGCCATATCCCGCCGCATGGTCGGGCAGGCGGATGATGGTGCCGGTCTGAGATTCGCCCAGCAGGAGAAGCCCCGATCCGAATTTTCCGGTCTGATACCGCTTCACCAGCGGCGATGAGACCAGATAGGTCCCATTCGGCACATAGACGATTTTATCTTGCCAGAAGGTGGTGCCGGTATCCTCGCCGCTGGCCGCGATGGCCTCCAGGAAAGCGGCGGTGTCGTCGGTCCGGCCGTTGCCTTGCGCCCCGAAGTCCTTGACGTTCAGGAAGCCGGCATCGGCTGGAAAGATATCGGCGCGCGCCGCCCCGGGGATCGCCAGCAGGACGAGTACGGACAGACAAGGGATGTATTGCATGGCTTCGTGCGTCCTATTGTGCTGCGGCCATTCGAGGAAGACGTTCGGCCAGCAGGGCTTCGTAATGGCCTTCATAAGCCTCGATCATGCGATCGACGCCGAAACGGCGGGCCAGGGTTTCAGAGCGTTCGGCAAGATCCGGAAGCGCATTCGCGTCCCGGGCGATGCGCGTCATGAGCGCCGCCAGGGTCCTGGAATCGCCCGGCGGGAAAAGAAATCCGGTCTGGCCGGGTTCGACGAATTCCGGAATGCCGCCGATATCGCTGCCGATCAGGCTCAGTCCATAGGCCGCGGCCTCGACGATGGTGACCGGGGCGTTTTCATACCAAAGGGACGGCAACAGAAGATGACCGGCCCAGGCCAGCGCCGCCGCCTTGGCTTCGCCGTCGAGGAAACCGAGATAGCGGATCCGCCCGTCCGCCGCCGCCGCCGCCCGCACCCGTTCCTCCAGCGGGCCCTTGCCGGCGATCGCCACTTCGATCGGGAGTTCCTTCGGCAGATGGGCCATGGCGTCGAGGACCACCGACACGCCTTTTTCGTTGGTCAGCCGGGTCAGCATGAGAAACCGCGTACGGCTTTCGGCGGATCGCCGGTCGCGTATCAGATGACGGTCGTCGGGCAGCGGGATGCCGTTATGGATGACCGCGCGATTCCTTGCCCGCAATCCGTTGTTCTCGTGCATGTCGAGCAGAAAACGGGACGGGCTGGCAAAGAGATCGACATACCGGGTCGTTCGCTGATGCCAGCCGCGATAAAGGCGGCAATGCGCTCTCGGCCGCGTGCAGAGCTTCCAGTCCGCCGTCAGCAGGAAGGCGCGGGGGCAGAGGAGGTGGTAATCGTGGGCGGTGTGCAGAACCGGAATGCCGGCCTCTCGCGCCCGGCCCCAGACCGCGGCCGACAAGCCGTCGATCAGGTGGCTGTGCAGGATCGCCGGACGGGAGCGTTCCATGATGGCGCGCAAACGGTTCCCGGCGGCCCCGTTCCAGGCATCCCGGGCATGCCACAGCCATTTGCGCGGCCCCCCTTTCAACGAGCGCTCGAAAGACCAATAGAGGTTGGGCGGAAAGAATCGGATCACCTCGACGCCGTTGCGGATTTCGGTCGGGTAGGGTTCCATTTGGGGCCCGCAGGTGGATACCACCGTCACCCGATGACCGCGCCGCGCCAATCCTTCGCACAGATAAGCGACGATGCGTTCGGCTCCCCCGGCCATGATCGGCGGGTAGATATTATTGACAACCATGACATGCATTTGCACCCCCTGCCGCCGGGCTTCGTTCATAACAGTCGGGCCATCCATCGCGGGATGTGGTCCCGGCGATCGTGTAAAACGGCTCCGAGAATGGGACGCCCGCAGCGAGCCAGCATCTGCCGCAGCCGGATGGCCGCGGCGCGCCTGGTTTGCTCGGCCTCGATGACGAGGACGTTCCCATCGACATGTCCGGCCAGAACCGCGCCCAGCGGGTCGCCGTCGGCGGGTGGGGCAACCACCACGACCATATCGAAATAGCGGCAGAACTCTTCGAGATGGGCGCCGATCTCATCGACCTTGGCCAAGGAATTGCTTTTACCGGTCCAGCTTTGCAGATCGGCGAGATACATTTCCTGACCGTTCACCTTGATCAGATCGTCATTCATCGGAGTCGGGTGATGGGGCCCCATTTCCCCGGCCGGTGAAAGGGGGCCCAACGGACTGGTCCACTGCGACGGCGTGCAGTTGAGGACGAGCAGCTTCTTGCCGAGAACGCTGGCGGCGGCCCAGGCCATGTCGAGGGCGACCTCGGCGCTGCCCGAGCCGGCCGAGGCGCCGACGAACTGGATGGCGACACCACGGTCGGCGGAAAGCGCCGTGTCGATGCCGAGATAAAGCTCGATCAGATCGACCACCGGCAGATCGTCCGGCACCATCCAGTCGGTTTCGCGCAAGACATGCGTGGCCCTGGCCAGATCCTGATCGACGTCATTTGGGGCGAGGCTCAATTTCTTCATTCGGAGGTGCCTCCAAGCGCGAGAATTTCCGGAGGAATGCGATGGGTGCGCCGTTCCAGGCTGGCGAGGACCGGGAGATCGAGCAGGAAAGCGACCTGTTCGGCGGTCGAGAAACGATCGTCGAAGGCTTCGCGCAACAAGGCCACTCCGGCCGCCAGCAGGGCGCCGCCGAAGACACAGGAAAGCAAGGTGATCAGCTTGCGCGGACGAACCGCCTTGTAGGGTTCGGTCGGCGCGCTCAGCACGACGGCCGGCGAGATGCGCTGATCGTTGAGGTTGCCTTTGACCCGGGCGTCGGCGAATTGCAGCGACAGAGCGCGATAGGTTTCCTCGGCGATCTGATGTTCGCGCATCAGATCGTTGAAGGAACCACGATTCTTGCGCAGTTCCCCCAGCCGCTGATCGATCGCGGCGATCTGTTCGCCGAGGACGCGCACTGGCTGGGAATTGCTGTCCGCCTCGGCGGCGGTTCGCATGTAATCGGTCTGGAGCGTCTGATAGACGGTGTTGGGAACAGAGGTGGAGCGGTGGTTGAGCTCGGCCGTCCTGGCCGCCACCTCGGCCTCGGCCGTGGCGATACCCGCCTTCAAAGAGGAAAGAGCGGGGCTGTCGGGTGTATAAGTGGCCAACATCTGGCTTTGCTTGGTGCGCAAATCGGCCAATCGGGAGCGGGCGTCATCGAGGGCGCGGTACTTTTCGCTGCTGGCCGATTCGGGAAGTTTCTCCGGCACCTTGCGCATCAAGGTCTGCAGTTCGGCCTGACGGTGCTGCGCCTGCGCGAGATTGGCCTTGGCGGTGTGCAGATCGGTGTCGAGATCGCCGCGTTGGCCGAGCAGATCCTCGACCTCCTTGTCATAGTCGGTGATGCGCCACCGACTCTTGAACTGCTCGAGCGCCGTTTGCGCCGCGGCCAGCCGGTCGCCGGCCTGACGGACCTCGGTGGAGAGAAAATCCTGGTGGGGGTTGTGGTAAATCTCGGTTTGGCGAGAGACATAGAGATCGATCAGCTTCTGAACCAGCTTGGGTGCCAATCGCTTGTCCGGATGGCGGAACGACAAGGTGATGATGTTGTCCTGCTGCCCCACCTCCACCGACAGACTGTCGAGGAATGTGGTAATCGCCTTGTCCATCGGCGTCCCCCTGGACGGCGGCGATTCGACGATGTCCGGATAGACGGTTTGCAGTCCGAAGGCCTCGATGGCGGCTCGGGCCAGATCATGGCTCTGGAGAATCGCCGCGTGGGAAAGAACGATCTCGCGACGGTCGGACGGGGTCATCTCGGTGGCCGGCGATCGGTCCACTTCCGGAGTGGATCGATCGCCGAAGGTGATCACCAGTTGCGCCACCGATTCATACTTTTCCTCGGCGAAAAGGAGATAGGCCCCGCCACCCAGGACGACGGCGAGGAACAGGCCGATGAAGCAGCGCCATTGCTTGGTGAAGACCGTCAAGGCTCCATAGGGCATGAGTTGCGTGGACATTCCTTATCGTCCTTTCCGTTCTTCCGCTTTGCGTACTAGGGCGTGTGGACATTTGGTAATCGGCCAGATTCTCTTCGTCCTCTTGATCGTTCCGGTGCGCTCCAGCTTTTGATGAACCACCAAGGCACCAAGACACCAAGGTGGCGGAGTGTGCCACCGGCATTTTCCCGTCCCGTCATCGGCTGTCGGCCGAATGCCTGCGGCGCAGATTGGCCGCCGCCGACCGATCCGAAAGACGCCTTGGTGTCTTGGTGCCTTGGTGGTTCAAAATATCCGGGGTTTCCTTTCAAGCCATTGGGGAACCAGAGGCAACGGGAGAAGTCTCAAGGCGTCCCATCAAGGGAGCATGGCCGTCATGAATGTCCACGCGCTCTAATGACCCGTCGAGACCGACGAATTGACGTTGTAGGAGAAGCCCCAGTTGTAGGGAACGAACTGCTGAACGAACTGGTTCCAGAAGGTGTAGGCTTCGTAGACCCCGGTGCGCGGCACATAGACGACGTCGTACTGGGCAAGGCGGACGTCGGCTTCCGGATGCTCGCCGGAAATGGCGTCCGGATAATTCACGGCGAGGGCTTGCGGTTTGTCGTCGGTTCCCCGGCGCATGATGAAAACGCCTGCGCGGGCCGCGCTCAGCTTCACGCCGCCGGCCCTGGCGATCGCCTGGCTGACCGTCAGATTGGGACCGACGGTGATGAATTCCCCCGGATTGGTCACTTCGCCCGCCACATAGACCCGGTTGGGAGCGAAGGAATGGACGATGACGGTGATCTGGGGACTGCTCAGAACCGCTTTGTATTTTTCCCGCAGCGACGCCGAAATTTCCGTCGGAGTAAGGCCGTAGGCCGGAACGTCCTCCGCGACGGCGGTCGAAATCATCCCGTCCGGGCGCACCACGACCTCCTCGCTCAACTCCGGATTCAGATACATTTTGACGTCCAGCATGTCGCCGACCTGCACCTTATAGGGCGGCAGCACCGCCGGGCCGCCGGCTTGCGGCGAGGAAATCGCCGGAGCCGGCGGCAGGTCCTCCTTGCTTTGAGCACAACCGCACAGGACGACGAGCAGGCAGATCCCTATCGGTGGCGGTCGCCGCCGGCGAAGGCTCGTGGTCATTTCTCCTCTCACGATCAGTAGGCGCCGCTGCGGCGCAAAACGGCAAACGGGGTGCGCAGCAGGATGAGGATGTCGCGGGCGAAGGACCAGCTTCGGGCGTAGTGCCGGTCCAGGTCGACCCGCTGGCCATAGCCGACATCGTTGCGGCCGCTGATTTGCCAGATGCCGGTGATACCGGGCCGGCAGCGCGCATAGTCATGAAAGGCGGCCCCATACCGGCGCACCTCGTCGGTGACGATAGGGCGGGGGCCGACCAGGCTCATGTCTCCGGCGATGACGTTGAAGAGCTGCGGCAACTCATCGAGGCTGGTCACCCGCAACAGGCGTCCGACCGGCGTGATCCGGGGATCGTTCTTCAGCTTGAAGTCGCGTTCCCATTCGGCACGGGCCGTCGGATCCGACGCCAGAATTTTTTCGAGCACCTTGTCGGCGTTGGGAACCATTGTGCGGAATTTCCAGCATTTGAAGGTCCTGCCGTGGGCTCCGATGCGTCGATGGCCATAGACCACCGGCCCGCCGTCCCGGCGGGCCATGACCGCGATGCTCAGCAGCAGAGGCGACAGGAGGGCAAGCAGAAAGGACGTGGCGACGACGTCGAAGAGCCGCTTGCTGATACGATGGGCCGGCTCTTTTAGCCGGACGAACCGTCCCCGATCGATCGGGCTGCGGTCGATAGCGGCGGCATGAAGGCGCCGCCAGTCATATCCACCTGAAAAACCAGGCAAGGAGGCTGATGCCAGTGCCTCCCTCTGCAACATGATGCTTGTGATATGTTGCAATCCCATAATATTCCTCCGCATCTAGAGGCTGCTGAATATAGTGTTTATTCAAATACTATATTCGCAACCAGTGTCCATGAGGTCGCGGCTATTGTTTCAATAGCGATGGGAGGATAGCGTTTAACTGAATGGCGGAGGTGTGTCCTTTTTGTGGTCGAAAAATCTTGCGGTGCACAAAATGCGTCACGATGACCGTCGGCCAGTCTGCCGGACGTCGGATGACCGGTAGCGTTCATGCCAATCCCAGGCGGTGGCGATTTGTTGTTCGAGCGAGGAATAGGCTGGACGCCAGCCAAGAACCTCTTTGGCGAGCGAGGCGTCGGCCACCAGCATGGCCGGATCGCCGGGGCGACGGGATCGCATCCGGCTGGAGATCTGCCGTCCGGTCACCTTGATCGCGGTATCGATCACCTCGCGAACGCTGGCGCCTTTCTCGTTGCCGAGATTGAAGGCTCTGGCGCGGATCTCCCGCTCCAGATGTTTCAGGGCAAGAATATGGGCATCGGCCAGATCGCAGACATGCACATAGTCGCGAATGCAGGTTCCGTCATTCGTCGGAAAGTCGCCACCGTAGATCTCGATATGGGGCCGCAGCCCTGCCGCGACGTCCAGGACCAGCGGCACAAGATGCGTCTCTTTCGGGTGGGATTCGCCGATATCGCCGTCGGGCGAGGCGCCAACGGCGTTAAAATAGCGCAATGACAAGGATTTGAGGCCGTAGGCGCCGCCGAAATCCGTCAGGATCCGCTCGACCATTCCCTTGCTGGCGCCGTATGGGTTGACGGGCCGCTGAGGATGCATTTCGGGAATGGGGATTTGATCCGGCTCGCCATAAACACCGGCCGAAGAGGAAAAAACGATTCGATGGATCGCGCATGTCCGCATGGTTTCCAGCAAGACGAGCGTGGCGGTCAGATTGTTCCGGTAATAGATGACGGGATCGACCACGGATTCTCCGGCGGCGATCAAGCCGGCGAGATGAATGACGGCCTGGGGCCGATACTGCCGCATGACCGCCTCAAGACGCGCCCCGTCCAGAAGATCGCCGGTCTCCAAGGGGCCCCAGCGGACCGCCCAGGCATGACCATGCGAAAGATTGTCGTAGGAGATGGGACGATATCCCGAAGATGCGAGGGCGCGGCAGACATGCGCGCCGATGTAACCGGCTCCGCCGGTGACCAGGACAGACCTCGGTTCCTCCGAACCCAGCATGATGATTTCCTCCGGCAATTGGCTTTCAGTAAGCGAATGCATGGGTGGTTAGGTCACGCCCATCGGGGCAGGGGCATGAGCCGTTTGCCGGTCGACCATGCGCAATGCCGGGAAGGCCCGCCAGTGATCAAGTTGTGGCCGGGGGCTCACCAACCATGGCTGGGCAGGCAGACATGGATGCGCAAGCCGCCCATGGGGCGGTTCGAGGCGGATACCCGTCCCCCCAGGGCCTCGATGTGGTGGCGAACGATCCATAAGCCGAGACCCGCATGCGCCGGAGCGCGCGGGTCTCTTCCCTGCCCGGGACGACAGGAGAAATTCCGTTCGAAGATATGGTCGATCTTGTTGGAGTCCACCCCGGGACCTTCGTCGTCGATGATCAGGTCGATCTTATCCTTCGATTTGTCGAGGGTCGCCGTGATGGTGGCGCCGTCGACCGAAAAACCGGCGGCATTGTCGAGGATGTTTTCCACCACGATGTCGAGCATGCCGTCCGGTGCCAGGACAAAGGCGTCCTCGTCGAGATGTCGGACGAAACGCAGCTTTTTTTCCGCCGCGCCGTCCCTTGCGTTGCGCAGTCCTTCGGCGACCACCTCGGTGAGGTTGATCAGCAGCTTCGGCGCTTCGATGAAATCCGCCGTATCATGCCCGAGTTGCTGCGCCGTCGAAATCAGGGCGGAAAGCCTTCCCAACGCCGAATCGATCAGTTGAACGGCGCGTTGAGAGCGCTGGTCGTCCTTGGGCACGGAGCGGCGAAGCGGCTGTAGGGCCGAGCGGATGACTGCCAGCGGAGCCTTTACCGCGTGGGCGTTATCCTCGGCCGTGCGTCGGATGTCGGAGGCCGCACGGTGAAGATCGTCCACCAACCGGTCGAAGTCCCTGGCCGCGCTGACCAATTCCGGCGGAATGTTGCGGCCGGCGAATGCCATGGCTCCGACGCCGCCGCGGCGAATTTCCCGTGCCACTTTCCGGAAATGGCGCAAGGCGCGACGGATGCCGATGGCGACCAGCAAGGCGAGGGCGGCGAAGACGAGATAGATGAGCGCCGCCATCCTCACATTGTCGGTCTGCCAGTAAGGACGGCCGAAAGCGGTGCTGAGAAAGGCGGAACTGTTGTTGGCGGACACCAGGACCCAGCATCCCCGCCGCCCGTTGATGGGAATGATCGAGGTCAGGATTTCTTCCGCGCCGTTCATCTGCTGATAGCGGATCTCCACCGGTTTGTCCCAGCGGCAGGAATCGGCCAACGATTTCAAGATGCCGTGCCGCCCCAGGACGTCGAGGTCGGCCCCCATCTGCGAGGCCGATATTTTCGGGGCCGCGGCGATGAAATAAAAACCTTCGCTCCCGCTCTTCAACTTCGGCTGGAACATCAATTTCAGGATCGTTCCATCTTCGGAAAAACGCTCCAGCGAGGCCGCCAGTTCCGGGCCCGCGAGATCGTCGGAACGATCGAGGATGGGGGCCAGCGCCTGCGCGACGAGCCAGCCGTAATGCCTGATATTCTCCGCGACCAGATTGCGGGTCTGCCGGTCGGCCTTTTCGAATTGTCCGTAAAGAACGATCGGGAGAGCCGCGAAAATCCCCACCAGAACAACCAGTTTGATCGTCAGGGACGACGAAATCTGGCTGGCGGCGCGGCGGATCCTAAGAAGGGACCGACGCCGCCGGCTTCCAGCAATATCCGAACGCGGGAAAATTTTCGATTTCCACGAAACCGGCATCGATCGCGCGAAATTTGTTGCGGATACGTTTAACCGATGATCGGACATTCGTTCGATATCCATCTTCGCCGCTCCCGGCAATAAAACCGCAATGGTGAACGCAGTCGTAGATCGCCCGGTAACTGACGTGGTCGCCGGCATGTTCGATCAAACGCCGGACGATGTTGAACTCCGTGACCGTCAATCCGACGTCCACATCCTGCCAGTAGGCTCGGCTCAGGCGGGGGCGCAATTTCAACGGACCGTATTCGATGACCTCCTCGGTCGGCATGTCGGGCGGCAGTTTGGCCGCCTCGGCAATGAGCCGCGCCCGTTTGGCCAGCACCGGGATGCCCCTGGATTTGTCGATGAAATCGAGTGCGCCGCGGTCGAGCGCCGCCATTTCATACGCCGTCCCGGAAAGCGCGGTGAGAATGATGACCGGGATTTTGACGCCCTGGCGGCGCAACTGCGCCAAAAGGTCGATGCCGGGAAGTGTCGGCAGGTTCCAATCGAGAATGATCACGTCGGCGCTGTTTCCCGCGCCGAAATAATCGAGCAGGAAGGGGCCGTCCTGGAAATCGGTCACGGCAAAGCCGTAGTCACCGAGTTCGGCGCCCACCACTTCTCGAAAATCGTCGTCGTCGTCAACCAGCGCTATATGAATGTTGTCCTCGTCGAGACGGTCATTCGGTTGCGACGGTGGCGCCGAATTTGGTTTCGCAAAGCTGCTTCGCTCCAGCATTGTGGTCATCGCTCGTCACCTCATAGGAAAGAACGCGAAAGGCTCGGGTTTCCACCTCGGGATAAAAAGCGAGGTTCAACACGCAGTTCCGATTGCGAAAACGCCAAATTTTGCCGGGGGGATGATCCTCGACGATGGTGGGAGCGCCCAGTTGCGCCTGAACCGCGGTCTCGTCGAGGCCGATCAGCTGCACGGAGGGTTGCTCCGGTGAGGTTCGGTTTTCTTCCTTCTTGCCGTCGCCATTCTTGTCCTCGCCACGCCTGTGTGCGGATTTGGCCGTTGATTGTTGTTTGGAAACGGCGGGCACATTTTGCGTCGTGGCGTTTGGCGGCGACGCCTCGGCCGCCGCCGGGGGAATGGGGGGTTTGGGTTCGGGCACGGGAAAGCGTGCCGTTTCGCAGCCGCTTAACAGCAGCAACGCGAAACCACCGATCAGCCGAAACCCTGGTACACACGTCATAATGGGCCCCACCTTCGCGACGTTCTCGTGAACCTGGCTTGATGTGCGGCCGTTTCCTGCAAACCCTGTTTTTTGAAAATCTTTTTTTGAAACACGTCACGTCCATGGAAGGTTCCGGTATCCTCTCCGCCTTGCCGTAAAGACCCGCTTATTCAAGCATGACCTGGGCGCCGCCCCTTGTGAGAAAGCTGTGACCGTCCGGCGACCAGGCCGGAAAGCGGCGGAAATCCGGGGAATAGCGCCTTTCTGCTTAAATGGCGCAGGCGGCGTAATAGTTATTGATGATTGATTACTGTCTTTAGTATTTATCCAATATGTTTCCTTGCGCTACCATGCCGGTCGGACCGGAACCGGGGGAGGACGGGGCATGGCGCTGTTGGAATGGCAGGAAAGCTTCGGCGTCGGCATCAAAGCCCTCGATGATGATCACAAGCACCTGATTTCATTGATCAATGAACTTCACGCGGCAAAAGATGGGGCAGGTGATACCTCCGGTGCCGCGTCGATCGTCGGTCGCCTTGCGGACCATCTGCGCCGGCATTTCCTCCGCGAGGAGGAGTATCTGGCGAAGATCGGCTATCCCGACATCGAGCAGCATCGCGACTCTCATGCCCAAACTCTGGAACGCATCGAGAGCTTCGCCGCACTCGCCTTGGCGGGGTCCACCGGCGAGGCCTTGCCCCGGCAGATTCTGGATTTCATGAAGGCCTGGTTTCTCAACCATGTCATCTGTAGCGACCTCAAATTACGGCCCTATTTTTTTGCCAAGGGGTTGATCGACAGCCCTTTTTCGGATTCACGCCGGCACGGCTCCCTGTTTCGCCGTTTGGGCGGGCATCTCGATGTACTGCGGATAAGATGGCGTATCGTCCTGCTGGCCTGTTTGCCGCTGGTCGCCTTCGTGGTGGTCGCCACGCTGGGAGCCGCCCATCGTTTTGAAACCGCCGCCGGTTTGGCGAAGACGCAATCCGTGGCGGTTTTGGGGATCGATATCGGCAACCTGATTCATGAGCTTCAGAAGGAGCGCGGCATGTCTTCGCTGTTTCTGGCCAGCAAGGGCGACAAGTTTGGCGGAGAGTTGCGCCAGCAACGCGAGGTCGTCGACGGGACTCGCCGGAGGCTTGCCGGCACCACCATGAATGGCCGGGATCTGATCGCGGGATCGGAAGCGGAGAGAAGCCTGCAAAAGGTTCAAGGGCCGTTGAGCGATATCGAACGGATGCGCGCCGTGATCGATCGCCAGGAGATCCAGCCGAAAGATGCCATTTCCTTCTATACGACAGTGATCGACGGCTTGTTGTCTTCCATCGACAGCATGCAGGGAATGGCTGAGAATGCCAGCCTTCTCAATGATATATCGGCATATCTTAATGTCATGCGGATGAAGGAGCAGGCCGGGCAGGAGAGGGCTACGGGGGCCGCCGGCTTCGGTGCCGGCCGGTTTGAACCGGCCTTGTTCAAGCGGTTTTTGGAACTTTCGGCGGCACAGGCGATCTACGAGCGGGTATTTCTTTCCTTCGCGGCGCCGGATTTGGCGCGTCAATACAAGGAGATCGGCAACGCTGGAGCCGTCGAGGAGGTCGCCTCCATGCGTCGGGCCGCGACGGTTGCGGTCTTGTCCGGGGAAGCGCCGGGCGTGGAGGCGCCCCTTTGGTTCAAGGCGGCGACGGCCCGGATCGATCTTTTCAAAAAAATCGAGGATGCCGCCGCCCACACCTTGCTGTCGCACGCCGATGCGCTCTATGTCGAGGCCCGCCGCTCGGCCCTGACCTCGGTCGTGGTGATCGCCGCCGTCTTGCTGGCGGTCATCGGATTTGGGGCACTGCTCATAGCGAGCATCGTGCCGCCGTTGATCGATTTCACCTCCTCGATGCAACGCCTCGCCGAGGGCGAACGGGCTCTCGATGTCGAGGGCGTTACCTTGCGGGACGAATTAGGGGCGATGGCGAAAGCCTTGAGTTTCTTCAAGGAAAAACTGATCGCGGCGGACCTGATGTCGGCTCAGGGTGGTGTCGAGAACATCGAACAGATGCGCCTTTTGGAGCGTAAGGAGGACATGGTCGTCCAGTTCGAAACGAAAATGGCGGAATTCATCGAGCGTCTGGGAGGGGCGGCCGATACCTTGCACGATATGGCGGGGGTGATGACCTCGGCGGCTCAGGATACCACCCGTCGCGCCACCACCGCGGCTTCGGCGACCGAGCAGGCATCCGCCAATGTGCAGGCGGTGGCGGCGACGGCGGAGGAATTGTCCGGTTCGATTTTCGAGATCAGCCGGCAGGTGACCGTTTCCGCGGATATCTCCGTAGGCGCCGCCGATCACGCGCGCCGCGCGGAGAACGCGGTGGGAGAGCTTGCCCAAAGCGCCGCGAAAATCGGCGAAGTGATCGCCTTGATCAATGGCATCGCCGCCCAGACCAATCTTCTGGCGCTCAACGCCACCATCGAGGCGGCACGGGCCGGCGACGCCGGCAAGGGCTTCGCCGTGGTAGCGAGCGAGGTGAAGAATCTGGCCGGCCAGACGGCCCGCGCCACCGACGAGATCACCGCGCAGATCGGCGCCGTCCAGCGGCGGACGGAAGATGTGGTGGAGGTGATCCACGGCGTCGGGCAAGTCATCGGCCAGGTCCGTGAAATCTCCACCGGCATCGCCTCGGCGGTGGAGCAACAGGCTTCGGCGACCCGTGAGATCGCCCGCAACGTCGATCGGGCGGCGGCGGGAACAGCCGAGGTCAGCGTCAATGTCGGAGGCGTTCAGGAGGCGGCGGGACAAACCGGCACGGCGGCGCACAAGGTATTGGCCGCATCTGAGGAGGTGACGGCCCAGTCCCTTGCCCTGCAGGACCTGATCCATGGTTTTCTGGCCGACGTCCGGGCGAACTGATGGCTCATTGTAAATAGCGGGACGCTCTCAGGCCCGGATGCGGAACTGCTCGGCCATCCATTCGATGACGACGCGCACACGCGGCGAGAGCTGGCGCGTGTGCGAATAGAGGACGTGGACCGGCAGCGGCGTCGGGGGATATTCCGACAGAACCTCGACAAGCTGTCCGCTCGCCAATTCCGGAGCGACGCGATAGCGCGGAACCTGGATCAGCCCCAGTCCAAGACAGGCGCAGGCGACGTTGGTTTCCGGCCCGGTTACCGTCACGACGGCCGGCGGCGTGAACCGCCGTTCCTTCCCATGATCGACAAAGACAAACGGACCGACCACGGCGGCGTCGGGGGCGAACAGGCCGATGATCCGGTGGCGTTCCAACTCGTCGGGCGTTCGGGGTTCTCCGAACCGCTCGATATAGGACGGGCTGGCGAAGGTGCCCCGGTTCAGTTCCGCCAGTCTTCGGCATATCAAAGAGCTGTCCGCCAGGGTTCCGGCCCGCAGGATACAGTCGAAGCCTTCGCGCACCATGTCGAGGGCCTGGTGCGCCTCGCCCAGATGGAGCCGGAGCCCCGGATAGGTTTCCAGGAAGCGGGGGAGCCCCGGAAGCAGGAAATGCCGCGCCTGGGTGCCGTGGACGTCGATCCGCACGAGGCCGCTGGGTTTGACGCCGGCAAAGGCGCTTTCGGCATCCTCCAAGTCCGAGATCAGCGACAGGCAACGCCGGTAATAGGCCTCGCCGTCGAGCGTCGGGCTGACGTGCCGCGTCGTCCGGGTCAGGAGACGGACGCCCAGTCTGGCTTCCAGCGCCTTGACCGCCTCGGTCACCGAGGATCGTGGCAGACCCAGATCTTCGGCGGCTTTGGTGAAGCTCTGCCGTTCAACGATGCGAATGAAGACGCGCATGGCGTCAAAGCGATCCATTGTTCGCCCAATCGAATAGTGATGCCAAAATATGCCAGATTATCTCGATATATTAAACATATATCCTGTCTTCATGATCGCCGCCGACTGGTGGCGAAAAGGAGAACGGTTATGACCATCATCACCCATAAAGTTGCGATCGTGACCGGTGCCGCCGGTGGCATCGGGTCGGCTTTATCCGAACGTTTGGCGCGCGACGGCTTCCTGGTCGTCGTCAACTATGCCGGATCGGTCGACGCCGCAGAGAAGCTGGTCCGTCGCATCGAAGCGGCGGGCGGACGCGCGATCAGCGCCCAGGCCGATATTTCGGATGCCGCGCAGGTCGCGCGCATGTTCGATTCGGCCGAGACCGCTTTCGGCGGCGTCGACATCCTCGTCAACAATGCCGGC
This sequence comes from Telmatospirillum siberiense, assembly GCF_002845745.1. Classification (GTDB taxonomy): domain Bacteria; phylum Pseudomonadota; class Alphaproteobacteria; order Rhodospirillales; family Magnetospirillaceae; genus Telmatospirillum; species Telmatospirillum siberiense. The sequence goes on along the minus strand of NZ_PIUM01000022.1, from coordinate 38,976 downwards.
ATCATGAAGCTGGCGACGATCGCCGAAAGCGACGACGCCCTGTACAGCCGCCAGATCGCGGTCAATCTGACGGGTACCTTCAATACGCTTCGCGAAGCGGCACGGCGCCTTCGCGACGGCGGGCGCATCATCAACATCTCGTCCAGCGTTACCTCGCTACTGCAGCCGACCTACGGCGTCTATGCCGCGACCAAGGCGGCCGTGGAGGCGATGACGAGCGTCCTCGCCAAGGAATTGCGCGGACGCGACATCACGGTGAACGCCATCGCGCCCGGTCCGACCGCGACCCGGCTTTTCCTCGACGGCAAGCCGCAGGAGCTCATCGACCGCTTGGCGAAGATGGCGCCGCTCGAACGTCTCGGCCAACCCGAAGACATCGCCGCCGCCGTCGCTTTCCTGGCCGGACCGGATGGGGCCTGGATCAACGGCCAGACCTTGCGCGCCAACGGTGGGATCATCTGATACCATGTTGCAGTGATCGGGACCGATCACCGCTGCCCTCAAGCGCCGGGCGGGTTTCTCCGAAACCCTTGGGCTTTGGCTCGCATTGGCTCGCGAGCCCTCAACGGGCTAGCCCAAGTCTCGATGAGTTCTTCTCATCGAGACTTGGTATGACGCCATCTCATCGAAAGGACGATCGGCATGTCGAAGGATCCTTGACCGCCTTGCCCTTTGATTTGTCGATAAGGACTCTATCGCGTCGTACATCCTGTGGCATAAGGGGCCGGGCCAAAATGGCGGCGTCATTTTGGCCCGGCCCCTTGAAAGCCCGAGCCCCGCCGGAAGCGGAGCGGAGGCGTCGTCTGGAATCTTGGGGGCCCATCACGCCAAGGGAACCCGGCCTCACATGATCCGTTTCGAAAACATCAGCAAGCAGAACAGTCACCGCATCCTCTTCTTCGAGGCTTCCGCATCGCTCAACAGGGGCGAGAAGGTCGGCCTCGTCGGTCCCAACGGTGCCGGCAAGACGACGCTGTTCCGGATGATCACGGGCGAAGAGGCGCCGGACGAGGGCCAGGTGGCGATCGAGAAACAGGTCTCGATCGGCTATTTCAATCAAGACGTCGGCGAAATGTCCGGTCGCAGCGCCGTCGCGGAAGTGATGGATGGGGCCGGGCCGGTCAGCGTCGTGGCGGCGGAATTGGCGGAGCTCGAAGTCGCCATGTGCGATCCCGACCGCGCTGGCGACATGGAAGCGATCATCGCGCGGTATGGCGAGGTGCAGGCGCGCTTCGAGGAGTTGGGCGGCTATGAACTGGAGGGACGGGCGCGGGAGGTGCTCGCCGGGCTCAGCTTCAGCCAGGAAATGATGGATATGGACGTCGGCGCGCTGTCGGGCGGCTGGAAGATGCGCGTGGCGCTTGGCCGCATCCTGCTCATGCGGCCCGACGCCATGCTTCTTGACGAGCCCAGCAACCATCTGGATCTCGAAAGCCTGATCTGGCTGGAGGAGTTCCTGAAGGAGTACGAAGGGGCTCTCCTGATGACCTCGCATGACCGCGAGTTCCTGAACCGGATCGTCACGAAAATCGTCGAGATCGACGGCGGATCGCTGACCAGTTATTCCGGGGACTACGCCTTCTATGAACGTCAGCGGGCGTTGAACGAAAAGCAGCAGCAAGCACAGTTCGAACGTCAGCAGGCCATGTTGGCGAAGGAGTTGAAGTTCATCGAACGCTTCAAGGCCCGGGCCTCGCACGCGACGCAGGTTCAAAGCCGGGTGAAGAAGCTCGATAAGATCGAGCGCTTCGAGCCGCCGAAGCGCCGACAGACGGTATCGTTCGACTTCCCGCCGGCGCCGCGCTCGGGCGACGATGTCGTGGTCATGAAGAACGTGCACAAGGGTTACGGCAGCCGGACCATATATCAGGGGCTCGACTTCATGATCCGCCGCAAGGAGCGCTGGTGCGTCATGGGGGTCAACGGCGCGGGCAAGTCGACGCTCCTGAAACTGGTGGCGGGCTCGACCGAACCGGACGAGGGGACCGTCGCCGTCGGCGGCAGCGTCAGGATGGGCTATTTCTCCCAGCATGCGATGGAACTGCTCGATGGAGACAGTACGGTATTCGAGTCCCTGGAAGGATCCTTTCCGCAGGCGGGCCAGGGATCGCTCCGCTCGCTCGCCGGCTGTTTCGGTTTCTCCGGCGACGACGTGGAAAAGAAATGCCGCGTCCTGTCCGGTGGAGAAAAGGCCCGGCTCGTGATGGCGACCATGCTCTTCAATCCGCCGAATTTCCTGGTGCTCGACGAGCCGACCAACCATCTCGATCTGGATACCAAGGAAATGCTGATCTCGGCGTTGGCCGCCTACGAGGGCACCATGCTGTTCGTGTCGCACGACAGGCGTTTCCTGGCGACGCTTTCCAATCGGGTGCTGGAACTGACGCCGGAGGGCATTCACCAGTACGGCGGCGGCTATACGGAATATGTGGCGCGCACCGGGCAGGAGGCGCCCGGACTGCACAAATGATCCACCACCACTTGCTCACCCATGCTTCTTCGTCAGGGTTCGGATCCTGGGAGCCACATTCCGGCCGAGGAGCTCGATCGAGCGCTGCATCGCCGCAGTCTCCAGCATGGCCGAGCTCATCTGGAAGGTGATACGCGAGAGGCCGCCGAGCGCTTCGTTCGCGGCGAGTACCCGTTGGACCACGGTCTCGGGATCACCGATCAGAAACGCGCCTTCGGGCGAGCACATCGCCTCGAACTGGGAGCGCGAGACGGCCGACCAGCCCCGTTCCCGACCGATCTCGGTGAACATCCGTGCCCAGCCCGGAAAAAAGGCGTCTTTGGCGGTTTGGGTCGTGTCGGCGACGAAACCCATCGCATGCAGGCCGACCCGCAACGCCTCTGCCGGATGACCGGCGCGACGGCCTGCGTCCCGGTAGAGATCGACGAGCGGCCGGAAGCGATGAAACCCGCCACCGATGACAGCCACCATCAACGGCAGACCCAAAGCGCCCGCACGGGCAAAGGATTGCGGTGTGCCACCGACGCCGAGCCAGATCGGCAAGGTCTTTTGATAAGGCCTCGGGAAGACGCCCTGACCGGTCAGGGGCGGGCGAAAACGGCCATCCCAGGTTACATGCACCTCGTCGCGAAGTTTCAGCAGCAGATCGAGCTTCTCGATGAACAGGGCGTCATAATCCCGCATGGCGAAGCCGAAGAGCGGATAGGCTTCGCCGAAGGATCCGCGCCCGACGATGATTTCGGCGCGTCCCTTGGCGATCAGGTCGAGCGTCGCGAATTCCTGGAAGACGCGAACCGGATCGGCGGCGCTGAGAACGGTGACGGCGCTCGTCAGGCGTATCTGACGCGTTCTCGCCGCCGCCGCGGCCAGGATCACAGCCGGGGCTGAATCCAGGAACTCCTTGCGATGATGCTCGCCGATACCGAACACATCGAGTCCCACCCGATCGGCGATTTCCACCTCTTCGAGCAGACGCTCGATCCGATCGGCCGCCGGCATCGTCTCACCGGTCGCGGGATCCGGCATGGTCGCGACGAAGCTGTCGATGCCAATTTCCATGTCTGCACCTATGAAGAACCGGCGGCTTGTGAACCGTGCCGGGCCAATCCGCAGACGATCGATGGTCGCGAAGGGCGGTTCCCCGCACAAGCAACCACCACCGATCGTCCGCCGATGGATATTGCCGGGTCAGGCGGCGAGCGCAGCGATCTGGGCCTTGGCCCGAGCGACAGCCGCCGCCTTCGGCTCATCGCCGAGATTGAGACCTTCGGCCCGGATGACGGTGACGTCGGTCAGGCCGATGAACCCGAGAACACCCTGCAGATAGCTCTCCTGGTGTTCGAGCCCGGCCGCCGGGCTGTCGCCGGTGTAGATGCCGCCGCGAGTGGAAGCGATGAAGACCTTCTTGCCCTTCGGCAGCAAACCTTCGGGACCGGTGGCTCCGTACTGGAAGGTGCGGCCGGCGACGCAGACGCGGTCGATCCAGCCCTTGAGCTGCGACGGAACGGAGAAATTGTACATGGGCGCGCCGATCACGATGATGTCGGCGGCGAAGAGATCATCGATATAAGCCGCGCCGACGGCGATATCCTGGCCGAGAGCCGGGCTCGTGACGTCGCCGCCCTGGAACACCGCCAGATGTGCGTCGGAGAGATGGAGCGCCGCGTCGGCGACGAGGTCGCGGCGGATCACCTGGGCGCCGGGATGAAGCGCCAATTCCTTGGCCACGATGTCGGCGCTGAGCGCGCGGCTGACGGAATATCCGCCGAGAATACTGGAATCGATGTGCAGGATCGTCGTCATGGGAAAGACCTCCGAACCGCCTGAGCGAGGCGTCGTGACGTTGCGGGAGAAGAGTTTTTTGAGGGTGCTAAACATGCAGCCATCAATCGCACGGCCAATAAAATAGGGGTAGCCTGTATATTTTTATGTTATCCATCGGAATATCCGATGGATAAGAGGCGGCCATGCTGGATGGGATCTCCCTGGATCAATTGCGTAGTTTTCTCGCGGCGGTGGACGAGGGCAGCTTTTCCGCTGCCGGCCGGCGCCTGTCACGCACCCAGTCGGCCGTCAGCGAGGCGATCGGCACCCTGGAGATGCATCTGGGCGTGACCCTGTTCGATCGCGCTGGCCGCTATCCCCGGCTGACGAGCGAAGGTGTCGTTCTTCTCGCCGACGCGCGCCAGGTTCTGTCCTCCGTCGATGGTATGAAGGCGCGTGCCAAGGGCATGGCCACCGGGATCGAGCCGGAACTGACTGTCGTGGTCGACGTTCTCTTTCCAATCGAGGTGCTGGCGGGTGCGGCCCAGGATTTTCGGCTGCATTTTCCGGGGACGCCCTTGCGGCTTTATGTCGAGGTGCTGGGCGCCGTGGTCGAACCGCTGCTCGATGGCCGGGCAAGCTTCAGCATTGTCGGTTCCCTGCCGGTGCTGCCCGCCGGCCTCTCCGCCGAGCGCCTGACCAGCGTGCGTGTCATGATGGTCGCCGCGGCCAATCACCCGCTGGCGATTTGGCCGGGCGTCATTCCGAAAGAGGAACTGGCCCGGCATGTCCAACTGGTTTTGACGGATCGGTCCAAACTCACCGCGGAGCGCGAATTCGGCGTCATGTCGCCATTCACCTGGCGTTTGGCCGATCTCTTCGCCAAGCACGCCTTCCTGTTGAACGGACTGGGGTGGGGGGGGATGCCACACCATACCGTCGAGTCCGACCTCCAGGACGGTCGTCTGGTGGAACTCGAGATCGAGGACGCTCCCATGGGGGGGCTCACTTTGACGATGTCGGCCGTCTATCGAACGGCGGACCCGCCGGGGCCGGCAGGCCGCTGGATGATCGAACGGCTCAAGGCCTGTCGAGATCGACAAGAATAAAAGGGACCTGTCCACCGTTTGGTAACGGCCGGAGGAGGGGGCAAACGGGGGGGTAGCTCGTTATTCCTTACCAGGGCGCCGGGACAGCCGCCCGCGCAGCCCGAAAAGAAGCCACAACAAGAGGATCCACGGCGGAATCAGGAACACGGCCACGCGGATCCCATCGGAAAACGCCATGGTCATCAGAATGCCCGCCATGAAGACCAGGCACAGGTAATTGGAAAACGGCTGGGCCGGGCTGCGGAACTGCGGCGTTCGTTCCTCGCGGCGCATGTAGCTGCGGAATTTCAGATGGGTCAGGCTGATCATGCCCCAGTTGATAATCAGCGCGGCGACCACCAGCATCATCAGCATCTGAAAGGCGTTTTCGGGTACCAGATAATTGACCACCACGCACAGGCCGGTGGCACCGCTGGAGACCAGCTGGGCCGGCAGGGGTACGCCCTTGCGGCTCAACCGGGTCAGAAAACCGGGCGCGTTGCCCTGCTCTGCCAGGCCCAGCAGCATGCGGCTATTGCAATAGACCGAGCTGTTATAGACGGACAGCGCGGCCGTCAGCACGACGACGTTCAGGGCGGTGGCGACCCAGCCGTTATCCAGCGACTGAAAGATCAGGACGAAGGGGCTGCCGCCTTCGCGCACCTGGGTCCAGGGATAGAGCGACAGCAGCACCGCCAGCGCTCCCACATAGAAAAGCAGAATGCGGTAGATCAGCTGATTGGTGGCCTTGGGGATGGTCTGCTCGGGATGGCGGGCCTCGGCGGTGGTGATGCCGATCAGCTCCAGCCCGCCGAAAGAGAACATGATGGGCGCCATCGCCATGGTCAGCCCGTAAAGCCCGTTGGGCAAAAAGCCGCCCAGGGCCCAGAGATTGCTGACCGACACCTGGGCGCCACCGGTTTTGCTGACCAGAAGCCAGGAACCGAACAAAATCATGCCGACGATGGCGCCGACCTTGATGATGGAAAACCAGAATTCCATCTCACCGAACATTTTGACGTGCAGCATGTTGATGACGTTGATGGCGGCGAAGAACACCAGCCCGGAAAGCCAGGTGGGCATCTGCGGCCACCAGTACTGAATATAAACGCCGACCGCCGTCAGCTCGGCCATGCTGACCAGGACATACAGAACCCAATAGTTCCAGCCCGACAGAAAACCTGCAAACTCACCCCAGTGGCGATAGGCGAAATGGCTGAAAGACCCGGCCACCGGATACTCCACCACCATCTCGGCCAGTTGGCGCATGATCAGAAAGGCGATCAGCCCGGCAACCCCGTATCCCAGCAGGATCGAAGGTCCGGCCAGACGAATGGTTTGCGCGACCCCCAGGAAAAGCCCGGTGCCGATCGCCCCGCCCAGGGCGATCATCTGAATATGCCGGTTCTCCAATCCCCGGCTCAGATTTCTTGCGGACAAGTTGTTTATGGCCCCCGTCGGTAAATGTATAAAAACGCAGACTGTATCCTCTGATGGGATATACAGCCAGCAAATGTCGATGAGGGCGGCAAGACGCTTAAATCTTGCAGCGATTGAAGACTTCGCCATCAGGCCCCCCGTCATGTCTTCCCACTTTGTCGCCTGCCTGACAGACCGATTTGGCGAGGGGCATTACACTCATTTCAATACGTGGTCGACTACATAAAACCAGAAATTTCACAAGATATTCGATCGATTTAACCATGAATCGGAGGATATGCAATGCCACCACTCGATGATAGTATTACAAAAATTCAGGAATATTACGGAAATATAATCCTAAAATCAAAAGATCTTCAAACAAATACGTGCTGTTGCTCGGAATCAATACCTCCGCATCATTTATCCATTCTTGATAATATTGATAATGAGATCCTTGGGAAGTTCTATGGTTGCGGCTCACCCATTCCCCCCGCCCTGGATGGCTGTAGCGTTCTCGACCTTGGCTGCGGCAGCGGTCGCGACGTCTATTTGACGTCCTGCCTCGTCGGCCCGAAGGGCTTCGTCATCGGTGTCGACATGACCGATGAGCAGTTGGCGGTCGCCAAGTCCCACCAGCAGTCGCAAGCCAGACGCTTCGGATTTCCGAAGTCCAACGTCGATTTTCGCCAGGGATATATCGAAGACTTGGCGGCGCTCGATATCGCCGACGACGCCATCGACGTGGTCATCTCCAACTGCGTCATCAATCTGTCGCCGGCCAAGGGTCGGGTGTTCTCGGAAATCTTCCGCGTCTTGAAACCGGGCGGTGAGCTTTTCTTCTCGGACGTGTTCGCCAGCCGGAGACTGCCTCCAGCCTTGCGGGAAGACCGTCTTCTGGTGGCGGAATGCCTGGGCGGGGCGATGTATGTCGAAGACTTTCGCCGGATGCTCCGCGGTCTCGGCTGCCCCGACTACCGGGTGATGACGAAAAGCCGGATCACCATCGACAACCCCGAGGTGGAAGCCAAGGTCGGGGCGATCACCTTCTGGTCGATGACGATCAGGGCGTTCAAGATCGCCTCGCTCGAAGACCTCTGCGAGGATTATGGCCAGGTCGCCACCTATCTCGGCACCATCCCCGATCATCCGCATCAGTTCCCCCTTGACGATCATCATACCCTCATCTCCGGCAAGCCGATGCTGGTCTGTGGCAACACCGCCGCGATGCTCGGCGAGACCAGATTTGGTCGGCATTTCAAAGTCGATGGCGACTGTTCGATTCATTTTGGCGCCTTCGACTGTTCATCCGCGCCCGCGTCGCAGTCCGGCACCGGCTGTTGCTGATCCATTTCGGCCAGGCCGTCGGCGGGGTTTATCGATAGGGAAGCGATGCTGCGACCCGACCGCCCAGAGTCTGGCGGAAGCGCCCCCCTTGGGTAAACGACAGACAAAAGGCTGCATCTGGAATAAATAACGTAGCATCAATACTACGAGTGATGGCTTGCGTTGTTGAAACGGAATGTAGTATCGTCTCGTCAATTGACGTTGAAGGGGAATGCCGATGCCTATCACCACACTCAGCGGTCGGGAGTTCAATCAGGATATCGCCAGGGCGAAGCGAGCCGCCGAGAAGGGGCCGGTGATCATCACGGACCGGGGCAATCCGGCGTTTGTCCTGCAACGATATGACGATTGGCGGCATCAAGCCGGAGCGCGGCCGGGACTAAGCTTGCTGGAAGCTCTGGCCGATCCGGCGAGCGCCGACATCGACTTCGAGCCACCGAAGGCCGAACTTGGCTTTCGTCCGGCGGACCTGTCCTGAATGTTTCTGCTCGATACCAATGTGGTTTCCGCCTTGCGCCGACCGGATACCGTCCCGGAATCGGTGGTGTCTTGGGCAGCCGAGGTGGCCGTTGCCGATCTTTATCTCTCGGCGATGACGCTTTACGAACTGGAGCTTGGCGTTCGGCGCATTGAGCGCCGCGACCAGACGCAAGGACAAATATTGAGGAACTGGCTGGCGCGTTCGGTCCGCGTGCAATTCCGCGATCGTATTTTGCCGATCGACGATGCCGTGGCCGCTCGTTGTGCGTCTCTGCAAGTACATGATCCACGTGAGGAACGGGATAGTTTTATCGGAGCGACGGCCTTGGTGCATCGGCTGGTTCTGGTGACGCGAAACGTCAAGGATTTTGCGACGATGGCGGGTCTTGAAATACTCAATCCGTGGGACCGGCAATAAAGATCGGACGTGGTGACAACTAGGGTAATGGCGGATGGGGTGGGATTCGAACCCACGGAAGGCTTGCACCTTCGCCGGTTTTCAAGACCGGTTCCTTAAACCACTCGGACACCCATCCAGCGGCCTTGCCGTGGCGATATCGCCGCAAGACGGTGGCTGTATACATCAAGCCGAAGGCGAACGGAAGAGCATGACCAAGGGTTCTGAGCCGGCCCCGGTTACTGTCCCTTCGCCCTGGATGGGTTCAGGACGGCATTGCGCGCCTCGGCGTCGCAGGGGCCGTCGAAACGGCCTTTCATTTCAAACCACTGGTTTCCCTTGCACTGGAAATTCCGGCCGTTGAAGCATTGCGACGCGCCGCTCGAATAGATCAGCTTCGTGCCGTTGGCCTTGTCGGTCCAGACGCACAGTTTGCTCAAGGCGTCCGGTGTGATGGTGATATTGGCCTCGCCCTTGGCGATGAGCCCGGACAGTTGGGCCCGGGCGGGGAAGGCGGCGAAAAAGGCCATCCCCAGGCCGAGGGCAAGGGCGAGTGGGCGGAGGAGGGGCGGACGGCCCCCTCTCATCACTTGTTTTCCTCTGTTTTGTTTTCCTCGATCTCGCCTTCCGCGAAAAGAGCGGCGACGGCGCTGCGGTGAACGCGCAGGCGATCGGCCAGCGTCGAAGGCAGAGGCGGGTGGTCGTCGGCCATCGACCAGGTTCCGTCGGCGTGGAATGTCGCGCCGAGGGCCTGGGCTTCCAAAATCAGCCGGTTGGTCGTGGACAGGAAATCGGGGGCATCGTTCATCATGATCTTCTCAAAAAATGCCCGGATGGCGGCACCCCGTTCGGATGCGGCGCGGTGGCCGGGGCGGAAATTCGTGACGGCGCGAAAGAGGCGGATCAGCCGTATCGGATGGCGACGATTTCGATGCGTTCGCGCCCGCCCGGTGTCCGCAGATCGACGATGTCGCCCTCGCCGGCCTTCATCAGGGCGCGGGCTATGGGGGAAACCCAACTGACCAGCCCCTGTTCGAGGTTGGCCTCATCGACGCCGACGATGGTCACCGTGTTCTCCTTGCCGTCGGAATAAGCATAGGTCACGGTGGCGCCGAAGAAAACCTGGTCTCGACGCGTCTGGCGGACCGGATCGACCACCACGGCGCTTTCGATGCGCTTGGTCAGAAAGCGGATCCGGCGATCGATCTCCCGAAGCCGTTTCTTGCCATAGAGATAATCGCCGTTTTCCGAGCGGTCACCGTTGCCCGCCGCCCAGGACACCACCTCGACGACTTTCGGACGTTCAACCCTGAGCAGCGAGCGCAATTCGTCCTGCAATGCCTTGACGCCTTGCGGCCGGATGTAATTTTTGGCGCCGGCGGGGATGCCTTGCCGCTCGTCCTCGTCGTCGTCCCCATCGGAATGTTCGACGTCGGTCATCGTTTTGACACAGGTCCTGACAATTGTTGTTTCCGAAGGCCGCACCCGACGAGACTTCACCCGATGCCACCGCCTTCGCCTCATGCGTCGGCAGGCCCGGTCGCCACGGGGCTTGCGACAAATCCGCCGGAGCTATATCACACCAGCATGGGTTATGTCCTTTCGAAGGTCATCGGCGCGCTTCTGGCGCCCGGAATGGTGCTGGCGATCGTTTTCGCCGCTGGCGTCGCCATGCTGTGGTCGCGGCGGCGCCAGCGACAGGGGCGCGCCTTGCTGACCATTCTCGTTCTGGTGGTCGGCGCCATGCTGGTTTCGCCGCTCCAGCCCTGGCTGACCGAGACGCTGGAAAATCGGTTTCCCGGTAATCCGCCGCTGCCGGCGCATGTCGACGGCATCATCGTCCTCGGCGGGGCCATCGAACCGCTGGTCAGCGAGGCCAGGCAGCGGATCGCCTTGAACGACGCGGCGGAACGGTTGACCGCCACCGTCATGCTGGCCAAGACCCATCCCGAGGCGCTGGTCCTTTATACCGGCGGCAGCGCCGATCCGCTGCGCCAGGATGCCGCCGAGGCGCCGCTGGCCGAGGCTCTGCTGAGAGCTCTTGGAGTACCGGCGGACCGTCTGCTGGTTGAGGGCAAATCCCGGAATACCTTCGAAAACGCCCTTTTAAGCCAGGATCTGGTCAAACCGCAGGCCGGGCAGGTTTGGGTGCTGGTGACCTCGGCCCGCCATATGCCGCGATCGGTCGGCATTTTCCACCGCCTGAACTGGCCGGTGATTCCCTATCCCGTGGACTATCAAAGCGGCGGCGACTTTGCCTGGACCAATGTCGATCTGCCCTTGAGACGGGGGCGTCTTTTGGCGCAGGCGTTGCACGAGTGGGTCGGCTTGGCCTATTACGCGTTGAACGGTTGGACCGACCGCCTGTTCCCCGGCCCCGATGACCGGGAGCAGGTGGAAAAAACCATTTCGAGGACGAAATAATGATGGGAATGGCGTTTTGGCGCAAACTCCCCGGTATCGGCGCGGCGGCCTTGTGGCTGGTCCTGAATGGTCCTGCGTTGGCTGACCAGCAGGAGGATTTTTCCACCTGGCTCGGCGCCTTGCGCAACGACGTCCTGATCCGGGGTATTTCCCAAGCGACGGTCGATCAGGCTTTGAAAGACATCCAACCGATCGATCGGGTGTTGGAACTGGACCGCCGGCAACCGGAATTCTCGATGACGTTCGAGGCGTACCGCGATCGCGTGGTGACTCCGGCGCGGGTGGCCGATGGCCAGCAAATACTTCGTCAAAACAAGGCTTTGCTGGCCGAGGTCTCCCGTCAGTTCGGCGTGCCTCCCCGGGTGCTGGTTGCCATGACCGGCATCGAGAGCAACTATGGCCGCAATACCGGCGGCTTCTCCGTGGTGCCCGCGTTGGCGACGCTGGCCTATGACGGAAGGCGCAGCCAATATTTCAGAACCGAGCTGATCAACGCGCTGAAGATCATCGATCGGGGCATGCCGGCCCAGTCCATGCAGGGATCGTGGGCCGGCGCCATGGGCCAATGCCAGTTCATGCCGTCGACCTACTTGAAATACGCCAGGAAATGGAAGGGCGAGGGTACGCCGGACATTTGGCGCGACCAGGGCGACGTCTTCGCCTCGGCGGCCAATTATCTCTCGCAGATCGGTTGGAAGGGCAACGAAACCTGGGGACGGCCGGTGCTGTTGCCGAAGCACGGAATCGCCGAAGCCCTGATCGGCCTCGACGGCAGGCGCAGCCTCAAGGAATGGAACAAGCTGGGCCTTCGTCAGGCCAACGGGAAGCCGCTACCGCCGCGCAAGGATATCCAGGCCTCGCTGATTCGGGCCGAGACGGGAAAGGGCGACGACGTCGGCAAGGGAGACCTCTATCTCGTCTATGACAATTTTCGCGTCTTGCTGAAATGGAACAGGTCGATCTTCTTCGCTTTGGCCGCCGGAACCCTTGCCGATCGGCTCGAGAGCAAGTAGTCTACCACATCTGCCGTATCTCTGTATGGGGACCACTAAATGAAGCGAGGGGGATTCCCTCCTGCCCGCGTTCTCCTTCTGGTTGCGGGCTGCGTCCTGATGAGTGCTTGTTCCGAGACGAAGCTCGCCACCTATGCCGTCAAGGAGGCGCAGACCGGCCAGGACGGGGGAGGCTACAAGATCGGCAAACCCTACCAGATCCAGGGGGTCTGGTATTATCCGGCGGAGGATTACAATTACCAGGAAACCGGCGTTGCCTCCTGGTATGGCCCGGATTTCCATGGAAAATACACCGCCAATGGCGAGATCTTCGACCAAAACCAGGTGACTGCGGCGCATCGGACCTTGCCACTGCCTAGTTTCGTTCGCGTAACGAATTTGGACAACGGCCGTTCCCTGGTCGTGCGGGTCAATGACCGCGGCCCCTTCGCCCATAGCCGCATTCTTGATTTATCGCGCCGCGCGGCCCAACTGCTGGGCATGGAGCAGCAAGGCACCGCCAGGGTGAAGGTCGAGATCATGGCCGATGAGAGCCGGGCCCTGGCGATGCGGCTCAAGTCCAAGACGGATGAACCCCAGGTCGCCGCGGCGCCTCGCGAGACGGTGCAGGCGGAAACCCTGCCGCCGCCCGGTAGCCGCGAACAGGCCAAGCCGATCGTAAATTCCGCGCCGCCGCCGCCACGGCAGACCGTGGCCGAGCCCGACGCCCAGCAATTGGCCAATCAGCCGGTTCGCACCGTTGCGGTGAAACCGACCCAGATGTACATCCAGGCGGGCGCCTTTCAGCGCTACGACAACGCCAACCGCTTGAGCGCCGCGCTGTCGGGGATGGGACAGACCAAGATCACCCAGGTGGTGACGAAGGGGGGAACCATGTTCCGCGTCCGCATGGGACCACTGCCCAGCCTGGACGCCGCCGACGCGCTTTTGGAAAAAGTCATCGCCTCGGGATATCCCGAGGCCAAGCTTGTGGTGGATTGATCCGCCAATGCGCATCCGATCGGTTTTTCCCGGGATGCCCAACTCAAGGACCTTTTAGGACAATGCGTTCATATACTCGCTTTGGCATCGCCGCTGGCGCGGCCTTCGCCTTTTTCCTTCCTTTTGGTACGGTGGCCGAGGCCGAAACCATCGATACCCAGGCCCGCCAGGCAATCATCGTCGACGCCAACACCGGCACCATCCTGATGGAAAAGAACGCCGACGACCTGATGACGCCGTCGTCGATGAGCAAGCTGATGACCGTCTATATGGTCTTTGAGCGCTTGAAAGAGGGCAGCCTGAAGATGACCGACGAATTGCCGGTCTCCGAAACGGCCTGGAAAAAGAACTACAAGAGCGAAGGCTCCTTGATGTTCCTGCCGGTGCATTCGATGGTCAAGGTTTCGGATCTTCTGCGCGGCGTGATCATCCAGTCGGGCAACGACGCCTGTTCGGTCCTCGCCGAGGGGCTGGCCGGCAGCGAGGAGGCTTTCGCCGAACGCGAGACCCGCAAGTCCCGCGAAATCGGGCTTACCAAGTCGACCTTCAAGAACGCCAGCGGATGGCCGGTGCCCGGCCACCAGATGACGGCGCGCGACCTGTCGGTTCTGGCCCGCCGCCTGATCCTCGATTTTCCCGACTACTATCCGATTTTCGGCGAAAAATCATTTGTATTCAATAACATCAAGCAGGACAACCGCAATCCTCTGATCTGGCAGAACATCGCCGGCGCGGACGGTCTGAAGACCGGTCATACGGAAGACGGGGGCTATGGCGAGGTCGGTTCGGCCATTCGCGACGGCCGGCGGGTCATCGTCGTGCTGAATGGAATGACCAGCATCAAGATGCGCGCCGAGGAATCGGAGCGGTTGATCGAATGGGCTTTCCGCGAGTTCGACGACTACAAGCTGTTCAAGGCCGGAGAGACGGTGACCGATGGCGAAGTCTGGCTTGGCGTGGAAAAATCCGTCCCGCTGACGGTCGCCAAGGACGTCTTGATCACCTTGCCGCGCACGGCGCGCCACGACATGAAGGTTTCGGCCAATTTCAATGGGCCGTTGCCGGCACCGGTCAAGAAGGGAACCGAGGTCGGCGTGGTCACCATCACCGCTCCCGGTATCCAGCCGGTGCAAGTGCCCCTGCTGGCCGGCGCCGATGTCGAGCGGCTGGGTTTCTTCGGGCGGATCGGGGCCGCCGTGAAACGGACCCTGTGGGGAGCGTGACCCCATGTCGCAAGGACGTTTCATTACTTTCGAAGGGGGCGAGGGCGCCGGAAAATCGACCCAGATGGATCTGCTTGCCGGCCTGTTGCGCCAACGCGGCCTGAGGGTGCTGACCACCCGCGAGCCGGGTGGCGCCGTCGGCGCCGAACAGATCCGCCGCCTGCTCGTCGAAGGGGAGCCGGGCCGCTGGGACCCGATGACCGAGGTCCTGCTGCATTTCGCGGCGCGGCGCGATCATGTGGCGCGGACCGTCTGGCCGGCCCTGGCCGAAGGGCAGTGGGTCCTGTGCGATCGTTTCGCCGATTCCACCATGGCCTACCAGGGTTACGGCCACGGCTTGCCGTCCCATGCGATCGAGCAGCTTTATGACATGACGCTGGGCCTGTTCGTTCCCGATCTGACGCTCATTCTCGATCTTCCCGTGGAGGAGGGTCTGCGCCGGGCTGCCGGGCGGGGCGGGGCGGAAGACCGTTACGAGCGCATGGGGATGGCCTTCCATGAACGGCTGCGCCATGGTTTCACGGAAATCGCCCGCCATCATCCTCAACGGTGCGTCCTGGTGCAGGCCACCGCTTCCGTCGAGGATGTTCACGCCAGGATCCGTTCCGTCGTCGAGGAGCGATTGCCAATGCAGGCATGATGACGAACGGGTGAAGTCCGTCGACCGGCGAGTGAGGGACTAGATATTGCCCTGGTCCTTAAACAAAAAGTGGGAGGATTGTTCATGGGATCTCCATCGGTTTTTTCGCGCGCCGCGGCATGGGGAGCCGCCTGCTTTTTGTTGTTGACCGGAGCCGCCCATGCCGAGGAGGTCAAGGTGATGATTTCCGGCGGCATGGCCGCCGCCTATCGCGAGCTGACGCCGGAATTCGAACAAAAGACCGGTCACCATATCGAGACCGCCTGGGGCCCCTCGATGGGGACCACCCATGACGCCATTCCCATTCGTCTGGAGCGCGGCGAAAAGGCCGATGTGCTGATCATGGTGGGCTCCGCCCTGGGAGAGTTGGTTCGCCAGGGTAGAGTGGTCGCCGACAGCCGCGTCGATCTGGTGCGTTCCCCCATTGGGATGGTGGTGAAGGCCGGCGTGCCGAAGCCGGACATCTCCACGGTCGAAGCCCTGACGCGGACTCTTCTGGCGGCCAAGTCGGTGGTCTATTCCGATAGCGCCAGCGGCGTGTATGTCGGCGGCGAGTTGTTCAAGCGCTTAGGGATCGCCGAACAGATGCAGGGCAAGAGCCGGATGATTCCGGCCGAGCCGGTGGCCGCCGTGGTCGCCCGGGGAGAGGCCGAACTCGGCTTCCAGCAGATCAGCGAACTGCTGCCGATCGCCGGCGCGGATTTCGTCGCTCCGTTGCCCGAGGAGGTTCAAAAGATCACGATCTTCTCCGCCGGCATCGTCAATGGTTCGCAGAATCCCGCCGGAGCCAAGGCGTTGATCGATTTCCTGGCTTCCGCCGCCGCCGCGCCGGCCCTGAAAAAAAGCGGGTTGGAGCCGATCCATAAGTGAGCGGGAAAAGTGATCGACGCGCGAGAGGAAACCACTGAGCGATGACCACCGCCTCTGACGACACCCCCTCGACGCCCCGAACCACGTCGGAACTGTTGGGGCACGCCGCCGCCGAGCGGGCTTTCCTCGATGCCTGGGCATCCGGACGGCTGGCGCATGCCTGGCTGATTTGCGGGCCGCGCGGTATCGGCAAGGCGACGCTGGCCTATCGCATCGCGCGGTACGTGCTTTCCGGCGGTGGCGGGGGGGGGCTGTTCGGCGACGTGCCGGCCACGCTGGCTATCGATCCGGCCCATCCCGTCTTTCAACGGGTCGTTTCGGGGGGGCATGCCGACCTCAAGGTGGTCGAGCGCGGCTGGACCGACGACAAGAAGACCCGGATGAAAAGCGAGATTCCCGTCGATGACGTTCGCGGGATCGGCGGTTTTCTGTCCCTGACCCCGGCCGAGGGCGGCTGGCGTGTGGTGATCATCGACGCCGTGGACGAATTGAACCGCTCGGGCGCCAACGCCATCCTGAAGATTCTGGAAGAACCGCCGCGTAACGCCTTGCTTCTGTTGGTCTCACACAGTCCCGGACGCCTTTTGCCGACCATCCGCTCGCGGTGCCGACGTCTGGTGATGCGTCCCTTGCCCGAGGATCTGGTTGTCGATCTGCTGGCGCGCCACGCGCCGCAACTGGATGCCGCCGATGCCCGTGCCATCGCCCGCCTGTCGCTGGGAAGCATCGGCAAGGCGCTCTCCTTGGCGGGAGAAGGGGGCTTGGGCCTTTACCGGGACATGGTGGGCTTGATTGGCGGACTGCCACGTCTGGACATCGGCGCCTTGCATGCTTTCAGCGAGAAGGTGGCGAAAAGCGACGATAGCTTCCGCACCTTGTCTGAATTGTTTTCCGGCTGGCTGGCATCCGCCGCCTCTCAAACCGGCGGAGAACGGGGATCTTCCGAGGTGTTGGCCGGCGAACGGGATTTGCAGCGACGCCTGGTGAAGACCGCCGGCCTTGATCGTTGGGTCGAGGTGTGGGAAAAAAACAACCATCTGTTCGGCCGCGCCGATGCGGTCAACCTCGATCGCAAACTCGTGGTGGTCAACGCCTTTCTCGCCCTGGAGCGTCTGTGCCGGCACTGACCGGTGCGGAAGACCGCTTCCGGGCCATCATTCCTGGAGCTGAACGCGATGACGGGCAAGACTGCCTATTATCTGACGACGCCGATCTATTATGTGAACGACAGCCCGCATATCGGACATGCCTATACCACCCTGGCCTGTGATGTGCTGGCGCGTTTCAAGCGGCTCGACGGTTTTGATGTCAAGTTCCTGACCGGCACCGACGAGCACGGACAGAAGGTGGAGAAATCGGCCCAGGCGGCGGGTGTGGACCCGCAGACCTTTACCGACCGCGTGTCGCAGAACTTCCGCGATCTGGCTGCCTTCATGGGATATTCAAACGACGATTTCATCCGGACCACCGAACCGCGCCACATCGAGGCCTGCCAGGCGTTGTGGAAGACCCTGATCGACAAGGGCGAGATCTATCTCGGCGGTTACCAGGGCTGGTATTCGGTGCGCGACGAGGCCTTCTGGGGCGAGGACGAACTGAAGACGGGCCCCGATGGAAGCAAATTGGCGCCGACGGGCGCGCCGGTCGAATGGGTGGAGGAGCCCAGCTATTTCTTCCGGCTGTCGGCCTGGCAGGAGCGTCTACTGGCCTTTTACGAGGCCAATCCCGACTTCATCGCGCCCCCCTCGCGCCGCAACGAGGTCTTGAGCTTCGTAAAAGGCGGTCTGCAGGATCTGTCGATCTCGCGCACCAGCTTCTCCTGGGGCGTGCCGGTGCCCGGCGATCCGGCCCATATCATGTATGTCTGGCTGGATGCCCTGACCAACTACATCACCGCCGTCGGTTATCCCGACATGACGGGCGACTATGCCCGCTATTGGCCGGCCGATCTGCATATGGTCGGCAAGGATATCCTGCGTTTCCACGCGGTCTATTGGCCGGCGTTCCTGATGGCCGCCGATCTGGCGCCGCCGAAACGGGTGTTCGCCCACGGCTGGTGGACGAACGAGGGGCAGAAGATCTCCAAATCGTTGGGCAATGTGATCGATCCGATCAAATTGGTGGAAACCTACGGCCTGGATCAGGTTCGCTATTTCCTGTTGCGCGAGGTGCCCTTCGGTTCCGACGGCGATTTTTCCCACCGCGCCATGGTCAATCGGATGAACAGCGAATTGGCCAACGACCTGGGCAATCTCGCACAGCGTTCGCTTTCCATGATCAACAAGAACTGCGAGGCGAAACTGCCGCAGCCCGGCGACTTTACCGAGGATGACAGGGTTATGCTCGATTCGGCGGCGGCGCTGTTACCCCGCCTGCGCGATTGCCTGGACCGGCAAATGTTCCACGAAGGGCTCGAGTCCGTTTGGCAGGTCGTGCGCGCCGCCAACGGCTATGTCGACCGTCAGGCGCCCTGGGGATTGAAAAAGACCGATCCGGCGCGGATGGGCACCGTTCTTTACGTGCTGGCCGAGACGGTCCGGCAGATCGCCCTGCTGCTGCAACCGGTGATGCCGGGAGCGATCGGACGGTTGCTCGATCAGCTCGCCGTGCCACAGGAACGGCGCGATTTCGCAGGTTTCGCCCATCGCGGCGAACCCGGTACGCCGCTGCCGAAACCGGAAGGCGTCTTTCCCCGTTATGTCGATCCCGAGGGGACGGGCGCCGCGTGATGCTGGTCGATAGTCATTGCCATCTCGATTTCCCTGATTTTCAGGAGGATCTCGACGATCTGCTGGGCCGCGCGGCCGCGGCCGGCGTCGGGCTGATGGTCAGCATCGGAACCCGGATTTCGCAATTCGACAAGGTTCTGTCGGTGGCGGAGCGCTACGAGAACGTCTATTGCACCGTCGGCGTTCATCCGCACGAGGCGGGAGAGGAGGGGGCGATCGGAACGGCGGATCTGATCGCTCTCGCCCGGCATCCCAAGGTGATCGGCTTCGGCGAGACCGGCCTCGACTATTTTTACGACCACAGCCCGCGCGAGCTCCAGCAGGCGGCATTCCGCAACCATATCGCCGCCGCCAGGGAAACGGGCTTGCCGGTTATCGTTCATACCCGCGACGCGGACGACGATACGGTCGCAATTCTCACCGAGGAAGCCGCCACCGGCCCCTTCACCGGCGTCATTCATTGTTTCAGCTCAAGCCGCCAACTTGCTGAAAAATCTCTTGATCTAGGCCTTTATATCTCGCTTTCCGGCATCATCACCTTCAACAAGGCCGAGGAATTGCGCCAAACGGTACGGGATCTGCCGCTCAACCGGTTGCTGGTGGAAACCGACGCCCCCTATCTGGCGCCGATACCGAAACGGGGGAAACGCAACGAACCCGCCTTCGTCGCCCATACGGCGGCCAAGCTGGCCGAATTGAAGGGGGTTGAACCGGACGCCCTGGCCCGCATCACCACGGATAACTTTTTCCGGCTGTTCACCAAGGTGACACGATGAAAATTACCATTCTGGGATCCGGTGCCGCGGGTGGCGTGCCGATGGTCAGCGCCGGCTGGGGGCGTTGCGACCCGGACGAACCGCGCAATCGCCGACGCCGTCCATCCATTCTGGTCGAGGAGGGCGGGCAGACCATCCTGGTCGACACCAGTCCGGATCTGCGCGAGCAATTGCTGAGCGCCGAAGTGCGCCGCCTAGACGCCGTTCTCTATACCCATGCCCATGCCGATCATCTGCACGGCATCGATGATCTGCGGGAAGTCAACCGGGCGATGAGATCAGCGATCGACGTCTTCGGGACAAGCGAGGTGCTGGAGGAGATCCGGGAGCGGTTTGGTTATGTGCTCGAGCCCTTGGATCCGGCCGTCATGCCGATCTACAAACCCTGGCTGGTGCCGCATGTTCTGGATGGGCCGTTCAACGTCGGCGGCATCGAAATCACCCCCTTCGACCAGGATCATGGCTACTGCCGGACCACCGGTTTCAGGTTCGGGCGGGTGGCCTATTCGACCGATGTGGTCAATCTGCCCGAGGAATCGTTGGCCTTGCTGGAAGGGCTGGACTTGTGGATCGTCGGCTGCCTGACCGATACGCCGCATCACACCCACGCCCATATCGGCAAGGCGTTGGCCTGGGTGGAACGTCTGCGGCCAAAGGCGACGTTGATCGGTCACATGGGGCCCAAACTCGATTACGCGCATCTTTGCGCAACCTTGCCCCCCGGCGTCGCCCCAGCCTATGACGGGCTGGTGGTCGAGGTTTAATACCAACTCTCGGTGATCGGAACCGATCACCGAGCCCTCAATGGGCCAGACCAAGTCTCGATAAGGATGACTTATCGAGACTTGGTTTAACCGGGAGAGTTTTCGTCGTCTTCCCCGGCGGGATTTGCTGGCTTAAGCGGCATGAACGCCCTGCAGGAAGCTCTGCACGGCTTGTTTCATGGTTTCGGCGTGGCGGGACAGTTCTGTGGCGGCGCCCAGCACGTCGGAGGCGGCATGGCCGGTTCCCTCGGCCGCCTCGGATACTCCGCCGATGTTCTGGGTG
>NZ_PIUM01000022.1:17846-18298 GCF_002845745.1 Telmatospirillum siberiense | reverse complement strand
TGTTTCATGGTTTCGGCGTGGCGGGACAGTTCTGTGGCGGCGCCCAGCACGTCGGAGGCGGCATGGCCGGTTCCCTCGGCCGCCTCGGATACTCCGCCGATGTTCTGGGTGACCTGACGGGTGCCGATGGAGGCCTCGTTCACGTTGCGGGCGATTTCCTGGGTGGCCGCCCCTTGCTGCTCGACCGCCGAGGCGATGGTGGTGGAGATCTGATTGATCTCCGTGATGGTGGCGCCGATGGCCTGAATGGCCTGCACCGCCTCCTTGGTGGCCGATTGCACGGCGGTCACCTGCTGGGCGATTTCCTCGGTGGCCTTGCCGGTCTGGTTGGCGAGATTCTTCACCTCGCCGGCAACCACGGCGAAGCCTTTGCCGGCCTCTCCGGCGCGCGCCGCCTCGATGGTGGCGTTCAAGGCCAGCAGATTGGTCTGGCTGGCGATGTCGTTGATCAA
>NZ_PIUM01000022.1:0-17785 GCF_002845745.1 Telmatospirillum siberiense | reverse complement strand
CGGTTGCCTTGCTCGCGGGCCTCGGTGGCCACCCTGGTCGATTCGGCAACCTGCCGGCCGATCTCGCCGATGGAGGAGGACAGTTCCTCGGAGGCCGAGGCGACCGTCTGCACATTGGCCGAAGCCTGTTCGGCGGCGGCGGCGACGGTGGTGGCCTGACGGGTGGTCTGCTCCGCCGTGGCCGACATGGAGGAGGCGGTGGCCTGCAGTTCGGTGGCCGAGGAACTGACCGCCTGCAAGACGTCGCCGACGGTGGTCTCGAACTGCCGGGTCAGGGTTTCCAGGCGGGCGGCCCTCTGCTCGCGGGCCTGGCGGTCCTTTTCCTGTTCGGCCGCCAGTTGATCGGCCCGCATCATATTGTCTTTGAAGACCTGGACGGCCTTGGCCATGATGCCGACCTCGTCCCGGCGATCGGTTCCGTTGATCTGGACCGAATAATCGCGGTCGGACAGGCGTTCCATGACCTGCGCAACCTCGACGATGGGCTTCGAGACTGCCCGGTTGGCGACGACGACGGCGAGGATCATCACCAGGACCAGACCGCTCATCACCGCGCCATAGGTCAGCGTGATGGTGCTGCCGGTGACCGCCGAGGCGGAGGCGGACTCCGTCCGCATCTTCTGATCGGCCTCGACCAGAAGTCTGGACATCACGGTAAAGATGGCGTCCATCGCCGGGGCGAAGCGCTCCCGGGTGATCGCCAAGGCCTTGGCGTTGTCGTTGGCCAGGGCCACCACCTGGATGTCGCGGATGGTGGCGAACAGGGTCTCATATTGATCCATCAGCCGGCCGATGTCGGCGGCATGGTCGGGCAGAGACTCCTTGGCGGCAGCCGACATGCTTTTCCATTGATCGTGCGTGGTGTCCATCTCGGCGACGATTGCCTTCATCCTGGCTGCGTCCTCTTCGGCGATGAGGTCGTATAGCTGCATGCCGGTGGTGCGGAGACGGGTCGCGGCCCTGGACAGGGCGAGGGTGCCGTGAGCCGTTTTATTGACCAACTCGCCATAGGTGTTGTCGATGGTACGCATTTTCCCGGTGGCGAAGACCGTCGCCAGCATGGCGACCAGGCCGAGCAACCCAAGCAGAAGAAGAACTTTGTTGACGATGCGAATGTCCCGGAATGACACCATTGAAAACCACCCATGGTAGAACATCATCTTATGAGATATATGAAAATCATATATCGATGGATATACGCTTATCCATGTAATGATTAAAATGCGTGGGAATCAAGCGATAATTTAATGGTGCATAATAAGGGTAATATATGTAAAAATTTTATGCATACCAATTTATCGATTGATATAGACGATTTATTTTTGAAAATTTTTTGTTTTTATCTTTTTAGAAATATTAAGTTAAATATAAATACAGAATTTTATTTAATGATATTTAAATAATTGATTCAAAAATAATGGTATATTTATTTTATTTATTTAATTCGGAAGCGAGACGAAATACATCCCATAGCAAGTTTCGAAGAGATCTACTCATCGAAACTTGGTTATGCCTATTGATGGCCGGCGCGCTTATACGGGCGGCGCCCAAGGGTTTTGGAGAAAACCACCGGCGTTTGAAGGGAGGGGCGGTGATCGGCTCCGCTCACCGGAAGTTGGCATGAAGATAGATGCTGATATAAAAATGGATTCACTCCATCCATGCGTTGCGCAAGGAGTGAACCCATTCGTGGGGAATGTCAGGCGGCGTTGACCCCCTGCAGGAAGCCGTGCACGGCCTGTTTCATGGTTTCGGCGTGGCGGGACAGTTCTGTGGCGGCGCCCAGCACGTCGGAGGCGGCATGGCCGGTTCCCTCGGCCGCCTCGGATACTCCGCCGATGTTCTGGGTGACCTGACGGGTGCCGATGGAGGCCTCGTTCACGTTGCGGGCGATTTCCTGGGTGGCCGCCCCTTGCTGCTCGACCGCCGAGGCGATGGTGGTGGAGATCTGATTGATCTCCGTGATGGTGGCGCCGATGGCCTGAATGGCCTGCACCGCCTCCTTGGTGGCCGATTGCACGGCGGTCACCTGCTGGGCGATTTCCTCGGTGGCCTTGCCGGTCTGGTTGGCGAGATTCTTCACCTCGCCGGCAACCACGGCGAAGCCTTTGCCGGCCTCTCCGGCGCGCGCCGCCTCGATGGTGGCGTTCAAGGCCAGCAGATTGGTCTGGCTGGCGATGTCGTTGATCAGCGCGACCACTTCTCCGATGCGCTGGGCGCTTTGCGCCAGCCCCTGGACCATCTCGTCGGTGCGGTTGCCTTGCTCGCGGGCCTCGGTGGCCACCCTGGTCGATTCGGCAACCTGCCGGCCGATCTCGCCGATGGAGGAGGACAGTTCCTCGGAGGCCGAGGCGACCGTCTGCACATTGGCCGAAGCCTGTTCGGCGGCGGCGGCGACGGTGGTGGCCTGACGGGTGGTCTGCTCCGCCGTGGCCGACATGGAGGAGGCGGTGGCCTGCAGTTCGGTGGCCGAGGAACTGACCGCCTGCAAGACGTCGCCGACGGTGGTCTCGAACTGCCGGGTCAGGGTTTCCAGGCGGGCGGCCCTCTGCTCGCGGGCCTGGCGGTCCTTTTCCTGTTCGGCCGCCAGTTGATCGGCCCGCATCATATTGTCTTTGAAGACCTGGACGGCCTTGGCCATGATGCCGACCTCGTCCCGGCGATCGGTTCCGTTGATCTGGACCGAATAATCGCGGTCGGACAGGCGTTCCATGACCTGCGCAACCTCGACGATGGGCTTCGAGACGGCCCGGTTGGTGATGACGACGGCGAGGATCATCACCAGGACCAGACCGCTCATCACCGCGCCATAGGTCAGCGTGATGGTGCTGCCGGTGACCGCCGAGGCGGAGGCGGAATCCGCCTGCATCTTCTTATCGGCTTCGACCAGAAGCTTTGCCATGGTAGCGGTCATGCTCGTGATTTCTGGAGCGAAGCGCTCCCTGGTGAGCGCCATGGCCTTGGCGTTGTCGTTGGTCAGGGCCACCGCCTGGATGTCGCGGATGGTGGCGAACAGGGTCTCATATTGACCCATCATCCTGCCGATGTCGGCGGCATGGTCGGGCAGCAGATCCTTGGCTGTCGCCGACATGTTTTTCCACTGATCGTGCGTGGCGTCCATCTCCGCGACGATTGCCTTCATCCTGGCGTCGTCCTCTTCGGCGATGAGATCGTAAAGCAGCATGGCGGTGGTGCGGATGCGCGTGGCAGCCCTGGACAGGGCGAGGGTGCCGTGAGCCGTTTTATTGACCAACTCGCCATAGGTGTTGTCGATGGTACGCATTTTCCCGGTGGCGAAGACCGTCGCCAGCATGGCGACCAGGCCGAGCAACCCAAGCAGAAGAAGAACTTTGTTGACGATACGAAAATTCTGAAACGAAAACATCTCACTCGCCTTTCAGGCAGAACGCCTAGGCACGGATCGCAACATATGCCGAAGGACATATAATATTACATATATTAGAAATATGGGTATTCCGGCAATCAGATTTTTAGAAAAGCTGTAATTGAACCGTCTTTACAAAGAGATATGAGAGGTTATCCAGCGACACTCTAAATTTAGAGTATCCGAGCGTCAAATGAGGCCGCGACCAAGCACGCGGATGCGTGCGCTAAGGCCAAGGGCTTGAAAAACAAGCCGGAGCGTGATGCAGATTTAAGGCATCACGCTCCAGTGTCACTTTTGGAAGAAGCCGCCCCCTAAAAATACACCGCTTCAGCGTAGGTTCGGGAATGCCATGGGTTGGTTGGCCAGCCATAATTCGAACCGATCGAGGGGCAGGGGGGCGGCGTAACGGAAGCCTTGGGCGAGGCTGCATCCAGCTTCGATCAAATGACGTTCCTCGCCTTCGGTTTCGACACCCTCCGCGATGATCCGCATATCGAGGGCCCGCGCGATTCCGACGATGGCGGCGACGATGGCGGCGTTGTCTGTTTCGGAATCGACATGATGTACGAAGGATTGGTCGATTTTGATGGTATGGATCGGCAGACGCTTCAGATAGCTGAGGCTGGAATAGCCGGTGCCGAAATCGTCAACGGATACCGGGGTATTGTTCCAGCGCAGCTTCAGCAACTGTTTGATGGCCAGATCCGGTTCGGCCATCACCGTGCTTTCCGTGAGTTCCAGTTCCAGAAGCGCCGGATCGATGTGGTAGCGGTCCAACAAATGGGTCAGGCGGTCGCAAAGACTTTGATCGATGAACTGACGGGCCGAAACATTCACCGACAATTGAAGTGCCGTCCGGCCGCTGTCCCGCCACGCGGCCAATTGACGACAGGCCTGTTCAAGAACCCAGGCGCCAATATTCGCAATTAGACCGCTTTCCTCGGCCGATGGAATGAATTGTCCCGGCAAGACCAATCCGCGTTCGGGACTGTTCCAACGGATCAGGGCCTCGGCTCCGGAACAGGCGCCAGACCGCAGATCGATCTTCGGCTGGTAGTAAAGCTCGAACTCCTCGCGCTCCAAGGCCCGCCGCAAGGCGATCTCCAGAGACAGGCGGGCCGACGCGGCGCCATCGAGGCTGGCGTTGAAGAACCGGAAGGTCCCCCGGCCGCTTTTCTTGGCCCGGTACATGGCGGCGTCGGCGTCTTTCATCAAGGTGGTGACGTCGGTGCCATCCTGGGGGAACATGGCGATGCCGACACTGGCGCCGATCGCCAGTTGATGTCCCTTGACGACCATTGTCTGGCTCATGCACTCGACGATTTTTTCCGCGATTTCAGCAACTTCCATCGCGGAGTTGACGTTCGACAAAACCGCCACGAATTCGTCTCCACCCAAGCGCGCCACCGTGTCGCTGCGACGCAGGCAGTTTTGCAGGCGCTCGGCGATTTCCATCAGCAACATGTCGCCGACGTCATGGCCCAGGCTGTCATTGACGATCTTGAAACGGTCGAGGTCGATGAACATGACGGCCACGTCCTCGCTCGTGCGGCGGCCCACCTCGATGGCGTGTCCCAAACGGTCTTGCAGCAGCAGACGGTTCGGCAACCCCGTCAAGGCGTCGTGATAGGCCTGATGGCGGAGCAGGGCATCCTTGTGATGCAAATCGGTGATGTCGATGAAGATCGAAACGAAGTGGGTGATGTTGCCATGGGTGTCGCGAATACTGGATATGGTTTGCGAGGCTAAAAAGGCTTCACCGTCCTTCCGCCGATTCCAGATCTGGCCCTGCCATTTCCCCTCGGTAAGAAGTTGATCCCACAAGTCTTTGTAAAAATTCGTATCGTGACGGTCCGATTTGATCAGCCGGGGATTCCGTCCCAAAGCTTCCTCGACGGAAAAACCGGTGATGTCGCCGAACGCCGGATTGACCGAGATGATCCGGGCTTCAGCGTCGGTTACGACGATTGCTTCGATGGTATTGTCGAAGACGCTGGCCGATAACAGATTTCTCGCCTCCTGAAGCCGATGCTCCCCCAGATCCTCGACGATCGACCAGATCGATGTTTCACCACTGCTTTCGGTGATCAGCGTGCCGCTCAACCGAACCGCGACGGAACGACCGTCCTTACGCACATAGTCCTTGTCGTAGGGGCCGTAGCGCCGTTTCAGCCGCAACTCCGCCATCAGCATTGCGTCGTCATGTCGGTGACGTTCCGGCGTGATATCCCAATTAGTTAGAGCCGATAACTCATCCATCGAATAACCGAGCATCTTGAGAAATGCGTGGTTGGCTTCGAGAAAACGGCCGTCCTCGCCGGTTCTGACCAGACCAAGGGGCAGGAATTCGAACATCGACCGCAAGCGGGCCTCGCGCAGTCGCAAGGACATTTCGCTATCATCCAGGGTTTCACTGTTGGAAAAGGCGGCATGCCTCCTTTTCCAACAGTGAAACCCGATGATAGACCCCACAGTCGACAGCAGCAGGATTCCACCCGTCAGCCCCCCGAATTCGACCGCCTCGTTTTCCCATTCGGCCAGGAAATCCTGATGGGCCAGACCGACGGTCAGATAAAGAGGGAAGGGGCTGATCGTGCGGAACGCGATCACGCGGAGGATGCCGTCGACATAGGACGCGGTCTGATAAACCGCGGCATCGGCGCCGGAGTCGGCCAAGGCGTGAAATTGTTGGGATCGATTGGCGCGACCGACGGCCGTGACGGCAACCGGGGCGACTTCGGGAAAGCGTCGAAGAAGCGCCTGATCCTCGTTGTAGAGAGAAATGAAACCATGTCGGCCGAGATCGGCATCGCTCATGTCGTTCAACAAATTCTCCACCGGCACCGCCACATGAATGGTGCCGGCGAAACTGCCGTCCGGATGACTGCGCCGGCGGGCGACGACGACGACCCATCTGCCGCCACTGATACGTCCGACGAGCGGCGCCGAAATGATCAAACCGGCTTTGGGATCGTCCCGAAGCGTTTGAAAGTAATCCCTGTCTCTGACGTTGGCGTGATCATTGACGATTCCGTTGACGGCGAATTGGACCATGGCGGAAGAATCATGGACGCGAATGCCGAGTGTTCCGGGCAGACGCGTATCGAGCCTCGCGATGAAGGTCTGCATGGCGGCGCGGTCGATGAAGCCTTGCGCTTCCTGGCGGGCCATTTCATCTTCGAGCGATAGGAGAGCTAAGTCTATTTTCTCTATGAAGCCACGCGCTTTTTCCTCGACGGCTCGCGCGATGGCCTGCGCCTTGTCCTGCGCTTGCGCGTTGGATTTCGCCCAATCGCGATAAAGTTCGAAGATGCAGATGACGCCAAGGAGGATATTTGCCAATACCACACCGGCCACGAGGCGCCGAACGATCCGTTGCTCTGTGCTTGCCGCCGGTTGCCCAATATCCGTACGAGCCATAAGCCACTCCGCCATCAGGAGCGGCAAACCGTTTCGCATCCGGATGACAAAAAATTCCCCCAATCCAAAGGAGTATGCCCGAATCGCAAACGTGATCAACTACGAGAGCGCGCAATTGGGTTGATGTTCCTAAATTTGTGAGTTGTGGTCGCATGGACCATTGGCGTGAAGCTGATTTCGGATCGAAAAACTCCCGCACGGCATAATGTCGCGTTTTCCAGAAGTTTCGATCAGGTTTTTCGCCAAATCCTTTGAAAACTGCGAATTTCGGCGCCGATCCCAGCAAGCTTATTCGTCATAATATACAACCCTTGGCAGAGTAGACTAAGCCGAGGGGGCTTCCTTGGAAGTGCTATCACTGCCCAGTGTTGGGGCGCTAACCGCTAATGTTCCGTGCGGTATGTCGCCCGATAAACGGCATATTATTGCTCGTATATCTACCGGGAGTCTAGAGGGCGACTTTGCGCCCATCGGTCACGCGCGGCCATGGTGCCGCCATGACTAAACACTATCATGAGTTGAAAAACTGTTTCGACAGTGGGGTGACTGCTTATCGACAAGGCGTTCCCAGTGACCGCAATCCGTGGGGCTCTCACTCGTTAGATCGTTTTGTGGCATGGGATGCCGGACGGCGGGCGGAAGCGGTGCTTCGTCCTGCCGCTTCGACGTCTCATGTGACCGAAGAGTTCGAGAATGGCTAGGCGGCGGGATGACGGCTCGTTTCAGCGGATCTTGCCGCTGGAGAGCGGAACGGAAAAAGCCGAGAAGGCGGGTTATGCGTTGGGGGTGCGGGGATTGATTTCGCCGTGCCCCTATGCGTCTTGCCGTCCGCTTTTGCAAGCGGCGTGGAAGCGGGGGTATCGAAACGGGTTGACGGTGCATGCGCGACGAATGTCGCAGGATGAGCAGGCAAGGTGCCGGGCTTAGCCCAGCACCGTCAACCCAATCACACATCACGGAATGCTTCGTTCTCTGGTCTCGATCAGGGGGCGTTTTCGCACGCCTTCGTTTTGGAGGCGAACACCGGCCGGTCACGAAGCGACATTCAAGCGTGGCTGGCCCGCGATGCCGATCGCCAACGACTGGAAGCCGACACCGAACGCTTCGCCGAAATCCTTGAACAACAGGGTATTCCGGCGCGGACGGATCTGCGTCTTGTTGCGGTGGGGCTGATCACCGGCCAGCGTCAGGAGTTGGAAGGCTGGCGGAACACCAATGTTTTGCCGGTTCCGTCGTCACGCAATCGGGCGGCGATGCTCCGCGAGTTGGAATTCTTCATGCGCAATCACCCGAAAGGCCAGTGGTTGCGCTATGCCGTGGTGACGTTCGGTGAGCGCGTCGAGCTTTTCGGCGACCTGCGCGACCGGGTTCGCGTGGCGCATCGACGGATCAGTAAATGGGCGAGCTGGGCGAAAGCCGAGTTCGGCGTTCATGTGGTCGACCGGCATGGCGAACTGACTGTTGATGAGCGGCTATCGATTCACCCGCATTCGAACGTCCTCTATTACCTGGAACGGCCCTTGTCGAAAGAACGCTGGGCCGAATTCTTGTGGCGATCCGCGCAGAAGTTCGGCGCCCGCTGGCAGGATAACGGCCGGGTCCGCAACGCCAATGAAATCGTCAAATATTTCTTCAAGGGCGACGACCTGACGCTCATGGCCGATCTGGCCTGCGCGGTGCCGGACTGGGCGGATGGTGCCTTCGATCCGGCCGAACTGGCCCATATGGTCGCCGTCAAACTTGCCGCCAAGGCCAACAAGGGCCGGTCGGATCGTCTGCCGGCCGAGGCGTTTTTCGGCAAAGCGCTGCAACTGGTCCTCGATGTCGCCGGCGATCTGCGCCGACAAGCGGCGGCCGGTGCATCGCATCCGCTGGTCTGGCTGTTTCATGAGATGTTCGGCTTGCGGGTGGCAACGCCGATGGGCGAGTTGCGGCAGTTCCGCGCCGGCTTGCGGATCGGTAAGGAACGGGTGGTCGGCGTGTTTTCGCCGGAAACCGGCTATGGGCTTCGCAAGGTGCGGAAACAAACCCGCGAACGGACGAGCGAAGGCATTGACGTGTTGCTGCCGGAAAACGAGGTGCTGGCCTTCACCCTGCCGCAACCGCGCTTTTCGCCTTACGCAGAGCCGGTGCTGTTGGTGCGGAATTTTACCGCTCAACCCCGGACCCGTCTCGGCGCACTGGCGCTCAATCGCATGGCGGCGACCGGCGAGAAGGCGAAGGAATGGTGGAACAAGGCCGGGGCTCCCGATCCCAAAAAACTGGTGGCGGCGGTCAATGGCGCGCGGGCGGAAGCGGGCCGCCAGGAGGAAACCGCCGAAGGCGGCGTTTACCGTTCACACTATTACGATAACTGTCCAGCGGAGGCGGGCGCCGAAATGCCCTTCTGCCGCTCTGACGGCTCGCTGGTCGATCGAAGGACCGGCGAGGTGGTTTTTGAACCGCGTTCGATCCCCGAAATCGATATTTTCGACCCTCGGAATTGGTTTGATTCCAGCGGGACGCAGTGGGGCTCGGGAAAACGCTATCAGCTACGTTGGCATTACGATTCGGCGATGGATGGCTGTTGGGATGAATAGGCGGAGCTTGGATACCGATTGCTTCGAGACAGACCATCCCCAAAGTTGATTAGTTAGATTAAATATGAACCGTAATAGTTATTGGCACGCTTTTGTATTCACAATTCTAATCTTACTCAGGTAAGAGTCGGTTCGGCAAATGTCCCAAAAAAGAGCGCTCATATGATCGACATTTGGAGCGCTGAAATCTCGGTTTGCGTCAGACATACGATTGTCGACCCAAGCGAGCCTAATGTGGGGCTGGAATGCCGAAGCACCCCGTGATATTGGTCCTAGCCGAACACGCCGGATGCGTGGATTCTTAATCTTGAACTTCCTGTTTAGGGACAAATCTGTGTTCACGACGATCGAGATACAAAACTTTAAGTCGATCGATAAGGCGAAACTGCAACTTGGTCGCCTGAACGTCTTGATAGGCGAAAATGGGGCAGGAAAGAGCAATATTCTTGAGGCAATCGCTCTTGCTGGAGCTGCGAGTGCCGGAAAGCTCGATAATGAATTTTTGGCCTCTCGCGGAATCAGGGTTGCTCAACCACAATATATGCGTGCAGCATTCCAAAAAAAATCTCCTGACTTACCAATAAAAATTAGCATATTAGATGGCGATGATTCTCTGCCGAGTACATTCGAACTTACTAATGATAATGGACCATACTCTCGGTGGAAATGTCACTCTCAGACCGTTTCTGCAAGAATGGATTTCGCTACTTTAGTTGAGGCTCTGAAGGAATTCAGCGCGTCCGAAAGTGGATCGGCACCTGAGGCCAAGCGCGCTCTTGAAAAATTCGGCAACGCCTTTATCTCCGCGCTGGGAGAGGGGAAAAATAACAAAAATAATAGACGGAATAAAAAATCAATATCGGTTTCGGTCAATACCGAATTGGATAATGAAAATTTATTCATCGATTTCCTGTTAAAGAAAGCTAAGGAAAAGACAACGGCGTCAAGTATTTTGGATAATTTTATTATCTTCTCTCCTGAGAACACGTCTCTTCGAAGGCTTGAGCCTGAAGGGCAAATTGAGCCTCTCGGAGTAAATGGTGAAGGGCTATTGAAGTTTTTGTCTGTACTATCTGAAGAGAAAAATAGTGCGAATTTAAAAAAAATAAAGGACGGCCTAAAACTTTTTGGGTGGTTTGATGATTTCTTCGTATCTAAGGATCAGAATGGTGTCGTCAGTAGATTGGAGATTAGGGATAGGTATCTTGACGAAACGAGCAATATGTTTGATCAAAAGAGTGCGAATGAGGGTTTCTTGTTCCTCATGTTTTACTTTTCATTGTTTTCGAGTGATTTGACCCCGCGATTTTTTGCGATCGATAATATCGACGCATCCCTCAACCCGAAATTATGCGAGCGTCTGATTCGGCACCTGGCTCAGCTTGCGGAGGGGCATGGCAAGCAAGCTATATTGACTACCCATAACCCTGCCGTCCTAGATGGTTTGAACTTGGACGATGATGATCAGCGGTTATTTGTCGTTTCCAGGGGAAGTCGCGGGCAGACGCGGGTTACCCGGATTCTGAAGCCACAACAGGCGGTAGGGGAATCGCCGATCAGGTTATCTGAGGCCTTTTTACGAGGTTCGCTCGGTGGGCTACCGAAGAGGTTTTGACGATGCCGACCTTTGCATTGATTACAGAAGGAATCACAGATCAGGTGGTGATTGAGACTATTATCCAAGGATATTATTCGGGACAACTTGATGATGAATTAGATTTTAACCCGTTGCAACCGGTTCGCGATGCAACTGATGAAAGTCGTCAGGGGGGATTTGGTGGTTGGGAAAATGTTCTGGAGTATTGTTCTTATTCTGACCGTATTCGAGAAGCTATCGCACTAAATGATTTTGTGGTAATTCAGATAGATACGGATTGCTGCGAAGAAAAAAATTTTGGCGTTTACTTGACTAAAGATGGGAATGAACGCGATGCGCCAGATATTATTTTTGATGTTATTTCAAAAATTGTTGGAATTATTGGGGATGATATTTATCTTAAGCACAAGGAAAAATTAATATTTGCAATTGCAGTTCATTCGATAGAATGCTGGCTAATTCCGCTGCATATGAAAAAAATGATTGGAAGAAAGCGGACACATTCTTGTGAAGATCACCTTGGTCGCGCAATAAAACAGAATGGATTAGAATATAGTAAGAATTACGATGTGTATTTTAATATAGTAATGCCATATAGAAAGCGGAAAAATATTGAATTAAATAAGATGTATAATAGAAGTTTTGAAATTTTTATAGAATCCATGCCTGATCCAATTCGGTTAAATAAATTATTCTGACATACCGAACGCTAAAATATTTTAGATATTGTTTTATTATACAATTCAATTTTTGACTATCCAGTTGTCATTTACTTTGATCCATCAAACGGATTAAAAACGGTGATAAATGACACGACGGAGAGCTCATCTCCAGCATTCAGGGGGGGGGCGTGAAGTTGCGAAATCCATTATGAAACGCAGACAAAGCAAAGATTCGAACTTCCTTTGAAAACCCCTGAAACGCTCTCGTTCTGGGCGTCCCTCTGCTAATAGACTCCTTGTTGCGGCATGGCGTGCCGATTGGGCTGGGAAAGCCGCGACAAGGAGGGTTTTGACATGGCGTTGACGATGCGGGGCAAGCTGGTGAACGTTTTGGCGGTTCCCGACCGCAAGGACGAAAAGACCGGCGAACCAATCGACGGATACAGCTTCTGCCAGATGATGAGCGAAGAGCATGTGTCCACCTATGGCAAGCGGTTGCAGCTTCATACCTTTTACGTGAAATCCGTTGAAAAGTGTGGCGCCTGGGTTGGCCGGGAGGTCGAAGTCCCGGTGCGCGCCTATGTCGACCGCAAGACGGGGCAACAGAAATTCACGGTCGAGGATGGCGCAGAGGTTCGGCTGTTGGTCGAACCGGCCAAAAATCAGGCCGCGTGATGGCGCGGGGGCGTTTTCGCCCCCGTTTTTCGTCCTTTTGCCAAGGAAGATCCATGCCATTCACGACGGGCAGTTATTCGGTGTGCGGGGCGCCTTCGTTGGCCGGTTTCTATGGCGCCAACGCGGCCAACCAGTGGACGGCGTTCAATGCCTGCACCGGATCATCCGCCGATCTCGGCACGGCCTTGACGGCGGAAGGCGTCGCCTCGCAAGGCGATCTTCAGACGCTGGCCGCGCAGATGGTGCCGTTGTCGAGTTTCAACACCTGGGCGGCAAGCGTGGTCACGCAATCGGCTCTGACCGCGACATTGCAGAACTACGTCACGCAAACACAGCTTCAATCCGGCGGCGGCGCTTCGGCCAGCTTCGATCCGGCCTTGGCGGCGGAGTTCTGGAGCGGCGCGTTCTGCTCGGTGATTTTCCTATGGTGGGTTTCCCGCAACATCGGACTGATTTTCGAAGTGATCCGGGGATAGCGGGCGGCCGTCCCGGCGGTTCCGGGGTTTTCGAAGAGGAGGTAGTGATGAGCAAGGTTCTCGACATGGTGAAGAACGAGGATGAGCAGTGGGAACTGGGCACCGGCCTGACGACCACGGCGAAGGCGGTCGCGGCTGCGTCGGCGGCGGTGGGGACGATGGCGGTGTCCGTCTCGGCGTTCGCCGCCGGTACGGCGGTCGATTTCACCACCCTGAGCGGCGCCGTGGATTTCTCGACGGCGGTGACCGCGGTGATGGCCGTCGCCGCGGCGGTGGTCACGGTGCTGATCGCCGTGCGCGGGGCAAAGTTCGTGCTGGCGATGGTGCGTTCGTAGCCGGCTCGCCACTTTCACCGGGTGAACGGGGAGGGAACGGCGCTGCTGATCCCTCCCTTTCTTTTTGAGGGGGAGGCCATGGACGCCAACAGCATGTGGTACGGCGCAATGTTCCTGTGGGGGCTGTTGTCGGCCTGGGCCGTCATCGACGGCTTGCGGGGCTGATGATGATTCGGGCGATAATCGGCGCGTTGCTGGCCCTGTTGCTGGTAACGCGGCCCGCCCTGGCGGCCGGCCTGCCGGTCAATGTGTCGAATGCGGTTTCCACCGTGACACAAAAGAAAATGCTGTCGCTCGGTGTTACCGCCGAGGATCCGCGATATCTGACGACATTGAACGGAATGACATCCATTGCGGCGGGCAGTGCCGCTGGCGCGGGAACGGCTTTGCTGGTCGGCGGTGCGCTGGCCACGGCGCCAGCCTGGTTGTCGGTGGCGGCGACGGCGGGCATTTCCGCCCTGGTCGGAACGGCGGTTTCCCTCGGCGTCTCCAGCCTGTGGAATTGGGCCTTCGGCGATCCGGCATCCTCTAAACCGGTGACCGTCACCGTCCCGGCGGGAGCCAGTCCCGAGGGTTATCCGAGTAGCGTGGCGGCGATTGATACCGGTGCGCCAACCCTGGGGAGCGGACTGATTCAGGCGTCTCCGACAAAGATTGGCGGCGTGGTCTATTGCCAAGACAGCATTTTCGCGGATGCCAATGTCCCCTGCGCCGGCGATCCGTGGGGGGCCTTGGCGGCGTCTTATAACGTTACGGCTCCGAACGTTTCCAATGGCCAGTTTCAGCTTATCAACTGTAGTTCGAGCGGCTGTGACGTCCAGTATTACGATAATGGCTGGCGCACCGTGGGAACCATCAAGGTCGCGATGAAAACCGGGACGGTGACCTGTCCGGCCGGGGACTATTACATCTCGGGAACAACGAGTTGCATTCCGGTTCCGGGCATAACGCCGACGGCGGTTTCCGGCTCCTATTCGCTGACCGATGCGGTGAACATGCTGCCGTCGTCGGAACTGGACCAAGCCGTCAGTCCGCAGATTATTTCGGCAATTGCCGATGCCTTATGGCAGAAGGCGTCTCAGGCACCGGGATACAGCGGCGTGCCCTATCCGGTGTCGAATCCGATCAGTGCCGGGGATGCCTCCGCAGCACAGCAGGGGGCCTCGTCTTGGCCGACCGTGCGTGATCTGACGACGGGTTCGTCCAATCGGACGACGGATTTCAGCGTTTCGCCGTCAACGGGAACCGGCACCGGGACAGGGACAGGCACGGGTACAGGAACTGGAACGGGCACAGGAACCGGCACAACCATTCAGGTAACGGTCGATCTTGGTCCTAACCCTGGTATCGCCTCTCCGAGCTTGGAGACGACACCGACCATGCCGCAAATCCTCGGGCCAATCCTGTCGCTGTTTTCCGACGTCCGGGCTTTTCAGGTGCCGGGACATCAAGGGGTCTGCCCAGCGCCGTCGTTCTCGGCCTTCGGCCGAAGCTTCACCATCAACGCCCATTGCACGCTGATCGAACAACAGCGTTCGGTGATCGCCGGCCTCATGGCCGTGGTGTGGATGCTGATCGGCTTGATGATCGTTCTCAAGGCATGAGGTGATCCGATGTTCGGTATCGTTCTATCCGCCCTCAATTCGGTGTTGGCGTGGCTGGTCCGCTCGGTTCTGGTCAAGTTCGCCGTCTATTTCGCGCTCTATTTCGTCGTCTCCGATATCCTGGCAATTTTGACGCCATTGCTGCCCACGGCCTCAAGCCTGGGCGGGGCCTTTGCCGGGATAGGGTCCGGCGTCTGGTATTTCCTCGACGTCTTTCAATTCTCGGTCGGTCTGCCGGCCGTGCTGTCGGCGGCGGGCCTGCGCTTCATCATCCGCCGTTTGCCGGTGGTGGGGTGAGCCATGGCGCTGACCGCTTATGTCGGGGTGATGGGCTCGGGCAAAACCTATGAGGCCGTCTCATCGGTGATCTTGCCGGCCTTGGCCCTGGGCCGGCGTGTGGTGACCAACATCAACGGTCTGTCGCCTGATCGCCTGCGGGAGTTCGCCGCGCAACAGTCCGGGAAGCCATTGGACGAAATCGGCGAGTTGGTTCGGGTCAAGGGCGCGGAAATTGCCGATCCCGATTTTTTCCCGGAACCGGTGGACGGTGAAGAAGAGGACGAGGGGCGGTCCTGGCAACCGGGCCGATACGTCAATCCCGGCGATCTGGTGGTGATTGATGAAGCCTGGGAATGGTGGGGCGCCGGCTCGAAGATCGCGCCGCGCCATCACAAATATTTCCGCATGCATCGCCATGGCGTCGACGCGGACACCGGCATTGCCGGCGACGTGGTGCTGATCGTCCAGGTTCTCTCCGATCTGCACCGCACGGTCAGTTCGGTGCTCGATTTCGTCTACAGCATGACGAAACAGAAGTCGGTCGGGCTGGACAGCTTCTATCGGGTCGATGTCTATCGCGGCCACAAGCTGTTCAAGAAGAACCGGCAAAGCCAGCATGACAAGAAATACGACCCGAAAATCTGCGAGCTTTATCAAAGCTATCAAGGCGGCAAGGGCAGGGAGGTCGCCACCGACAAGCGGCAGAACGTCCTTGCCTCGAAAAAGCTGTGGGTCATGGCAGCGCTGGTGGTGGTGGGGTTCTCGTTCTCGGTGTGGATGACGATCCGATTTTTCACCAGTGGCAGCTTGGTCAAGTCATCTGCCGTAGCGGCGCAAGCGTCCGTGCCGTCTGCTCCGGTTATGCCGGTTGCCGTTCCGCCGAAGGTCGCGCCGATCTCCGAGACGTGGCGGTTGGTGGGGCGCGTCGATCTTGGGGACCGGTCTTATGTCGTGCTGGCCAACAATGCCGGTCGGCTGCGCTATGAAAGCCCGGCGGTGGTGATCGGGAATGGCTCGGCGGGGGTAGCCGAGGTCGATGGCGAGAGGGTGACGCGGTTTTCGGGAAATGCAGCGGTGGGCGGTGGTGGTGGAGCAACTACAGCGGTTCCCTCCCTGTTTTCCGGTGGAAAGTGACTACGACATGACATTTCGGTTTATCGGGCGAGGGGTTTGGTGAAACGTGATGAAGTCGTGTATACTTCGTCAGTATGAACCGCGTGGGAGAGCCGCTATGCCAAAGGAAGCCGTTTTCACGATGAAGCTCGAATTCGAGCTTCGCAACGAATTTATGGCTGAGGCTGAGGCCGCTCACCGGCCGGCGTCTCAGATTGTACGTGAGATGATGCGCGATTATGTCGATCGCCAACGCGAGGCGCGGGAGTATGAGGCCTTTTTAGGTCGGAAGGTTGCCTTGGCGCGATTATCAATGCATGCCGGTCGTGGCCGTTCAAATGATGAGGTTGAAGCTGAGCGCGCTGCGTATCGTTCCCAATTGTTGCGTAATGCGGGCGAGAACGAGGTGTGAAAGTTCGTTGGACACCGGAAGCCGAACAAGACCGATATAGCGTGGTGGAGTACATCGCGGCGAATAATCCGAGAGCCGCCATCAAGATGGATGAGTTATTCGGCGATTCCGTCGCCATGCTGGCCGATTTCCCGCTGATGGGGCGCGTTGGAATAATCCCCGGCACTCGTGAGTTGATCCTACATGAGAGCTATCGCGTGGTTTACGAAGTCGAAGAGGAAACGGTGTGGGTATTGGCGTTGGTTCACACAGCACGTCAATGGCCGCCGATCCATTGAGGCCCTTAGCTGTTACAGGTGGTGCCGTTATTCTTGATAATTGGAAGAAACGGGAGCGATAAAATGGCAGTAACGATAGAGGAATATATTTGCGTGAAGGATCGAGCTTCAGCGCTTGGAGTTGTTGTTCCGCACAATATAGCTGTACTACCTGAAAATTTTGCAACGGCAACGTCAAGTAATGAATTTTGGCAACAGTCAGAGGCAGATACAGTTCGGAAGATTTTTCGAAAAAACAATATCCCGGTGGATAATATTTTTGAAATTGATAAGACACCTTATATCCAAAATAATGGAATTGAATGGATATGCCCAACACTTTTTATTACGTCTGGAATAATAAGTGAAAATTCATATATGGTGTCATTAGCATTAAATGTACTATCAAATTATATAACAGACCTTTTTCGCGGCGTTCCAGGCGACAAGAAGGTAAAATTTAATATTGTTCTTGAAAAGAAAAAGAACAAATTATGCAAAAGAATAAGCTATGAAGGTGATATTGAAGGTCTTTCGGAGCTTTCAAAAATCATAATGAAGACATATAATGAGCAGTGATATAGATTTATATAATAAAATCATAGAAGAATGTATGGCGTTTCTGTTTATAACTAGGGATTCAGATCTTCAGAAAGACGCTTGCGATAAGCTTGATAGTCTTATGCGTGATATAATGGTATCAAAGAATGCAGCAATTATTTTAGAAGATGATAATTTAGCCAATCTTTTTCTCGGATTCGAATGCGTCTGTATGGCGTTACGTTTTGAGTTGTGCATGTGGCTTTATCTTAAGAAAAGCGAGCCAGAAAAGGCATGGGATTGTCTTGTGACGGCTCAAACTGCTGCTGAGGCTGCTGCTAGTGCATTGACGCAAACGGAGGATTCACAGGCAGCCTGAATCATGCGATTCTCTCGGCATGGCTCAGACCGTCTGCATCCTGCTTTCCGTCGAAGACC
The DNA here is from genome assembly GCF_002845745.1 of Telmatospirillum siberiense. Lineage (GTDB taxonomy): Bacteria > Pseudomonadota > Alphaproteobacteria > Rhodospirillales > Magnetospirillaceae > Telmatospirillum > Telmatospirillum siberiense. Next base: position 10 of record NZ_PIUM01000022.1, on the reverse strand, counting down.
GCGAGCGTTT
>NZ_PIUM01000021.1 GCF_002845745.1 Telmatospirillum siberiense | reverse complement strand
TCACCGACGACCCCGCAACACTCGTTACCAGGCGGGCGCTACCCCTTACCTGGGCCGGACTTCCACCGGCCGGATCGCGCCAGCTTTCCTGACGCACCGCTCAACGCGCCAGCGCGGCGAGAATCTCTCTCGGAAGAGCAACTCGCGCGCGTTCACCCTGATCCTTTGGACGATGCGGCAGGGCTACTCGGCGATCTGCGGATCCAACTTCCGCCGCCCCCCCCGTTCACCGATGAAGACCCACAGGAGAACCGACGCCAGGATATCGAAGACGAACAGCATGGCGAACAACGGCTCGTAGCCGATCGTGCTCGCCAGTTGTCCGACCACCAGGGTGAACAAGGCGCCCCCCAAATAGCCGAACATTCCCGCGATGCCGGTCGCCGTGGCCACGTCCGACGTCTCGAAGACGTCGCCGACCACCGCATACAGCATGCTGGAAAGCAACTGGTGGGCGAAACCGCCCAGAGAGAAACAAAGGATGGCGACGATCGGGCTCGCCACCATACCGATCAGGGCCGGGCCGATCATGCAGACGGCGCCGATACTGATGGACGCCAGCCGGGAATTGATCAGGCTCAGTTTGAAATGCCGGTAAATGAACGGCGCGAGATAGCCGCCGCCGACGCAGCCCAGGTCCGAAAAGAAGAACGGCATCCAGGCGAACAAGGCGAACTGCTTGATATCCATGTGCCGCACATTGACCATGTAGAGCGGAATCCAGAAGGCGAAGGTCTGCCACGCCGGTTCGGTCAAAAAGCGGGCGAAAACGATACCGAGGAATTTGCGCTGGGTCAGCACCGCCTTGATCGAAGGTTTGGGCGGCTTCACGTTCCGGTCGCGCCCGCCGGTGATGAGGGCGAACTCCTCCTCGCCGAGGCGGGGATGATTTTCCGGATCCCGATAGAGGGCATACCAGACGATCGACAGTCCCACGCCGAGCAGGCCGGTGATCACGAACGCCGGTTTCCAACCCCAGGTGAGGGAAATCCAGATGGCCAGGGGCGGGGCGAGGGCGGCGCCGATCGACGAGCCGGAGTTGAACCAGCCGGTGGCGATCGACCGCTCCTTGGGCGGAAACCAGACGGTGGAGGTCTTCGTGCCGGTGGGAATGGCGACGGCCTCGGTCAGGCCCAGAAGACCGCGGAAGACCGCCAGCGATCCCCAACCGCCGGCGAAAGCGTGCAAGGCGCAGATGATGCCCCAGACGCAAACGGCCACGCCATAACCGATGCGCGGACCGATCAGATCCGTAAGGTAGCCGGCCACCGGCTGCATGAAGCTGTAGACGATCTGGAACGAACTGACGATGTAGGAATATTGTTCGGTGGTGAAATGCAGCTCTTTTTCAAGAAGCGGGGCCAACACGCCCAGCACATTGCGATCGATATAGATGATCACCGTGCCGAGCAGCATGAGCACCAACATGCGCCATCTCAAGCCTTTGATCTTGCTCAACTGATAAACTCCCAACCCCGTCCTTCGCGGCATTTCGCCCCGGGACCGATCCAAAAACATCGAGACGCGTCGCAAAAAAACGCCACCGTTGGCGCGAAGGGGTTCCCTCGCGCTTTCGAGTGACGTTTCTATTTCCCTGATCGTGCCTTGTTTGTTGTCGCGGGAGGTCGCTTCAGCTCAAGGCCGCCATGCCCAGACAATGCGGGGTTAAGCGCCTTTTTGGAGAGGGGCGGAAATGGCCCTTCTCTCGAAACATTTACCGGACAACTGGCCTTACCGCCTGACCATTCCATCTTTTTTCGAATGTGTCTAGCAACGTTTGAGCCGGAGCGCGGGCATCGGATGGAGTGCCATTGCGGAAGGCAGATTGCCTCGGGTCTCGTCGCCGTGACGGCGGCGTGCCCCACCGAAGCGACGGCGCACGGGAGATTTTCCGCATTGCCCTCTGGCCGAAGCTTGTAAAATCGGTAATATCTTTCCGTCATGGATCGCTTACCTTTCTCCCTTCCCGATTTCCTTCCCGGACATGTCTGGCTGGTCGGGGCAGGACCGGGAGACCCCGGTCTGCTCTCGCTGCTGGCGCTCCATGCGCTCACCCATGCCGACGTCATCGTCTATGACGCGCTGGTCGATCCTCGCGTGATGGCATTGGCCAACGCCGGGGCGATCCTGGAATTCGCCGGCAAGCGGGGGGGCAAGCCTTCGGCGAAGCAGCCCGATATCTCCAACCGCCTAGTCATCCTGGCCAGGGAGGGCAACCGGGTTCTGCGCCTCAAGGGCGGCGATCCCTTCGTCTTCGGACGCGGCGCCGAGGAAGCGTTGACCCTTTCCAAAGCCGCCGTCCCCTTCCGCGTGGTGCCGGGCATCACCTCGGGCATCGGCGGCCTGGCTTATGCGGGCATCCCGGCGACCTCGCGCGAGACCAACTCGGCCATCGCCTTCGTCACGGGCCACGACGCCTCGGGCGATGTTCCCGACAGCGTCGACTGGGAGCATCTCGCCAAGGCGGTGCCCGTGCTGGTGTTCTACATGGCGCTCAAACATCTGGACCGGATCGCCAGCCGGCTGGTCGCCGCCGGCCGCCGGCCCGACGAACCCGCCGCCGTGGTCTCCCGCGCCTCGACCCCGCAGCAGAGAGTCGTGGTCGGCACCCTGAACGACATCGCCCTGCTCGCTCAACGGGAAGGCATCGAACCGCCGGCCCTGGTGGTGGTGGGTGAAGTGGTTCGGCTCCGCCAGGAGTTGAATTGGCAGATCACCTTCTCTTGATCCCCGATAGCGGGCGGTCCTATGCTGCCGCGGTCTTCATGGAGATCGCGCGGTGACCGACCAAGCTGTTCTACTTGCCCTGTTGGAGTCCGGTCTGCATCAATGCCATGTGGCGTTGCAGGGCGAGGGCGGACTGCTGGGCAGCCTGGCCCTGGCCGGTCTGGTCGGCGGCGTCAGCCACTGCGCCGGAATGTGCGGTCCCTTCGTTCTTTCGCAGGTCGCCGCCAGATTGGAAGGCACTCCGGCCGGCCAGATGAGGGAGTGGCATCGCTTGAGCGGCGCCGCCGTCCTTCCCTACCATCTGGGACGGGCCGCCACCTATGCGATCCTCGGCGGGGCGGGCGCGGCGGTGACCGGATCGCTGACCACGGCGGTGGGCGGCCTGCATTGGCTGTCGGCGGCGCTCCTGCTGGCCGCGGCCCTGTTCATGGCGGGGCTCGCCATTCCCTCGCTCAAACGGCTGCTGACGGGAACGAACGGCGAAGCCGCGGGATGGAGCCGCATCCTCGAACGTCTGGCCGGCCCCTTGTTCGGCCAGCCGACGGGATGGCGGGGATTCCTCCTCGGCCTGCTGCTGGGCTTCATTCCTTGCGGCCTTCTCTACGGCGCCCTGGCGGCGGCGGCGGCCAGCGGCAATGTCCTGACCGGCATGGCCGGCATGCTCGCCTTCGCCGCCGGCACCTGGCCCAGCCTGTTCGCCGTCGGCCTGCTCGGACATCTGGCCGGAAACCGTTGGCGGGCGCCGGTCCTGCGTTACGCGCCGCTCCTTTTAATGATCAATGCCGGCATGCTGACGTGGCTTGCCTGGCGCCATGTCGCTTGAGAGTCGGATGACCGATAAATACCATTCCAGACATTCCCGCCCGTGGCCGGCCATTCTGGCCGGGATCGCCGCCTTGGCCGTGGTCGCGGCCATCGGCCTCCTGCCGCGTTTTCTCGAACAGGCGCCGGCGGGGCCGACCATCGGCGGGCCCTTCAGCCTGATCGACCAGACCGGACGCACGGTCACGGACAAGGATTTCCAGGGCAAGCTGCTGCTGATCTATTTCGGCTATACCTTCTGTCCGGACGTCTGCCCGACGACGCTCGGCAATATGGCTCAGGCCTACGATATGCTGACCCCGGCCGAGCAGGCCCAGGTGGTGCCGATGTTCATCACCGTCGATCCGGAACGCGATACCGTCGACCAGATCGCCCAATATGTCGACGCCTTCTCCCCCGCTTTCGTCGGCCTGACCGGCAGCCCCGACCAGATCACGCCGGTTCTCAAGGAATTCCGCGTCTATGCCCGCAAGGTGGAAAGCCAGGACGCCAATTATTCGGTCGACCATAGTTCGATCCTTTATGTCATGGGAAAGAACGGCAAATACGCCACCCATTTCACCGGCGAGGCCGCGCCGAAGGACATCGCCGCCGGCGTGAAGAAGCTGTTGGCGGGATGACCGCGCCCGGACTGATCATCGCCGCCGCCGCATCGGGCAGCGGCAAGACCGTCTTCACCCTGGCCCTGCTGCGCGCGTTGAAACGCCGGGCCTTGCGCATCGCCTCGGCCAAGGTCGGCCCGGACTATATCGATCCCGCCTTCCATGCCGCAGCCAGCGGCCGACCCTGCCTTAATCTGGATGGCTGGGCGATGCGCCCGGCTTTTCTCGCCCGGCAGGTCCAAGACATGGGACGGACCGCCGAGCTGGTCGTCTGCGAAGGAGTCATGGGCCTGTTCGACGGCGCCAACGTCGAAACCGGGGTCTCCGACGGATCGACGGCGGACTTGGCGGCCCGGACCGGCTGGCCGGTCATCCTGCTGCTCGACCTGCGGCGGCAGGCCGCCTCGGCGGCCGCCGTCGTCGAAGGATTCCGCCGCCACCGCCCCGACGTCCATATCGCCGGCGTGGTATTCAACCAGGTGGCCGGCGACGCCCATCGGGCGATGGTGGCGCGGGCCTGCCATGCCACCTGTCCCGACCTTCCCTTGCTCGGCTGGTTGCCGCGAACGCCTCTTTTCGCCTTGCCGGAACGGCATCTGGGGCTGGTCCAGGCCGGCGAGACCGAGGACCTGGAGGCCAGACTCGATGCCGTGGCCGGATTGATCGAGGAGCATGTCGATGTCGACGGCCTGATCGGGCTGGCTCTCAGTTCACCGCTCTCCGGCGACGCCACCTCGTCCGCCTGGCCCGTACCGCCGCTCGGCCAGCGGATCGCCGTGGCCAGGGACGAGGCCTTCGCCTTCGCCTATCCGGCCGTTCTCGAAGGCTGGCGAAAGGCTGGGGCCGAGGTCTCGTTCTTTTCGCCGCTGGCCGACGAGGCGCCGCCGGAAGACGCCGACGCCGTCTATCTTCCCGGCGGCTATCCGGAATTGCACGCGGCGCGGCTGGCGGCGGCTTCGCGTTTCCTGTCGGGCTTGCGCCGGCTGGCCGGCCTGGGCGGGTGCGTCTACGGCGAATGCGGCGGCTATATGACGCTGGGGGAAATCCTGGAGGATCGGGATGGCCGGCCCCACGTCATGGCCGGCCTGCTGCCGGTGTCCACCAGTTTCGCCAGGCGGCGGCTCCATCTCGGTTACCGGCAATGCCGCCTGGCCGGACCGACCGCGCTGGGGCCGGCCGGAGCCGCCTTTCGCGGGCACGAATTCCATTATGCCACCATCGTCCGGCAATCCTCGGCGCAGCCTTTGTTCCATGCGGCCGATGCCCAGGGGCGGTCCCTGGAGAGCGCGGGGCAGATTTCGGGCACGGTGTTCGGATCGTTTCTGCATCTGATCGATCGCGATGGAGATTGACGGGTCGACAATCCAAAATCCGTCACCATTTTGAAATGGGGCGCCGAGGCGCCCGGGAGATCCAGGTTTTATGTCATCACCGCCCACCGAAAACTCCAAGGAACCGTTCTGGCAGGTCAAATCTCTCGCCGAAATGAACAAGGCGGAATGGGAATCCCTGTGCGACGGCTGCGGTAAATGCTGTCTGCATAAGCTGCAATACGACGACACCGGCGAGGTCCATTACACCAACGTGGCCTGCCGCCTGCTCGACCTGGGAAGCTGCCACTGTTCGAACTACCCCGAGCGCCAGCGCCATGTTCCCGACTGCGTGGCGCTCAGGGCCGACAAGGTGCTGGAGTTGAACTGGCTGCCGTCGACCTGCGCCTACCGGCTGCTGGCCAACGGCCTGCCGCTGGCCTGGTGGCATCCGCTGGTTTCCGGCGATCCGGAAAGCGTGCATGCGGCCGGGCAATCGGTCCGTGGGCGCGCGATCCCGGAGAAGAAAGCCGATATCCTCGATCATCACATCGTGACCTGGCCGGCGTGACCGAACTGATCCTCGACGGCCGCAAGGTGCCGGTAAAAATCCGCAGGAACGCCAATGCCGGCCGCATGTCGCTGCGCATCAACGAGCAGGACGGCTCGATCATCCTCACCCTGCCGTCGCATATGGCCGCCGCTCGTGGCCTGGATTTCGCCATGAGCAAGGCGGACTGGCTGACCGAGCGGCTGGACGCGCTACCCGACGGCATGCCCTTCAAGGATGGGGCCATCCTGCCGCTGCTGGGCGTTCCGCACCGGTTGCGCCACGATCCCCTCGGCCGGCAGGGCGTCTGGCTGGCGGATCGTGAAATCCACGTGGCCGGCCGCCCCGAGCATTTCGAGCGCCGCCTCACCGACTGGCTGAAGCGCGAGGCCCGGAAGGAAATCACCGCTCTCGCCCTGCCGATGGCCGCCTCGATCGGCAAATCGCCGGGATCCGTGCGGCTCAAGGACACCCGCTCCCGCTGGGGAAGCTGCAGCGCCCGGGGCGATCTGGCTTTTTCCTGGCGGCTCGTGCTGGCGCCGGCCCATGTGCTCGCCTATGTGGTCGCCCATGAGGTGGCTCATCTGGCGCAAATGAACCATTCCCCCGCTTTCTGGCGTGTCGTCGACGAGCTGATTCCCGACGCCGGGGGAGCGCGGGCCTGGCTGAAGCGCAACGGGACGCAATTGCATCGTTACGGCCGGTCATGACAGGCCCCGTCTCTCCCACGACGTCTCCCCCACCCCGTCCGCCGCTCGCCTTGCTGATCGCCATGGTCATGGTGGGTCCCGTCTCGATCGATATCTTTCTGCCGTCGCTGCCCGACATGACGCGCGTCTTCGCCACCGACGTCTCCCATGTCCAATTGACCATGAGCATCTTCATCGGCGGCTTCGCCCTGTCGCAACTGATCCTGGGCCCCCTGTCCGACCGCTACGGACGACGGCCCGTCCTGTTGACCGGGATCATCCTTTATCTGATCGCCAGCCTGGCCAGTCTGGCGGCCCGTTCCATCGAAACCCTGATCCTGGCCCGCCTGGTTCAATCCTTCGGCGCCTGCGCCGGGCCGGTCTTGAGCCGGGCCATCGTGCGCGACGCCTATCCGAGGGACCAGGCGGCGCGAACGCTGGCCATGATGGCGTCGGTCTTCACCATAGCCCCCGCCGTGGCGCCCATTTTCGGCGGCTGGCTGCACACGCTTTTCGATTGGCGCGCCAATTTCGTCGTCATGGCGGTCTTCGGCGTCGTCCTGTTCCTCGGCGTCTGGAGATGGCTGGCCGAAACCAACCTGCATCCCGACCGTCACGCCCTGAAGCTCTCGCGCATGCTGGGCACCTACGCGCTGCTGATGGGACGACGCTCCTTTCTCGGCTATACCCTGACCGTCAGCTTCGTCTTTGCCGGCATGTTCTGCTTCGTCTCCATCGGCTCCTTCGTCCTGATCGACGTCCTGGGCGTGCGGCCGGAGCATTTCGGCTTCTGCTTCGCCCTGGTCATCATCGGGTTGCTCTCCGGCAATGTGATCACCGCCCGCCTGGGACATCGTTTCGGCATGGCGCGCATGATCGGCGCCGGCGTCGTGATCGGCGTGCTGTCCGGAACGATATTGGGGGGGTTGGCCCTGGCCCATATTCAAACCATCGCCGCGATCCTGGCGCCGATGACGGGCGTCTTCCTGGCCGCCGGCCTGGTCCTGCCCAACGCCACGGCGGCGGCGATCGCCCCGCACGGACGCATCGCCGGCAGCGCGTCGGCCCTGCTCGGCTTCATTCAGATGGCGGTGGCGGCCGGCGCCGGCTGGATGGTCGGCCGGCTGCACGACGGCACAACCCTGCCGATGGCGCTGACCATCGCCCTGATGCTGTTCATCGGAGCGGCCAGCTTCGCCCTGCTGTCCGATCGCAAGGGCGGCAAACGTCCGGAAAGCATCGGATAACTCCGCCTCCATCTCAATAAAGCAGAGCCGCTCAACCGCATGTCGCGTAGATCGGCAAATCAAGCTGGTTGCAGGCCCCCGCAACCACTTCCCTCATAGCTCAACACCGTCCCGGTCTAACAACCCGCCGGTTTTGGCTTGGCGGCCCGATGACGGGCAAGCCTCATTTCTCCCCACCGCGCCAGCGCATCGAAGATCGACCTGAGGCTTTCGCCTTCTTCAGTCACACGGTACTCCACACGCGGGGGCACTTCCGCATAGACCGTTCGACTGACCAGCCCGGCTTCTTCGAGTTCGCGCAACTGCTTCGTCAGAAGGCGCTGCGTGATGCCAGGCAGACGCCTGTGCAACGCGTTGAAGCGAAGGCAGCCGGCATCGAGCAGATGGAAGAGCACAACCCCCTTCCAGCGGCCGTCAATAAGGTCGAGCGTCACTTCCACCGGACAGCCAGGAACGTCGACGTAGTGCTTGACCTTCATCATTACGGTTCCCTTTCGGGAACTTAATACGCCAAATAGCCGTGTTTACGGAAGCAGGTGTGGTGACGATCTTGGACAGACACTGTCTCTGTCACGGAAATCACCATGAAAGCCATTGGTTATCGTCCGGCCTCGCCATTGTCCGCTCCGGATTGCTTCATCGAATTGGAGCGGGACCCTCCCGTTCCCACGGCTCACGACCTTCTCGTCTCGGTACGCGCCGTGTCGGTAAATCCACTCGATACCAAGGTTCGCAATGGCAGCGTAACGGTGGGCAATGACGTCGACATTCTGGGCTGGGATGTCGCCGGTACCGTCCAGGACGTGGGTTCCGCGGTAACACTGTTTCGGCCTGGTGACGATGTCTATTACGCCGGGAGCTTCGGTCGCTCCGGTGGGAATGCGGAGTTGCATGTGGTCGACGAGCGTATTGCCGGCTTCAAGCCAGCGAGTTTGACCTTCACACAGGCGGCGGCACTTCCCCTCGCCTCGCTGACCGCATGGGAACTGCTGTTCGACCGGTTGGGCGTCATCCCCGGCAAGCTATGCAATGCGGGCGCCTTGCTGATTATCGGAGGCGCTGGAGGTGTCGGCTCCATGCTGATTCAGCTTGCCCGTCGTCTGACTGGACTTGAGGTGATTGCAACGGCTTCGCGTGAGGTAAGCCGCGACTGGTGTCTGAAGCTTGGCGCCCATCATGTCATCGATCATTCGAAGTCGATGACGGAAGAGCTTGCAGCGATGAACGCGCCGCCGATCACATACATAGCCGCGCTGAACCAAACTGCCCGCCATTGGGACGCAATTTCCGCGATCATCGCCCCACAGGGCAAGGTGGGCGTGATCACCGATCATGACACACTCGACGCCACGCCATTGAAGGCGAAAAGTGTATCTCTGCATTGGGAGATGGTCTTTACGCGGCCGTTGTTTGCCACGCCGGACATGATCGCCCAGCATAAAATCCTCAATGAAGTGGCGTCATTGATCGACGCCGGCCAGCTGCGCACGACCGTCAGCAAGGAGTTGCGACCACTCGATGCCGCTAGCCTGAGGGAGGCCCACGCCCTCGTCGAAGGCGGGCGAGTGCTGGGCAAAATCGTGTTGCCGGGAATATCGTCCGATACGATCGGACGTTAGCGCGATGGATCTTCGCCGATCACCACAACACCAGCCGCTCCGGCGGGGCTCAAACGCCGCTCGGGCGCGATTCCAACAGGGCCTCAGCCGCCCAGCATCTTGACCAGGCCGTTCCAGATGTTGTCCAGCGTCTCCGCCGGTTGCGAGGGCCGGCCGGACTCGTTCTCGGCGGAAGGCGCCTCCTCGCCGCCCTGGCCCGGCAACGGACGCGCCGGCAGGCCCTTGTGGGCGGCCAGCATGACATTGTGCCAAAGCTGGGCGGGCAGACTGCCGCCAGTGGTCCGGTGCATGGAGGTGCCGTCGTCGTTGCCGAACCAAACGCCACCGACATAATCGGCAGAGAATCCGATGAACCAGGCGTCGCGGTAATCCTGGGACGTCCCCGTCTTGCCGGCGATCGGGCGGTCGATCGCCGCCGCCTTGCCGGTGCCCTCGGTGACCACGGCGGACAGCATGTCGTCCATCTCGCGCAACGCATGCGGCGAGATGATCTGGCCGGTACCGGCGCCTTCACGGTGGTAGATGACGTTGCCCCGATTGTCGCGGACCTCGGTGAAGCCGAAGGGGAAGACGCCGTTGCCCGCGTTGGCGAAGGTGGCGTAGGCGGAGGTCAGTTCGACCAGATTGACCTCGCCGGTGCCCAGCGCCAGCGAGGCGTCGGAATGGAGCTGCGAGGTGATTCCCAGCCTTTTGGCCACGGCGACCACCCGCTTCGGGCCGATGCGTTCGATCAGGCGGACTGCCGCCACGTTGCTCGATTTGGCCAGCGCGTGGCGAAGCGTGATGGACCCCTCGTAGCGGTGTGATTCCACAATGTTCTCCGGCTGGTATTTGCCGGTGGTGATCGGGGAATCCTCGATCATGTCGTTCTCGTCCCAGCCGGCCTCGACGGCGGCCAGATAAAGCATCGCCTTGAAGGACGATCCGGGCTGGCGAAAGCCCTGGACGGCGCGATTGAACTGGCTGGTGGCATAGTCGCGGCCGCCGGTCAGGGCACGGATGGCGCCATCGGGGGTCATCACCACCATGGCTGCCTGGCTTACCCCGGCTTTGCTCCCCGATTTGGCGAGGAGGGCCTCCAGTTCGGCCTCGACCCTGCGCTGCAGCCCCATGTCGAGAGTGGTACGGACAACGATGTCGCGGTCGTCGCGAGCATATTGGTCGACCAGGTCATGGATCCAGTCCGCGAAATAGCGTCCGGTGTGGGAAACCTGCCTGACGGAGGATTGTTCGTTTTTCAAGGCCTCGGAGGCCTGTTCCGGCGAGATCACGCCGAAAGCCACCATATTGGCCAGGACCTGGGTGGTCCGTTTCACCGACTGCTCGCGGTCGTTCTGCGGATTGTAACGGGACGGCGCCTTGAGAAGGCCGGCCAGCAAGGCCGACTGATAGAGGTTGAGCCTGGTGGCCGGCACGTCGAAATAGCGCCGCGCCGCGGCGTCGACCCCCCAGGTGCCGTTGCCCAGATAAACGCGGTTCAGATACAGCGTCAGGATCTGGTCCTTGCTGAATTTATGTTCCAGCCACAATGCCATCAGCAGTTCCTGCACTTTCCGCTTCAGGCTGCGTTCGGGCGTCAGGAACAGGTTCTTGGCCAACTGCTGGGTGATGGTCGATCCGCCCTGCACCACATGGCCGGCCCGCAGATTGACCACCATGGCGCGCGCCAGGCCGATCAGATCGAGGCCGAAATGGCTATAAAAATGACGGTCCTCGGTCGCCATCACCGCCTGCGGCAGGCTGGCCGGCAGATCCTGGAGATTGACCGGCTCGCCATAGACGTCGCCATAGGCGGCGATGGTTTCACCATCGGCCGACAGCAGCGTGATACTGGGCCGCCGGGCCGTGGCGGTCAGGTTCTCCAGATCGGGCAGATCGTAGGCGTAATAGGCGATGACCCCACCCAGGCCGATGGCGACCCATATGGCGACGGTCAAGGAGAAATTGATCAGCATGCCGAGCAGGCGGCGACCACCGCCACTACCGGGCGGACGCGGACCACGGCCGTTTCTCGGCGGCCGGGGCGGCGGCGGCTTCGACGTGCCGCCGCGGTCGGGCGGCGGGGGCGGCTCAGACCGGCTTTCCTTCATCGATCGCGGGCCACGTCCAAAAAAAGACGACGCCATCTCGCCGACCGGCTTGGACCTGCGCGATGGCGATTCGGACGAGATCCGCATGCGATCTTCGGGCGCCACCCAAAGATCAGAATCCGTGTTACTTGGCTTTCGAGAAGGCATGAGCGGGCTTATATCACAAACGAATCCATTCTGGCACATAGCCATACATGGAATTTAAGGCTAGAATGCGTCAACTTTGCTCAATTTTCGATCAAAGGGTACCTCGTCCATGAGCACTCCGGACTTGCTGCTGGCCCTGACGCCCGCCATGCGAGAGCGTCTGGAAGACATCTCGGCCCAGTTGGGCCGGACGCTGGAAGAGTGCGCGCAAACGGCGCTGACCGAATTCATCGAGAACTGGGACGATTATATGCGCACCGTCGCCGAATTGGAAAAAGGCGACGAGGAGAGGCCCGTTCTCCGCGCCGTCAACGACTAGCTTGTTTTTCAAGTCCCTGGCCTTAGCGCACGCATCCGCGTGCTAGGCCATCGCCAGTGAGCGAAAGGCGGATTGCTCAGGGTTCTTCCGGAAAATAGGCGGCCATCAGATCGCGCACGCGGCCGATCTGGTCGTCCATGTCTTCCGGTGTCGCCCGCGCCGCCACCGGAACATCGCCGATTTGGACGACGTCGAGGATTTCCTTGCCGTCGGAATTGAAATACTGGATCCGCCAGACATTTCGGAGCGCCGCGGCACGGATGCGGCAACTGCCGTAGCCCCGCGACCAGATTTCCAATGCCCCGATCCCCAGCGTCTCCTCCAACACCCGATGATCGGCCGGGCTCATCGGCATCAAGCTCAGGTTGATCTCGTGCTCGCCCGCCTCCGCCGCCATGTGGTGGGCGATCTCGGCAAGGACGGGCAGGATATTCATCGTGCCTTCGGGCAAGTCCTCCACCGCCGGCATGTCCAGCCGTGCGCTGCCGCGCCGCGCCGCGTCGCGGGCGATGGCGGGAAAATCGGCCACCTCGAGCCCCTGCCGTTCGCCATCGACCATCCAGACCCCGTAAAGCGATGTTTCCTGGATGCGCGTGGGCGGGGTGGCGGCAAGGGTGGCCGAGATTTCACCGACGCTCAGCATGCTGGACAGCAAGGCCCGCGAGCCGCCTTCGAGAGAGGCGATATCGATCCAGCGCCCGGGGATTTTGCCCCGGCCGATGTCGCAAAGGGCCTGGACCACATCGGCCAGCACGGCGCGGACGTCCTGGTGGCGGGCCGCCTCGGCGTCATCGAGCAATAAAGGCATGGGCCGCTGGGGCGTGGCCAGGGCGATCAGGGCATCGGTCACGCTTGGTCCGGTCATCGCTTCAAGCCTTTCTCAAATGGGCGGGAAGTTCGGGTTCTCGGCCGAGCAGATCGGCGAACAGATGATCGACATTATCCCCCTCGGCGGCCAGAAGCGCCGCGTCGAGAGCATCGGCGATCAGGCGGGCGTCCTCGGCGTCGAGCGCCTCGCGGGCCAGGCCGCGATGGGTCAGCACCCAGCCGCCGGCCGGAACCGGATCGAGCAGACGCATGTCGATTTCCACCGCCTGTCCTCCACGGGGACGACACAGCGCCTGCATATCGCCCGGAACCTCAACCTGCATGGGAATGCCGATGCACATCGGTCTATCTCCTCTCCGCCAGAATCGGCCGCCGTTCGTACCCGGCGAGATCGATGTCGTGGCCCAGCAGCAGACCCTCACCGTCCGCCGCCTGACGCGGAATCGCCTCGACGCCCCACTCCCGCAGAATCTCTAATCCGAGACCGATGGCCGGCTCGATTCGTCCGCGCACCGTTTCGGTCAGACTGCCGCCCCAATCGTCCAGACGCTCGGCCTGAACGCCGACCAGGGCCGCGCTTTCCGGACCGCCGCCCAGAAGGCTGGCGGCGGCCAGGACGTCCTGGAAGCCGGTCTGATGCAGACTGAGCTTGCGACAGCCCATGAAAGTCGGCACCTCCCCGTCGCGCACCACGCGCAAGGTTCCGGGCTCAGCCCCGTAGTCGATGGCGTCGAACACCAGAAGACGGCGGACGGCCTTCACATATTGAACGAGGTAAAGCCCCTGGGTGCCGCCATCCATCACCGACACGCCGGCGGGCAGGCTGAAGCGGCGATGAATCTCCTCGACCACCCGCACGCCGAACCCCTCGTCGGCCCATAGGATATTGCCGATTCCGAGGATCAGGGTATGGGCCGTCGGTTCGCCGAAATCGTCGGCTCCCGTCCTCACGGCTCGTCGTCCTTGAAGGCCCGCTCGCCGTTGATGATGGTGCTGATCAGATTCTGCCGCGACATGATGTCCTCGCGGATCGCCGCGTAGACATGCAGGAAAACGAAGATGCCCATCATCCACAGCCCGAGATGATGCAGAAGATGCAACCGCTCGCTATTGCCGGCCAGGGTGACGATCCAGCCGAACAGCAGATGTTGCCAACTGTCGTAGCCGGCCCCTTCGGAGTAGAGGGCGAAGCCCGTACCGATCATGAAGACCAGCGTGGTCAGGAACATACTGACCATCATCAAATGGGCCAACGGATTGTGCCCGACATATTTCTTCGGAACACGTTCCAGGAACAGATACCATTTCAGTTCGAAGAGCACCTCGCTCCACCAGCGCAGGCTGGTGAGCGGCAGGCGGAAAAGCTGGCGGGAATGGACGTTGCCGACTACCGCCCAATAGAGCCGCCCCAGCAAAGCGACGGTCAGGATGTAACCGGCCGAGAAATGAACGAAGCGGATGATGCCGGTGGTGAAGATGGCCGAGGCCTCGCCCGGCATGGATGGCAAGGGACTGCCGATCAGATAGCCGCTGCCCATCAGCACGACGATGGCCAGGGCATTGACCCAGTGCCACAGGCGCACCGGCGCCTCGAAAACATAGATGGAGGCGCGGGCGATGGCGCGGGACCGCAACTCCCGCGCCGACTCGTCGCTGGTGTAATTGAGCGTCATGACCACCCCCCTTCCTTATCCGGAAACCCTGATCAGCGCACGGTGACCCGCGTCGTCTCGCCGTCGGGCGACATGACGTGGGTCGAACAGGCCAGGCACGGATCGAAGCTGTGGATGGTCCTCAGTATTTCCAGAGGCTTGTGGGGATCGGCCAGCGGAGTATCCAGCAGGGAGGCCTCGAAGGCGCCGATATTGCCGTCGGGGTCGCGCGGCGAACCGTTCCAGGTGGTGGGCACGATGCATTGATAATTGGCGAGGCGCCCCTGGGTGATGTGGATCCAATGGCCCAGGGCGCCGCGAGGAGCCTCGGTGAAGCCGACCCCCTTGACGTCGGACGGCCAGGAGGAGGGGTCCCATTTCCCGGTATTGGCGGTGGCGAGATCGCCCGACTTGAGATTGGCGACCAGCTTATCGAAGAAATACTTCATCTTCCGCGCCGCCCATTGGCATTCCAGGCCGCGCGCCGCCGTCCGCCCCAGCGTCGAGAACAGCGCCGTCACCGGCACATCCAGGGCCTTCAGCGTCGCCTCCACCGGCTCCTTGAATTCGGGCTTGTTCTGGGCGTAGCCGATGATCCAGCGGGCCAGCGGGCCGACCTCCATGGCATGGCCCTTCCAGCGGGGCGCCTTCAGATAGGAGTATTTGCCGCCTTCGTCGAGGGATTCGATCTTCGTCTTGGCGCCCTTGAAATTGGGCCCCATGACGAAATTGGCCTCGGTGACGCCCTCCCAGGGATGCAGGCCCTTGGTCTCATCGGGATATTTGTACCAGGAATGGGTCACGAACTCCTGGATCTCCTGCGGATTGCGAACATCGACCGCATGCACCTCGGCCAGCTTGCCGTCGATGATGGCGCCTTGCGGCAACAGCAGATTCTTCGCGGAATAATCGTTGGCCTGTTCGGGGATGTCGCCATAGGACAGCACCGAGCGCGACGACAGCCCACCGCCATGGAGCCAATCCTTGTAGAAGGAGGCGATGGCCATGAGATCCGGAATATAGACCTTCTCGGTGAATTCGATGCAGCGGTCGATGATCGAGGAGACCAGATTGAGCCGCTCCATGTTGATCGCCCCGACGGCGCCGGTACCGTCGAGGTTGATGGCGCAGGGCACCCCGCCGACCAGCCAGTTGGGATGGGGATTCTTGCCGCCGAAAACGGCATGGATCTTGACGATGTCCTTCTGGAAATCGAGCGCCTCCAGATAATGGGCGACGGCCAGCAGATTGGCCTCGGGCGGCAATTTGTAGGCGGGATGTCCCCAGTAGCCGTTCTTGAACGGTCCTAACTGCCCCGAGGAAACGAAGCTTTTCAGGCGCTGCTGCAAGTCGCGGAAATAGCCCGCCGAGGCCAGAGGCCAGGACGAGATGCTCTGCGCCAGGACACTGGTCTCCTTGGGATCGGCCGAAAGGGCGCTGACCACATCCACCCAGTCAAGGGCGTGCAGATGGTAGAAATGCACCAGATGGTCATGCACCTGAAGCGCCAACTGCATGATGTTACGGATGGAATTGGCGTTTTCCGGGATCTTGATGGCCAGGGCGTCCTCGACCGCGCGGACCGAGGTCAACGCGTGGGTCCCCGTGCAGACCCCGCAGATGCGCTGGACGAAAGCCCAGGCGTCGCGCGGGTCCCGATCCTTGAGGATGAGTTCGATGCCGCGCCACATGGTGCCGGTGGAGACGGCGTTCCGGATGACGTTGCGGTCGTCCAGGTTGACCTCGAGCCGCAGATGCCCCTCGATACGGGTCACCGGATCGACCACGACGCGCCGGCCGGCGGAGTCGAGCTTGAAGCCGTTGGGTGTCTGAATGGTCATGGCCTGCAAATCCCCCCTTTATAGATCTTTGTTTTTCTTATTTTTCTTGTCGGATACCTGTTTCACCGCGCTGACGGCGGCATGGGCGGCCACGGCCGCGCCCAGCACCACGCCGGCACCGGCGCCGATCTCATCGGCGTTCTTCTCGATGCCGAACTGGGTAATGTCGGTCAGCCGTGAATAGAAGGAGCCGCGATCCCAGAAGCCTTCCTCCGAACATCCGATACATCCGTGGCCGGACTGGATGGGGAAGGACACGCCGTCGTTCCAGCGCACCGTCGAACAGGCGTTGTAGGTGGTGGGGCCCTTGCAGCCCATCTTGTAGAGGCAGTAGCCCTTGCGGGCGCCCTCGTCATCCCAATGCTCGACATATTGCCCGGCGTCGAAATGCGGGCGGCGATAGCATTTGTCGTGGATACGCTGGCTGTAGAACATCTTCGGCCGGCGCTGACTGTCGAGCTCCGGCAACCGCTCGAAGGTCAGCATATAGGTCAGCACGCCGGTCATCACCTCGGCGATCGGCGGACAGCCGGGCACCTTGATGATCGGCTTGTCGGTGATCACCTTGTGGATCGGCACGGCTTGCGTCGGATTGGGCTTGGCCGCCTGGATGCAGCCGTTGGAGGCGCAGGATCCCCAGGCGATCACCGCCTGGGCGTCGGCAGCCATGGATTTCAGTTTCTCGACGAAGGGCACGCCGCCCGGAAAGCAATACATGCCGTCGTTGCCCAGCGGCGAATTGCCCTCGACCGCCAGGATATAGCGGCCCTTGTACCTGGCCTTGGTCTCCTCGAGGATTTCTTCCGCCTGATAACCGGCGGCGGCCATGATGGTGTCGTCGTAATCGAGCGAGATCATCGACAGCACCACGTCCTTCACCAGCGGATGAGCCGAACGGATGAAGGATTCGCTGCAACAGGTGCATTCCAGCCCATGCAGCCAGATCACCGGGATGCGCGGCTTGGTCTCCAGCGCGTAAGCCATCTTCGAGGCGACCATCGGGCCCAGCCCCAGACTCGCCGCGGTCAGGCTGCAGAATTTAAGAAAACTGCGCCGGGATACCCCCTGGCGCCGGATGACCTGATAGAAGCTATCGTCATGATCGAACATTGCTCCCCCCGCTCCAACGACGTAATTTTGGAACTAATATGATCCGAAAAACCGTTCCAAAAAACGGTTTTTTATCCATTTTTTTAACATGGTTAATATCACAAATAGGATTTACAACCTTTGATAGCATCCCCGAAAAGGACAAGCGGCATTGCCGCCGGACGGCGCGATACCGTCGGTGTCGGGTTCGAAATACGCGTCGAAAATTCGGGGTTTTGGGGCTTGGAGCGCGTTGCGTATAGATTGAATCGCGCTCGTTGGCCTGAGGGCAAAAGCCCTTCTCCCCTCGCGGGAGAAGGGGGCATCCCGCCGACAGGCGGAAGAAAACTCTCAAGCGTCACGCAAGCCTGGGGCAGGTCACGCGAAGCGCGAACTGCCCCAGGCTTGCGAATTATCGAAGTGTCAGGATCCGACCGGCCGGCCGGTGACCAGGGCGACCAGATGAGCCAGCAGGCCGATGACCACCACCAGACAGACCATCATGACCGGAATATAGGGAAACAGTCTCGGCTTGCCAAATTCACGGGGACGGCGCTCCCCCAGCAGGCACACGGCGAAAATCGCGATGGCCGCAGCCACCCCCAGAAGCGTCGTGGTGCGATCCATTATTCGATATACTCGGTTTGGTAAACGCCCCAGAACTCATCGCGCTTCAGCCATCCCTGGATATTCTCAATCTCGACCCGACAATAGGATTTGCTCCTTGGGCATCCAAGCAGGCGGCCGGTAACGTTGGGATCGATCAGCGCGAGAGACAGCGCTTTGTCATCCGGCTCGGCACGCAGGCGGCGCTGGCTTCCCACCACCACCACCATCCTCCGCGCCGCCAGCATGCTTTGATGCACCCAGCCCTCGGTCCCCTGCCAATCGCGGATTTTGCGCCAGGTTTCAAACTCGGCGATCACCTCGACCGGCAGATCGCGCCGGGTGTAGATCCAATCGACCGGGTAGCGAACCCCCGGCCCGGTCCTCAAATTGACCTCGTCGGAACGCAGGGAAACGAACCTTGGCAACGGCAAGCCGCTGCTTTCCGCCGCAACCGCGGCCTGCGCCAAAAGGAGCAGCGCCACCAAGGTTGCACCACGAGGGAAAAAGCAACGGATCAGTCGCGCCACAGGCGGCATATCAGGGACCTTCATTTCGGTAAGGGAATATTTGCCAGGGTCCGGGCAACCGGTCAAGCTATCGCCGTTCAAGGCGTTCGGCTACTGGACAAGACGAGCTGGTCTTGCTACAGCCTCTCGAATAACAATGAATGTCCAAAAAAGACGGAGGCTCCACGATGGCACCTAAGAAGCCCTTGGTTTTCGCCACACGCAAGCTGCCCGACGTCATCGAGACCCGTCTGATGGAATTGTTCGACGCGCGGTTGAACGTCGACGATCGCTCGTTGACCAAGGCCGATCTGATCGAGGCGGTCAAGACGGCCGACGTCCTGGTCCCCACGGTCACCGACCGCATCGACGCCGCGGTGCTTGCCCAAGCCGGCCCCAACCTGCGGCTGATCGCCAACTTCGGCGCCGGCGTCGATCATATCGACCTGGCTACCGCGCGCCAACGGGGCATCACCGTGACCAATACCCCCGACGTGCTGACCGAGGACACGGCCGACATGACCATGGCCCTGATCCTGGCCGTCCCGCGCCGGCTGACGGAAGGCGAGCGCCTGGTGCGCGCCGGCCGCTGGGAGGGATGGAGCCCGACCTTCATGCTGGGACGGCGCATCTGGGGCAAGCGCCTCGGCATCGTCGGCATGGGCCGTATCGGCCAAGCCGTGGCGCGGCGCGCCAAGGGGTTCGGGCTGGCCGTGCATTACCATAACCGCAAACGCCTGCACCCCGATCTGGAGCAGGAGCTCGACGCCACCTACTGGGAAAGCCTCGATCAGATGCTGGCCCGCATGGACGTCATCTCGGTGCATTGCCCGCACACCCCGGCGACCTATCACCTGCTGTCGGCGCGACGTCTCAAGCTTCTGCAACCGCATGCCTATGTGGTGAACACGGCGCGCGGCGAGGTGGTCGACGAAGCCGCGCTCACCCGCATGCTGCAAAAGAGGGAAATCGCCGGAGCCGGCCTCGACGTGTTCGAGCATGAGCCGGCGGTCAATCCGAAGCTGCTTGAAATGGACAATGTGGTGCTGCTGCCCCACCTGGGCTCGGCGACCCTGGAAGGGCGCATCGACATGGGCGAAAAGGTGCTGATCAACATCAAGACCCATATCGACGGCCATAATCCACCGGACCGCGTCCTGGCCAGCATGCTCTGAGACCGCTCACGCCTCCGGCTCCGGATCGGCTACGATCTGGTTGAAACAGGCGTAATCGAGGGCCCTTCCGCCATCCGGCAGTAGACGGAAGAGGTCGGCGAACCGTGCCCCCCAGGCGATGTCCTTCGCCGAATAGGCCCAGCGGGAGTGAACCTCCTGCTGGAAGCCTTCGTGGTGCCCGGCCAGATGAACGATGAACTGCAATTCCTCGTCCCGCGCCGCGTCCGCAGTGCAGCCATAAAGCGGACTGTCCTTGTCGAGCTTATGCATGATCGTCCAGGACAGGCCCAGGATCGGCGTGAAGGAGCGTTCCAGGGCGAGATCGCGCAGACGCCGGAATTCGTGCCCTTCCGGCGAACGCTCGGTACGGACCAGCACCACATGGATGCGGGCTTCGTGAATGAGATCGTTGCGCTCGTTGGCCAGTCGGAACATCAGGGTCGGCACCCCGTTCAGACGCGTCACCACCGCCTGCCGGCTGAATAGAATGCCGGCCGTGGCGCGGGTAAAACGGGAAAACATCAGGGCGGCGGAGACGGCGATGCCGAACAGGCCGACGCCGGCCTCGATGGTGACCAGGACATTGGCCAGCGTGGAGGTCGGGACCATCTTGCCGTAGCCGATGGTCGCCATGGTCTGGACCGAAAAGAAGAAGGCGTCTTCAAAAGCGCCGGGACGGGCGTTCTCGATGCCGCCCCCCGCCACATAGGCCAGGGCGAAAAAGGTGTTCAGGACGAAATAGCCGACGACCAAGACCGCGGCGAACTTCCCCCGCGAGGTGGTCAGCAGCCAATAATAAAGGTCCCGGATGCCGGCCCGCCTTCCGTTGAGGCGCTCGATGCGGACGCTGCCGTCGTCATTGAGAACGGGGCGGGAGTCGAACGACCCTTTCAAATGAACACCACGGCGCCATCCGCCGAGGCATCGGCCAGGAAGGAGACCAGCCCCCCCGGCATCACCGGCACGTCGGAGCGCAGCGCCGATAGCTCCAGCCCCAACGCCCTCAGCCCCGTCTCGCAGACCATCACCGTGGCGCCCAGGGCGACGCAGGCGGCCAGCAATTCCTCGAACCCGCCGATTCCCTTCGCCGTCAGATCGGCGTCGGCCACCTGCGGCGCCAAACCGTCCTCGGTGGGATGCAGGTCCCGCCAACCGGGCCCCCCGGCATCGGCGGCCAACAGGGCGCGGGTGGCGCCCATGGTGAAGAACAGGGTCGCCATGCGATTGCTGGCCAGCGCCGCCGCCGCCATCGCCAAGGCGTAATGCACCTTGTCGTAAGCGCCCGAGAACAGCACCAGGGACAGCTTGTCCGGACCAGCCTTATCCGCAGACACGCACGGTGCTCCGATGCTGGGACAGATCATGGATGGAGGCCGCTCCGCCGCACAGCGGACAGGTCGGATCGGGGCGCAGCCGGACCTTGCGAATGGTGGTCGACAGGGCATCGATGATCAGCAGGTTCCCGGCGAGGCTATCGCCGATCCCAAGGATTTCCTTCAAAACCTCGGTCGCCTGCAAAGTCCCCATGACACCGGCCATCGCCCCCAGCACGCCGGCCTGGGCGCAGGTCGGGACATCGTCGTCGGGCGGCGGCGCGGCATAGAGACAGCGGTAACACGGCCCGCCCGGCTTGAAGGTGGACAGTTGCCCGTCGAAACGCAGGACGGCCGCCGAGACCAATGTCTTGCCGGCCAGCCGGCAGGCGTCGTTGACCAGAAAACGGGTCGGAAAATTGTCGCTGCCGTCGGCGACGATGTCGTAACGGCCGATCAGATCAAGGGCGTTGGAGGCGTCCAGGCGGAACCGATGGGCCACCAGGGTGACATCGGGATTGATCGCCGCCACGGCCGCCTTGGCGCTTTCCGCCTTCGGCCAGCCGATCCGGTCGGTGTGGTGCAGAACCTGGCGTTGCAGATTGGTGAGATCGACCGTGTCGTCGTCGACGACACCGATGGTCCCCACCCCGGCCGCCGCCAGATAAAGGATCACGGGGGATCCCAGGCCGCCGGCACCGACAACCAGGACCTTGGCCCCCAGGAGCTTGGCCTGCCCGGTGCCGCCGACCTCGGGCAGGATGATATGGCGCGCGTAGCGCCGGATCTGATCTTCGGAAAAATCCATTCGTTCGTTTTAGCCGAATTTCAGAATGGATGCGATGGTTCTCGGTTCCGCCTTCGTGAGCCCCCGCCCGAACAATGGAAAAGGGAAACGGGCCTCCCCGCCCGACGGGCCTTGCGGCCGTCCGGCGGGGAGGGGGATCATCAGGCGATGCCGTCGAACAGGGCGGTCGACAGATAACGTTCGGCGAAGGACGGGATGATCGCCACGATCAGCTTGCCGGCGTTCTCGGGACGGGCGCCCAGTTCAAGCGCGGCGGCCAGGGCGGCACCCGACGAGATGCCGACGGGAACGCCTTCCAGACGGGCCGACTTCCGGGCGGTGGCGAAAGCGGTCTCGTTGCTGATCTGCAGCACTTCGTCGACCACGCTGCGGTCGAGCACGGCCGGCACGAAGCCCGGGCCGATACCCTGGATCTTATGCGGGCCGGGAGCGCCGCCGGACAGAACCGGACTATCCTCGGGCTCCACCGCCACCAGCTTGACGCCGGGCTTGCGGCTCTTCAGAACCCTGCCGATGCCGGTGATGGTGCCGCCGGTGCCGACGCCGGAAACCACGATATCGACCTTGCCTTCGGTATCGGCCCAGATCTCTTCCGCCGTGGTGGCGACATGGATGGCCGGATTGGCCGGATTTTCGAACTGCTGAAGGATCACCGCATGGGGGATTTCCTTGGCCAGTTCCTCGGCCCGGCGCACGGCGCCGGTCATACCCTTCGGCGCCGGGGTCAGTTCGATCTCGGCACCCAGCAGGGCCAGCATCTTGCGGCGTTCGAGGGACATGCTTTCCGGCATGGTGAGGATGAGGCGGTAACCCTTGGCGGCGGCGACGAAGGCCAGGGCAATGCCCGTATTGCCCGAGGTCGGTTCGATGATGACGGAACCGGGAACCAGCTTACCGGCCTTCTCCGCGGCTTCGATCATCGCCAGACCGATGCGGTCCTTGACCGACGACAGCGGATTGAAGAATTCGAGCTTGCCGACGATGTCGGCCTTGACCCCGGCTTCGGCGGCCAGCTTCTTGAAGCGAACAAGGGGGGTGCCCCCGATGGTCTCGAGGATGCTGTCATAGATCTTGCCGCGATAGCCGGCTTTGGAAGCAGCGGTCATGATTTACCTCGTGTTAATGTAAATAAATTCAATACGCACATCTATGTTGTGTTTAAACCCTGGCGGGTCAAAACTCAAATCGTAAAATCCATCTTCTGAGTCACTTCGCTGACGATTCCGGACTGATAGGCCTTCATGCACAGATCATCGATGGAAATTCCGTCGAGGCGGGTCATGATCTCGTCCTGCAGAGTGGTCCACATCGGACGGATCACGTCCTTGCCCAGTTCCGACGACGGTTGTTCCTCGGCCGTTTCCTCCGCCGCCTCGAGGGCGCGGACCACCCTGACGATCTCGCCCACCGTCACCCTGCGCCGTTCGCGGGCCAGGCGGTAGCCGCCGCGCGGACCCCGCACGCCCGTCAGAATGCCGGAGCGGACCAATTGCTGCAGGGTTTGTTCGAGATAGCGGCGCGGAATTCCCTGCCGCCGGGTGATTTCACGGCTCTGCACCGGCTCGCCGCCTGCGTGATAGGCGATGTCGAGCACCGCCTCGATGGCGAACAACATCTTTTTCGAAGGTCTCAGCATGAAAGTGCATCCTCACGTTCTGAAATAGGTCCCATGCCCGCCCACGGGCGTCCGGTTACGATGTCGCGCCCCCGATGCCGGTCGAACCGAATCCACCGACGCCGCGCCGCGTCTCCGACAGATCGCCGCTTTCCCTCAACTCCGCCCTGGCCACCGGCGCGACGACCATCTGGGCGATGCGCAGGCCACGGGTCACGCTGAAGGCGGCCGAGCCATGATTGATCAGAATCACCTTGATCTCGCCCCGGTAGTCGGCATCAATGGTTCCCGGACTGTTCAGCACGGTAATGCCGTGTTTGGCCGCCAGGCCGGACCGCGGGCGGATCTGGGCTTCGTGATCGGACGGCAAGGCGATACGGATTCCGGTGGGAATCAAAGTGAAGCCGCCGGGAGCCAGAACGACCTCGGACTCGACGGCCGCCAGCAGATCCAGACCCGCCGCCTGTTCGCTTTCATAACGCGGCAGGGGCAGATCGCGCGCATGCGCCATCCGCTCGATTTCGACGGTTACCGGCGGCATTACTTCGTTCCTCCCAGCAGTGCGGCAAGATGGGCGGCCAGACGTCTGGCCACCGCGAGTTTGGAAAGCGCCGGCCAGTCTTCGACACCATGGGGGCCGACCAGATGCACCTGATTGTCATCACCGCCGAAAGTCCCCGAGCCTTGCGATACGTCGTTGGCGACGATCAGGTCACACCCCTTGCGGGCCAGCTTGGCCTTGGCATGCGCGATCAGGTTTTCCGTCTCGGCGGCAAAGCCGACCACCAGCTTCGGCCGGTTCGGACCCGGCGCCGCCAGGGTCGCCAGGATGTCGGGATTGGCCACCATTTGCAGGGTGGGCGGAGGAACCCCCTCGGCCTTCTTGGTTTTTTCCGCCGCCGGTTCGGCCACGCGCCAGTCGGCCACCGCCGCCGCGCAGACCGCCAGGTCGGCCGGCAGCGCGGCCTGACAGGCCTCCAGCATCTGCCGGGCGGTTTCCACCTTGACCACCACGACCCCGTCGGGATCGGGAATCTGAACCGGCCCGCTGACCAGCGTCACGCTCGCCCCCAGTTCGCGCAGCGCCTGGGCGATGGCATGACCCTGCTTGCCCGATGAACGGTTGGCGATGTAGCGAACCGGATCGATCGGCTCCACCGTCGGCCCGGAGGTGACCAGCACCCGCCGTCCGGAGAGCGGACCGGCGCCACCCAGGACCGCTTCGATGGCGTCGATGATCTGCGCCACCTCGGCCATCCGGCCGTCACCCTGCTCGCCGCAGGCCAGTTCGCCGGCGCTCGGCCCGACCTGAAAAACGCCGCGCTCCTTCAGGATCGCCAGATTGTCCTGGGTCGCCGGATGGCGCCACATGACGACGTTCATCGCCGGGGCCACCAAAATCGGCTTGTCCGAGGCCAAAAGCAGGGTCGAGGCCAGATCATCGGCCAAACCATGAGCCATCTTGGCGATCAGATTGGCGGTGGCGGGAGCGACCAGCAGCAGATCGGATTCGCGGCTGGCCCGGATATGGCTCATGCCGTAATCCTCGGTGAGCGAGAACAAATCCTCGTGCACCGGCTGTTCCGACAAGGCCGCCAGGGACATCGGCGTGACGAAATGAGAGGCGGCCTTGGTCAGCACGCAACGCACCGAGACCCCCCGTTCGCGCAGGCGCCGGATCAGATCAAGACATTTATAGGCGGCAATTCCACCGGCGATGACCAGCAGGACGCGTCTTCCGGCAAGCGGCAATGGAAAATCTCCACGAACTACGAAATTGGACTGTGGTTAAGGTAAACGGCAAAGCGGGGTCACGCAAGGAGAATACGGCGATCATCGGCACCGGCATTCCGGCCGCTGGGAAATTCAGGCGTAAACGGTGGGAGAGACGATGTCGCCGGACCAGGAATAGATGGCCAACATCGCCTCGTCGGAGGTTCGCATGGCGTGGACGGCCTGCGACGGATGCAGAACGAAGGAGCCGGGCGGACGGGCAACGTCCGCCCCCTCCAAGTTCCACCGGGCCGTGCCCGCCACGACATTGTAGAGTTCGACCGCCGGATGGCGGTGCGCCAGGTAATGCGTCTCGGCTCCGATGAAGGTCAGACCGAACCCGACGTGATCGTTCAGAACCGGCGCCGCCGGACCGATGATTTCGGCCCAGGCCATGCGCTCCCCCAATCCCGGCGCATCCGGACGGGGCGCATAGGTGAACCGCCAGGGAAGCAGCGGGGCCAGCGCGCCCAGGGCCTCGGCCCAGGCCGACGGCAGTCCCTCCGCGGTCCGGGCGACGGCAAGAGCGACGGGATGGGAACTGGGCGACAGGACCGGCTCGTGGGGCGACGCCCGCAACCGGTCGGGCA
Organism: Telmatospirillum siberiense; assembly: GCF_002845745.1. GTDB lineage: Bacteria > Pseudomonadota > Alphaproteobacteria > Rhodospirillales > Magnetospirillaceae > Telmatospirillum > Telmatospirillum siberiense. The sequence goes on along the minus strand of NZ_PIUM01000021.1, from coordinate 86,623 downwards.
GATGGGCGAGAACCCGGGTGGTCTCCTCCGCCACCGGACCCGGCACCGCCAGGCCTTTGGCGAAATGATCGCGCATCAGAACGAAAAGGTCGGCCAGTCGATGTCCCATGCCGTCTACTCCAGCGCCGATTCCAGAACGGCGTAGGTATGGGCGATGCGTTCGCCGCCCTTGAAGGCGGCGTAGGCCGCTTCGGCATCGAGGCTGCGCGGCGCCAGATCGCGTTCGATGGCGAGCGCGTTGGCGGCGGCGTCGACCGGATCAAGGCCGGCGAAGGCCGCCGCGACGTCGGGCTCGTGATAGAAATGGAAGGGCCCCAGGCCGTGGCGCTGCCAGGCGGCGTATCCGGACAGGACGTCCTCGGCCTCGGCCTGGATCTTCCAGCCATAGGACAAAAAGCGGGGCCGATAGCCGGCGAGCCGGGACATATCGAGAAAAACCTCAAGCGGCACCCGGCCTCCCAGCATCGACAGGACGATGCCGGCGGGTGCCAGGAAGTCCTTTGCCTGAACCAGGGCGACGTAATGCAGCGTAAGAAGGTTGGCCTTCAGGTCCTCCGGCACGACTTCCCGCCGCGCCGGGAAAAAGCTGGAGCTGACGCGGTCCTTTTCCAACTGGGAACCGTCATCCAGCGGCACGTTGGGCAGGTTCTCGTAAATCACGTCGAATCGCGGCCCCTCGGAGGCCAGCGGCGAGAGAAGGTCGCCGGTGCCGGCGAGCAGCCGGACGGAAGCGGGATCGCGCAGATTGCCGCGGATATTGGCCGCCGCCGTGCTGACCACCTCGTCATGCACATCGGTAATGCCGACGCGACGGGCGCCGAACACCTCGATGGCGCCCAGCGCGTCCAGACCCGTCCCCGTGCCGATCGAACAGAAGGCGCCGACCGTGCCGGGACGGCGCCTTTCCAAGGTGCGGAAGGCCGGAATGGCAACGCTCGCCACCCAGTCTTCCTTGAGATCGTCGAGATAGGGCGGGAAAGCGCGGGCGGTTACCGTGATGGAGAGGCGATCTTCCAGCCGCTCGGGCCGGCCGGCGCCGAAATAACGGGCGGAATCGATGAACAGGGGAGCGGGTTCGGACATGGGAGCTTCCATAGAACGTAAGGAGTGAGGGCGCCCGGATGATCAGCGCCGGTGATTGACCCGCCGCGACAACCATTCGCCGGCGAATTGCACACCGGTGACCATGGTCACCAGGATGACGATGATTTCGAAAAGCACCTGGGTTTCATAACGCTCGTAACCATAGCGGATGGCCAAGTCGCCGAGACCGCCGGCTCCGACGGCGCCGGCCATCGCCGAGGAATTGATCATGGCGATGATGCAGACCGTCATGCCGCCGACGATGCCGGGCAGGGCTTCCGGCAGCAGCACATGGCGCACGATATGGAAACGGCGGAATCCCATGGCGCGCGCCGCCTCGATCAGACCGTGATCCACCTCGTTCAGGCTGACCTGGGCGATTCGCGTGTAAAAGGCGATCAGATGGATGCTCAAGGGCACCATGGCGGCCCAGATACCCAGCGTGGTGCCGATGAGAAGGCGGGTGAAGGGCAGCAGGGCGACCAGAAGAATGATGAAGGGAATGGCCCGGAAAACATTGACCAGGACCGACAGAGCCTTGTTGACACGGGGTTTCGGCAGGAGACCGTCGGGACCGCTGACCACCAGGGCAAGAGCCAGCAGCAGGCCGCAGACAATGGCGATCAAGGACGAGACGCCGACCATGGCCAGCGTCTCCAGGAACGCCTTGGCGTAGCGATCAAGCATTATCGTCGACATAGCCCAGCACTTTCAGGGAATCGGGAGAGAAACGGGCGCCGGCGGCGGAGCGCAAGGCGCCGGCGGGAACGGCGAGCAGCAGATCGCCCTGGGCGTGCCCCTGAATGCGGTCGATCCCGCCATGCAGCAGGGTCGCACCGGGAGCGAGCGCCAAAAGACTTTCCAGAGAAACGCCATCGGGATGGCTCTCGCCGGTGAACCGCAACGATAGAATGGCTAACCCTCCATGGGCCGGCGGCTCGGGACGCAGACGGCCGGCGAGGTCGCCCGGCAATCCGCGCCGCAACGGCTGGAGCAGGGCCCGCGTCGCCTCGCCCTTGGAATCGCCGAACACCCGCCAGACCTCGCCCTGCTCGACGATGCGTCCCTGGTCCAGAACCAGGACCTCGTCACAGATCGCCCGGATCACCGACATGTCATGGGTGATGAGAACGACGGTCAGGCCGAATCGGTCGTTGATGTCGCGCAGCAGATCGAGAATGGCATGGGTGGATTCGGGATCGAGCGCCGAGGTCGCCTCGTCGCACAGCAGAATTTCCGGGTCATGGACCAGCGCGCGGGCGATGCCGACCCTTTGCTTCTGACCACCCGACAGCTTGGCCGGATAGACGTCCGCCTTGTCGGCGAGCCCCACCATATCGAGCAAAAAGTCGACCCGGCGGCGTATCTCGGCGGCAGGAACCCCCGCCACCTTGAGCGGCAGACCGACATTTTCGCGCACCGTCTTGGCCGAAAGCAGATTGAAATGCTGAAAGATCATTCCGATCTTGCGGCGTAAGGCGACCAGGCCCTTTTCATCCAGGGCGCCGACGTCGATGCCATCGACGAGCACGCGTCCCCCCGAGGGGCGTTCCAGCATGTTGATGGAGCGCAGGAGCGTCGATTTTCCAGCTCCGCTGCGGCCGATGATACCGAAAATCTGCCCCCGGCGAACGCTGAAGGAAACTTCGTGCAACGCATGCACGCCGCCTCCCGCTCCGGGATAGACCTTGCGGATCGCCTCGAAAACGACATGGGCCTCGGCCCGATCCGACCCCGGCACGGGCGCCTGGTCCGCCAGCGGCGCCGCCTGGACATTCTGATACACCGAAAAGTCTCCTTCCGAACGGACCTCCGGCATCAAAAGGCCGGAACGATGATGCCCTTCAGGTCCGTTTCGATATATTTGCGGACTTCCTCGGACTGGAACGATTTGACCAGCAGGGGAACCCAGGGAGCGTTCCGGTCTTGTTCGCGGACCGCGATGATGTTGACGTTGGGATTGTTGTTCTCGCGTTCCTGCGCGATACCGTCCCGCGCGGCGTTCAACCCGACCTGGGAGCCGAAACTGGAAATCACCGCCGCCGCGTCGAGATCCTGGTAGGAACGGGCGAGAACCACCGACTTCGCCTCGACGATCTGCAATTTGCGGGGATTGTCCTTGATATCCGCCAAGGTCGCCGTCTCGTTGTAGGCGTCGAATCCGTCACGCAGGGTAATCAACCCCTCGTCACGCAATACGATCAGGGCCCGGCTTTCGTTGCTGGGATCGTCCGGCACGCCGACCTTGGCGCCGCTCGGCAGATCATGCAGCGTCTTGTATTTCTTCGAATAGAAGGCGAGAGGCGACAGATAGGTATTGCCGACGACGGCGAGCTTGTAGCCCCGCTGGCGCACCTGATCGCGGAAGAAGGGGATATGCTGGAAGGCGTCGGCCTGAAGCTCACCGGAATTGAGCGCCTCGTTGGGGCTCAAGGTGCCGGCGAAAACGACGGGCTCGATCTCCAGCCCGTAGGTCTTGCCGACCTTGGCGGCGACCTCCCACATCTGTTCACCGATGCCGCCACGGATGCCGACCTTCAGATGAACGGGTTCGGCGGCCAGGCTCGTCGCCGTGAAAATATCGCCGACCGCAAATAGGATGCCCGCGAAAATGGCCAAAAAACGCCCCGTCATTGATGCCTCTCGGAAAGGGACGAACCCCGCCCCCGGGTTATTAACATATTTTGATGATAGATTAACTGACAAATATAACACCTGTGTCAACGATAATTAAATTATGTACATTAAATATATGTTGTATATAAAAAATATATGTTTGTTTTCAATCTATTATAAAAATATGGGGGTGGCGTTTCCTCCCATCCGGCTCCGATTTTCGGCAACCGACCTATTTCACATACAAAATTATGTTATCTATTAAATTTACCGGAAATACATTGTTGGTATGAGGCCGACGTGCTAATCGGTGAGGAAGACGTCGTTCCGACAACCTGGGAAATCCGGCCATGTGCGCATCTTTTTCCGGCTCAGACCCCCTGCTCGCCGATCTGCGGGCGATCGTCGGGGATGCCTACGCCCTGCCCGGCGAGGACGCTCCCGAACTTCTCACGGACCAGCTCAACCGCTACACCGGCCGCGCCCGGGCGGTCGTCCGCCCCCGCACGACGGAAGAGGTGGCCCAGGTCGTCCGCCTGCTGGCCGGGCAACGCGTTCCCATCGTGGCGCAGGGCGGCAATACCAGCCTGACCGGAGGAGCGACCCCCACGGCGGAGGGAAGCGCCGTGGTGCTGGCCTTGACCCGTCTCGACCGGATCCGCGATATCGATCTCGAAAACGACGCGATGACCCTCGAGGCCGGCGTTCTGCTCGCCAACGCCCAGGAGGCGGCGCGCGAGGCGCAACGGCTGTTTCCCCTGCGCCTGCCCTCGGAGGGAAGCTGCACCATCGGCGGCAATCTGGCGACCAATGCCGGCGGCACCCAGGTGCTGCGCTACGGCAATACCCGCGCCCTGACCTTGGGAATCGAAGTGGTCACGGCCGATGGCGAGATCTGGGACGGTCTGCGGGCCTTGCGAAAGGATAACGCAGGCTACGATCTGCGCGACCTGTTCATCGGCAGCGAAGGAACGCTGGGCATCATCACCGCCGCGACCCTGCGCTTGTTTCCGCAGCCCGCCGCCCAACGCAGCGCCTTTCTGAAATTCGCCGCGATCGAGGACGTCCTCGCCCTATTCGACCGGGCCAAGAAGGGATTCGGCTCCGCCTTGACGGCCTTCGAAATCATTTCCGGCGCCACCTACGAATTGGTGGCCCGCCGGCTGCCGGAGCAACGCCTGCCCTTCCCGGCGGAATTCGGCGAGGAACGATGGTATGCCCTGGTCGAACTGTCCGACGAGGAAAGCGACGATCACGCCCGCGACGCGCTCGAGCGGGTCATCGGCGAAGCCATCGAGGCCGGGTTGGTACAAGATGCCGTGCTGCCGGAAAGCCTCGCGCAGACCAGGGCAATCTGGGAACTGCGCGAGACCGGCCTGGGCTCGGCCCAGAAACGCGACGGCTGGAACGCCAAACACGACATCTCGCTGCCCATTTCCCGCATTCCCCACTTCATCCGCTCCACCGGCGACGCCCTTCGGCAGGCATTCCCGGGGATCCGGGTGTTCACCCATGGCCATGCCGGCGATGGAAACCTGCATTACCAGGTGGCCCGACCGGAAGACACCGGCGACGACTACTGGCTGACCCACGAGACGGCCGTCCGCACGCTGGTCCACCGCGCGGTGCTCGCCCACAATGGCTCGATCTGCGCCGAACATGGAGTCGGCGCCCTGAAGGCGCATACCCTGCCCGACTACAAACCTCCGCTGGAAATCGCCTTGATGCGGCGCATCAAGGATGTCCTCGACCCGCAAGGCATCCTCAATCCCGGCAAGGTTCTGCTCGCCTGACCAGCGGGCCGGACGGACCCGCCGATCTCCATGGCGTCATGGCGGCGCCGCGATGGGCGCGCAGTTGGTGCGGCCCGACATGACGCAGTCCTGCATCCGGGCCATATCCTTCAATTTGACCGCCAGGAAATAGCCGCCGACCACCACCACGACGGCCACCACCAACATGACCAGGGAGGACGGACCGTGATTTGCCGGCCGGGGCGGCCCGGATTGGGAAGACGAGTCCATCCCGATATCAGCGCCGCAACAGGAGAGCCGTCAATCCGACCACCAGGACCCACGGCAGCCAGGTTGGGAACAGCCCACTCCGGCGTCCGCCGTTCTGCAAGGATCTGATCGACTCCGGATGCAGTTTCAGGCCGCCGTTGCGCAACGCCTCGACGGTTTTTTCGGCGTGCGAGACCAGGCGCGGCAGGCTTTCAAACGACGCCACCATGGCGCTGACCGATTCCATGACGCGGGCCTGCGGTCCAAGATTGCTGGTCATCCACTGTTCGATCAGCGGACGCGCCAGTTGCCACATATTGATCTGAGGATCGAGCCGGCGACCGACGCCCTCGGCCACCAGCATGCTCTTTTGCAAGAGGAGAAGCTGCGGCTGCACTTCCATGGCGAAGGTCTCGGTCACCTCGAATAGCTGCCCGAGCAGGCGGGCGATCGAAATTTCGTGCAGCGGCCGCCCGAGAAGCGGTTCGGCGAAGGACCGGCAAGCCTGGGCGAAGGCGTCGATCGATTTGTCCGGCGGCACAAAGCCGGCTTCGAAATGAACCTCGGCGACCCGGCGGTAGTCGCCGTTCAGGAAGCCCAACAGCATCTCGCCCAGGAAACGGCGGGTCTGCTTGTCGACCCGGCCCGTAATGCCGAAATCGACGGCGATCAGTTGGCCGTTCTCACCGACGAATAGATTGCCGGGATGCATGTCGGCATGAAAGAAACCATCGCGGAAGACCATATTGAAAAAGGCGTCGGCCGCCTTCTCGACGATTGCCACGCGATCGTGGCCGGCCGCCATCAGAACCTCCACCTCATCGATGGAAATGCCATGAATGCGTTCCATGGTCAGAACCCGGTGCGCCGTCCGCTGCCAGTCGATCGTCGGAATGGTGAAGGTGGGATCGTCCGCGAAATTGTCGGCCATCTCGGCGGCAGCGGCGGCTTCGAAGCGCAGATCCATCTCCATGATGACGGAATCTTCGAAGGCATGCACCGAATCGACGAAACGCAAGCGGCGCATCGAGGGCAACAGACGCTCGACCCAACCGGCCAGCCAATAGAAGAGCGCTATGTCACGGGCGAACTTCTGTTCGACGCCCGGCCGCAACACCTTGACGGCAACCTCCTCGCCGTCGCTGGTCACCGCCAGATGCACCTGGGCGATGGAGGCGGCGGCCACCGGCTCGTCCTCGAAATGCCGGTAAAGCGCCTCCACCGGCTGGCCAAGCTCGGCGGCGACGATGGCGCGGGCGGCGGCGGCGGGAAATGGCGCCAGGCGATCCTGCAACTCGGAAAGATCGGCCGCCACCTCATCGCCGACCAGATCGGCCCGTGTCGACAGGGCCTGGCCGAATTTGACGAAGGTCGGCCCCAGCATTTGCAAGGCCGCGGCCAGCCGCTGTCCGGGGCGCAGGGAGGCATAACGGGAATCGGCGAACGGGTGAAGGATTTTCGCCAGCAGGCGTCCCCCGTCGGTAACCTCGATGAGGAACAGGGCATCGTGACGGGTCAGGGCGCGGCCGATGCTGGCAAGGCGCAACAGATTGCGGAACACTCGGAACATCGCGTTACAGTCGCCAACCGGAGTGCAGGGCGGCGATGCCGCCCGAAAGATTACGATAGTGGACCTGCTCGAAGCCCGCCTGGGCCATGCGGCCGGCCAGTTCCGCCTGCGGCGGAAATTTGCGGATGCTTTCCACCAGATATTGATAGGCGTCGCGGTTGCCGGCCACCATGGCGCCGATACGCGGCAGCACCTCGAAGGAATAGCGGTCATAAAGCCCGCGCAGCGCCGGCAGCACGACCTGCGAGAATTCGAGGCAAAGGAAACGCCCACCCGGCTTGAGAACCCGCCGCGCCTCGGCCAGCGCCAGATCGATGCGGGTCACGTTCCTGAGGCAGAAGGCAATGGTATAGGCATCCACCGAGCGATCCGGAAAGGGCAGCCGTTCGGCGTCGCCGCAGACCCAACTGACGTCGTCCTGGCAATTGCGGTCGATGGCGCGATCGCGCCCGACGGACAGCATTTCCCGATTGATGTCGCAAACGGTCACCGGTCCACCGCCGCGCGCGCGGAAGCGGAAGGCGATGTCCCCCGTTCCGCCGCCGACGTCGAGCAGGCTCATACCGGCCCGCGGGCGCAACCAGTCGATCAGGTTGTCCTTCCAGAAGCGATGGATGCCGACGCTCATCACGTCGTTCATCAGGTCGTAGCGCGTCGCCACGCCGTCGAAGACGGCGCGGACCAGAGACGCCTTTTCCTCTTCACGGACGGTGCGGAAACCGAAATGGGTGGTGGCCTCGGTCGGGCTGGGATCGTTGCTGTTGCTCATGGCGCGGCAGGATAACCGAAGCCCGAAGGCTGCGCCATGCGGAACCTTCGGAAACAGGACGCGGAATTTCTGCGACTTGCCAATCACGAATGGACGGGGCATGGTCAGCACCATGCCTGAATTGCCCGAAGTCGAAACCGTCTGCCGCGGCCTGGCGCTGGCCTTGGAGGGACGCCTTTTGACCAACGCCCGGACCTACCGGGCCGGTCTGCGCCGGCCGTTTCCGCCCGATTTCGCCGAGCGGTTGCGCGGGCGCCGCGTCCAAACCCTCTCCCGCCGGGCCAAATATCTCACCTTGTTTCTGGACGACGGATGGGTCTGGCTCGCCCATCTCGGCATGTCGGGACGCATGCTGATCGGCCCGGCCGACGGAGCGGAGCCGGGCAAGCACGACCATCTGATCGTCGAGACCGAGGAGGGCCAGCGCGTCGCCTACAACGACGCGAGACGCTTCGGCCTGATGGACCTTTGCCCGGCGGATGAGCTGTCCCGGCACCCCCTGCTGGCCAGCCTCGGCCCCGAACCGCTGGACGACGCCTTCACTCCGGCCGTCCTCGGCGCCGCCCTGGCCGGACGGTCGGGCCCCATCAAAACCGCCCTGCTCGACCAGACGCTGGTCGCCGGTATCGGCAATATCTATGCGAGCGAGGCGTTGTTTCGCGCCGGTATCCACCCGGCCCGACCGGCGGACGAGGTCGGCCTCAAGCCCTTGCGCCGTCTGGTTGGAGCCATCAAAGCCGTCCTGACCGAAGCCATCGCGGCAGGCGGCAGCAGCCTGCGCGATCATCGCCGTCCGGATGGGGAACTGGGTTATTTCCAGCATGCCTTCGCGGTCTATGACCGGGAGGGACTGCCCTGTCCGGATTGCACCTGCGGCGAAGGAATCCGCCGGCTCGTCCAGTCTGGCCGCTCTACTTTCTATTGCCCGAAACGACAACGCTGACCCCGGGTAAGGCCGGAGCGCACAGGAACGATCAAGAGGACGAAGTACATCCGGCCAATTGCCAATTGTCCACATGCCCTAGTGGCGCCTATGCTCCGGTAATGTTATGACTTCACGCATGGCTCTATCGCGATCGATCCTCGCCCTTACGGCGGCCCTGCTCCTTTTCCTGTCCGCGATCACCGGTTCGGCCGCGGCGGAGGGAGCGTTCCTGAGCGAGATGGAAGATCTGCCCTTGCCGGACGGACTGACCGAAGCACCGGGCGGCATGCTGTTCGACTCGCCCACCGGCCGCATCCTCGAAGCCACCGCCACCGGAACCGTCAGCCCCGACCAGGTGCGGGCCTTCTATGCCCAGACGCTGCCGGAGCTGGGCTGGCAAAAGCTTGGTCCATCGTCATACCGGCGCGACAATGAATTGCTGAAGATCGAGATCGAAGCCAAGCGCCGGCCCATGCTGGTCCATTTTTCGGTGGTGCCCCAATAAACCCGAGCGGTGCCCGCGCCCCGTCTTGAAATGACGGGAATGGCGGGTCGACAGAGAGGGAATCCCGTCATCATGGCTTATGAAAACATCATCGTCGAAACCAAGGGCCATGTCGGCCTGATCACGCTCAACCGGCCGAAGGCCCTGAACGCCCTGTCCCAGGCCCTGATCGCCGAGCTGGGCAAGGCCCTCGACGGTTTCGAGGCGGACGACGATATCGGCGCCATCGTGCTGACCGGCAGCGAAAAAGCCTTCGCCGCCGGCGCCGACATCAAGGAGATGGCGTCCAAGACCTTCACCCAGTGCTACCTTGAGGATTTCATCACCAAGGGTTGGGAGGCCGTTTCCAAGGTAAGGAAGCCGGTCATCGCCGCCGTCGCCGGCTATGCCCTGGGCGGCGGATGCGAAGTGGCGATGATGTGCGACTTCATCCTCGCCGCCGACACCGCCAAATTCGGCCAGCCGGAAATCACCTTGGGCGTCATCCCGGGCGCCGGCGGCACCCAGCGCCTGACCCGCCTTGTCGGTAAATCGAAGGCCATGGAAATGATTCTGACCGGACGCATGATGGATGCCCAGGAGGCCGAACGCTCGGGCCTCGTCAGCCGCATCGTGCCGGCTGGCGAACTGCTGGAAGAGGCGCTGAAGGTGGCCGAACGCATCGCCTCCATGGGGCGACCCTCGGTTCTGGCCGCCAAGGAAGCCGTCGAACGCGCCTATGAATCGACCCTGGCGGAAGGGGTCCGTTTCGAGCGACGGCTGTTCCACGCCCTGTTCTCCACCGATGATCAGAAGGAAGGCATGGCGGCCTTCGCCGAGAAGCGTCAGCCGAATTTCAAGAACAGGTAGATTCTCTCCCTTGACGAGAGACCGGGAGGAGTCATATAAACGCGCCTTCCGATTGCGTCCTATTTCTGGAATGAACAGGTTTTTGATCCATGGCTCACCATAAGTCGGCTAAAAAGCGCATCCGCCAGACCGAGCGTCGCACCGAAGTAAACCGTGCTCGCATCAGCCGTATCCGGACCTTCGTCAAAAAGGTCGAGACGCTGATCGAAGGTGGCGACAAGACCCTGGCCGCGGAAGCTCTTCGGGCCGCCGAGCCCGAGCTGATGCGTGGCGTGCAGGCCGGCATCGTTCATCAGAACACCGCTTCCCGCAAGGTTTCGCGGCTGGTTGCCCGCATCAAGTCGCTGTAATCTTAAAGCGACTTATCGCCCAGGTACGAGATTAAGAAACGGCCGCATCCGCCGAAATGGCGAGTGCGGCCTTTTTCTTGTCGGGCAAGGTTATCGATGAACAGCGAAAAAAATATCTGTTCGCCATTCGGTCACGTTGCGCCCCAGCTCAAGCATCGCTAGAGTCGTTTCTGGCATTGTTTGACGACGGTGCCTTTCCGAAGTTTAGTGTTGACTCACCACAATCTTGTGGGGCGCGAGATATTTAGCAGTTGTTTAAATTTGTACTTTGTTTCCCGGCCGAACGAATCGTTTCGACTCGTAATAAAGACCAAATAACTGCGCATCATAAAAGCGCAACATTTCGGCTACGGGGCTCTTGGGGGCGGCTTGGGGGGTGGTGAGGTATTGAGCCGTCCGGGTGCCGCGCTCGTCGGATTTCGATAGAACCAGACGAGACGGATCCGGCATTTGTCGGATTGGGGAGCATTGAGCAGGTCTGAGCTACGAATGACATTCACCCGCTTCCATATCGGGGATTTGTTGGTCCGCGCTCTGCCGATCGTGCCGAGATACTAAGGTGAATTACTTGAGCGACGATTTGGTCCATGCACAATGGAATCGCGTCCGCGGTCGGTTGCGCGACGAATATGGCGAAGCCGCCTTCAAAAGCTGGCTTAATCCGCTGACGCTGGCCGAGGTGCGGGATGGACAGGTGCGCATGTGCGTGCCGACCCGTTTCCTGCGCGACTGGGTCGTCACCCATTATGGAGACCGCATCCGCAGCCTGTGGTCGAAGGAGGACGCCACGATCAGCGGCGTCGATATCGTGGTGCTGCCGACCACCGCCAAGATGCCGCCGCGCGCGACGCTCGTCGCCAAGGCCAGCAACGTCGCGCATGTCGCCGCTCAAACGGCGGCCGCGCCCTGCGAGCCCGCCAACATCAACGAGGAAATCGGCGCGGCGCTCGATCCGCGCTACACCTTCGACAATTTTGTCGTCGGCAAGCCCAATGAATTCGCCTATGCCGCCGCCCGGCGGGTCGCCGAATCGGACACCGTCTCCTTCAATCCCCTCTTTCTCTATGGCGGCGTCGGCCTTGGCAAAACCCATCTGATGCATGCCGTGGCCTGGCATATCCGTGAACGCAACCCTCAGCGCTCGGTCATCTACCTTTCGGCCGAGAAGTTCATGTACCGCTTCGTCCGTGCGTTGCGCTTCCAGGACACCATGGCCTTCAAGGAACAGTTCCGCTCGGTCGACGTCCTGATGATCGACGATGTGCAATTCATCGGCGGCAAGGACTCCACCCAGGAGGAGTTCTTCCATACCTTCAATTCCCTGGTCGATCAGGGCCGGCAGATCATCATCTCGGCGGACAAGTCGCCATCCAGCCTGCAAGGCATGGAGGAGCGGCTGCGCTCGCGACTGGGTTGCGGCCTGGTCGCCGACATTCACGCCACCACCTATGAGCTGCGCCTAGGCATCATCGGAGCCAAGGCCGAACAGATGGCCGTCGAGGTCCCCCGCAAGGTTTCCGAATTCCTCGCCCACAAGATCACCTCCAACGTGCGTGAGTTGGAAGGCGCCTTGAACCGGGTGATCGCCCATGCCCAATTGGTCGGCCGCGACATCACCCTGGAGTCCACCCAGGAGGTGCTGCACGACCTTTTGCGTTCCAACGACCGGCGGATCACCATCGAGGAAATTCAGAAAAAGGTGGCGGAACACTTCAACATCCGTCTGGCCGACATGCATTCCGCCCGGCGCGCCCGTCAGGTCGCCCGCCCCCGCCAGGTCGCCATGTATCTCGCCAAGCAACTGACATCGCGGTCGCTTCCCGAGATCGGCCGCAAATTTGGCGGCCGCGACCACACCACGGTGATGCACGCCGTCAAGAAGATCGAAGAGCTGCGCAGTGCCGATTCCGGCTTCGCCGAGGACATCGAACTGCTGAAGCGGATGCTGGAAAGCTGACGATCGGTGGACGCCGGGAAGGCGTCCACCGGGGCAAAGCCGCGCCATTCCGAAATCACTTCTGGAACCAAAGGCTTGTGGTATACTGTCGCCCCTTATGAAAGGGGGGTGCGGCGACGCGCCTTATGGAATTGCGGACTGGCCGCAGACAAGCAACGGATCGCCATGAAACTGACCATTGAACGCGCCGCCCTGCTGAAGTCGTTGAATCATGTGCAAAGTGTGGTCGAACGACGAAACACAATTCCCATTCTCTCCAACGTTAAAATCGAAGGCGCCAACGGACGGCTCAGTCTGAACGCCACCGATATGGACCTCGACATCGTTGAAGCGGTCCCGGCCGAGGTCGCGCAACCCGGAGCCACCACGGCACCGGCGCATACCCTTTACGAGATCATCCGTAAATTGCCCGAAGGCTCGCAGGTCGAGATCGAGCAGAGCGGCGACGACAGCCAGTTGGTCCTGCGCTCCGGCCGATCCCGGTTCACCCTGGCCTCGCTGCCGGTGACCGATTACCCGGTGATGTCCGGCGGGGAATTGCCCTACAGCTTCGTGCTGGGGGCCGACGATCTCAAGGGGCTGATCGACAAAACGCGTTTCGCCATTTCCAGCGAGGAAACCCGCTACTATCTGAACGGCATCTATCTGCATGCCGCTTCGAGCGACGGCGTTCCGGTTTTGCGCGCCGTGGCCACCGATGGCCATCGCCTGGCCCGGGTGGAAGTGCCGCTTCCGGAAGGGGCGCCGGGGATGCCGGGCGTCATCGTGCCGCGCAAGACGGTGGCGGAACTTCGCAAATTGCTCGACGAAACCAGCGTCGACGTCACCATCTCGCTCTCCGAGACGAAAATTCGTTTCGCCTTCGACGATGCCGTGATGACCTCGAAGCTGATCGACGGAACCTTCCCCGATTACGAGCGGGTGATTCCCGCCGATAACGACAAGGTCCTCGAAGTCGACTGCAAAAGCCTGTCCCAGGCCGTCGATCGCGTCTCGGCCATTTCCACCGAGAAGTCGCGCGCCATCAAGCTTTCGGTCGACAAGGGCGGCCTGACCCTGTCGGCATCGAGCCCGGAAAATGGCAGCGCCGTCGAAGAGTTGGAAGCTTCTTACGAAGCCGGACCGATGGAGATCGGTTTCAATTCGCGTTATCTGATGGACATTCTGGCCCAGATCGAAGGTGACGCGGCCCGCTTCGCCATGGCCGACGCGGCAAGCCCGACGGTGGTCCGCGAAGTTACCGATTCGAGCGCCGTTTATGTTCTGATGCCGATGCGGGTGTGATCGACGGAGAAGAGTGATCCAAGCAAAAGGGGCGGCGGGCCAGGCGATCGTACGTCTGACCCTCAGCGATTTCCGCTGTTATGCCTTTCTCCGGCTGGAGGTCGACCCGCGTCCCGTGGTGTTGACCGGCGCCAACGGAGCCGGCAAGACCAACATCCTTGAGGCTTTGTCGTTTCTGGCGCCGGGCCGCGGCCTGCGACGGACCCGGCTGTCGGATGTGACGCGGCGCGAGGCCGGAAGCGAAGCGCCCTGGGCGGTGGCGGCAAGGCTGGAACGCCTGTCCGGAACCGGCATGGCGATGGACGAGATGCCGACAGCGGTGGAAATCGGCACCGGACGCGACGCCGGATCGGAAAGGCGGCTGGTTCGTATCGATGGACAGCCGGCGCGTTCGCAGGCGGCGTTGTCCGAGGTCACCAGCGCGCTTTGGCTGACGCCGGCAATGGACCGGCTGTTCAGCGATGGCGCGGCGGGGCGACGGCGGTTTCTCGATCGTCTGGTACTGGGCATCGATCCGGCGCATGCTGCGCGCGCCTCCGCCTATGAGCACGCCTTGCGCGAACGGGCGCGGCTCTTGAAGAGCGGACGGTACGATCCCGCCTGGCTGGGCGTCCTGGAAGAACGGATGGCCGAGGGCGGAGTGGAAATGGCCGGGGCCCGCAAACGGACGGTGGCCCGCTTGAACCAGGCCTGCGCCGAGGGAATCGGGCCGTTTCCGGCGGCCCATCTGACGGTGGAGGGAAGCGTCGAGAACAGTCTCGGCGCCCTGGAGCCGCCGGAGGCCGAAGTGAAACTGCGTGACGCCCTGGCGGCGTCGCGGCGCGCCGATGCCGAAAGCGGCGGCGCGGCGCAAGGTCCGCATCGCAGCGATCTGCTGGTGCGCCACGCGGGCAAGGATCAGCCGGCGGAGCACTGTTCCACCGGAGAGCAGAAGGCGGTTCTGATCGCCATCGTGCTCGGACAGGCGCGGATCCAGGCGGACCTTCGCGGTTCGCCGCCGATTCTGTTGCTGGACGAAGTGACGGCGCATCTCGATCGGGCGCGCCGGATTGCCCTGTTCGATGAGCTTTGCGTGCTCGGCACGCAAAGCTGGTTGACCGGGACGGACGATTCCCTGTTCGCCGACCTGGGCGAGCGGGGACAGTTTTTCCGCGTCAACGATGCCGTGGTGACGCGGGCGTGAAATGGGTTTGATTTAAGGAACATCTGTCGATGACGACGAGCTCTGCTGATCTGTCCACCGTTCCCCATGAAGAGGCCTATGACGCCGATTCCATCAAGGTTCTGCGTGGCCTTGACGCGGTACGGAAACGACCCGGCATGTACATCGGCGACACCGACGACGGGTCGGGTCTGCATCACATGGTCTACGAGGTCGTCGATAACGCCATCGATGAGGCCCTGGCCGGCCACTGCGACCGCATCGAAGTGCAGTTGAACGCCGAAGGATCGGTCACGGTGCGCGACAACGGGCGCGGCATTCCCACCGACCTCCACAAGGAAGAAGGCGTCTCGGCGGCCGAGGTCATCATGACCCAACTGCATGCCGGCGGTAAATTCGACCAGAATTCATACAAGGTTTCCGGCGGTCTGCACGGCGTCGGCGTATCGGTGGTCAACGCCTTGTCCGAATGGCTGGATCTGCGCGTCTGGCGTAACGGCAAGGAACATGCCATGCGCTTCCGCCACGGCAACGCCGAGGCGCCGCTGGCCATCGTCGGCGACGCGCCCCAGACCGAAAAGGGGGGGCCGCTGACGGGAACGGAGGTAACCTTCCTGCCGTCCACCGAGACCTTCACCATGATCGACTTCGACTTCCCCACCCTGGAGCATCGGCTGCGCGAACTGGCCTTTCTCAATTCCGGGGTCTTCCTGCGCCTGATCGACAGCCGCCAGGAGGAGGAGAAGCGCATCGACCTTCATTACGAAGGCGGTATCGAAGCCTTCGTCCATTATCTCGACAAGTCGAAGATGGCCCTGCACACCCCGCCCATCGCCGTGATCGGCCAACGCGACGACATCACCGTCGAAGTGGCGATGGAGTGGACGGACTCCTACCACGAGAACTGCCTGTGCTTCACCAACAACATTCCGCAACGCGACGGCGGCACCCATCTGGCCGGTTTCCGCGCCGCCATGACCCGGACCATCAACAATTACGCCAATGATTCGGGGATCGCAAAAAAAGAGAAGGTGGCGCTGTCGGGCGACGACATGCGCGAAGGGCTGACCTGCGTGCTGTCGGTGAAGGTTCCGGATCCGAAATTCTCCTCGCAGACCAAGGACAAGCTGGTTTCCTCCGAGGTGCGAACCGTGGTGGAAACCGTGGTCGCCGACAAACTGGCCCAGTGGCTGGAGGAACATCCGCTGGAGGCCCGCAAGATCATCGGCAAGGTGGTCGAGGCCGCCGCCGCCCGCGAGGCGGCGCGCAAGGCCCGCGACCTGACGCGACGCAAGGGGGCGCTCGACATCGCCACCCTGCCCGGCAAACTGGCCGACTGCCAGGAACGCGATCCCGCGCTTTCCGAACTTTTCATCGTCGAGGGCGATTCGGCCGGCGGATCGGCCAAACAGGGGCGCAATCGGGCGTTCCAGGCCATTCTTCCGCTGCGCGGCAAGATCCTGAACGTCGAGCGGGCGCGCTTCGACAAGATGCTGTCCTCGGCCGAAATCGGCACCCTGATCGCCGCCTTGGGCACCGGCATCGGCTCGGAAGACTTCACGGTCGAAAAGGCCCGTTACCATAAAATCATCATCATGACCGACGCCGACGTCGACGGCAGCCACATCCGCACCCTGCTGTTGACCTTCTTTTATCGCCAGATGCGCAGCCTGATCGAGCGGGGCTATCTCTATATCGCCCAGCCGCCGCTCTATCGCGCCAAACGCGGCAATTCCGAGGTTTATCTGAAGGATGACCGCGCGCTGGAAAATTATCTGATCGACGGCGGCCTGACCGATGCCGTGCTGCGGCTGGGCGTCGGCAGCGGGGCGCAGATCGGCGGCGCCGATCTGCGGGCGCTGGCCGATCAGGCGCGAAACGTGAAATCGCTGCTCGCCAACATCTCCCGGCGTGTCCCCATGCGCATCCTCGAACAGGCCGCCATCGCCGGATCCCTGAAGGCCTCGATTTTGGCCGACCACGACAAGGCCGTCGCCGCCGCCGTCCACATCGCCGACCGGCTGAACGCGCTTGAGCCGCCGCTGGAACGCGCCTGGCAGGGGGACTCCACCGAGGGTGAGGCCATCATCTTGAGCCGCACGCTGCGCGGCGTCACCGAAACCCACCACATCGACGCAGGCATCCTGAAAAGCCCCGAGGCCCGCAAGCTCGACGAATTCTCCGCCCGGCTCCTGGAGGTCTTCGGCCAGCATGGCGAGCTTCTGGTCAAGGAACGCAGCACCACGATCATCGGCCCGGTTGCCCTGCTGGACGCCATCATGGACGCCGGCCGCAAGGGCATCGCCATTCAGCGCTACAAAGGCCTGGGTGAAATGAATCCCGGGCAGTTGTGGGAAACCACCCTGGATCCCAATGCCCGGGCGCTGCTGCAGGTCAAGCTGACCCATGCCGAGGAGGCCGACGAAGTGTTCGCCACATTGATGGGCGACGTCGTCGAGCCTCGCCGCGACTTCATCACCACCAACGCCCTCAAGGTTGCCAACCTCGACGTTTAAGCTCTCCCGCGTTGCCACCATCATTCCCGGACCCGGTCCGGGAATGATGGGCGAGGAGATCTGCTCCGGCCATGGCGAAGGGCCGGCCACCCGGCCCGATCATGCAAAATCAATAAGCGAAATTTGAGGGACCCCGGCAAAAACCGGTTCCGAAGGGCAGCTTCTGCCGGGCTCGGGGATCGGTCGTTACACGACCAGATCGAGCAGGCGCGGGGACGCGACACCGATCCCGGACGCCATGATGCTCAGAGAGGTGTTCTGCAGGGAGGCCCCTGCCTGCCGGGCCAGATTGCCGGTCCGGTCGGCGAGCTGGGTGAGCGTCGCCTTCGCATCGGAAGTCGCGCCATCCGCGCCATTCGACGCGCTATTCCCACGGTTTCCCGAGGCGCCGCTCGCAGTCTGGTCCCCGCCATTGGTGGCCGTGCTCGGAGAAAAGAGCGAGCTGCCGACCCGCCGCAGCATATGCGTCAAGCTATTCGATATCGCGGCAATCGCCATCACATCCTCATCCGTCCGATCCGGACACCCGGCAAGAATCGCCTCTGCCCGCCCTGTCTCGATACCTACTAAGCAAAACCCGGGCCACTCTGCGTGGGACCGCCCCACTTGATCTTCCTATCAACATCGATAGTCTGGCTGGCGCGCGGTGCCGACGGGAAAATCCGCACCGTTTTCTGCGATGACCGATGGGGGTGGCATGGCCGAGCAGAACGACGACGAAACGGATCAAGGGTCCGCACAAGGCGACGAGGCGGCCCGCCGCTTGCGGCTCCGGCGGTTCAAGATCTTCGGGGGAGTAACCGCCGCCGCCTTTCTTATCGGCGGCGTCTGGTGGCTGCTGACCCGCAATCAGGAAACCACGGACGATGCCTTCATCGAAGCCGACATGGTGCAGATCGCGCCGCAGGTCGGCGGCATCGTCGCCGCCGTACATTTCACCGACAATCAAAGGGTCGCCGCGGGGGCTCCCCTGATCGACATCGACCCCGCCGATCTGGAGGCGCTGCGGGCGGCGGCTGAAGCCGGCCTGAATGTTGCGCTGGCGCAAGAACAGGCCGCCCAGGCCGATCTCGACCTCATCAAGGCGACCACCGGCGCGGCCGTCGATGAAGCCCGGCATGCCGTCGACCAGGCCCGCCATCAAGTGGCCGAGGCCCGGGAGACCGCCGATGCGGCCAACGCCGACTCCATCCGCGCCGCAGCCGACGTCAAACGCTATCAGGACCTGCTGCAAAGGGCCGACGCCTCGCGCCAGCGCGTCGAACAGGCCATCGCCGAGGCAAGATCGACCGGCGCTCGATGGCGGGCGGCCCAGTTGGCCGTCACCGCCGCCGCCTCGGCGCAGGCGCAGACCGAGGCCCGCTATCGGGACGCCCTGGCCGCTCCGCAGCGCATCGCCCAGAAGGAGGCGCAACTCGCCAACAGCCGGGCCCAGATCGCCCAGGCGCTGGCCAACCTGCAAACGGCCCGGTTGTCGCTGTCCTATGTCCATATCGTCGCGCCCAAGGCCGGCCGTATCGGCCGTCGGGCGGTCAATGCCGGCGACGTGGTGCAGAAAGGACAGATTCTGGCCAATCTGGTGGTCGACCCGCCCTGGGTCATCGCCAATTTCAAGGAAACGCAGTTGACGCGGATGCACCCCGGACAGCCGGTAGCCATAACCGTCGACGCCTTTCCCGGCCATCGGCTGGAAGGGCGGGTCGATAGCGTTCAGCCCGGATCGGGGGCTCGCTTCTCCCTGCTGCCGCCGGAGAACGCCACCGGCAATTATGTAAAGGTGGTGCAGCGCTTCCCGGTGAAGATCCTGTTCGCCGACGCGCCGGACGACCTGCTGCGCCAGCTTTCCCCCGGAATGTCGGTGGTCCCCGAGGTCGACGTCTCCTCGCGGCAGGAAGCGCCAAGATGAGCCTCAGGCCGGCCAGGGAGGGCGACGGCAAGGGAACCATCAATCCCTGGCTGATCGCCCCCCTGGTCGCCCTGGCGGCGTTCATGGAGGTGCTCGATATCTCCATCGCCAATGTCTCGCTTCAACATATCGCCGGCGATTTGTCGGCCGGACAGGATGAATCCACCTGGATCCTGACCTCCTACCTGGTCACCAATGCGGTCATCCTGCCGGTGTCGGGCTGGCTGTCCTCGGTCATGGGACGCACCCGCTTTTTCGTCGCCTGCATCATCGGCTTTTCCATCAGTTCCCTGGCCTGCGGCCTGGCTCCCACGCTCGGTCTGCTGATTGTTTTCCGGGCCATTCAGGGGCTGACCGGCGGCGGGCTGCAGCCGACCGCCCAGGCGATCCTGGCCGATAGCTTCCCGCCCCGGCAACGCGGCATGGCTTTTGCCCTCTACGGCATGGCGGTCGTCTTCGCCCCCGCCATCGGACCGACATTGGGCGGCTGGATCACCGACCAGTTCAGTTGGCGCTGGGTATTTCTTCTCAATGTTCCGATCGGCGTGGTGCTGACCATGCTGGTCACCGCCCTGCTTCAGGATCCCCCGGCCTATACCGCCGCCCGGTTGGAACGCCGGCGTCAGGGCGCGAAGGTCGACTACATCGGCTTTTCCTTGCTGGCCGTCGGATTGGGTTTCCTTCAGATCGTCCTCGACAAGGGCGAGCAGGAAGCCTGGTTCGCCTCCTCCTTCATTTTCTGGTTGAGCGTCTTCTCCCTGCTTTCCCTGATTTCCTTCGTTCTCTGGGAATTGGGTCAGAAGCATCCCATCGTCGAGCTGCGTTTGTTGTTCGAACGTAATTTCGGCGTGGCCAACCTGCTGATGTTCCTGCTGGGATTCATCCTGCTGGGCAGCACGGTGCTGCTGCCCGAACTGGTGCAGCGACTGTTCGGCTACACGGCGACCGAGGCCGGCCTGGTCATCACCCCCGGCGGCGTCTCGATCATCCTGGTCATGCCGATCGTCGGCCGCCTCGTCTCGGTCGTCGATTCCCGCTATCTCATCGCCCTGGGGCTGGTGATCTGCTCGTTTGCGCTGTTCCACATGGCCGATTTTTCGTTGGAAACAGACTACCGAACGTTCGTTTGGGCCAGAATTTACCAGGCTTTCGGCCTTTCCTTGCTGTTCATCCCGATCAACACGGCCGCCTACCGCTTCATCCCCGCCACCATGAGCAGCGAGGCCTCGGCGCTGATCAATGTGGCGCGCAATCTTGGCGGCAGTTTCGGCATTTCACTGGTCACGACCTATCTGTCGCGCTTCGGTCAGGTTCACCAGACGACTCTCGTTGCCCATGCGACCCCGTTCGACGCCCCCTATCGGGACATGATGAACGGCCTGGCCCTGTCCTTCGTCGCGCAGGGGGCGACGGCGGCCGAAGCATCCGCCAAGGCACTGGGCTCGATCTACGCCATCGTTCAGAAGCAGGCCTTGCTGTTGGCTTTTCTCGATGACTTTCAAATGCTTGGGATTGTTTTTTTGGCTGTCCTCCCCTTCGTTTTCATCATGAAGGGAGGCCTGCCCGGACATGGTCCGGGACCGGCGGCTCATTGAGCGGGCCGGGGGATGGAGCGAATTTTTCCAAGCGCCGGGAAATCGCGGGGGGTGAGAACCCCCTCTCCTCATGATCGTATCAGGTCGACTGCGAAATCCCGGAACGAAAGCGCAATGAAACCCGCCTCGGCCTTCGTCAAAAACTGCAAATGCAGCCTCAAAGACCGACAGAGGCGATCTTCCACGGTCATCGAGATCCTCCCGTCGCCGGGAGGATCGGTCATGACACGTCAAGCAATTGATAATATTGTAATTTTTTGCAGAATGGCGCTAGCTGCAATCGTAGGCTGAACGCCGTCTCAGCGCTGGAATTGCGTCCGCACCAAACGGTGCGCCGCCCTGAGACGGGCCATCAGCCAACCACGGCCCTTCTCCTGAAGAACCTGCCGCCAGTGATGGAGAAGTCCATGGAGCCGCACCCGCACCAATCGCCACACGGCGACCCGGTCGAGTTGAGCGTGGGCCCAGGTGCTGACCGCCCGCACCCATCCCTCCAGCCGGACGAACCAGATGAGTTTCGATAGCGAAGGCCGGCACAGGACATAGATCCGGGCCAGGAAACCGACGCCGAACAATTCACCGGCGGCAAACAGCGCGATTCCGGCAAGGGCATGACCCGTCGCCAACAGCCATAGGGCGATGAGCTTGACCGGCAGAATGACCGCCCAGGGAATGACGAACAATAGAATGGCAAGATAGGGGGGCAGACGGCGAATTGCCGTCTCGACGCGGGCAATGGGCGCCCAGCGCCCCAGGGCGGCCGTCGCTCGGGCGAGCCACGCCCATGCAATCTCTTCGACAAGAAAGACCACCACCGCGACCGCCACCAACGGCGGACTGAGCAGCGCTTTCAACCGGCGAATACGCACGACCGAATTTCCCGGCGCGAGCCCGTCAGCCGTTCACTCTGACGATGACGTCGACGCGACGAATGGTCGTGCCTTCCGGCGCCGACGGCACCTTGCTGACAGCCACCATATCGGGCGGAATATCTTCCAGATGTCCGGAAGCCTCGAAGAAGAAGTGATGGTGATCCGACGTGTTGGTGTCGAAATAGGACCGTCCGGCATCGACGACGATTTCGCGCAGCATGCCCGCCGTCGTGAATTGATGCAGGGTGTTGTAGACGGTGGCCAGGGAAACCCGGATGCAGTTGCTGACGGCTTCGCCGTGCAGCTGTTCAGCCGATATATGCCGGTCGCAGCCGTCGAACAAAAGCTTCGCCAAAGCCAGTCTTTGACGGGTCGGACGCAGCCCTGCGGCCCGCAGGCGGTCGAGGGCGTGACTGAAAGGCCGTTGGAAGTTCGCGTTCATTTTCGGAAGCTCCTCCCGGACGCATTAACCGGGGATTATTTATACCTGTTAAGAAGATAGGATACCATTTGGAATTGCTTTAGGCCGTATTCAATTGCGGCCTGAAATCTTTCCCCGTCGTGGCCCTAATCACCCGTTTGTATGCGTTCAACCAGCTGGCGAACCGTCGGGATGAAACCGCCGGCATAGAACGGATCGTTGGAGAAGCGGTGCGCGTTGTGTCCGGCGAACATCAACTCGTCCTCGACATTGCCGTCATGCGCGATATTTTGCAGCGTCTTTTGAATACAGAAGCTTCTGGGATCGGCCTTCTTGCCGGTGGTTCCCGACTCGCCCTGAGACCAGTTGGAGAAATTGCAGGCCGACAGGCATCCCATGCATTCCACCTGATCGCGGCGGATCATTTCCGCGCGCTCCGGCGTCACGAAGACCAATGTCGAATCGGGGGTGCGCAGCGCCTCGCCGAAACCTTTCGCGATCCAGCCCTCGGCCTGGGCCTTGTCGCCGGGCGTCACATAAACCACCCGGCCGCGCAGACCGATGGCCAATTCCGCCGTATGTTCGCCCACCGCCTCGGAGGAATAGGGGATCTGATGTTCCAGCCGCTGGCACAGTTCCTCGATGAAGCCGTTCTTCACCGCCGAGGAATAAAAGCCGGTCGGGCTGAAACGGTGGAGGAGCACATCGCCGGGCTGAAGATTGAGCAGACGGTGCTTCCAGGCATTGGAAACCGGGCTTTCACGGGTCAGCAACGGACGCGTCCCGAACTGGAAAGCCACCGGACCCACCTCCGGATTGTCGAGAAAATCGACCCAGTCCCGCAAATACCAGACGCCACCGGCCACGAAAATCGGCACTTCCGGCGCGCCAACCTGACGCATGGTGGCCCGCAATTCGCAAACCCTGGGTAACGGCGGCTGCGGAAGTTCCGGATCCTCGGAATTGGACAGGCCGTTGTGACCGCCGGCCAACCAGGGATCCTCATAGACGACGCCGCCCAGCCATTCGGGGAACTTATGATAGGCCCGCTTCCACAAGGCGTTGAAAGCCCGCGCCGAGGAGACGATCGGATAATAATAGACGCCGTAGCCGGCGGCGATTTCCGCCACCTTGTAAGGCATGCCGGCACCACAGGTCACCCCATGCACCAGCCCCTTGGCTCCCTCCAGAACGCCATGCAGGATATGTTCGGCGCCGCCCATCTCCCACAGCACATTCATATGGACGCGCCCCTGTCCGCCCGACAGGTCGTGGGCAATGCGGGCCTGGGCGATACCGCCGCGGATGGCATAGGCCAGCAGTTCGCCGTGGCGTTCGCGCCGGGTCTTGCCATGATAGGCGACCGGAACGAACTTTCCGTTTTCGTCATAAAAATCCGCGTTGACGCCCGAGAATGTGCCGACCGCCCCCGCGGCCGCCCAGGCCGCGGAACTTTCACCATTCGAAACGGCGATGCCTTTTCCGCCCTCAACCAACGGCAAAACTTCACGGCCAGAAATAATCACAGGCTTCAGGGATTTCACAGCGACGTCCACTCCATTTGCGGTCCAACCCGACGGTCCGCGAATTTAACGCGGCCATTCGTTTTTTGAAAGATGGCCGCTATAGCCAAAGATGGAGATCGGTGCCGTCGGAGATCATTGTCTCAACCATCCGAACCGCTCAGCAATTGCTCCGGGCAATCGCTGAACAGCGTATCCGCACCCCACCCCCACAATTGTTCCGCCCGCAACCGATCATTGACGGTATAAGCGAACAGAGCCAGTCCAGCCTCTTTGACGGCCCTCACCGTCTTTTCATCCAGCGTCGTCTGGTCGACGTGCAGACTGGTACATCCCAATCCGCTCACTTCGTCACGCCAATCGGACGGCACCTTTTCCACCAGCAATCCCCGGGGACGGTCGGGCGCCATCTCGTCCGCCACCGCCAGGGCACTCTTGGCGAAACTCGAAATCACCAGCGGCGGACCATCCGCCGGCCAGGATCTCTCCACTTCCGCCAGGGCGGCCCGCGCGGTCGAACCGCCGCGGGCCTCGCTGGCCTTGACCTCAAGACAAAGGCCCTGCCCTTGTTTGACAAGGAAGGACAAGGCCTCGCTCAGGGTCGGTATCTTTTCGCCGGAAAACCGTTCGGCGAACCATCCTCCGGCATCCAAGCGACGGATGTCCGCCAGGGATGTCTCGACAAGAAGACCATGACCATCGCTGGTGCGATCCAGCCGATCGTCATGAAAGACCACCGGAACGCCATCCGCCGTCAGCTGGACATCCAATTCGATCCAGCCGACCCCCAGGCGAACGGCGCAGGCAAATCCGGCCAGGGTGTTCTCGGGCGCATGCGCGGCGGCGCCGCGATGGCCGATCACCCTGGGCAGGATCGATCCGGTCACGCTTCCTTCTTCTCTTCCTTCTTGCTCAGGTCCTCGCCAGTCTCCTGGTCGACCTGCTTCATCGACAGCTTCACCTTGCCGCGATCGTCGAAGCCGATGACCTTCACCTTGACGGCGTCGCCCATCTTCACCACGTCGGTGACCTTCTCGACACGCCGCGGGGCCAGTTCGGAGACATGGACCAAACCGTCACGGGCACCCAGGAAGTTGACGAAAGCGCCGAAATCGACGGTCTTCACCACCTTGCCGTTATAGACGCAGCCCATTTCCGGCTCCGCAACGATCCCCTTGATCCAATCGATGGCGCGCTGGCCGGCGTCGGAATCAACCGAGGCGACCTTGATGGTGCCGTCGTCGTCGATATCGATCTTGGCGCCGGTCTGTTCGCAGATCTCGCGGATGACCTTGCCGCCGGTGCCGATGACTTCGCGGATCTTATCCTTCGGAATGGAGAAGGTGACGATCCGGGGCGCGTTGCCGCTGACCGCCTCGCGGGCACGATCGATCGCCTTGGACATCTCGCCCAGGATGTGCAGACGTCCGTCCTTGGCCTGGCCAAGGGCGATCTGCATGATTTCCTTGGTGATCGAGGTGATCTTGATGTCCATCTGCAGAGCGGTGACGCCCGTTTCCGTACCGGCCACCTTGAAGTCCATATCGCCCAGGTGATCTTCGTCACCCAGGATGTCGGACAACACGGCGAAACCGTCGTCTTCCTTGATCAGACCCATGGCGATGCCGGCCACGGGGCGCGGCAGAGGCACGCCGGCGTCCATCAGGGCGAGCGAGGAGCCGCAAACGGTGGCCATCGAGGAGGAACCGTTGGATTCCGTGATCTCGGACACCACGCGCAGGGTATAGGGAAAGGCTTCCTTGGCGGGCAGGGTCGGGCGGATGGCCCGCCAGGCCAGCTTGCCGTGACCGATCTCGCGACGACCGGGCGATCCGATGCGACCGGCTTCACCCACCGAATAGGGGGGGAAGTTGTAATGCAGCATGAAGCGCTCGCGGTATTCGCCTTCCAGCGCGTCGATGATCTGCTCGTCCTGGCCGGTGCCCAGCGTGGCGACCACCAAGGCCTGGGTCTCGCCGCGGGTGAACAGCGCCGAACCGTGGGCGCGGGGCAGAATGCCCACCGAAACCTCGATCGGGCGCACCGTCTTGGTATCGCGGCCGTCGATGCGGATACCGGTCTTCAGGATGTTGCCGCGCACGACATCGGACTCGAGGCCCTTGAACACCTCGGAGGCGACCGCCAGTTCGGCGGCGTTGTCGCCCAGGCTCTCCAGAGCCTTGGCCTTGACCTCGCCGACCTTGGCATAACGGTCCTGCTTGACGACGACCTTGTAGGCGTCGGCCAACTCGGCGGCGATTCCGCCGTCAGTGAACTTCTGGCGGACGACGGCGGCTTCCGGCGCCGGAGCGGCAATGTCCCAGGGCTCCTTGGCGCACATCTCGGCCAGTTCGATGATCGCGTTGATCACCGGCTGGAAGTTTTCGTGACCGAAGGTCACGGCACCCAGCATGATCTCTTCCGACAGTTCCTTGGCTTCGGACTCGACCATCAGAACGCCTTCGACGGTTCCCGCGACCACCAGTTCCAGAGCGGACTGGGGAATCTGTTCGGAAGTCGGGTTCAGCACGTAATTCCCGTCGATATAACCGACGCGGGCGGCGCCGATCGGACCCATGAAGGGAATGCCCGAAATGGTCAAAGCCGCCGAAGTGCCGACCATCGAAACGATGTCGGGATCATTTTCCAGATCGTGCGACAACACCGTGCAGATGACCTGGGTCTCGTTGCGGTAGCCATCGGCGAACAGGGGGCGAATCGGGCGGTCGATCAGACGGGAGACCAGGGTCTCCTTCTCGCTCGGACGGCCTTCGCGCTTGAAAAAGCCCCCGGGGATCTTGCCGGCGGCGAACGCCTTTTCCTGATAGTTGACGGTCAGGGGGAAGAAATCGACGCCCGGCTTTGGCGTCTTGGCCCCGACGACGGTGCACAGCACCTTGGTCTCCCCGTAGGTCGCCAGCACGGCGCCGTCGGCCTGGCGGGCGATCGTGCCGGTCTCCAGAACCAGCTTGCGGCCACCCCAGGTCAGCTCTTTACGGAAGGGTTTAAACATCGACATACGTTTGTTTTCCTTATCCCAAGGGACGTGGCCGAATTGCCAGGTCCCGGGCAGAATTTCGCGCCTTACCAAAGGCTTTCATGGTTCCCGGCTTGAAGGATCGACCCGCCGGAATGCCCGGCGGGCGCAGGGGAACTGCCGATATGACGCTACCCGCGCGAAGCCATCCCCGCGCGGGTTCTTTAAAAAAAAACTTGCCACCCAAAGACCCGCTCGACCGGATGACGGACGAGCCCTTGAGGCGGGGCACCACCACAAGCTTACTTGCGCAGGCCGAGACGGGCGATCAGTTGCTCGTAACGAGCGACGTTCTTCGCCTTCAGATAATCCAGCAGGCGGCGACGCTGGCCGACCATGATCAGCAGGCCGCGGCGCGAATGGAAATCCTTCTTATGGTCCTTGAAATGTTCCGTCAGATTGCGGATACGCTCGGACAGAATGGCCACTTGAACTTCCGGCGAACCGGTGTCGGATCCGGTGGTGGCATATTCCTTGATGAGCTCTTGCTTGCGCTCGGCGGTGATCGACATCGTCTACTCCATATTCAAAGGTTCAACACACGTATCGGACGCAACTCGGCGCCATCGATACGGGCCAACGCCACCAATCGCTCTTCGGCCATGGCTCGCACGGTTACACCGGCGGATATGGACGTGTGAGGATTCAAGGCAGCCAGCCGGAGGACCGACAGGGACTGCCCATTCTGCAGGCGACGGGCCTCATCTTCCGTCAAGGCCAGAGCCGGGATGTCGTCCAGCACGGTCTCAACGGGAAGCACTAAATTCGCAGACGCGGCACTATGCCCAAACTCTTCGAGCATATCCAGGGAAATCGCGTTGATTTCGTCAAACGGCCCGCAGCGAGTCCGCCGTAGCGAAGACACATAGCCGACGGTGTCCAGGGCCAAGGCCAAGTCGCGCGCCAGCGAGCGGATATAGGCCCCTTTTCCGCAGCCAACCTCGAAGGTGGCGCTCTCGGGCGTCGATTCGATCATGGTGAAACTGTCGATGCGCACAATGCGCGGCCGCAATTCGACGCTCTGTTCGGCGCGCGCCAAAGCATAGGCGCGCTGACCTCCGATCTTCACCGCCGAATAGGCGGGCGGCACCTGTTCGATCTCGCCCAGAAAGCGCGGCAGGACCGCCTCGATGTCGGCCAGGCTCGGGCGATTCTCGCTGGTCGCCACGACCTCGCCCTCGCCGTCGTCGGTGCTCCGCGCTTCGCCCCAGGTTACCTGCCAGCGATAGCTTTTCGCTCCGTCCATGACATAGGCGACGGTCTTGGTGGCTTCGCCAAGGGCGATGGGCAGAATGCCGCTGGCCAGTGGATCGAGCGTTCCGCCATGCCCGACCTTGGCCGCGTCGGTCATCCGGCGCACCTTGGTCACCACGGCGGTCGACGTCATGCCGAGCGGCTTATCGATGGCGATCCAGCCGTTGATGGGCTGCCCGCCTTTCCTACGCCCCATCGTCCTGGCCTTCGTCGGACTCCGTCCGGGTCTCCCCGTCTTCGGCCGGTTCCTCGCCCAGATCGCGCCGCACCTCGGGACTATGCAGCAGCGCCTCGATGCGGCTGGCATTGTCGAATGTCGTATCGGCAACGAAAGAAAGGTCGGGAACCATCCGCATCTGCACCATCCGCGCCACTTCGTGGCGCAGATATGGCCGGACCCTTTTCAGCCCGGCCAGCAGGGAGGCGTTTTCACCCCCGCCCAACGGAATGACGAACACCGTCGCATTCCGAAGATCGGGGCTGACCGACACCTCGGTTACCGTGACCGGACGCCCGGCGACATCCACGTCACGGATGTCGCCGCGTTCCAGAATGTTGGCGATAGCGTGGCGCAATTCCTCGCCGACGCGAAGCTGGCGCTGACTGGGTGCCCGTTGCCCTCGGCTCATGGCACATCCTCCACCGAAAGACCGCTCACCACTTGGCTGACCCGAAAGGATCAGAGGGTGCCGGCGATCTCCTCGATCTCAAAGCATTCGATCACATCACCGACCTGGATGTCGTTGTAGTTCTCGAACGACATGCCGCACTCGTAGCCCTCGCGCACTTCGCGGACATCGTCCTTGAAACGCTTGAGCTGACCCAGCGCACCCTCGTGAATGACCACATCGTCGCGCAACAGGCGCACCTTCGCGCCCCGCTTGACCATGCCCTCGGTGATCAGGCAGCCGGCCACCTTGCCGATCTTGCTGATGGAGAACACCTCGCGGATCTCGGCATTGCCGAGGAAACGCTCCTTCAGGGTCGGAGCCAGCATGCCGGTCAGCGCCTGGCGCAGATCGTCAGCCACGTCATAGATGATCGAATAGTAGCGGATGTCGACGGTGTCGCGCCGCGCCATATCGCGGGCCTGCGGATTGGCGCGCACATTGAAGCCGATGATCAGGGCGTTGGACGCCTTGGCCAGGGTAATGTCGGATTCGTTGATGCCGCCGACGGCCGAATGAAGAACGCGGACCTTGACCTCGTCGGTTCCCATTCTTTCCAAGGTCGAAACGATGGCTTCCACCGAGCCTTGGACGTCGCCCTTGATGACCACGGGAAGCTCCTTGGCTTCGCCCGCGGCGATCTTGGAGAACATCTCTTCGAGAGTTCCGCGCGCCCCGGCGGCAGCCTTGGCGTCACGTTCCTTGCGCTGACGATAGCCGGCGACCTCGCGGGCCCGGACCTCGGTCTCGACGGTGACGAAATCGTCGCCGGCGGACGGCGTGCCGGCCAGTCCCAGAACCTCGACCGGCGCCGAGGGGCCGGCCTGCTCGACCTTGTTGCCGCGATCATCGATCAGCGCGCGCACACGCCCCCACTCCGCCCCGGCGACGAATACGTCGCCGACATGCAGGGTGCCCTTCTGCACCAGGACCGTGGCCACGGAACCCCGGCCGCGTTCGATCTTCGCCTCGATCACCACGCCTTGCGCGGCACGATCGGGATTGGCCTTGAGATCGAGGATTTCGGCCTGGAGAAGGATGGCCTCCTCGAGCTTGTCGAGATTGATCCGCTTCTTCGCCGAAACCTCGACGGCCAGAACGTCGCCGCCCAGTTCCTCGGTCACCAGTTCGTGCTGCAACAGTTCCTGGCGGACGCGCTCGACATTGGCGTCCGGCTTGTCGATCTTGTTGATGGCGACGATGATCGGCACCTTGGCCGCCTTGGCGTGGCGGATGGCCTCGACCGTCTGCGGCATGATGCCGTCGTCGGCCGCCACCACCAGAACGACGATGTCGGTCATGTTGGCGCCACGGGCGCGCATGGCGGTGAAGGCTTCGTGGCCGGGCGTATCGATGAAGGTGATCCGCTGGCCGCCATGCACCGCGACCTGGTAGGCGCCGATATGCTGGGTAATGCCGCCGGCTTCCCCCGACACCACGTCGGTGGCGCGGAGCGCATCCAGAAGCGAGGTCTTGCCATGATCGACATGGCCCATGACCGTCACCACGGGCGGACGCTGGATCAGGTTGGAATCGGCGTCGCTCACGCCGGACAAGCCGATCTCGACGTCCGAATCGGCGACGCGCTTGGGCGTATGACCGAATTCGGAAACCACCAGCTCGGCGGTGTCGGCGTCGATCACCTGATTGATCGTCGCCATGATGCCATTGCGCATCAGGCACTTGATCACGTCGGCGCCGCGTTCGGCCATACGGTTGGCCAATTCCTGGACCGCGATGGTTTCGGGAATGACGACTTCGCGAATAACCTTCTCGCTCGCCTTCTGCAATTGCTTAAGCCGCTCGCGTTCACGGGCGCGCTTCACGGCGGCCAGCGAGCGACCGCGCTGACCGCGATCGTCGTCGTCCAGGGCGGCGGTAATGGTCAGCTTGCCTTCACGGCGGCGGGGCTCGGTCCTCTTGACCACCGGCACCGGCTTATGAGGCGCGGGCCGACCCGGACGCTTGCCGCGGTCTTCCTCTTCCTCTTCCTCGGTCGCCGCCTTGGCTGCCGGAGCGGCGGGCGTGGTGGCGGTCGCAGTAGTCGCCGCAGGCGAAGCCGACGGGGCAGTGGACGCGGGCGCGGCGGCGGCGGCCGTGGTTTCGGCGGAAGCCGGAGCCGCGGACGGCGCGGGGGCCACGGGCTCCGGTTCCGGTGCGGGTTCGACCACCGGCGGAGCGTTAAGGGCGGCCTCCTCGGCGGCGAGCCGGCGGGCTTCCTCTTCCAGGCTGCGGCGCAGCTCCTCGTCGGCGGCGCGACGGCGCGCCTCGTCCTCGGCGCGGCGGGCATCCTGCAGGGCACGGGCACGGGTGGCCTTTTCGCCGGAGGTCAGATCATGCAGCGGATGCACCGCCGGCGTTTCGCCAACCTCGACGACGGCCGGAGCCACCATCTGCTCGAACTCGGGAGGACGAGGGCCCTCCTTGACTTCGTGCAGAACGCCGCCGGCTCCCGTCGCGAAAGTCCGCTTTTTGCGCACCTCGACGGTGACAACCTTGGAGCGGCCATGCGAAAAGCTCTGCCGCACCTGGCCGGTCTCCACGGTCTTCTTCAATTCAAGCTTGCCCGGTGACAGCTTCAACGGTGCTTTCCGGTCGGGGTCATTGGACTCGGTCATCGGTTCGATTTACTCTCGTTTCCGCGGGGACGCAGGTCCTCGCATCTCAGACATCATTACATCCGGGTTCAATCCGGCGCATACCCGCCAGGCGCGTAGCATCGATTTTCAAGCCATCCGCCAACCGTCCCGCCGTTAGCAAAGCGTGCACGGCATGACTGCGGCCGAAAGCGGCACCCAGCTCCTCACTGCTCAATACCGCAACCAGCGGCAGGGCGGGAGCCAGCGCCCTAATCTTATCACGTCCATCGGCCGCGCCGTCGGCGGCGGCCAGCAGAACCGCGCCACGCCCGGCCTTCAACTCGCCGCGGACCTTTTCAAATCCCGTAATCGCCTGGCCCGCGCGCCGTGCCAGGCCTATCCTCTCCAGGCAACGGCGCAGAAGCAGTCCGGCGATCGTCTCGGCAAGATCGGCCGGCGCGACGACCTTCCGACGGAACGACTTGGCGAAAAGATTTTTCGCCACAGCCGTATTTACCATATTCCATCCGGCGCTCAACCATAACCCGCGACCGGGGAGCCGCGCCTCGATGTCGGGAACCACCACCCCGTCCGGCCCCACGACGAAGCGGATCATCTGCTCCACCGGCAAGACCCGGCCGGTGACGATACAGCGCCGGTTCGGGCCCTTTTCCTCGAAGTCGGGGCTGTCCGCCCCGCTTTCGACCGGCCCTTCCGTCAAAGTCTCGGGTGGACGCTCTTCCGCCATGCGGGGTCCTCGCGCCGAACCCGTCAGGCCTGACCGCCCTCGCCATCGAACCAATGAGCCCGGGCGGCCATGATCGCGGCATTGGCGTCATCGAGGGAGAGCTTGTCCTTGCCCAACATCTCGATCAGTTCATCGCCGGCCAGATCGGCCAGATCGTCAAGGGTCTTCACCCCCTTCTCACCCAGAGTCACCAGCATGCTGGTGGTCAGACCGGCAATAGCCGCCACTTCGTCGGTGACGCCCAGATCCTTGCGCCGCGTCTCATTGCGCGCGTCCTGCTCTTCCAGGAAGACGCGGCCACGCTGCTGCAATTCGCCGGCGATCGCCTCATCGAACCCTTCGATGTCGGTCAGATCCTCAAGCGGCACGAAGGTCACCTCCTCCACCGAGGAGAAACCTTCGGTCACCAGAAGATGGGCGATCACGTCGTCGACGTCGAGGGCCTCGATGAACATCCGGGAGCGCGACTTGAATTCCTCGGTGCGCCGTTCGGATTCCTCGGCCTCGGTCAGGATGTCGATGTCCCAGCCGGTAAGCTGCGAGGCCAAGCGGACGTTCTGGCCGCGCCGGCCGATGGCCAGGCTGAGCTGATCGTCGGGAACCACCACCTCGATGCGGTTCGCCTCCTCGTCGAGAACCACCTTGGCCACCTCGGCGGGCGCCAGGCCGTTAACGATGAAGGTGGCCGGATCGGCCGACCACTGGATGATGTCGATCTTCTCGCCCTGCAGCTCCGCCACCACGGCCTGCACGCGGCTACCCCGCATACCGACGCAGGCGCCCACCGGATCGATGCCCGAATCGCGGCTGATCACGGCGATCTTGGCGCGAGAGCCCGGATCGCGGGCAACCGACTTGATCTCGATGATACCGTCATAGATCTCGGGCACTTCCTGGGCGAACAGCTTGGCCATGAACTGCGGATGGGTGCGCGAAAGAAAGATCTGCGGCCCACGGGGTTCCTGGCGAACGTCGTAGATATAAGCCCGCACCCGGTCGCCGGTCCGGAAGGTCTCGCGGGGGATCAGTTCGTCGCGGCGAAGCAACGCCTCGGCTCGACCGAGATCGACCACCACATTGCCGAACTCGACACGTTTGACGAGGCCGTTGACGATTTCGCCGGTGCGGTCCTTGAATTCGGCATATTGGCGCTGACGCTCGGCGTCGCGGACCTTCTGCACGATGACCTGCTTGGCGGTCTGGGCGGCGATTCGACCGAAATCGATCGGCGGCAGGGAATCGACGATGAACTCGCCGACCGCAACATCCGCCTTCTTGCGGCGAGCCTGGGCCACGGTCAGTTGCGTGGCCTCGTTCTCTACCGTTTCCACCACTTCCATGAAGCGGGAGAGCTGGATTTCGCCGTTTTTGCGATCGATATGGGCACGAATATCGTGCTCATGGCCATATTTGGAGCGTCCGGCCTTCTGAATGGCCTGTTCCATAGCCTCCAGGACTTCGTCACGGTCGATCCCTTTATCACGGGCGACCGCGTCGGCGACCTGAAGGAGTTCGGGGCGGGGGAGTGCTGCTGTGCGTTCCATGGGGTCCGTTCTCGGGCCTACTGTTCTTGAGCCTTCGTCGCTGCGGCAATCAAGGCATCCGTCAAGACGAGCTTGGCAGACTTGATGCTCGCCAGCGGGATGGCGATTTCACCGGTTTCCACAACCAGACGAACCTGGCTGTCGTCGTTCATACCCATTACCTGACCGCGGAAGCGCTTGCGCCCTTCCACCGGCTGCACCGTTTCAACTTTGGCTTCGAAGCCGGCGAAACGATCAAAATCCTGCGGACGAGTGAGCGGCCGATCGATCCCAGGCGAACTCACTTCCAAGGTATAGGCTTCGGCAATCGGGTCCTCGACGTCGAGAATAGCCGATATCGATCGGCTGATCTCGGCGCAATCATCAACGGTCATCGGCTGACGGTCGCGACGCTCGGCCATGACCTGCAAGGTCAGGTTCTGTCGCCCCTGCAGGAGCACGCGAACCAATTCGTAACCCATGGCATCCAGCGACGGCGCGACCATGGCCGAGATGCGATTCTCGATCTCCAAATCCAGCGGCCTTCCGACGACTTACCCACACCGCGCGATGCGGCGCTTGCCAAACCCTGACCCCGCTTTCAATCCCATATGAAAATGGAAAGCAAGGCCCCTAAAAAAAGCAAAAAAGTGGGCCAGCGGCCCACCCTTACAACCCCGCCTCTGGGGCGGGACCACAAGAATGTGTCAGGCGCCACTATAGCCATCAACGCTCCGCCTGCAAGCCTTTTGTCTCGATCCTATCGGCCGGCATAGGCCTTGCTTCCCGATGCCCGGCGCCGACGGGGCCAGCCGGGCGTCACGAACTTGTCTTTTGAACCGGCGCGAGAATCGCGCTACCACTCATCATCGTGGGCAATACATTGAAATTACTTGTATTTTTATCTATCGCACGAGGTGGGGTGATGCGCAGGTTCAGTTCCCTTCTGTTACTCCTTTTCACCGCCGGCTCCGCCCTGGCTTCCGATATCGGCGACTTGCCGCTGAAGCCCGGCCTGTGGGAGGTGCGCCCCCTCAAGATGATCCGCGACGGCCAGGACGTGCTGGCCCAAAGGGCGGCGGCGCATGCCGCGCTCGAAAAATCCTTGCAAGCGATGCCGCCGGAGAAGCGCAAGCGCATGGAGGAACTGACCTCGGGAACCGGCCGCATCTGCCTCTCCTCCAGTGATTTTTCCGCGGCGGCGAAGGCTTTGCAGCCCACAGGCTGCAAGCCGACCATCACCTCGAAGTCGGGCAACAAGGTGTCTTACTCCTGGGATTGCACGATCCAAGGCACCAGGAGCAGCGGCAAGGGCGAGAGGGTGGATGAAGGCGACAGGGTATTCAGCCACGTCGAAACACAATCCACCGATCCCACCGGCGCCTCCCACGGCACGATCCACGAAACCGAAATGCGGTATGTCGGTTCCGACTGCGGGTCCGTGGGCGGCGCCAACAGCGCCCGCTGACCAACGTCGTCAGCGGGGCTTTCGCAGATAGCGCAAGAAAATCGGCTGTCGCCCCTGTTCGCGGGCTTTTGCCTCATAGCGGGTGGCCGGCCAGTCCTCGACCTTGACGAGAGGGTCGACGGTGACATTTTCAAAATCGGCCCGCGCCGCCATCTGGCTTTGCGCCCAAGCCTTGTAGGTCTCATCGTCGGTGGCGATGCGAAGTTCGGCGCCGTCGGCCATCAGACGGGACAGTTGATCGAGATTGTCGCCGCCGATGAAGCGGCGTTCGGCGTGGCGTTTCTTCGGCCAGGGGTCGGGAAACAGCACGAAGACGCGCCGCAGGCAGGCATCGGGCAAAGCGGGAAACAGACGGCGGACGTCCTCGGCGAAGATGCGGACATTTTCGATGGCCTGGCGGTCGATATGGCCGAGCAGCGAGGCGATACCGTTGAGAAAGACCTCGCCCCCGATCAGGCCGACGTCCGGATGGCTGGCCGCCTGCCAGGCCAGATGCTCGCCGCCGCCGAATCCGACTTCCAGCCACAACTCCTTCGGCGGAACGTCGAACAGGCCTCCCGGATCCAGGCTATCGCCCGGCCGCGGCTCCCCGATGGTCAGCCGGGGCAACAGGGTTTCAACGAGGGATCGGCCGGTGGCTCGCAGAGCCTTGCCGCGGCGCCGGCCAAAAAAACGCGGACCCTCGTGGATCATTCCCTTAGATTCCTCGCATGACGTCCGCGTTCCGGCGTGTTGGCGTTTTGACTGGCGAACGCTTCAGCCCGAGCGGCTCCCGAAGCACCCCAAGATGCCTCATATAGAAACACTTTAGGGCTCGACGCGATGACCGCGCCAAGCCCTAAAGCATGGATTAGACGCCTCCGCGCCGTTTCCGGCATGGAGGCTGCTCAGACCCTCAGGCCAAAGCCGTCTTCAGTTGATCGACCAGATCCAGGCGCTCCCAGGAGAAGCCGCCGTCGCTCTCGGGCTCGCGGCCGAAGTGGCCGTAAGCGGCAGTCCGCGCATAGATCGGGCGGTTGAGGCCCAGATGGGTGCGGATGCCGCGCGGGCTCAGATCGACCAGCTGCTGCAGGACGTCCGAAAGTTTGTCCTCGTCAACCTTGGCGGTTCCGAAAGTATCGACATAGACCGACAACGGCTTGGAGACGCCGATGGCGTAGCTCAACTGGATGACGCATTTGTCGGCCAATTTGGCGCCGACGACGTTCTTGGCCAGATAACGGGCGGCATAGGCGGCCGACCGATCGACCTTGGTCGGATCCTTGCCCGAGAAGGCCCCGCCGCCGTGCGGAGCGGCGCCGCCGTAAGTGTCGACAATGATTTTGCGGCCAGTGAGGCCGGCATCGCCGTCGGGGCCGCCGATAACGAAGCGCCCCGTCGGATTGACGTAGAAATGGTCTTCCGGGCACATCCATCCGTCGGGCAACACGTTCAGCACATGCGGACGGACGATCTCGCGGACGGCGTCCTGATCGATCGTGCCGCTGTGCTGGGTCGAGACCACCACCGAGGTGGCGCGCACCGGCTTGCCGTTCACATATTGCAAGGTCACCTGGCTCTTGGCGTCGGGCCCGAGCAGAGGCTCGGCCCCGGAATGGCGGGCCTCGGCGAGCGACTTCAAGATGGCGTGGGAATAATAGATGGGCGCCGGCATCAAGACGGCGGTCTCGTCGCAGGCATAGCCGAACATGATGCCCTGGTCGCCGGCTCCCTCATCCTTGTTGCCGGCCGCGTCCACGCCGATGGCGATGTCTGCGGACTGCTTATGGACGAACACGTCGACGCGGGCGTTCTTCCAATGGAAGCCGTCCTGCTCGTAGCCGATGTCGCGGACCGCGGACCGGGCTACCTCTTCCAGGGTCTTGCTGGTGATGCCGTCCGGGCCGCGCACTTCGCCGGCCAGAACGATCTGATTGGTGGTGCACAGCGTCTCGACGGCGACGCGGGCGCTGGGATCGGCGGTCAGAAAGGTATCGACGATGGCGTCCGAAATACGGTCGCACACCTTGTCGGGATGCCCCTCTGAAACAGACTCACTTGTAAAAAGGAAATTGGACTTCGACACAGTCGATTCCTCCGAAATCCGGTTGCGACAGGACCTGGGGCATCGAAGGAAGGCCATCGGTGCACCCACTTAGCCTTGGATTTTACGTGGCAGCAAGCGGTCAAATCTCCACGCCCCGGCAAAACCGAGGTGTTGTTAGTTACAGAATTTCGCGCTTCGGTTCAAGCGTGAAGACGTCGAACAGGAAAGAAAACGCCGGCCCCGACGACCGGCGCTTCCCCCATCCTACTTCGTCTCGATCGCGTCGCTCGCGTTGGCCAGGGCCTTGGCCAGCTCGAAAACCCGCTTGCGGATCTGCGGATCGGTGATGCGGTAATAGGCGCGCACCAGTTCCAGGGTCTCGCGCTTGGTCATCGGATCGGCTTCGAGCGACACCGGCAATTCCTCGACGAGACCGGCGACGATCATCCGCGGGCTTTGCAAAGAGGTGTCGTCGGACATGTCGTCGAAGAAGAAGGAGACGGGAACGTCGAGCACCCGCGACAGATCGAACAGACGCGACGCGCCGATCCGGTTGGCGCCGCGCTCATACTTCTGCACCTGCTGGAAGGTCAGGCCAATGGCCTCGCCCAGCTTTTCCTGGCTCATGCCGAGGAGAGTACGACGGAGGCGAACGCGCGCACCAACATGCACGTCGATCGGATTGGGTTTTCCCGAAGCCGTCCGCCCGCGACCGGATCGGCGAACGGGGACGTCGGTTTTCAAAGGTTTGGTATTGCTAGCGGCACGGGCCATGGCGATTCCATGAGAGAAGGATGTTGACATCGAAGGTCGGTGATCGCGGACAGACGAGCCTGATCGGATTGGCTGTCACGCGCTATCACTTTAGGCATACTACTCTATACCAGTCAACATACATCAGTTACTGAAAGTCGCTCCACCCCTCCAGGAATTCAACCAGCCCTAAACACCCGCAGCCAAAAAACGAGGCAAAACATAGTCAATACCCATAAAACCAATGGGGCGAACAGGCCGAATCGCGCGAACGGCATTTCCGCCGGCAGCGGTGTGGGCAAGTCGGCATCGAGAATGCCCCGGGTGCCCAGCGGCAACCGGGCGAGAACCCGACCGTAAGGATCGATCACTCCGGAAATGCCCGTATTGGCCGCCCGGACGAGAGGCAGGCCTTCCTCGACGGCACGCAGGCGGGCCGCGGCGAAATGCTGATAGGGACCGGCGCTGATGCCGTACCAGCCGTCGTTGGTCAGATTGAGCAGCCACCCCGGACGATGGGTCCGGTCCACCACCTCGCCGGGAAAGATCACCTCGTAACAGATCAAGGGGCCGGCCGGGGGCAAACCGGGCAGCAGCAGGGTCGACACGCCCGGACCGGGCGTGAAATCGACGCTGCCGGCGGTAATCTTGTCGAGGGGCAGCAGGCTATGCAGCGGCACATATTCCCCGAAGGGCACCAGATGGGCCTTGTCGTAGGTCGCCGCGATATCACCTTGCCGCGTCAGGGCGAGCATGCTGTTCCACACGCGAAACGGTTCAACGCCCGGCGGCGTGCCGCGGACCGCGCCGGTGATCAGCAATCCCCCCGGCGGCGTGACCGCGGCGATCAGGCTCCGTGCCACGCCGTCGCGCTCAAGGAAGGACGGAGCCGCCGTCTCCGACCAGATGACGTCGGTCACCTTGTCCCAGCCCGGCGACAAGGTGAGGTCGAGATGCTCCTGGAGATGAGCCATGCGCATCTCCGGCTTCCATTTCAGCGTCTGTTCGATGTTGGGCTGCACCAGACGCAAACGGACACCCGTCACGGTGGGCACGCCGCCATCGGCCAAACGCACGCTTCCCCAGACGGCGACCATAGCCAGCACCAGCAGGCTGGCCACCACCGCGCTCCGATGGGACCGGCTGGGACGGACCAGCAGGGCGGGCATGGCGGCGGCGGCGACGGTCAGCAGCCCCAGGCCATAGGTTCCGGCGACGGCGGCGAACTGCACGACGGGCAGGACCGGCATCCAGACCGAACCGATCAAATTCCAGGAGAAGCCGGTGAAGATCCAACTGCGCACCCATTCGAACAACACCCAGGCCAACGCCAGCGCCAGGACCCGGGGCACCCCGGGCGGCGCCAGACGACGGGCGAAGAAGGTGGCGGCGCCGACGAAGAGGCCGAGCAGGCCGCCCAGGCCGAAGACGGCGACGGGGACCAGCCAGCCGAAGCGAACCGGGTCGACGAGCAGGGCGTAGGAAATCCAGTAGAGTCCCAGGGAAAAATGTCCGAAGCCGAACCAGCAGCCGTCGGTGAACGCCTGGCGGCCCCCCGATCCGCCGTCGAGCAGGAGAATCAGGCCCGGAAAGGCAATCCACAGGAGGGGAAGCGCATGGATGGGCGGCAAGGCCAGGGCGGCCAGGACACCAAGCAAAACGGCCAGACCGCGCCGCCGCCAGCCATGCTGGTGGGCGAGGCGGAGAGCGGCGCCCGCAAGGCGCGAAAAAAGGGCGTTCAAGCGGCGCGATCCTCCGGCTTCGGCACATTGCGGACCCTAAGACGCTTGATCCGCCTGGGGTCGGCGTCGACCACTTCGAATTCCAGTCCCGAGGGATGATTGATCAACTCGCCGCGCGACGGAACCCGTCCGGCCAGGAAGAAAACCAGACCGCCCAGGGTATCGACGTCCTCGCGGTCCTCGT
Organism: Telmatospirillum siberiense; assembly: GCF_002845745.1. Lineage (GTDB taxonomy): Bacteria > Pseudomonadota > Alphaproteobacteria > Rhodospirillales > Magnetospirillaceae > Telmatospirillum > Telmatospirillum siberiense. The sequence continues at coordinate 46,735 of NZ_PIUM01000021.1, read as the reverse complement.
CGTCGAGCAGCGGCCCGACGCGCGCCTCCAAATCCTCGATCGGCAGACGGGCATCGGCTTCGATCACGCCGTCGGGGCGCTCGATATAATCCGGCTCGACATCGTGGTCGTGCTCGTCCTCGATTTCTCCGACGATCTGCTCGACCACGTCCTCGATGGTCATCAGGCCATCGATACCGCCATATTCGTCGACAACCAGGGCCATGTGGGTGCGCTTCAAGCGCATCTCCAGCAAAAGATCGAGCAGGCGGATCGACGGCGAAACGAACAGCACTTTCCGAACGATCCGCTGGAGGCTGAAGGGCTTGCCGGAGGCCACCAGCATCAGCACGTCCTTGATGTGGACCAGGCCGATGGCATCGTCGAGCGTGCCGCGAAAAACCGGATAGCGGGAGTGCCCGTGGGTGTTGATCACCTCGATCAGGCCTTGCAGGGTGACCCGGGTATCCACCGCCACGATATCGGCCCGGGGCACCATCACATTGTAGGCGGTGACATCGCGCAGTTGCAGGATATTGCCGAGCAGTCGGCGCTCATGTTCGTCGATGGGAATCGACGCCTCTTCGCGCTCCTCGAACAGTTCCTCAAGGGTTTCGCGGACCGATTCGCCCGATTTGCCGCGGCGCAGGCTCTTCAGCCATGCGCGCAGCGATCGGACCAGGGATTCGTCGTTGGCCCCGTTTTCACGGGGCGATCTACTGCCAGAAGGGTCGTTCATGTCCGTTCAATCCGCTCCTCTCCCGCTTCGGAACCTGGCGGCAGGGCGTAAGGATCGGCAATGCCGAGACCGGCCAATATGACCCTTTCCCGACCCTCCATTTCCTCGGCCTCGGCCTCCTCCAGATGGTCGTAGCCCAGCAGATGCAAAATCCCATGTACCAACAGATGCGATAAATGATCGGCCAGCGGCTTGCCCTCGGCCAGCGCCTCGCGCGTCGTCGTCTCGAAGGCCAGCACCACGTCCCCCAGCATCAGGGGGCCGTCCGGCACCGCTATTTCATCATCGCCGTCCAGCGCGGCGAAGGACAGCACGTTGGTCGGCTTGTCCTGCCCGCGATATTGCCGGTTCAACTCCTGGACCATGGCATCGTCGGCCAGGACCAGACTGACCTCGACCTGCTCGGGCGTGCCGCGGGACAGAACCTCACCGCTGCCGTCCAGGGCCGCCAGGACGACGCGCCGGCACAGGCCCTCGACGTCCGCAAGGGCCTCGCTCCAGTGCTCGCAGGGCATGGCCAGATCGATCTCGGCCTCGCTCACGATGCCCCTCCTCCGTTTCGCCCCTCGCGGTGGCGATCATGATTGTCATAAGCGCGGACGATCTCGGCGACCAGGCCGTGCCGAACCACATCGCGGTCGGTGAACCGGACGACGCCGATCGAAGGCACCCCCTCCAGAATATCCAGGGCATCCTTGAGCCCCGAGCGCGAACCGGCAGGCAGATCGATCTGCGACAGATCACCCGTGACCACCATGCGCGAATGCTCGCCCAAACGGGTCAGGAACATCTTCATTTGCACCGGCGTGGTATTTTGCGCCTCGTCGAGAATGACGAAGGAACTGGCCAGGGTGCGGCCGCGCATGAAAGCCAGCGGCGCCACCTCGATGTCGCCGGCGGCCAGCCTTTTCGCCACCTGATCGCCCGGCAGCATGTCATGCAGGGCGTCGTAGAGCGGACGCAGATAGGGATCAACCTTGTCGCGCATGTCGCCCGGCAGAAAACCGAGGCGCTCACCGGCCTCGACGGCGGGGCGCGACAGGATGATGCGGTCGACCTCGCCCTTGACCATCATGGAAACGGCCTTGGCGACCGCCAGATAAGTCTTGCCGGTACCGGCCGGCCCCAGGCCGAACACCAGTTCCCGCTCGTCCATGGCGCGCATGTAATCCGCCTGGACGGGAGAGCGCGCCGCGATGTGGCGCTTGCGCGTGATATAGACGGGCCGATCGCCGCCGGGCAGCCCTTGCGCGACCATGCGCAGCGCGGCATCGATGTCGGCCGGCCCCACTGGCTGGCCATCCCTCAATCTGCGATAAAGCTCATCGAGAACGGTCAGGGCCTCTTCGACCCGGCCGGCCGGACCGTCGATGGCCACCGTATTGCCACGGGAGGTCACGCGGACGCCGAGTTGCCGCTCGATCCGTTCGAGATGAGCGTTGGTGGGACCGAACAACATCTGCAACAAGGCATTGTCGTCGAATTCCCGGATGATTCGGGCGTTATCGGACAAAGAATCGGTCACGCGCAGGCTCGACGCTCCAAAAGGGTTGCCGCCAGGGAATTGGGATGCGCGCCGATCACTTGCAGGCGCTGGACCGTGTTCAACATGGTCTCCGGAGCGGTGACAAAGACCGATTGCATGTAAGGGCTGCGGCCGATGAGCTGGCCGGGATGGCGGCCCGGGCGGTCGAGAAGCACGTCGAAACTCCGTCCGACGCAAGCCTGGTTGAAAGCGACGGCCTGGCGTCCGATCAAGTCCTGGACGGCGGCCAGACGCTCCTCCTTGCGGGTTTCGTCGACCTGATCGTCCATCGCCGCCGCCGGCGTTCCCGGCCGTGGACTGTATTTGAAGGAATAGGCCTGGGCGAAACCGATATCGCTGATCAACGCCAGCGTCGCGGCAAAATCGGCGTCGCTTTCGCCCGGAAAGCCGACGATGAAATCGGACGACAAGGCGATATCCGGCTGCGCGTCGCGCAGGCGACCGATCAGGCGACGGTAATCGTCGGCGGTATGCTGCCGGTTCATCCGGGCCAGGACGCGATCCGAACCCGACTGCACGGGCAGATGCAGGAACGGCATCAATTGAGGAATGTCGCGATGGGCGGCGATCAGATCGTCGCTCATGTCGCGCGGATGCGATGTGGTGTAACGGATCCGCTCGATCCCCGGCACCTCGGCGAGAGCGCCGATCAGACGGCCCAATCCCCAACCTTCGCCGCCGGGCCCCTCGCCGTGATAGCCGTTGACGTTCTGTCCCAAAAGGGTGATCTCGCGCACGCCCTGATCGGCCAGACCCTTGGCTTCGGCCAGTACGGCCGAAACCGAACGGGAATATTCGGCGCCACGGGTGTAGGGCACGACGCAGAAACTGCAGAATTTGTCGCATCCCTCCTGCACCGACAGGAAGGCCGCCGGTCCCTGCGCCGACGGCGCCGGCAGATGATCGAACTTCGGCTCGGCGGGAAAATCGGTTTCCAGAACCCGGCTCCCGGCACGGCTGGCCTGGGCGACCATTTCGGGCAGCCGATGATAGGTCTGCGGGCCGAGAACGATATCGACGTAAGGCGCGCGGGTCAGAATCTCCTCGCCCTCGGCCTGGGCGACGCAGCCGGCGACGGCGATGATCAGCCCGCCCCGGCCGGACCGGTCCTCCTTCAGCAGGCGCAGACGTCCCAGCTCCGAGAAGACTTTGTCTTCGGCGTGCTCACGGATGTGACAGGTATTGAGGATGACCATATCGGCCTCCTCGACCCGTTCGGTGGCCCCATAGCCCAAAGGCGCCAGAACGTCCGCCATCCGGGCGGAATCATAAACATTCATCTGGCAGCCATAGGTTCTGATGAAAAGTTTCTTCGCCAAAGATCAAATACTCAAGTATGGAGAAGGGAGAGACAAGCCCCCCACCTGTTGATAACTAACATCGGCTGGGGGGAAGTCAAGTTACCCAACCGTAACGGAGCCCGTCAGCGGAGCCTGGCCGCCGCGACCGGCAAGAGCATCGACGACCCCCCGTCTTATGACGTCGTGGCAGTGATCGGCCAGCGCCTTCCTGGAGCCGAACTGGTCGAGTGTCACCGCCGGATAAAAATCGACCTCGACCGTCACGCGGCCCAGGCCCAGCATCGTCCATAAGTGGGGCGCCAGTTCCATGTCACCGTACCAAGCGTAGTAAGGCCGCCAACCCCGCCCCATCGGCAAGCCGCCGAGATGCGTATAGGCGAGCGAAAGGGGCTGCACGGGAAGCGGCCGGCCATCCGGCAGGCGGGCCTCCGCCACCGAGAGCAGGGCGCTCTTGAACGGCAGGACCCGGTTTCCGTCGTTGCTGGTGCCTTCGGGAAACAAAACCAGCGATTCGCCCAATTCCAACAGACGGCCGATCATCAGATCCTTCTGGACCTTGCTGCGCCGCGCCCGCCGCTCGATGAAGACCGTTCGGCCCAATTTCGCCAGAAAACCGATGCCTGGCCACTGGCCCACCTCCTGCTTGGCGACGAAAGCGGCCGGCACCAGGGCGCCGATCACCGCGATATCGAGGTAGGAGGCATGATTGGCGACGAACAGCAAAGGCCGATCCGGGCAAGGCGTTCCCCGGACGATCAGGCGAATGCCGAGGATGTGGACGGCGCCGCGCCAAAAAAACAGGGCGACGCTCCGGCAGGGCCCGACCAGACCGCTCGCCCCCAAAAGAGCGACGGCCGGCACGAGAGCCAGCATCCAGAGTACAAACGCGCACAACCGCAGGACGGCGGTGACGGGCCTGTGCATGGCCTTGGTCTGACTGAGGCCGTCGGCCTCCGTTTCCGTTGATGGCCGGTCCGTCATGGCGTGCCCCCGGACCCGGCAACCGTGCGCGACGAAATCATAGATTGCGCGTGGCGGTACGGTCGTAATGACGGAAATATTTGTCGGTGATCAGATCCGTCTTGACGATCACGCAGACATCCGTGGTGTTGAACTGGCGGTCGATCACCGCCCCGTCACCGACGAATCCTCCCAACCGAAGATAACCCTTGATCAGGGGGGGCAGCTCGACCACCGCGCGGCGCGCGCTGAGCGAGTCGGCCGGCAGCAAATTCATCTCGGCGAACAGTCCCGGCAAGGCACGCGGCCGGATCGATTCGGGAGCCAGATGATTGTGATAGAGGAAACTGAGCGGCACGGCCAGCGCCTGCGGATCGGTCCCGTGGAGACTGGCGCAACCGAACATCAGATCGATGTTGTGGGAAAAGACATATCCGGCGATGCCCCGCCACAGGCATTGCATGGTCATGCGGGTCCGGTAAGCCGGATCGACGCAGGAGCGCCCAAGCTCCAGGACATGTCCGGGGAAGGCCGCGATCTTGCTGATGTCGTATTCGCTGGCGGTATAGAATCGCTGGAATTTCGGTGTGTCGCGCCGTTGCAGGCGGTAGGTGCCGACCACGCCCTCGGCACCGGCCCCCCTCTTGCGGTCGATCACCAGGAGATGGTCGCAAACGAGGTCGAACTCGTCAAAGTCGCGCCCCTGGGCAGCCATCTCGGGCGTCGGCAGCGCCCCCATCTCGTCGTAAAAGACGCGATAGCGCAAACGCTGCGCCGCTTCGACTTCGTCGGAAGACGAGGCCAGACGCACCTCGAGGCTAGCCGCTCCCGCTTCACCCACGTCGGACACCTCGGCTATCATTATCCCTCGTTCGACATTCGGCGCCGATGACCGCCGGCCGGAATCATTGAGTCTCGCCGTCCTCGCCGGCCGTCAACGGCACGGCATAGAGTTCGAGCCGATGCCCGACCAACCGATAGCCGAACCGGCGTGCGATTTCGCGCTGTAAAGCCTCGATTTCGGGATTCTGAAACTCGATGACGCGACCGCTTTGCACATCGATCAGATGATCGTGATGCGCCTCGGGTGCCTCTTCGTAACGGGCCCGTCCATCACCGAAATCATGACGCTCGAGGATATTGGCCTCCTCGAACAGGCGGACCGTCCGATAGACGGTCGCAATGCTGATGTTCGGATCGATCGCCGTTGCCCGTCGGTAGACTTCTTCGACATCAGGATGATCGACCGCATCGGACAGCACACGGGCAATCACCCGACGCTGCTCGGTCATTTTCATCCCTCTCTCGATGCATCGCTGTTCGATTCGCGAGATCATGACCGGGTTGTAACCGATATATCAAAGAATTTGCAACGACAAACGCGGAGCCGCCGTGAGGGGGTCTCTCGGCGGCTCCGGTTCGGATTCAACGCTTACTGAGCAGCGCGGCGACGCTTGCGCGGCTTGGTCCCCAGACCGATCTTCTTGGCCAGGGAACTGCGATGCTGGGCGTAATTGGGCGCGACCATCGGATAGTCGGCGGCCAGTCCCCAGCGATCGCGGTATTCTTCGGGCGACATATTGTAGGCTGTCTTCAGATGACGCTTCAGCATCTTGAGCTTCTTGCCATCTTCCAGACAAATAATGTAGTCGGGCGTCACCGACTTCTTCACCGGAACCGCAGGTTGCGGACGCTCAAGAGCAACCGGAACGGTGCCCACTGACGACAGCGTACGGAATACTTCGTGAATGAGCTGAGGCAAATCAGTCACGGCCACGGTGTTATTGGCCACATGGGCCGCCACGATCTGCGTGGTAAGAGCCAGCAGTTCGTTTTGGTTGGATTGATCAGACATTGTAAGGCGGCCTTCTAATTACAAAAGCTGGCAGCTTATATAGTTTGTTTTAGAAGCCATGGCAATATACAATGTTACCCAGACAAAACTTCGGAATATCCCGTGACTGAGATCGTTAACTACTACCTGGACATCATCAACGAGCTATGTCCAATGACCTTCGTCAAGACCAAGTTGGTGATTGAAAAAATGCAGTCGGGAGACAGACTGGAGGTCCGTTTGCGGGGAGGGGAACCCATTCGTAATGTCCCCCGCTCCGTACGAGAACTGGGGCATCTCGTTTTATCTCTGGAACCGGAACCGGGCGAACCTGTCGATGGCATCCATAAATTGTATATTCAGAAGAGCTGATTGATCTATGCGATGGTCGCCAGAGGACGCCGCATCACCAATGCGTCGATGACATTCCCATAGTAATGAGGGCGGCAACCGACTTGTTCGAACCCCATCGCTGAATAAAGAGCCCGCCCCGCCTCATTATCCGCGGCCACTTCCAAAAATATGACGGCCGCGCCGCCTGCCGCCGCCTCGGTCATCCCATGGTCGAGCAGACCTTGCGCCAGCCCTTTCCGGCGATGGGTCGGCAGCACCATGAGGGTCAAGACCTCGGCCTCGTCGCCGGCCGTCCTGCACATGATGAATCCCCGTGGAAGTTTTCCCGCCTCGGCCGCCAGAAAGCCATAGGTTCCGGGCATGGCGAGAAGCTCCCGCATGGCCTTTTCGTCCCAGGGTTCGGTGAAGCAGATCCGATGCATGCCGGCCAGCAAGGCGGCGTGCGCCGCCTCGATCGGCAGAAAATCGACGCTCATCATCGGCAGACAGGCTCGCTTTGGCCAGGTTCCCGACGCGCGGGCAGGGTGACGTCCGGCGGTCGCAAATAGATCGGCTCGGCCGGCAAGGCGGTGCCCGCGGCATGGCGGACGGCCGCGAGCCGGGCGACGATCCTCGCGTCGGGATGGACCGGTGCCGACGACAGCACGGCGTCGGGCCTCAGCGCGACCAGACGTTCCGCCGCGTCACCGGCCAGCAACAGGGGACCGGGAGCCAGGTCGAGAGCCTTGACCGGGGCCATTCCGGCCGGCGGTCCCAGGGGCACGAGCCGCTCATCGAAGGCCTGCACGAAAAGATCCGCTCTTTTGCTGTCCACCACCACCAGCAGGGTGCGCCCCCGGCGCTCTTCGGCGGCGACCCCATGGGCAAGCGCCTCGCAGGTACCGATCCCGGCGATAGGAAGGTGGGCGGCCAGGGCGAGACCCCGCGCCGCCGCCAGGCCGATGCGAATGCCGGTGAAAGTGCCGGGCCCGACGGTCACGCCGATGAGCGAGATTTCGGGCCAGCCCAGCCCGGCCTCATCCAGCACCGCCGCGATCATCGGCATCAATGCCTCGGATTGGCCGCGCGTCATGGCCCGCGAACGACAGGCCAGAACGTCCTGATTGCGAAGGACGGCCGCCGAGCAACTTTGCGTACTACAATCGAAAGCGAGTATGGTCAAAATCCGGAAAATCCCGCGGAAACCCACGAAGTGGCGGCTATACTGCCGCGTCCTTCGCCTTCTGCATAGGTTGTCCGTATATGAGTCTGGTCGCCATCCTTCCCCCCGCCTTCGACGTCGACGTGGCGCTCGCCTATGCGACGGCGGACAATTTCACCGGTCAGCCCGTCTATGCCCGGGCCGACTGCTGGCTGCACGGCGAAGCGGCGGCACATCTCAGCCGCGCCATTTCCCTGGCGGCCGCGCTGGGCCTGCGCCTGCGCATCTTCGACGCTTTCCGTCCGCAGGAGGCTCAACGGCTTTTGTGGAACCACACGCCGGATCCGGAATTCCTCGCCGATCCCAAGAGCGGATCGACCCATTCGCGGGGTGTCGCCGTCGATTTGACGCTGATCGACGGCAACGGCCAAGCCCTCGACATGGGAACCGGCTTCGACGCCTTCACGCCCTTGTCGCATCACGGCAACCAGACGATTTCGACGGAAGCGCAGAAAAATCGCTTTCTGCTGCAGGGAATCATGACGACGGCGGGATGGGCGTTCTACGCCAGCGAATGGTGGCACTACCAGCTTTTCAACGCCCATGGCCGTTTCCCGCTGCTGAGCGACAGCATCCTGCCTCGACCGATGTTGGGATAGGGGCCGAGCGCGGGCTTCACGCCCACGCTTGCCGGAGTCATTTCAAAGCCGTTCAAGCGATCCGGCAGGCTTCGTCGAATTCGAGGCGCGGCAGGCGGGGCATCATGGCGGTATCGTCGCCGTAGCCCAGATTGACCAGGAAATTGGAGCGGATTTGGGTTCCGGCGAAAAACGCCTGATCGACCTTGGCGTTGTCGAAGCCGCTCATCGGTCCGGCGTCGAGGCCGAGAGAGCGCGCCGCCAGGATCAGATAGGCGCCGGACAGGCTGCTGTTGCGGAATGCGGTCGATTCGATCATGGCGTCATTTCCGACGAACCACGCCTTGGCATCCACATGCGGGAAGGTCCGCGGCAGATTTTCATAGAAGGCCAAATCCTGGCCGACGATCACCGTGACCGGTGCCGACATGGTCTTCTCGAGATTGCCGGCGGCCAAAGCCGGCTTCAGTTTTTCCTTACCCGCCGGAGAGGTCACGAAGACGAAACGCGCCGGCTGGGCGTTGGCGGCGGTCGGACCCATGCGAGCCAGATCGTAGACGGCCCTCAGCAGATCGGGACCGACCGGCTTATCCATCCATTTGTTATGAGTTCTCGCGCGCCTGAACAGAAGATCAAGATCGGCCGAAGAGACGAGATTGGTCATCAATTGCTCGCTAAAATGGTTGCCACGCTACGCAGGTTCAGTCGGGCGGCGTCGAAATCCTCCAGCGCGTTGCCGCGGATGATCGCACGCAAGGTCGTCACATAGTCATCGCCGCGCTCAGAATAACGATGGAGCGTGGCGGACAGTTCGAGCGAATCGATCCCGCCGCGGGTCGCACGCATGCGGGCGCGCATCTGGCGAAACTCCCGATAGGCCCGATGGGTGTTGAGATTATGGGCGTAGGAAGCGACGGCTTCGGTCAGGCTGGCGAAGTTGCGGTAATCCCAGTCGCCCGAGGCGCCTTGCCCGAATTGACCAAAAATGGCGTTTTGCTCGCGGGCGATGCGCGACGTCCCCCACCCGCTTTCCTCAATGGCCTGGGCCAGGGCGAGGGAGGGTGGAATGACGTCGACCTTTTTCAGCAGAACATCGACGTCGGCGTCGGGCTGATCGTAATTGTCGGCCAGAGCCAAAATCCACTGCACGTCGGTCGCCGACAATGTCTCGCCGCGGGTCATCGCCGCCTTGATCATGAGAAGCTTCTGACGATCCACGCCGATCTGATCGTTGATGTGAAGAATCACCGGCAGCAGGGTGCGCAGGAACAGCACCCGACGGGCGTCCATGGCGTCCAGACGGTCGAGATCCGGGGGGAGGCTGGCCAGCAACACCCTGGGCACGGAGATATAGCCCTGGGAAACGGCATCGAGGTCGAACCCGATGCGGTCGAAGGCAGCCTGCAACATCTGGGCGTTGCGGGTTTCCGACTGACGAATGGTATAGGTTACCGGCGGCAAGGAACCGTGTGCCACGGCGACCGTTTGGTGCTCGCCAGGCAAACGCGGCGAAGGAAGGCCGCTCCAAACCAGGGCAAACAGGCCGACAACGAACATCGCCAGCATAGCCAGCAATACCCCGTTGCACAGCGAGGTCCGAGTTTTATGATGCATTCTTCCTCTTTCTCTTTTCCTACCGCTCCCAGTTCACCGGCCCCGCACTCCGGATCCTTCGGTTACTCGATGAAAATGGTATCCCCTTCGCGGTGTGATTGCAATTCTACACCACGGTAATCAACTATTAGATATAGGGGCTCTTCGCTTAGTCCACGGCCTCGACGGCCTGAACTTCCGGCACGTAATAGCGCAGCATGTTCTCGATACCGTGCTTGAGCGTCGCCGTCGAACTGGGGCAACCCGAGCAGGATCCCTGCATATGCAGATAGACCACGCCGTCTTCGAAGTTGCGGAAGATGATGTCGCCACCGTCGTTGGCCACGGCCGGACGAACGCGCGTATCGATCAATTCCTTGATCTGGGCGACCACGTCGCTGTCGTCCTCGCTCACCGCCGCGGCGCGGGCTTCCTCGCTCAACAGAGCGGCGCCCGAGGTGTAATGGTCCATGATGGCGGCCAGCACCTGAGGCTTCAGGACCGCCCAGTCGCCGCCCTCGGTCTTGCCGACGGTCACGAAGTCGGCACCGAAAAACACCCGGCCGACACCCTCGATGGCGAACAGCCGGGTCGCCAGCGGCGACCGCTGGGCTGCGGCCCCATCGGCGAAATCGGCGGTCCCCTGACCCATGACGTCGCGGCCGGGAAGGAACTTCAGCGTGTTGGGATTGGGCGTATTCTCGGTCTGAATGAACATGGTCTACCTCGTGATTCGCGGGTCCCGCTCAAAGGCTGAGCGCGCAAATGCTTCGGCCGGTACATGGGGCAATCGAACCTGTTCGTCAAGGCTAATCGGCCAGACGGAAGATCGCCGACAGGGTGGAAATGGCCGGAACGGCAGGTCATCGGAATCGAAACAATCTTTCTATACCAATGCGTTATCCAACAGCAGGGGTGCCGCCGCGCAAAAAATGTTAAAATGCAATGGATAGTATTTTTTAACATTATTCGAACTGATATTTTTCAACTTATTGGCTCTTCCGGAACCCTCCCGGCTCACGTCAAAGCGTCGATCGCGTCATCGGACAGACTGCCGGGCACGATGGTCAGTGGAATATGCAGCCGATCGAGATAGCGTCCGGTCAGGGCCTGGCACAGCGGACCGGGTCCATCCGGCCCGGTGCCCGCCGCGAGGACCAGGATGGAAATCGACGGTTCCTCATCGATCAATTTCAATAGCTGATCGCGCGGATCGCCCTCGCGGACATAGAGCATGGGCACCTCGCCCGAGGTTTCGTTGACCGTTTCGGCCAAGCGCTGCAAAAGCGCCTCGGCGGCCTGCCGGGCCTCGGCCTGCATCAAATTGCCGATGGCGGCGAAATGTTGGAATTCGGGGGGTTCGAGCACCCGCAGCAAGGCGACCCGTCCGCCGGTGTTGCGGGCACGGCGGCAGGCATAACGGAGGGCCGAGCGCATTTCATCGCTGTCATCGACCACAATCAGAAAGGTCCGGCCGGTTTTCGCCGGGGGCTTGCGTCTTTCCACCATGACGATCAGCCTTTTCTGAAGGCCGCCGCCGCCAGCCAACCGGCGGCGGCGGCGAGCAACACGGCGAACAGCCCATAGAGTGCCGCGCGATGAATGGCGAAGTCAAAAACTTGCGCGCCCAGGCCGATCTTGCTGATGATCAGCGGGGTTGTCTGCGCGCTTGCCACCTCCCCATTCTTCATCAGATAGACCTCGACGCTGTAAACACCGGTCGGAACGTTGGCCGGAAGATCGATTTCCGTACGGAACAGCCGGCGCCCGATGAAACTGACGCTTCCCGGTGCCCGCAGATAAAGGCCCGCCCCCTCCTTCAGACGCAAGAGGGCCTTCCGATAGTCGTCGTCGCTCGCCCGGACGTCCTTGCGGCGCACGTTCATCGCCAGATGATCGAGCCCGATCTGATGGCGGGCCAGCACGGTGGCGCCGGCGACACGTTCCAGGGACCGGCTGGTGGCGATCCGGTAATAGGCGGGCGCATCGCCGATCACCGCCTGGGCGTGATTCACCCAGAGTCCCAGCATCCGCTCCTTGCGGCGCACCAGTTCGCTTTGCGAAGGGCCACGGACCACCACCACCACGTCGCCGTCGTCCTCGACGGCACCGAACAGCAAGACGCTGGTGCCGGCGAAGCCGGTGGTGATGGCGACCAGATGATCGGACAGATCGACCACCAGCGGATCGACGCCTTGCGCCGCCGCCGGCCCGGAAAAGACCGGCCATATCCAGGCGGCCAGCAACAACCGCACCCAGAAAAACAGCCGCCCGGCGCCAAGGGTCATAAAGTCCGCCCCCAAGGGGTAGAAAGCCGGGCCCCGCTTCAGCGCAAGGCCTCGGCCAGTTCGTTCAACCGCGCCGTGGCGCGCAACAGATGATAGCCCTGCGCCGTCAGATGGTTGGGCACGAAGGTCGAATCGGCCGCCCCATCGAGAACCAGCCAGGGTCGGGGGGTCGCCGCCGCCGCGAGAGACGCCAGCATCGCCCGCCAGGCGTCGGTCAGGCCGCGGGCGGTCAACAGCTCGGCATCGTCCTCGCCCAGACTGCCCAGCAACAGCAGGGCGGCATAGGCACGCCCCTTGCCGCCGTAATAGGCTTCGCCGGCGGCGCGGCTGAACCAACCGGACGCCGCACCGATCGGAGCATCGAGGCGTCCCGCCGTCGCCTCCAGTTCCTTGGCGAAGCGGACCAGAACCTCCCGAAGAACCTCGGGCCGCCGGTCGAAAGCGGCCTGGCCGGCGGCCAAACGCTGATTGTAGGCTTCGAAGGACCGGGCGGCGTTGCGATATTGCTTCTCGGTCGAAAGCGTCCGGGCCCAAGGGGCCGCCGGATCGATCATCCAAACATTGGGCGGATACTGCAAAAGCCCCGCCGCCCGCTCGAGATCAGCGTCGGCGGAGGCTCCAGACCGGCCGATCTGCTGGTCCATTTCGATAGCAAAACGACCGACCATGGCGGTGATGCCCTTTTGGAAATTGGGCATGTCGACCAGAATCGAGACGGGCAGGAAAAACGGCTTGTTCGGAGTCCAGCCATGCTGATCGACCTCGCGGCGGATCAATCTCGCGGCAATCGCCACGGCTTTGCTCTGCCCGGTGACGGTTTCGCCGGCGGCGAATCCGGGATCGTCATCGATGGCGTGAACCCGCCAGGCACCGACCGGGTAATAGAGCAGGAAAGCCAGCAAAACGCCGATTCCGCACAGTGCGAGCAGACGTCGCTTGGACCATCCGCGAAAAAGCGCTGCGGCGAACGAACGATCCTTGGCCTCGGGGGCCTTGGCCTGTTCTTCGCCCGGCAAAACGGTCATGGAAGGAGCTCCCCTGTTGGCTCTCTCCTTCCTACGCCCTGTCCCGCCGGCGATCAAGGGAAGCGGCTTTAAGGCCGCAGGAAACCGACCAGATTCTCGGCTTCGGCCAGGATCGGCGCCGACAGGGCGCGGGCACGTTCGGCCCCGCTCTTCAGCACCGCGTCGATGGCCGCCGGATCGGCCAGATAGCGTTTCATCTCGCTGTTGATCGGGCCCAGCACCGCGACGGCCAGATCGGTCAGCTCCTTCTTGAATTCGGAGAATTGACGACCGGCGAAGCGCTCGATGGCGGCGGCGCGGGTCCCATCCGAAAGAGCCGCCCAGATATCGAGAAGATTGGCGGCCTCGGGCCGTCCCTCCAGTCCCTCCACGCTGTCCGGCAACGGCAGGGGATCGGTCTTGGCCTTTTTCAGCTTCAGGCTGATGGTATCGGCGTCATCGGTCATGTTGATGCGGGAATAATCCGACTCGTCGGATTTGCTCATCTTCTTGGCGCCGTCGCGCAAACTCATCACACGGGTCGCCGAACCCAGGATCAACGGCTCGGGCAGCGGGAAGAACTCGACGCCATAGTCGCTGTTGAATTTCTGCGCGGTGTCCCGGGCCAGTTCCAGATGCTGCTTCTGATCCTCGCCGACCGGCACATGGGTGGCCTTGTAGACGAGAATGTCGGCGCTCATCAAATTGGGATAGGCATAGAGGCCGACGCTGGCGTTTTCGCGGTTCTTGCCGGCCTTGTCCTTGAACTGGGTCATCCGGTTCAGCCAACCGATGCGGGCCACGCAGTTGAAGATCCAGGCCAGTTGCGCATGGTCCGGATTCTGGCTCTGATTGAACAGGATATGCTTCTTCGCATCGACCCCGGCCGCCAGCATGGCCGCCGCCACTTCGCGGGTATGGGCCTTGAGCGCCGCCGGATCCTGCCACAGGGTGATGGCGTGCATGTCGACGATGCAGAAGACGCATTCATAGTCGTTCTGCAGCGTGACCCAGTTGCGCACGGCCCCCAGATAGTTGCCGAGATGAAGGTTTCCGGTGGGTTGAACGCCGGAGAAAATGCGGTTCATGACTTCAACGCTCCTGGGTCGGTGTGGGCGCTTGGGAGGTACTCCAAAGCGACGGGCGGGTCAACGGCGGCGGCGCAACATGGTTTTGAATTCGCCGAGACGGGCGGCACCGGTGAGAACGGCGGCCACGGCGAAGGACAGGCCACCCGCCGCCACCAGCAGACAAAGCGCCGGCAGGCGCAGGCCACGGGCGGCCAGCATGGAATCCAGCAGCCAGCGGCCGGCGGCGAGAACGGCGGCCATGACGAGGCAGGCCGCGACAATGCGCCACAGGCGATCGAGCAACCGGCGATCGACGGCGAAATAGCCCCGCCGTTTCAAGGTCCAAGCCAGCAGGGCGACATTGAGCCAGGCGGCGACGGCCGTCGAAAGGGCCATGCCGACATGGGCGAGCGGGCCCATCAACGCCAGATTGAGGCCGACGTTGATCAGCAGGGTGGCCAGGGCCATCTTGACGGGAGTTCGGGTGTCGTGACGGGCGAAGAAGCCGGGGGTCAGCACCTTGACCAGAACATAGGCCGGCAGGCCCAGGGCGAAGGCCATCAAAGCCGGCGCCACCGCCCGGGTATCGGCCGGAGTGAAGGAGCCGCGCTCGAACAGGACGGCGATGATCGGAGCGGCGATGACGAGAAAGGCGGTGGCGGCCGGCAGTGTCAGCAGCATGCCCACTTCCATGGCGCGATTCTGCGACTCCAGGGCGGCGGCCGTCTCGCCGGCGCGAAGCTGGCGGGACAGCAGGGGAAGCAAGGCGGTGCCGATGGCGATGCCGACGACCCCCAGGGGAAGCTGGTTGACCCGGTCGGCGTAATTCAGATAGCTGACCGCGCCGTCGGCCACCTGCGAGGCGATCATCGTATTGATCAGCAGATTGACCTGATAGACGCCGGCCCCGACGGCACCCGGCACCACCCGTTTCAGCATCAGCCGGACCTCCGGCGACAGGCTGGGCTTGACCAACCGGATGCCCATCCCGACCCGGCGCACGGAAAAAACCAACCAGAGGAACTGGACGATGCCGGAGGCGAAAACGCCCCAGGCCATGGCGTGACCCGCCGTCTCGACATAGGGAACCAGGGCCACCAGGACGGCCATCGATGTCAGATTGAGCAGCACCGGAGTGCCCGCCGCCGCCGCGAAACGGCCCATGGCGTTCAACACGCCGCTTTGCAGCGAAACCATCGAAATGAACAGAAGATAGGGAAAGGTGATGCGCGAGAGTTCGACGGCCAGGGCGATCTTGCCCGGAGTATCGTCGAACCCCGAGGCCAGGATGTGGATCGCCCAGGGCATGCCGATCTCGATGACGATCACGAATCCCAGCAGGGCCGCGGCCAGAACGGCGAAGCATTGCTCGGCGAACCGGCGCGCCGCCGCCGCGCCTTCGCCTTCCAGCTTGCCGGAGAACAGGGGGACGAAGGCGGCGTTGAAGGCGCCCTCGGCGAACAGGGCGCGAAACATGTTGGGAAAGCGGAAGGCGACGAAGAAGGCGTCGGCGACGGTGCCGGCACCCAGATAGCGCGCCACCAGCATTTCGCGCATCAAGCCGGTGATGCGCGAAAGCACCGTCCAGCCGCCGATGGTGGCGATGGCCTTGGTGAGGTTCATCTGGACCGGCCGGCTATTGGGCGGCCGAAACGCGCGGCGCCTTGGCCTCGCCGGCGGGATCGGCAAGGCCCCGCTCCTTCAGGGCGGTGACCAGCATGTCCCGAATTTCCCCGATCTTGCGCTCATGCTCGACTTTCAGGCCGAAGACGTCCTTGACGTAGAAGACGTCGACCACCCGTTCGCCGTAGGTGGAGATATGGGCCGAGGCGATTTGCAGGTTGAGCCTCGTCATCGCCGAGGTGATGTCATAGAGCAACCCGATGCGGTCGCGCCCGTTCACCTCGATCACGGTATGCCCGGCGCTCGCCTTGTTGTCGATGAGAACGCGCGGCGGCACCTTGAAGACCCGTGTCCGGCTCTGCGCCGAAGCACGCCGCTTGGCCAGCTCGCGGTCGAAGCGCAGGCGGCCCGACAGGGCCTGCTCGATGTTGGAGGTCAACTTGGCCAGGCGGCTGGAGCTGTCGAAGGCGGCCCCGCTGGCGTCCTGGATGACGAAGGTGTCGAGCGCCATGCCGTTGGTCATGGTGATGATCTTCGCATCGACGATCGAGGCGCCGGAGAGCGCCATGGCGCCGGCGATCTGGGCGAACAAACCCGGATGATCTCCGGTGTAGATGGTGATCTCGGTGACGGCATGCGCCGTGATGACCCGCGAATCGATGGTCAGCGGCGCCTTCGTCGCCTCGGCCTCGCGGATCAGCGAGGCGTGCCGCAAATGGCTCGCCGCGTCGAACGACACCCAGTAGGACGGATAGCCGCGGGCCAGATGGGCCTCGATCTCTTCCGGCGACCAGTGCGCCACCAGTTTCGCCCGCAAGCTGTTCTGGGCGGCCTCGACGCGGGCTTCGCGGCGCTCGACCCCGATGCCGCCCGACATCAGGTCGAGCGCGCGATGGAACAGGTCGGTCAGCAGCCCGGCCTTCCAATTGTTCCACACCCCCGGTCCGACGGCGCGGACGTCGGCCACCGTCAACACCATCAACAGCTTCAGGCGCTCCGGGCTTTGCACGACGGAGACGAAATCGGCGATGGTCTTAGGATCGTCGACGTCGCGCTTGAAGGCGGTACGGGTCATCAGCAGATGATGGCGGACCAGCCAACTGGCGGTCTCGGTCTCCTCGTCGCTCAGGCCGAGGCGTGGACCCAGCTTCAAGGTGATGTCGGCGCCCAGCAGCGAATGGTCGCCGTTGCGGCCCTTGGCGATGTCGTGCAGGAAGACGGCCAGATAAAGCGCGCGCCGCGAATAGAGCGTGCCCACCACCTCGGAGGCGATCGGCAGTTCCTCGGCCAGCACCCCCTGCTCGACGCGATGCAGCAGCCCCAAGGCCTGGATGGTATGCTCATCGACCGTATAGACGTGGTACATGTCGTACTGCATCTGCGCCACCACCCGGCCGAAGTCGGGCACGAAGCGGC
Organism: Telmatospirillum siberiense; assembly: GCF_002845745.1. Taxonomy (GTDB): domain Bacteria; phylum Pseudomonadota; class Alphaproteobacteria; order Rhodospirillales; family Magnetospirillaceae; genus Telmatospirillum; species Telmatospirillum siberiense. The sequence goes on along the minus strand of NZ_PIUM01000021.1, from coordinate 29,249 downwards.
CGAGCACGCCCGCCTCGTTCATATGGCGCAGCGCCACTTCGGGATCCTTGCGCGAGGTCAGCATCTCGACGAACAGACGATTGGCCTCGGCGTCGTGGCGCAATTTGTTGTCGATGCGCTTCAGGTTTTCCGTGACCAGCGACATGGCGCGCGGATGAATGTCGAGATCGTGCTCCAGCGCCGAGTGGAACAGGCGGATCATCTTGATCGGCTCTTGCTCGAAGTCCTGATCCTCGGTGACGTCGAGGCGGTTTCCCTCGAGCCGGAAGCCGTCGATCTTCTTGGCGCGGTGCATCAGCGGGAAGCGCAGCTTGGGCTTGCGCTTGTTCTGCGATTCCAGCAGCGCGCAAAGGATGCGGGTCAGGTCGCCGACGTCCTTGGCGATGAGAAAATAGTGCTTCATGAAGCGCTCGACCCCCAGCGTCCCGCCGTGGTCGGTATAGCCCATGCGCCGCGAGATCTCCTGCTGGATATCGAAGGTCAGCCGGTCCTCCTCGCGCCCCGTCAGGTAATGCAAATGACAGCGGACGGTCCACAGGAAGGACTGGGCCTTGGCGAAACGGTTGGCGGCATCCCCCGACAACAGGCCGCGCTCGACCAGTTCGCCGACCTCGGTGACGGCATAGAGATATTTGGCGATCCAATAAAGGGTATGAAGATCGCGCAGGCCGCCCTTGCCCTCCTTGATGTTGGGTTCGAGGACGTAGCGCGCCTCGCCCAGCTTGGCATGGCGTTCGTTGCGTTCGGACAGCTTGGATTCAACGAATTCCTCGCCGCTGCCGGCCGCCACGTCGGAGCGGTAGCGGCGCTTCAATTCGGCGAACAACGCCTGGTCTCCCCACAGCCAGCGGGTCTCCAGAAGGGCGGTCCTGATGGTCAGGTCGGCCTTGGCCTGCCGGATGCATTCATCGACCGAACGGGTCGAATGCCCGACCTTCAACCCCAGGTCCCATAGCATATAGAGCATATATTCGACGATCTGCTCGCAATGCGACGTCCGCTTGTAGGGCAGCAGAAACAAGAGATCGATGTCGGATTTGGGCGCCAGCTCGCCACGGCCGTAGCCGCCCACCGCCACCACGCTCATCACCTGGCCGGTGGTCGCGGCCCCGGCCGGATATTCGTATTGGGCGGCGAAATCGTGAACCAGCCGGACGAGCTGATCGATCAGAAAGCAGTTTTCCCGCACCGTTTCGCTGCCCTGGCCATGGGCCTCGAAGCGGCGGCGCACCTCGTCGAAGCCGGTCTGGAACGCCTGCTTGAAGATATCGAGAGTAAGCCCGCGCCGTTGCGTCTTGGGCGGCGCCGAGGCGATCAGCGCCTCCAATTGGCCGATGACCTCCTGACGATCAATGATGGCGCGCTGATTCTTGATTTTCGAAGTCATCGGGTCCGGCCGCTGAAAAATGATCGTCGCAGACTATAGCGAGGAAATCCCGTGGATGCGTGGATTTTTCAGGAGCGACGGGGCAAGGAAATTTGCGGGCCGTCACGTTCCCAATATCCGGCGCAGCACCTCATAGATCCGCTGATGACCCGACTGCGCCACATTGAATCGCAGATAGCGGCCGGCGGTCTGCGAGACGCTGAAGGCGTTGCCCGGGGCCAGACTGATCCCTTCGGCCAGGGCCCGCTTGGCGATGACCGAGGAATCCCGCCCCTCCGGCAGAACGGCCCAGAGAAAGGCGCCGCCCCGCGGATCCGTCCACAGGCCCAATCCAATGTCGGCGAGAGAGCGGCGGACCTCGGCCCCGGCCTTGCGCAACCGGCCGCGCAGGGCCTCGACATGCTTTCTATAGCTGCCGTCGGTCAGCAGCTCGTGCATCACCTGGGCCGAGATCTCGTTGTTCGAAATCATCGTGGCGAGCTTGAGATCGGTCAGCCCCTCGATGAGGTCGGCGCGCGCCGCGATGTGGCCGCAGCGCATGGCCGACGACATGGTCTTCGAAAAACTGCCGACATAGATGACCCGCTTCAACTGGTCGAGCGAGGCCAGGCGCGGCGTCGGATGTTCCTCGAAATCGGCGAAGATGTCGTCCTCGACGATGGTGATGTCGAAATCCTCGGCATGTTTCAAAAGCCGGTGCGCCACCGCCGGCGACATGGTCGCCCCCGTCGGATTGTGCAGGGTCGCGTTGCTGAGATAAAGGCGCGGATGGTGGCGCGCCGCCTCCGCCGCGAAAATGTCGGGATCCGGTCCGTTGGGACGGAAGGGGATGCCCACCACCTTGGCGCGGTGCGCCCTCAAATTACATAAGTAATTGAAATAGCAGGGATCGTCGACGAAAACCGTGTCCCCCGGCTGGATCAGCAGGCGGTTGATCAGATCGATCGCCTGGGTTCCGCTGTCGGTCAGCATGATCTGCCCCAGGCCGGCCTCGATGCTGCGTTCGGCGAAGATCCGCTGAAGCTGCGTGCGCAAGGGGGCATAGCCCAACGGGCGTCCGTAATCGATGATCTGGCTCTGCGGAGCCCGGGCGAGGGCGCGAAAGCCCCGCCGCAGTCCGTCGCCACCCAGCCATTCCGCCGGAAGCCATCCGCAACCGGGCTTCAGGCAGTGCGAATCGACTTCCACCGACTGGCGGACCATCCACATCGGATCGATGTCGCGATCCCGGGCCGGATCCGGTTCGGACAGGTCGAAGGGCGGCCGCTGGCCGGCGACGAAAAACCCGACCTTGTGCCGGGACTCCAGAAGTCCGCGGGCGACCAGCCGGTCATAGGCCTCGACCACCGTCGATTTGGAAATGTCGTTGGCTTCGGCGAAGGCGCGGATCGAGGGGAGCTTGCGCCCCGGCGGCAGGTTCCGGCTTTCGACACCCTCGGCGATGGCCGCCACCACCTGATCGACGATGGTCCGCCCCGCCTGGGTGGCAAGATCGATTTTCATGATCTGTCCTGCATTTTGTACCGGTACAGATTACCCATGAATCGGCGATCTGTCTCTGTCCGTTCGGTCCCTTCCGCCTAAACTTCATCCATTGCCGACGGTCGGGACGCCACGCCATGCCGAAACAGCTTCTTTCCTGGATGAAAAGCGGAGACCGGCTCCTTCTGCGGACCTGGGCGCGGGTGGAGGCCGCCCTGGCCCGCCGGCGGGAACGCCGCCGCCTGCTCGGCCTCGACGACCATCTGCTGAAGGACATCGGCCTCAGCCGCTGCGACGCCCACCGGGAGGCGGGCAAGGGATGGCATTGATGCGCAGCCTCACCTTGGCCGGGCGGCAATTGTGGCGGGCGCAGTTCGTCCGCTCCTCCTGGGATCCGGCGTCCGCGCGGCCCTACCGGATCCCGCCCTGGTGGGCAAAACCGTTGGCCGGGAAAGCGCACCATTGCGACAGTGAGCAAAAAGCGTTTTCGTCCAATCGTCGATTGGCGATCATGGATACTCGGACCACGTCACAGTGATTTTGACGGTTTGGGCATGTCTCTATCCGGCCAAACCTGCGACCGCGATGGGCCGTGAAGGGACTGGCGGGTATCGGAAACGGAGCGGACAATAGCCGACGTTGCGTCGGTACGGGCTTCGGTAAATCCTCAACAGGAGCAAACGCGGACCGTAAGGACCATGGGAATGTCGCACCCACGCTTGCCAATTCTGCCGACCGCATGCCGTTCGGCGAGATCTGAAGACCACCCGGTCTGCGATGATCGCCCACCGACGATACCGGTGTACCAACGGGCTGTGGGGCTTGATCCACTGGACCAACTGCTATAATTTCACGTGCGTCGCGAAAAACGGCCGTCCGCGGGCGGTCGAGTACACGTCAGCCATGCCAATGGCTTGGTTGGACCAGCGTCTCCGAAAGCAACTGCCTGACGAACATCAGGCCCTCGCAGTCACCAGCGTCTACACGCGCTGCATGCTTGCGACGAGAGGAGCGCAACAATGCGACAAGAACCTATCAACATCATTGGATTTTCCGCTAGCCCCCGTCCGGAGGGCAGCACCGCCTGGGCGGTCGACGCCATCCTTGAAGGCGCCTGGGAGCATGGGGCGAAGGTGCGATCCTGGAGCGCGGCCGGACTTGACCTCCAGCCCTGCCGCGCTTGTTTCGCCTGTCGGACGAAGGACCGCCGCTGCGTCATCCAAGACGACATGCCCCGCGTCCACGCCTCGCTCCTCGAGGCTCAGGCCCTCGTCCTAGGCGTACCGATCTTCATGAGCCAGATGAGCGCCCAGGCCAAGATCTTCGTCGATCGCCTCCACCCCCTCTTCGCGCCCCGCTTCTCCCCCACGTTCCAGAAGAGGAACGCCGGCAAGGCGCTGGTTCTGGCTTTCGTCCAGGGTAATCCCGATCCCGAGCTATTCCGGATCTACGTTAACTACACTTGCCAAACGTTCCGGACGCTGGAATTTGACGTGCGGGAGAGCGTGGTAGTCGCCGGCACGCGAAGCGCCCTGGTCCAGGAGCAGGACGCCTTGCACGCGCGACTAAAAGCGATCGGCGCCACCCTGGCATCCTGAGTCCATTTCGCGGCCGTTACCGGCAGAGATGCTGGTGCTACAGGTTCGGCACGAACGCCTACGCCGTAGCTTATTCGGCTGCGGCGTATTTGTGAAATTTCGTTGCGGGGGCCGCCCCGACTTGAACCTGCGTCGTATGACCGCTTTCGCGGTGAGGCTAGACCGCGCCTAAATGTCGAGATGGGCGCTGCCGTCCAACCGCTTCGAAGCGCTTGGTGGTGACCGGGCCGGCCAGTACAGCATTCGGATCAACGACCAATGGCGGGTATGCTTCCGCTGGGAACTGCGCCAGCCCCTGGTCGAAGGCATCAACATCCTGATCGCCGAGGGTGACGCGATCAGGATGTTGAAATCATCGACGATCATTGAGGAGATTGCCATGGCTTCCCCGGTCAACGGTTTACCCCCGATCCATCCCGGCGAAATGCTGGCCGACGAATTGAACGAACTCGGCCTGAGCGCGCGCGCCCTCGCCGATAAGCTCAAGGTGCCCCACAACCGGATTTCCAGCATTTTGGCGGGCAAGCGCGCTGTCAGCGCCGACACATCACTTCGATTGGGGCGGTTCTTCGGCATGAGCGAGGACTTCTGGCTGCGGTTGCAAACGACCTACGACATCAAGAAGGCCAAGGCCGAGTCCGGTGCGAAAATCTCCTCCGATGTCCTGCCGCTCCGCGGGAGCAGCGACGAGTCAGCAGCCATAACACAACAATAGGGCTATGAAATCGACTCCGGACCCTTGGAATTGGGTGGCGGTTATCCGATCGCAAATGTCCGGTTTCAAGGTGCAGTCCCAAGAGACGGGAACGTCCGCCATCGGCGCCAGGCCGTCGAGACGAAACGTTCAGTCATACTGGCGGAAATGGCACTTCGACATCGGCCCCGGCACAATGAGGACGACATGAAGACGATGGCCCCTGATCAGGCAAGAAACGGCCATCGCAGCCACCCGGATTCATGGGCCGGTTGAATTTTCTTCCGGCCGCGATAATTTAGTCATGAATGACCACTTCTTTTCCGGAGCAACCCGATGTCCACCGTCAGCCTTAAGGACGCCAAGGCAGGTTTTTCGAGCCTGGTCGACGACGCCATCAGGGGCGAGTTTGTGACCATCACACGTCACGGAAAACCTGTCGCCGCGCTCGTCTCGGTCGCCGCAGCGGATATCGCGCGAAAAGCGCTCGGAAAGAAGCGATCCGGTCTCGTTTCCTATCTCAGGACGTTTCCAGACGGGGAGTTCGAGCGGAACCCCGCACCTTCGCGTGACGTCGATCTGTGAGCGGCTTTCTCCTCGACACCAATGTCATCTCGATGCTGTCGCCATCTAGGGCGGAAGCCTCCGACCGGTTCCTCGACTGGCTGGAACGTGCCGATGGCGAAGGCCGGGTATTTTTGTCGGTCGTGACCATCCACGAAATCGAAAAAGGCATAGCGCTGCTGGACAGCAAGGGCGCGACCGCGAAAGCGGCGGGCCTGAAGGTTTGGCTTTCCGGCCTCCTCACCACCTATGACGACAAGATTCTCGGTCTTGAGGTTCCCGCCGCCTCCTTTTCCGGGAAGGCGGAAGCCAATGCGGTTGCCGCTGGCCACAATCCTGGCATGGCGGACGCAATAATCGCCGGCATTGCCGAAGCGCACGATCTCACTGTCATCACCCGCAATGTAAAGCATTTCCGACCATTCGACATTCGCATCGCCTCGCCGGACGACGCCGAGTTCGGGACGGTCTAACGTTGTCCATATCGCGTCCTACCGCGGAACGCGAGGCGGCGCCGGTGTTGCTTGGGCGGTGTCAAACCAGCCCCTTCAGCCGATAGAGCGCCTCCAGCGCCTCGCGCGGGGTCATCGCGTCCGGATCGACCTCGGCCAGCGCGGTCTCGACGGCCGACGGCGCCGGCGGGGCCGATGGGGTGTGCGTCTGGCGGACGGCGGCGGCGAACAGGGGCAGATCGTCGGCCAGCTTGGACACCGCCGAGGACTGCTCGCCCTTTTCCAGGCTGTGCAGGATTGTCTCGGCCCGGCCGATGACCGCCGACGGCAGGCCGGCCAGACGGGCCACGTGGATGCCGTAGGAGCGGTCGGCGGTGCCGGCCCCCACCTCATGCAGGAAGACCACGTCGCCTTGCCATTCCTTGACCCGCATGCAATGGCAGGACAGCGCCGGCAGCTTGGCGGCCAGCGCCGTCAATTCATGATAGTGGGTGGCGAACAGGGCGCGGCAGCGGTTGACCTCGTGCAGATGCTCGACCACCGCCCAGGCGATGGACAGGCCGTCGAAGGTGGCGGTGCCACGGCCGATCTCGTCCAGGATGACCAGGGCGCGCGGCCCCGCCTGGTTGAGGATGGCCGCCGTCTCGACCATCTCCACCATGAAGGTCGAGCGGCCGCGCGCCAGGTCGTCGGCGGCGCCGACGCGGCTGAACAGGCGGTCGACGACACCGATGCGGGCGGCGTCGGCCGGCACGAAGCTGCCCATCTGGGCCAGGATGGCGATCAGGGCGTTCTGCCGCAGGAAGGTCGATTTACCCGCCATGTTGGGGCCGGTGATCAGCCACAGGCGCTGCGTGTCGGCGAGATCGCATTCGTTGGCGACGAAGGCGCCGGACAGGCCGGCCTCGACCACCGGATGGCGACCGCCCTCGATGCGGAAGGCCGTGCCCTCCTCGACCTGGGGCCGCACATAGCGCCGGTCGACCGCCAGTTCGGCCAGCGAGGAGGCGGCGTCGAGGGCGGCCAGTGCCCGGGCGGCGGCGGCGATCTCCTCGGAACGGAGCGTCACCTCGCCCAGCAGATCGGCGAACAGCTCCAGTTCGAGGGCCAGCGCCTTGTCGCCGGCGCTGCGGATCTTGTCCTCCAGCTCGCCCAGCTCGACCGTCGCATAGCGGACCGAGGAGGCGATGGTCTGGCGATGGATGAAGGGCTCGCCCATCCGCTCGGCCTGCTTGGGCGGCACCTCGATGTAATAGCCCAGCACATTGTTGTGCTTGATCTTCAGGGCGGCCACGCCGCTCATCTCGGCATAACGGCTTTGCAGGGCGGCGATCAGCCGGCGGCTTTCGTCCCTCAGCCCGCGCAACTCGTCCAGGCCCGCGTGATAGCCGGGGGCGATGAACCCGCCGTCGCGGGTCAGGATGGGCAAATCGGCGTCGAGCGCCCGGGCCAGCCGGTCGACCAGCACGCCATGTTCGCCCAATTGGCCGAGCGCGTCTTCGATCCCATCGGGCGGCACGCCGAGATCGCCGCCCCGCAGGACGGCCTTGAGCCCCGGGATCACGCCCAGCGCGTCCCTTACCGAGGCGAGATCGCGCGGCCCGCCACGGCCCAGGGTGAGTCGCGAAAGGGCCCGCTCGACATCCGGACAGCGGCGCAGCCGGTCACGAAGATCGGCGCGCAGGGAATGCTGGTCGGCGAAGAACTGCACCATGTCGAGACGCCGGCCGATGGCCGCCGGATCGGTGAGCGGCGCCGACAAATGCTGGGCCAGCAGGCGGGCTCCGGCGCCCGTCACCGTACGGTCGATCACCGAAAGCAGGCTGCCCTTCCGCTCGCCGCCCAGCGTCTCGCTCAGTTCGAGATTCCGCCGGGTCGCCGCGTCGATTTCCATCACCGCGCCCTCGGCCAGCCGGCGCGGCGCGCCCAACCGGGGCAGTTTTCCCTTCTGGGTCAGTTCGACGTAATCGACCAGGACACCGCCGGCGGCCAGTTCCGCCCGGCTGAAGGCGCCGAAGCCGTCCAGCGCGCGGACGCCGTAAAGGGTCTCCAGGCGCTTTTTGGCGTTGGTCGAATCGAAGCGGGCCGCCGGCAGCGGCGTCAGGATGTCCCGCCAGTCGCGGAACAACTCGAACAGATCGGCCTGCTGCAGGATCCGTTCGGAAACCAGAAGCTCGCCGGGGGCCAGCCGGGCGATGGCCGCCCCCAGCGTCTTGGCCGCCACCGCCTGCACCTGGAAATCGCCGGTCGACATGTCGAGCCAGGCGAGGCCCAGCCCTCCCTGCGCTTCGGCCAGCGCCGCCAGGTAATTATGGGAACGCGCGTCGAGGAGCGCGTCCTCGGTAATGGTGCCCGGCGTCACCAGGCGGATCACGCCGCGCTCGACCACCGACTTGGCGCCGCGCTTCTTGGCTTCGGCCGGATCCTCCATCTGCTCACAGACGGCGACCTTGAATCCCTTGCGGATCAGCCGCGACAGATAACCCTCGTGGGAATGCACCGGCACCCCGCACATGGGGATGTCCTCGCCGGCGTGGCGGCCGCGCTTGGTCAGCGTGATGTCCAGCGCCTCGGACGCCTTCACCGCGTCGTCGAAGAACATCTCGTAGAAGTCGCCCATGCGATAAAACAGCAGGCAATCGGGATGCGCGCGCTTGATGGAGAGATACTGGGCCATCATCGGCGTCACGGCGTCGTCGGCCAAGGGACTCGGGGTCTCGAGAGGAATTGTTTCGTTCACGTTATGATCGGGGGCTCGTGGTCATGGGGAAAGGCGGGGCACCTTAACACGTCATCGCATCGCGCTCTAGGAATCGCGTTCCGGATGCGTCACACTGAAGACATAACAACGATAAGGTGAGGAATGGTCTCCGTGAACACTCCAGCCAAAACCATGCGCCGCGAAGTGGTCGGCGCCTTCGCCCAACGGTCGGATTTCGATCAAGCCGTTTCCGCCCTGCTGACGGCGGGCTTCTCTCGCGCCGATCTTTCCGTTCTCGCCTCCCACGACAGCCTTGAAGCCGCCTCGGCCGACGCCAAATCGTGGAAAAGCCGTCTGGTCGGACTGCTGGGCGAGTTGAAATACGAAGGCCCGCTGGTCACCGCCGGACTGATCGCCATCGCCGCCGGAGAGGTCGGCGTGGTTCTGGCCGGACTGATCGCCGCCGGGGTCGGCGGGGCGGCGCTCAAGGAACTGTTGGATGAGGTGACCGCCCAGCCGCATGCGGCGGAATTCGCCGCCGCCCTGGCCGAAGGCAGCATCCTGTTGTGGGTGGAAGTCCCCGATGCCGAAGGCGAAAGCAGGGCCACGGCTCTGCTGACGGCCGCCGGAGGGACCAACATCCACACCAACGAACGGTCGGTCTAGGGCGCTATGGATATTCAGACGGCCATGCCCTCTTGATGGGAGCGCTTTAACGTTGCCTCTGGTCCCCCGATGGCATGAAAGGAAACCCCGGATATTTTGAACCACCAAGGCACCAAGGCGTCTTTCGGATCAATCGGCGGCGGCCAACCTGCGCCGCAGGCATTCGGCCGACAGCCGATGACGGGACGGGAAAATGCCGATGGTATGCTCCGTCCCCTTGGTGTCTTGGTGCCTTGGTGGTTAATCAAAAGCCGGAGCGCACCGGAACCATCAAGAGGACGAAGAGAATCCGGCCGATTGCCGAATGTCCACACGCCTAAGGCCTGTTGATAAATTGTCGATCAACGGGTCCATTAGCCCGAGCGGCGCTTCTTGCCCGCAGGAAGACGCGCATTTCGAACATCTCACAGGGACGTCGTCACCATGGATGAAATCTCCCAGCCGATGAGCGACCTCGAACGGGACACTTTGCTGTTTCACGCTTCGGGGCGGCCCGGCAAGATCGAAATCACCCCCACCAAACCGCTGACCACCCAACGCGACCTGTCGCTCGCCTATTCGCCGGGGGTCGCCTTTCCCTGTCTGCGCATCGCCGCCGATCCGTCGCTCGCCTACGACTACACCGCCAAGGGCAATCTGGTGGCGGTCATCTCCAACGGCACGGCGGTTCTGGGGCTGGGCGACCTGGGCGCGCTGGCCGGCAAACCGGTGATGGAGGGCAAGGCGGTCCTGTTCAAGCGCTTCGCCGACGTCGATGCGGTCGATCTTGAGGTCGACACCCGCGACGTCGATGAATTCGTCAATTGCGTCCGCTATCTGGGTCCGAGTTTCGGCGGCATCAATCTCGAGGACATCAAGGCGCCCGAATGTTTCATCATCGAGCAGCGTCTGCGCGAGTTGATGTCGATTCCGGTGTTCCACGACGATCAGCACGGTACCGCGATCATCGCCGCGGCCGGATTGATCAACGCGCTGCATCTCACGGGGCGCACCCTCAAGGACGTCAAACTGGTGGTCAACGGCGCCGGAGCCGCCGCCGTGGCCTGCATCGAACTGGTCAAATCCATGGGGCTGCCGCACTCCAACGCCATCATGTGCGACACCAAGGGGGTCATCTACAAGGGCCGGACCGAGGGAATGAACCAGTGGAAATCCGCCCATGCGGTGGAGACCCGGGCACGCACCCTGGCCGAGGCGATGGAGGGAGCCGACGTTTTCCTCGGGTTGTCGGCGAAAGGCGCGGTGACCAGCGACATGGTAAGCCGCATGGCCGCCAAGCCGATCATCTTCGCCATGGCCAACCCCGATCCGGAAATCACTCCGGAAGAGGTCCGCGCCATCCGCCAGGACGCCATCATCGCCACCGGCCGTTCGGACTATGCCAACCAGATCAACAATGTCCTGGGCTTTCCCTATATTTTCCGGGGCGCCCTCGATGTGCGCGCCAGCACCATCAACGATTTCATGAAGATCGCCGCGGCCGAGGCCATCGCCGCCCTGGCCCGCGAGGACGTGCCCGACGAGGTCGATGCCGCCTATTCCGGCCGGCGCCTGCGCTACGGCCCCGACTACATCATTCCCGTCCCCTTCGATCCTCGCCTGATCGCGGCGATTTCGCCGGCCGTGGCCAAGGCCGCCATGGATTCCGGCGTGGCCCGCCGGCCGATCGTCGACATGGACAACTATCGCAAGGTGCTCTCGGCCCGCCTCGATCCAACCGCCGCCTCGATGCAGATGATCTCGGAAGAGGTTCGCGCCAACCCGCGCCGGGTGGTGTTCGCCGAAGGCGAGGAGGAGAAGACGATCCGGGCCGCCCTGGCGTTCCACCACGCCGGTTATGGCTCCCCGATCCTGCTCGGCCGCGAAGACCGCATCCAACAGACGATGAAGGCGGCCGGCTTGGCCGGCGCGCTGGAGGGCATCGAGATCGTCAACGCCCGGCTGTCGGAACGGACCAAGGCCTATGCCGACATGTTCTATGCCCGCATGCAGCGCAAGGGCATGCTGTTTCGCGACGCCCAGCGAACGGTCAACCAGGATCGCAATATCTTCGCCGCCGCCATGGTGGCCTTGGGCGACGCCGATGCCATGGTCACCGGATTGACCCGCAATTATTACCAGGCGTTCGAGGAGGTGACCCGGGTCATCGATCCGAAGAAGGACGAACTGGTGTTCGGCACCACCATTCTGATCAGCCACGGCAAGACCGTCTTCATTTCCGACAGCGTGGTGATCGAGACCCCAACCCCCGACGAGCTTGCCGACATCGCCTGTCAAACCGCCGCCAAGGCCCGGCAAATGGGATATGTGCCGCGTGTCGCGCTGCTGTCCTACGCCAATTTCGGCAATCCGCCGAACCTGAATTCCGAACGGGTCCACGAAGCGGTAGCCATCCTCGACCAGCGGCGGGTGGATTTCGAATATGACGGGGAAATGGCGGCCGACGTCGCCCTCGATCCCGATCTGATGAAGCTCTACCCGTTCTGTCGGCTGTCGGGTCCGGCCAATGTGCTGGTCATGCCGGGACTCTATTCCGCTCATATCGCCTGGAAGCTTTTACAGAAGCTGGGCGGCGGCTCGATCATCGGACCGGTGCTGATGGGCCTGTCGAAACCGGTGCAGATCACCTCGATGGACGCCTCGGCAAGCGACATCGTCAATATGGCGGTTCTGGCCAGCCACGACGCGCTGCGGCAGGAAGGGTTCAAATAGCGGGCTCGGACCAGGGCAATCGGACCGCCTGGCGAGGCGAAGGACGGAATATGTCAGAATAATGAAAACGCCGCCCTGACGGTTTGAACGGTTGACGGGACTGGCGGATTGTTCGAAAGCTCGCTGGAACAGCCAGAAGGAGAAGCGGACGGATGGCCACGTCGAAGTTCAATCCACGGCTGATGCCGTTGGTCGCGGCGTTGTCGACCCCGCCTCTTTGCGTGTTCATCGTCCTCGTCGCCTCCGGCGCCATCGATTTCGGATCGGCGGCGTTGGGCGCCCTGGCCATCGTCCTGCTGACCGGCCTGCTGCTCCGCCCCTACGGCAACGACCTGGCCAACATCGCCGGCTACGTCCGCGACCTGGAGCGCGGCGCCGAGGTCAAGCCGCCGATCCTCGATACCGGACTGGCGGCCGACGTCCTGACCGCGCTCGGCCAGTTACGCCGTGGCTGGCGGGCCCGGGCCGATGAACTGGGAGCCCTGGTGCGCTTTCATGACGCCCTGTTCGAAAGCCTGCCCAGTCCCTTGTTTCTGCTTAATCGGCAGCGGCGGATCGTCCGCGCCAACTTCGCCGCCCGCAAGATTTTCGGACGGGAATTGCAGGGACGCGATCTGGCCGCGATGTTACGCCATCCGGCGCTTCTCGACGCCATCGACGAGGTCTTGAAAGGCCAACCCGGCGGCGACGTCGAATTCGCCCTGCCCGGACCGATCGACCGGGAATTCCGCGCCATGCTGGAGCCCTTTCCCGAAGCGGGCATCGACGGCACGGTGGCCATCCTGTCGCTTCACGACGTCACCGCCCTGAAACGGATGGAGCAGATGCGCGCCGATTTCGTGGCCAACGCCAGCCACGAGCTGCGCACGCCGCTCTCCGCCCTGCTCGGCTTCATCGAAACGCTGCGGGGACCGGCGCGTGACGACCCGGAGGCGCATGAGCGGTTCCTGGCCATCATGTTCGACCAGGCCTCGCGCATGTCCCGCCTGGTCGCCGATCTGCTCAATCTGTCACGGATCGAATTGAACGAGCATACCCTTCCCGACGGGCAAACCGACGTGGCGACCATCGTCCAGCGTGTCGCCGACGGCCTCGAACTCCAGGCACGGCAGCGCGACATGCGAATTGAATTGACGCTGTCGGAGTCCCTGCCGCCGGTCATCGGCCGGGCGGACGAACTTGAACAGATTTTCCAGAATCTGATGGACAACGCCTTGAAATACGGTCGGGAAGGCAGCGCCGTCAGCGTCTCGGCCGCTTTGAGCGAGACCATGCCCGCCAGTCTGGCCGTCCGGACGCGACGCGCCATCGCGGTGGCCGTCCGCGACCGGGGCGAGGGCATCGCCCGCGAACATCTGCCCCGGCTGACCGAACGATTTTTTCGTGTCGATACCGCCCGCTCCCGCCGGCTGGGTGGGACCGGCCTGGGCCTGGCCATCGTCAAGCATCTGGTCAACCGTCACCGCGGGCTGCTGACCATCGACAGCGAACTCGGCAAAGGCAGCGTCTTTACCGTTTATCTGCCCGTCGAGGATGTTTCCGAGCCCGTCGCGAAATGATGCCCCTCACGCCTTCGACGCGAATAAGACGCGATGCCGGGAATGTGAAATCCATCCCGCCCGGACCGAATCCTGTTGCCAGTCACATGGCGAACGTTATACCAGCATAGCGCTACGGACGATATTTACATGTCACGGAGATTGATATTGCCGCCCGAGTCCGCGCCCTTGTCGGAAACCGTTGCGTCGCGGACAAAAGTCGTCGCCAAGGATATCGAGGTCTTTTACGGCGACAAACGGGCGATCAACAACATCAGCCTGACGATCAATGAAAACGAGGTGACCGCCCTGATCGGTCCGTCGGGATGCGGGAAGTCGACCTTCCTCAGATGCCTAAACCGCATGAACGATACCATTCCCGGCTGTCGGATCACCGGTTCGGTGCGGCTCGACGGGGAAGACATCTATGCCGATCTCGACCCTGTTCAATTGCGGGCCCGGGTCGGCATGGTTTTCCAGAAACCCAACCCCTTCCCCAAATCGATCTATGACAATGTCGCCTTCGGGCCGCGTATCCACGGCCTGATCGATCATCCCGACGATCTCGACGGAATTGTGCAGCGCTCCCTGACACGGGCCGGCCTCTATGAGGAGGTGAAGGATCGCCTGCGCGAGCCGGGCACCGGCCTGTCCGGCGGGCAGCAGCAGCGCCTGTGCATTGCGCGCGCCATCGCGATCGATCCCGAAGTCATCCTGATGGACGAACCCTGTTCCGCCCTCGATCCCATCGCCACCGCCCGCGTCGAGGAATTGATCGAGGAATTGCGCAACGACTATACCATCGTCATCGTCACCCATTCGATGCAGCAGGCGGCGCGCGTTTCTCAACGAACCGCCTTTTTCCATTTGGGCGACCTGATCGAAGTGGGAAATACGGAAGATATCTTCACCAGCCCGCGTGAAGCCCTGACACAGGGTTATATCACCGGACGTTTCGGTTGAGCAGGACTGCCTCATGGAGCACATCGTCAAATCCTTCGACGAAGAACTGACCCGGCTCCGCGATACATTGGCGCGGATGGGATCACTCTCGGCGTCGCAATTCGAAAATGCCTTGGAGGCGCTGACCGAGCGCGACGAGGCCCTGGCCCGAAAGGTCGGCGGGGGGGATCAGGAAGTCGACCAGATGGAACAGGCGATCAACGAACTGGTCGTCCGCGTTCTCGCCCTGCGGGCGCCGATGGCCGACGATCTGCGGATGGTGGTAACCGCGCTGAAGGTCGCCAGCGATCTGGAACGCGTCGCCGACTACGCCGCCAACATCGCCCGCCGCACCCTCAATCTGGGGGAGGGACCGGCCCTTCCGTCGGTCCGCACCGTCGGGCGCATCGGCACCCTGGTCAAGCGCCAACTGCGCGACGTGCTGGACGCCTATGTCCAGCGGGACGCCGACAAGGCCCTGGCTGTCTGGAACAGCGACCAGGAGGTCGACGAGATGTATTCCGGACTGTTCCGGGAATTGCTCACTTATATGATGGAAGATCCGAAGAACATCGGAGCCGCCAGCCATCTGCTGTTCATCGCGAAGAACATCGAGCGGATCGGCGATCACGCCACCAACATCGGCGAAATGGTCTATTTCATCATCACCGGCCGGCGGATCGAAGGCGAACGGCCGAAAAACGACAGCTCCAGTTCGGTCGTGGCCTGACGTCCGTCACCCCCGTGCTTGGCCCACGGCTATCCGGCACGGTTTGTGCGTCGCCCGTATTTGAGGGGTGACTGCAACCAAAAACCGTCATTGCCGGACTTGATCCGGCAATCCATCATTGCATAGATCGGCCGACTTCATTTGAAGCGGGCACGTGGATGCCCGGCTCAAGGCCGGGCATGACGACTTATAATTGAGCGGGCACGTATGAATTTTCCAAGTATTGAGGAAAAATCCGTGCCGCGCCGAAGCCCGGCAATGACGGCCTGAATTACTTCTTCTTCTTCGGCTTGCCCTTGCCGCGCTCGATCGCCTCGTCGATCAGCCGGGCGGCTTCGTCCACGTCGCCCCAACCCGAAACCTTGACCCACTTGCCGGGTTCCAGATCCTTGTAATGGGCGAAGAAATGCTCGATCTGCTGAATCAGCGTGTCCGGCAGATCCTTGTAGGAGGCCACGTCGTTGTAGAACGGATGCAGCTTCGGATGGGGCACCGCCAGGATCTTCTCGTCGCGGCCGGCTTCGTCTTCCATCAGCAGCACGCCGATCGGCCGCGAGCGCATGACGCAGCCGACCGACACCGCATGGCGGCCGACCACCATCACATCGACCGGATCCCCGTCATCGGCCAGGGTGTTGGGGATGAACCCGTAATTGCACGGGTAATACATGGCGGTGTGCAGGAAGCGATCGACGAACATCGCGCCCGAATCCTTGTCGACCTCGTATTTCACCGGATCACTGTTCAAAGGGATCTCGATGACCACATTGACGTCGAGTGGCGGCTTGATTCCGATCGGGATCTTCTTCAGTTCCATGAGTTTTCTTTCTCGGTCGAGTGATAACGAACGGTGGTGAGGCGAGAATACCGCATCGCCCGGAGAGGAACCATCCCCGCCGGTGCAACCATGACGATGGTCGGGGGTGGCGGAAAAACCGGGATCACCCGTCGGCCGCCGCCTGCGCTTGCGGCCAGCGAACCATCATCCAGAGCAGCAGCAGCAGCGAGGGAACGGTGATCATGGTGGTCAACAGAAAGAACAGGCTCCATCCCAGATCGTCGGCGAGAAATCCGCCGCTGGAGGCGAAAAGCGTCCGCCCGAGAACGGCCAGGGACGACAACAGGGCGTATTGGGTGGCGGTGAAGGAGGCATTGCACAAGGTCGAGATATAGGCGACCAGGGCGGTTCCCGCCATGCCGCCGGTCAAATTCTCGGCGGCGACGCACAAGGCCAGATATTCCAGGTGATGACCGCCCTGCGCCTGCAGGATGTAGAACAGATTGCCGAGCGATTGCAGGACGCCGCACATCAGCAGGGCCTTCCGGCAGCCAAAGCGGGTCACCACGGCGCCACCGGCCAGACAGCCGATGATGGTGGCGAAGAAGCCGAAAATCTTGCTGACCTGGGCGATTTCGCTCAGGGAAAAGCCCAGCGAGACATAAAGCGGCGTCGCCATCACCCCGGCCATCGCCTCCCCCAGCTTGTAGGTGACGATAAAGATCAGAACGGCCGGCCAGCCGGGCCTTTGCATCAGGTCTCCGAACGGCCGCACCACCGCCTGATGCAATTCACCGCGCAGCCAGCCCCAGCCGCGTGGCGCGCTGGCCGGCGCCTTATCGGAAAGATCGACCACCGGCTCGGGGGACAGCAGCAGGACGACGATGCCCAGGCTGAGAAGCGCGGCCATGACGCCATAGGCGACGGCCCAGCCGAAAGCATCGGCGAGAAACAACGCGCCGGCGCCGGCGACCAGCATGGCCAGGCGGTATCCGACCTGCACGGCACCGGCACCTGGGCCTTGCCGCCGCTCGTCGAGAAGCTCGATCCGGTAGGCATCGATGACGATGTCCTGACTGGCCGACAGAAAGGCGACCAGCACCGCCACGACCGCCATGGCGCCGATCTGGGTCTTGGGATCGAGAAAGCCCATCGTCAGGATCGCCGCCATCAGGGCAAGTTGGATCGCCACCGCCCAGCCGCGGCGGCGGCCCAGCGGCAACGGGGCCGGCAGCCGATCGATCAACGGGGACCAAATGAATTTAAGCGCGTAGGGGAGCCCGACCAGGGCGAATAGTCCGATGGCCGAACGGCTGATCCCTTCCTTGGCCAGCCAGGCCGACAACGTCGAATAGGTCAGCAGCAGGGGCAACCCGCTGGAAAACCCGAGAAGCAGGACCGTCATCACCCGGCGATCCCGATAACTCTCCACAGCCTGACGCCAAGCGCTCATCACCTGCCTTGCCGAAATGATTGGCGGCCCTTCTCATGCTCCGGGAAGGACCGCCGCGTCAAACTCTTTTCACGCCATACCGGCAAACAGGTCGGATCAAGGGTTCGCCGGCATCGGAAGGCGCCCTGGATCACCCCATCCCGTTTATTACTCCGCCACCTCCTTGGCCAGGCCCCAAACCTCGGGCGAGCGCCAAAGCCGGGATTTCAGGAGTTCCCGCTCGTAAATGAACTCCTTGGGCAGGCGATCGAAGAATTTATCGAATTGCTCCTCATGAGCGCGCGCCTCGGCGGTTCCGGCGGCCCGGTCGACCGTCATCAGCTCATAGAACTTGGCTGCCGGGAAATCGAGACCGGTCCATTCGATATCCTCGTAGCGCGGCATGAAGCCGAGGGGGCTTTCCACCGCGAAGCCGTGACCATGCACACGGGTCGAAATCCATTTGAGGACACGCATATTCTCGCCGAAACCCGGCCAGATGAATTTGCCGTTCTCGTCCTTGCGGAACCAATTGACGCGGAAAATCGGCGGCGGATTGGACAATTGCCGCCCGATATTGAGCCAATGGCTGAAATAATCGGCCATGTTGTAGCCGCAGAAGGGCAGCATCGCCATGGGGTCGCGACGCATCGCCGCCTGTCCGACCGCCGCCGCCGTGGCTTCCGAGCCCATGGTGGCGCCCAGATAGACGCCGTGCGCCCAATTGAAGGCCTGGAAGACCAGCGGCATGTTCTTCGAGACGCGGCCACCGAACAGGAAGGCCGAGATGGGAACGCCATTGGGGTTTTCCCAATCGGGATCGATACAGGGGCACTGCGACGCCGGGGCGGTGAAACGCGCGTTGGCATGGGCCGCCGGTTCGGCCGAATCGGGTGTCCAGTCGCGCCCCTTCCAATCGATCAGATGGGCAGGCTTCTCGTCGGTCAGCCCTTCCCACCAGATATCGCCATCATCGGTCAGACCGACGTTGGTGAAGATGGAATTGGCGCGGCAGGCGGCGATGGCGTTGAAGTTGGTCTTGGCGCCCGTGCCGGGAGCGACCCCGAAGAAGCCGGCCTCCGGGTTGATCGCGTAAAGGCGTCCGTCGGCGCCGGGCTTGATCCAGGCGATATCATCGCCCACCGTCCAGACCTTCCATCCCTCGAAGCCCTTGGGTGGAAGCATCATGGCGAAGTTCGTCTTGCCGCAGGCCGAGGGGAAGGCGGCGGCGACATAGGTCTTGCGCCCCTTGGGATCCTCGACGCCGACGATCAGCATATGCTCGGCCAGCCATCCCTCGTCGCGAGCCATCACCGAGGCTATTCTGAGAGCGAAACATTTTTTGCCGAGCAGGGCGTTTCCACCATAGCCAGAGCCGAACGACCAGATGGAGCGCTCCTCGGGGAAATGGGCGATGTAGATGTTCTTCGGATTGCAGGGCCAGGCGACGTCCTTCTCTCCGGGTTCGAGCGGCTTGCCGACCGAATGGACGCAAGGCACGAAGTCGCCGTCGGCCCCCAGGACGTCAAGCACGGCCGACCCCATGCGGGTCATGATGCGCATGCTGACGGCGACATAGGGACTGTCGGTGATCTCGACGCCGATATGGGCGATGTGACTGCCGAGCGGACCCATGCTGAAGGGAACCACATACATGGTACGGCCCCGCATGCAGCCGTCGAACAACTTGGTGAGCTTCCCCTTCATTTCCCGCGGGTCGATCCAATTGTTGGTCGCCCCCGCGTCGGCCTTGTTTTTCGAGCAGATGAAGGTGCGGTCCTCGACCCGGGCCACGTCCGACGGATCGGACCGGCACAGATAACTGTTGGGGCGTTTGACGTCGTTCAGCCGGATCATGGTCCCCGCATCGACCATCAATTTGCACAGGCTGTCGTATTCGGCCTGGGAACCGTCGCACCAATGCACGGTCTCCGGCTTGCAAAGCTTGACGATCTCGCTGACCCAGGTCAGCAATTTTCCGTTGGTCGTGGTGTCTCCGCGGGTGGCTAACGTGTTCATTCCTGCCTTCCTCCCCTTAACAGCGGTCTGTCCCGTTTTCATCGCTTCTTTAATTATCTGCAGACAACAGGCGTCGAAGAAAGACGGGAGGGCCGGATATCGACGGAACAGAGATGCAATATACTCTTATTTTTTATAAGGGTATAGCTTCGGCCCGCTCCTTCTCGATTATCCTCCGCAACTTTTGATCGATGATAGTTTTTCCGCCAAAACTTTATGAAGCATGTTGAATGTTGCGCGCAAGGTCCATCAACGTCGCCAAAATATCTTCTGCCGAAGGTAATGGGCTCTCGAAAGCCAGGCGATGGACTTTCTTCCCGCAGCCCAGATCGCAGCCGTCGGGGTCGACGCCGGCCAAACGCCACCTCCGGCCCCGTCGGCCCAGCCGCAGCCGGGCGAGCCGTCCCAGCAGACAGTCGGCACCGGCCGGCCCTTCGCCAACCGGCCCTTCGACAGCGCTCCGCAAGGCCGGCAGCACCGCCTCGAACCGATCCGCCGTCCCGGCGTCGCAGGCCGGCAATGGCGCCAGCCAGCGGGCCCGGCCGAAACCACCGACCCAATGCATCCGTTCGATATCGATCCGGTAGAAGGCAAAATCGCCGAAGCCGGCATAAAGTTCCGCCGCCGGATGACGGGCGAGGAATCGGCCGGCGAACCGCGCCGATCCGGCGGGAACCGCCCGTCCCACAAGACTGACCCGCGGGCCCTGCTGCGGATTGGCGAAACCGGCGGTCCCGTCGATCAGCAGGGAAACCCTGGGATCTTCGAGAATCGCCCGCGTATGCTCGGCCAGACGCGACAGAAGCAGGATAGGCGTTCCATCGATATCGGTGGCCATACCGACCAGGGAGGCGTAGGGACGGGCCTCGCCGGTCAGAACGGTGGCCAGCGTCGCCCTGTCGGCTTGGCGCAACATCATCCTGGCCGCAACCGCCAATCCTGCGGAGGAAGTCT
Organism: Telmatospirillum siberiense; assembly: GCF_002845745.1. Lineage (GTDB taxonomy): Bacteria > Pseudomonadota > Alphaproteobacteria > Rhodospirillales > Magnetospirillaceae > Telmatospirillum > Telmatospirillum siberiense. The sequence goes on along the minus strand of NZ_PIUM01000021.1, from coordinate 8,600 downwards.
CGGAATCCCCGGACATCGGCTAAGATACCCTTCAAGAAGCGGATCATTCATCGGGAAAACATCGGCGCACTGTGGTCCTCGCGGTCCGGGGTCGTCAAGTCGCCGTAAGATCTCTACAATTCCGCCACAAAGATCCCGTCCACTCGTCTCACGCAACGCCTTGGCAAGAACCGCGGAAGCGGCCACACTTCCCGGGCGCGATTTTCGGAGAAGACATCCCGTGGCACAGACCATCGCTTTGGTCGATGACGACCGCAATATTCTGACTTCGGTCACCATGGCCCTGGAGGCCGAGGGTTTCCGCGTCCGCAGCTATACGGACGGGGCCGAAGCCTTGCGCGGCATGACCGCGCAGCCGGTCGACCTGGCCGTCCTCGATATCAAGATGCCGCGTATGGACGGCATGGAACTGCTGCAGCGTCTGCGCAAGAATTCGGCGGTGCCGGTGATCTTCCTGACCTCGAAGGATGACGAGGTGGACGAGGTCCTGGGTCTTCGGATGGGCGCCGACGACTATATCAAGAAGCCTTTTTCACAGCGCCTGCTGATCGAACGCATCCGCGCCCTGTTGCGCCGCGGCGAACTGGCTCTGGAGACCGGCGACGCCAGCGCCAGCCAGGCGGTGACCCGGGGCGACCTGATCCTTGATCCCGCCCGGCACGACTGCACCTGGAAAGGCCAGCCGGTGGATCTCACGGTGACGGAGTTCCTGATCCTCAAATCCCTGGCGATTCGGCCCGGCCACGTGAAGAACCGCGATCAACTGATCGACGCCGCCTATGGCGAACATATCTACGTCGATGACCGCACCATCGATTCCCACATCAAGCGTCTGCGTAAAAAGTTTCGCGACATCGACAACGAATTCGGCCATATCGAGACCCTGTACGGCGTCGGCTATCGTTACCGCGACGACCCGTGACCGCGCCCGGCCTGCCGACCCCATCCGGAGAATCCGGCGTTTTACCGCGACGGCGACGACGCTGGCTGCCGTTCGCCTCGCCGCTGACTTGGCGCATCCTGGCAGTCAATATGGTGGCCCCGGTGCTGCTGGTGGGCGGGCTGTTCTATCTCGACCGCTATAAGAACGAGCTGATCGCCGCCGAGCTGGAATCGTTACGTATCCGTGCTGAAATGGTCGCGGCGGCTTTGGGCGAGGGGGCGGTGATCGACAGCGGGTTCGCCCTGGCCGAGCTTTCGCCGCAAATGGCCCGTCAGATGGTGCGCCGCCTGTCCCCGCCGGCCCGGGTCCGCGCCCGGCTGTTCAGTCAGCAGGGCGTCGAGCTGGCCGACAGCCGCCTGCTGCTTTCGGCCAGCATGATGATCCAGGTCGAGGATCTGCCCGATCCCGAACGCGGCTGGTTCGCCACGACCTTCCGCCGCATTTACGATTTCATCACCGATTCCCATCTGGTCGACGACCATTTGCCGGTTTACCACGAGCGCAGCCGGCCGCTGGCCAGCGACTACAACGAGGTGACGCAGGCACTGGCCGGTGATCCCGCCTGGGCGATCCGCACGCGCAATCACCGTCTGCTTTTGTCGACGGCCGTTCCGGTACAGCGCTACAAGCAGGTCCTGGGCGCCGTCATGGTGTCCTCGTCCGGCGACGATATCGCCAAAAGCCTGTTCAAGGTCCGCCTGACCATCTTCCAGGCCTTCGCCTTCGCCCTGGTCATCACCATTACCCTGTCGCTTTACCTGGCCGGGACCATCGCCCGGCCGATCCGCCGTCTTGCGGCGGCGGCCGAACGGGTCCGCCGAGGGCACGGACGCCATCCCTCCATCCCCGACCTGACGCGCCGGCACGACGAGATCGGCGAACTGTCGGGGGCGCTTCGGGACATGACCGAGGCACTGTGGCAGCGCATGGACGCCATCGAGGCCTTCGCCGCCGACGTCGCCCATGAAATCAAGAATCCCCTGACCTCGCTCAGAAGCGCCGTCGAAACCGTCTCGCGCGTCACCGATCCCGAGCAGCAGCGCAAACTGATGGCCATCATCCAGGACGACGTCGGCCGCCTGGACCGCCTGATCAGCGATATCTCGGACGCCTCGCGCATCGACGCGGAATTGTCGCGCGCCGAAACGGCGCCCGTCGAAATGCTGGGCATGCTGCAGGCCCTGGCCGAGGTCTATCGCGATACCGGCGCCGCCGAATCGGTCAATATCGTGATCGAGGCCACCCCCGATGACCCCTTGGAAGTGATGGGCATCGAAAGCCGCCTGGTGCAGATCCTGCGCAACCTGATCTCCAACGCGCTGTCCTTCAGTCCGCCGGAAAGCACGCTTTCACTCCGCGCCGGACGGGAAGGACGCTGGGTGGTCATCCGCGTCGAGGATCAAGGTCCCGGCATCCCGGAAAATAAGCTTGAGGCGATCTTCGACCGCTTTTATTCCGAACGCCCCAAGGCCGAAAAGTTCGGAACCCATTCCGGCCTGGGCCTCTCCATCTCCAAGCAAATCGCCGAGGCGCACGGCGGAGCCTTAAGGGCGGCCAACCGCCTCGGTCCCGATGGAAGCGTCGAAGGGGCCAGTTTCACCCTTCGGCTGCCCGCCGCCGAAATCAAACCGCCGGCCGCCCCGGAACGACCCTCGCCAAAGAATCCGGACCGCGCCTCGGCGAAAAAATAGGAAACGGCCCCTTTCCGTCTTTCGTTGGAAAAGTTTCCTTCGCTATGGTGCCCGTCGCGGCTCTGTGCCATCTTTGGCAGGTTCCGGAAAGTTTTCTGTTCCGCCTTGTCTTCTTTTTGCTGTCTTTCGTTCGCCAGCATTTATGAACATCCTCGGCGAATTCGGCGGAAGGCTCCCGGCACGCCGTCCCGATGGATGTTTGACATGAGCGCCGCACCGCCTTCCCTGACCGCACGGGACAATCCCAAGCTTGGGATCTGTATGATGATCGTCTCGACGATGCTGTTCTCGGTATTGTGGTCGCTGGTCAAGATCCTCTCCACGCGCTATCCCATCGATGAGGTGACTTTTTTCCGCAGCGCGCTGGCTTTCATCCCGATCGGAGTGATCGTCGCCACCAACGGCGGCCTGGCCCTGTTGCGCACCAGACGGCTGAGCGGACATATCTGGCGGTCGGTCCTGGGCGTGACGGCGATGATTATGGGCTTTCTATCCTATCATCTGATGCCGCTGGCCGACGCCGTGGCGCTGTCCTTCACCTCGCCGCTGCTGGTCACCGCGCTTTCCGTGCCGCTGCTCGGCGAAAAGGTCGGCATCCATCGCTGGAGCGCCGTCGTCGTCGGTTTCCTGGGCGTCCTCTTGATCGTCAACCCCGGCGGCGCGATGCTGAACCTGGGCGCCCTGACGGCTCTCGGCGCCGCCGTCGCCACCGCCTTTGTCATGGTGACCATCCGTCAACTGAACAAGACCGAGAACCCGATCACCATCGTCTTCTACTTCACCTTGTTCTCGTCGATTTTCACCGCCCTGCCCTTGCCTTTCATCTGGGTCAGTCCGACATGGCAGGACTGGGGATTGCTGATCGTCATGGGCGTGACCGGCGGGATCGGTCAATATTTCATGACCCGGGCGTTCGGACTGGCCAAGGCGGCCGTGGTCAGCCCCTTCAGTTACATCGGACTTTTATGGGCCGCCCTGTTCGGCTGGGTAATTTGGAACGACATTCCGGAGACCCACGTTTTCGCCGGATCGGCGGTGGTGGTGGCCAGCGGCCTGTACATTCTCTATCGCGAGGTCCGCAAGGACCACGATAGAACGGCGCCGGACGCTCGATAAATCGACTGGATCGATTTATATTAATAGAACTTTCAATTTCATCGATTTCATTCCTCTCCGTATGATGACCTCCGTTCTGATCACCAACCGAGTGGAGCATGTCTATGTCTTTGATCAACACCCAAATCAAACCGTTCACCGCCGACGCTTTCAAAAGCGGCGCCTTCATCAAGGTCAGCGACACCGACCTCAAGGGCAAGTGGTCAGTCTTCTTCTTCTATCCGGCCGACTTCACGTTCGTCTGCCCGACCGAGCTCGAGGATCTCGCCGACAACTATGCCGAGTTCAAAAAGATCGGCGTCGAAATCTACAGCGTGTCGACCGACACCCATTTCGCCCACAAGGCCTGGCATGACACCTCCGACGCCGTCGGCAAGATCGGCTACACCATGGTCGGCGATCCGACCGGCACGATCAGCCGCAATTTCGAGGTTCTCATCGAGGAAGCCGGCCTGGCCGATCGCGGCACCTTCGTGGTCGATCCCGATGGCAAGATTCAGATCGTCGAGATCAATGCCGGCGGTGTAGGCCGCGACGCCAGCGAGCTGCTGCGCAAGATCAAGGCCGCCCAGTATGTCGCCGCCCATCCGGGCGAAGTCTGCCCGGCCAAGTGGAAGGAAGGCGAGAAGACCCTCGCTCCGTCGCTGGATCTGGTCGGCAAGATCTGATCGGCACCGTCTAACCCGGTCTTCCCTGGATCCGGCCCCCCCCGTCCGGATCCAGGGACCAGCGCCCCGGCGCTTCGATCAAGACCCAAGAGGAACCTCTCGACATGTTGGACAATACTCTCAAGGACCAGTTGAAGGTCTATCTGGCGAACATCGCGCAACCGGTCGAACTGGTCGCCTCCCTCGACGATGGCGCCAAGTCGCAGGAACTCCTGAGCCTGCTCGAAGACATCGCGGCGCTTTCGGACAAGATCACGCTGTCGCGCCGGGACGACGACGCCCGCAAGCCGTCCTTCGCCATCCGGCGCGCCGGCACCGATATCGGCGTGCGCTTCGCAGGACTGCCGATGGGTCACGAATTCAATTCCCTGGTCCTGGCCCTCCTGCAGGTCGGCGGGCACCCGTCCAAGACGGCGCAGGATCTGATCGCACAGGTCCAGTCTCTCGACGGCGACTTCCGTTTCGAGACCTATTTCTCGCTGTCCTGCCAGAACTGCCCCGACGTGGTGCAGGCCCTCAACCTGATGAGCGTGCTCAACCCTAAGATCCGCCACGTCGCCATCGACGGCGCCTTGTTCCAGTCGGAGGTCGAAGCCCGCGAAGTCCTCGCGGTGCCCTCGGTCTTCCTGAACGGCGAGCCCTTCGCCCAGGGCCGCATGACGCTGGAGCAGATCGTGGCCAAGCTCGACACCGGCGCCGCCCTGCGGGATGCCGAAAAAATCAAGGCCAAGGCCCCCTTCGACATGCTGGTTGTCGGCGGCGGACCGGCAGGGGCATCGGCGGCCGTCTACGGAGCGCGCAAGGGCATCCGCGTCGGCATCGCGGCCGAGCGGTTTGGCGGCCAGGTCCAGGACACCATGGCCATCGAGAATTTCATCTCGGTTCCCCACACCGAAGGCCCCAAGCTGGCCGCGGCGCTGGAAAGCCATGCCAGAACCTATGACGTCGACATCATGAACCTGCAGCGCGCCACCAGGCTGATCCCGGCGCAGGCGCCCGGCGGCCTGATCGAGATACATCTGGAAAACGGCGCCGCGCTCAAGGCGAAGACGGTGGTGCTGTCCACCGGCGCGCGCTGGCGCCTGATGAACGTTCCCGGCGAGGATGCCTATCGCAACAAGGGCGTGGCCTTCTGCCCGCATTGCGATGGCCCGCTGTTCAAGGGAAAAAGAGTGGCGGTGATCGGCGGCGGCAATTCCGGCGTCGAGGCGGCCATCGACCTGGCCGGCATCGTCGCCCATGTCACGCTGATCGAATTCGACGTCAAGCTTCGCGCCGACGCCGTCCTCCAGCGCAAGCTGACCAGCCTGCCCAACGTCACGGTGATCACCAACGCCCAGACCACCGAGGTGCTGGGCGACGGCAGCCGGGTGACCGGCCTCGCCTACAAGGACCGCGCTGCCGATCGGGCGCACCAACTCGACCTGGAAGGCATCTTCGTCCAGATCGGCCTGGTCCCCAACACCGAATGGCTGAGGGGCACGGTGGCCCTGTCGCCGCGCGGCGAGATCGAGGTGGACAGCCGCGGACAGACCTCGGTGCCCGGTGTTTTCGCTGCCGGCGACGCGACGACGGTGCCCTACAAGCAGATCGTCATCGCCATGGGCGAGGGCTCGAAGGCCGCCTTGTCCGCCTTCGACTATCTGATCCGTCTGGCTCCGGTGGAAACGGCGGACGCGGCGTAACCGCTCCGTGGACATTCGCTATCTCCTCTCCCGCCTCTGGCGGGAGAGGTTAGGGTGAGGGTGGCCTTAGCGTCTGCGCGGCAGATGACTCGACAAATGCTTGACGCGCGGTAGCTGTTTTGATTCAATGGTTTACACAGAAGGCGAGTCTTTCAGCGCTCGCAGGATCGCCTCCAACACACCCTCGGTACCGGTCAGAACATCGTTGTTCCAGAACCGGATGACCAGCCAGCCGTGATCTTCGAGCCAAGCCGTTCGCCGCGCATCGCCAGCGCTGTCGGCATGTTGGCCGCCGTCGAGTTCAATGATCAAACGTCGCTCGATGCAGACGAAATCGGCGACAAAGACACCGATCGGATGCTGGCGACGGAATTTGTGGCCGTCCAATTGCCGATTGCGCACCAACCACCAAAGGCGCTTCTCGCGCATCGGTCATGTTGGTGCGTAATTCACGGGCAAAAGCATCTGGCATGCATGAGAACATAACGGAAACATGCCAAGATCAGAAGGGGCTCCCTACCCGCATCCCCTCCAGAACAAGCGAGTCATTTGCCGCGCAGACGCGCGCATCCCTCACCCGCTCGCTCACGCTCGCCGCCCTCTCCCGCAAAGCGGGCGAGGGCTTGTTATGTCCACAGACCCTAGCCCTGAGATTCCATATGACGCCCATGCTCCGCTACGGCGGGCGAGAAGCGCCGCTCGGGCTCAGGCTCCGTTAATTCGATGATTTATCAACGGACCCTTACGGTAACGGCATTTTCCCGAACGGACCGCATTCGTTCTTCCCGCCGCCTCAATTTTTTCATCGCAAATGGCGGCCGACGCCCCTATTTTGTCAGCGTAACGGCTTCGGCCCACCGGATTAACTCCCGGCGGGCCGTTGTTTTTTATCCACCCCCAATCGGAACGACGTGATGATGGACTCCCGCCTGGCCGCCGGAGGGCCTGGCCGGCGGAGAGAGTTCTTCAGGATTCTATCGCTGGCCGCGCCTCTCGCGGCCGCCCAGATCGCCCAGATGGTTATGAACCTCACCGATTCGGTGGTGATGGGACGGATCGACGTCGATTCGCTGGCCGCCGGCAGCCTGGGCGGCAATTTGTCCTTCATGATGATCATCATGGTCCAGGGGCTGACCATGAGCATCCAGCCGCTGGTCGCACAGGCCCGCGGTTCCGGCGATGTTTCCAGTGCCGGGCGCGTCATCGCCGCCGGTCTTTTGATCTCGCTGGTCGCCTCGGTGCCGCTGATCGCCGTGCTGACCCAGATCGATCACATCCTGATCGCCATGGGCGAACCGGAAACCATCGCCCGTCTGACGCTCCGCTACGAGCTGGCCTTCGTCTGGGCCATCCCGCCGTCGCTGCTGCTGGCGGTGGTGCGGAACTATCTGATGGCCATCGAACGGCCGCGCCCGACCATGATCGTCACCGTCGCCGCCTGCCTGGCCAACGGCGTGCTGGCCTGGGCCCTGGTCTTCGGCCATTTGGGTCTGCCCGCGCTTGGGCTGGCCGGCTCGGGCTATGCGACGGCGATCGTATGGTGGGCCTCGCTGGTGGTCCTGATCGCCTATGCCGGCCGCGCCCGGCTTATTCCCCCCGGGATGGCGGCGCTTACCGGCTGGGAAATCCGGGCCGGTGTTTCCGCAGTCTTGCGAATCGGCTGGCCGATCGCCGGAGTCATGATGGTCGAGGTGGGGCTGTTCGCCGGCTCCGCCCTGCTGATGGGCCACTTCGGCCCCGTGGCCCTGGCCGCGCATCAGATCTGTCTCGGCATCATCTCGCTGACCTTCATGGTGCCCCTGTCCATCGGCCAGGCAACCACGGTGCGTGTCGGATTCCACATCGGCGCCGGGTTTCCCGTCCGTGCCCGCGACGCCGGTTTCATGGCGCTCGGCATGGGGCTTGCCTTCACCGTCTTCAGTTCTGCCGCGCTGGTCCTCTGCTCGCATGCCGTCTTTTCGCTCTATCTCGACGCGAATGACCCCCAACGCGACGCCGTGCTCGCCATCGGCGTCCATCTGATCCTGGTGGCGGCCGCCTTCCAACTGTTCGACGGCGCCCAGGCCATCGCCTCGGGCGCGTTGCGCGGCCTCAAGGATAGCCGGGCGGCGATGGTCGCCGGCCTGGTCGGCTATTGGGTGCTGGGCATGCCGATCGGGATCGGTCTGGCATTCGGTCTGGATTTCGGGCCGATCGGCCTGTGGTGGGGCTTCGCCGGCGGCCTGGCCGCCACCGCCGTCCTGCTGATCCTGCGTTTCCGCCACAAGATCGACCGCCTGATCATCAAGCACCCCGAGCGGATGCTCGGGGTGCTTGATTATAAATAGAAATAGCCCTCAAACGCCGGGCGGGGCCATCCGGCCCCTTGGCTTACGCGCCAACGATGGCGCGGGGCCTCAACGGCCCAGTCGCGGGCGATGCCCGCTCCGGTTATATATTTTGTCCCTCAAGCGCCGGGCGCCGGCATCCGCCGGCTTGGCTTACGCGCCAACGATGG
>NZ_PIUM01000020.1 GCF_002845745.1 Telmatospirillum siberiense | reverse complement strand
GCTCGCTCAGCCAGCGGGGCACCTCCGCCCGCAGAACTCCCGATCCCTCGCGGTTGCCGACCAGGCGGTTCCCGTCGCTCCCGGTTTTTCCTTCCGCCCGGCGCCGGCGTCCCCCGCGCTGGATCACCGTCGCGCGCCGGGGCTGGATAAAAGCACGGCGGGACGCTTCGCCAAGGGGATGATGGAAATCGATGCGACCATCGATCTCCATGGTTTGACCCAACCGGTGGCCCATGCCGCCCTGTCGCGTTTCGTCAGTGGTTCAGCGGACCTGGGACGGCGTTGTCTTCTGGTGATCACCGGCAAGGGCAACCGCGAGGGATCGGGAGTTCTGCGGGCGGAGGTGCCCCGCTGGCTGAGCGAGCCCTCCCTGCGCGCCCAGATTCTGGCCTTCACGCCCGCCCAGCCGAAACATGGTGGCGGCGGTGCGCTCTATGTCCTGCTGAAACGACGCCGATGACGCCGTTCGGACGAAAAATCCGCGAGCTGCGCCGGCTTCGCGGCGTGACCTTGAAACAAATGGCCGCCGATCTGCATCTCTCGGCGGCCTATCTGTCGGCTCTCGAACATGGCCGGCGGGGCAAGCCCAGCCCCGGCCTCGTCATGCAGATTCTGGGCTGTCTGAACGTCATCTGGGACGAGGCCGAGGAATTGAAGGCGCTGGCCGAGATTTCCCATCCCAGGATTACCATCGACACCGCCGGGCTGTCCCCGGAAGCCACAGAACTGGCCAATCTTCTGCGGGAGCGCATCGGGGATCTGTCCGATGAGCGGCTGCGGGAGCTGTTGGCGCTGGTGGAAAAATAACGCCAGTTCCGGTCTCGATAAGGATGACTGATCGAGACCGGGTATAAATCGTGGCGGCCCGGGAGTTCCTTACAGAATGAACTTCGACAGGTCGGCGTTCTTGGCCAGGCTGCCGACGTTTTCCTGAACCATAGCGGCATTGATGGTCACCGTGGTGCCGGCCCTGTCGGTGGCGGTGAAGCTGATGTCTTCCAGCAGCCGCTCCATCACCGTGTGCAGGCGCCGGGCGCCGATGTTCTCCACGCCCTTGTTGATTTCGGCGGCAAGATCGGCCAGGGCGGTGATGGCGTCCGGCGTGAAGTCCAGGGTCACCTCCTCGGTGGCCAGCAGGGCCTTGTACTGGGTGATCAGGCTGGCTTCCGGTTCGGTCAGGATGCGCACCAGATCGTCGCGGGACAGGGCCTGCAGTTCGACGCGGATGGGCAGGCGGCCCTGCAGTTCCGGCAGCAGATCGGAAGGCTTGGCCAGATGGAAGGCGCCCGAGGCGATGAACAGGATATGGTCGGTTTTCACCGGTCCGTGCTTGGTGGTCACCGTGGTCCCTTCGATCAGCGGCAGAAGATCGCGCTGCACGCCTTCCCGGCTGACGTCGCCGCCCTTCCATTCGCCGGACCGGGCGCAGATCTTGTCGATCTCGTCCAGGAAGACGATGCCGTTGTTCTCCACGGCCTCAATGGCTTCCTTGACCACCTTCTCCTGGTCGAGCAGCTTGTCGCTCTCTTCGGCGACCAGGACCTCGTAGGATTCGACGACCTGCATCTTGCGCGGCTTGGTGCGCCCGCCGAACGCCTTGCCGAAAATGTCGCCCAGGTTGACCATGCCCATCTGGGCGCCGGGCATGCCGGGAATTTCGAAGGTGGGCATGCCGCCCGAATTATCGGCGACCTGAATTTCGATCTCGCGATCGTTCAGCGCCCCTTCGCGCAGCATCTTGCGGAATTTCTGGCGGGTTTCGGGACTGGCGCTGTCGCCGACCAGGGCGTCGAGCACCCGTTCCTCGGCGGCCAGTTCGGCCCGCGCCGTGACCTGCTTCCTCAGACGTTCGCGGGTCATGACGATGGCCGTCTCGATCAGATCGCGGATGATCTGTTCGACATCGCGTCCGACATAACCGACCTCGGTGAACTTGGTGGCCTCGACCTTCAGGAAAGGCGCCTGGGCGAGCCGGGCCAGACGGCGGGCGATCTCGGTCTTGCCGACGCCGGTCGGGCCGATCATCAGGATGTTCTTGGGCAGAACCTCGTCGCGCAGGCCTTCGGACAATTGCTGGCGGCGCCAGCGGTTGCGCAAGGCGATGGCGACGGCACGCTTGGCGTCATGCTGGCCGACGATGAAGCGATCCAGCTCGGAGACGATTTCGCGGGGGGAGAAGGCGGCGCTCATAGGCTTTCCACAGTCACGTTTTCATTGGTGTAGACACAGATGCCGGCGGCGATCTTCATCGCCTTGCGGGCGATCGCCTCGGCCTCCAGGCCGTCGACGTCGATCAGGGCGCGGGCCGCCGACAGCGCGTAATTGCCGCCGGAACCGATACCGATCAAACCGTCCTCCGGTTCCAGCACATCGCCCGTGCCGGTCAGCACCAGCGAAGCCGACTTGTCGGCCACCGCCATCATGGCTTCAAGACGGCGCAGGTACCGGTCGGTGCGCCAATCCTTGGCCAGCTCGACGCAAGCCCGGATCAACTGTCCGGGATGCTTTTCAAGCTTCGCCTCCAGCCGTTCGAACAGGGTGAAGGCGTCCGCCGTGGCGCCGGCGAAACCGCCGATCACCGAACCGTCACCCAGCCTGCGGACCTTGCGTGCATTGGATTTGATCACCGTGTCGCCAAGGGAGACCTGGCCGTCGCCGGCGATCACCACCTTGCCATTTTTGCGCACCGCCAGGATGGTGGTGCCGTGCCAAAGTTCATTGGTTGTCATGAGGCCTCAACAAAAGCGAAGACGGGTTCCTAGATAATGCGAATTCGGGTCGGCGGTAGGGGGCGGATGATAGTCCGGCGACGGGGGCCTGGCAAACGGGCTTCCCGAGGGTCCACGGCAAACCTATGATCATTGCGAAGGAATTCTTAAAACGATGTCAGACTCCATGGAAACCCTCTTGCTCACCTACATCCTGGCGAAGGACGGCAACCGCCCGCATCTGCTTCGGCGGGCCTTCGCCGAGGATGCGCGGCTGGAAATGGTCGTGAACACCGGCGCCATAAGTTTTCCGCCGATCGTCCGGTCGCGGGAAGACATCGCCGATGTTCTGGTTCGGCAATTCGGCGCGAAGTACGAGAATATTTACACTTTCTGCCTGGACCGTCCGGAACCGGACGATCGGTCCGATCGTTTTTCGTGCCGCTGGGCGGTCGGCATGACGGAAAAGGCGACCGGTGTCGTCCGGGTAGGGTACGGCGACTACGAATGGCGGTTTTCCCATCCGGCGCCGCGCCTTGTCGAGTATCTGCGCATCACCATCGAAACCATGGTGGTCCTGCCGGATTCCGACGGCGACCGGATATCGGATTGGCTTTCCGGGCTTCCCTATCCCTGGTGCGCTGCGGCGACATTCGTCAAAACGGCCCCCGGGATTGCCGCGTTGCGACCGGTGATGGACGGGCTTAAGGGGTGACGCGCACCCCTGGCATCTTGGTTAACGACTGGCACAATGGCGCGGATCCTGCTAGTACGGGAACCGAGCAGGAGGAGTCTGCCATGCGGCAAGCCAGCATCGAGAGAAACACCACCGAGACCCGTATCCGTGTCGCCGTCGACCTCGACGGGACCGGCCGCTATACCGTCAAGACCGGCGTCGGGTTCCTCGACCATATGCTGGAGCAGCTCTCCCGTCACAGCCTGATCGATCTCGACGTCACGGCCGACGGCGATCTGCACATCGACGCCCATCACACGACGGAAGACAGCGCCATCGCCATCGGCCAGGCGATCAATCAGGCGCTGGGCGAGCGCAAGGGCATCAATCGCTACGGATCGGCTCTCATCCCGATGGACGAGACGCTTTCGCGCGTCGCCATCGACCTGTCCAACCGCCCCTATCTGGTGTGGAAGGTCGACTTCTCCCGCGACAAGCTGGGAACCATGGACACCGAGCTGTTCAAGGAATGGTTCTACGCCTTCGCCCAGGCGGCCGGCGCCACCTTGCACGTGGAGACGCTTTACGGCGAGAACAACCATCACATCGTCGAATCCTGTTTCAAGGCCCTGGCCCGCGCGTTGCGGGAAGCCATCACCATCGACGGGCGCAAGGCCGATGCAGTTCCCTCGACCAAGGGCACCCTGGGCGGAAGTCTTTAAGAGATGTCGCTCGTCGCATTGATCGATTACGGGTCGGGCAATCTCCGTTCGGCGGCGAAGGCCTTCGAGCGGGCGGCCCGCGAAGCCGGCCTCGCCGATACCATTCTGGTGACCGACGATCCTCGGCAGGTGCGCCGGGCCGATCGTGTCGTGCTGCCGGGCGTCGGCGCCTTTGCCGATTGCAAACGCGGACTCGACGCCCTTCCCGGGATGGTCGAAGCCCTGACTGAAACGGTGACGACCAGGGGCCGGCCCTTTCTCGGCATCTGCGTCGGCATGCAGTTGATGGCCGAATGGGGGCTGGAGCATGGCAAGCATGCCGGACTGGGATGGATCGGGGGTCAGGTGGTGGCGGTCGAACCGTCCGATGCCGCCCTGAAGGTTCCGCACATGGGATGGAACGAGCTGCAGATTCCGCCTGCGCCGCATGCCTTGTTGGCCGGTCTGGCGCCGGGAAGTCACGCCTACTTCGTGCACAGCTATCATTTCGACGCGGCAAAGCCCGCCGAGGTGCTGGCGACCGTCGATTACGGCGGTCCGCTTACCGCGGTCATCGGCCGCGATAATCTGGTGGGAACCCAGTTCCACCCTGAAAAGAGCCAGGCCACCGGTCTGGCGGTCATCACCAATTTTCTGACGTGGCGTCCATGATTCTCTATCCGGCCATCGATCTCAAGGACGGCGCCTGCGTGCGCCTGGTGAAAGGCGAGATGAACGCCGCCACCGTCTTCAATACCGATCCGGCCGCCCAGGCCCGGAATTTCGCGGCCGCCGGCTGCGCCTGGATCCATGTCGTCGACCTGAACGGCGCTTTCGCCGGCCGGCCGGTGAACGGCGCGGCGGTCGAATCGATCGTCAAGGCGGTGCCGGTGCCGGTGCAGTTGGGCGGCGGTATCCGCGACATGGAAACCATCGCCCTCTGGCTGGAGAAGGGCGTCCGCCGGGTCATCCTGGGCACCGTCGCATTGCGCAACCCGCCCCTGGTGAGACAAGCCTGCGCCCGCTTTCCGGGACAGGTGGCGGTCGGCATCGACGCCCGGGACGGTTATGTGGCGGTGGAGGGCTGGGCCGAGAAATCGGAAGTCACCGCCCTGGACCTGGCGCTCAAATTCGAAGACGCCGGTGTCGCCGCCATCATCTATACCGACATCGAGCGCGACGGATTGCTGGCCGGTCCCAATGTCGAGGCGACGGCCGCTCTCGCCGAAAAGCTGACCACGCCGGTGATCGCCTCGGGCGGCGTCGCGTCTCTGGATGATCTCAGGGCGCTGAAGGCGCGGGCCGCCTCGGGTATCGCCGGCGTCATTTCCGGCCGGGCCCTTTATGACGGCCGCATCGATCTGGCCGCCGCCCTCGCTGTGCTGAAGGACTGAGCGACATGCTGAAGATGCGCATCATCCCCTGTCTCGACGTCAAGGACGGGCGCGTCGTCAAGGGTGTGAACTTCGTCGATCTGATCGATGCCGGCGACCCGGTCGAGCAGGCGCGGATCTATGATCGGGCCGGTGCCGACGAGCTGACCTTCCTCGATATCACCGCCTCCTCCGACAACCGCGACACGCTCTATGACGTGGTGGCCCGTACCGCCGAGCAATGCTTCATGCCGCTGACCGTCGGCGGCGGCGTGCGCAAGCTGGAAGACATCCGGAAATTGCTGCTGGCCGGGGCCGACAAGGTTTCGATCAATACGGCGGCGGTGCATCGTCCCGAATTCGTGCGCGAGGCGGCGGAAAAATTCGGCAGCCAATGCGTGGTCGTGGCCATCGACGCCAAGCAGGTGGCCCCCGGCCGTTTCGAGATCTTCACCCATGGCGGCCGCCGGGAAACCGGGCTCGACGCGGTGGACTGGGCCAGGCACATGGTCGAGCTGGGCGCCGGGGAAATCCTGCTGACCTCGATGGATCGCGACGGTACCCGGCAGGGCTTCAACATCCCCCTGACCCGCGCCGTGGCCGATGCCGTCCGGGTTCCGGTGATCGCCTCGGGCGGCGTGGGCACGCTCGATCATCTGGCCGAAGGCATCCGTGACGGTCACGCCACCGCCGTGCTCGCCGCCTCGATCTTTCATTTCGGCGAGTTCTCCATCGGTCAGGCGAAAGCGCATCTGCGGGCGGCGGGCATCCCCGTGCGCCTGTCGTGAAATAGCAAAGAGGGTCTTTTCCCGTGTCGAAGGACAGCACCATCGTCGATCAGCTCTACCAGACCATCGCCGCCCGCAAGGGGGCCGATCCGACGCAATCCTATACCGCCAAGCTGTTTTCCAGGGGCCGCGGCAAGATCGCCCAGAAGGTCGGCGAGGAATCGGTCGAAACCCTGGTGGCGGCGTTGAGCGAAACGCCCGAACGGGTGGTCAGCGAAAGCGCCGATCTTCTCTATCACCTGCTGGTCCTGTGGGCCGACTGCGGCGTGCGGCCGGCCGACGTCTGGGCGGAACTGGAGCGGCGCCAGGGAACGTCCGGCATCGCCGAGAAGAACGCCCGCAAGGAATAAGGGGAACGATCATGGCCTATGATCCGAATAATGTGTTCGCCAGGATCCTGCGGGGCGAGATCCCCTGCAAAAAGGTCTACGAGGACGATTTCGCCCTGGCTTTTCATGACATCGCCCCCCAGGCGCCGGTCCATGTCCTGGTGATTCCCAAAGGGGCTTACGTTTCGTGGGACGACTTTTCGAAGACGGCCCCCGATGCCGAGATCGGCGGCTTCATCCGGGCCGTCGGCGCGGTGGCCCGGCAGTTGGGATTGGACGAACCGGGATATCGCCTGCTGGCCAACACCGGCCGCGACGGAGGACAGGAGGTTCCCCACTTCCATATTCATCTGTTCGGCGGCCGTGTTCTCGGCAGAATGGTGGCGGCCGACTGATCCGCCGCGCCGGCTTTCAGAGTTTTTCCTCGGTCATGATGCGAAAAACCCTGAAAGAAATTTCACCGGATAGTTTTTAGACCCTCGCCATTCGTTTGCGCTTTGGGCACAGTGTCGGCTCGCTTCTTTCAATCGGGTCATGACACCATCCCTGCTCAGATTGTTACCGCCGCGCGGCCATCGCCTGCGGTTGGAACTGACCGTATTGATGGCTTTGCTCGCCGTGCTGGTGACCCTGGGGGTCTGGAGGCAGAGTAAGGAATCGGCCGTCGAGAAGGCCCATGCCCTGTTCGACATGAAGACCGAGGAGCTGGCGCATGCCCTGGTTTTGCGCGTCGGCGATTATGAACAGGTGCTGCGCGGGGCCCGTGGACTGTTCGCCGCCAGTGATGCGGTAACCGCGCGGGAATGGCATGCCTATGTCCAGGAATTGAACATCGGGCAGCTTTATACCGGGTTGCAGAGTTTCGTCGTGCTGCGGGTGGTGGCGGCAAGGGACATGGACCGGTTCCTCGCCGAGCGCCGCAAGGATCCCGGTGCTCCCAAGCTTTCGCTGAAGACCGATCGGTCGGCGGAACATTACGTCGTCTTGAGCTTCATCGAACCGCCGATGCCAGCGGACAGGCCGATCACCGGCTGGGACTTCGGCATCAACCCGACCCGTGCCAGCGCTTTGGCGCAAGCCAGGGACAGCGGGCTGCCGACGGCGACCGCCCCGATGGAATTGTTCAATCTGTCCGGCGACACCTCCCGCAATTTCGCGATCTATATTCCGATCTATCGGCCGGCCGAGCCGTTGCGGACGGCCGATGAACGGCGCCGCGCCCTGTGGGCCTATGTCGGCAGCGCCATCAGGACCGATAGCATGATCGAGGGGGTGGTGTCGGGTCTGCAACCGGATATGGCCGTCGATTCGATGGAACGAATGGCGTTTTCCATCACCGATGTGACCGACCCGGCGCTGCCCCTGCCGCTTTACGATAGGGGTTTCACCCAGGCGGAACGGGCGGCCGATGCGTTCTCCAAGACGCTTACCATCGATGTCCTGGGACGGAAATGGAAACTCGAAGCCCTGTCCCTGCCCTCGCCGGTGACCCGCCGGGCCACCGATATACCGGGCATCTGGACGCGCGCGGTGGCCTTGTTCGGCGTTCTGCTGACGGGTCTCACCCATGCCTTGGGCGTCATCCTGGAAAACCGGGCGGATCTGCGCCGGGCCTACGCCCAGTTGGCCGAGCGCGAGGCGGAACTCGACCTGCTGGCGCACAGCGATCCCCTGACCGGCATGGCCAATCGCCGCCATTTCTTTCTTGTCGGCGCCAATGATTGGTCGCGGGCCAAGCGCCACGGGCGGGCGCTTTCCATATTGATGATCGACGTCGACCACTTCAAGGCGATCAACGACACCCACGGCCATGGCGTCGGCGACGAAACCTTGAAGGCCCTGACCGGAACCTGCCGTGCCGTTTTGCGAGACTGCGATCTGATGGCCCGCATGGGCGGCGAGGAGTTCGCCGTGCTTCTGTCGGAAATCGATCTTGCCGCCGCCCGGATCGTGGGAGACCGTCTTCGCCAGGCGGTTGCCGAAATGAGGGTGCCGACGATGGGCGACGTTCCCCTGTCCTTGACCGTCAGTGTCGGCGCGGCCAGCCTGTGTTCGGACGATCAGTCGCTGGACGACGTGGTGTGCCGCGCCGATCGCGCTCTTTACGCGGCGAAGGCCGCCGGACGCAACCAGGTGGTGATCTCCGAGGAGGAGGATCTGCCGCTATTCGCCACGGCTGAGCTGCCTGGAAAGGGCGGTTGATCGGTCAGGGAAACAGCCGTCTCGCCGCCTTGACGCAGGTTTCGAAGGCGGTGAGGTCGGTGTAATCCTCGCCTGCCGCCGCCTGATGCAGGAACAGGTCGCCTTCGCCCAGCGCGCCATGCAGCATCAGATTATCGAACATGTCGAACTCCTCGATGGCCAGGCCGTTCCCGTCGGCCAGTTGACCGTCGGCGCGCCGATGCGCTCCCCGCGGGTCGGCGGCGGAAAGGCGGTCGGTGAAATTTCGCGCGCAGTTGGAATAGGCCAGGGCCGGTTTGCCGAGCGCGGTCATGAAGCCAAGTTCGAAAGTCGTCCCGACATCGGCGCTGGGTCCGCGAAAGGGCGTCAGATTGGCGATGATCAGATCGCACCGGCGCATCATCGCGACGTCCGCCTGGTAAATCGCCCGCCCTTGCGCGCGAGGCGACAGTCCGCCCAGGTCGATCTCGCCATCCAACGGGAAGACGCCGACCATTCCATGGGCGCCGCACAAGGCTCGCTTGGCTTCGCCCAGCCTTCGGGCGTCGGGTAGAAACACCTCGGGGCCTGCCAGATAGATGCGCGCTGTCATGGGGCTGTTTCCAACGATGGGGTCGATTCCGCCATTCTCCGCATCGGCCGGACCTATTTCAAGGGGCGCTCCGACATCCCAGACTCCAATCCAGCTCCGGTCCGCCGGAAAGACAGGGCTTCGGCGATATGGATCCGGCCGATGGCCGGGCTGTCCGCCAGATCGGCCAAGGTCCGTCCGACCTTGAGGACCCGGTGATAGCCGCGCGCCGACAGATGCATTCGTTCGGCCGCATCCATCAGCAGGCGCCGCGCCGCCTCGTCGATCGGCGTGCAGCTTTCGAGGAGGGCACCGTCCGCCTCGGCGTTGGTCCGGATGATCCGATCCGGCGCCGCGGCGGCGAAACGGGCCGCCTGCAGGACGCGGGCGCGGGCCACCCTGGCCGCCACGGCGGCACTGGCCTCTCGCGGCGGCGGCAGCGACAGGTCGGCGGGATTGAGGGCCGGCACCGTGACGTGAAGATCGATGCGGTCGAACAGCGGGCCGGAAATCCGGGCCTGATAGTCTGCCCCGCATTTCGGCGCCCGGGCGCAGCCCATCCGCGCATCGCCCAGATAGCCGCATTTGCAGGGGTTCATCGCGGCGACCAATTGCACGCGGGCGGGATAGGAAACGTGGGCGTTGGCCCGGGCCACGGTGATCCGGCCGCTTTCCAGCGGCTGGCGCAGGGCTTCCAGGGCGCCGCGCTGGAATTCGGGCAACTCATCCAGGAAAAGCACCCCGAGATGGGCGAGGGAAATCTCTCCCGGCCGGGCGCGTTGTCCGCCGCCGACCAGGGCGGCCACCGATGCCGAGTGATGGGGTTCCCTGAACGGCCGATGCCGCAGCAGGCGACCCTCGGCCAATTGCCCGGCCAGACTGTGGATCGTGCTGATTTCCAGCGCCTCGGCCGGTTCCAAGGGCGGAAGCAACCCCGGCAGACGGGCCGCCAGCATCGACTTTCCGGATCCCGGCGGGCCGATCATCAGCAGGTTGTGGCCGCCGGCGGCCGCCACTTCGAGGGCGCGTTTGGCGGTTTCCTGCCCCTTGACCTCGATGAGGTCGGGCGGGGGGCCGCCCTCGGCGGCAAGCAGCGGAACGGGACGGGCGAGGATCTGATGGCCCTTGAAATGATTGATCAGTCCCAGCAGTCCGGCGGGCGCCAGAATTTCCGTACCGCTCCACGCCGCTTCCGGGCCCTGCGCCGCCGGGCAGATCAGGCCGCGGTCGCTGGCCGCCGCCGCCACGGCGGCGGCCAGGACGCCGGAGACCGGCGCCAGTTGCCCGTCCAATCCCAGTTCGCCCAGGGCCATGTAGCGGCACAATTCCTCGATCGGCAGGATATCCATGGCCAGCAGCAGGGCCAGCGCGATGGGCAGATCGTAATGACTGCCCTCCTTCTGCAGGTCGGCCGGCGCCAGATTGAGGGTGATGCGCTTGGGCGGCAGGGCCAACCCCAAGGCCTGCAAGGCGGCGCGGACCCGCTCCCGGCTTTCGGCCACCGCCTTGTCGGGCAGACCGACGACGGTGAGCGCCGGCAGACCGTTGCTCAATTGGCACTGCACGTCGACGGGAAGGACCTCGATGCCCTGGAAGGCGACGGTACTGATGTGGGCGGTCATCGGCCGAATTGTATCCGAAATGGAAATGATCGGAGACTATAACGCGGAGGCGAAGCGACAGCCAGTAGGTTTAAGCGTTGGGTATCGTCACCCTGGAGGAAACTCTGCATCGCCCGTTGGCTCCGCGAAAACGCGGCCCCAAACCCCGCGACGGCGGCGGGATGCCGTCAGGCGGGCCAGGATAATTAAATAAGCTGTCACCGTAATTCCGTAACTCAGCCGGCGGCACAAGCGATTGCGTCCTTCTCGATCAGCCGTAATAGGCTTCGAGGTCTTTCAGCAGCATGAACAGGTGCAGTGGATTGGTCGGGGAAGCTTCGAACCCTCGCTTCCGGTAAAACTCGGCGGCGAGGGAATCGATGGCATGGACCATGAGACAGCGGACGGGCAGGCCGTCCGGACTGCGGGCAATCGTGACGGCGCGTTTCATCGCCGCATCAAGACAGACCAACCCCAAACTCTGGCCTTGAACCGAGCGGGTAACCGCAAGGCGGGCGAGTAGCAGCGCCGGTATCGGATACGCCGGCATACCGTTGGCGACGCGTAAAGGGGCATCGGCGCGGGCAAACGTGGCGAGAGATAGTGTGTAATAGGCCAGCGGCGAGCGCTGGTCATCAACTGCCACCCACGTCCGTCCCAGGCCGTGGGCCGGGGCGGACAGGGCGTGATCGCGTAGATATGTATCCAGAGAATCGCGCCCGCAGTCGAAGGCGCTGACGTCGTGCTGACGTCCGAGCACCTCAAACCTGACGGCGATCTTTGGAGATGTCATTCGTTAACGATCCATTTGCCCATCTTTACCCTTTCGCGTAAAGCGGCCACCTCCGGTTTCTCCTGAACCGGGCGATCCAAAAGGGCCAGGAAGCGGTCATAGTTTTCGGCGTCAAGAACAAAATATGTCCGTTCCGTCAGCGCCATCTCGGCTTCCCGCACGGCGGCGGACAGCACGAATGCAGTGACGTCGAGGCCGCGCGCCGACGCGGCCTGTTCGATAAGGGCCTTTTGGTCTGGGGCAACCCGCATGTTGAGGCGGCTCTCGGGTCCGGTCTGGGCCATGTGTCGGTCGACTCCTGTCATGTGATCGATCTTTCCTGGCAATATAGTGGGATCCCATTGGGATAACAAGGCCGTCGTCATCCCAATGGGATAACAGTTCGGGCCGGCAGGCCACTGCTCAATTGACACCGCACGTCAACGGGAGGGGCATCGATTCCATGAAAGACAACAGTAGAGATGTGGACGATCACGGCCGTCATGTCTCCAATATGGAAACGTGACGGCGACTATAGACCGAGGACCGAACGACCGCCAGAGGACAGTGGTCTTGTTGGGAGGGTGCGGCGGTCGAGAAAGGACGCTTGCATTCCCGCCGCCGCCCCAGCGCCTAAACCGTCCGCACCTCGCCCAGGAAGCGGGCCAGGCCGCCGGTAAGGCTTTCGGCGCGCTGCCCCAGGGTGTCCATGTGGGCCACCAGGTCCTGCGAGGCCTGTTCGGTACGGCTCATGACATCGGCGGCATGGGCCACCGCCTCGGACACCTCGCGGGTATTCTCCGCCGCGCCCTGCACGCTGCGGGCGATTTCCTTGGTGGTCTGTCCCTGCTGCTGCACCGCCGCGCTGACCGCCGAGGCGAACTCGTCGATTTGGCCGATGGTGGCGCCGACGTTGCGGATGCTGTGCACCGAGTCGCCGGTCATCTTCTGGATGGCGCCGATCTGGCCGGAGATCTCGTCGGTGGCCTTGGCGGTCTGGGTGGCCAAAGCCTTGACCTCGCCGGCCACCACGGCGAAGCCCTTTCCGGCGTCGCCGGCGCGAGCCGCCTCGATGGTGGCGTTGAGCGCCAGCAGATTGGTCTGGCCGGCGATGTCGGTGATCAGGCGCAGGATATCGCCGATGCGCGATGTCGCTTCCTCCAGGCCGGCGATGCGCCGGCTGGCGTCATCGACCTCGGCGACGGCGCGGGACGCCACCTCGGACACCCGCGACACCTGGCTGGTGATTTCGCTGATCGACGCCGCCATCTCCTCGGCGGCGGCGGCCACCGTTTCCACCCCGGACGAGGCCTGCGAGGCCGAGGTGGCCGCCGCCGACACCCGGCTCTTGACATCGGCGGCCATGTCCTCGGTCGAGCGGGCCTGGGCCACGGCCTGGCGAGCCGAATCGCTCATGCCGGCGATCAGGTCCCGGCTTTCGCCGTAGAAGCCGGAACAGACCTTTTCGATTTCGACGGTATGCCGCTCGCGGTCGCGCTGGTTGGCGGCGTTTTCCTCGGCCAGCGCGGCGGCTTGCCGGGCATTGGCGCATAGGGTGGCGATTTCGCCCGCCAGCTTGCTCATTTCGCCGCTGAATTCCTGGGACGGCACGTCGGCATCGCGATCGCCCGAGGACAGCCGGACGATCACCCGGGTCAGGATGGCCAAGGGCGTCAGCACCCGCCGCTCGAACAGAACGGACAGGACCGCGCAGATGCCGATGGTCAGCAGCACCAGACCCAGCGACCACGCCAGGTGCCCCGCCGCCGCCGCCTGATTGGCGTCGGTGCGTTTCAGCAGTTCGGCGATGGCGGCGTCACGCGGCAAGGTCGTGGCCGGCAGCAAGACTTCGAGCTGCGTCTTGCGGAAGGCCGTGAAATCCTCGGGATAGGCCGCCTCGCCGGTGACGCCCAGCATGACGGGTCCATAGAGCGATACCGCGTTGCGGAAATAGTCGGCCTCGGTCTTCTGCAGCGCCGTCGCCAGCAGATCGGAAGAACCGACTTCCTCGGCCAGGAACCTGATCTGCCGCCAGTTCTCGTCGATGCGGCCGGTCAGACCGGTCAATTGGCCTTGAGTCTCTCGCGGGGCCGTCTTGCGGCCGGCATACAGCGCCGACAGGATCACCCCGCGCTGACCGGCCCAAACCCGCATGTCGATGGAGGCACGGGCCAGGATGAGCAGCTGACTGCCCTTGCCGTCCACCTCGGAAATCTGTCGGTGCAGCAGATCCAGATTCTGCGTCAGGCCGTCAATGAGCTTGCTGGTCGTCGGGACCAAACCGCCCGTCAGCGCCGGGTCGCGATCCGCCTTGGCGCGCTGGGCCTGCGTGGTTACGCTCGCGCGCAGCTCATCCATCTTGGCGGCGGTCTGACGCGCCGTCTCCAGCACCTGACGCCCCGGCTCGCTGTCGATGGTCTCCAACGCCGCAACAGCCTGCCGGGTCTGCTCGCGGGTGTCCGATGAACGGTAGTCAAGGCGACCCTTCGCCGCGCTGTCGGCCTGGGCGTCGGTAACCAATAGGGCATTCATCTCGCCCCGCTCCGAGGCGATGCGCTCGGCCACTCGGGCGACGGCGCCATAGGCGTCGGCGTAGCGGTGGGCCAAACCCGCGTTCCGGTAATCGTTCACCGCGCCGACCACGACCACGCTGGCCGAGACCAGTCCCACCGCCGCCGCGGCCGCCATGGCCGAAAGGAAAAAAGTCCTAATCCGCATCGCTTATCCCCCGTCACTTTCGACCCGGAAACCCTGGAAGAAATACCGCGTAGCGGTGAACTCCCGCGGTTTCAGAGAAAAACCGGCATCGGTCGGAGGGCTCCCGGCGCGCAATATCGTAAGGCCGACATTTCCCGGATAGGCAGCCTTTCCGCCCCTGATCAGTACCAGCGTAGTCCGATTCCGGCCCAACTGAAAGGCGGAGCGGTATCGTGACGGCCCCGCCGCAGCGAAATCGTCACTCCGACCGCCATGACGGACCCCACTGGTGGGATTCCAGTCCATTTTGCGATGGCGCGGGCAGGCTTTGCCTGGTGTCCGCCGTGGAGCGCCGGCAACGGGCTAGCGAGCCAATGCGAGCGTAGCCAGGGGTTTCGGAGAAACCCGCCCGGCGCTTGAGGGCAGCGGTGATCGGTTCCGATCACCGCAACATGGTCTAACAGGCTGCGTCTTCGGGTCGGGGCCATGCCGAGCCGACGGCTGGCCAATGGGGATCACTTGGCCTAAAACGATGGCCTTCATGGATGTCATGGAACTCCTGATGGAAAAGATAATGGACTTCGGCTGCTTCGCCGTGCGCTGCAGCTTGTCGGCGGTGCTGTCCTATGTGGTGGCGTTGCGTCTGGGGCTGCCCTATCCCGTCTGGGCCCCGATGTCGGCGCTGATCGTCTCGCAGGAGGATCTGAAGACCACCCGTCACGCGGTGACGGGCCGTATCGCGGGGACCGTTCTGGGGGTGGCCATCGCCCTGATCGTCGCGGAATTCGGCGACTTCATGGCGATCCCGGAATGGCTTCAGTTGAGCCTGGGTGTCGGCATCTGCGCGCTCTGCGCCAAGGGCCGTCCTGCCATGCGGGTCAGCCTGTGGACCTGTCCGTTGGTTTTGCTGACCCGGATCCCTTCATTGTCCACCGAAATGACCGGTCTGTTCCGTGGCAGCGAGGTGGTCATCGGCGCTGTCGTCGGTGGCTTGGCTCATCTTGGGGAAAATTGGCTGCGCAGGTTCGCGGCCTTGCTTCTCAGGCGCCGACCGGCCGTTCGGACCACGGATGACAACCGGTCATGGTGGCGGCACGACAGCGAGGAATAGGCCGCTTGGCCGGGGGAACCATGGGGACGCCGCCGGGCATCCCGGCGGCGTCGATCCGATCAGAACTCGCGACCGATCAGGGAATCCAGGGAATAGCGGCCTCCTCCGCGAACGACGAAGGACAGGGCCGCCACGGCCCAGAACAGAGGATATTCGAATCCGCCGCTGGTCCAGAAGAAGCCGGCGGCCAGATGGACCTGAATCACCGCGATGGCCATCATGCCGGTGACCAGCGCGGCGACCGGCCGGGTCAGCAGGCCGGCGGCCAGCAAAAGGCCGCCGAAGAATTCGATGATGCCGGCGACCAGGGCCAGCGAGGCGGGCAATCCCAGCTTGCTGACGAAGAATTGACCGGTGGCGGCGACGCCGTAACCGCCGAACCAGCCGAACAGCTTCTGTGCGCCATGGGGAACCAGCAAAAGTCCGGTGGCGATGCGCAGCATGGGCTCGGCGAACGGCTTCAAAGCCTCGGAAAGAGGAGCGAGAACGGGAATAAACGGCTTGGGGGAGGAAATGGACAGGCTGGACATCGGGGTACCTCATTCGAAAGCGTCATGGTTTAAGGGATCGGGTGATCCCCTGATCTGCCGCCGACTGTAGGATACATCGAAAAACACAACAATTGACTATATCAGAACAAGATTGTCGCCATATTTGAAACAATAACTTTTCATCCCGCGCCGCGCCGTTGCCACAATCTCCGTAGATCATTATATCCAACGAACCACATAGCCGGCGGAAGGGGGCCTCTTGCCAAGCTGCCGGGCAATCGACACTCAATTGGTTTAAAGGACAGGGATGGCCGCCCACGGCTCAAAACTGGTCATCTTCGCCGCCCTCGGCGGCAACGCCCTGATCGCCGTTACGAAGTTTGGAGCCGCCTGGTATACCGGCAGTGCCGCCATGCTGAGCGAGGCCATCCATTCCATGGTCGACACCGGCAATCAAATCCTGCTTTTGCACGGCATGCGTCAGGCCGCCAAACCTCCGACCCCGACCCACCCGTTCGGCCATGGGCTCCGGCTTTATTTCTGGGCCTTCGTCGTCGCCGTCCTGATCTTCGGTCTGGGCGCGGGTCTGTCGATCCTCGAGGGCCTGGAAAAGATCGAAACGCCCCACGCCGTCACCGACGCCTACGTCAACTACGTCGTCCTTGGCCTCGGCATCCTGTTCGAAAGCTCGGTCTGGCTGATCGCCTTCAAGGAATTCCGCAAGAGCAAGGGAAACCGCTCCCTGCTGGGAGCCGTCCATGGCAGCAAGGATCCGACGGTCTTCACCGTGCTGTTCGAAGACACCGCGGCGGTCCTCGGCCTGACCGTGGCCTTTCTCGGTATCGCTCTCGGACAGGCCCTCGATCTGCCGGTTCTCGACGGCGTCGCCTCGCTGATCATCGGCGCCATCCTGGCGGTCACCGCCGGTTTTCTGGCCTATGAATGCCAAAGCCTGCTGACCGGCGAGGGCGTCGATCCGATGGTGCGCGACAGCATCCGGCGAATCGCCCTGGCGGAAGCCGGCGTGGTCGGCGTCAATGAACTGCTGACCATGCATTTCGGTCCGCGCGATGTGCTCGTCACCTTGAGCCTGGATTTCGAGGATTCACTTCTGGCCGGCCGGGTCGAGACCATCGTCAGCGGCATGGAGGAGCGGATCAAGGCGGCCCATCCGGAGGTGACCCGCGTCTTCATCGAGGCGCAAAGCTTCGCCGCCCACCGCCGGGCCGTCCGTTCAGCGGCTGGCTGACCGCAAGGCGGTCCCATCCTTTCCCAGCCACCGGCGCACTTCCTCGAAAACCAGATCGGGCAGCAGCATCTGCATGCAGAGCGGCTCGCGGCAGGCCGTCTTGCGATGATTGTAGGCCGAGACGCAAGGACTGCAGGCCATCCCGGCGGTCAGGCACGCCCCCTCGCCAAGGGGGCCGTAAAGGGCCGGCGTTTCCGGGCCGAACAGCGAGATCACCGGCATGCCCGAGGTGGCGGCGAAGTGTCCCGGGCCGGAATCGTTGCTGATCATCAGCGTGGCGAGGGAATAAAGGGCCGGCAGTTCGGTCAGCTTCTGACGGCCGGCGAAATTGATCAGGCGGGGATCGTTCAGCCGGTTGCGCAGATGCTCGGCCTCGGCCTTTTCCTCCGGGGCGCCGGTGATCAGAACCAGGACGTCCTGCCAGGCGGCCAGGATGCGCGCGGTCAAGGCCGCGAAATGCTCCTGCGGCCAGCGCCGCTGCGGCAACAGCTCGCTGGCGTTCGGATTGATCAGGACGATGCGCTGTTTTTCCGGATCGAAATCCGGGCGGCATTCCCTGATCCGGGCCAGCATGGCGGTCCTGGCCGCGGCTGCGACGGGGAGA
The DNA here is from genome assembly GCF_002845745.1 of Telmatospirillum siberiense. Classification (GTDB taxonomy): domain Bacteria; phylum Pseudomonadota; class Alphaproteobacteria; order Rhodospirillales; family Magnetospirillaceae; genus Telmatospirillum; species Telmatospirillum siberiense. The sequence goes on along the minus strand of NZ_PIUM01000020.1, from coordinate 95,820 downwards.
TGGGGAATGACGATTTCAGCGTCGTCGATCACCGTCTTGGAAAAAGGCACCTGATCGGCCGGGCCTTGCAGCGCATTGATCAAGGCGACGAAATTCTTGGCGATATGGATGTGCGGATTGTAGGCCACCCGATGGCTCAGCAACTCGCCGCGATAAAGCCCTTCATTGTGGAACCGGTAGAATCCGACGCGTCGCGTCGCGCCGCAAAGCGCGGTCAGCAGCGCGGTGAAGCGCGAAAACAGCTCGAGATCGATCACCGTGTCGATGCGAAGACGGCGCGTCCATGCCAGAAAGCCCAGCGTATCGAGAGCCAGCGTGAGGAGCGAATCCTCGCGGATGGTGTAGACGTTGGCTTCCGGAATGGTCCTCAAGAAGCCCAGGCTTTCCGCATTGCGCCGAAAGATGACGAAATACAGCTCGGCGCCGAACGCCTGACGCGCCTTGCGCATGGCCGGATCGGCGAGGATCGTGCTTCCCATTTCGGAAAGCTCGATGAACAGAACGCGTTTCGGTGCCGTGGCATCGCTTCGCCGGGAGGGGAACAGACGCCTGGCCAGGGTCAGGAAGAAACACAGCGGCACGCCGGCCCAGCGGTCGATCCGCCGCATCGCATCGACATTCATCTAAAAAATTCGACTCCCGTTCGCCGGCGCGTCGCGGCGAGGATTGCAAATCGGCCGGCACCTTAGCACAGGACCGCGACACAGGCGCTAGGGCATTGAAGCATTCAGACGGCGCGAGCCGGCTTTTGATTAACCACCAAGGCACCAAGGCACCAAGGAGCCTTTGGGATCACCCGGCCGACAGCCGATGACAGGACGGGAAAATGCCTGTGGCACTCCGCCGCCTTGGTGGTTCACAATATCCAGCCGCCTTTCATGCCATTGGGGAACCTGAGGCAACGGGGAAACCTTAAGCCCTCCTCCCGTCAAAGGGGCGGGCCGTCATGAATGTCCACACGCCTTAAAGTTTGCTTTCGATGGCGTCCCACACCCGGGCTTCCAGCGCGACGCCGTCGAAGCGGTTGATCTCCTGAAGGCCTGTCGGCGAGGTGACGTTGATTTCGGTCAGGTAGTCGCCGATGACGTCGATGCCGACGAAAAGCAGGCCGCGTTCCTTCAGGGTCGGTCCGATAGCTTCGCAGATCTCCCGCTCGCGCCGCGTCAGGGCGCTTTTCTCCGGCCGGCCGCCGACATGCATGTTCGATCGCGATTCGCCTTCGGCCGGGACGCGGTTGACGGCGCCCGCGGCGACGCCGTCGATCAGAACGATGCGCTTGTCGCCTTGACGGACCTCGGGCAGGTAGCGCTGGACCATCACCGGCTCGCGATAGAGCTGGGTGAACATCTCAAGAAGGGAATTCAGATTGTCGTCGCCCGGCGTGATGTGGAAAACCCCGGCCCCGCCGTTGCCGAACAGGGGTTTGATGATGATGTTCTGATGTTCTTCCCGAAAACTTTGGATCTGCCGGGGGTCGGACGAGATCAGGGTGGTCGGCATCAGTTCGGGGAAATGGGTGACCAGCAATTTTTCCGGGGCGTTGCGCACATGGACGGGATCATTGACCACCAGCGTCTGGGGATGAATGTGCTCCAGCAGATGGGTCGCCGTGATATAGGCCATGTCGAAGGGCGGATCCTGGCGCATCAGCACGACGTCGGTCGAACCCAGATCGAGTTGCCCACCCTCGCCCAGGGTGAAGTGGTTGCCCTTTTCCCGGCGAACCTCCAACGGATGCGCCCAGGCGCTGACGCGTCCGTCCCGCAAGGTCAGGTGCTGAGGCAGGTAGTGATACAGACGATGGCCGCGCCGCTGGGCCTCCAGCGCCAGCACGAAGGTGCTGTCGGCGTCGATTTTGATCGATTCGATGGGATCCATCTGGATGGCGACCACCAGGCTCATGTCCGTCCTCACTGAAATTCATCGGCTGGACAAAAGATAGCGTGCCGTTCGCGGTTTGCGATCTTTAAATCTCACGTTAAAGCGGATGCGTTGGAAATCGGATATTAACAAAACCGTAAGGGGCACCAACTTATCATCACGAAACAATTTCTTTGCAATACGGTTGCCCATGCCGACGGACTCAGAACATTTTTCTCCGCCACCGGGCACGCCCGCCCCTGCGGATGATGCCGCGCAGCAGGAAGAGGCCCTGTTCAAGGTGCTGTTGCAGCGTGTCCAGTCGTCGGGTGACAAGCAACATTTACAGGAACGCTGCGAAGCGGCTCTGCGCTTGATCCTCAATCGGGATGAGGACCAGGCGGCGCGCGACGAATTGACCGCCAACATCGCCCGACTGGTCGCCGCCCTGCCGGATGACGTGGGCTCCGGTCCCGGCCGCCAGGCCCTCGCCAAGGCCGTTGAGGCCAGCCTCGGCCTGCTGAAGACGGCTGAGCAGAAACGCCTGACGCCGGCCCGCGTGTCAGCCCCGCCGGCCCAGGTCAAGCCGGTCCCCGCCACGGCCAGCGCGGCGGGGTATGAGCGCAAGGCCCCCGTTCAGGCCCACGGCGGATCCCATCCTCAAGCCCACGCCCATGCCACCCATTCCCATCCACCACCGAAGGAGACGCCCTGGTCCCTTTTCGGCATGATCGCGCTTTTGCTGGTCATTCTGGCGGTCGGACTCGTCATCGGGTTGCGCGAACGCGGCGATCCGCCGACGCGGCCCCTGGTCGCCCAGATGGAAGGGGCGACACGCGGCAACATCCCCGCCGCCAACATTTTTGGCGGCGCTCTGCGCGTGGCGGTGCAAGGGGGGAGGACCGTGGTGACGGTCGAGGGTATTCCTCCCGGCGAATGCGTTTCCTCCGGCTGGGATCTCGTCCGCAAGGGCCTGCTGACGGTGAACGGAGTGACGCCGCCCCGCGTTTCGGCGGCCAAGCTGAACGATCTCTGCCATGAAGAGGACGCGGCGACCCTGATCTGGTCACCGAAGGAAAAGTAAGGGGCCTGTTGATTCAATCCTCAACTCAGCCTTGCCTTCAGGTCCTGCAACAGCACGCTGGCGCGATGGCGTGCCGCCGAATTGGGGGCCCGGCCGACGAATTGCTCAAGAGCCGCGATGGCGGAGCGCAGATTGCCCTGCCGCAGATGCATCAGCCCGGCTTCCCGCCAAAGGGGAAGCTGATCCGGGGCGAACAACAGCATGGCCTCCACGACTTTTAGCGCCGGCCCCAGTTCGGCATGGCGCAGGTAGCGCATTTTTATCGCGGTCTGTAAGCGGATCAGGACATCACGATTGGATTGCGGCGCGTAATGGGCCGGTTCCAGTTCGGCGCCGAGGCCGGCTGAATTCTTCAACAGATCGCGCAGGTTGGCGGCGTCGCATTGCCGGCCTCCCCAAAAGGGATCGATGATCACCCGCTGACCACCCGCACCCGACAGGCGGAGCAGGAAATGACTGGGAAACGCCAGCGGTTCCACCTCCCAGCCCTGTCGGCGACCGAGATGCAGCCAGATCAGTCCCAGCGTATTGGCCGGTCCGCGCCGGCGGTCCAGCACCTGCATCAGATTGGCACTGTCCAGGCTATCCTCGTCCCGGTCGTCGCCCTGCAGGCCGAACCGTCCGATGAGCACGGACGCCATGACGGCGCTTCGTTCCACGGCGCCTTCCACCCCTTGCGCCATCTGGCCGATGGTTTCTTCCATTTCCGCCAGAAGGGCCCGGTAATAGTTTGGGTCACGGGCGGGATGGTCGAGGCTGGCCAAGGCGAGAGCGGCCTCGGCCAGGTCGATGGCCAGATCGGGCAACTGGCCCAGGCTGGCCAGCCTGCGTTTGGCGTCGACGAGGGACAACGGCGCCATTTCGGAAGATCCCGTCAGGATTGGCGCTGCGGATCGTTCTTCAGGACGACATGGCTGACCACCCGCCGGACGTCGCTGATATCGCGGGCGGTGGCGATGACCCGGTCCAGTTCTTCCTGATTTTGGGCGATGCCCATCAGATAGACCACGCCATTGACCACATCGACCGTATAATTGATGTTCTTGATCTGACTATCGAACATCAAGCGGGTCCGCAGCTTGTTGGCAATCCAGACGTCGCCCGCGTAATCCATCATTCCGGACTTGTCTTCCACCTGGATTTCGTCGAGCACCTGGCGGACGCCTGCCGCCTGCCAGGCCAGACGCACCGCGTCGACCCTGGTCTCGGGCTTTTTCACCGAACCGGTCAGCATGACCCTGCCCTCGGTGACCGTCAGCGTGACGTCCCGATAAAGGTCGAAATCCTGACGGAACCAGAGATCGTTGATTTCGGCGCGGATCTTGGTGTCGTCGACGGCGCCTTCCAGGCCCCGTTCCTCGGCGGCTCCGACGCCGACGGTGGCGGCTCCGCCGAGAACCGCGGTCACGCAGCCGCTGGTCATGGCGGCGAGAAGCAGGGCCAGACTGATCTTGGACAGGCGATTCACGGCAGGCTGTCTCCCATTGGATGATGACGTGGGCAAGAGTGTAGCGAGCTAAGCATCCTCTCGCCAAGCGTCGATCAGATGACATGGCCAGCGCCAGGGCGCCAGCAGAATGGCGTCGAAGCGGACCGCGTGTTCGGAGAATTCCGGATGGCGGCCGAGAAAGGCCGCCGCGGCCCGCGACAATCGTTGCCGCTGGTTGAGGGAAATCGCTCCGAAAGCCTGGGACCGCTGGCGGCGGATTTTGACCTCGACGAAGATGAGCAACCGGCCCCGGCGGGCGACGATGTCGATTTCTCCCGCGCCGGTGCCCCGTCCGGTGACGTGACCGTGGGCGACGATGGAATAGCCCTTCAGGCGCAGAAACCAAAGACAGAGCCGCTCGGCCCAATGACCCCGCCGGCGTGCCCTGCGTCCCCGCTCCCGCCGTGCCGAGGCTCCCCCCGGGGTCATTGCCCGCGCTCGCCCACCAGGGCGACGGCGCGGGCATAGACCTGGCGTTTCGGCAAACCGGTGGCGGCGGCGACGGCGGCGGCGGCGTCGCGGAGCGAGGCTCCGGCCAAGGCCTGGACCAGGGCGGCGTCGAGTTCGGCTTCTCCCGTCGGGGCGGCGGCGGGCGGCGGGCCGACGACGACGACGACCTCGCCTTTCGGCGGGCCTTCGGCGGCGTAATGGGCGGCCAGTTCGGCCAATCCGCCCCGGCGGACCTCCTCGTAGAGTTTGGTCAGTTCGCGGGCGACGGCGGCCTGCCGGGGGCCGAGAACCTCCGCCATGGCCGCCAGGCTGTCGCCCAGACGGCGGGGGGATTCGTAAAAAAGCAGGCTGGCCGGAACGGCGGCCACCTCGGCCAGGGCCTGACGCCGCGCCCCATCCTTCGTCGGCAGGAAGCCGGCGAACAGGAAACGGTCGCAGGGAAGTCCGGACAATTGAAGGGCGGTCAGCGCCGCCGACGGCCCCGGCAGGCTGGTTACCGGCAAGCCCTCCTCCAGGCAGGCCCGCACCAGCCGGTAGCCCGGATCGGAGACGAGGGGGGTGCCCGCGTCGGAGACCAGGGCCACCACCGCCCCCTCGCGCAGGCGGGCGACCAGCGCCGGGCGGGCGCGCTCGGCGTTGTGTTCATGATAGGGGCTGAGGGCCGCGCCGCCGATTCCCAGCAGCGACAGCAGCTTTCCGGTCACCCGCGTGTCCTCGCAGGCGATCAGGTCGGCGGCCTTCAGAACCTTCAACGCCCGCAAGGTGATGTCGTCGAGGTTGCCGATAGGTGTCGCCACAAGGTAAAGTCCCCCCGCCGGTTTACTTCCGGCCACCGCCTCGTTAGGCTGGTGACCCGCTGTCCCTTTGGATCGGGAGCCCGCGTTTGCGCTGTCCCGCATTGTCGATGCCTCGTTTTCGCTACACGTTTTTCAGTGTTCTGGTGCTCGCGCTTCTGACAAGCGGTTGCTCACATGTAGCACCCGCGCCGGAAGTCGCCAAGCCGCCGGCTCAATCCGCCGTCACGCCGCCGCCGCCGCCGCCGAAGATCGCGCAGCCCGCCGTGCCTCCGCCACCGGCCCCGCCGGCTCCGTCCAAGGCGCCGGTGCCGTCCAACCGGCCGGTCGTCGTCGCCCTGCTGGTGCCGCTCAGCGGTCCGTCCGCTCCGGTGGGCGCCGCCCTGTTCAACGCGGCGCAGCTGGCCCTGTTCGAGATGGCGGACAATTCCTTCAACCTGCTGCCCTTCGACAGCAAGGGCAGCGCCGAGGGTGCCGCCGCCGCCACGCAACTGGCCTTGGGCCAGCATGCCGATATCATCATCGGACCGCTGTTCTCGATCGAGGCCAAGGCCGCCGCTCCGCTGGCCCGCCAGGCCGGCGTTCCCATGGTGTCCTTCACCACCGATCTTTCCGTCGCCGGCAACGGCGTCTACGCCCTGGGCTTTCAGCCCGGTCAGCAGGCGCTGCGCGTCGCCGACTACGCGCGCAGCGCCAATCGGCCGCGTCTGGCGATCCTGGCGCCGTCCAACGATTACGGGCGCCTGGTCGTCGAGTATCTGTCGAACAACGCCTCCTCCGTCGGCGTCAGCATCAGCGGCCTGCAATATTACGATCCCAACGCCGCCGAAATCGGCCAGACCATCCGCCATCTGGTGAAGGGCGATCCCAAGCGTCCCGGAAACGACATCGGCTTCGACGCCCTGATCCTGCCGGACGAGGGGCAGCGTCTGCGCGCGGTCGCCGCGCAACTGCCGCAGCAGGGGATCGATCCGACGCAGGTCAAGCTGATCGGCACCATGCTGTGGGAAGACAGCCGCGCCGGTTCCGAGCCCGCCCTGGTCGGCGGTTGGTACGCCGGCCCGCCCGGGGCCAGCCACGCCGATTTCGACACTCGCTATGCCAAGGCCTTCGGCGGCAAGGCGCCTCGCATCGCCTCGCTCGCCTATGACGCCACCGCCCTGGCGGCCGTCCTCGCCCGGCGGACGCCCCGCGATTTTTCGACGGCCATGCTCAACAATCCCCTGGGCTTCGCCGGCGTCGACGGCATCTTCCGCTTGCGTCCCGATGGCACCGCGGAACGCGGATATGCCGTCCGCGAGGTGCAGGCGGACGGCCCCGACAAGGAAATCGCCCCCGCCCCCGCAGCCTTCCAGGCGAATTACTGAGAGCGAAGGGCTGGGTCTATCGATTGCGAGCCAAAAACGAAGCAATCTTTCAGTGGCTGGCAATGCACTGATGAAACTATAAAATTTGAGATGTGTGAATCCGGTAGCCCGCAAAGCGGGCGAGGGAGAAGACTATGAAACTCGCCCTTTTGCCCCTCTTACGCCCGCTTGACTGTTTTCACCTCAGACCAGCAGCGCGCCGATCACCGAATTCAGCACCAGGCGGCCCTTGTCGGTGGCTTGCAGATGGTCGCCATCCCAGCGCAGAAATCCCTCGCCACACATCGTCTCGAGACCGGAATGATTGAGCGCGCCGCGCAACGCCAGTCCGGTCTGCCGGGCGAAACGGCTGGCCGATAGGCCCTCCGTCAGGCGCAGGCCCATCATGACCAGTTCGGCCCGGCGCTCCTCGCCACTCAAGGCGATCCTGTCGCGCGTCCCATGTCCGTCCCGTTCAACCGCCGAGAGCCATGTTTCCGGCGCGCGGTGCTGGTTGAGGGCCGAAACCCGCCCCGAACGATCGGTCAACCGACCGTGGGCGCCTGGTCCGATTCCAAGGTAATCCGCGCCTCGCCAATACAGCAGATTATGCCGGCATTCGGCACCGGGGCGGGCATGGTTGGAAATCTCGTAGGCCGGCAATCCCGAGGCCGCGGTGAGTGTCGCGGTCAGTTCGAACATGTCCGCCGCCGCGTCCTCGTCGGGCAATTGGAAATCGCCGCGGGCATGGGCGGGATGGAAGGCGGTTCCCGGTTCGATGGTCAGTTGATAGAGCGACAGATGATCGGCGGCCAGGGTGATGGCCCGTTGCAGTTCCAGGGCCCACGCCGCCGGCGTCTGTCCGGGCCGGGCGTAGATCAAATCGAAGGAGATCCTGGGAAAGATGTCGCGGGCCAGGGCGACGGCCGCCGTCGCCTGCGCCACGTCGTGGCGGCGGCCCAGAAAGCGGAGGGAGGCGTCGTCCAGCGCTTGCAACCCCATGGACAACCGGTTGACCCCGGCGGCCCGGAAGGCATGGAACCGGTCGGCGTCGATGGTGCCGGGATTGGCCTCCAGGGTGATCTCGATATGGTCGTCCAGCGGCCAATGACCGGCGACGGCCTCCAGCAGAGCCGCGGTGGTGGCGGGCGCCATCAGGGAGGGCGTGCCGCCGCCGAAAAAGATGCTGCTTACCCGCCGCCCCGCCGTCTCGGGGGCGAAATGGGCGAGTTCGCGCAACAGGGCGCGGCGCCAGGACTCCTGGTCGATGGACGCCGCCACATGGCTGTTGAAATCGCAGTATGGACATTTCGACAGGCAGAACGGCCAATGGAAGTAGATGCCGAAAGTGTCATCCATGCCCGATACCCTCAAAAGACGGGCGGAAGGAGCTCAAAGGCGGAAGCAGGAGTCGACGAGAAGACGGAACGCCGCCGCGCGATGGCTGATGGCATGCTTGGCCGCCGGCTCCATCTCGCCGAACGTCTCCGAATGACCGTTCGGCAGAAACATCGGATCATAGCCGAAACCTTGGTTTCCACGGGGCGGCCACACCAGTTTGCCATGCACGAAGCCCTCGAAGCTTTCCACATGGCCATCGGGCCAAGCCAGGGATAGGGCGCAGACGAAATGGGCGTCCCGGTTGTATTGCCCCTCAAGCCCCTTCTCGATTCGTTTCATCGCATAGCTGAAATCGCGGGCGGGCCCGGCCCAGCGGGCGGAATAAATGCCCGGGTCGCCACCCAGGGCCGCCACCGCCAGGCCGGAATCGTCGGCCAGTGCCGGCAGCCCGGTGGCCAGGGCGGCGGCGCGGGCCTTCAATTCGGCGTTCTCGACGAAGGTCTGACCGGTCTCTTCCGGTTCGGGCAGCATCAATTCCCCAGCCGAAACGACCTGGGCCCCGAAGGGCGCCAGCAATTCGGCGATCTCGCGGACCTTGCCCGGATTGTGACTGGCGATGACCAGGCGTCCCGTGGTGAATTTGCGCCGGATCACAATCCCAGAACCTTTCTTTGCAGGGCGGCCAGTTCCGCGACGCCTTGCTGGGCCAGATCCAAAAGGGTCAGGAACTCGCTCTGGCGGAAGGGCGTGTCCTCGGCGGTGCCTTGAATTTCGACGATGCCGCCATCGGCCGTCAGAACGAAATTGCTGTCGGCCTGGCAGGTGGAATCCTCGGCGTAATCGAGGTCGAGCACCGGCGTTCCCTTGTAAAGTCCGCAGGAGACGGCCGCCACCTGACTGATGAGCGGAATGGCCGACAGGGTGCCCAGCGAGACCAGTTTCTGAAAGGCCATATACAGCGCCACGTAGGATCCGGTGATGGCCGCCGTCCGGGTGCCGCCGTCGGCCTGGATGACGTCGCAGTCCACCTTGATCTGGATTTCGCCCATGGCGGTCAATTGGGTGACGGCGCGCAAGCTGCGGCCGATCAGCCGCTGGATTTCCTGGGTCCGGCCGGACTGCTTGCCCTTGGCCGCCTCGCGATCGGTGCGGGTGTGGGTGGACCGCGGCAGCATGCCATATTCCGCCGTCACCCAACCCTTGCCGGTGTTGCGCAGGAAGGACGGCACCTTTTCGTCCACCGAGGCGGTACACAGAACATGGGTGTCCCCGAACCGCGCCAGACAGGATCCTTCGGCATATTTGCTGAAGGCGGGTTCCAGAATGACACTACGGAGTTGATTCGGCGCGCGGCCCGACGGTCTCATGGGATTTCCTGACAAAACTTGGATTAAACGGCGCACAGGCTACAGTCTGGATCGCGCAGCGTCCAGACTGTAGCGGTTTAAATAGCCCGGCGGGCTCCGCCCGCTTGGCTATATATAGCCCTCAGACGCCGGGCGCCGGCATCCGCCGGCTTGGCTTACGCGCGAACGCTCGCGCGGGGCCTCAATGGCCCAGTCGCGGGCAAGCCCGCTCCGTCGCTTATCGGCACCGTCTTTTGTGTAACCCGACCGGAACCGGCTTTAGCCGGTGACTAGCGCGTTGAGCGCGCCGCAGCTTATGCCGGGAGCGCCAGCGGAGGCATCAGCGAGGAAAGCCAAGCCGGCGGATGCCGGCGCCCGGCGTCTGAGGGACACCTATATAACATCAACCAATCGCCCCCCGCGGGGGGCGATTGGTTGACGCGTTGGGACTCCCCCACTACATTCCATCTTCACCAATTTTTTTGAATAATTTCCGGGCCATGACGCGCAGCAAGAACGTCATAGAGTTGAGCGAACGCTCCCGCGAGATCTTCCGGCAGATCGTCGACGCCTATGTGGCGACCGGCGAGCCGGTGGGCTCGCGCACGTTGTCGCGGCGTCTGTCGGTGGCCTTGTCGCCGGCGACGGTGCGCAACGTCATGGCCGATCTGGAAGAGGCGGGACTGCTCTACGCGCCGCATACCTCGGCCGGGCGCCTGCCGACCGAGGCGGGCATGCGCCTGTTCGTCAACGGGCTCTTGGAATTGGGCAAGCTGGCCGAGTCGGAACGCGACCGTATCGATGCCCATTGCCGCACCACCGGCAAGAGCCTGGAAACCCTGCTGGAAGAGGCGCTATCGACGCTTTCCGGCCTGTCGCGATGCGCCGGCCTGGTGCTGGCGCCGAAAAGCCAGGTGGCGTTGAAGCATATCGAATTCGTTCATCTGGGTCCCGGCCGCGCCCTGGTGGTGCTGGTCACCAACGACGGGCAGGTGGAAAACCGCGTGCTCGAACTGCCGCGCGAGGTGACCCCCTCGGCCCTGGTCGAGGCGACCAACTATCTGAACGCCCGTCTGATCGGCCATACCCTGGACGAGGCCAAGCGCCAGATCCTCAAGGAACTGGAAAGCCAGCGCACGCAGCTCGACGAATTGACCGGCCGGGTGGTGGCCACCGGGCTGGCCACCTGGGCCGGCGGTAACAAGGGCGGGCAGTTGATCGTGCGCGGCCAGTCCCATCTGCTCGACGACGTGACCGCTCTCGACGATCTGGAACGCATCCGCGCCCTGTTCGAAGCGCTGGAAACCAGGGAGCAACTGGTGCGCCTGCTCGACTTGACGCAAGGGGCGGAAGGCGTGCAGATCTTCATCGGCGCCGAAAACGAATTGTTCAAGGTCTCGGGATGCACCATGATTGTCGCTCCTTACCACAACAGCCGCGAACAGATCGTCGGGGCCATCGGCGTGATCGGCCCGACACGCATCAATTACGCCCGGATCATTCCGATGGTGGATTACACCGCCAAGGTGATCGGGCGGCTCATCGGATGACTTAAAAGCAGGAAAGCCATGACTCAGGATCAGCCTCAGACCAACGATACACAGCCCGCGCCTTCGGAAGCCGCCGAGGCGCAGACGCCGGAAGCGGCGCCGGAGCTGAGCCCGCGCGAGGCCGAACTGGTGGCCGAGGTGGCCAAGCTCAAGGATCAGCTTCTGCGCGCCGTGGCCGAAACCGAAAATGTTCGCCGCCGCCTGGAACAGCAGGCCGAGGATCGCGGTAAATATGCCGTCGGCAATTTCGCCAAGGACATCCTGCAGGTGGCCGACAATCTGCGCCGGGCCTTGGAAAGCATCCCGGCGGAGGCTCGCGAGGGCGATCCGATGGCCCATAAATTGGCCGAGGGCGTGGAACTGACCGAGCGGACCTTCCTCAATACCCTGGAACGCTATGGCATCACGCGGATCGAGTCCCTGGGCAAGCGATTCGACCCCCATCTGCATCAGGCGATGATGGAGGTCGAGGACACCACCCAGATGACCGGCACCGTGGTGCTTGAAATGCAGGCCGGCTATCTCATCCACGACCGTCTGCTGCGGGAAGCCATGGTCGGCGTTTCCAAGGGCGGCCCGAAGCCGCCGCTGGGTGAAGGCGGCGTCGATACCTCGGCGTAATACCAATTCTCGGTGATCGTAACCGATCACCGAGCCCTATCCTCAACTCTCGTCCAGCGGATAGTCGCGTTCGGCCCGGTAGACGGGATCGCCGTGGCCGAGGTGGCTGGAAAACAAGGTGAAGCGCGAGACCGTCAGCTCCGCCTGAAACAGATTGTGGCCGGCGATGAAATCCTGCAGCCGGCCCAGGGGCGGGTCTTTCAATCTGGCCAGGGTGACGTGCGGCTGGAAATGCCGGCGTTCCGGCGCACAGCCGCCCCGCACCACCGCCGATTCGATTTTTTCCTGGAGATGCGTCAAGGCCGGGGCGCGTTTGACCCCGATCCACAGGTGATGGGCCCGCCGCCCGCTGTCGAAGGTGCCGAGACCGCCGAGTTCCAGTGAAAAGGCCTGGGCGCGGACAGCGGCCAATTGTCCGTCGATATCGTCGGCCATGGCCTCGTCGATCTCGCCGATGAAGCGCAGGGTGAGATGCAGGTTTTCCGGCGGCGTCCAGCGGGCGCCCGGCAGGCCTCCGCCGAGCATGGCGAGGGTCTGGCGGAGCGACGGCGGAAGGGCGAGGCCGACGAAAAGACGGATCATGACGACCGCCTCCTTGGGATCAGATCAGATAAACAACGCCAGGACACCGGTGAAATTATAAAGCCGGTCATGGCAGATCTCACCATTGGCCGAAAAACCCACCAGGGGAAAATTCCCGAGAACCTCGTGAATCATTTCGCTTTCGATCCCGGCTTCCCCAAAGAGATGGGGACTGCGGGAGACGCAGGAAATGTAGACCCCGCCGCGGATTTCCCGCCCCTCCAGCCGCCGGGCCAGCCCTCCCAGCATGCGCCGCAGATCCTTCTGCGCGCCCCCCGGATCGCGCCGCACGAACAGCAGCCGGTCGCCCACCGCCAGCTCGTCGTCGATGGCCAGCCAGCCGTGGCTGGGATCGATGGCCAGCAGGCCGCGCACCAGATAGTCGGATTGATCCGACCCGAGGACCGGTTGCGCCACGTGGATATAGCCGGCCGCCCGCTGGAGATCGCGGGCGATGATGTCTCCCGCCTCGGCCTTCAAGGTGGAGAGCGCCGGAATTCCGTCCAGTTGCATGACGATGTTGTCGATCGCCTCGGTGATCCGGTGGTCGCCGCCGATCGGCGTGCAGCCCTGGGTGAGACCGGTGGCCAGGGCGACGCCATCGCCCATCAGAAGGCCGGACAAGGGGGCTTCGCCTTCGTTCCCGACGGTCGTCTCCCCCGGCGTCTCGCTCCCGGCCGTCAGGCCGCCGACCAGGAAGGCCTTGCCGGCGGCGGCGAGCCCGGCCACCGCCTCGGCGACTTGCGGCGCGTGGGGGTTGCCGTGGACCAGGGCGGTGACGGCCGTCTGGCGGTCCAGCCAGGGGCCGTGCTCGGCCAGGAAGCCGGCGGCATTGGTCGGGTCGAAGCCGGAAAACGGCCGGATCGCTTCGCCATCGACGGCGCCGGCCATGATGGCGATGGCGCCCTTGTCGGGCGAGTCCCCTTCCCGGGTTTCTCCGTCGGGACCGAACAGGCCGTAGCCGACGCCCCCCACCCATTGCCCGACCGAGGTGGTTTCCTTGAGGAAAACGATGATCGAGGTGAGGGCGTCGGAGAATCCTTCGGTGACATAGACGAAGCCCAGGTTGGCGTCGGCCGGCAGCGGCCCCATCCGCTGTAAGCAGGACTTGGCCGCCAGGCCCCAATGCTCGCCGTCGGCCAGGGCGGCCCGGAATCCGCTCATGGCGCGGCCTTGCCCGCGGCACCGACCGGCGGAGGGCCCAGCAGGGCCTCGACGGAGGGCAGGATGCCCGCGACGATGCGATCGACGCCTTGCGTATTGGGATGCAGGCCGTCGGCCAGGGTCAGCTCGGGATGCAGGGTGACGCCGTCGAGGAAGAAGGGATAGAGGGGGACATGCCACTTTGCCTGCAGTTTCGGATAGATCGCATTGAACGTCCGGCCGTAGTCGGCTCCCAGATTGGGGGGCGCCATCATGCCGGCGAGCAGCGTCTTGACCCGATGGGAGTCGAGCTGGCCCATGATGACGTCGAGATTGGCCAAGGCCTGCGCCGGGTCGAGACCGCGCAGGGCGTCGTTGGCGCCCAGCTCGACGATGGCATAGTCGGGATGATCGGCCAGCGCCCAGTCGAGGCGGGCCCTGCCGCCCGCCGTGGTATCGCCGGAAACGCCAGCGTTGATCACCCGCACGGCATAGCCTTTGGCCTTGAGCGCCGCTTCCAGTTTCACCGGAAAGGCGTCGGCGGGAGGCAGATTGTAGCCGGCGGTCAAACTATCGCCGAAAGCGAGGATGCGTAATTCGGTGGCCGCCATGGCGGAAGAGCCGGTAACGTTGACAAACAGCGCGATCAGACCATATCCCCACCACGCCCGCCCGCACAATGCCAGCCGCAGCAGCGATTTCCTCATCCGGCACTCAGAGATTCTCATCATGACCAAGGCAACTCCAGACGGCCAACCCATCATCCTGCTTGATGATGTCACGCTTAAGCTCGCAAGTCAGGCCGGCGAGGTCAACATTCTGCGCGGCATCGACCTTGCCGTGCGCGAAGGCGAAACCATCGGCGTCGTCGGACCCTCGGGGTCGGGAAAGTCGACCATGATGATGGTTATCGCCGGCCTGGAACGGCCGACGAGCGGGCGGGTGGTGGTGGCCGGCCACGACCTGACCCGGCTCGACGAGAACGGCCTGGCGACCTTCCGCCGCGAGAACGTCGGCATCATCTTCCAGGCCTTTCACCTGATTCCGACCATGACCGCGCTGGAAAACGTGGCGATTCCCATGGAACTGGCCCGCCGCCCGGATGCCCGGGAGGAGGCCCGCCGCCTGCTCGGGCTGGTCGGCCTGTCCGAGCGGCTGTCGCACTATCCCGGCCAACTGTCGGGCGGCGAACAGCAGCGGGTGGCGCTGGCCCGCGCCTTCGGCGGCCGTCCCCGCCTGTTGCTGGCCGACGAGCCGACCGGCAATCTTGATCAGGTCAACGGCCAGGCGGTCATCGACCTTCTCTTCGGGCTGCATCGGGAGACGGGAACGACCCTGCTGCTGATCACCCACGATCCGGGGCTGGCCGCCCAATGCCAACGGGTGGTGAGGATCGCCGACGGCCGGGTCGAGGCGGTGACGGCGACGCCCGCCCGGGCGGGCGGGCGATGAACCTTTTGCCCTTCGTTCTGGCCCGCCGCGAGCTGCGGGGCAGCCTCAAGGGGTTCGGCGTCTTCGTCGCCTGCCTCGCCCTCGGCGTCGCGGCCATCGCCGGCGCCGCCTCGCTCGACGCCTCGCTCCGCCGCAGCCTTGCCGAGGATGCGCAGGCGTTGCTGGGCGGTGACGTCGAACTGCGTCTGTCCTACCGCTCCCTCAAACCCGAGGAATGGCAGTTTCTGGCGGAGTCCGGCACGATTTCCGATGCCGTCGAGATGCGGGCGATGCTGCGCTCCGCCGATGGCGCCCGCCAGACCCTGGTCGAGGTCAAGGGGGTCGACGCCGCCTATCCGCTCTACGGCCGGGTCGACCTGCAGCCGCCGCAGGCGCTGCCGGCGGCGCTGGCCCGGCAGGACGGCCCGTGGGGCGCCGCTGTCGATGGCAATCTGCTCGACCGTCTGGGCGCGAAAGTCGGCGACACCGTACTGCTGGGCGAGGCAAAACTGGTGGTGCGCTCGGTCATCGAACATGAGCCGGACCGCGCGGCGATGGCCTTTTCCCTGGGCCCCCGTTTGCTGATCGACAGCCGCGTGCTGGACGAAACCCGCCTGTTGCAGCCGGGCAGCCTGGTCCATCACACCGTTCTCGTCCGTCTGCGGCCGGGACTCTCCGCCGCCCTGTTCAAGGAACGGCTCGATCGCCGCTTTCCCGACGCCGGCTGGCAATTCCGCGACGCCGCCTCCGGCGCGCCCGGCATCAAGCGGTTCCTCGACCAGATGACGCTGTTTTTGACGCTGGTCGGCCTGACCGCCCTGCTCGTCGGCGGCATCGGGGTCGCCAACGGGGTGAAGACCTTCCTGGACGGCCGGATGACCAGCATCGCCATCCTGAAGTGCCTGGGCGCCTCCCGCCGGTTGATCCAGACCGCCTATTTCCTGCAGGTGGCCCTGCTCGCCGCGGCCGGCATCGCCCTCGGGCTGGCGGTGGGGGCCACCCTGCCGTGGCTGGCGGCGGCCTTCCTCGCCGACAAGCTGCCGGTGGCCGCCCGTCTGGGGATTTATCCGGGCCCGCTGGCCGAGGCCGCCGGCTTCGGCGCCCTGACCACGCTGGCTTTCGCCATCTGGCCGCTGGCCCGGGCGGCGGCGGTTCCCGCCGCCACCTTGTTTCGCGATATCGTCGCCGGGCAGCGTTATCGGCCCGGCTTCGCCACGCTGGCGGCGATTTTCACCGCCGCCGCCGCCCTGGCCGCGCTGGCGATCGTTTCGGCGGCCGATCGAAGACTGGCCACCTGGTTCGTCGGCGGTTCCGCCGCCGTGCTGGTGCTGTTTCTGCTGGCCGGGGCCGGTCTGGTCCAGGCCACCCGCTTTTGCGCCCGGCGGCTGGGCGCGGGAGGGGCGCCGGCCTGGCGCCTCGGCCTGTCCTCGCTCTATCGGCCGGGCGCGCCGACCCGGGGGGTGGTTTTGTCGCTCGGTCTCGGCCTGACCCTGCTGGTCATGATCGCCCTGGTCCAGGCCAATCTCAACCGGCAGTTCGACGAGCGGATCCCGGCGCAGGCGCCCAGCTTCTTCTTCATCGACATTCAGCCCGATCAGGCGGCGCTGTTCGACCAGGCCGTGGCCGGGGCGGGCGCCGACGCCAAGCGGGCCACCATGGTCCGCGGCCGGATCACGCGCATCGACGGGGTGCCGGTCGAGCAGGTGGCGATCGCTCCGGACGCGCAATGGGCGGTGCGGGGCGACCGCGGCCTGTCGACCGCCGCCACCCCGCCGGAGGGCGCGCGGGTGGTGGCCGGCGCCTGGTGGCCTGCCGATTACGACGGACCGCCGCTGGTGTCGCTGGATGCCGGCATCGCCAAGGGGTTCGGCCTGACCGTCGGGCAGACCATCACGGTCAATGTGTTGGGCCGCGAGATCACCGCCCGCATCGCCAATCTGCGCGAAATCGACTGGTCCAGCCTGTCGATGAATTTCACCTTCATTCTGACGCCGCAGGCGCTCGCCGGGGCGCCGGCCACCTACATCGCCACCGTGCATGCGCCGGCCGGCCGGGAGAACGCCGTCGAGCGGGCGGTGACCACGGCGCTGCCCAACGTCTCCTCAATCCGGGTCAAGGAGGCGCTGGAGACGATCCGCCAGGTCGTCGGCAATGCCGGCATGGCCATTCGCGGCGCGGCGATGGTCACCCTGCTGGCCGGCGCCCTGGTGCTGGCCGGCGCCATCGCCGCCGGGCGGCAACGGCGGATCCGGGAAACCGTGCTTTTGAAGGTACTGGGCGCCGGGCGCGGCGATCTGCTGCGCGCCTTGTTGCTGGAGTTCATGCTGCTGGGGGTGGTGGCGGCGGTGCTGGCGGCGGCGCTGGGCAGCGTCGCGGCCTGGGCGGTGCTGGTTTTCGTGCTGAAGACCGACTGGATCTTCCTGCCCCTGCCGGTGGCGGCGACGGCGCTGGGCGGCGTGCTGGGCGTGACCCTGTTCGGCATGGCCGGGACCTTGCGCGTTCTGGCGGCAAAACCCGCGCCCTACTTGCGCCATGATTGACCTCCAGGATGGCGGCGACTTGATTCGGAGCGGTTTCGTGCCATATTAGGCAACTGGTTTCCGACCTTTTTGACGAGGTTTTTTCATGGCCTTCGATACACAACGTGGCACTTGGACGCGCGGACAGGCGGAGGCCGCACTGATCGATGTCGGCCTGCGTCAGTACATGCTGCGTGTCTACAACTACATGGCATCGGGTCTGGCTCTGACCGGCCTGGTCGCCGCACTGGTGGCCGGTACGCCGGCGATCAACCAGTTGTTCTTCCAGTATGGCATGCGCGGCGCGACGCCTACCGCCCTCGGCTGGCTGGCGATCATCGCCCCCATCGGTCTGGTGATGGCCATTTCCTTCGGCATCGCCCGCATGCGGGCGAGCACCGCGCAAGGGCTTTTCTGGCTTTACGCGGCGCTGATGGGCGTCTCGCTGTCGTCCATCTTCCTGGTCTACACCGGGGCTTCGATCACCCGCGTGTTCTTCATCAGCGCGGCGTCCTTCGCCGGCTTGAGCCTCTACGGCTACACCACCAAGCGCAACCTGTCGGCTTTCGGCAGCTTCCTGGTGATGGGCCTGTGGGGACTGGTCATCGCCTCGCTGGTCAACATGTTCGTCGCCAGTTCGGCGCTGCAGTTCGTCATCTCCATCGCCGGCGTGGGCATTTTCGCCGGTTTGACCGCCTGGGATACTCAGAAGATCAAGGAGATGTACTGGGAAGCCGACGACGGCGAAACGGCCGGCAAGAAGGCCGTGATGGGCGCCCTCACCCTCTATCTGGATTTCATCAATCTGTTCCTGATGCTGATCCGGCTGATGGGCGACCGCCGCGACTAGACGATGCACAAGCGCCGCTTTCGGGCGCGCGCGGAATAAGGCCGGGATCGTCTCCCGGCCTTTTTTTTGCCTTCAGGCCATCTGGTGGCGAAGGAACTCCATGGCCTGGTTGAGCTGGCTCATCCGCTGGTGGCTGCCGTAACGGCCGTCCGGATGGTGGATGGTCGCCAGCATGCGGAACTTCGCCCTCAGCGTCCGCGAATCAGGTTCGGAATTGGGCGGGAAACCCAGGACATGCAGCGCTTCGCTGCGGGTTCGCACGCCCTCCGGCAAGGGTTCGAAGGCCAGCACCGCGACGATGGTGCGCAGGCGGTCCAACTCCTCGTTGATCTCGACCAGCTTGGAGCTTTGCGCCGCGCGCTGCTCGATCTGCTCCTCGATGCGCGAGCCCTCGGCCACGGTTACCGCCACATCACCCCTGTCCATCGCCAGGGCCAGGGCCAAGGCCTTGCGAATGAAGGGAATGTCATGGCCGGGCGGCATGCGCACCTGCAGGCGCGGCTTTCGCCGCCAGGGGCGGCCCTCGGCCGGTCCCGACTTCAGCACCACCGTCTCGCGGTCGTCGACCGGCGGCTCGCCGGGGTCGCCATAGGCGGCCACCGTTTCGCCGGGCACCACCAGCAGGATGGAGCGGGCGAGATCGCCGACATTCACTTTACGACGCTCTGCCAGGGTTTCCACCGCGTCACGAAACGGACTGGCGCAGGGAACCGTGTAGGAATGCTTCAGTACCCGGTTCGTCATGGTTATTGGAATTTGCCCCTCAATGTATCCAGGCCCATGTCTCTTGCGTAACGAATAGGTCGCCACACAACCATCGTCAACTACGAAAGTCGCTGTTTGAGCCCTGAATAAACATAATGCTGCAACCCATTGAGTAAATGAAGATTTAAAATAAGCGGGACACATCTTCCGAAAGAAGGCCCGGAGTTTCGGGGCGCGACGGCGGGTCTTGGCCTGCATCGGCAGTTATTTTTCGCGAGGTCTCAACTACGCATGCGCCATCGGGGGTTGCTCCTCCGTCGGGCCCGGTTTTGCGGAGTTCAGTTACCAAATGGGGATTAAGTCAATAGCGGATAAACCCTAAGGTTCTATCCGACGCTTCCGTCTCCGCTCGGGCTCCCGGCAGGAGCGGAAGCGTCGGAACAAAGCCCCGACGGGAGTCATTCGCATGCGTAATCCGATAGTCGCCGGCGTCAAAATCCGCCTGTTGCCGCGCATCATGGTCTTGGTCCTTGCCGGTGTCGTCCTGTTGGCCGTTGCCGTGGCGATGATTTCCTCCGTAACTCTGCACGAAAGCGCCACTTTGGCGGCCCGCGAGCGGGTTGAGGCCAATATGAAGGTGGCCTGGAACGTATTGGGCACGAAAGGGGCGGTTTTTCGCAGTGAGGACGGCCGGCTGCTGATCGGCGAGCATGTTCTCAACGGCGATCTCGACGTGGTGGACAAGATCAAGGATCTCGTCGGCGGAACGGCCACGGTGTTCCAGGGCGACACGCGTATCTCGACCAACGTCTTGAAATCCGATGGCGCTCGGGCCGTCGGCACGCGGTTGGCGCCCGGATCGGCCCACGACGCCGTATTGGGCCGGGATACCGGCTTTCGGGGCGAGGTGGACATTCTCGGCGAACCTTACATGACGGCCTATGACCCCATTCACGACGCGGCCGGGAAAACCGTCGGCATCCTTTATGTCGGCATCAAGAAGGCCGATTTCCTGCGAGCGGCCGACGACACCTTGAGGATGATCATCCTGGCCACCGTGGCGGTGACCCTGTTGGCGGGACTGGCGAGCTTCATCATCGTCCGCAAGGCCATCACCGACCCTCTCGACGCCGGCATCGTGGCCATGCGGCAATTGGCGGCGGGCAATCTCGACCATCCTCTGCCGGTGGTGAGGCGCGGCGATGAAATCGGCGAAATGAGCGAGGCGCTGGGCGTTTTCCGCCGGGGCCTGCAAGCCGCGCGGGAACTGGCGGAGAACCAGAAAGCCGAACAGAAGGCGAAGGAGGAGGCCGCCGCCGAGCAGAACCGGCTGGTCGAACAGTTCAACAGCAAGGTCGTAGAGGTCATCAATTGCGTGGTGGCGTCCGCCACCCGCCTGGAGGATGACGCCAAAGCGCTTTCGGCGGTTTCCGAGCAGACCGGGCATCAGGCCTCCGCCGTGGCGGCGGCCAGCGAAGAGGCGGCTTCCAATGTCCAGACGGTGGCCACCGCCTCCGAGGAATTGGCGGCATCCAGCAGGGAGATCGCCGCCCAGGTCGGCCGCGCCAGCAGCATTGCCCAGAACGCCGCGTCGACGGCGTCCTCGACGGATGATCTGGTCCGGGGTTTGGCGGCGGCGGCGAGCAAGATCGGCGACGTGGTCGCCCTGATCACGGATATCGCCAGCCAGACCAATCTTCTGGCCCTGAACGCCACCATCGAAGCCGCCCGCGCCGGAGAGGCAGGCAAAGGTTTCGCCGTGGTTGCCGGGGAAGTGAAAAATCTCGCCAATCAGACGTCGCGGGCCACCGGGGAGATCACCGGCCAGATCGTCGCCGTGCAGCAGCAGACCAGTCAGGCGGTCGAAGCCATACACAATATCGCGGCTGCCGTCGCCGAAATGGACGAGGTCTCGGCCGCCATCGCGGCAGCGGTCGAGGAACAGGGCTCGGCCACCCAGGAAATCACGCGCAACATTCAGGAGGCTCATGCCGGCACGGCGGAAGTCGCGCGCAACGTTCTCGGCGTAAGTCAGGGAGCCCAGGCCGGCAGCCGCAACGCGCAGAGTGTTTTCATCGCCGCCCGCGACCTGAACCGCGAGGCCGAGACCATGCGCGCCGTGGCCGACAGTTTCCTGATCCGCCTGCAAAGCGGCGGAGCGACGCTGGAATGGAGCGACGCCTGGGTCAGCGGCCATGCGGTGATCGATGCCGATCACAAGATGCTTCTGCAATATGTCAATGAGCTGTACCAGGCCATGGTCGAGGGCAAGGGCCGCGATCAGGCCGCCACCGTTCTTGACAAGCTTTTGAGATATACCCGCGACCATTTCGCCCGGGAGGAAGCGATTTGGCGGGAGGGTGGCCTGCCATCCCTGGCCGCACATGAACAGACCCATGCCGATCTCGTCACCAAGGTCGAGCGCTTCCAGCGTTCCTTCCTGGCGGGAGAGGCCAGTCTGACCACCGATCTGATGGCGTTCCTGCGCGAATGGCTGATCGACCATGTCTTCAAGACCGACAAGGCCGGCGTGCGCGAGATCGGTATCGGGGTTTAAAAAAAGCGGCCGGAACAATCCGGCCGCTTCGGGATGGCGATGGTTCGGCGTTATACCAACTCTCGGTGAGTTATCCTCATCGAAACTTGGTATTACAGGGGCTATTCGGCGGGAACCGGGGCTCCCCCGTGCGTCGCGCGGATACCCAGCAGCTCCTTCCACTTTACCAGCGCCGAAATGAAGATGGCGAGGCCGAGAAGCAACATGATGACCGACAGCACGCCGTTCAGCACGTTGTAGCCCTTCGATTGGGCGTTGAAGTAGACATTGACCATCATCCACAGCCCCGCCGCGTTGACCGTGACATAGAGATAGGCGAGCGGCACCAGGCAGGTCAGCATGTAGCGGCGCTTGTCGGCCATGCGCAGGATGATGGTGGCGCCGACCACCAGACCGATCGAGGCCATCAACTGATTGGACACCCCGAACAGCGTCCAGATCGAGCCGATATCGCCCGAGCACAGCAGATATCCCCAAGCCAGGCAGGCGATGGCGCTGGTGCCCAGCATGCCCGGCATCCAATCCAGACGCTTCAGCGGCGCATAGAGATCGCCGACGAAGTCCTGCATCAGATAGCGGGCGACGCGGGTGCCCGAATCGATGGCGGTCAGGATGAACACCGCTTCGAACATCACCACGAATTGGAAAAAATACGAGGCCAGATGGGAAAACCAGGGAATTCCCGTGAAGATCGAGGTCATGCCGACGGCCAGGGTGACGGCGCCGCCGGTCCGCCCGTGCAGGTCGAGGCCGATATCCTGCATCAGCCGCGGCAGGTCGACCACCTCCAGCCCCAGGGTCTTGAACACCGCCGGGGTTGAGTTGATGGCGAAATAATCGGCGGGATGCAGCACGGTGGCGGCGACCAGCGCCATCACGCCGACGACGCATTCGGCCATCATCGAACCGAAGCCGACCGGCAGGATGTCGGACCATTTGTCGATCAATTTCGGCGTGGTGCCGGAACCGATGAAGGCGTGGAAGCCGGAAATGGCGCCGCAGGCGATGGTGATCGAAACGAAAGGCCAGACCTTGCCGGGAATGATCGGGCCGCCGCCGCCGATGAAGTCGGTCACCGCCGGGAAGCGGATCAGCGGATTGACGAAGACGACGCCGATGATCAGGGCGACGAAGACGCCGATCTTCATATAGCTCGACAGATAATCGCGGGGCACCAGCAGCATCCACACGGGCAATGTGGCGGCGAAGAAGGCGTAGATCGGCAGGATGAGGCTGATCGTGCCGGCTTGCAGATAGAGCAGGTTGCCGAATGCCGTGTAGCCCAGCTTGTCGTTGCCGACCAGATCGGGACCGACGAAAACGCAAATGGCGATCATGGCGACGCCGAAGATGGTGGCGGCCCGCAGATTTCCGGTCACGCGCTCCCAGATGCCGACGCAGATGGCGATCGGGATGGTCATGCCGACGGCGAACACCCCCCACGGGTTCTTGGCCAGGGCGTAAACCACCACCATCGACAGGCCGGCCATGGTGATCATGATGATGAACAGCATGGCGAGCCCGGTGCACCAGCCGGCCACCGGACCGAGTTCGGTTCTGGCGACGTCGGAGAGCGATTTGCCGCGGTGCTTCATCGAGGCGAACAGTACCACCGTGTCATGCACGGCGCCGCCGATCACGCAGCCGATCAACAGCCACAAAAACCCCGGCAGATAGCCGAACTGGGCGGCGAGAATGGGGCCGACCAGCGGGCCGGCGGCGGCGATGGCGGCGAAATGGTGGCCGGCCGTCACCCATTTCTTGGTGGGAACGTAATTTTTCCCGTCGTAGAGCTGATGCGACGGTGTTTCCTGGGTATCGTCGATTTTGAGCACTTTGCGGACGAAGAACACGCCGTAGAACCGGTACGAAATCGCCAGGATGCACAATGCCGAAATGACGAATGTCAACGCATGGTCCATAACCGATCACTCCTCCCCCCATGATGGAGACCGTCGGCGGGGTTTGTACCTCGCCGACCGGCTATCGCAGTCGGCACGGCATCGGCCGCGGAAAGGCCGTCGACGGCGATCCGACCGGTGAATGAGCCGTCACACCGGCGAGAGCACGCGAATCCGAGCTGATTTCCGTCGGAAGATAGTGGAAGAGGGCGCGTCTCAAGTTAAGCGCGCCATCAACCGGCGAGGCCACCCCGGCTCCTTCACGGAAATGGGGTCGCCTTTCGAACGCCGCGCAAATAATGCGAACCTGTCGCACTTTTGATGTCGCTCCATATAGTTCTGCTCATTTGCGGGAGACATTTGAGCAACTGCTAATATGGACAATTAGCCGTAGCGATAACTACCGGTGCATTGTGCACCGGGCCAACGCTCGAAGCCATAAAAAAACCAGAAGAAAAGTAAGGATTAATGCCGGCGCAGCCTAGAGCGGTTTGCGCTTCGCCTGAACTGCTCCAAGTATGCGTGACGCTGAAAAAACTCCATTTTTTCAATTGCTCAAACGCCGCACAAGCTAACGAGCGCGATTCAATCCAAACGCAACGCGCTCTAAAAAAGCTCCAGCGACACTCCGGCTTCCTCGAAGAGCAGACGGCTTTCGCTGAAATCGGCGCTCCAGCGCGACAGCATGTCGTCACCGGGCTTGCGGCTGACCACCCTTCTCACGCTGCGATAGGCCAGGATCTGCACCGTGCAGCGCACGCAAGGGGGATGGGTGACGTAAAGGGTCACCGGGCGGAATTGCGCATTGATCAGGGCGTTGATTTCGCCGTGGACGACCAGACGGTATTTGGTATCCCTGTCGTTCAGGCGGTCGGGCAGATCGGCGACACCGGGCGGAAAGCCGTTGTAGCCTAGGGACAGCAGATTGGGGGTTTCGCCGACGGCGACGGCGCCGACCTGCGTGCTGGGGTCCTTCGACCAGCCGGCGACGAAGTCGGCGAGGGCGAGGAACTTCGAGTCCCAGGCCGAGGGTGATGCGCTCATGGGGCAGATCCGTCCTCAAATAAAAGGGGTTTCGCGCCTGTATAGATCATCTGGCAATAAGATCAATCAGGCGGTTCGGCTTCGCCTCGCTGCTGCGCAGGATGACGATCCCGTTCGGTTCAGAAACAAACCAGGCAAAACTATCCCACGCGAGTTGCGCCACGGTCTTTTTAAATCCCGCGCTTTCGCGATCATGGTAGGCAGTCAAAAAGGTGATTTGCGAACGCTTGAAACCAGCCCCGTCGGTCAACGCGAATATGGCGTCCTGCCGGCGCGGAGTGATCGCGCCGTCGGTGGCGACAACCTCGACGAAAACAATCAATGGCTCGGCCGGGCCAAGGTCCGCAAGGATCAGGTCGGGAAGGTTGGTGGCGGCGTCGATCTTCAGCCCAATGGCGTTGGCAATCTTGTCATCGCGCATGACGATCTTATTGCCGCTCTCGCTGAGCCAGATAACCGCCGGCCGATCGAGAAAAGCCGGCGCAAACACCTCAATGACGGCCTGGGAAATGATGGAGCTTGGGCCCGGCGCGAGCTGACGCGTTTCACCGCTCGGAAAGCTAACCAATACGCCGCAAGCGTGGCCGGCTGCTCCCGAGAGCATGATGGAAACCCGCGCGAGGGCGCTCTTGCTCAGGTGCTTTTTCTGAAACGCGACGATTTCCTGCTCCAGGGCCTCGCCGTCGAGGTCCGGATCAAAGAGCGCGGCGAATTCCGTCTTGAGGGCATAACGGGGACGGCTCGACGTCGTGGGGAGATCTTCCCGCCGGAGAACGGCCCCGATGGCGACAAGCCCATCCCGTAAAGTCTCATCGCGAATCGGCTCGCGCGTGTTGTCGGCATACCAGCGGGTGCCGGGGACCCGGCCATTCTTCTTCAGAATATTGGCGGCGTAGGCTCTCCGCTCCTCATCCTCCGGCTTGGCAGCCTGTTCCTTTGTCATGCGGTACACGTGAATCGGACCGAGATAGACGCCGGTCTCCTCGACGGCACCGATGTAAAGAGCGGCGAAAACGGTGCTGGCGGACAGTTCGCGGACGCAATAGGTCCGATTAGGCGTTCCCTCGGGAAAGATCTTCGGCAAGCGCTCCGCCACCAGTTCGCGGCTGGCATAGGGCGGGAAGTCATTCATTCGGCAACCCCGGCATAAAGTCTCGTGCACTCGGCCTCGATGCGCTCGCGCTTCGCGCCGCTTTCGACGAGACGCTTCAATTCATCCAGATCTTCCGGGGCGGGAAGAGGAAGCGCCTCCAGTTCATAGGCGGAAACCGCAACACTCCCGCTGACACAGCGGAAGACCCGATCCGCCGCGGCACTGTTGAGAAAGGCGGCGACCAGATCGGGCGAAATGGTGGGCTCCCGAATGATCGGCTTGACCATATTCAGGTGGTTCTCGACAACGACCGAACCGCCATGTGCCTTCAGGAATGACGTGGGGAGGCAGGCCGCGATGAGGCGGCGGGCCTGTTCCTTGGCTGTCGTCCGCTGCAAAAGCACGCATGGCGCATCAACCTTCAACCAGTCGTCACCCCGGCGCAGTTCGAAGTAAGGCGCGTGGTTCTTCTTTTCGGCACGGAAGAGAAATGTTCCCTCGGATGTAACGGCCTCGGCCCAAATCAGCGGCTGTCGGCCCCGGCCCGGCTGATCGGCGAGTTGATCCTTGAAGCGATTCCACACCAGCGGGCCGGTACTGACGCCATAACCCCAGTCGGCAAGGCGATGAGTCATGCGGGCGAGTTGCGCGACAAGCGGAGCCTGCCGCGCCGTCCTGGGGAGAAGCCAGGGTTGGGACGGGTCGACCGGAAGCGGGATCGTGCCGGCGTCCTCAACGGAGAGCGTCATCTCGTCGGTCGGCGTGATTTCATGCACGGCGGCACCGGCGGACTTGGCCCCGCGCCGGTAGGTCGCGAGCAAGGTTTCCTGGAGAACATCGTCGAACACGCCTTTGCGCACGGCCACGAAATCGAAAGTGACGGGCGGCGCGTTCCGCGCCAGCAAGGCGCGCAGATTCTTGAAATAGTGCCCGGCGAGGAAACTCGTCGGCGTGACATAGGCAATCACGCCATCGGGCCTGGCATGGCGAATCGCCATGTCGGTAAAAAGACCGTAGAGATTGGCGTGGCCATAGAGACCGCGTTTAAACCGGGCGCGATCCGCCTCATCGAGACGGACGCGACCATAAGGCGGATTGCCGATAACGAGGTCGAAGCGCTCGCGCGGCGGGCTGCGGTGAAGGCTGTTGCAGACGGTAACGACAAGAGGAAGACGCCGCCCGGCGGCCCGTGAAACCGGAAGCACGACGGCATCGAGCGACACCTGCGAAAGCCAGGCACCGAATGGGTCAATCTCGTAACCCCGAAGCCGGGTGGCGATGTTTTCGATGAGGATCGCGGGGCTGCAATTCGGCAATGAATCGATGATCCGTTGCGCCACGGGGGTCAGGAAGGCTCCCCCGCCACAGGCGGGATCGAGCACGCGGGCCCGTGTCCAATCGACTCCGGCCACGGTTGCCTGATGAATCAACCGCGCCGTGAGACTGGGCGGTGTGTAATAGATGCCGAATTCGCCACGATGTTCGGAAGGCAGCATCCCCGTATAGATGAGCCCGATCTGATAGGCCGCCTGTTCCGCATCGAGGTCCGCGGCGGACTCGCCCAAGCTGTCGGCAAGCGCGACGGCCGAGTCCGGGAGTTCGATCTGATCATAAGCCTGCAGCGGTGCCCGCAGTGGCGGGGGGGCGTCATCTTCGGCGGTTAATGCCCGCCACCACGCGGTAATCAGCCGGACCCCGAACGCACGCGCCAGGGCAAGACGGTCGGCTTCGGGCGACGAGACCGAAAGAGCGCGGCTCATGGCCCGGCCGGCCTTGAGCGTATCGGCCGAGGCCGCATTCGTTTCGCGACGTTGAATGCGTTTACCGATGGCCACCGACGTCCCCCTTCGCTCTTGGTTTATTACTGCTACAGATGCGCACAAATGACAACAGAAGAACATATAAGGAACATAGGGCGGCGGCCGAACGGCACCGATCCTTGGATTGGACGTTTGATCGGAAGAGCGGGATGCCGAGCCGAAACGAGCGGGGGTCCAATTGGAAAGCCCCTGAAAGGGATCACCTTCCAGGGGCTTAAAATGGTGCCGAAACACGGATTTGAACCGTGGACCTACTGATTACGAATCAGTTGCTCTACCGCTGAGCTATTTCGGCACATGAGGCGGCGAAACTAACGTGTTCGGCGCCGCCGCGCAAGTCCCAGGTGGATGTGCGCCGCGATTACTCGTCGAAGGTCTCAGGCGGCGGCGTTATTGGCCTTGTCGAGCCAGGCCTGGGCGGCCGTCTGATTATTGTATTCGGCCTGTTCCAGGCGGGCCAGAAGACGGAAGACGCCCGCGTTCGGCCGGGCGTCGGCGGCGGCCAGAAGATGGCGTCTGGCCTGTCCCCATAATTTGGCGTCGAACGATGCCTGGGCAAGGGCCAGGTGGCTCTCGACATCGTCGGGGTGGCCGGCCACCAGCTTTTCCAGCCGGCGGAAGCGTTCCAGAGTCCCCTCGCCCGGAACGAGGTCGGCGTAGGCCTTGGCCACGGCGGCATCCGGCCGCCGACTCCAGGCGTCTTCCAGCACCGTCTTGGCGCGGCGGATCTTGCCGGTGCTCGCGTAAACGCCGGCAAGGCGGAGCGAGGCGGCGGTCGAGGCCGGATCGAGTTTCAGCGCCTGACGGGCGAAGCTCAGGGCGGACCGCTCGTCGCCATCGGCGGTGGCGCGTTCGGCGCGCTTGTCGAGAAGCCGCGCCTTGCGCGACGCCGCCTCGTCACGGGGCAACGCCTTCTTGCGCTGGGCGTCATCCAGCAGGTCCTGGGCTTCCCGCAGACGGTCGGCGCGGATCAGCATGTCGAGAAGTGTTTCGGCCAGCCAACGATCATCCGGCGTGGCCAGCCGGCAACGGGTCGCCAATTCGATGGCCGCCGTTTCGTCGCCCCGGTCCATGGCCAGCTTCAACAGCCCGCGCAAGCCCAGCGCCGTCGTTTCCGGCCGTTCCAGCATGGCCTCGAAATGGCGCTGCGCAGCGTCGGCGTCGCCGGACAATTGGGCGGTTTGCGCTGACAAAAGTCGGGTGAGCGCCGGATCGGCCAAAAATTTTTCCGCCCGCCCGGCCAGCTTCCGCGCCTGTCGGGTATCACCGCCGGCCGCCGCCGCCAATCCGTCGGTCAAGGCCAGATAGCCCTTGCGCCGCCGCCCGTCCCTGCGGCGTTCCGCCCAGATGGACGGCCAGCGCACGATCCTGACGAGGAGACGGAGGACGCTGCCCAGCACGGCGCCGACCAGCAGAAGGGCGACCAGCAGCACCGGCACCGAGGTCTCGATGCGCCACCCCAGCCAGTCGACGGTTACCGCGCCCGGCCGGTCGGCCAGCCAGACGGCGCCGGCGATCAACAGGGCGAGGCCAAAGACGTAGGAAAGAATACGGACCATGCTCAGTGTCCTCGATCGGCATCGATGACGGCCAGCAAGGCCGCCTGGTCGGGCGTCGCGGCGACAAGGATCCGGCGCCAGGGCAGGACCGCCAACTGGCCGGCCACCGCTTCGCTCAAGGCGCCGGCGTCGATCGTCCGGCAGGCGTCCGCCACATCCGCCGCCATCACCAGCCTAGCAAAGGTGGCCGCCGTCCGGGGAGAGAAAAACAACGCGAGGTCAAGCTCTTGCCCGCCCATCGCGGCAAGCAGCGACGGAGTCAGGCCTGTCGCCGTGCGGGCTTCGTAGAGAACGGCCCGGCGGACCTCGAATCCTTGCGCGCCCAGCGCTCCGGAGAGGTCGCCGGCCACTTTGCTGCCGGCGGCGTGCAGCAGGGCGCCTTTCGCCGGATCGACGCGGCGCGCCACCAGTTCGGCCAGGCGGGCGACGTCGCCGCCGGCGCTTTCGACGCTCTGAAAGCCCTGCTCGCGGGCCCGTGCGGCCGTCGCCGCGCCGACCGCCCACAGCGGCAGGGTTCGCGGCGCGTCATTGGCGGCCAAGGCCCGCACGCCATTGGCGCTGGTGGCAAGGAGGCCCTGCACTCCGTCGAGCGGCAGGACGACGTTTCGATGGATATGAATGTCGAGCAGTGGCTCGAGCCGAACCTCGAACCCGCGCGATTCCAGGGCGCGGCTGACGTCTTCGGCATCCTCGCGCGGCCGGGTGACCAGGGCGCGCATCACCCGCGGCTCCGGCACCGGGCGGGGATGCGATGCCTCATGCCTCGGCCTTGAAATCGAAGAAGCCCGGCCCGCAGCGGCCCAGCAGGTCCTCGCCGGCGGCCCGGCCGATGGCCTCGGCCTCGTTCCGTCCGCCTTCCAGCCGGATCTCGTGGGCCTCGCTGCCGTCGGGGCGGATCACCAGACCGCGGAAGGTCAGAGCATCGCCGGACAGTTCGGCCAAACCACCGATCGGCGTGCGGCAGGAGCCGTCGAGGACGGCCAGGAAGGCCCGTTCGGCGACCACGCGGATATGGGATTCGGCATGATCGAGGGGGGCCAGCCGGGTCAGTGCCGCCTGGTCGCCGGACCGGCAGGTGATGCCGATGGCGCCCTGCGCCACCGCCGGCAGCATGTCTTCGGTCTCCAGGGCCGAACTGATGCGGTCGGCCAGGCCCAGCCGGCGCAAGCCCGCCATGGCCAGCAGGGTGGCGTCGACCACGCCGTCCTCCAGCTTCTTCATGCGGGTCTGCACATTGCCGCGCAGGGGCTCGACCTTCAGATGGGGATGACGGTAGAGGATCTGGGCACCGCGGCGCAGGCTGGCCGTGCCGACCACCGCGCCGGCCGGCAGATCGGCCAGGCGCTTGGCCTTCAGGCTCAGGAAGGCGTCCCGGGTATCCTCGCGCTCGAGAATGCAGGGCAGGGTCAGGCCATCGGGCAGAACCGTCGGCACATCCTTCATCGAATGCACGGCGATGTCGATGCGCCCTTCCAGCTGGGCCTCGTCGATCTCCTTGGTGAACAGCCCCTTTCCGCCGATCGCCGCCAGGGTCCGGTCGAGGACCATGTCGCCCGTGGTTTTGATGACGACGATTTCGATGGCGCCGGGCCGAGCGAGATCGGGATGAGCGGCAACGAGGCGCGCTTGCACCTCGTGGGCCTGGGCCAGCGCCAGCGGACTGCCGCGCGTGCCGATGCGGAGCGGAGATGTCTCAGTCATGGTGCCTCTTTTAGGCGCTGGATCGGTCGATGGAAAGAGGGTAGTGAAGGCGGCGGAGCATTCCTGTCCGAAGACCTTCTTTCCGGCGCTTGGCGCCAAAGGCAAACCTGACGTGATCGTTCTGGGAATCGAATCGAGTTGCGATGAAACCGCCGCCGCCGTCGTGCGCGACGATCGGACTGTCCTGGCCGACGTCGTGCTGTCGCAACTGGACGAGCATCGTCCTTACGGCGGCGTCGTGCCGGAAATCGCCGCCCGGGCCCATCTCGATCATCTCGATCATCTGGTCGCCGAAGCCCTTTCCCGGTCGGGCATCGGCCTCGCCGAGACGGACGCCATCGCCGCCACCGGCGGGCCTGGCCTGATCGGCGGCGTGATGGTGGGCGTGATGACGGGCAAGGCCCTCGCCCTGGTCGCCGGCAAGCCCTTCATCGCCGTCAATCATCTGGAAGGCCACGCCCTGACCGCCCGGCTGACCGACGATCTGGCCTTTCCCTATCTGCTGCTGCTGGTGTCCGGCGGTCATTGCCAATTGCTGGCGGTCGAGGGCGTCGGGCGCTATCGCCGTTTGGGCGCCACCATCGACGACGCGGCCGGCGAAGCCTTCGACAAGGTCGCCAAGATGCTGGATCTCGGCTATCCGGGGGGGCCGGCCGTGCAGCGGGCGGCGGAGCGCGGCGATCCCGGCCGTTTCGCCCTGCCCAGGCCGATGAAGGGCCGCCCCGACTGCGATTTCTCCTTTTCCGGCTTGAAGAACGCCGTGCGGCTGCTGATCGCCGATCAGGCGCCGCTTTCGGAGGCCGACCGCGACGATATCGCCGCGGCGTTCCAGATGGCGGTGGCTGAGGCCATCGCCGATCGGACCAAACGGGCGATGGGGCTTTTCGCCATGACTTACGGCGGTCCCGGCGCCCTGGTGGTGGCGGGCGGCGTCGCCGCCAATGCGCAGTTGCGCCGGACATTGACCGACATCGCCGGCCAGACCGGTTTCCGTCTGGTGGCCCCGCCGCTCAATCTGTGCACCGACAACGCGGCGATGATCGCCTGGGCCGGCCTGGAGCATTTCCGTCTCGGCCACCAAGACGGCATGGATTTCGCCCCCCGCCCGCGCTGGCCGCTCGATCCGCAGGCGAAACAACTGCGCGGTGCCGGCGTCAAGGCGTGAGGATCTCAGGGTCCGTTGGGCCTTAAGTTTGATATGACGCCTCCGCTCCGCTGTCGCCGGGCTCAGACGCCGCTCGGGCTAGAGTTCTGGCGCCAACGGAAAGTACCCCCATCCATCTTCCCGCTTTCGCGGGAATGACGAGGGAAACAAGCGTTGGCGTCAGAACACTAGAGGGCCTGGTTCGGTAATTCCGTCCCAGGCCCTACCGGGGTTTGCCCCGCTTTTTTGCCGGAGCCTCGGGTTTGGCCTGTTGGCGCCAGCTTTCCACGGTCAGCCGTTCGACGGCGGCATTGTATGCGTCCTGCGGAAAGGCCTTCGTCTCCTTGCCCTGCAGGATGTCATACATGAAGTCGGAGAGGACCGAGCCCACCGCATGCAGGGCCTCGTGCCGGTCCAGGCCTCCATCGATCAGGCGCTCGACGGCGCGGCGGACGGGCAAATCGTCGCCCTCGGCGATTTGATTTTCGACGATGACATGAAAAATCGCATGCACCGTCTCGTTCGGCGGGCGAACGCCGGCGCGCCGATGAAAATTCTCGACGAGGATTTGGCGCTCCTGCTCGTCAAGGGCGAGCCATTCCTTCGGATCCGGCGCTTCGGCGGGGTTGTAATTTTCGCCGTCAAGGTCCGAGGCATCCGCGCCGGGGGCCGCGCCGCCGCCGAAATCCGGCATTGGTCGCATCGGTTTTTCGCCCTGCACAAGCTTGCGACGGTTTTCCAACAGCTTTTTCCGGCGGGCGGCCTTGGCTTCCCTTCGGCGTGCGATTCCGGACGACATGGCGCGAGCTCTCCCTCAAGCATAGGAATTTCGATTTTATTTCGATCCGAAACGGTTCGTCCATCGGGCGTTGGGCGATGTGGAGCGGCCCGCCCCGGTTTCCGGTCTTGTAGGAATGTCGAACGAGAGGCATAAACGCCCGACGCGGTCATGCGCAGCGGCGAGGGAGCA
This sequence comes from Telmatospirillum siberiense, assembly GCF_002845745.1. Lineage (GTDB taxonomy): Bacteria > Pseudomonadota > Alphaproteobacteria > Rhodospirillales > Magnetospirillaceae > Telmatospirillum > Telmatospirillum siberiense. The sequence continues at coordinate 62,920 of NZ_PIUM01000020.1, read as the reverse complement.
TAAGGTCGGTCATGGCAAGAATTGGCATCGTCGGCGCCGGAGCCTGGGGAACCGCCCTGGCGGCCACCATGAGCCGGGCCGGGCATGACTGCGTGTTGTGGGCCCATGAGACGGAGGTCGTCGAAGGCATCCGCGACAACGGCCACAATCCTTTGTTCCTGCCCGAAATCGCCTTGAACGGGGTTGCCGCCACCGGCGATCTGGCGGCGGCGGCCGATGCCGACGCGGTCCTCCTGGTGGTGCCGGCGCAATTCCTTCGCGCCCAATGCCGCCGGTTGCGCTCCCACTGGAAAGCCGGCGTGCCGGCGGTGATCTGCGCCAAGGGGGTCGAGACCGACAGTTTCGCCGCGATGAGCGAGGTGGTGGCCGCCGAATTGCCGGAAGCCCCGCTGGCCGTGCTTTCCGGGCCGACCTTCGCCGTCGAGGTGGCGCGCGGCCTGCCCACCGCCATTACGCTCGCCTGCGCCGATGCCGCCATCGGCCGGCAATTGGTCGACTGGATCGGCACCGCCAGTTTCCGTCCCTATCTGACCGACGACGTGATCGGCGCCGAGGTGGGCGGGGCGGTGAAGAACGTCCTGGCCATCGCCTGCGGGGTGGTGGAGGGCCAGGGGCTTGGCGACAACGCCCGCGCCTCCCTGATCACCCGCGGCATCGCCGAACTGATGCGCCTCGCCGTGGCCAAGGGGGCCAGGGCCGAAACCTGCATGGGGCTGTCCGGCCTCGGCGATTTGATTCTCACCGCCTCGTCGCAGCAGTCGCGGAACTATTCGCTGGGCTTCGCGCTGGGCGAAGGAAAAAGCCTTGCCGACATCCTGGCGTCGCGCCGCTCGGTCACCGAGGGCGTGGCGACCGCCGCCGCCGTCGGCGGGTTGGCCGCCAAACTGGGCGTCGAGCTGCCGATCTGCGCCGCCGTCGCCGGCCTTCTGCATCAGTCCCGCGGTATCGAGGAGACGATCCGCGATCTGCTGGCCCGCCCGTTCCGCCATGAATTGGGCTTCCTTGGGGAAGGCCGCCCTGCCACCTGATTTCCAACCCAGTCCAGGAGAGGTTTCATGCAGTTCTTTGTTCATTGCTTTGACAAGCCCAATCACCAGGAGGTCCGCCTGGCCAACCGGGCGGCGCATCTGGAATTCATCAAGGCGAACATCGAGAAGGTGCTGATCGGCGGGCCGACGCTGACCGACGACGGGCAAGGCATGACCGGCAGCGTCCTGGTCTTCGACGTCGCCGACCGCGCCGCGCTCGACGTGCTGCTGGCCCAGGATCCCTACGCCAAGGCCGGTCTGTTCTCCAAGGTCGAGGTCTCGGTCTACAAGAAGGTCTTCCCGTAAGCTGACGGCATTGCCAGGCGGGCACCGGCAGGGACGCCCATCGGCGCTAACTTAAGGCCTCTCTCCCGCGGACAAGCGGGAGAGCGGGGGTGGCCGCATCCCGCATCTTGCCGGATCCGTGGCGCCATTATCGGGAACACAGATGAACGGGATGAACACAGATAAGCACAGATGAGCTTTTTCTTTATCTGTGCCCATCCGTGTTCATCTTGTTCATCTGTGTTTCTCTGGAAAGGCGTTGGGAGACAGTGTTCTCCCTCTGGTTTTCGCTTCGGATCTTGCCCGATTTCCCCCTCCCGCTGACGCGGGAGAGGGCTTATTTGGGGCTTAAGCTAGCGCATATGGGCAGGGATGCCGGTGCCACTTGGGGCTCGTCAGGCCTTCGGGCGTCTGCTCTTCAGATCGCCCTCTTCCCTTTTCGCGCTCGCGTGACCATTTTGGGGGTTCAACGGAGGGTCTTGCATGGCGTATTGGCTGGTGAAATCGGAACCCGGACATTGGTCCTGGGACGATCAGGTGAAGCACGGCACCACCCATTGGGACGGGGTGCGCAACTATCAGGCGGCCAACAATCTGAAGGCCATGGTGCCCGGCGATCTGGCCTTCTTCTATCATTCGGTCAATGAGAAGCGCATCGTCGGCATCGTCGAGGTGACGCGAACCTATTATCCCGATCCCTCCGACCCTTCCGGGCGGTTCGGCATGGTCGACGTCAAGGCCGTGCGCCCGGTGCCGACACCGGTGTCCCTGGATCAGATCAAGACCGATCCCCGGCTCAATCATCTGGCCCTGGTCCGCCAGTCGCGCCTGTCGGTGATGCCGGTGGACGACGAGGCCTGGGCCTTGATCTGCGCGCTGGGTGGCGTTTCCGGGTGAAACGGGCGCTGTGCCGCCTGGACGAGCTTGAGGATCCGGGCAGCGCCGCCTTCACTTTCGGCGAGGAGGATCTGCGCCGGGCGGGATTGATCGTCCGGCGCGGCGGGAGTGTCTTCGCCTATCTGAACAATTGCCCGCATAACGGGAGCCCGCTCGACTGGCAGGCCGGGCGGTTTCTCGATCTCGATCGCCGTTTCATCCTGTGCGCCACCCATGGCGCCAGCTTTCGAATCGAGGACGGCTTCTGTCTGGGCGGCCCCTGCGCCGGAAAATCCCTGACCCCGGTTCCGGTGACTCTGGCCGATGGAACGGTCTGGCTCGAGGATTTTTAGACCCTTCCCTATGACATCGGTAACAGTGCGAAATCATTATGAATTCGCAATCTCCGGAAAGTTGGTAGGGTTGTTAATCATCTTATGATTGCCCATACTCTACATGACAAATGAGACGAAGGGCCGACCGCGGAGCAGCGCTTGCGGATCCTCGAGAACGCGCCCGAGCAGCCATAAGGGAGGCCTCCGTGACGACGACCGACAACACCTTATTTCCGGTGCCCGCCGATTTCGCCAAATCGGCCCTCATCAACGACGACACCTACCAGAAATGGTATGATCGCTCGATCACCGACCCCGAGGGTTTCTGGGGCGAGCATGCCAAGAGGATCGACTGGATCCGGCCGTTCACCAAGGTGAAGGACGTCTCCTTCACCGGCGACGTGCATATCAAATGGTTCGAGGACGGGACGTTGAACGTTGCCGCCAACTGCCTGGACCGCCATTTGGACGAGCGCGGCGATCAGACGGCGATCATCTGGGAGGGCGATTCTCCCGACGAATCCGAACATATCACCTATCGCGACCTGCATGAGCGCGTCTGCCGCCTAGCCAATGCCATGGAGGGGTTGGGCATCAAGAAGGGCGACCGGGTCACCATCTATCTGCCGATGATCCCCGAGGCGGCGGTGGCCATGCTGGCTTGCGCCCGCATCGGCGCCATCCATTCCATCGTCTTCGGCGGTTTCTCGCCGGACAGCTTGGCCGGCCGCATCCAGGACTGCGATTCCAACGTTCTGATCACCGCCGACGAAGGCCTGCGCGGCGGCCGCAAGGTGCCGCTGAAGGTCAATGCCGACAAGGCGCTGGAAACCAGCTGGAGCGTCAAGCATGTGATCGTGGTGAAACGGACCGGCGGCGACATCCACATGGTCTCGGGCCGCGACTACTGGTACCATGATCTGGTCGCCAAGGCCTCGCCCGAGCATAAGCCGGCCGAGCAGAACGCCGAGGATCCGCTGTTCATCCTCTATACCTCGGGCTCGACCGGCAAGCCCAAGGGCGTGCTGCACACCACCGGCGGCTATCTGGTCTATGCCGCCATGACCCATCAATATGTCTTCGACTATCACGAGGGCGACGTTTATTGGTGCACCGCCGACGTCGGCTGGGTGACCGGCCACAGCTACATCGTCTATGGACCCTTGGCCAACGGCGCGACCACCTTGATGTTCGAAGGCATTCCCAACTATCCGGACAGCTCGCGCTTCTGGCAGGTGGTCGACAAGCATAAGGTCAATATTTTCTATACGGCACCAACGGCCATCCGCGCCCTGATGCGCGAGGGCGAAGGGCCGGTCAAGAAGACCAGCCGCCAGAGCCTGCGCCTCCTGGGTTCGGTGGGCGAACCGATCAATCCGGAAGCCTGGCTCTGGTATCATTCGGTGGTCGGCGACGGCCGTTGTCCGATCGTCGACACCTGGTGGCAGACCGAAACCGGCGGCATCCTGATCTCGCCCCTGCCTGGCGCCACGGCCCTCAAGCCCGGTTCGGCGACCAAACCCTTCTTCGGCGTCAAGCCGATGATCGTCGATGCCGCCGGCGGCGAGCTGACCGGCGCGACCGAGGGCAATCTCTGCATCACCGACGCATGGCCGGGCATGATGCGGACCGTCTACGGCGATCATGAGCGTTTCGTGCAGACCTATTTCTCGACCTACAGAGGGTATTATTTCACCGGTGACGGCTGCCGGCGCGACGAGGACGGCTATTACTGGATAACGGGGCGCGTCGACGACGTCATCAACGTCTCGGGCCATCGCATGGGAACGGCGGAGGTCGAATCCGCCCTGGTGGCGCATCCCAAGGTGGCCGAGGCGGCGGTGGTCGGCTATCCGCACGACATCAAGGGCCAGGGCATTTACGCCTATGTCACCCTGGTCAACGGGGTCCATCCGAGCGAGGACCTGCGCAAGGAGCTGGTCGGCTGGGTCAGGAAGGAGATCGGCCCGATCGCCTCACCCGATCTGATCCAATGGGCGCCCGGCCTGCCGAAAACCCGTTCGGGCAAGATCATGCGCCGCATCCTGCGCAAGATCGCCGCCAACGAATATGACGCGCTGGGCGATATCTCGACCCTGGCCGATCCGACGGTGGTCGAGGATCTGGTCGACAATCGGATGAACCGGGTCTGAGGACGGTTCGCGCAAGTTTCGATGAGGATGACTCATCGAAACTTGGTCTGGCCCGTTGAGGGCCCGCGCCATCGTTGGCGCGAAGCCAAGGGATACGGATGTATCCCGCCCGGCGATTGAGGGCTCGGTGATCGGAACCGATCACCGAGAGTACATAATTATTCCTTAAACACCGCCGCGCCGGACCTGCTCCAGCAGGCCCATCACGCCCTGGTCGATCATCCTGAAGACCGTCTCGAAGCCTTCGTCGCCGTAATAGGGATCGGGGACTTCCATCTCCCCGGCCTCGCTTGCGAAGCGCATCAACAGTCCGATGCGGTGCGACAGGCCGGGCGGGCAGAGTCTGCGCAAGGTTTGTTCGTGACCCCGTTCCATCGCCGAAATGATATCGAAGGCGGCGAAGTCTCCGCCTTCGATTTTCCGCGCCCGCAGGTCGGAAAGGTCGATGCCGTGGGCCAGGGCGGTGGCCACGCTGCGGGGGTCCGGCGGTTCTCCGGTGTGGTATCCGTGGGTGCCGGCCGAATCGACCTCGACCCGGTCGGCCAGTCCGGCTTCGGCGGCGCGGGCGCGCAGCAGGCCGTGGGCGGTGGGCGAGCGGCAGATGTTACCCGTGCAGACGAAAAGAACCCTGACCAAGAGAAGCCCCCGAATCCATTCCCCGAAGCGGCATTTCCAGCATATGGGGGGGCCGCCGTCAAATGGGAGTCGACAGCATGGTCGGTATGCTGAACATGTCGACGATGACGACGCGTTCGATGAACTTGGCCGCCGATCCGGCAATGCGGATGCGGTCCCGGTAGCGCCCGACGCTGAACAGCCGGCCGACGCCGTCGGGGTCGGTCTGGTAAAGGGCGTAGCTGCTGGTGACGCTTATGGTGCCGTCCGCCTCGGCTTCGAGCGCCGGCAGCCCGGCGACATGGCAGTCGCGATGGGGGTTGGTGACATTGGCTTTGCGCAGAGAAAGAACCCTGTCGCGCAGCATGTTCTTGTTGTCGCACTGGAAAAGGGGAAGGGGCAGTCCCCGGGCCACGTTTTCGCGGGACAGAATCCGGTAGACGGCGGTTTCCTCGAAACACTCCACCCAGCTTTCGAGCTCGTCCTCATCGAGGCGGAGGGTGGCGGCGGCCAACAGATCGGTGACGGCGTTCCGGTTTTCGATGGAGATCATCGCGCGGCTCCTTCCACCGTTTCGACGTCGAAGCCCATCAATTCGCAGTAATAGGCGTAGAAGCCCCTGATCGGCACCTCGCTGACCAGGTTGGGCTGATCGGCGATCGGTCCCTTGCCGCCGATTTCGACCCGGGCGTGACCGTCCCGTTCCGGGAGGGTCGTGCGATGAACGATCTCCACCGCCTCGCCGTCCTCCATCGAGATATATCCGCCGGGGCCGCAGAGATTGGATTGGCGCAGGCGGTGGTCCTCCATGGCCGGATCGTCGTCCTGGTAGCCGAAATAGGTCCAGTAAAGCTCCATCTCATCGGCGCCATAGGTGCGGATCTGCCGGGTGCACAGCGAATTGGCGATCTGCTGGAAGACGCAATTGGGAAAAACCGAGAGAATGACCAGGGTGACCGGATCGGGAAATTCCTTGCGGTTCTGCAGCATCCGCATGTCCTGCAGGCGGTAGCCCTTTTGATAGACCTTGTCGGTGTCGCCGTAACCGCCCTCGGCCTCGGCGTCGTCGGTGCCCAACTGGTTGTAGGTGATGTTGTGCCGATGGCGCGCGTCCATCTTGGCGCCGCCGATCTGGCTCAGGCGATAGAGCCCGAAGGTGGCGTGGAACATGTGCAGCAGTCCGCCGTGGTTGGGATCGCGGACATTGTCGTTGTAGAGCTTCCAATTGCCGGCGATGCGCTGGCGCTGATAGCCCAGAATTTTGATCGGCTTGGCGAACAGGCGATCGAGCTCGGAGATCACCGTGGGGCCCAGATAATCGGCCAGGGGCTCGGCGTGGCGGGAAAAAGTGCCGAAGATGACGCCCTTATGCAGCTCGACGACGAGTTCCTCGAGATGGATCGCGCCGCGATCGAAATCGGCCGGCAGCCCTCCCGCCCCTTTCACGCCCTTGGGGAAGGGCACGCCGCGCAGACTGCCGTCCAGGCCATAGGACCATTGATGGTAGACGCAGATATGGGACTTGGCGTTGCCGCAGGGCTCGCGCCGCAACTGGGCGCCGCGGTGCATGCAGCGATTGACGAAGGCGTGGATGCGGCCGTCCATGGCCCGGGTAACCAGAATTGGCGTTTCGCCGAGCCGGGTGGTGAGAAAATCCCCCGGTTCAGCCAGTTCGGCGGCCAGACCCAGGTAATTCCAGGTCGGTCCGCGGAACAGGCGTTCCTGCTCCCGCCGGTAGATCGCCGGATCGTGATAGACGGCGAAGGGAACGCGGGAAAAATCGGCGGCCGGCCAAACGATGTCCCTGTCGCTCATGAGGCGCTCTCCGTGCCATCGATAAACTGTATACAATCTACTATTACCAAAATCCTTTCTGGCCGGGCAAGGAAAAAATTTTATCTCTTATAAAATTTGAATTAACATACTTATATAACTGCATATTTTGTTATGATACCCGGATGGTTGAGGTGACGTGGGGGAGGTTATTCCGCTGATTTCCGGTTGTCGGCAAGGAAAAAATTGCATACGTTTTCACGCGAAGCCGTTGCGCATCCTGCCCGCCCGAGAGAAAGGCCCGATCCATGAGCGATTCCGTCCACGGCACGGTTCTGTTGGGGAAAGTCATCGACGGCAGCCTGAATCCGCCGATCGAGCGCGGCGCCGTGGTCTTCGAGGGCGAGTCCATCGCCTGGGTCGGCCCGGAGCCGGCGCTGCCGGAGCGCTATGCCGGTCCGGACTACCGCCGGATCGCCGGTGCCGGACGCAGTATCATGCCCGGTCTGATCGACGCCCATACCCATGTCGCCTTCGGCGAGGCCCGTTCGGAAGAGGAGCTGGCTCTTTACACGCCGGTCGAATACCGGACGCTGAAAGCCGCCTGGAACGCCAAAAAGATCTTGCAGGCGGGGGTCACCAGCGCCTTCGACGCCGCGACCACCTACAACATCGCCCAGAACCTGCGCGACGCCATCGACGCCGGCCTGTTTCCCGGACCGCGTTTCGCGGTGTCGGGGCGCCAGCTCACCACCCATCAGGGCCTGGAAGACTCCTTTCCCAACGAGATGGCCTTTCCGCCGGGCCAGGCGGCGGTGCTGATCAAGAGCCGCGACGACTTCATCGAGGCGATCCGCTATCAGGTGAAGGACCGGGTCGACGCCATCAAGGTCTCGGGCTCGAACGACAATCTGATCACGCCCGACTCCCTCGACAATTCGGCGATCAGCGACGAGGAATATGCCTTGATCGCCGCCGAATGCCACCGGCTGGGGCGCCTTTGCACCGTTCATGCCCGGACCCGGGATTCGGTGCTGGGTGCCGCCAGGGCGGGATTCGACGTGATCTTTCATGCTTCCCACATCGATGAGGCGGGGATCGAGGCCTGTCTCGCCGGCGGCGCGGTGATCACGCCGACCCTGACCCTTCTGGTCAATCTGATCGAGGCGGGCGAGGTCATGGCCGGTGTTTCCGGGATCGACGCCTTCAAGCGCGAGGTCGAGGCGGCCGTTGCCAATCTGCCTAAGGCCTTCCGTGCCGGCGTGCCGTTCCTTTGCGGCTCGGAAAGCGGCTGGTCGCCGGTGCCCTACGGCGAATGGCATGCCCGGGAACTGGCGATCTTCGTCGAGCTTTTGGGCTTTTCGCCGCTGGAGGCGATTCATTGCGCCACCTTGGGCGCGACCGGCGTCTTCCGGCGTTTCGGCGAAAAGATCGGCAAGCTGGAGGCCGGACGCCATGCCGATATTCTGGTGCTCGACGGCGATCCCACTGCCGACATCAGATTGTTAATGGATCGAAACAAAATTCTTCATGTCTTCAAGGGCGGCGAGGATGTCGATCTGACACCGCCGCCGCCCCGCAAGAAGGAATGGTATTTCGAGCGGCACAAGATCTTCCTGAACGGCCGTCTGCACTATGATCCGGCGACCCGCGGCCGGTTCATCACCCCCTGACCCCGAGATCATAGGGAGTTCCATGGAAGCTTATGTTTATGGCGAGAAACGGATCCTGCCGGATGGTTTCGCCGACTACGCCGATCCCGCCCGGACCGCCGTGGTGTCCATCGACATGCATGCCGGCCATCTGTCGGAACGCCGGGATTGCCCCTGTCCGGCGCCCCGCATGCGCGAAATCGTCAAACCCGTCGATGCCTTCCATGCGGCGGCCCGCTCCCTCGGCATACCGGTCATTCATGTGCGCAGCGTTCTGCGCAAGGGCGGCGTCGACGATGTGAAGGGCATCCCCTCGGCCTGGCGGCGGACGTTTCCCCTGTTGGTCGGGCCGATCCCCAATTCCAACGACCATGCCATCGAGGGATCGCCCTGGAACGAATTCGTCACCCATGTGGCCGCGGACGACCTGATCGTCAGCGGCAAGAAGCGCCTGTCCGCCTTTTATTCCACCGATCTCGACCTGCTGCTGCGCAATCTCGGGGTCAGGATCATCGTGTTGACCGGCGGCATGACGGATTGCTGCGTTTTGAATACGGCCTTCGATGGCGCCAATCGCGATTACCGGGTGATCGTTCCCCCCGACCTGGTGCGCGGCACCGATCCCTCCCTCGAGGCCGGCGCGCTCGCCATGATGTCCATCCATCTGGGGCTTGTGATGGAGTCCGGGGAGCTTCTGCGCGTCTGGCGCGAGGCGGGGAACGGGGGCCCGAGCAAAGGCTGACGCAATTGCGTCAGCCGCCGATTTTGTATACGATTTATGGAAATACCTATTAAAAATAGAAGAATCATGGATATAGATCATCCGGAAGTAAATGTATTGCAGGCGGAGTTCCGTGCCCTTCCGGACGTTCTCTATCAGTCCTTGCGCGAAAGCATTCTGAACGGGTCGCTGCCGCCGGGCAGCGAATTGCGCCAGGAACTGATCGCCAAGCAATTCGGCGTCAGCCGGGTTCCCGTCCGCGAGGCGTTGAGCCGCCTGCAGGCCGAGGGCCTGATCATCCTTCGCCCACGCCGGGGTTTCGCCGTCACCTCGCTCGATCTCGCCGAAATCATCGAGGTTTTCGAACTGCGCATGGTGCTGGAACAGCATGCCCTGGAAACCGCCACCCGTCTCAGGACCGAAAGCGACGTCCTGGCGGTGGAGGCGCTGTTGACCGCGATGGAATCCCTCGACCCCCAGGCCGAGGGCTATCTTCCGGCATGGCTCGATGTGAACCGCGAATTCCACAATCGCCTGATCGCCAGCGCCCGGCGTCAGCGCCTGAGCACGCTTACCATCAATCTGCGCGACACCATCGAACCTTATGTCCGCATCGAGAGCTATTTCACCGGACAGGTCGATGACGCGGCGGCGGAACACCGGGCCCTCTTCGCCGCCTTCAAGGACCGCGACGCCACCCGGGCCGGCGAGATCAGCCGCGATCATTGCCTGGGGTCGATGAACCGTCTGGTCGACAGCATCCGCCGGCATGGCCTTTCGCCGGTCATGATGACGCCGAAGAAATCCCGCCGCGCCCGCTGAGGCGCTGGGATACATTTGGCCAAGTGGTTCTCCTCCGGATGGTTCCGGTGCGGCCCGGCTTTTGATTAACCACCAAGGCACCAAGTCACCAAGGCGGCGGAATGTGCCGCAGGCATTTTCCCGTCCTTTCGTCGGATGATCGGGGGAATGCCTGCGGCGCGAGTTCGTAATCATCCGTCGCATCGCCCTCAGGAAACACGTTGGTGTCTTGGTGTCTTGGTGTCTTGGTGGTTCAAAATATCCTGTGGCAGCTTTTCATGCCGGAGGTACCGAACGCAGCCGCTATCGCCGTTCCTCGCGCACATGGGGGCGGCCCAGGGCGCCCGGTTCGTCGAGGTCCGCGCCGCCTTTCCCGCGTCCCGCCCAGACCATCACGGCGATGGTGACGAGGTAGGGGGTCATCAGGATGAAATATTGGGGAACGCTGATCCCCGCGGCGGCGATGCGCGGCACCATCGATTCGATGCAGCCGAACAGCAGCGCTCCGAACAGCGCCCGCCAGGGCCGCCAACGCGCGAAGATGACCAGGGCGACGGCGATCCAGCCGCGTCCGCCGGTCATTCCGCCGAACCACATCTTGGTGCCGCCCACCGCCAGATAGCCGCCGGCCAGACCGATCAGGGCCGATCCGGCGACGACCGCCAGCACGCGGTAGCGGGTCACCCCGAGGCCGGCGCTGTCGGCGGCTTCCGGCGCTTCGCCCACGGCCCGCAGGCGCAATCCCGTCATGCTTTTGAAGAGGACGCGGTGCACGCCGTAGAAGATCGGCAAAAGGGCGTAAACCAGGCCATCCTGCTGGAAGAGCGCGTGGGTCCCCGCCGGCAGTTCGGAAAGCGGCCAGACGATCAGCTTGCCCAATCCGGAGATCGGGTGATTTTGCCATTCGGCCAGAGTGCCGAGCAGGCTGGTCAGCCCCTGGCAGAAAAACACCACCGCCAGTCCCGCGATCACCTGATTGACCCGCAACAGCACCACCAGGCCGGCGAACAGCAGACCGACCGCCATCGCCGCCAGGACGGCGGCCGGCAGCGCGACCCACGGCCGGTCGGCGATGGCCAGGCTGGCGCCGATGCCCGCCAGCGCGCCGACCAGCAGCAACCCTTCGGCCGTCAGATTGAGCACGCCGGCCCTTTCGCTGACGATCAGGCCGAGGGCGGCCAGGGCGTAGGGCAAGGCGGTGGCGGGCACGCCGCCCGCCCAATTGACGATGAATTCGCAGATAGCCATCAGGCCACCCAGCGCAGGCGGTGACGGATCAGGAATTCCGAGGCGGCGACCGTCATCACGATGATGGCTTCGATCAGTTGCACCATGGAAAAAGGAATTTGATAGAAGATCTGCAGGCTTTGTCCGGTCACGAAGAGCACGGCGATCAACACCGCCACCATCGCCGCGGCCAGGGGATTGTTGCGGGCCAGAAAGGCGATGAGGATCCCTGAAAATCCGTAGCCGTCGAAAAAGGACTGGGTCAGCCGGCCCTCCTGGACATCGGTGATGATGAAGCCGCCCCATCCGGCCAGGGCGCCCGACAGCAGGACGGAGGCCAGCATCACCGCGCGGACCGGTACGCCCAGGGCGCGCGCGGCGCCTTTGTTCTCGTGAACGAAGCGGATGTAGAGCCCGAACCGGCTCAGCGACAGCAGCCAGAAAACGGCGACGGTCGCCAGCAGGGCGAGAAGCAGTTCGCCGTGGATCGGCCAGCCCCAGTCGGGCAGGCGTTCGAAATCGCGGAATTGCGGCGAATGGGGGAATGAATCCTTCGGGTCCTGCCAGGCGCCGTACAGCAGATCGAGCAGCAGATAGAGGGCCACGTAATTGAGCAGCAGGGTGGAGATGATCTCGTTGACCCGGAAGCGCTCCTTCAAATAGAAGGCGAGCCCCGACCAGGCGAGGCCGGCGGTGGCCGCCGCCGCCAGCATCAGCGGCAGACGGACGCCGGGAGGACCGAAATCGAAGACCGACAGGGCGGTTGCCGCGATCGATCCCCAGATCATCTGCCCTTCCAGGCCCAGGTTCCAAAAGCGCGTCCGAAAGGCCACCGATCCGGCCAATCCGACCAGAACGAGCGGTCCGGCCTGGGCGAGAACGGCCTGCCGGCTGGCCGGATCAAGCAGCGTCTGGATGACGAATTCGCTGAGCAGCTCCCCGAAGGGGACGCCGGCGGCCACCAGGATCGCGGCGGAGACGAGGATCCCGATCAGCGCCGCGCCCACCAGGATCAGCATCTGGCGACCCATCGCCAGATTGGTGCGGATTTCCAGATTGAGCCGGCCTGCGGGCAGGAAAGACGGGCTAGCCATGATCCACCATGGCGCGGCCGATCGCCTGACGGTCGGCGGGGGCGTCGAATTCGGCGACGATGCGGCCCCGGCTCATGACGCCGATGCGGTCGGCGAGGCCGATCACCTCGTCCAGGTCGTCGCTTACCAGAACCACGGCGTTTCCCCGGGCGCGGGCGGCCAGCAGCCGTTCATGCACCGCCGCGCAGGCCCTTGCGTCGAGGCCCCGGCTGGGGCCGTGAGCGACGATCAGGACGGGATCGCCGGCCAATTCCCGCGCCAACACCAGTTTCTGGGCATTGCCGCCCGACAACAGGCCCGCCCTTTGTTTCAGGCCGCGCACGCCCTGCACGTCGAAAGCGCGCACCGCGGCGGCGGCGGCCTTCGCCATGGCCTTGCGGTCGAGCCATCCCCAGGGACCGTAACGGCCGGCCATGACGCCGGCGACCGCGTAATTGTCGGTGATCGACAGGCCGCCGGCCAGCGCCTGGGCGTAGCGGTCGGCGGGAATCGCCGCCAGTCCGCCGGATCGCCGGATCGCCGGCGGCCGGTCGGCGATGTGCCCGGCGCCCGACATCCAGATATCGCCGGCGGCGACCGCCGTGGTTCCGGTCAGGGCGCCGACCAGTTCGCTCTGTCCGTTGCCGCTGACGCCGGCGATGCCGTAGATCTCGCCGGCGCGCACTTGGAAGCCCACCCCGTCGAGCGCGGTCCGGCCCGTCTCATGCTCGACACGCAGGCCGGCGACGATCAGGCGCAACTCGCCGCGTGCGGTTTTTTCCCGAACCGGCGAGGGCAAGGCAACCCCCACCGTCAATTCGGTCAATTGCGCGGTGCTCATGGTTTTCGGATCGCAGGCGGCGACGTGGCGTCCGCCGCGCATGATGGTGACGCGGTCGGCATAGCGGGTCACCTCGCGCAGTTTGTGAGTGACCAGCACCACGGCGGTTCCCTGGGCGGCCAGCCGGCGCATGGTGGTCAACAGGCCGTCGGCCTCCTCGTCGGTCAGCACCGCCGTCGGTTCATCCAGGATGATGATGGTGGCGCCGCCGAGCAGCACCTTGACGATCTCCACCCGCTGCTGTTCGGCGACCGACAGGCTGTCGAGCCGGCGGTGGGGATCGACGACGAAGCCCAGCATATTCGTGCAGAAGGCGATTTCCCGCTCGATGGTCTCGATGCCCCGGGAAAAGCGCCCGCGAGGGTTGGCCAGAAGAATGTTCTCGGCCACGGTGAAGGGTTTCACCAGGTGGAAGTGCTGGTGAACCATGCCGATTCCCTGCGCCGTCGCCTCGCGCGGGCCGCCCAGGCGCTGTTCGCGCCCCCCGATGAGGATCCGCCCGCCATCCGGGGCGTAAAGGCCGGCCGCCACGTTCATCAACGAGGATTTCCCCGCGCCGTTTTCCCCCAGGAGGGCGTGGACCTCACCCCGGCGGAGGGTGAAGTCGGCACCGTCCAGCGCGGCGAATCCGGCGAAGGACTTCCGGATCGCCCGCAGTTCCAACACGCTGTCCATTGCTTTTTCAGAACTCCCGCCGGGCTGCGCTGTCAGGGGTCATCTCTGCGTGATGACGCCCGGAACGAACCAGTCCATCTTCCAGAGGTCGCCATCGGCCAGCACCTTGCCCGCCGGCACGCGCTCCTTGCCGTCACGGTCGCTGAGCGGCCCGGCGAAGATCTGCTTGCCGTCGAGCAGGGCCTGGCGCTCGGCCATCACCTTGTCGACCGCCGGCTTGGGCACGGCCGGGCCGCAACAGGCGATGTCGGTCCCGCCTTCCTTGATCGAGGGGAAGGCGCCGAACGGCTCGGGCGTCCAATTGCCGGCGCTGATGGTCTTCAGTTCGGGAACCAGGAACTTGCTCCACACCCAGACCGAGGAACAGAGCGTCGCCTTGGGGGCGAATTCCCGCATGTCGCGATGATGGCCGGTGGCGTAGACGCCCCGCTCCTGGGCGACGATCTGGGGCATGGGGGTGTCGACATGCTGGCCGATGACGTCGATCCCCTGATCGATCAGGGCCTCGGTCGCGGCGCGCTCCTTGACGGGATCGTTCCATGCGCCGGTGTAGACGACGGTCAGCGTCGCGTTCGGATTGACCAGCCTCGCCCCCATCTCATAGGCGTTGATCGTCCAGTTGACGACGCCGAACGGATGGGCGGCGACGAAACCGAGCTTGCCCGATTTGCTCATCGCGCCGGCGACCATGCCGCAGAGATATTGGCTTTGGTAGGTGCGGCCGTAGAAGGATTGCAGATTGGGGCCGTTGGTGGTCCCGGCGGCGTTGAGGAAAACCACTTTGGGATATTTTCCGGCCAGTTCCTTGAAGGTGTCCGAATAGCCGAAGGCCGTGCCGATGATGACGTTGTAGCCCCGCGCGATCAGCTTTTCGGCCGCCGGACGGATCTGCGCGGCGTTTTCCGGCACCTTTTCGACGTAGGGGATTTTCTCGTCCATCGCCTTTTCGATGGCCCCCCGCGATTCCTCGAAGGATTGGGTCCAGCCGCCGTCGTTCTTGGCGTCGAAATAGAGGAAGGCGACCTTGGGCTTGCCCTCCAGGGTGAAGCCGTCGGCCAGCGCCTGCGATGAGAACCCCATCAGGACGAGCCCTGCGGCGAGGCAGCCGCGCAACCACCGTGATCCCATTTGCCATCTCCTTTTGCGTCGAGGTGTAAGCGTGCGATCTTCCCGACGGAGGTTTCCTCCCCCCGGAGGCATCGTATGCGAGCTATTCGAGCATGTGATTGATGCGAAAGACGTTCTGCTCGGGATCCAGGAGTACGGCCTGATACCAGTTGTAGTAGGTCTTGTAGGGAGCCTTGACCAGCTGCGCGCCCCTGGCGACGGCGACAGGGGTCAGGCCGTCGACCTCGCCGGGCGAGGCGACGTCGAAATTGAGCAGGAATTTGACGCCGCTGGGCGAGGAGAAGGCTTCGAGCTTCAGCAATTCATAGGCGTCGAGGGCATTGAAGCCCAGGGCGCTGCGCCCGGTGTCGAGCCCGCGGAAGATGGGCGAACGGATCGCTTCGATCTCCTTGAAGCCGAACAGATCGGCATAGAAACCGCTCAAGGCCACGATGTCGCGGGCGAAGACGTTGACATAGGAAAGCTCCGGCATGACTTACGCTCCCTCCACCAGGCCCGCCCCGAAGGTGGTCTGCTTGACGAATTTGCTGCGCAGATGATCCCCCGAGGTGACGGGCGGATATTTCGCCGGACGGTCGGGGCTCCGGCAACCGGGCAGGCATTCGACCAGGGCGTCGTAATTCGGCTGATGAAAGAAGACCAGCGACTGGCGACGGCTGTCGCCCGCCCGGTCGACCGGCGGATTGACCACCCGATGAAGGGTGGAGGTCCAGAGATCGTTGGTCCATTGCATCATGAGATCGCCGATGTTGACGACAAAGGCGTCGGGAACGGCCGGAACGTCGACCCACTCGCCTTCCTTGTTGAAGACCTGCAGGCCGCCGGGACGATCCTCGATCTTGACGATGGTCAGGCTGCCATAGTCGGAATGGGCGCCGGCGCGCATCTGACCCGGCAGCGGCGGTTCCGTCTGCGCCGGATAGTTCAGCACCCGGAACATGCTGATGTGCCGGTCGATCTTGTCTCCGAAGAAGTCGGCATCGAGGCCGAGGGAAATGCCGAACAGGCGCATCAGCGTGGCGGCCAGTTCGGACATGGCTTCGAAATAGGCGCTCCAGGACTCCCGGAAATCGGGAATTTGCCCCGGCCAGAGATTGGGGGCGAAGTGCGGCCCGGCGGCGGGCCCGGTGAAATAGGCGGTGTCCGGAACGTCGATCGGGCCGATGGAAAAGGATTCCTTGAGATCGCCGGGGGCCTTTTCATCCAGGCTATAGGACAATCCCTCGTCCCCCACGGCGCTGTAGCCCCGCACCTGATCTTCGCGGGGGCGCTTCAAGGCCGTCTTCTCGGCCGTGGGCAATTCGAAAAAGTCCCGCGCGGTCCGCTCGACGCGCTCGATGAGCGTTTTCGGCACGCCATGCCCGGTGATGACGAGGAAACCGATGTCGCGGCAGGCCTCTCCCACGGCGCGGGCCACGGCCAGCCGGCCCTCCGGCGAGGACGCCGCGGCGATATCGATCACGGGAACGGCCATCAAGGTCATCAGAGCACCTCGTCAATAAATGCCGATTGTATTCAATTTAACCACAGAGAAAATATACATTATTTATCAGTGTATTAGCCTGAACCCACCACCGCCTCCACCTCCAGCAGGAAGTCCTCCTTCACCAGGCGATCGACGATCAGCAGGGTGTTCGGCGGATAGAGGCGGTTGGGGAAAAGACCGGGAAACAGGGCGGCGCGCAAGGCCATGAAACGATCGATATCCTGGGAATGAACCAGATAGGTGGTGAATTTCACCACGCTGCGGAAGTCGCCGCCGATGCCCTGCAGGACAACCGCCAAGTTCTTGAAAACCTGATGAAACTGGGCTTCGAAATCGCCTTTCCCAACAACGTCTCCGTTGGTTCCGACGGCCAGTTGCCCGGCGACGAACAGAAGGGATCCGCCGCTGACCCGGGTGGCGTGGGAATAAAGGCCCTGGGCCGGCGGAGCATTCGACGGATTGAGGTAATCGATCTGGCTCGGCATCGCGAAACCCGTGCTTGGTGAAAATCGAATTGAACGATAACGTCGATTGTATAAAATCGGCAATAGGTAAATTACAATGATTCCAAAAGATCATTCGGTCCTGTCATTGCCGGAAACCGTCTATCGGGGTCTGCGCACCGCCATCCTGAACGGCGTCTATCCTCCCGGGCAGATGCTGCGCCAGGAGGATATCGCCCGCCGTCTGGGCGTGAGCCGGGTTCCCCTGCGCGAGGCCCTGGCCCGTCTGGAGGCGGAGGGCCTGGTGGTCCTGCATCCGCGCCGGGGATATGCGGTGCTGTCCCTGGATCCCCGCGAGATCGGCGAGGTCTTCGCCCTCAGGGCCCGGATCGAGGAACATATGGCCGCCGTCGCCACGGCCGAGCGAAGCGACGAGGACATCGCCCAGGCGCGCGTGCTGCGCCGCCAGATGGCCAATGCGGCGACGGCCGGCCTGGCGGCGGCCGAGTCCTGGTTCGAACTGCATATCCGGTTTCACGACGTTCTGCTGGGGCTGCCGGACCGGCCGGTCATTCACCGGATCGTCAACGGCCTGCAGCGGATGGTGGAGCCTTATATCCGCGTGGAATCCCGGCTGACGGGAGATCTCGACCAGGCGGAGGCCGAACACGACCGCCTCCTGGAAGGGTTCATCGCGGGCGATGCCGCCGGGGTCGCCGCCCTGACGCGGGAGCATGTCGATCATACGGCGGCGCGTCTGCTCGACGGCCTTGAGCAATGGAGGTCGTGATGAGGCTGAGGGAATTCGAGATCGATGTCCTGGGCATCCCGGCCCGCTGCTGGGAAGGCGGGCACGGCTTCCCGCTTCTGCTTCTGCATGGCTCGGGAGCGGGAGCCGCCAGCCTGGGCACCTGGGCCCACGTCTTCGAAGCCCTGACGGCGCGCTACCATGTCTATGCCAGCGATCTGATCGGCTTCGGGCGGTCCGGACGAAAAACGCAAGCCCCCTTCTTCGATATGGCGCTTTGGGAGGCCCAGCTCGACGCCTTGCTGGCGGTCGTTCCGGAAGAGGAGGTCGGCGTGGTCGGCCATTCGCTGTCGGGAGCGCTCGCCTTGCGCCTGGCCGCCCGGGAACGGCGGATCACCAGGGTGATCACCACGGCCACCATGGGCTGGAGTTTCGCCGAAACGCCCCATACCCAGCGCTGCTGGACCTTTCCGGAGACCCGGGACGATCTGAGGAAGACCATGGAGGCCCTGACCTTTGATCACGCCGGCATCACCGAAAGCCTGCTGGACGATCGGATGAGCCTCCTGCACGACGGCGTCTACGGACCCTATTTTCGGGCGATGTTCCACGGCGACAAACAACGCTACATCGACGAGGCGGCGGTCCCGATCGCCGATCTGGCGCGAATCGCCTGTCCCGTCCTGATGATCCATGGCCGTAACGATCTTCTTTTTCCGGCCGAGGGCACGACCCTTCCCCTGTCCGCCCATCTGCCGCGGGCCACCGTGTTGCTGCTGCCCGGCTGCGGCCATCTGCCGGCCCTCGAACATCCGGGAATTCTTTCTGATCAGATCATCAGTTTCCTCAGCCGGTGAAAAGACCCTTGACCATTGGAAGGGCCGGGACCAGAACGGCCCTGTCTCGGAAAATCTCGGATATTAAGGACAAGCGATGGGCCAGGGTTCGATCGTCATTTTGACCGGTGCCGGCATTTCGAAGGAAAGCGGTCTCGATACCTTCCGCGACGCCGACGGGATTTGGAACAAGGTCGGCATCGAGGACGTCGCCACTCCGGAAGGGTTCCGCCGCAATCCGGCATTGGTCCAATCCTTCTACAACGACCGCCGCCGGCAGTTGGAATCGGGCGAAGCGTTGCCCAATCCCGCCCATCTGGCGTTGGCGCGGCTGGAAGAGGAGTGGGACGGCGACGTGGCGGTGGTCACCCAGAATATCGATGACCTGCACGAGCGCGCCGGCAGCAAGCGGGTGCTTCATATGCATGGAGAACTGCGCAAAGGCCGCTGCCAATCCTGCAACGCCGTCTTTACCTGGTCGGGCGATATGGGCGCGGACAGCATCTGCCCGTCCTGCCGGAAAGCCGGCGCCCTGCGTCCGCACATCGTCTGGTTCGGCGAGATCCCGCTCGACATGCCGCAGATCTTCGAACTGCTCGACCAATGCGGCCTGTTCCTGTCGATCGGTACCTCGGGCAACGTCTATCCGGCCGCGGGATTCGTCAGCCATCTGCGGAGCAAGGGACTGGCCCGGACCGTCGAACTCAATCTCGAGCCGTCGCAGGGCGCCACCATGTTCCACGAAACCATCTACGGTCCGGCCAGCCAGGTCGTCCCGGAGTTCGTCGCCGATCTGCTGAACCAGGGTTAACCCGCAGACGGTTCCGGCGGATCGGACAGCGGCTCCTCGCCGGCCTTGCCGGGCAGCATGAGCCAGGGCAAACCCGACAACGCCGCCGAAAACAGGATCGGCATGCCCAGGCGGTAGGCCGAGATAAACATCAGCAGCCAGACGACCACGCGGCCCCGGATCGATATCCGTTTGAGGCTCGCCGAAAGGCCGGCAAGGCGCCGGCCGGCGGCGAAGGACGAAGAAGGGATCGGTGTCTTTTCGTTCACGCTCTGGCACCATGCTGCTTTTCCAGGCATCCTAGACGAAAGAAAGGGCCGAGGGGAGAGCCAGTGATGGACGGGCCGGTGACGAACGGGGGAAAGCGTCCGGATCTTCGGCGTTTCGGCGAAGACGTCCTGTGGGCGGCAGGATATCTGATCTTCTACATTTTGCTCGATTGGATCAGTTATATCGAGCCTTACGGCACATTGGACATCACGCCCTGGAATCCGCCGCCCGGATTGAGTCTGGCCTTTCTCCTGCTGAGGGGACTGCGCTTCTCGCCGTTGCTTTATGTGGCGGCCCTGCTGTCCGATGCCGTCGTCCGCGGCTTCGCCGCACCCATCGTTCCCACCCTGTTCGCCGATCTGCTGGAAGCCACCGGTTACGCCGTGACCGCCTGGCTGCTGCTCCGGGTGTTCCGCATTTCGCCGCGCCTGCAAAGTCTGAAGGACGTGGCGACGCTTCTGGGGCTTCAGGTTCCCACCGCGCTGATCGTCGCGGCCGGCTATGTCGGCATCTATCATTGGGGCGGCGTCATTCCCACGGAGGATGTGGGGGTCACCATCCTGCGCTTCTGGATCGGCGACATGATCGGCGTGGCGATCTTCGCGCCCCTGTTCCTGTCCCTGGGCCAAGCCCTGCCGCCCGGCGAGGCGGCGCATAGCTCGCCCTGGATCAATCTTTTGCAGGGGTTGAGCATCCTGCTTTCCCTGTGGATCGTTTTCGGGGGCGATCTCGCCCAGCATCCGACGCTTTATTATCCGCTGTTCATGCCCCTGGTCTGGGTGGGCGCCTGGCACGGCCTGAGGGGGGTCACGGTCGCCCTGTTCGCCACTCAGATCGGCATGATCGTCGCCATCCAGGAGGCTCATCTGACGGCCGAGGTGCTGACCGAGGTGCAGTTCTTCCTGCTGGCCCTGTCCCTAACCAGCCTGCTTCTGGGCGCGATCGCTACCGAGCGTCGCCGCGACCGGGCGGCCCTGCGGGACAGCCGGGCGCGCCTGGAGACGATCGTCGCCGTGGTGCCCGAAGGCGTGCTGATCCTTGACGGAGACGGCCGGATCGAATCGGTCAACCGAGCCTTTGAAACCTTGTCCGGCCGTCTTTCCGCCGCCCTGTCCGGCAAGCCGGCGGCGGAGCTGTTTCCCGAACTGGCGGGCTTTTTCGATGAAGGCGGCGAAGCGGTCTTAAAACGTCCCGATGGCGGGGCGATCCCGGTGGCGCTGTCCGTCGGCCGTGCCGAGCTTTGCCGGGGCGATCTCAAGGTCGTGTCGCTGCACGATCTTTCGGGTCACCGGATCCCGACCCGTTGAGCCATCCTTGAGGGGAGCGCCTTAAGGCTTCTCCCGTTGCCTCTGGTTCCCCAACGGCATGAAAGGAACCCCCGGATATTTTGAACCACCAAGGCACCAAGGCACCAAGGCGTCTTTCGGACCATCCGGTGACGGCCAATCTGCGCCGCAGGCATTCGTCCGACAGCCGATGACAGGACGGGAAAAGGCCAGTGGCACACTCCGCCACCTTGGTGTCTTGGTGCCTTGGTGGTTGATCAAAAGCCGGAGCGCACCGAAACCATCAGGATGATGAAGACCATCTGGCCAATTGCCAAATGTCCACACATTCTAACGGTCTTTGAGGCGTCGGCGCAGCAGGATCTCGGTGCTGCCTTCGGTGATCAGTCCGGGCAGTTCGCTGACCGGCTGGAAGTTCAGGCGCCGATAGAAGGCGCGGGCGCTTTCGTTGAAATCGCTGACCGTGGTCCACAGATTGGCGGAGATCAGGCTTGCTTCCGCCGCCACCCAATCGACCGTCTGCCGGCCGAGGCCATGACCTCGGCCGGCGGGCAGCAATGCCAGCATCTCCAGGAAGGGGCCGCGCAGCCAGGGGGTACGGACGGCGACGATGCCCGCCAGGGAGGAATGTCTTTCGATAGCGAAACGAAAGAGCGCCGGGTCGGGCCGGCGCAGATATCCGGACAGGGCATCGGCGGTCTGGCCGAGCCGGTGATAGGGATCGAAGGCGGCGCACAGGGCTCCCAACCGTTCCGCCTCGCCCTCGGCCAGGGGGCGCAGGACGAGGTCATCGGTGAGGAGGTGGGTGCCCGGGGCGAAAGCGTCCCGGGTGGCGGTCAGGGTCATGGCAATTGGGCGTCCAGCCGGGTGAAGCGGAAGCCGTGTCCGCGCAGTTGTTCGACGATGGCGGGCAGCGCCTCGCCGGTGGACCAGCCGCGTCCATTGATATGAAAGATCAGAATACTGCCCGGTCTGGTCTTGGCCAAAACCCAGCGGGTCAGTGCCGAGGGCGTGAGATCGCGGACGGGATCGCCGCTGGGGAAGCTCCAATGCACCACCTTATATCCGAGATCCTCGACATCCTTGAGGGAGCGCGGTGAAACATTGCCCGCCGGAAAGCGGAAATAGCGGCTGTGCCGGCCGGTGATCCCGGCCAGCAGGGCGTCGTTCTCCTCGACCTCGCGGCGGATCGCAAGATCGTCCAGCCGGTCCATGTGATTGTCGTGGTTTAGCGAATGGTTTTCGATCTCGACGAAATCCAGGTGGGACAGCGCGGCCAGGCTCTCCGCGTTGTGCCGGGCGAAACGACCGCTTACGAAGATGGTGAAGGGGATTTTCTCGCGCACCAGATAGTCGCTGATCTTCCGGTCGAGGAGGGTCGGCGTCCTGGTTTCGCAGGCGTCGAAGGTCAAGGCGACCACCGGCTCGTCGGTAGGCAGTCGCGTGATGACATCGGCCCCCGCCACGTCGGCGCAGAGCGCGCAGAACGCGGCCGAAAGCAGGCCCCTAGAAATCCAGGTCGGCATAATGTTTCGGAGGCGGAATGCCCGGCAGATGATCGCTCAGCAGGGGGCGGAAACTGGGTCGCGACTTGATGCGGGCGTACCAGTCCTTGGCCTGGGGAAAGGCGTCCCAGGGAACATCGCCGATGTAATCGACGCAGGAAAGATGGGCGGCGGCGGTGATGTCGGCCAGGGAGAAGGTTTCGCCGGCCAACCATTTACGCCGTTCGACCAGCCAGACGATGTAATCGAGATGTTCCCGGATGGCGCCATAGCCGATGCGCAGCAGATTTGAATCCGGACCGCCGGGAATGCCGATCTGACGCTTGAACACCTTCTCGCCGACCAGGGGAATGGTCACGTCGCGGTTGAACTTGACGTCGAACCAGCCGACGAGACGCCGTACTTCGGCGCGGACCAGCAGTTCGGTGCCAAGCAGGGGCGGTTCGAGATGACACTCGTCCAGATATTCGGCGATGGCCGTGCAATCGGACAGGACCGCTCCGTTGGAATCAACCAGGACCGGAACGTCACAGGCCGGATTGAGGGCGGCGAGATCGGAGGATTCTTCCCAGGCGTTCTCCGCAACCATCTCGAAGGCCAATTTTTTTTCGGCCAGAGCGATACGGACTTTTCGGGAAAATGGGTCGAGCCATTGGTGGTGCAACGTACGCATGGCGACTATTTAGCCGAGCAGAGGGCCCTCCTGCAAAGGATTATGGTATGACGAGACGAAAAGGGACACCGTTTCGTCGCACGCGGCGCATTTTTGAAGTTCCGACGCCATTGCGGGCAGTGTTCCGATCGTTTCCGAAGTTCAAGACTCCCGCGACCGAAGCACTTCGAACTTCGGAAACGGAATATCGGGCCGGTTTCAACCGCCTTTTTCCCGCCATAAGGGTCGTGATCTATATCATAATCCTCGGTAATCCAGATCGAATGGTGGGATTTGATGAAATCGATAAGATCGCTGGCGGTTGCCTCGGCGCTGTCTTGCCTGATGTTGGCGGGCTGTGTCGCCCATCGCGCCGGTCCTCCGCCTCCCCCCCCTCCGGCCGTCGTCTATATTCCACGGCCACCGCCGGCCGAAATGGTCGAGGCAATGCCGCCGCCACCCGACCCGCGTCCGATCTGGGTCTGGCAGAAGGGCCATTGGCGCTGGGACGGCCGTGAATATGTCTGGCATCCCGGCCATTGGTTCGAACGTCCGCCCCATGTGGCCGAGTGGGTGCCTCCTCATTGGGAGCAGCATGCCAACGGATGGTTCCTGATCGAAGGCCATTGGCGTTAGTGGTCCGACCCAGACGCTTGGTCCCCAAGCGTCTGGGTAAGCCCGGCGCCTCAGGCGCGGACCTTTTCCACCGCTTCCCGCCGCACTGGATAGGCGAGACGGTTGAGCATTTCCTTCGGCACGACCTGCCAGAACTTGTCCCGCTCGCGTTCCCAATGGGCCAGGATCTCCTCGGCGTGAGGCGAGTGGGTTTCATGGACATACTCCTGGATCAGGGTCCGCAGGATCCCTTCCCAATGCTCGGTCTCGACCCGCTGGAAGACGACGGTGTCGGTGTTGACCTGATGCTCGAAAGCGTTTGCCGGGTCATAGATGAAGGCCATGCCGCCGGTCATGCCGGCGCCGAAATTGGCGCCGACGGCCCCGAGGATGACGGCGGTGCCGCCGGTCATATATTCGCAGCCGTTGGAGCCGCATCCCTCGATCACCGCGTCGGCGCCCGAGTTGCGGACGGCGAAGCGCTCGCCGGCTTGTCCGGCGGCGAACAGCTTGCCGGCGGTGGCGCCATAAAGAACGGTATTGCCGATGATGGTGTTCTCGTTGGTCCGCAGCGGGCTGGAAACGGCCGGACGCACGACGATCATGCCGCCCGAAAGACCCTTGCCCACGTAATCGTTGGCGTCGCCGAACACTTCCAGTCTCAGGCCCTGCACCGCCCAGGCGCCCAGTGACTGGCCGGCGGACCCGCGCAGGCGCACCGTGATATGGCCCGGCTGCAATCCGAACATGCCGTAGCGCTTGGTGATCATGTGGGACAGCTTGGTGCCCACCGCCCGGTGCGTGTTGCGCACCGTGTAGGTGAGCTGCATCTTTTCGCCTTCCTCGAGCGCCGGCTTGGCGTCGGCGATCATCTGCGCGTCCAGCGTCTCGGGCACCTCGTTGCGGCCCTCCTGCGTGCAGTAGCGCGGGAATCCTCCCGAATCGGCCTGGACCAGGATGGGATTCAAGTCCAGGTCGTCGAGATGGGACGAACCGCGGCTGACCTGGGCCAGGAGATCGGACCGGCCGATGATCTCGTTCAACGTCCGCACGCCCAGCGAGGCCAGGATCTCGCGAACCTCCTCGGCGACGAAACTGAACAGGTTGACCACCTTCTCCGCCGTGCCCTCGAACTTCTTGCGAAGGTCCTCGTCCTGGGTGCAGACGCCGACCGGACAGGTGTTGGAATGGCATTGGCGGACCATGATGCAGCCCATGGCCACCAGCGAATTGGTGCCCATGCCGAATTCCTCGGCGCCCAGCATGGCGGCGATGACCACGTCGCGGCCGGTCTTGATGCCGCCGTCCGTGCGCAGTTTGACCCGGTGCCGCAGACGGTTCAGCGTCAGCACCTGATGCACTTCGGACAGCCCCATTTCCCAAGGCAGACCGGCGAACTTGATCGAGGTCTGCGGGCTTGCCCCGGTGCCGCCGACATGACCGGAAATCAGGATGATGTCGGCCTTGGCCTTGGCGACGCCCGCGGCAATTGTTCCGATACCGGAACGGCTGACCAGTTTGACGCAGACTTTGGCTTCCGGATTGATCTGCTTCAGGTCGTAGATGAGCTGGGCCAGATCCTCGATGGAATAGATGTCGTGATGCGGCGGCGGGCTGATCAGCATGACGCCGGGCGTGGCGTGGCGCAGCCTGGCGATTTCCACCGTCACCTTGAAACCGGGAAGCTGGCCGCCCTCGCCCGGCTTGGCTCCCTGCGCCACCTTGATTTCGATCTCGCGGCAGTTCTTCAGATATTCGGCGGTGACGCCGAAGCGGCCCGAGGCGACCTGCTTGATCGCCGAGTTGGCGTTGTCGCCGTTGGCGGTCGGCTTGTAGCGGGCGGGATCCTCGCCGCCTTCGCCGGAAACCGACTTGGCGCCGATGCGGTTCATGGCGATGTTCAAGGTGCCGTGGGCCTCGGGGCTCAAGGCGCCCAGCGACATGCCCGGCGTCAGGAAGCGCTTGCGGATCTCGGTGACCGATTCGACTTCGTCGGTCGAAACCGCGGCGCCGGCCGGCTTGTATTCCAAAAGATCGCGCAGATTGATCGGCGGCAGTTTGCGCAGGCCTTCGGCATAGCGCTTGTAGGTGGTGTAGCTGTCCGTCGCCACCGCCGTCTGCAGGGTATGGATCAGCTTGCCGTTGAAGCTGTGGGCCTCGCCGTCCCGGCGCGACCGGTAGAAGCCGCCGACCGGCAGGGTCACCGCCTCCTCGCCATAGGCGCGCTCATGCATCTCGATGACCTTGAGCTGGATGCCGGCCAGCCCCAGCCCGGAGATGCGCGAGCTCATGCCTGGAAAGAATTCGGCAACCAGGGCGCGCGACAGCCCGACCGCCTCGAAGCAATAGGCGCCGCGATAGCTGGAGATCACCGAGATGCCCATCTTCGACATGACCTTCAACAGGCCCTGGTCGATGGCATGGCTGAAGCGCCGGATGCATTCCTCCAGGCTCAGTCCGGGGAACAGTCCGCGACGATGACGGTCGGCGATGGCTTCCTGGGCGACATAGGCATTGACGGTGGTGGCGCCGACGCCGATCAGCACGGCGAAGTAATGCACGTCAAGGCATTCGCCGGAGCGCACGTTGAGCGAGGTGAAGGTGCGAAGCTGCTGGCGGACCAGGTAGGTGTGCACCGCCCCGGCGGCGAGGATCATCGGGATCGGCGCCAGATCGGGCCCGCTCTTCTCATCCGACAGGATGACGTGGGTGCATCCGCCCCGCACGGCGTCCTCGGCTTCGCGCTGGATGCGCCGGATGGCGTCCGACAGGGCATGCTCGCCGGCCTTGGGGTCGAAGACGCAGTCGATCTCGGCGGCGGTGCGGCCCATATAGGCCCGCATGGCGTGGAGCTCCGCGTTGGACAGCACCGGGCTTTCCAATTGCAGCAGGTCGCACTGGCTTTCTTCCTCATCGAGGATGTTGCCCAGATTGCCCAGCCGCGTCTTCAGGCTCATCACCCGGCTTTCACGCAAGGAATCGATGGGCGGATTGGTCACCTGGCTGAAGGTCTGGCGGAAATAGTGGTGCAGGCTGCGGTAACGGTTGGACAGCACGGCCAGCGGGGCGTCGTCGCCCATCGAACCGATCGCCTCCTTGCCATCCTCGACCATGGGCTGGAGGATCAGTTCCAGATCCTCCATGGTGATGCCGTAGCCATACTGGCGGCGGCGCAGATCCTCGGCCGAAAGCTCGGAGGGTTCCGGGGCATCGCTGCGAATCAGGCTGTCGAGCGGCGTGGTGCGCTTCATCCATTGTCCGTAAGGCTGGCGGGCGGCCAGCAGGTCCTTGAGCGCCCGGTCCTTGTAGAACTTCGCCGTCTTGAGATCGACGCCGATCATCTGGCCCGGACCGACCCGGCCTTTTTCCAGAACATCGGCCTCGGCGATGCGGACCATGCCGGTTTCCGACCCGACGATCAGCAGCCCGTCGGTGGTGATGGTGTAGCGCATCGGCCGCAGGCCGTTCCGGTCCATGCCGGCGATCACCCAGCGGCCGTCGGTGGCGGCCAGCGCCGCCGGTCCGTCCCAGGGCTCCATCACCGAATTGCAGAAACTGAAGAATTCCCGGTGCGTCTGCGGCATGACGGCGTTGTTGCCCAGGCTTTCCGGAACCAGCATCGACTTGACCATGGGGGCGTCGCGCCCGGCGCGGACCAGCAACTCGAACACGTTGTCGAGGGCGGCCGAATCCGAACCGCCGGCCTGGACCACCGGCTTGATGTCGTTGACGAGCTCGCCGAAGACCTTATGGGCGAGCCGGGTCTCATGGGATTTCATCCAATTGAGATTGCCGGTCAGCGTGTTGATTTCGCCATTGTGGGCCAGCATGCGGAAGGGCTGGGCCAGGCGCCAGGTGGGAAAGGTGTTGGTGGAATAGCGCTGGTGATAGATGGCGAAGGACGAGATGAAGCGTTCGTCCAGAAGATCGGGATAGAACACCGAAAGCTGCTCGGCCAGGAACATGCCCTTGTAGATCACCGAACGGCAGGACAGCGTGCAGATGTAGAAGTCCGAGATATGATCGGCCAGCACCTGCTTTTCGATGCGCCGCCGGATGACGTAAAGATCGGTCTCGAAGGTCTGCTCGTCGACGCCCTTGGCGTTGGCGACCATGATCTGCTCGATCTCGGGGCGCGTCGCGTTGGCCTTCTCGCCGATCACCGCGACTTCCACCGGGACCTGCCGCCAGCCGTAGATGGTGTAGCCGAATTTCAGGATCTCGGTTTCGACGATCGAACGGCAGCGCTCCTGGGCCGACAGGTCGGTCTTGGGCAGGAAGCATTGTCCGACGGCCAGGCGCCCGGGAACCGGCTCATGCCCCTGATGACGGATGTGTTCCTTGAAGAAGTCCTGGGGAATTTCGACATGGATGCCGGCGCCGTCGCCGGTTTTGCCGTCGGCATCGACGGCGCCGCGATGATAGACCGCCTTCAGGGCTTCGATGCCGGCGACCACGACCGAGCGGCGCGGTTTGCCGTCCAGGGCGGCGACCAGGCCGACGCCACAGGCGTCGTGCGGCCGGGTATCGATTCCGGCGGCCTCCAGCATCGCCTGGTTGGCGAGATACTGGGAGACGAAGGCCTGTCCCTCGGGCAGCGATTGGTCGCTCATGGTCTTTCTCCTTCGGCCGCGTTTCGGCCTACTTTCGGTAATGTCGATGGTTCCGGTGGCGTCCGGGCGACCGCCTATTCGGCGGCGCGCCGGGTCTCGCCGGCGCGGATGTACTGGTCGATGGCGGCGGCGGCGGCGCGTCCGTCCTTGATGGCCCAGACCACCAGCGAGGCGCCGCGCACGATGTCGCCGGCGGCGAAAACGCCCGGCAGGCTGGTCATCTGCGTCCGCGAATCGACGGCCAGCGTTCCCCAGCGGGTAACCGCCAGATCGTCGGCGCCGAACAGCGCCGGGGTGTCCTCGGGATCGAAGCCCAGCGCGGTGATCACCAGATCGGCCGGAACGGTGAAGTGCGACCCCTCGATCGGCGTCGGCACTTGCCGGCCGGTGGTGTCGGCGATGCCGAGATGCATCCTGACCGAGCGGACGCCGGTGACATGGCCGTCGCCCAGCAGCGCCTCGGGGGCGCTCTGCCAGATGAATTCCACGCCCTCGTCCTCGGCGTTGCCGACCTCGCGCTGCGACCCCGGCATATTGGCCCGGTCGCGCCGGTAGAGGCACTTCACCGACTGGGCACCCTGTCGGATGGCGGTGCGCAGGCAGTCCATGGCGGTGTCTCCGCCGCCGATGACCACCACCTTTTTTCCGGCGGCGTTCAACTGTCCGTCCTCGAAGGCGGGCACCTTGTCGCCCAGGCCGACCCGGTTGCTGGCGATCAGATAGTCGAGGGCGGGGCGCAGTCCCGAAAGACCTGCTCCCGGTACCGACAACGCCTTGGCCTTGTAAACACCGGTGGCGATCAGGACGGCGTCGTGGCGCTGGCGCAGTTCGGTGAGAGAACCGTCGCGGCCGATTTCGAAATTGAGATGGAAGACGACGCCGCCGTCGGCGAGCAGGCGGGTGCGCCGGGTGACGATCTCCTTATCCAGCTTGAAGCCGGGAATGCCATAGATCAGCAGGCCGCCAGCGCGGTCATGACGGTCGTAGACGTGAACGCCGTAGCCTTGCTTGCGCAACTGCTCGGCGGCGGCCAGCCCCGCCGGTCCCGCCCCGACGATACCCACTGTTTGGGCGCGTTCGCGGATGGGCTTGACGGGTTTGACCCAACCTTTGGCCCAGGCGGTATCGGTGATGTGTTTTTCCATCGCGCCGATGGTCACCGCCCCATGGTGGCTCTGCTCCAGGACGCAATGGCCCTCGCACAGGCGGTCCTGGGGACAGATGCGTCCGCAGATCTCGGGAAAATTGTTGGTCGCCGAGGACAGGGCGTAGGCTTCGTCGAGACGGCCCGTCGCGGCCAGCATCAGCCAGTCGGGGATGTTGTTGCCGACCGGGCAATGGATTTGACAGAAGGGTATGCCGCATTGCTCGCAGCGCGATGCTTGTCCGGTGGCCGCCGGAGCCTCGAACGGCCGATAGATTTCATCGAAATCGCGCCGCCGTTCGGCGCTGGGACGCTTGTCCGGCATGGCCTGCGCGAGGCGGATGAATTGCAGCATTTTCGACGGCATGACACAGGCTCCCGTGCAAGGACCGTTGGTTCAGGTAAGGCGTGCGAAGGCGACGGTATTATCGCGATTTCCCGGGGAAGGCCAGCGAAAAGAGAAATAATAGTCAGCAGATATGACCTATTTTTATCTTCTGTCCTCCGAGGTTGACTCGTTTTGGGCATCGGCTCGAATGCGGGGTAAAAAATAGGTACCAAACCGGTACTATATGGTTGTTCCTTCAAATCCTTAACAATGCTATAAGACCACGACGCTTGGGGGGTAAGTCGGGTTGCAACTGCCAGATCTCGTTATTCTCGCTTTGACAGAAGGCGTTGCCGACGTTTTGCCGATCGACGCCACGGGGCATGCTCTCGCCGTCGCCAAGCTTCTGGGCTGGCGTGCGGGTACGATCGGGACCGCCGTTCATCTCGGTGCCGCTTTCGCGCTTCTCTTATATCTTTGGCGCGATGTCGCGCTGATCGGTCAGGGGCTGTGGAAGCTGCGCCGGGGTCGTATCGAACCGGGCGCGCATCTTCTGGCCAAGATTCTGATCGCCACGGCTCCCTGGCTGATTGCCACGGCCATCCTCGGGGCGCCCCCGGTTCCCGGACTGACGGATCTCTCCCTGGTGGGTGGGGTGACCATCGCCTGCGCTCTGCTGATGGGCGTAATCGATAAATTGTGCATGACGGTCAAACGCATCGAACATCTGGGCGCCGCCACCGCTCTGGTCATCGGCGTGGTGCAGCTGTTCGCTCTGGTTCCCGGGGTCGGCCGGGTGGCCGCCGCCTTGACCACGGCGCGGCTGCTCGGTCTGGAACGTCCCGATGCCTATCGGTTCGTGCTGCTCGCCAATATCCCGATCCTCCTGGTCGACGGGGGCATGCATGCCCTTCAATATTCCCTGGAGGGATTGCAGCCCGCCGACAGCGACCTTCTGACCTTCGGCGTCACCTTTTTTTTCGTGCTTCTCGCGGTTCCCCTGACCATGGTCTGGATCCGCGGCGCGGGCCTGCTGCCCTTCGCTCTTTACCGACTGCTGGTCGGCGCCGGCCTGATCGCCCTGGCGTCCCTGTAGATGCGGCCTTAGGGCGCGTGGACATTCAGATGGCCATACCCCCTTGAGGCTCTCTCGTTTCCTCTGGTTTCCCAATGGCTTGAAAGGAAACCCCGGATATTTTGAGCCACCAAGGCACCAAGACACCAAGGCGTCTTTCGGACCATCCGGCGGCGGCCAACCTGCGCCGCAGGCACGCGGCCGACAGCCGATGACAGGACGGGAAAATGCCTGTGGCACGCTCCGTCACCTTGGTGACTTGGTGCCTTGGTGGTTCATCAAAAGCCGGAGAGCACCGGAACCATCAAGAGGGTGAAGCGGTCCGCCGGTATTACGTCACCGGCGCGTAGGGATTCCGGAAGCGGCCCAGATAGCCGGGAATGATGGATTCCAGGGCCGTGGGAACGACTCCCAGATCGGCGAGTCCGGGAACGCCCTGCCCCACCACATTATCCTTGGCCAGCAGTTTCACCTGATCGGTCGTCAGTGGCGGATTGGGCAGGACCCGCATCAGCAACGCCTGCAGCCGGGCCACGGACAGCGGCAGCGGAATCAGCAGGCGACGCCGCCCGATGGTGGCCAGAATCAATTCCAGCAATTGCTTCAGGCTGACGACCTGCGGCCCGCCCAATTCGAAAGTCTTGCCGGCGTGATCCGGCGAGCTGGCGGCGGCCAGGGCGGCACCGGCTACGTCGCCGACATAGACCGGCTGCAGCTTGGTGCCGCCCGTGCCGAACAACGGGCAATCGCCGGTCTGCCCGGAAGGAAACAGGTGGCCGTCGGTGACGAATACCGGCAAGACCGGGCTGAAGCTGGAGAGCGAGGCGAAACGGTTGATGAAATCGTCCTCGGGGCCGAAGACCACGCTGGGCCTCAAGATCACCGCATCCGGAAAGGCGGCGCGCACCGCCGCTTCGCCGGCCGCCTTGCTGCGGGCGTAGGCCGAGGCCGATTGGCTGTCGGCACCGACGGCGGAAATGTGAACCAGCGTCTTGGCGCCGGCCGCCTTCGCCGCCGTGGCGACGTTGCGGGCGCCGATCAGATGGATGTTCTCGAAATTGCTCCGCCCGTGCTCGGTCAGAATGCCCACGGCGTTGAAGACCCATTGCGCCCCCTCGACGGCGGCCCGCGTCGAAGCCTCGTCGGTGATTTCGGCGAAAACGGGGACGACTTGCGATACGTCGCCCAGCGGTCTTAAGAATCCGGCGCCATCGGGGTCGCGGACGGCGACCCGGACCCGCCAGCCGCGCGAGGCCAGGTGTTGCACCAGATGGCGGCCGATAAAGCCGGTGCCGCCGAAAACGGTCGCCAAGCGTGTGGGCATCCTGGAGCCTCCCTAAAAGAAGATACGAGCTTGAATTTTCACTATAACTTAGGCGTCCACCGGGTCGAAAGCAATGTAGCCGGCCGGAAGGGCTCGTCGTTGCGGATGATCTCTTTGCCGGCCGATGATTTTTCCCGCGATGAAAGTCGTTGACATCCTTCCTCCATCCCAGTATCCCTCTCGACCTCGGCACGCCCGCCCACGGCGGATTGCTGCTGCGCCCAGGTGGCGGAATTGGTAGACGCACCAGCTTCAGGTGCTGGCGGCCGCAAGGTCGTGGAAGTTCGAGTCTTCTCCTGGGCACCAACCTTCCAACCGGTGGGGCGGAGCGATAAGCTCCCGCCCCACCGGGGAAGATGGTCATGAGACGCTCCTCTGATCCGAGCAGGCGGAATTAATCGTGTCGATCTCCTATCATCGCGGCGACTTGCCGGCGGGTCTTTCATTCGGCGATAGCGTCGCTATCGATTCCGAAACCATGGGATTGGACCTTCAGCGCGACCGCCTCTGCGTCATTCAACTGTCGGCTGGCGACGGCAACGCCCACGTGGTGCATTTTCCCGACCGCGACTACCGCGCGCCCAACCTGCGCGCGCTGCTGGGCGATCATCGGGTGACCAAGCTCTTTCATTTCGCCCGGTTCGACCTTGCCATGATTCAACGTCATTTCGGCATCGTCTGCGCTCCCGTCTATTGCACCAAAGTGGCCAGCAAGCTGGTGCGCACCAACACCGACCGCCATGGCCTCAAGGATCTTTGCCGCGATCTTCTGGGTATCGAGCTTTCCAAGCAGCAGCAGACCTCGGATTGGGGGGCCGCCACGCTGAGCGAGGAGCAGATCGCCTACGCCGCTTCCGACGTTTTGCATCTGCATGCCTTGCGCGCCAAGCTCGACGCGCTGCTTGACCGGGAAGGCCGCCGGCCTCTGGCCGAAGCCTGCTTCAGTTTTCTCCCCATCCGCGCCGCCCTGGATCTGGCCGGCTGGGACGAAGAGGACATCTTTGCGCATTGAGATCGCCACCAACCGGGTGGGATCCAGCCGCCGCCGCCGCGCCGGAGGCTTGTCGCTGCGCCGCGAGGTTGCGGGTGGTCCGCTCCGGGCTATATCAGACGGTGATCGCAACGTAAAAGTGAGTGCAGGGCCTCGTGACGGGGACTTCACAAAAAGACTCGTCCAACGCATACTTCGCCGAAAGTTTCAATGCGCTCCCGCACTGGGGACGCCTCAACGAACGGCCGCTTTGCAACTGGCCAGGAAGAAACATCCATGACATCGCGCCATGCCATCGTTTCGCCGGGGAATGCCGCCTCCGACGTCGCATCCGTCCGCCGCGTCCTGCTGGCCGAATCCGAAGCCCTGCGGATCATGGCCGAGCAACAGACGGACGTCGTCTCGCAGGCGCTCGACCTGCTGACCGTCAAGGGTGCCGGCCGGGTCATCGTCAGCGGCATGGGCAAGAGCGGCCATGTCGGGCGCAAGATCGCCGCGACCATGGCGTCCACCGGAACGCCTTCGATCTATGTGCATCCCGCCGAGGCCAGCCATGGCGATCTCGGCATGATCACCCAGCATGACGCCATTTTGGCCCTGTCGAATTCGGGCGAGACGCCCGAATTGACCGATGTGGTGCAATATTCGCGGCGTTTCGGCATTCCCCTGGTCGGCATGACCAGCCGAGCCGACAGCGCGCTCGCGCAGGCCGCGGATATCGCCTTGATTCTGCCGCAGGTCGACGAGGCCTGTCCGATGGGGCTGGCGCCCACCACGTCGACCACCCTGATGCTGGCTCTGGGCGACGCGCTGGCCGTGGCGCTGCTCGAACGCAAGGGATTCTCCTCGGCCGACTTCAAGGTGTTCCATCCCGGCGGCAAGCTGGGCCGCAAGCTGCTCAAGGTGTCCGATCTCATGCATTCGGGCGACGAGCTTCCCCTGGTCGCCGCCGCCATGCCCATGGGTCAGGTCCTGCTGGTGATGACCAACAAGAGCTTCGGCTGCGTCGGCGTTCTCACCAACGAGGGCGGCCGTCTGGCGGGCGTCATTACCGATGGCGATCTGCGCAGACATATGGAGCCCGGTTTGTTTGGGCGAACCGCCGCCGAGGTGATGACCGCCGATCCCAAGACCACCCGCGCCGGCGCTTTGGCCGCCGAGGCCCTGCACGTGATGAACGCCCGGTCGATCACCAGCCTGTTCGTCGTCGACGAGAACAAGCATCCGGTCGGAATCGTCCATATGCATGACTGCCTGCGGGCCGGCATAGCCTGAGCCCGCGGGGTCCCTACCCGTCATGAGCCCGCGCGCCACTCCGATTTCCAAGACTCTTTCCCGACCCCGCGATCTGGTCGGACCGGCGGCGCGTCTGCTGCAGGCCCGCTACAGCCGTTTCGTCGGCCTGATGAAGATGGCCCTGCCGGCCATCGCCGCCGCCTTGCTCGGCCTGATTTTCGTCTGGCCCAAGTTGGCGCCGCGCGACGAGGCCTTCCAGGTGGCTTTCGCCAATTTCAATATGAAGGCCGTCGATACCCTGTCGATGGCCAAGCCCCGCTATTTCGGCACCGATGACAAAAACCTGCCCTTCACCCTCACCGCCGACACGGCCACCCAGGTCGATCAGCAGAATATGGCGGTCGCGCTGGAAAAACCCGTCGCTGACCTGACCAACAAAGATGGTAGCGGCATGGTGGTCAATTCCGACGTAGGCTTCTATCGTCAGAAGGATGGCACGCTGGATCTGATGGGGCATGTTGACCTCTTCCAGGACAGCGGTTACGAGATGCATACGGACAGCGCCCGGATCGAGGTGGGACCCGGCAACGCGACCGGGGATGAGCCCGCCCATGGGCATGGTCCCTCGGGCACCATCGAAGGGGAGGGCTTCCGTCTGTGGGAGCGAGGCAAGACGATCCTGTTCACCGGCAAGTCGAAAGCCGTGCTGACCATGGCGAAAAACAAAGGCAAGTCATGAACGCACGTGTCGTCCGGTTTTTGCTGGCGGGACTGTTCTGCGTCGATCTGCTCGCCGTGGGTGGCGTGGCCATGGCCAAGGACAAGGCGGCCAAACCGCAACAGCCGGCGAAGACCGAGGCGAATGCCGCCAACGACGGGGGCGGGTTGAATTTCGCCGAGAAGTCGGGAACCCCGCTGGAGATCTACGCCGATCAGGGCTTGGAGCTGTCGCAGGATTCCAAAACCGTGATCGGACGGGTCAATGCCAAGGCCATTCGCGGGCGCGTCACGGTCAATGGCGACGTGCTGACGGCTCATTACCGGCCGAAGGCCCCCCCTCCGGGCCAGCCGGTGGCGCCGAAACCCGCCAAGCCCCCCCCCGACGGCAACAAGCAGGACGGCGGCTCCAATGAAGTCTGGCGCGTCGAGGCGGACGGCCACGTCTCCATCGCCACGCCGACCCAGGCCGCCTATGGCGACCACGCCGACTACAATATCGACGATGCCGTCGTCGTCATTACCGGCAAGGACCTGAAGATGCTGACGCCCACCGACGTGGTGACGGCGCAGGACAGCCTGGAATATTGGGAACATAAGCAGCAGGCGGTGGCTCGCGGCAATGCCGTGGCGGTTCGCGCCGAAAAGCGCATCCAGGCCGACATCCTGGTCGCCGATTTCGCCCAGAACGCCGAGAAGCAGATGGCGATGCAACGGGCGCACGGCTACAACCATGTCATCTTGACCACGCCCAGGGAGGTCGTGACCGGCGACCGCGCCGACTACAATGTGGAAACCGGTATCGTGACGGTGACCGGTTCGGTTAAGATCACCCGAGAAGAGAATCAGGTGAACGGCGGATACGCAGTGGTCAATCTGAATACCGGCATCAGTCGCATTTTTCCGGTCGCCCCCGGGGCGGCCGAAGGTGCCGACCAACGGGTCAAGGCTTTGTTCGTGCCGCAGAAAAAGCAATCCGCCCCTTCTTCCGCCGAGCCGTCTTCGGGCGGTGCGCCGTCGGCGTCACCCGCTCAGGGCGGGACGGACCAACCGTCCAGGACTCAGTGACGATGACGGCACAGGGTCTTTCCACGATGCCGGCGGATGAAACCGGTTCCACCAGGCCGACCGAATCGACTGGCCTGGTGGCGACCAACATCGGCAAGAATTTCAAGCGCCGTCCGGTGCTGCGCGGGGTATCCGTGCGGGTGCAACGGGGTGAAGCGGTGGGCCTGCTGGGCCCCAACGGCGCGGGAAAGACCACCTGTTTTTATTGCATCACCGGCCTGATCAATCCCGACATGGGGAGCATTTCCCTCGACGGGCATGACATCACCGGTTTGCCGATGTATCGCCGTGCGCGCCTGGGCATCGGTTATTTGCCGCAGGAGGCTTCGATCTTCCGCGGCCTGTCGGTCGAAAACAACATCCGCGCCGTCCTTGAGGCGACCGAGCCCGACCGCGAAAAGCGCGAGGCGATGCTCGAGGATCTGCTCAGCGAATTCTCCGTCACCCATCTGCGCCGCGCCCCGGCCCTGGCGCTTTCCGGCGGTGAGCGGCGGCGCGTCGAAATTGCCCGGGCGCTGGCGTCCCATCCGGCCTTCATCCTGCTCGACGAACCCCTGGCCGGTATCGATCCCATCGCCGTATCCGACATTCGTGATCTGGTCGGGCATTTGAAGCACCGCGGTATCGGGGTTCTGATTACCGATCATAATGTCCGCGAAACCCTCGATATCATTGATCGCGCCTACATTCTTCACGACGGTGTCGTGCTGATGGAGGGCGAGCCCGCCGAGATCGTCGCCCATGAAGGGGTGCGGCGGGTTTATCTCGGCGAACATTTCAGTCTGTAGGGCGGGAATAGCCGATGGCCCTATCGCCCCGTCTGGATCTGCGCCAAACCCAATCGCTGGTGATGACGCCTCAGCTTCAGCAGGCGATCAAGCTTCTCCAGTTGTCCAACATGGAACTGACCGCTTTCGTCGAGGAGGAACTCGAGCGCAATCCGCTGCTTGAGACCGACGATCGGGAGCGGACCCCCGATGAGCCGGCGGTCGAGGCGGACACGCGCACCAGTGCCGACGAACCCCTGGTCGATTCCCTGCCCGGCCAGCAGGAGGAAGCACCGCTCGATCTCGATTACGACAATACCTGGAACAACGACAGCCAGGCCGACGGCGGCGGTGGCCTGACCGATTGGGGTGGGCGTGGCGGACGGCTCGACTTCGAGGACGGCGACAGCGGCTACGAGCAGACGGTGGCTCGCGAAATCGGGCTGCGCGACCATCTGGTCAGCCAGATCAACGTCGATCTGACGGATCCGGCCGACCGTCTGATCGCCGTCTATCTGGTCGAAATGGTCGATGAGGCGGGTTATCTGATCGGCTCGATCGAGGATGCGGCGGTGACGCTGGGATGCCCGCTCGAACGGGTCGAGGCGATTCTGGAACGCTTGCAGCGCTTCGATCCGCCCGGAATTTTCGCCCGAAATCTGGCGGAGTGCTTGACCTTACAGCTTAAGGACAAGAATCGTTTCGATCCCGCAATGCAAAGCCTGATCGAACATCTGGACATGCTGGCGCGGCGCGAAATCACTGCCCTGATGCGCGTCTGCGGCGTCGATGCCGAGGATTTGAGCGAGATGATCGCCGAGATCCGCGCTCTCGATCCCAAGCCCGCCCTGATCTTCGACCATGTGGTGGCGCAACCCGTCACGCCCGATGTGCTGATGCGGCCGGCACCCGGCGGTGGATGGATCGTCGAATTGAATAGCGACACCCTGCCGCGCGTCCTGGTCAATACGCGCTATTACACCAAGGTCGTGACGTCGGCGCGAAACAAGGAAGAAAAAAGCTATCTGTCCGAACGATTCCAGTCGGCCAACTGGCTGGTCAAGTCTCTCCATCAGCGCGCCAACACCATTCTCAAAGTGGCATCGGAACTGGTTCGCCAGCAGGAGGCCTTTTTTCAGAAGGGCATCCAGCATCTTCGTCCGCTGGTCTTGCGAGACATCGCCAGCGCCATCAGCATGCACGAGAGCACGGTGAGCCGGGTGACCGCCAACAAATATATGGCGACCCCGCGCGGCATTTATGAGCTTAAATATTTTTTCACCCAGGCGATCGCCGGGTCGGACGGGGGCGAAGCCCATTCTGCGGAATCCGTCCGGCATCGGATCAAATCATTGATCGACGCCGAGGTGCCGAACGATATCCTGTCCGACGACCGGATTGTCGATATCCTGAAAGCCGATGGCGTGGATATCGCGCGGAGGACCGTAGCGAAATATCGGGAAGCCATGCATATTGCGTCTTCGGTGCAAAGACGCCGTGAAAAAACAATGGGAAGTTGATGGCGCAGTCGTCTTATCGCCTGATCGGCCTTCGCTTGACTCGCCCGGATGGTGAGCCTATTGTCCCGCCCCTTGCGGACCAGCGAGGCCGGATATCCGACGCCGGAGCGTCGGATGACCATATGATTTACGAGGCGCGCTGGACCCTACGGGCCGTCCTTCCGATGGCCTGTTCGACCGGTGTGGCGCATGAATACGGACGCCGGTATTCCACAATGAGGACCTGCCATGGAGATCGTTGACTTGATCAGCCCGGAAAGCGTGGTGCCCAATTTGCGGGCGACCAGCAAGAAGCAGGCTTTGCAAGAGCTGGCGCGCCGCGCCGCCGAGCTGACCGGCCTGCACGAACGGGCTATTTTCGACGTGTTGCTGGAACGCGAGCGTCTGGGCACGACCGGTGTCGGCAATGGCATCGCCATTCCGCACGGAAAGTTGTCCAACCTGCCCCGCCTTTACGGATTGTTCGCTCGTCTGGAAAAGCCGATCGGCTTCGACAGCATCGACGAACAGCCCGTCGATCTGATTTTCCTGCTTTTGGCTCCGGAGTCGGCCGGCGCCGATCATCTGAAAGCCCTGGCCCGGGTTTCGCGTCTGTTGCGCGACAAGACGGTCTGCGAAAAGCTTCGCGGCACCGACTCGGCCGAAGGTCTTTATGCGTTGTTGACGGAAAGCCCCGCCAGCCGGGCGGCCTAAAACCGCGCGAGACGGGCGGGTTTTCTATCGGGCGCTCCTCTCCCCTTCAGGTGGAGAGGAGCGCCCATTGTTCCTACCGCGCCCTCGCGGGGTGCTCGTAGAGCCGTTTGATCTGAATGGCCCTCTTGGGGCCGCTTCAGTGAACGCTCACCGGTTCCAGATCATGCTGCGACACCGCGGCGAAAGCCAGATCGCGGCCCGGGGCCATGCCGATGTTGCTGCCGTCGGCGCTGTGGATCGACCAGCAGACCTGATCGTTGACCACCACGCGCTTGACATAGGCGACGTCCTGTATGCCCCACAGGGCCAAATCCTGCACGGACATGGCGCGCCATGTCGACGCCGTCTTTTGGGACTCTTCGTTCATAATGACCTCCTCAAAAGCCTCTGATCGCATGATCGCCCTCACTTGCCCGACTCAACATCGATGGTGGCGGCGAGACGGTTTTGCGCCGCTTTCTCGATCTTGATGGTACGGGCCCGGTTTTCAGGTACCGGACGCTCCAGATCGACGTGCAGCAAGCCGTTGTCGATGGTGGCGTTCCGGACCTCGATACCCTCGGCCAGCACGAAAGCGCGCTGGAACTGGCGGGCCGCGATGCCGCGATGCAGGAAAATGCGATTCTGGTCGTCGTCGTTTTGTTGGCCGCGAACGATCAATTGGTTGTCCTCGACGGAAACCTGCAGGTCATCCATGGAGAAACCAGCCACAGCCAGGGTAATACGGAGGCCATGATCGCCAATCTGCTCGATATTGTAGGGCGGATAGCCCTCGGCAGAGGTTTTGGAGATACGGTCAAGGACCCGTTCGAAATGGTCGAAACCAAGCAGCAACGGGCTATTGAACAGGGAAACGCGCGTCAAGTGACGTCCTCCTCACGATGAGCGAGTACGGCTTCGGGTCCGGATCGGCACCCTAACCGGCGGTCCGAAAGGCACCACCGCTTAGATATTTCGGTCCGCCGCATCTTTTCGTCAAGAGACTCTCGCCATCTGAGTTGTCGGAGGGGGTGTTTCCTTGGCCGCTGCTGGCGTGAATTTTGCTTCAGTTACGGTGTCACAGTGAACGTCGATCCGGGGATGGACCGGCGTGGGAGGGACAGGCCATGGATAGCTATCGTCTGTGCTGGCAGGCCACGCCCGGGGGGCGGACCGAATGCACCGCGCCGATATCAAGGGATATCGCCTTGTTCCGCTTGCGCGAGCAGGCGACGTCCTTTCCCGCCATCCAAAGCTGGATCGTCGAGGAAGCTACTGCGGACAGAGCGGAAGAGGATGGCGGGGAATGAAGTTTTTCAACCGGGCGTGCCCGGCAAAATCTTCTCACCGGCAGCTTTTGCAGGCTCGTGTTTCGTTCCAAAGAGGATCTT
Source organism: Telmatospirillum siberiense (assembly GCF_002845745.1). Classification (GTDB taxonomy): domain Bacteria; phylum Pseudomonadota; class Alphaproteobacteria; order Rhodospirillales; family Magnetospirillaceae; genus Telmatospirillum; species Telmatospirillum siberiense. The sequence continues at coordinate 22,260 of NZ_PIUM01000020.1, read as the reverse complement.
TCCGATGACTGATCTCGCCGACATCGTCGTTCCCGCCGATCTGCTTCGTCAGATGAGGTTGCTGTTGCTGCGCATCAGTGTCGAGGCAGCACGGCTGAACGCTCCGGAAGTCATCCTCCATTGCCAGAAGTCCGACAAGATCGTGAGCGATCTGTTGCGCCGCCAAACCATGTGAAAGTCGCGGGCCGCCGATCTTTTCTCGTTGAAGGGTCTGGCGCAACCGGAACAAAACGCTAAAATCTTGTCCGCATTTCCCGGTACCGCTCCAGGCGGTCCGCGGAACGAGGCGAGAAGGGCAAAACTATTTTCAGAGTGCGGAGGATTTATGCCAGCTCTTCCACCCAAACCCCTGCCGAAGCCTTTGCCGAAACCCCTGGCAAAACCCTTGCCAAAACCGCTGCCGAAATCGCCGCCCAGACCCCATGCGGACTCCATGCCCGCCCCGGCGGCCGCTTCTGGGCCCGCCCCGGCCCCCGCGCCTGGTTCCGTACCCAAACCCGCCGCCAAACCCGCGGCGGCATCCGTGCCGGAAATCGCGCCGGAGACCATGCAGGCTAGCTTCCTGATCGGCCCCCCCGGCGCTCCGGAAGAAATGAAGGCCCTTTATGATCGCGCGAGGGAGGAGCTGAAAACGGGAAGCGACAGCCTGGCCAGGAAATTGTTCGAACTGCGGCTCAGCACCATAAAATATATCACTCTTCCCAACGCCAAAGAGAAGCCGATGCTCCAGCGGATATTGGAGGAAAAGCTGGGCCGGGAGCTGAAGAAGGTCGACGTGGCGATCGGTCTGTCCTTCGTGCGCGGCGAGATGGTGCACAATCTGGCCATTTCTCTGAAGCGGTCCGTCTACACAGACGACACGCCGGTCGGGAAAGATCTGACGGCGGCCCTCGCCAAATCCCTGGAAAGCGTTTTTGGGTTCGTCTTCAAGGCGATATGGGTGCAATCCGCCCTGCGCTGAGATTTGGTCCTTGCTTCTTAATCCGGACCGGGGGACCCGGATAATGTCCGCCCGGCCGTGTAAGAAGAGGTCACCCCCGCCAGGAATAGCCCTTTATGCCCAAGAAAATGCCGTCCGTCGCCATCTCCGTGCCGAGCGGGGACATGGTTCATGCGGATTTTACCCTCGCCCTGGCCGCCCTGTGCCACGAGGCGAGGGATATCGATCTGAAAATCGTCAGCAACAAATCCTCGATCGTCGCCGTCGCCCGCAACAATGGCGTCAAAGCCGCCCAGGACATGGGGGTCGACTATCTGCTCTATCTGGACAGCGACATGGTGTTTCCCAAGCGGACGCTACACCGGCTGCTGGCCCATGGGCAGGATGTGGTCGGCGCTCTTTACACCAAGCGGATCCCGCCCTATCCCCTGCTCGGCTCCACCCTTGAAGAACAGCCAGCGGACGCTCCGGCCGGCCTGCTGGAAATGACGCGTATTCCCACAGGCTGCCTCCTGATCCGCATGTCGGCGTTCGACCGGTTGACGCGGCCCTATTTCCGCTTCGAATACGACGAGACGAGCGGCGAGGTGATCGGCGAGGATTACGCGTTTTGCGACCGCGCCCGGCGGGCCGGTTTCCGCTTGTGGGCCGATATTTCCTTGTCCATGGAAATCGGCCATATCGGCCAGCAGGTCCATCGTTTTCCGGATCACTTTCCGATGTCGGAGTGACTGCCGGTTGAATTAGAATTCGCGATGACAATCATGACAAAGTAATATTTGATAAATAAGGCCTTCATAAAAAGATAATATTTTATCAATTTTAGATAATTCCAGCCTCTGTTAATCCAGGCCGCAGTCTTTAACCAGTCCTCCGGGGGGATGATCGTGTTATTCGACCATGCGGCAGTGATGTTTCTGCGGATTCCTGGACATCTTCATCGCGGCAATCGGCGGCGGGACCATGCCGGCGCCATCGGCGCCATCGCCCTCGGCGTCCTCGGTATCCTGCCAAACGCCCAGGCATGGGCAGCCGCCTGCGCCTCGGGCGGGACCATCACCTCGGCGACCACCATCTGCCAAACGCTCGCGGGCGGTGGTTCGCTGGTTGTCGGCAGTGGCGGTTCGGTGGCCTTGAGCAGCGGTACCGCCGTTTCCATCACCGCTCAGTCGAGCGGCGCCACTATCACCAATTCCGGCATCATCAGCGACACTGCCAGCGGCAAGCGGGCCATTACCCTGGCCGGCACCATCCAGAATACCACCATCATCAACGCGGCCGGCGCCACCGTCTCGGCCACCGGCGACGACGCCATCCACGGCGGATCGTCCTCCACCAAGATCTTGAGCGGGTCGATCGTCATCGACAATTCGGGTACCATCAGATCCCTTGGCACCACGTCAAGCACCAACGGCCAGGCCATCGACCTCGACAACACCGGCGGGACGATCTCGATCGTCATCGACAACCGAGCCGGCGGCCTGATTTCGTCCGCCGATTCGGACGCCATCCGGCCGGGCGAAAACGCCACCGTCAACAACTGGGGCACCATCATCGGAGCCTCGGTCAATGGTGACACCGGGAACGACGGTATCGATTTTCAGAGCCATGCCACGGGGACGGTCAACAACTATGCCGGCGCCACCATCAGCGGCGCCCGGCACGGCATTACCGGCTCAGGCGATATTACCGTCTACAACGCCGGCACCATCATCGGGAACCTGGGCTCGGGCATCAATCTCGATACCACCAGTGGTGTTGCCTCCATCGTCAATGCGGCGGGCGGACTGATTACCGGCAATGCCTCGGGCACATCGGACGGCGATGGCATCGACGTCGACTATCTGGTCAACATCACCAACGCCGGCACCATCCGGGCGACCGGCACCTGGAGCGGTGGTCTGTCGGAAGCCATTACCGTGGGCGGCGGCACCATCACCAATTCGGGGCTGATCACCAGCGTGCAGCGAGCCATCACGGTGGATGACAGCAACGGCGGCAACGCCTTCGCCGCGACCACCATCATCAATTCGCCAACGGGAACGATCATCGGCAACAACGGCCAGGCCATCTCGATCACCGATAGCTTTTCCGACACCATCGTTAATGCGGGTCTGATCGTCGGCAGCGTCTCCACCGGCGGCGGCGGCGATACGCTTACCAACAGCGGCATCATCAGGGGCGACATCACCGCCGGCGACGGGCTTTTCATCGCCGGCGGTGACAACGGGACCGTCGGGACGCTCAGCGGACTCGCGGGCGGCGTCGGCACCATCACGGCGACCGGGGTGGCCTTCACCTCGGGCAGCCTGTTTTTGGGCGACAATGTGGTGGTGAACGGAGGCGCGGGCACGGTGACCAACGCCGCCAGCCTGCAGATAGGCCGCGCCGTAACCATATCCGGCAACTATGTGCAAGGTTCCGGCGGCGCGCTGGTGGTCGTCCTGTCCTCGTCGAGCAGCGGCGCGCTGGTGATCACGGGAAGCGCCTCGCTGTCGGGCTCGCTCAAGGTGGTTTCCGACAGCGGCGTCGTGACGGCCGGCCAGACGGTGACCATCGTTTCCGCCGGCAGCCTTTCCGCCAGCAATCTGCAGACCAGTTCGAATCTTCTCTTCAACACCGTTTATACGATCACCGGAACCTCCATCGCGATGACGGCGCTGCCCTGGGCGGCGGTCGCCGCGACCGGTGGGGGATCGGTGGGGTCCACCCTCGACATGCTGTCGTCCAATACGGCCTATCAGTCTCTGTTGAGCCAGCTTACCCAGCTGTCGTCGGCCGGGCAGGCTCGCGCGTTGAAACAGCTGGGCGGATCGCCGACGACGGTGCAGATCAACACCGGGGCCGCCTTCGCGACGCCGACGACGGCGGTCATCGAACAGCATCAGATGGCCCGGGCCGGTGACGCGGTCGGCCTGGCAGCGGGCTCGCCGGCCGACCGCCGGGCCCTGTGGGGCCAAGTGCTGGGCAGCGGGGCCAGTCTCGACGGCGCCTATTCCGCCGCGTCCTGGGGACTATTGGTGGGCGGCGATCTCGAACTGATCCCGGACGTCACCGGCGGACTGGCGGCGAGCTGGCTCAGAACCAACGCGCATGGCACCGGCGACAGTTCGGGAAATCGAACCATGGCCGACAGCTATCAGCTGGCCGCCTACGGCAGCTGGCGGCCGGAAGGGGGGCAGGCCTTCCTGAACGGCCTTCTGGCCTTCGGGCAGGACCAGTACGACCAGTCGCGGCCCATCGATTTTCTGGGATCGAGAGCGTCGGCTGATTACGACGGGCAGCATTACCAGGCGAAGCTGGGCGGCGGTTACGACTTCGCCCTGGAGGGCATCCCCCACCCGGCGACGCTCTCGCCCTTGTTCAGCCTGCAATATATTCGTTCCGAACTCTCAGGCTATGCGGAGAGCGGGGCCGGGTTGGCCGACCTCTCGGTGAAAGCCAAGGGCTTCGATTCGGTGGAGAGCGAATTGGGCGGCCGGCTGGCCACGCGGGTTCCCATCGCCTGGGGCGTGCTGGCCAGCGATATCCAGGCCGGTTGGGTGCATTCCTATACCAACAATCCGGTGTCGGTGTCGGTCGCGATGGGCGGCGTCGCCTTCATAAGCCGAAGCGAGCGTCCCGCGGCGGACGGTGCCCGTCTCGGTCTTGGCGCCACACTGGAACGTTCGGACGATTTGTCCATTCGTCTCGAATATGATGGCGACTACCGCTCCGACTACCGCAGCCACACCGGGCTCTTGCAGATCCGCCAGGAGTTCTGAAGGTCTGCCGGATAATGTCGGGATCCGGCAGGAGGCGATGATCCGGCATTCGGTGACCGAAAGGCCGGCGTCATTTCTGCGGGTCGCTCACCCGCAAACCAAAAAGGCTTAGCGATTTCTCGCTAAGCCTTTTTCTTAGTTTGGTGGAGCCAGACGGGATCGAACCGTCGACCTCTACAATGCCATTGTAGCGCTCTCCCAGCTGAGCTATGGCCCCGAATTCTGGGGCGCGGTGGTTGGCCGCGCAGGTGCGGGAACATAGGGATTCCGAAAGGACCGTGCAAGCAAAAAAAGCATGCTCGCGACGCTTTCTCGGAGATCCCCGTCAGAGCTCGTGATCGAGGTCCTCGTCGATGTGTTCCATGACCTCGGCCATGTCGTCATCGTCCTCGCCCAGATCGGACGCGTCCTCGATCAGGCTCTCGTCTTCCTCGGCCTCTTCGCCGGCGGCGACGGTACCTTCCTCTTCCTCGATGACCTCCAGTTCCTCGCCGGCTTCGTCGAGATCGACCTTCTTGACGTCGCGGACGACGGCCGGAGCCTTGGCTTCGGCGACAGGCGCCGACTGCCGGCGCGCCTTGAAGGTCACCTCGGGCTCGACGGTTGCGCCGCATTTCGGGCAGATGATCGGCGAACGCGCCATATCATAGAAGCGGGCGCTACAGCTCTGGCAGGTGCGTTTCGCACCCCATTCCGGTTTGGCCACCCGTATCCTCCTTGAAACTCGCTGACTAGGTTGCTGTCGGGCCATTTGCCACGTAACCCAGGCCGTGTCAAAACGAAAAATCGACAATAGACGTCCGATAGTTTGTCGGCGAGCACCGCGTCGGCCTCTACCTTGCGCCGTCCGCCTGTGGTAGGAAGCCATATTCCATCGGTTCCGATCAGCGAAAGCAATCTTGCCCATGTCCGCCAAACCCTTGATATCCCATGCCGCCGCGTCGCTCTCCGGACAAGTCCGCGTTCCGGGTGACAAGTCCATCTCCCATCGCGCGCTGATGTTCGGCGCCCTGGCCATTGGTCAAAGCAGCATCGAAGGTTTGTTGGAGGGCGAGGATGTTCTGCGCACGGCCGCGGCCATGCGGGCGCTGGGCGCCGAGGTGACGCGCGGCGGCGATGGGCGCTGGACGCTGTTCGGCCGCGGTGTCGGCGGTTTGGCCGAACCGGAGGACGTTCTCGACATGGGCAATGCCGGAACCGGGGCCCGGTTGCTGATGGGCCTGGTGGCCAGCCACCCGTTCACCTCGGTCTTCACCGGCGATGCCTCCCTGCGTTCGCGGCCGATGCGCCGCGTCACCGAGCCGTTGGGCCGCATGGGGGCCGGGTTCGTCGGCCGTTCGGGTGGACGGCTGCCGCTGGCCGTCATCGGTACGGCCTCGCCCATCCCTATTTCCTACGAGCTTCCGATGCCGTCCGCCCAGGTCAAGTCGGCGGTGCTGCTGGCCGGCCTCAATACCCCCGGAACCACCACGGTGATCGAACGGGAGGCCACGCGCGATCATACCGAGCTGATGCTGAGAGGATTCGGCGCGAAGCTGACCGTCGAGGTCCTGGCCAATGGCGCACGGGCGATTTCGCTGACCGGCCAGCCTGAATTGACCGGCCAGTCCATCAAGGTCCCGGCCGATCCATCCTCCGCCGCTTTTCCCGTGGTCGCCGCCCTGTTGGTTGCCGGTTCGGCGATCACCGTCCAGGCGGTCGGCACCAATCCGTTGCGTTGCGGCCTTTATCAGACTCTTCTGGAAATGGGCGCGGACATCACCTACGCCAACGCCCGTGTCGAGGGCGGCGAGCCGGTGGCCGATCTGCTGGTCAGGGGATCGGAACTCAAGGGGGTCGACGTGCCGCCGGAGCGGGCGCCTTCGATGATCGACGAATATCCCATCCTGGCGGTGGCCGCGGCCTTCGCCAAGGGAACCACCCGCATGCGCGGCCTGGCCGAACTGCGGGTGAAGGAAAGCGATCGCCTGGCGGCCATGGCGCGCGGCCTGGAGGCGGCCGGCGTCACGCTGGAGGTCGAGGGCGACGACCTGATCGTCCATGGCGACGGCGGCCTGCCGGAAGGAGGGGTGTCCGTCCCGGTCAATCTCGACCACCGTATCGCCATGTCCTTTCTGGTCATGGGCATGGCGTCCCGCCGGCCGGTTCAGATCGACGACGCCAGTGCCATCGACACCAGCTTCCCCGGCTTCACCGAGATGATGAACGGCCTGGGAGCAAAGATTTCGCGGGTCGCAGAATGAGGCTGAACCACCGGAGCGGGCTTGCCCGCGACTGGGCCGTTGAGGCCCCGCGCCATCGTTGGCGCGCCAGCCAAGCCGGCGGATGCCGGCGCCCGGCGCCTGAGGGACAAATTATACAAACCCTTGCCCGCGACTGGGCCGTTGAGGCCCCGCGCCATCGTTGGCGCGCCAGCCAAGCCGGCGGATGCCGGCGCCCGGCGCCTGAGGGACAAATTATACAAACCCTTGCCCGCGACTGGGCCGTTGAGGCCCCGCGCCATCGTTGGCGCGCCAGCCAAGCCGGCGGATGCCGGCGCCCGGCGCCTGAGGGACAAATTATACAAACCCTTGCCCGCGACTGGGCCGTTGAGGCCCCGCGCCATCGTTGGCGCGCCAGCCAAGCCGGCGGATGCCGGCGCCCGGCGCCTGAGGGACAAATTATAAACCCCCGCCCGGCGTTTGAGGGCTATTTACAATGATCATCGCCATCGATGGGCCGGCTGCGGCCGGCAAGGGGACCTTGGCGAAGCGGCTGGCCGCCCACTTCGGTCTGAACTATCTCGACACCGGTTCTCTTTATCGCGCCGTCGGCGTTGCCGTGCTGCGCTCCGGCGGCGATCCGGCCGATCCGCCGGCGGCCGAGGCGGCGGCGCGGGCCCTCGATCCGGCGGGGCTCGCCGATCCCGCCCTGCGCGGCGAGGAAGCGGGCGGCGCGGCCTCGAAAGTAGCGGCGATTCCGGGGGTTCGCGCCGCTCTTCTCGATTTTCAGCGGGCCTATGCGGCCCGGGCGCCGGGGGCGGTCCTCGACGGTCGCGACATCGGCACCGTGGTCTGCCCCGACGCTCCCGTGAAACTCTTCGTCACGGCCAGTTTGGAAAGGCGTGCCGAACGGCGCTTGAAAGAGTTGCTTGACAAGGGACTCTCGGCTATAGGAGAGCGCGTCCTTCAAGAGATGAAGGATCGCGACGCGCGTGATTCCGCGCGGAGCGTGGCTCCCCTGGTTCCGGCCGCCGATGCGGTGTTGCTGGATACATCGGAGATGGACGCGGATGCGGCTTTTGCCGCCGCCGTGCGGATTATTTCCCAGCGACGCTTCGCCGGCTGACGCCGGTTTCGCGGAAGCAGGGTGGCCGTTCCTCTCGGCGGGGGAGCGGCTCGAAGTGTTTTCACTTTCCGCCGAAGACCGCCGGAGACAACCGGCCGGCCCGGATAAAGAAGTACTGAAAGGAATTCTTACTATGACGACTGCCACTGAATTTGCGACGACGGAAGACTTTGCGGCCCTGCTGGACGAGACGTTCGGTGAATCGGGCGCCTTCGAAGGCTCCGTGGTAAAAGGAACCGTTGTCGAGATCGACGGCGACTTCGCGGTGATCGACGTCGGACTGAAGTCCGAAGGACGCATCCCGCTCAAGGAATTCGGCATCCCCGGCCGTCCCGCCGACATCAAGGCCGGTGACGAGGTCGAGGTTTTCATCGAGCGTTACGAGGACAAGAACGGCGAAGTCATGCTGAGCCGTGAAAAGGCCCGGCGCGAGGAAGCCTGGACCCAGCTCGAGAAGTCCTTCCAGGACAACCAGCGGGTCAACGGCGTCATCTTCGGCCGCGTCAAGGGCGGCTTCACCGTCGATTTGTCGGGCGCCGTGGCGTTCCTGCCGGGCAGCCAGGTGGATATCCGCCCCGTCCGCGACATCGGCCCGCTGATGGGCACCCCGCAGCCCTTCCAGATCCTGAAGATGGACCGTTCGCGCGGCAACATCGTGGTGTCGCGTCGCGCCGTTCTCGAAGAGACCCGCGCCGAACAGCGTTCCGAGCTGATCGAAAGCCTGAAGGAAGGCCAGATCCTCGAGGGCGTGGTGAAGAACATCACCGATTACGGCGCCTTCGTCGACCTGGGTGGCGTCGATGGTCTTCTGCATGTCACCGACATCGCCTGGAAGCGCATCAACCATCCGTCGGAAGCGCTGCACATCGGCCAGTCGGTCAAGGTGCAGGTCATCCGCTTCAACTCCGAGACTCAGCGCATCAGCCTCGGCATCAAGCAGCTTGAGGCCGATCCGTGGGATGGCGTCGAGCAGAAGTATCCGGTGGGTGCCAAGTTCGTCGGCCGCGTCACCAACATCACCGACTACGGCGCCTTCGTCGAGCTGGAAGCCGGTGTCGAAGGTCTGGTGCACGTCTCCGAGATGTCCTGGACCAAGAAGAACGTCCATCCCGGCAAGATCGTCTCCACCTCCCAGGAGGTCGAGGTTCTGGTGCTCGACGTCGACGCCCAGAAGCGCCGCATCAGCCTGGGCCTCAAGCAGACCATGGCCAATCCGTGGGAAGGCTTCCTCGAGAAGTTCCCCATCGGAACCGAGGTCGAGGGCGAGGTCAAGAACATCACCGAGTTCGGCCTGTTCATCGGCCTGCCCGGCGAGATCGACGGCATGGTCCATCTGTCCGACATCGCCTGGGAGCGTCCCGGCGAGCAAGCCATTCTCGACTTCAAGAAGGCCGACATGGTCAAGGCCAAGGTCCTGGATGTCGATGTCGAGAAGGAACGCATCAGCCTCGGCATCAAGCAGCTCGGCGCCGATCCGTTCAAGGAAGCCATCGCCCATGTCAAGAAGGGCGACGTGGTGACCTGCACGGTGACCCAGGTTACCGAGAACGGCCTGGAAGTGGCCGTCGACGGTCTGACCGGCTTCATCCGCAAGAACGAGCTGGCGCGCGATCGTTCCGATCAGCGTCCGGATCGCTTCGCCGTCGGCGAGAAGCTCGACGCCAAGGTGACCGCCATCGACAAGGCGACCCGCAAGGTCACCCTGTCGGTCAAGGCTCGCGAGATCGAGGAAGAGAAGCAGGCGATGGCCGAATTCGGTTCGTCCGATTCGGGCGCCTCGCTGGGCGATATCCTGGGTGCGGCCTTCAACCGCGCCAAGGAAGAGAAGGCTCATTCGGAAGACAAGTAAGTCTTGCGGACTGACGCTTGAACCAGGAAAAGGGCGCCTCGGGGATACCGGGGCGCCTTTTTCACGTCCGGCGGTTTTATAAAAAAACTAACCATCATAAAGGCTTATCTTGACGGTGAGCCCAGGCTTTGGCAGGCTCTTCCGCGTATCTGAGATTACCTCTCAAGCCAGGAGCCAGAAACGCCCATGACCAAGTCGGAGCTGATCGCCCGCCTGGCGGAGTTGAATCCTCATCTCTACCAGCGCGACGTCGAGCGGATCGTTACCACCATTTTCGATGAAATCGCCACCGCGCTATCGCGTGGCGATCGCGTTGAACTGCGTGGGTTCGGAGCCTTTTCGGTGAAAAGGCGTGACGCTCGTCTGGGGCGCAATCCCAGGACCGGCCAATCCGTCGACGTTTCGGAAAAGGCCGTTCCGTTTTTTAAAACCGGCAAATTGTTGCGCGAGCGGCTGAACACGGGAAAATGACGCCCGTATCCGTCGACGCGCGGTTTGCCCTGAGCGATATGGGGCCCCGGTGAAGATCGTCTCGTGGGTTGTGGGTTTGCCCCTGGCCGTCGTCGTTGTGCTGTTCGCCCTATCCAATCGCCAAGGGGCGATCATCGGCCTGTGGCCGTTCGAAGACGGAATGGATCTGCCGGTCTATCTGATCGCGCTGGCGCCGCTGATCGCCGGTTTTCTGGCGGGTGCCGCGTTTGCCGGCTTCAAGGGATTGAAATATCGCCGGACCGCCCGCCGGCAGACGAAGCGCGTGGCCGATCTCGAACGTCAGTTGGAGGCGGCGAGGCCATCCGCTTCGCCGGCCGATTTGGCGCTTCCGCCGCCTTTATCCGGAGACCGTGCTTAATACCATGACCCGTAATCCCGTCTTTTGCGCCCTGGATACCACCGATCCCCAGGCGGCGCTGGCCTTGTCGCGGCGTCTGGCCGGTCTGGTCGGCGGCTTGAAGCTTGGTCTCGAATTCTTTTCGGCCAATGGCCCAGAGGGGGTGCGCGCGGTGTCCGACGGCGGTTTGCCGCTGTTTCTCGATCTTAAATTCCACGATATTCCGAACACCGTGGCGGGTGCCGTTCGTGGTGCTGTACGGTTGGGTCCCCAGATGGCCACCCTGCATGCCTGCGGCGGTCGCGAGATGATGAAGGCGGCCGTCGACGCGGCGGCGGACGCCGCGACGAAATGGGGGGTGGCGCGGCCCCAGTTGCTGGCCGTCACCGTGCTCACCAGCATGAGTCAGGACGATCTGGCGCAAAGCGGCGTGACCGGTCCCCTGGTCGATCAGGTCAGGCGTCTGGCCGCCCTGGCCCAGGAAGCCGGAGTGGACGGCGTCGTCTGTTCGCCACACGAGGTCGATGTTCTGCGTGCCCAATGCGGCCCCGAATTCCGCCTGGTCATTCCGGGCATCCGTCCGGCCTGGGCGGCGGCCAACGATCAGAAGCGCGTCCTGACCCCGGCTGAAGCCCTGGCCAAGGGCGCGGACTGGCTGGTGATCGGCCGGCCGATCACCGCCGCCGCCGATCCGGCGGAGGCGGCGCGTCGTATCCAGGACGAACTGGCGGGGGCGATATCGTGAGCCGGACCGATCCGGTCAAGGTGAAGATTTGCGGCTTGACCGACGAGGATGCGGTGGAGGCGGCGCTTGAGGCCGGCGCCGATTTCCTGGGAGTGGTCTTCTTCGATAAGAGTCCGCGCGGGCTGTCGCCCCTCCGCGCCGCCGAGATCCTGCAATGGGTCCCCGAAGAGGTGCGCAAGGTCGGTCTCTTCGTCGAGCCGGACGATGCCTTGTTGAACGAGGTGATGAACCAGGTCCGTTTGGATTTCTTTCAGTTGCACGGAGCCGAGACGCCCGAACGCGTGGAGCAGGTCCGGCAGGAATTCGGCATGCCGGTGATCAAGGCGGTGGGGATTTCCGCCGCGGCCGATCTCGATGCCGCGGCAGCCTATGCCGAGGTGGCCGACTGGCTGATGTTCGACGCCAAGGCGCCGGCCGGGGCCTCGCGCCCCGGCGGCAACGCGCAGGCCTTCGACTGGAGCATCCTCAAGGACCGCAAGTGGCCCTGTCCCTGGTTTCTGGCCGGAGGACTGACGGAAGCGAACGTGGCCGAGGCGATCCGTCTTTCGGGCGCCAAGGCGGTGGACGTCTCCTCCGGCGTTGAAAGCGCGCCGGGGGTAAAGGACGCCGACCTCATCGCCAAATTCATTGCGGCCGCGAAAGGAAAATAGGGGCCGGTGTGGTCCTTGCCGTCTTGAAGCCTTGGCGGTTCAGCCAGACCCTGGAGACACCATAGCGATCTTTCCCGAGTCCGTTCGGCGCCTTGGCGTTTAGAGGGCTCGAAAATTTCTCCGCATCGTCGCCGGTTTGTGCTTTATTAGCCACCTTTCGAGCCGATTAGGCAGGTTTATGCAGAACAGGAACACCCTTCGCGCGGGTCCCGATGAGCGCGGGCATTTCGGCATTTATGGCGGACGCTATGTCGCCGAGACCCTGATGCCGCTGATCCTCTCCGTCGAGCGGGCCTACGCCGCCGCCAAAGCCGATCCGGGCTTCGTGGCGGAACTCTCCTATTATCTGTCGAACTATGTCGGCCGTCCGAGTCCGCTCTATTTCGCCCAGCGTCTGACCGAGGCGTTCGGCGGCGCCAAGATCTATCTGAAGCGCGAAGACCTGAACCATACGGGCGCCCACAAGATCAACAATTGCATGGGCCAGATCCTTCTGGCCAAGCGCATGGGCAAGCGGCGCATCATCGCCGAGACCGGCGCCGGCCAGCATGGCGTGGCGACGGCCACCGTCTGCGCGCTGTTCGGCCTCAAATGCATCATCTTCATGGGGGCCACCGACATCGAGCGGCAGGCGCCCAACGTCTACCGCATGAAGCTGCTCGGCGCCGAGGTCCGGCCGGTCACCTCGGGAGCCGGAACCCTGAAGGACGCCATGAACGACGCCATGCGCGACTGGGTGGCGCATGTCGACGATACCTATTACATGATCGGCACGGTGGCGGGGCCGCATCCCTTCCCGGCCATGGTACGCGATTTCCAGTCGGTGATCGGCGAGGAAACCCGCACGCAGATCATGGCCGCCGAGGGGCGGCTGCCGGATTCCCTGGTGGCCTGCATCGGCGGCGGGTCCAACGCCATGGGCCTGTTTCATCCTTTCCTCGACGATTCGGACGTGCAGATCTTCGGCGTCGAGGCGGCCGGCTACGGCCTGGACACCGCGAAGCACGCCGCCTCGCTGAAGGGCGGCGCTCCTGGGGTGTTGCACGGCAACCGGACCTATCTGCTGCAGACCGATGATGGCCAGATCAACGAAGCCCATTCCATTTCGGCCGGCCTCGACTATCCCGGCATCGGCCCGGAACACGCTTGGCTGAACGATATCGGCCGCGTCAAATACGTCTCGGCGACCGATCATCAAGCCCTTGAGGCTTTTCAATTGACGACGAGCCTCGAAGGAATCATTCCGGCGCTGGAATCATCTCATGCCATCGCTTATGCGAAGACGGTCGCCCGTGATCTCGGGCCTGATCATCTGATGGTGGTATCGCTCTCGGGTCGTGGCGACAAGGATGTGGCGACGGTGGCCAAGGCCCTCGCCGATGGGGCCCTTCCCCCGGGAGATCTGTCATGAGCCGCATCGCGGGACGTTTCGCCGCGCTCAAGGCCGAAGGCCGGGCCGGGCTGGTCACCTTTCTGACCGCCGGCGATCCGGATCGCGCCACCGGCCAGGCCCTGCTCGACGGGTTGCCGGCCGCCGGTGCGGACCTGATCGAGATCGGCATGCCCTTTTCCGATCCGATGGCCGACGGACCGGCCATCCAAGCCTCGTCGCTCCGGGCGTTGAACGGCGGCGCCAATCTGGTCAGCACCCTGGAGATGGTCCGTAAATTCCGGACCAAGGACCAACTGACGCCGATCATCCTGATGGGGTATTACAATCCCGTTCACGCCCATGGCGTGGCCCCTTTCTGTGTGGAGGCCGCCGCCGCTGGCGTCGACGGCCTGATCATCGTCGATCTGCCGCCGGAGGAGGCCGAGGAATTGGCCGGGCCGGCCCGCGATCAGGGAATCGATTTCATCTTCCTGACGGCTCCGACCACCGACGACGCGCGTCTGCCCGTCGTCCTGGCCAGCGCTTCCGGCTTCGTCTATTACGTCTCGATCGCCGGTGTTACCGGCACGGCCTCGGCCAGCCTGGATACCATCGGCGGGGCCATGGCGCGTCTGCGCCGGCATACCTCCCTGCCGATCGCGGTCGGTTTCGGACTGAAAACGGCCGAACAGGTGACGGCGGTCGGCAAGCTCGCCGATGCCGCGGTGGTCGGATCGGCCATCGTGCAAAAACTGGCCGATGGCCTGATGCCGGACGGCAAGCCCAAGCCCGGCCTGGTCGGTGAGGTGCTGGCCTTCGTCGGTGAACTGTCCGCGGGTCTGCGGCTGGTGAAGGCTTGAATACTCCGCAGATGATGCAGATGAGAGCAGGACTAGTTCCATGAATTGGCTTACCAATTTCGTTCGTCCGAAGATCCAGCGACTGGTTCGTCCGCGCGAGGTGCCGGAAAATCTGTGGGATAAATGCCCGCAATGCGGCCATATGATTTTTCATCGCGATCTCGCCAAGACCTTGTCGGTCTGCCCGCATTGCGACCATCACATGCGTCTGGAGGTGAAGGCGCGCCTCGCCTCGCTGTTCGATGGCGGCCAATATCAGCGCATCGAATTGCCGAAGAGCGTGGTCGATCCGCTGAAGTTCCGCGACAGCAAGCGCTATGTCGACCGTCTGCGGGATTCTCAGGCCAAGACCTCGGAGCAGGACGCCATCGTTGTCGCCCATGGCAAGATCGGCGGCACCAACACGGTGATCGCCGCCTTCAATTTCGCCTTCATGGGCGGATCCATGGGCATGGCCGTCGGTGACGGCATCGTCGCCGCCGCCGAACTGGCCATATTGCAGGACGCCGCCCTGATCCTCATTCCGGCGTCGGGCGGTGCCCGTATGCAGGAAGGAATTCTGAGCCTGATGCAGATGGCGCGCACGACCGTCGCCGTCGACAAGGTGAAGGAGAAGGGGCTTCCCTACATCGTCCTGCTCACCGATCCGACCACCGGCGGCGTCTCGGCCTCCTTCGCCATGCTGGGCGACATCCATATCTCCGAACCCGGCGCGGTCATCGGTTTCGCCGGTGCCCGGGTCATCGAGACGACCATTCGCGAAAAGCTCCCCGACGGGTTCCAGCGCGCCGAATATCTGCTGGAGCATGGCATGGTGGACATGGTCGTGCATCGCCACAAGTTGCCCGAGACCCTGGCGACGCTGCTCGGCCTTTTGCGCCATCGCGGTCCGGCCGGCCAGGTCTTGAGCCTGCCGGTGGATATTCCAGATAGTTTCGAGACCGATACGGGTGATTGACGCCACACTCGAGCGTCTCAAGGGACTGCATCCGAAGGTCATCGACCTGGCGCTCGACCGCCTTCTCGGCTTGCTGGAGGCCCTCGGCCATCCGGAACGGACCCTGCCACCGGTGGTGCATGTCGCCGGCACCAATGGCAAGGGCTCGACGCTCGCCTATCTCAGATCCATCGCCGAGGCGGCGGGGAAGGACGTTCACGTCTATACCTCGCCGCATCTGGTGCGGTTCGCCGAGCGCATCCGCGTCGCCGGGGAAATCATCGATGATGCGGCATTGGACGGCATCCTGGCCCTGTGCGAAGAGCGGAACGCCGGCCGTCCGATCACCTTTTTCGAAATCACCACGGCGGCCGCCTTCCTGGCCTTCTCCCGCGCTTCGGCCGATCTTTGCCTGTTGGAAACCGGTCTCGGCGGCCGTTTCGACGCCACCAACGTCATCGAGCGGCCGGCGCTCACCCTGTTGACGCCGGTATCCTTCGACCATCAGGCCTTCCTTGGCGACAGCCTGGACGCCATCGCCTTCGAGAAGGCCGGCATCATGAAACCGGGCGTTCCCTGCGTTTCGGCACGTCAGGAGCCGGAGGCGATGGCCGTCATCGGCCGGCGCGCCGAGGCCCTGGACGTCCCGCTGTTCGTCGAGGATCGCGATTGGCGGGTCGAGCCGACCCCCGGCGGATTCCGCTTTATCATGGGGGCGGAAGTGGTTTCCCTTCCTCTTCCCGCCCTGCCCGGTCCGCACCAGATCCACAACGCCGGTCTGGCGGTCGCCGCGACCAGGCTTCTGGCGGGCGTCATGGCGCCGGCCACCGCCACCCTGGCCGCCGGCCTGCGGCAGGCCGAATGGCCGGCGAGATTGCAGCGGCTGCGCCGCGGTCCGCTGATCTCCTGTTTGCCCGACGGCGCCGAATTGTGGCTGGACGGTGGACACAATCCCTCGGCCGGTCAGGCGCTGGCCCGGTTCATCGCGGAAAACTGGACCGACCGATCGCTCGATCTGGTCGCCGGGATGCTGGATACCAAGGACAGCCGGGGGTTCTTCTCCCCCCTGGCGCCGCTGGTCCGTCGCATGAAGGGTGTCTCCATTCCCGGTGAGGCCCATTCGCGGAGCGCCGAACAGGTCTGTGCCGCGGCGCGCGACGAAGGGCTGGTCGCCGAGCCCGCCGCCAGCGTGGCGGACGCCTTGGCGGATCTGTGCGGAAAACCCGATGTCGGCCGCATCCTGATTTGCGGCAGCCTCTATCTGGCCGGCACGGTGCTGGCCGAGAATGGCTGACGGGTTCGCCTATAAGTGCAGGATAAGCCCGCCCCTTGTAGGCTATGGCATTCACGCATGGCTAATTTGTCGTCTTATCAGTGCATTGTCATCCTTGGATAAAACAGTGGCACCGGTCTCTCCGTGCCGGTGATCCGCCGACAGGCGGACCCTTTCCGGCTTCCGCCGGAACACCGGCAGGGACGCCTTAACCCTCGCCCCTTGCGGGAGAGGGGACTTGCGCGCGTCGAGCGCGGAAGAAGTGTGCAGAAACAAACAAGTCTTTATGTGGCGCGGACGCTAAGTCCCCCTCACCCGGCCGCTAAAGCGGCCACCCTCTCCCGCAAAGCGGGCGAGGGTTAAGCGGCCACGAATTCAGACCGCTATCGTAACGGTCATCGCATCGGTCCTCATCGCCATATTTGACTTCAATTGGATCCGGAAAACTAGCATACTGACATACAGAATGTCACAGACACGGTCTGTCTGCCGAATTGCCACGCACCTGGGCGATGACCGGCATTCCGGTCCTCGCGTCAGGACATAATACCTTGAGATAAAATGTAAAAATAAGTGGAAGGAGAGAATCCAGAATGCGTTTCACCATCCTGACCCCGGATGCCCAATACCCGGATGACGCTCTCGTTGAACGGAAAGTCGCCGGTCCGGACGTCGAATTCCGTCTTCACCGCACGCGCGACCCGGCGGCGATTCCGCTGGAGGATCTCGAGGCATGCGACGCTTTCCTCGTCTGGCACGAGATGAAGATCGATCGGACTCTGATCGGGAAGGCGAAAAAGTGCCGCGTCATCGTGCGGGCCGGGGTGGGGTTCAACCATATCAATCTGGAGGATGCCGCCGCCGCCGGAATTCCGGTGTGCAACACGCCCGACTACGGCACCAGCGAAGTGGCCGATCACACCATCGCCTTTCTGCTGTCGTTGGCCCGCGGCATTCCCGAATTTCAGGATCGCATGCGCCGGGACATCCGCAGTCCCTGGCAATATCCGGAAACGACCTGCATGCGGCGCATCCGGGGCACCACGCTCGGTCTGGTCGGTCTCGGCCGTATCGGAACGGCGACCGCCTTGCGGGCGAAAGCCTTCGGACTGCATGTGGTCGTCTATGATCCTTATGTGTCGCGGGGAACCGAGATCGCCGTCGGCGTGCAACGGGTCGAATCGCTCGAAGCCCTCCTCGGCCTCAGCGATATCGTCAGCCTGCACTGCCCTCTGACCCCGGAAACTACCGGTTTGATGAATGCGGCGGCCTTCGCCGCCATGAAGCCGGGAGCCCTGTTCCTCAATACCGCCCGCGGGCCGGTCGTCGATCTCGACGCGCTTCATCAGGCCTTGCGGAGCGGACAGGTTGCCGGCGCGGCGCTCGATGTGCTGCCCACGGAACCGCCTTCACCCGATGAGCCGCTCATTCGCGATTATCTCGCCCAGGCCGACTGGCTCAAGGGACGCCTTTTGCTGACCCCGCACGGCGCCTGGAACAGCCCGGAAAGCCGCTTTGACGCCCGCCGTTTGTCGATCGAGACGGTGATGACCTATCTGACCGAGGGAAAACTGCGCAATCTCGTCAATGGAGACCTGCTCGACCGGTCCCGGATGCGCGCCTGACGGGTTGGCCCGACGACGGTTCTGGTCCATGATGACGCCCGGAGGGTAGGCCTTCGGGCGTTGGATATTTCATTAAAAAAGGGCAATCGGCGGCGCCCATTGAATTCGAAGGAAGGATTGGATGGAGCGCATAGAACGTGCGAAGTCGCTGACCGAGCTTGTCACCAACACCCTGCGCCATTCCATCGTCGAGGGTGAGTTGGAGCTGGGCGAAGCCTTGTCCGAGTCGAAGATCGCCAGCCGCCTGGACGTCAGCCGGACCCCCGTCCGGGAAGCCTTCGCCCGCCTGGAAATCGAAGGCCTGGTCTTCGCCGAACCGCAAAAAAACACCCGCGTCTTTACCCTGGGACCGAAAGATTTCGCCGATATCTGCGATGTGCGTTGTTGCCTTGAGGCCAAGGCGCTGGCCTTGGCGATGGAGCGGCGCCGGAAGGATCTGGCCGCCGCCCTGGCCGAAACGACGAGGCGGATGACCGAGGCCCGCGAGACGGGCCAGACCCGGGCCTATCTGCGGCTCGACACGCAGTTTCATCAGCGGATTTTCGACCATGCGGACAATGTCTTTCTCAACGACGCCTATCAGACGGTCGCGTCGAAAATCGCCGCGCTGCGGAACCGCCTCGGCTCCCATCCCGACCATTTGAAGAAAGGGTTCGCCGAGCATTTGCGCTTGTCCGAGCTAATCGCGCGGGGCGGGTTGGGCGAGGCGCTGGAACTGCTCGACGCCCATATCGCCCGGAGAGAGGGGTCGTTCTGGAATCTCGACGACGGTCTCTCCGGCCGGGATGGCGGCGTTACTCCGAAGGGGATGCGGCCGAATAGTGCGCTCCAAAAAGATCGGCTGCCTTCAACGCCGTGACCACCATATCCGGGGTGACCGGAAAAGGTTCGTTGTGGATGTTGGATCCGGGCTGGCAAGCCTTGGCCGCGACGGTCGTCAGGGCTTCGTCGTCGCCGGCGTCGCAGGCGATCTGGCTCAGCCGGACCGGCAATCCGACGTCGCGGCAGAACGCGAACAGGGCGCGGCGTTCCTCCTCGGCGCGTTCGGACAGGAAAAGGGAGGCGAGCAGACCGAAGGCGACTTTCTCGCCGTGCATGTAGCGGGCCGTCTGCGGCAGCATGGTCAATCCATTATGGATGGCATGAGCCGCCCCCAGACCGCCGGATTCGAAGCCAATGCCCGACAGCAGGACGGTCGCTTCGACGACGGCGTCCAGGTCCGGCGTGGCCAGATGCGCCCGGCAATCGTTCACCGCCTGGCGTCCGCGCTCGAGAATGGTGTCGCGGCAGAGCCTGGCGGCCGCGTGGGCCAGGGCAGTTCCGGTGACCCCGGAAATGGTGCCCGAATGGGAGCGGCGACAGGAATCCGCTTCATACCAGGTCGCCAGGCCGTCGCCGATGCCGGCGGCGAAAAATCGGACGGGGGCCTTGGCGATCAGGGCCGTATCGACGATCACCAGGTCGGGATTGCGTAGAGTGAGCCGTCCGCTCATCACGCCGTTCTCGTCATAGACAATGGAAATTCCCGAACAGGGGGCATCGGACGCGGCAATGGTCGGGGCACTGACGAAAGCCATGCCCGCTGCCGATGCCGCCGAGCGGCCGACGTCGAGGACGCTGCCACCGCCGAAGGCCACCAGGACCGTGGCGTCGCTTTTCTTGGCGATGGCGGCGATATTTTCGATGATCGGATGAGTGCAATGGCCGGTGAAGAGATGGCTGACGACGGAAACGTCGGTCAAGCCGTCGAGATAGGGTGTGATCTGGTCGGCGACGAAATGATCGACCAGGGCGAACACCTTGCTGCCCAACCGCTTGAGTTCCGGACCGAGTTGATGCAGCGCCCCGGCGCCTTGCACATAGCGTCTGGGGAAAACGGACGTTCTTATCATTGGCGATTCCTCCCAATGCCTTGCCCCCTGGGACGGGAATGACATCAAGGCTGATCTTGAAGACTGACATACAGCATGCTGGCATACAGAATGTCAAGACGGCTATGCCGGGAGGGCTGGGCGCCGTCGCATCAAAAGTAGGGGAAGGATACTGAACAGGGCCGCGCCGATCAGATAATAGGCGATGGCCAGTTTATCGCCGGTGTAGCCCAGCAGCGCCGTCACGATGACCGGCGTGAAGCCGCCGAAGATCGTCACTCCGAACGAATAGGACAGGGAGACGCCCGTGGCCCTGACCGTGGTGGGGAAAAGCTCCCCGAGGACGGTCGATGCGGTACTGGCGTAAAGCGCCAGGAAAAGAGCGATGGAGATCTGGGCGAGGCAAAGACTGCCGAGACCGGGATGATTGATCAGGAACCAGAAGGCCGGATAGGCGACGAGGCCGATGCCGATGGCGCCCGTTATCAGGCAGCGGAGCCGGCCGACGGCGTCGCTCAGCCGGCCAGCCAGGGGGCAGACGATCAGCATGGTGATGCCGTAGGAAATCTGGCCGATGTAGCTTTGCTGCAGACTGAGATGAATTTCGCGAACGGCGTAGGTGGTGAAATAATTGGAGACATAAGTGGCGACCGTCCACAGCACCATGACCAAGATGCCGAGGAGAACGGAGCGGATATGGCGGACGACGAGCGTCAATATGCGTGACTCCCGCGCCTCTTTCCTGACCGACAGGAAGGCCGGCGTCTCCTCGACGCGCGAGCGGATATAGAAGCCGACGGGCGCGATCAGCAGTCCGATCATGAAGGCTATTCGCCAGAAGCCGTTCATGATCTCGTCTTGCGAAAACAATTGGGTCATCACGACGCCGACGAGGCCGGTGACGAGGACGGCGCAGCCTTGCGACGTCTGCTGGAGGGCGGAATAAAAGCCGCGCCGCTTCAACGGCGCATTTTCGAGCAGCGTGGCCACCGCTCCGCCGACTTCGCCGCCCGCCGAGAACCCCTGGAGGATACGCCCCAGGGTGACCAGAATGGGGGCGGCCAGCCCGATGCTGTGGTAGGTCGGGCAAAAAGCGATGACGGCGGTCCCGGCCGCCATCATCAGGATCGTCACGCTCAAGGCGCCCTTCCGGCCATGCCGGTCGGCATAGGCGCCGATGACGAGCGCACCCAGCGGCCGGGCCAGAAACCCCATGCCAAAGGTCACGAAGGTCAGGATCAGGGCGACATAGTCGTTACCCGGCGGGAAAAAAGCCTTGGAAATCGGTACGGCGAACATGGCGTAGGCAATGAAGTCGTAGATTTCCAGCAGGTTGCCCACCGTGGCGGCGGCAATCGCCTTGGCACCCATGGTGGTCGGACGTGGGGGAATGTTTTCAGCCGCCGGCGCCGGTTCCACGCTTATTTCTCCCCAGGGTGACCACTCTCATCATACGACTCCCATCGCCGAGGCGGAGGAGTTAAAAAAAGCCCCGCTCTCCTGGCGGAGGCGGGGCCTGTGACATCGACGAGGGGTGCCGGCCGCCTTAGAGCACCGACTGGACCCACTCGTAGAGCTTGCTCTTCGGCAGGGCGCCGATCTTGGTGGCGGCGACCTGACCGTCCTTGAAGATCATCAGCGTCGGAATTCCGCGGACACCGTATTTGCTGGGGGTCTGCGGGTTTTCATCGATGTTGATTTTGGTGACGGTGATCTTGCCGACCAGTTCGGTGGACAACTCCTCCAAGGCCGGGGCGATCTGCCGGCAGGGACCGCACCACTCCGCCCAGAAGTCCACGAGCACCGGTCCGCCCGCCTTGAGCACGTCCGCCTCAAACGAGCTATCCGTGATATGTTTCATTATCTTCCTACCTTTGCAGCGACCAGGCGCAGGGCCTTCGAATCTTGAGCCGCGACTCTAAAGTTTGCCGGACCCCTCCGTCAAGGCGCGGCAGGATCGCGGACGACGACCCTTAATCTGGCCATGAAACCGTCCTGCGGCAAGGGGGCGCAGGGCAATCGGGTGAACCCGGTTGCCCTGCTTTAAATTTTTGTCCCTCACACGCCGGGCGGCGGACATCCGTCCACCTCGGGCTTCCTCCGTTACGCTTCGGGGATCGCGGTAGGGACGCTCATTGCTGAGCGCCCCCCGCACAGATCCGTACGTGCGGCTTTCCCGCATACGGCTCCCACCTCGGGTATTTGACGGCGAACCTCT
>NZ_PIUM01000001.1 GCF_002845745.1 Telmatospirillum siberiense | reverse complement strand
ATGACTGGCTACCTAAGCCCCGCATCCTTCATCCCTGGCCGAACCAGAGGTTCGCCGTCAAATACCCGAGGTGGGAGCCGTATGCGGGAAAGCCGCACGTACGGATCTGTGCGGGGGGCGCTCAGCAATGAGCGTCCCTACCGCGATCCCCGAAGCTTTAGCGGAGGAAGCCCGAGGCGGACGGATGTCCGCCGCCCGGCGTCTGAAGGGCAACAATTTAAACCAGGGCAAGCGGGTTCACCGATTGCCCTGAAGAGGGTTGCGGGCTCCCCTGATTTTAGGCACACTCGTTTCATCATCACAAAATGATGGAACAATCGTTTCACCCACACATTCATCGCGGGCCTCGTCCGGTCCGCATGCGCGCAACTTAAGCAGCCGGTAACCGTTTCATGGTCGAACTCCGTCCCGTTCCCTTTGCCGTCCTGATCACCCGCATGTTTCAAGAGCTGGAACGCAATGGGGCGATTTTCGACTATCCGGCGCGGCGCATCGTGCAGGCCGCTCCGGCGCGCGACCTGTCGGTTTCGATCCATGGGCATCGGGCCTCCACGCCCTTCGGACCGGCCGCCGGCCCCCATACCCAACTGGCCCAGAATATCGTTCTCGCCTGGCTCGCCGGTGGCCGGGTGATGGAATTGAAGACCGTCCAGATCAAAGACGATCTGGAAATTCCCAGACCCTGCATCGACATGCAGACCATCGGCTTCAACGTCGAATGGTCGCAGGAACTGTCGTTGAAGCAGTCGCTGGAGGAATATGTCAAAGCCTCGATGCTGATCGAGATGCTGAAGGCGGAAGGATTGGCGCCCGGTTTCGGCGACACCGTTTTCGATATGAGCGTCGGCTACGACCTGGCCGGCATCCGCTCCCCCAAGGTTCGCGCATTTCTGGACGGCATGAAGGACGCGTCCGAGGTTGTCGAACGGTTGCGCGGCCAAATCCCCGCCGCCTTCGCCCACTTCCGCGACCTGGCCTTTCCGACGAAACTTTCCGACACGCTGACCCTGTCGACCTTCCACGGCTGTCCGCCCGAGGAAATCGAGAGCATCGGCGCCTTCCTGCTGGAAGAGGCCGGCCTGCATCTGGTGGTGAAGCTGAATCCGACATTGCTCGGCCGCCAGGATCTCAACGCCATCCTGCGCGACCGCCTTGGCTATGCCGATCTGATGGTTCCCGACGCCGCCTTCGCCAAGGACGCCCGCTGGGAGCAGGTGGTGGGCATCATCGAACGCCTGGGCACGCTGGCCGAACGCCTGGGCCGCGGATTCGGCGTAAAATTTTCCAACACGCTGCTGGTCAGGAACCATCGCCATTTCTTCACCGGCGAGAAGGAAATGTATCTCTCCGGGCCGCCGCTGCATGTGCTGGCCATCAGCCTGGTCCAGAAATTCCGGCAAACCTTCGGCGACCGCTTCCCCATCTCCTTCTCGGCCGGCATCGACGCGGCCAACTTCGCCGATGCCGTCGCCCTGGGACTGAAACCCGTCAGCGTCTGCACCGATTTGCTTAAGGTCGGCGGTTACGGCCGCGCGCAACGATATTTCGCCGATCTCGCCGCCCGGATGGAAGCTTTGGGTGCCACCGATATCGACGGCTTCGTGCTGAAGGCCTATGGCCAGGCCGAACCGGCGCTGGCATCGCTCGGCCTGCCCGCCGAACAAATGCGGAAATGCCGGGACGCCCTGGCGGACGGCGGCGATCTGGCCGCCGCCGCGGGCGACGCCTTCTCCGCCTGGGTGGGCGCCGCGCGGCTGAAAAACACCGAGATCTACGCGGCGCGCGTGCTTGCCGACCCGCGTTACCGGGCCGCCGAAAACAGCGTGCCGCCCAAAAAAATCGGCAGCCACCTGACCCTGTTCGATTGCCTGACCTGCGACAAATGCATCCCGCTTTGCCCCAACGACGCCAACTTCTCGCTGCCGATCGCCCCGACGCGTCTGCCCATCGAGCATTTGCGCCGCACCGATGATGGCTGGACTGTCGAGACGTCGGGCGAGGTCAACCTTGAGAAGCCGCGCCAGATCGGCACTTTCGCCGACGCCTGCAACGAATGCGGAAACTGCGACGTCATGTGCCCCGAAGATGGCGGCCCCTATCTGGTCAAGCCCCTGTTTTTCGGCAGTCGGCAAAGCTGGGCGGAGGCCCCGGCCCGCGACGGATTCGCGTTCGAAACACGCCCCGAAGGGCTTCACATGTATGGCCGGTTCGACGGCCAGACCGTGACTGTGGTCAGCGGCAAAGGGCGCGTGCGCTATATCGGCGCGGATTTCGACCTGACGCTTGATCCGGCGGATCCCGCCGGCACCACGGAAGGCACCGCGAACACGCCCGTCGATCTGACCCGGCTTCGCCTCATGGAATTGCTGCGCGTCGCCGTCACCGAAAGCGGTTCCGTCAATTATCTGTCCGCCGGGCTGAACGTCGCCTGAGCCCCCAGCAACGTGGGCGTCATCTAAAACCTTAGGATGCGCTCTCAGAGTTACCGCCCTTACGGTATTTTTGCGCAATTCAATCAAATAGCGTCATACCCGGCCTTGAGCCACGGCTGTCCGGCACGGATTTTGCCCTCAATGCATGGGGAAATTTATGCGCTTCTGTTCAACTATAAGTCGCCATGCCCGGACTTGATCCGGGGATCCACGTGCCGCTTCCAATGACGTCAGTCGGTCCGCACAATCATGGATTGCCGAATCAAGTCCGGCAATGACGGTTTTGGTTGCAGCTATCATTCAAATGCGAGCAACGCACAAACTGTGCCGGACAGCCGTGGCTTTGAGCCGGGCATCCGCCGGATAAGCTCTCGCACAGAGAAACAACTTGGCGCGTTTTATGCAACACCCTTCATAGATTTCGGTAAATCCGCCCCAAATCCCCGTCAGAAACAAAAAGCCTGCCCAGAGAATAAGCAGCGCACCCCCAACCCTTTTTCCGGACACCCCAAAATATCGTCTGCCAAAAAGAAAACGAAGCGATTCACTGTAACAAAATTTTCCAAAATCAATTCAATTTGCCACATTGTTACAATAATGCCACATCAAGACCGGAACCCGGGGAAACAGGCCGAGCTTCCCCACACTCCGCGTGGTCATATGCACAAAATTTGACCACTCGGTCAGGAAATGGGGCAAAACTTAGCCACTCTTTCGCGGTCGATTCTCCTGCAAACGAACCACCGTCGCCGGCGTGGCGCAATCCATTGTCTTTCAACAAAAAAATTCCACCGCCGCCAACTTCTGTCGGTTGGCACGCCCTATGCTTATGGCTTAGTCCAGTGGTTTGGGGTTGGTCATGAGGGTTTTTAAAAGGCCCGCCCCACGGAGGTCCGAGCGGAGGGCCTGCGATGCCGGAAAGTTCAAGTTCTGCAGCCGATGTGTTCGGCGGTCGACGCCGCAACAGGCAGTGATCGGAGAATTTGGTCTTCCGGCAATTCCCGAACCGCGGACCATTTCTCAAGCACTCACCTGAACGGGGGAATGAAATATGCTGAAAAAACTGTTGCCGTCGCTGTTGGCGATCTGTGCGGGCATGGCTGCCGCGCCCGCGCATGCAAGTGACTTCCTGTGGACGGACACCTATCTCAGCTATCGCTATCTGTGGCAGGACAAGCAGCCCGGCACCTATAAGGATGTCCAGGAACATGCGGTCAACCTGTCGCATGCCGACGAGTGGGATTACGGGGCCAACTTCTTCAGCCTCGACGTCGAGCAGTTCACACGTCAGGACGCAACCAACTACGCCTTCGCGTCCGACTACCAGAACGGTGGTACCAAGAGCACGGGATCGGGCGAGTTCTATGGCCTGTTCCGCTCGTCCTTCAGCGGCAACAAGATTTCCGGCACCAAGGTTTTCGCCTTCGGTCCGATCAAGGACGTGAGCCTTGAGATCGGCGCCGACTGGTGTACCCAGAACGATGCCTTCGCCTCCAACAAGAAGATGATCGTCGCCGGCCCGCAGTTCTCCATTGCCCTGCCCAAGGGCTTCTGGGACATTTCCATTCATATGGCGCATGAATGGAACACCAACGGCTATCATGACAACGGTCAGGCCGACAATTTCGACGCCGTGCCGGAATTCGAGACCTCTTGGCTCTATCCGATCACTATCGGCCCGGTTCCGATGAAGTTCACCGGCTATGCCAACCTGATCGGCCCCAAGGGCAAGGGAACCTCGAACGATGCCGGACACACCACCGAGTTCCTTGCCCATCCCAAGCTGATGTTCGACGTGGGCGCCATGGCCGGCGGCAAGCCGGGCAAGGTCGACGCCGGCATCGGTTACGAATACTGGCTGAACAAGTTCGGCACCCGCAGCAGCGCGAGCGTTCCGAACCCCGTCCAGCGGGCCGTCTTCTTCGAAGTCGGCTACCACTTCAACTGATCACGGCGAAGCGGGGGAGAGTTCTCCCCCGCTTCATCTTTGCCCTGTCAAACCGTTCCCTCCATAAGGGACGGGGCGGATGGCGGCCACCGGCATATGCCGTCGCCCGACCGGAATTCCCTCACCGAAGAAACGGAAAAGCCTCTTGGTATCCCGGTGCCTTGGTGGTTTACCTTGTCCGTCCTGAAGCTCTCGACTCTTTTAAGCTTTATCGAAGAACGGAAAAAATCCATGACCACCGATATTCTGATCCGGGGCGGTACCGTGATCAGCGAAAGCGGGCGGCAACGGGCCGATCTGTTATGCCACGAAGGACGAATCGCCGCCGTCGAACGGGACCTGGAGGCGCCGGCCGGCGCATCGGTCATCGACGCCGGGGGATGTTTCGTCATGCCGGGTGGCATCGATCCCCATACCCATATGCAGCTTCCGATGATGGGCACGGTGGTCGCCGACGATTTTTTCACCGGAACGGCCGCCGGGGCCGCCGGCGGCACCACCACCATTCTCGATTTCGTCGGCCCCGACAAAGGCCAGTCGCCGCTCGACGCCCTGGCCGCCTGGCGGGAAAAGGCGGCCAAGGCCTCGATCGACTATGGCTTCCACATGACCGTGTCCTGGTGGGGTGAGGGTTTCGCCGCCGAAATGCCGGCCCTGGTCCATGACCACGGCGTGACCAGCTTCAAATTCTTCCTGGCCTACAAGGGCGGCCTGATGCTTCCCGACGAGGAGATCCTGGCCGGTTTCCTGCGCTGCCGCGACCTGGGCGCCCTGCCCCAGGTTCATGCGGAAAACGGCGAGTTGATCGCCCATCTGCAACGCAAGCTGCGGGCCGAAGGCGTCCGGGCGCCGGCGGGGCATCCGCTGTCCCGTCCCTCCCAATGCGAGGGCGAGGCCACCTTGCGCGCCATCACCATGGCCGAACTTCTCAAGATGCCGCTTTACGTCGTGCATGTTTCGGCGGCGGAGGCGGCGGAAGCCATTCAAAAAGCCCAGGCGCGCGGCGTCGGGGTGATCGGCGAGACCCTGCCCGGCTTCCTGGCCATCGACGCCTCGGTCTATGAGAACCCCGACTTCGATATCGCCGCCGGCCATGTGATGAGCCCGCCCTACCGGCCCGACGGCCATCCCCAGGCCTTGTGGAAGGCCGTCGAGGCCGGCACGCTCAGCATCACCGGGACCGATCATTGCTGTTTCACCCGCGCGCAAAAGCGCCTGGGCGAAGACGACTTCACCAAGATCCCCAACGGCTGTGGCGGCGTCGAGGACCGCATGAACATTCTTTGGGCATTGGGCGTGGAAGGCGGGCATATTTCGCCGGAACGCTTCGTCGCCCTGACCTCGGCGAACGCCGCGAAGACTTTCAATCTCTGGCCGCGCAAGGGCACGCTGAGCATCGGCGCCGACGCCGACATCGCCATTCTCGATCCCGCCAAAAGCAAGACCATCAGTGCGTCCACCCAGCATCAGAACACCGACTTCTCGGTCTGGGAGGGCCGCCGGCTCAAGGGATCGGTGGTCCACACCGTGGCCGGCGGCCGCCATCTGTGGGCGGACGGCGACCTTCGGGCCGAAGCCGGCGGAGGACGCTACCTTCCCCGCGCGCCCTTCGGATCGGTCTACGAGAATTTGAGAGAATAACCGCGGTCGCTTGCAAGAGGGCCCGGTCGTATATAATATTTATTATATACGGAGGATTTCTCATGCTCGCATTCAAAGTCACCACTGTCGGCGCGTCCGCCGGATTCATTCTGACCAAGGAAGCGATGGCGCGCCTCAAAGTCCAGAAGGGCGACACCGTCTATCTGACCGAGGCTCCGGACGGCAGTTACCGACTGACCCCCTATGATCCCGATTTCGAGCGCCAGATGACCTTGGCAGAGGAAATCATGCATGAGGACCGCGAGATCCTGCGGGCCCTGGCGAAGTGAAGAGCTGGCGCTGGGTCGGCTCCAATGTCGTTTATGCCATTCATGACCGCCAGTTGGCCGAACATGGCGGCCTGGAAGGTATCCGTGACCAGGGGGCGATCGAATCAGCTTTGGCGCGGCCCCAGAACCTGACCGTCTATGGTCAACCGGATGTCGCGGACCTGGCGGCGGCATATGCTTACGGGTTGGCCCGAAATCACGGCTTCACGGACGGCAACAAGCGCACAGCCTGGGTGATCGCCCGCCTGTTTCTGGCCGACAACGGGGAACGCCTCCGATTCGACGCGATCAACGCCGTGAAGACGGTGGAAGCCGTTGCAGCCGGGACCATCGATGAGGCGGCCCTGGCCGCGTGGTTCCGCCGGCACCTGGCATCCATGAGGGATGGCGGTTAAGCCCGCAACGGACTGGTCAAGATCCGCCCGGGGAACGGCTTCGGCACGATGAACTGGCCATGGTCGAACACCCGCTGCCCGTGGATCCAGACCATGTCAATGCCGGCCGGCCGGACCAGGGGATCGAGGTAGTCGTTCTTCTCCCCCACCGTTTCCGGATCGAAGAGGACCAGCGAGGCGTCGGCGCCGACCCGCAAGGTGGGATCGGACAGATTGAGGAAGCGGCAGGGCAGCGTGGCCAGGCGCCAGATCATCTGTTCGAGCGGAATGCCCATTTCGCGGCCCATGCGCAAGGCCTTGGGGAAAGCGCCGATGGCCCTGGGATGGGGTTTCTGGCCGGGGCCGGGCATCAGCCCGTCGGTGCAGATGGCCATCGTCGGACGCCGGAAGAACCGTTCGACCGTGGCGTCGTTGCCGTAGTGGGTGATGATGGAGATCTCGCCGGCATTGGCGCTGTAGAAATCGAAGACGGCATCGTAGGCGGCATCGGACATCATGTCGTCGATGCCGGCCGCGGCGGCCACATCGCTCAGGCGCTTGCCCAGAAGGGCGTCGCCGACACCGGGCCGCACGCCGGCGATCTGGATTCCCCCCAGGCCGCCGCAGAAATGGATAAAATTGTCCCAGCTCTTGCTGTCGAAGCGCATCTTGTGCGACATCGCCCGCCGCATCTCGGCATCCCCCAGGCGGGCGAGGAATTCAGCGCGGGTGCCGGAGCGCATCTCCGGCGGGAAGATGGCGTCGCCGGTGGTCGAGCCCGCCGTGTAGGGATACATGTTCTCCATGGTGGGGATGGAGGCCGAGGCATCAGCCAGCACGCCTTCCATCTCGCCGATGCGGTCGTAATTGTTGGCCCCGGCGATCTTCGAATGCTCGTTGCAATAGCCGCCACCGCCGTCGACGGCGGCTTCGACCACCTCTTTCAGGCTGGCGACGATATTGTCGCTTTCCGATCGGAGATGGGGGAACAACGCGCCCGGCTTGACCTTGTTGAAGGCGCCGACCAGGGCGGTGATCTCCCGCTGGTCGCAATAGACGGCGGGGTTGTAGACCAGCCCGGTCGACAGGCCGAGGGTCATCGGCGCCTCGCGGCGGACCACCTCGGCCATGGCGGCGATCTCGGTGTCGGTGGCGACGCGGGCCAGATTGTGCATGACGACGCGGCGGACCGCCGAATGGCCGAGATAAAGGCCCATGTCGGTGACAGAACGGCCCCGGTGCCAGGCCAGGAATTCGGCGACCGAACTCCAGCTCCAGTCGCCCTCGATGGCGCCATCCAGCGGCTTCAACTGGGCCGCGTATTGCGAGCGCTGCGCTTCCGCAACGGGAGCCGGCGACAGACCGTCGACGCCGCAGATGCGCCTGGTCACGCCGGCCTGGATGGCCAGCTCGCAGGCGCGCGGCAGGCCCGAGGACCCCGGCAGGGTTCCGCCCAGGGCGCCGTGATTGTGGGTGTCGGTGAATCCGGGAGCAAGGGCCCGGCCCTTGGCATCGATCACCTGATCGGCCGTCTGGGCATCGGTGCGAGCGACCATCCCCAGGCCTTTGATCACATCGTCCTCGACCAACACATCCCCGGAAAAGGGCGCCGTCTTGCCATCGCCGCGGACGATCTGGGCGTTCTTGATCAGAGTGCGCATCATTCGGCCATTTCGAGCAGCAGACGCAAAAGCACGTCGGCGCCCGCCGTCAGATCGTCGGGCGCGGTATATTCCTTGACGTTGTGGCTGATGCCCTTGACGCTGGGCACGAAGATCATGCAGGCGGGACAGACGCGGGCCAGCATCTGGGCATCGTGCCCGGCCCCGCTGGGAAGCCGCTTGACCGGCAGGTCGAACTCCCTGGCGATGGCCTCGACACGCGCCACCAGGGGGGCCGAGAACGCCACCGGCTCGAAGCGTGCCAGGGTGCGCCGGGTGATTTCGACGCCCTCCGACGCCGCGATCTCGTCGGCGAAGGCGAACAACCGCTTCTCGGCCTCCTGCAAGCGGGCCTCGTCGGTGTTGCGCAGATCGACCGTCATCAGCGCCCGGTCGGCGACCACATTGACCAGATTGGGGGAAAGCGTCAGCGCGCCGACGGTCGCCACCTGATTGCCGCCGATCTCGCGGGCCAGCCGGCGGGCGAAGGTGGCGATCTCGGCGGCCGCGTAGCCGGCGTCGTGACGAAGCCGCATCGGCGTGGTGCCGGCATGGTTGGATTGCCCGGAAATGGTGAATTCGGTCCAGGAAATCCCCTGCACCCCTTCGACCGCCCCGATGGTGAAGCCCTCGGCCTCCAGCACCGGCCCCTGTTCGACATGCAGTTCGACATAGGAATGCACGCCGGGCTTGCCGACCGGCGCCGGACCGGCATAGCCGATGCGGGTCAGCTCGTCGCCCAGGCGGGCCCCGTCGATGGCCGGCGTCGCCAGGGCCTGCGTCAGGGGCAGATCGCCGACATAGACCAGACTGCCCAGCATGTCGGGCTGGAAGCGCGAGCCCTCCTCGTTGGTGAAGAAGGCCACCGCCAGCGGGCGCCTGGTGACGATCCCCGCCTCGTTCAGGGTGGCGATCACCTCAAGGCCGGCCATCACGCCCAGGTTGCCGTCGTAGCGCCCGCCGGTGGCCACCGTATCGATGTGGCTGCCGGCCATCACCAGCGGACCGTCCTCGCGCCCGGCGCGAACGCCCACCACATTGCCGACGCCGTCGATGGTGACGGCCAGCCCCAGCTCCTTCATCCAGGACACCACCAGATCCCGGCCCTGCCGGTCGGCGTCCGAAAGGGCCAGGCGGGCGACCCCGCCCCCCTCGATGGCCCCCTTGGTCGCCAGTTCCGCCAAACGCCAGGACAGACGCTCGCCATTGATCCGAAGGTTGTTCTGCATGGTTTTCCGTTTCCTTCAACAGATACCGTCATTGCGAGCAAAGCGAAGCAATCAGGAATGCGGGGAACCGCTGGATTGCTTCGCCTGCGGCTCGCAATGACGAGCGAACTGAAGTGTGTACGAAACCACCGGGCCGCTCTCCGGTCAACGGAAATATGAAACGATAATTTCTATATTGCCTGATGATGAAACATATGTTTCTAATCGCGCCATGAGCGACGCGCTGGAACAGGCCATCCGAGACCGATATGACGATCTGCCCGCCGGGGAGCGGAAGATCGCCGACGTGCTTTTGGAGATGCGCAGCGAACTGGCCGCCTATTCCGCCACCGAACTGGCGGCGCGCGCCGGTGTTTCCAAGGCCACCACGGCCCGGCTGGTCCGCCGGCTGGGATATGCCGATTACCAGGAAATGCGCCAGGAGGCCCGGGCCCAGTGGAAGAACGGCTCGCCCCTGGCCGAACTGCCCGACGCGCTTGGCCAGGGCGGCTCGCTCAGCCGTCATCTGGAACAGGATCTGACCTGCCTGACCTTGACCCTGGGCACCATCCCGCCGGGTCAGACCGAACTGGCGATCGAGCTTTTGGCCAAGGCCCGCCGAATCTGGGTCATCGGGTTCAGGAACAGCCACGCCCTGGCCCTTTACGCCCGCGAATTGCTGGTTCAGGTCAAGGACGACGTGCGCCTGCTGCCGGTCATGGGACAGACCGTGGCCGAGGAGCTATCGGTTCTGTCTCCCGAGGACCTGGTGCTCGCCCTCGGTTTCCGGCGGCGGCCACCGGTGCTGGGAAAAATCTTGAAACATGCCGACGGCGCCGGCACGCCGGTCCTGTTGATCGGCGATCCGTCGCTGGGCGAACTGACCCAATGGGCGAAGGTCAGCTTCCGCTGCCTCAACCGCGGGGCCAGCCTTTTCGATTCCTATGTCGCCGGCATCAGCCTGCTAAACTATCTATGCTCGGGAGCGGCGCTCGCCCTGGGCGAGGCCGCGCAACAGCGTCTGCATCGCAGCGAACAGCTGCATGATGATTTCGGCGATTTCGACCTTTAAGGACACCGTTTATGTCAACCACCAAGACCGTCCGTTTCACCCTGAACGGCGAACTTCGCGAGATCCACGTGCCTGGAGATCTGTCGCTGCTCGAAGTGCTGCGTGAACGCTTCAAGCTGAAGTCGCTGAAGGATGGATGCGCGCCGCAGAAGGAATGCGGCTGCTGCCTGGCCCTGATCGACGGCCTGCCGAAGGTGACCTGTTCGATCAAGGTCGAGCAGGTGGAGGGGCGTTCCATCACCACGCTGGAGGGCGTCTCCGGGAACGAACGTCAGCTTTATGCCGACGCCTTCCAGGCCGCGGCGGGCCTGCAATGCGGCTTCTGCACGCCGGGCCTGGTCCTGCGCATCAAGCATCTGACGGATCAGGACCGGCCGCTGGAGCGCGACGAGATCGCCCGCGCGCTGGACGGCCATCTCTGCCGGTGCACCGGCTATGTGAAAATCATCGACGCGGTGCAGCTGATCAATGCCGCCAAACGCGGCGGCGGCCTGCCGGCCACCGTCGAGGACGGCGGCGTCGGCTCCCGGCTCAAGCGCTATCAGGGCGCCGAACTGACGCTGGGCACCCGCCCCTTCGTCAACGACCTGGAAGCGCCCGGAATGCTCTATGGCGCCGTGACCTTTTCGGCCCACGCCCGCGCCCGCGTGCTGCGCATCGACACCTCGAAGGCCTTGGCCCTGCCCGGCGTGGTTCGCGTCGCCACCGCCAAGGACGTGCCCGGCGACCGCTGGGTCGGGCAGATCTACAAGGATTGGCCCTGCTTCGTCGCCGAGGGCGAGGAAGTCCGCTATGTCGGCGACGTCCTGGCCGCCGTCGCCGCCGTCGACCGCCGGACGGCGCGGCAAGCCGCGCAACTGGTCGAGGTCGAGTACGAGGTCCTTCCTCCGGTGCTCGATCCCAGGCGGGCCATCGAACCCGCCGCTCCGCAGGTCAACCCCAAGCACGACAACGTCCTGTCGGTGACCGAGATCACGCGGGGCGACACGAAAGCCGTCCTGGCCGCCTCCGCCCATGTGGTCTCCGGCACCTGGCAGACCCAGCGCATCGAACATCTGTTCCTTGAGCCCGAGGCCGCCTTCGCCGTTCCCCTGCCCGACGGGCGCCTGCATTTCTACACGCAAAGCCAGGGCATCTTCGACGATCGGCGCCATGTGGCGGCGGTCCTGGGCGTGCCCGAGGACCGGGTTTTCGTCGAACTGGTGCCCAACGGCGGCGGTTTCGGCGGCAAGGAGGACATGACCATCCAGGCCCAGACGGCGCTCCTGGCCCATCTGACCAACCGGCCGGTCCGCCTGGCGCTTTCGCGCGAGGATTCGGTGCGCATGCATCCCAAGCGTCATCCGATCACCATGCATTACCGGGTCGGCTGCGACGCGGAAGGCCGGCTGACCGCGGCGGAGGTCGATCTCCTGGGGGATTCGGGCGCCTATGCCTCGGTAGGCGGCAAAGTGCTGGAACGCGCCGCCGGCCACGCCTGCGGCCCCTATCGGATTCCGGCCCTGTCGCTGAAGGCGACGGCGGCCTATACCA
Organism: Telmatospirillum siberiense; assembly: GCF_002845745.1. GTDB lineage: Bacteria > Pseudomonadota > Alphaproteobacteria > Rhodospirillales > Magnetospirillaceae > Telmatospirillum > Telmatospirillum siberiense. Next base: position 445,803 of record NZ_PIUM01000001.1, on the reverse strand, counting down.
ACAACCCGCCCTGCGGCGCCATGCGCGGCTTCGGGGTCAACCAGACCAGCTTCGCCATCGAAGGCTGCCTCGACATGCTGGCCGCCAAGGTCGGCATCGACGGCTGGGAGATGCGCTGGCGCAACGGGGTGCGCGTCGGCGACGTCTTCACCAGCGGCCAGATTCTCGAAAAATCGGTCGGCCTTGAGAAGACCCTGCTCGCCGTCAAGGACAGCTATTACGCCGCCCGCGCCACGGGCCGCGCCGTCGGCATCGCCTGCGCGGTGAAAAATTCCGGTATCGGCAATGGCGCCATCGAGTTCGGCAAATGCCGCCTGACCATCGAAACCGATGGCTCCATCGGCCTCTACACCGGCTTCACTGAAATGGGCCAGGGATTGCTCACCATCCTGATCCAATGCGCCGTCGAGGTGACGGGTCTGCCGGCTTCGCTGTTCCGTCCGCAGGTCAACAGCCGTTTCGAAGTGGGAACGGGCCAGACCACCGGCTCGCGCGGCACCCTGCTGGCCGGACGCTCGGTGATCGACGCGGCGACCAGGCTGAAGGCCGACCTCGACGCCGGCCTTCGTCTTCCCGATCTGGTCGGCCGGATCTACGAGGGCGAGACCAAGATCGACGACACCACCGCGCCGGGACAGACCAAGAACGGCAAGATCAAGACCCATACCGCCTTCGGCTGGGCCACCCAGGTGGTCATCCTCGACGAGACGGGCAAGGTCGAGAGGGTGATCGCCGCCCATGACGTCGGCCGAGCCCTCAATCCCCAGCAGTGCGAGGCGCAGATCCAGGGCGCCGTGCATATGGGCCTGGGCTACGCCCTGACCGAGGAGCTCCCCTGCAAGGACGGCTTGCCGGTGACCCACAAGCTGCGCGAGATCGGCGTGCTCCGCGCCCAGCACATGCCCGAGGTCGAGGTCATCCTGGTGGAGGAGCACGAACCCGAGGGACCGTTCGGTGCCAAGGGGGTCGGCGAGATCGGCCTGGTCCCCACCGCCGGAGCGGTGGCCGCCGCCCTGGAAGCCTTCGACGGAACCCGCCACATGCGCCTGCCGATGAAGGACTCCCCGGCGGCCAAAGCCATCAACGTCGGGCGCATTCCCGACGCCGACCGGGATCAATGGCATTGAGCGACGCACCCGAATCCGAGCGGCGCCCGGACCCGTCGAAACCGGGGACTCTGCTCATTGGGCCCGACCGCCTCGGCCGCAGCGTTTCGGTGGTCGACGGGCTGGTCAGCGAGGACGTTCCGGAATTCGCCACCCGCCTGGCCTGTCCCGAAGGCGAGATCGCGCCGGGCGCCGTCTGCGCGCATACCCATCTCTACAGCGGCCTGGCCCGCTATGGGATGCCGGCCCCCGCCGAGGCCCCCCGGAACTTCCTCCAGATCCTGGAAAAGGTGTGGTGGCGGCTCGACCGGGCGCTCGACGCCGAAAGCCTCGCCGCCGCCGCCGAGGATTATGTGACGCGGGCGTTGCTGGCCGGCACCACGACGCTGATCGATCATCACGAATCGCCCGATCTGATCGAGGGATCCCTGGGCATCCTGGCGGAGACCTGCCAACGGCGAGGCATGCGCGCCATGCTCTGCTACGGCGCCACCGAGCGCAATTTCGGCCGCGAGGAAGCACGCCGGGGCCTCGACGAATGCCGCCGGATCTCCCCCTCGCGCCTGATCCGGCCGCTGGTCGGCCTGCATGCCGGCTTCACCGTCTCCGACGAGACGATCCGGGAGGCCGGCGATCTCGCCCGCGACCTGGGCACCGTCTTGCACGTCCATGTGGCCGAGGATCTGGCCGATGTCGAGGACGCCCGCGCCCGCGGCTTCCAGGGACCGCTGGAACGCCTGGCGTCGCTGGACGCCTTGATCCCCGGATCCATCCTGGCGCACGGCGTTCATCTCGACGCCGAGCAGGTGGGTTTCGCCCAGTCGCGGAATTGCTGGCTGGTCCACAATCCCCGCTCCAACGAGGGCAACCGCGTGGGCTATGCCAAGACGCTGTCGGCCAGCGGCAAGGTGGCGCTGGGGACCGACGGCTGGGACGCCGACATGGCCGAGGAACAAGCCGCGCTCGACCGGCTGGCCGCCCTGCACGCCGACCCGGGAACCGCCGGACGGCTGGCCGCCGGGCGGACGCTGGTCGCCGAACGGTTCGGAACCCGGCCCGGGGATCTGGCGCCCGGCGCGCTGGGCGACGTGGTCGTCCGGGAACGGGGCCGCGTCCGTCACGTGGTGGTGGATGGCCGTCTGGTGGTCACCGACGGCGATCTGGTGCAAGGATCGGCCCAAGCCATCGCCGAGGCGGCGGAGCGGCTGTCGAAAGATTTGTGGAGCCGCATGGCGGCATTGTGATGCAACGATCGTTTCAACGGGAAAGGGTAATACTATGGCGCGTCTAGGGCTCGAACGCACGGTGGTCGATGCCGATGTTTATGAGCGGACGCTGGCGCGTTTCCGCGAGGCCGGCGTACTGCTGCCGACCATCGGCCAGTTGAAGGCTCCCTCCTCCATCCCCGCGGCAATCAAGGCCAAGCTCAAGGATGTCGATCCGGATGGCCCCCATCCGCTCAACCTGTTCCGCGTGCACTGGTTCAACGATGCCGAGCGCACCGGCCTCGCCGAGGTTCCCGGCCATATCGAGCTGCCCTCCGAGCTGACCGGCGTCAAGGCCCGCATCGTCCTGGCGCTGGGCAACCGCTTCCCGATGATCCATGCGCACAAGGTGCTGGCCGCTTATGGCTGCCTGGTGCCGCGGGTGGTGACCGGGCAGTTCGACCCGACGCATCACCGGGCGATCTGGCCGTCGACCGGCAACTATTGTCGGGGCGGCGTCGCCATCTCGAAGATCCTGGGCTGCCGCGGCGTCGCCGTGCTGCCCGAAAACATGAGCAAGGAACGCTTCGACTGGCTGGACAAGTGGGTGAACGACCCGTCCGACATCGTCCGCACGCCCGGCTCCGAGAGCAACGTCAAGGAAATCTACGACACCTGCGCCGCGCTGGATCGCGATCCCAACAACATCATCTTCAACCAGTTCTGCGAGTTCGGGAATTACCTCGTCCACCGCACGGTGACCGGCGCCGCCCTGGAAACGCTGTACGGCGCCCTGGCCAAGGGCCGTCCGGGAAGCCGGCTGGCGGCTTACGTCTCGGCCTCGGGTTCGGGCGGCACCCTGGCCGCCGGCGACCATCTGAAGAAGGCCCTGGGCTCGAAGATCGTCGCGGTGGAAGCCGCCGAATGCCCGACGCTGCTCTCCAACGGCTTTGGTGAACACAACATTCAGGGCATCGGCGACAAGCATGTGCCTTACATCCACAATGTGATGAACACCGACCTGGTCGCCGCGATCTCCGATCATTCGACCGATACCCTGTTCGTCCTCTTCAACACCGACGAGGGCCGCAAATATCTGATCGAACGCAAGGGGATCGATCCCACCCTGGTCGCCCAGTTGGGCAATCTGGGTCTGTCGGGCCTGTGCAATATGCTGGCCGCCATCAAGACCGCCAAATATTTCGATCTCGGCTCCGACGACGTCATCCTCACCGTCGCCACCGACGGCGGGGCGATGTACGGCAGCGAGATCCGCAAGGCGACGGCCAAATATTTCGGCAACCGCTTCGACGCGGTGACCGCCGGCGAGGTCTGGGGGCAATCCCTGGCCGCCGCCGCCACGGACAATCTGCTGGAATTGACCCATCTCGACCGCAAGCGGATCTTCAACCTCGGCTATTTCACCTGGGTCGAACAGCAGGGCGTCTCGCTGGAGGATTTCACCGCCCGGCTCAAGCCCGCCTTCTGGGACAATCTGCTCGACCTGGTTCCGGCCTGGGACGCCATGATCGCCGACTTCAACGCGAAAAGCGGCGCCGCCACCCGCCTGGGCGCTTAAAAGACGCGTGAAAATAAAAGTATTCCCTCTCCCCTTGTGGGAGAGGGCTTTGTGGGCGCCTGTGCGCGAAAACAAGGGTGAGGAAAAATTCACGATTATTTGCGTTTCCTTTTGACAGGGCATTGAGACATGACTAACGCGGATTTCGTCTGTCACGGTTGCGGCGCGAAGGTGGATGCCGCCCGGCAACTGCCCTTCCGCTGTCCAGGCTCGGGCCAGATCCCGGACGACATCGACCATCTGCTGGTTCCGGCCGATATTCCGGGCTTCGTCTCCGGCTTCGAAGACGATCCGTTCCTGCGCTATCGCACCCTGCTTTCCCCCTATCGCCTGGCCCTTGCCTGGGGGCTTTCCGATGAAGCCTGGTTCGACATCGAAGGCAGGCTCGATCAGGCGCTGATCAGGGTCGACGGACGGGGTTTTCGCCTCACCCCCATGGCGCCGCAGCCGGCACTGGCCGAAGCGGCCGGCTGCCGGGGCGTCCTCTGGGTGAAGGACGAGACCGGCAACGTCGCCGGCTCGCACAAAGCCCGGCATCTGATGGGGGTCATGCTCTATCTCAAGGTATTGGCCGCCGCCGGCCGGCCAGCCGGCGAGGGCTTGGCTTCCCGCCGGCTGGCCATCGCCTCCTGCGGCAACGCGGCCCTGGCCGCCGCCGTCCTCGCCCGCGCCGCCGACTGGCCGCTCGATGTCTTCATCCCTCCCGATGCCAGTCCGGCGGTGGTCGCCCGCCTGACCGAACTGGGTGCCGCCATCACCGTCTGCGAACGCCGGGACGACGAAGCCGGCGACCCCTGTTACCACGCCTTCCGCCGCGCCGTGGCCGATGGCGCCATTCCCTTCGGCGTCCAGGGACCGGACAACGGCCTGGCCATTGAGGGCGGCCGGACGCTGGCCTTCGAAATGGCCGAGACCTTCCGCGACGCCGACGCCCAGGTCGATACCCTGTTCATCCAGGTCGGCGGCGGCGCCCTGGCCAGTGCCCTCGGCCAGGGTTTCGCCATTGCCGCCAAGGCCGGCGTCATCGCCCGGCCGCCCCGGCTCATGGCCGTGCAGACCGAAGGCTGCGCCCCCCTCGCCCGCGCCTGGGAGAAATTGGGCCCCGGCAATCTGACCGACGCCGCCGGACACAAGTCGCGTTTCATGTGGCCGTGGGAAGCCACGCCGCACAGTCTGGCCCACGGCATCCTGGACGATGAAACCTACGACTGGTGGGCCATCGCCGAGGCCATGCGAAACAGCGGCGGCAACCCGGTGGTGGCCACCGAGGCCGCCGTCGCCGAGGCTTATCGCCTGGCCGGAACGCATACCGCCATTCCAGCCTCGGCCACCGGTACCGCCGGACTGGCCGGACTGCTCAGCCGGCCGGCCGAGGGTACGACGGCCCTGATTTTTTCGGGTGCCGACCGTTAGGCATTCACGGATCTCGACCTTGCCCTGGGCCGAAAATAAGGGGGTTAACCTCACCCTCCGTTGATCTTTCATCCTTCCATTGCTCGTCTTCCAGACAAGGAATTCTGGGCATTTTCCAGGGCCGAAGCGCTTTTTCGCGAGACATTCGGCTTAACGGGATCACATCGCCCGTCATACGCCCGCCTTGCATCCCCGGCAAAAATGCCTACATGATACTCACTTAAGTCATATGTCTAAAAATTAGACAGGTCGGGGATATCATGGCGGACGCGGAACAAATCCTGGAACTCACCCATGCGGTCGATTCCGTCGCCAGGGAAAAAATCCTCGCCATCAAAAAAGTCACCAGCACAACGCGCATTCTTTCCCTCAACGCGCTGATCGAAGCCACCCGGGCCGGAGAATTGGGACGCGGGTTCGCCGTGGTCGCCAACGAGGTCAAGAACGTCTCCGACGATATTTCAAAAATCACCCAATCGCTGGAACGCGAACTTGCCGGCACCATCCGCGACCTCACCGAGGTGGGAGAATCGCTGATCCAGCAGTTGCGCGGCTCGCGGCTGACCGACCTCGCCCTCAACATGATCGAAATCATCGACCGAAATCTCTACGAACGCTCCTGCGACGTCCGGTGGTGGGCGACCGATTCGGCCGTGGTGGATTGCCTGGGCCGGGATGATGCCGCCGCCTTCGCCAGTAAACGCCTCGCCGTCATCCTCGATTCCTACACGGTCTATCTGGATCTCTGGATCGTCGACACCAACGGACGCGTCAGAGCCAGCGGACGACCCGACCGCTATCCCCGGGTCGTCAATTCGGACGTCAGTCAACAGGCCTGGTTCCGCGACGCGATGAACACACGCGACGGCACCGACTACGCCGTGGCCGATGTCGCCGCCAATCCGGCGCTGAACAATGCCCTGGTCGCCACCTATTCCACCGCCATCCGCGAGGGCGGCGACGTCAACGGCAAGATTCTGGGTGTTCTCGGTGTTTTCTTCGATTGGCAGCCGCAGGCGCAGACCATCGTGAAAAACGTCCGTCTTACCAAAGCCGAGGCGGCCTTCACCCGCTGCCTGCTGGTCGACCAGAACCACCGCGTGATCGCGGCCTCGAACGATACCGGCATTCTCACCGAGATCCTTCCCCTGTCGACCTCGGGCAGAGATCAAGGCGACTATGTCGACGACGCGGGACGCACCATCGGCTACGCCTTGACGCCGGGCTATGAAACCTACAAGGGCCTGGGCTGGTACGGCGTCGTCATCCAGACCCCGTCCACCTAGTGGTGAAAATCTGACGGATGGTGCCCCCGCCATCCGTCAGATTTTCACCACACTTCAATAAGTTGGCCCACTAGAGTATCCGTAACAGAAGCGTCTCCGACGACATGGCCCCGTGGTGCCCCGCATCATCATTCACGGCACAACTGTTATCAACGGATAATTATTTGCATAGAGGTCCCCATTCCGGGACTGCCGGCAACGTCTCCCTGGATTACATCGGACATGAGCCTGCGCTTCGTGCGCCGGTCCCAGACGTCACCAGCATCGAGGGAACCCCATGGCGCAGGAAAGCCGTCCGATGACAGGTCGTGAAAAAACCTTTCCCGAAAACGAACTGATCGTCAGCAAAACCGACAAGACCGGTCGGATCACCTATGTGAACGACGTTTTTATCGGCGTCTCCGGTTATACCGAAACCGAGGCAAAAGGACAGCCGCACAGCATCGTGCGCCACCCCGATACACCCCGCTGTCTGTTCAAGCTGATGTGGGACATGCTGGGACACGGCGAAGAGGTTTTCGTCTATATTAATAATCTGGCGAAAAACGGAGATCATTACTGGGTCTTCGCCCATGTCACCCCCGACCTCGATCCGAATGGTGACATCATCGGCTACCATTCCAATCGCCGGGTGCCACGCCGCGACGTGATCAAGAAATTGGAACCGCTTTATAAAAAATTGTTCGATGCCGAACGCAGCCACGCCAGCAGCAAGGATGGTCTTGAGGCATCATCGCGTCTGCTGAACGAGGTCCTGAAGGGCGAGGGAAAGAATTATGACGAATTTGTCCTCAGTCTCTAAAGCCCTTCTCTGCGGCAAGATCACCCTCGGCCTTTGCATATTGCAGATGGCCGGATGCGGACTTCTCCAGCAATGGGTGGCCGCGGCGTCCGCCCTGGTCATCCTGGTCCCGACGCTCGTGCTCCTCAAAAACCTCACGCGCGCCAACGCCAGCATCGAAAAGGCCATGGCCGTCTGCGCGGCGGCGGCGCAAGGAAAATTGGGGGTCCGCATCCACGGAATTCGCGGAACCGGCAACATGGGGGCGATGCTGCGCAACATCAACCGCCTTCTCGACCTGACCGAGGCTTTCTGCCGCGAAGCTCAGGCGGCCATGGGAAAGGCCAATCAACGGCAATATTACCGCAAGATCGTGCCGACCGGCCTGCGCGGGGATTTCTCCCGTTATGCCTTGACCATCAACCATTCGCTCGAACTGATGGCCGAACGCGACCACGAGGCCCTGCGCTTCGCCGAGGATAACGTCCGCCGCATCGTCCAAAACGTCTCGTCCGCCTCGGAACAGCTGCAAACCAACGCGAGGACATTGCTGGGCACCGCCGAAATGACCGCCGAACAAGCGCTGACCTCCGCCGCAGCCGCGGAAGAGGCCTCGGTCAACGTCCAGACGGTGGCCAGCGCCGCCGAAGAGCTGGCGGCATCCTTCGGCGAGATCAATCGTCAAACCGCCACGGCCACCCGAATTTCATCGGAAGCCGTCGCCATCGCCGAGCGAACCGATCGCACCGTCGGCGAACTGGGCGCCGCGGCCTCGGAAATCGGCAATATCGTCGCCCTGATCCAAAGCATCGCCAGCCAGACCAATCTGCTGGCCTTGAACGCCACCATCGAGGCGGCCAGAGCCGGTGAAGCCGGCAAGGGGTTCGCCGTCGTCGCCGGAGAGGTCAAGACTCTCGCCAATCAAACGGCCAAAGCCACGGACGAGATCGCGGCCCAGGTCACCCATATTCGCGCCACCTCGGACGCCGCGGCCGAGGCGATCCGCGATATTGTAAGAAGCATCAGCCAGATCCAGGAAACCTCGACCGCCGTCGCCGGAGCCGTCGAGGAACAAAACGCGGTAACCAATGAGATCTCCCGCAACGTGGCGGAAGCGGCCGTCGGCACCAGTTCCGTCTCGGAAGCGGTGGGAACGGTCAGGACTGCGACGGACGGCACCAGCGGCGAAGCCAGGTCTATTTCCACCGCCGCCGTCCATCTGGCCGGCCAAGCCGACGAACTGCGCCGGCAAGTCGATGACTTCATCGCTAAAATCAAAGGGGATGCGTAGAGGCGGGGACTCCAACCGTCGCATGGGTTTTCCCGACATACCTCGGAGGCTTGCCGCTATGCCAGCGCCTGGTCGAGATCGCGGATCAAATCACCGGCGGTCTCCAGTCCGACCGACAGACGGACCACATCCGGTCCCGCTCCCGCCGCCAGCCGCTGCTCGTCGGTCAATTGCCGATGGGTGGTCGAGGCGGGATGCAGGATCAGGCTGCGGGTATCGCCGACATTGGCCAGATGGGAAAACAGCCGGACACTCTCGACGACCTTGATTCCCGCCTCATAGCCGCCCTTGACGCCGAAGGTGAAGACCGCCCCCGCCCCTTTCGGCATGTATTTTTTCGCCAGATCGTGAAAACGGCTGGACGGCAGTCCGGCGTAGGACACCCAGGCGACGGCGGGATGGCCCTCCAGGAATTCGGCGACGGCTTGCGCGTTGGCGACGTGGCGTTCCATGCGCAGCGGCAAGGTCTCGATGCCGGTCAGGGTCAGAAAGGCGTTCATCGGGGCCAAGGCCGGACCGAAATCCCTGAGCGCCACGGCGCGTGCCTTGGTGGTGAAGCCGAAATCGCCGAAGGTCTCGTAAAAGTTCAGGCCGTGATAAGCCGGCTCCGGCTGGCTCATCGAGGGAAACTTGTCGTTCTGCGCCCAGTCGAACCGCCCCGACTCGACCACCACGCCGCCCAGGGAATTGCCATGTCCCGCCAGGAATTTGGTGGTCGAGTGGCAGACGATGTCGGCCCCCCAGTCGAAGGGGCGGCAGAGAAAAGGCGTCGCCAGCGTGTTGTCGACGATGAAGGGAATGCCCGCCTCATGGGCGACCTTCGCCACGCCTTCCAGATCGACCACGACACCGCCCGGATTGGCCAGGCTTTCCACGAAGATGGCTTTGCATTTCGGCGTCAGCGCCCGGCGAAAGTTCTCCGGATCGGTGGGGTCGACGAAATGGCAGCTCCAGCCCAGCTTCTTGAAGGAAAGCCCGAACTGGGTCAGCGAGCCGCCGTAAAGATTGCGCGACGCCAGGAATTCGTCGCCCGGCTCCAGAAGAGTGAAAAAGGTCAGAAACTGGGCGGCATGCCCCGAGGCGGCGGCCACGGCGGCGCGTCCGCCCTCCAGGGTGGCGACGCGCTCCTCCAGCACTGAAACCGTGGGATTGGTCAGCCGGGAATAGAGATTTCCGAAATTGTGCAGATTGAACAGCGACGCAGCATGCTCGACATCTTCGAAGACATAGGACGCCGTCTGGAAAATCGGCGTGATGCGGGCCCCAGTGGTCGGATCGGGCGCGGCGCCGGAATGGATGGCCTTGGTTTCAAACCCATAATCCATATTGCGGGAGGGAAGCGGCCGTTCCTTGCGGTGACGGTCGGTCGGCGCCTGCGGGGCGCGATTGAGAATCAGGCCGGTGTTGACCCCGCTCCACGACAGTTCTCCGCCCAAACGACCGAACTCGATCTTCGGGCAGCGGTCCATCACCACCTCCAGTCCGGCGGCCTCCGCATTGGCGGCGGCCGCGTCATGGCGCACGCCCAACTGCATCCAGACCACCCTGGCCTTGATGGCGATGGCCTCCTCGACGATGCCCGGTACGGCATCCGCGGCGCGGAACACGTCAACCATGTCGACCGGATCGGGGATATCGGCCAGGCGGGCATAGACCGTCTCGCCCTGCAACTGCTGGCCGGCCAGGCCGGGATTGACCGGAATCACCCGGTAACCCTTGCTTTGCAGATACTTCATGACGAAATAGCTGGGCCGGTTCCAGTTGGCCGAAGCTCCCACCATGGCGATGGTCCGCACCGAGGAAAGGATCCGGCGCAGCTTGGCGTCGGAATAGACGAGAGGACCGTCCATCGTCGTCATGCCCGCTCTCCCGCCCGCCGCAAGGCCTGATCCAGATCGTCGAACAGATCGTCCGCCGCTTCCAGTCCGACCGACAGGCGCAAGAGATCGGACGGCACCGGCGAAGACGGCCCCTCGATGCTGGCACGGTGTTCGATCAGGCTTTCGACGCCACCCAGCGACGTCGCCCGCTTCCACAGATCCACATTGGCCGCGGTGCCGATGGCGGCCGCCTCTCCGGCCTTGACCCTGATCGACAGCATGGCGCCGAAGCCGCCCCGCATCTGCCGCGCGGCCAGATCATGGCCGGGAAAACCGGGCAGTCCGGGATAAAGCACGGCGCTTACCTTCCCGTGGGCGGCCAGACGCTCGGCCAAACGCTGGGCACTGGCGGCGGCGGCCTTCACACGGACGAACAGGGTCCGCATGCCCCGTTGCAGAAGCCAGGCCTCGAAGGGTCCCAGAATACCGCCGTGGCGCACCAGAACCTGGCGAATCCGCGCCCAGAACTCATCCTGCTTCGCCGTCGTCAGGGTGCCGGCCACCACGTCGGAATGACCGTTCAGATACTTTGTCGCCGAATGCATGACGATATCGGCGCCCAAATCCAGCGGCCGGGTGAAGACCGGCGTGGCGACGGTGGAATCGACGGCAAGCCGGGCTCCGGCCCGATGGGCGAGATCGGCAATGGCGGCGATATCGCTCACCGACCACAGCGGATTGGCGGGAGACTCCAGCCAGACCAGCCTGGTCTCGCCGGGTCGGAGGGCCGAACGCACCGCATCGAGATCCGTGGTGTCGACTTCCTCGACCCGAAGCCCCCAATGGGTCGCCGTCTCATGCAGCCAGGCCCGGAAGGCCCAATACATCACCTTGGGCACCACCACATGGTCGCCGGGCGAAAGAGCCAGGAACACGGCGGTCGCCGCCGCCATGCCGGAGGCGAACAGCAGGCTGTCCGCCCCGCCCTCCAGCGCCGTGAGCAAGGCCCCGGCCTGCTCGAAAGTGGGATTGTCGGCCCGCGCATAGATCCGCCCCCGGCGATAGCCGTTGTCGGGATCGCGGAGATAGGTGGTCGAGGGATGGATCGCCGGGATGATCGCCCCGCTCGCCTCGTCGATCAGGCCCAACGCCTGTGCGGCCAGGGTCTCAGCCTGGAATTTGCTCCAATCACTCATGAACGTCGATATCCAGGCTAAGCGGTGGCGGATTGCGCAGCGTCTGATAGATGACGCAGTAGCGTTCGGTCAGCTTGACCAGCGAGGCGACCTGTTCTTCGGACGCGTCCGTCTGCAGGTCGAACCGGAGGCGGACGGCCCGGAAGCCGACCGGCGCATCCCTGGCCACCCCCAGCGTGCCGCGAAAATCCAGATCCCCCTCGGCCGCGACGGTACCGCCACGCAAGGTGATGCCCAGGGCCGTCGCCACCGCCTTCAAGGTCACCCCGGCGCAGGCCACCAGGGCTTCGAGCAGCATGTTGCCCGAGCAGGCCTCGCCGCCATCGCCACCGGTGGCCGGATGCAGGCCGGCTTCGACCAGGGCGCGACCGGTTTCGACCTTGCAGACGATCTTCGCCTCGTCCAATTCACCCCTGGCCGTCAGGGTGACGACGGCGGAGTCCGCGTCATTTCGGTATTTGTCCTTCAACGGCGCCTGCAGGGCGCGTAGATCCTCGGCGTTCATTCTTGCTCCTTCCCGAAGCGGCCTTCAGATGGCGGCGGCGGGGAACCGCTCATCGCCCTGGCGCGCCGGTCTGACGAACGAATGGTGCAGTTCGGCCAACAGATGCCGCTTCCACTCCTGAAATTCCAGGCTCGCACGATCACGCGGCCTGGACAATGGCGGCGTCACGGTCACTTGGACGCGCCCCGGGGCCGGCTGCATGACGACGATCCTGTCGGAAAGGGCCAATGCCTCCTCGATATCATGCGTCACCAGCACCATGGTCGGGCGATCATAGGCCCAAAGATCCAGCAGATGTTCCTGCAGATCGTTGCGGGTCAGCGCATCCAGCGCGCTGAACGGCTCATCCAGCAGCAGGATCTGCGGCCGCCCCACCAGGGCGCGGGCCAAGGCGGCGCGCTGAGCCATGCCGCCCGACAGTTCGCGCGGCCAATGACCGGCAAATCCCGCCAAACCGACCCGGACCAACGCCTCCCTCACCCGGACATCCCGCTCTTCCCGCGCCAGGTGGCGGATGCCGAACGCCACATTATCGTCGATGGACAGCCACGGCATCAGGCGCGGCTCCTGGAATACGAAACCAACCTCGTCGCGCGGACCGCTGACCGGCGATCCTCCGATCTCGATGCGCCCGTCGCTCGGCGTCTCCAGTCCCGAGATGAGACGAAGCAAGGTGCTCTTGCCGCATCCGCTCCCCCCGACGACGCCCAAAATTTCTCCAGGCCCAACCGAAAGATCGATGCCGGAAAGAGCCAAGTGACCGTTGGAATAGCGTTTCGAAAGATTTGAAAGCGTCAGCATGAGATCACCCTAGTGCATTGACACAAATAGAGGATTCAACAATTTCGTCTATGCACTCCAGCCTGCGCGGCGCTTGAGCGTTGAAAAAGCGGAGATTTTTCGCTCTTGCAGAAGCTAGTGCATTGAATCATCTGAATAATTCAATGCACTAGGCCGTCGGATTGAAACCGTCCTGCCAGCGCAGAAAGCGGAGCGAACCCTGAGCCAACAGCCAATCGGTGAGCTTACCAAGGACGGCGAAGACGGCGATGGAAGCCAGCACGGTCTGCGGCCGGCCGGTCATCTGTCCATCGACCAGCAGAAAGCCCAGCCCTTCGCTGGCCCCCATGAATTCGGCGGCGACGACGAACATCCACCCCAAGCCCAGACCGGCTCTCAGCGCAATGACATAGGCCGGCAAGGTGGCCGGCAACAACACCCGCCAAACCATCTCGGGACCGGAGAAACGAAAGATCCTCGCCACTTCCACCAATTTGCGGTCAACACCGAGAATGGCGCCGGACAAGGCCAGATAGATGGGAAAGAAGACGCCGACGGCGATCAGGATCACCTTCGACGTCTCGAAGATACCGAACCACAGGATGAACACCGGAACCCAGGCGATCGAAGGAATGGCCCGCAACGCCTGCAATGTGGGATCGAGAAGCGCGCGCGCCAGGGTCGAATAACCGGTCAAGGCCCCAAGGAACGTTCCCGCCAGCACGCCGAAGACGAACCCGAGGGCGACGCGGCACAAGGTTGCGACAATATGGCTGAGCAATTCTCCCGTGGCGGCCAAAGCGGACAAGGTCGCAATGATCTTCGAGGGGGGCGGCAGCAGACGACCATCGCCAAGGCCGGCGGCGACGGCGATTTCCCATCCCACGGCCAACCCGACCGGCACGATCAGGCCGAGCAGCCAGTTCCAGCGACGACCCGGTCTCGCCGAAACAACGGAAGCGTCCTCCTCCCCGGTCCGTCGCGAAGGCGCGGTGACCGCCGGCAAGGATGCCGGCGCCACCTCGTTGTAGGGATCGGAAGGATGCGTGACGGTCACTTCACCGCGATCCGGCTGGTAAACTTCGGCTCGATCAGGGCAGATGAGACCGCCCGCACATCGACATCGGCAGGGATGACGCCGGCCTGCTGGAGAGCCAGGCCGGCGGCCTGGATGGTGTCTTTCTGACGATCCCCGATCACCGGATTGGAAAGGTCGGTGCGCTCCAATTGCCGGGCGGCGACCGCCTCGGAAATCTTGGCATTGTCGGCTATGATCTTCTTCAATTCCGCCGGATGGGCGAGCGCCCACGACCGGGCTTTCTCATAGGCCGCGATGACGCGGGCGACCAGTTCGGGATGATCGCTGATCACGTCTTCGCGCGTGTTCAGCACGCCATAGGTGTTGTTCTCGGCGTTCCGGTAAAACAGGCGGGCGCCATCGTCGACCTCGGCCTGCGCCATCAACGGATCCAGGCCGGCCCAGGCGTCGACGTCACCCTTCTGCAGCGCGAGACGACCGTCCTGATGCTGTAGCAGAACCAGTTTGACGTCCTTGTCGGTCAGGCCGTAATCGGCCAACGCCCGGATCAGGAAGATGTGCGGATCGGTGCCGCGGGTTACGGCAATCCTCTTGCCGGCCAGATCGGACACTTTCTGGATCGGAGATTTTCCCTGCGTCACCAGCGCCGTCCATTCGGGCTTCGACGAAACATAGATCGACTTCACCGGATTGCCGTTGATCCGGGCCAGAAGCGCGGCGCCACCGGCGGTCGAACCGAAATCAAGGCTCTTGGCGTTGAGGAACTCAAGCGCCTTGTTGCTTCCCAGCGACAACACCCATTTGACGGCGATGCCGTCCTTCTTCAGGTCCTCCTCAAGGAACCCTTTCTCCTTCAGAACCAGGCTGACCGGGCTGTAATAGGCGTAATCGATATGAATCTCATCAAGCTTCCCGGCGGCACGCGCCGACGTGGCCAGGGTGGTGGTGGCGATGACGCCCAGCAAGACGCTGGCGATGGGGCGAAGGAATGTTGGCAAAGACATGGCTTGACCCTCCGTTAGGATGCGAGTTCCGGGATATGTCCGATGGCGTGACGGCGGCGCTCGACGATGTCGTTCACCACCTCAGGTTCGGCCAGGGTGGTCACGTCGCCGAAATTGGCGAAATCGTTGGCGGCGATCTTCGACAAGATGCGGCGCAGGATTTTTCCGGCACGGTTCTTCGGCAAGGCGGCGGCCCATTGAATGACGTCGGGAGTGGCGATGGGTCCGATACGACGGCGGACCCAATCGACGATCTCCTGGCGCAGGGCCTCGGTTTCCTCGAAATCGGCCTTCAAGGTGACATAGGCAAAGACCCCCTGCCCCTTGATCTCGTGCGGAAATCCGACGACGGCGGATTCGGCGACCGCCGGATGGGATCCGATGGCGCTCTCCAATTCGACGGTCCCCAGGCGATGCCCGGAGACGTTGATGACGTCGTCGACCCGTCCGGCGATCCAGTAATAGCCGTCCTCGTCCCGCTTTGCCCCGTCGCCACTGAAGAAATGGCCGGGATAAGGCGAGAAATAGGTATTCAGAAAGCGCTCGTGATCATGCAGGATCGTCCGCGCCTGGGCCGGCCAGGACTCGGCGAAGCAAAGATTTCCGGTCCCCGTCCCTTCGACGGGCTTGCCTCCGGCGTCGAGCAGCACGGGACGGATACCGAAGTAGGGCTTGGCCGCGGCCCCCGGTTTCAACGGCGTGGCGCCCGGCAGGGGGACCAGCATCACGGCGCCTGTTTCCGTCTGCCAGTAATTATCGACGATCGGGCAGCGTCCGCCGCCGATGACCCGGTGATACCAGGTCCAGGCGTCCGGATTGATCGGTTCACCGACCGATCCCAGCACCCGCAAGGACGACAGGTCGTGTTTCCGGACCGGGGCCTCGCCGTCACGCATCAGCGACCGGATGGCCGTTGGCGCGGTATAGAAAATGGAAACCTTCAGCTTCTCGATGATCGACCACCAGCGCGAGTGATCCGGCCACGTCGGGACACCTTCGAACATGACGATGGTCGCGCCGTTCAGCATTGGCCCGTAAATCTTGTAGGAATGGGCCGTCACCCAGCCGACGTCGGCCGTGCACCAATGGATATCGCCATCGTGATAGTCGAAAATGTTTTTCCAACTGGTCGCCACATGGACCAGATATCCTCCGGTGGTGTGCACCAGCCCTTTCGGCTTTCCCGTCGAACCGGACGTGTAAAGCACGAATAACGGATCCTCCGCCCCGACTTCCTCCGGCGGGCAAACGGGATCGGCGGCTTCGACGATCTCGTCATACCAGTGATCGCGGCCCGGCGTGAAGGAAACGTCGGCACCCGAACGGCGCACGACCACCACATGGTCGACCTGATGCGAGATACCGGCCAGGGCGGCGTCGGCTTGGCGCTTCAGGGGAAGGACGCGTCCCCCGCGGTGCCCCTCGTCGGCGGTGATCAACAGCTTCGCCCGGCAATCGGCAACCCGCCCCGCCAGCGATTCCGCGGAAAAGCCGCTGAACACTACGGAATGGACCGCGCCGATGCGAACACAGGCGAGCATGGCGACCAGCACTTCCGGAATGACCGGCAGATAGATGGTCACGAAGTCCCCCTTGCCGACGCCGAAGCCTTTCAGGGCGTTGGCCAGACGGTTGACCCTGTCATGCAGTTCCCGCCAGGTGACGGTCCGGCTTTCCCCAGGCTCATCGCCCTCCCAAAGGATGGCCGGCTTATCGGCCTTGGCCGGCAGGTGACGATCGAGGCAATTCACCGAGGCGTTCAGAGTGCCATCGGAAAACCACCGGATATGCACATCGCCGGCAGAGAAACTCGTCTCCTTGATCAGCGTCGGCTGCCGGATCCAGTCGATAGCCCGCGCCTGTTCGCGCCAAAACCCTTCCGGATCTTCCACAGACGATCGATAGAGACGCTCATACCCAGCCGCATCGACATGAGCCTGGGCGGCGAAATCCGCCGCCACCGGAATCAAAGTACCATCCGCCATGCAGGAAACTCCGGGAAACTGACCCCATCGGCACGATATTGCACATTAGTATTATGTGCATCGATAACCTAAGTTCTAATATGCGCACACAATCGATAGCAATAGCTTATTTTCCAAAAAATAAAGATGTAAATTTATTAATAACATAATTTATAAGTTAAATATGGGCGATTGAGGAAAAATCGACATAAAAAAACACATTTCCCCTGCTGACGGGCACGCCGCGATCGGGGAAAATCACCCATTCCACTTCCATAATGCGCGGTCTCGCAATGCCGGTTCCCCATGCCAACGCCACCGACGCCCCCACCCGCATCCTGCTCGTCGAGGATGACGCGGAAATCGCCCGCATGCTTTCGGATGTGCTGACGGAAAACGGATTTGCCGCCCGCAGCGTCACGTCGGGCGAGGAAATGGACCAGGTGCTGGAACGGCGGGATATCGATCTGATCCTGCTCGACGTCATGCTGCCGGGCGAGGACGGATTCAGCATTTGCCGGCGGCTACGAACCGAATCTGGTGTGCCGATCATCATCCTGACGGCCCTCGGCGAGGATATGGACAGGATCATCGGCCTTGAGATCGGGGCCGACGACTACGTCACCAAGCCGTTCAATTCCCGGGAACTGGTCGCCCGCATCCGGGCGTTGCTGCGCCGAGCCCGCATCGCCGGGACGGTGGCGTCCGACCGGCTGACCGCGTTGCATTTCGTCGGATGGCGGGTCGACCCCGTCGAGCGACAACTCTACAACCCCGATGGCGTACGCGTGACGACGACCAGCGCCGAGTTCGATCTGCTGCTCGCCTTCTGTCAGAACCCCGGCCGCGTTCTGTCCCGCGAACAACTGCTCGACTTGACGCATGGCGGGCTCGCCGGCCCGATCGAACGGAGCATCGACGTCCATGTCAGCCGTATCCGCCAGAAGATCGAGCCCGATCCACGCGACCCCACCCTGATCAAGACGGTGCGCCTCGGCGGTTACATCTTCACTCCCGGCGTCGAGGCCTCGTGATCCCCGCCCGCCGCCTCCTGCCGCGGACCATCACCGCGCAGATCACCGCCCTCGTCGTCACTGCCGTCCTGCTGGCCGTCGGCCTGACGACACTGGTCCTCATCACCATTTTCGACCTGAACGGCCGCGGCAGTCCCGAAGTATTGGCCGTCACCCGCGCCGCCCGCATCGCCATGCTGGTAAAGGAGGAGCTATCTCCCCGATCGCAGGAGGAACGGGCCCTGGTGATGGCCGCCGCGAGATGGTTCGGCATCGAGGTTGAAAGGCTGCCTCTGTCGGGCCTGGACTCCGATCCTGCCGCCGGGACGAATCCTTTCGTCAAATCGATCAAGACGATCCTGCGCGACAGCTGGGGAATCGAAGCGCTGGCCGACCGGGCGCCGCCTGGCCGGCCAGACGCCATCGCCGTGCCCATCAATGGCGAAGAAGCCCTGATCTTCCAGGCAGCCCATCGCTTTTCCCGTAATTTTATCGTGCTGCCGACGATTTTCGCCGTCGGCGCCATCATCGTCATCACGGTGTTCCTATCGATCTACGCCCTGCGCTGGATCACCTCGCCCCTGTCGTCCATTGCCGCCGCCGCGCGCTCCTTCGGGCGAACAACGGCGAAGGAGGAAGCGTTGAGCGAGAACGGCCCCCGCGAAATCGCCCAGGTCGCCGAGGCCTTGAACGACATGCGCAAGCGCGTCCGCACGCTGGTCGATGAACGGACCCGCATGCTCGCGGCCATCAGCCACGACCTCCGCACGCCGCTCACCCGGCTGCGGCTGCGCGCCGAGCGGATGGACGACGCCAAGACCCGCGACGGAATGCTCCAGGACATCACGACGATCAACGACATGATCGGCGAAACACTGACCTATCTGCGCGACAATGGCAGAAGCGAACCGGTCCATCTGGTCGATCTGCCGAGCATGATCCAAACCATCTGCGACGAATTCGGCGACGTCGGTTTCCCCGTCGCCTATGAAGGCCCTGGACGGCATCCCTTCGCCTGCCGGGCCCACGCCCTGACCCGCGCCATCACCAATGTGATCGACAACGGCACCAAACATGGCCCCGGGGTCTTCGTGGTCCTGAGCCCGCAGCCACGGGGCGCCGTCCGGATCGACATATCCGATAACGGGCCCGGCATTCCCGAACCGTTGCGGGAAAAGGTTTTCGAACCTTTTTTCAAAGGTAACAGCGCACGTCCCTCATCCGAACGCGGCGGCTTCGGTCTTGGCCTGTCGATCGCCCGCGATATCGTGAGAAACCATGGCGGCGATATCCGGTTACTCGACCATGAGCCGCGTGGATTGACCGTCCGCCTGACCCTGCCCAGGCAGGCGGAAACATCTCTTAACATCACTTAAAACGGTCTTTCCGCGCGAAAGGCTATGCTGGTTTTCGCCACAGGAAAATTCCGCCAAATCGGCGATGGATGCCATCGCCGAACATCGGCCTGCCAAAGATTGTGACGACGAAGGAACAATAGCAGACGGGAGCTCGCGCCATGCCGGACGGAGATGCCTCACCCGATCTTCCGTCCGCGGAATCCGGCCCGACGCACGACTTTCTTTGGCTCATGCCGATACTTCTATGCACGGAAATCTTCACCGGCTGCATCCTGCCCCGTCTCTACGAGACGATCGATAGGGCCGTCACCGCCAAGCTGGACCGCTCTCTCATCCTCGTTTCAAGCGAAATACGGCATCGCCGTCCCATCGGTCCGGCGGGACCATCCATTCGAAACGAACGAACCAGCCCCCTCGTCATGAACGACTGATGCCGGCACCCCTTTCCCCATTCTCCCAGAGAAAACCCTGATGAAATAAACAGCACTCGGGTGCTTTGCCTTATTTCACGGCCGGGTTATTGTCTGACCCGCCGAACGTTTCGCCGTTTTCGGCGCACATAATAATAATCAGGAACGACTCTTGAAGGATCTGAACGCTCCAGCCGGGATGGGCATCCCGGCGATAGCCGCTTGGCGGCTTGGTCTTCGCGGCAAATCCATGCTGGCGCTGCTGTCGGCCTGCCTGATCGCGCTGTTACCAGCCACCCTGATGGGGAGGCAGGCGCTTAACGGCATCCGCGAGGGTATCGGCATGGCCTATGCCCGAAATCTGAACGAACTCAGCAGTCAGAAAATCCTGGCCCCGGTCAGTCGCGAACTGGCCTTGTCCCTGAGGCTGGCGGATTCCGAATTCGTCCGTCAATGGATGGGGGACGAGGGAAACGAGCAAAAACGGCGCCTTCTGTTTACCGAAATGGACGGCTACCGCCGGGCCTTCCGCGACCATTCCTGGTTCCTGGTGGTCGATTCCAGCCTGAACCATTATTTCGGCGACGCCGGCCAGTCCGGCCAGACGCCGGTCGAGACGCTGAAGGCCGGCGAAAAGAAAGACGCCTGGTATTTCGCCAGCATGCGCAAAATCGACAGCTTCAATATCAATGCCGACACCGATGTCGCGGTCAATCAGACCAAGCTCTGGTTCAACGTCGTGGTGAAGGACGGGGACCGGAAGATCGGACTGGCCGGAACCGGCCTCGACCTGACGAGCTTCATCGCAGACTTCCTGGCGAGCGATGCCGCCGGCGTCACGCCGATGATCATCGATCGCAAGGGGGTCATCCAGGCGCACCGCGACACCAGCCTGATCGTCATGAACGGAGGCAGCGGCGCCGAAAATGCCGCCCCCACGCTGCTGACCCTGATAGGGGATGTCGTCAGCCGGCACGCTCTGCAAAAAGCCATGCAGACGGCCGAGCAACAGGCCGGGCATCCGACGACCGCCTGGGTGGTTCTCGATGGCAAGCGCCAGTTGATCGTTGACAGCTTCATTCCCGAACTGCAGTGGCATGTGCTGACGGCGGTCGATCTCGACGCCGCCCGCTTCCTGGACACCGGTTGGATCGCGCCTGCCGTGGTGGCCGTCGGCCTGTTGCTGACCCTGCTGCTGATCGGGTTCAGCTATGCGGTGGATGTCCTTGTCCTACGGCCGCTGCACCGCCTGCAATCCTCGGCCCGCGCCATGGCCGCCGGCCATTACGATGTGGCGTTGCCGACCGGCTCCACCGATGAGATCGGCGAACTGAGCCAAGCCTTCGCCATCATGGCCGACCGAGTCAAACGCTACACGGAAGAGCTGGAACGCAAGGTCCTGGAACGGACCGCCGCACTTGAGGCGACCCATCGAGAAATGGCCACGGCGCACAAGAAACTGGGAGACTCCATCGATTACGCCAGCCTCATTCAACGGGCCATCCTTCCCGACCGGCAGATGCTCCGATTGCTGGGGCCGCACCATTGCATTTTCTGGCAACCTCGAGATACCGTCGGCGGCGATTTCTACGTATTTCGGGAAGATGACGCCAATTGCCTGCTGGGAGTCGTCGACTGCGCCGGCCATGGCGTTCCCGGCGCCCTGATGACCATGCTGGCCCGCGCCGCCATCGACCACGCGCTGAGCGAGGTCGGCCCCCGGTCGCCGGCCGCCGTTCTATCGCGAACCGATGCGTCGATGCGCGCCATGATCGAAGACGGGCAGATGGCCAAGGCCGTCGCCACCAACATGGACGCGGGACTGGTCTACATCGACCGCTCCGGACGTCGGCTGTTGTTCGCCGGCGCCAAGATCTCGCTCTACTGGAGTGACGGCGAGACCGTCGAAGAAGTCACCGGCAACCGGCGGGCGCTGGGCGAACGCAAGCCCGGCACCTATGCGGACCGGGACCTCCCCCTGATACCTGACCGCACCTACTATCTGACAACCGACGGCTTTCTCGACCAGGCCGGCGGTGAACATGGATTCGGCTTCGGCAAAAGCCGGTTCATCGCGATGATCCGCCATCATGCCAAGCTGGATCTCGCCTTGCAAAAACTGGCCATTGCCGAAACGCTCGCCCGATATCAGGATGGACATCCGCAACGCGACGACATTACGGTTCTTTCCTTTCGATTCGATGACGCTCCCGGGAATACGAAAACATGATGGAAGCATCAGATCTTTATTCGATGCGTGAATATTTCACAAAGCAGCACATTCTTCTTTGCTTCAATGGTCCGATTTCCCGAAGTTTGATTGAAGAAATCGGCAATGCTTTAAAAAATTATTTGCAAGCCGAACGCGCACAACCTTCCGCCGCCACCGACGTCTTTGCCACTTATATCGAAATGAGCCAAAATATCAGGCATTATTCTATCAACCGTGGCTATGGCGAGCAGGAAGCCTCGGCGACCGTGGTGATCGCCCGCGACGAAACAGGCCGGTACGCCGTTTCGGCGGGCAATCTGGTCGAGGCGGCGGATGGCCGGGCATTGCTCGCCCGCGTCACGGCCCTCGCCGGTCTCGACAAGAGCCAATTGAAAGCAGCCTACAAGGAACAGCTTCATAGACCGCGAAGCACCGAGCCGCATCAAGGGGCGGGGCTCGGTTTGCTCGACATTGCCCGCAGGTCTTCGGCGCCCATGGTGGCCAGCCTGACGGAACTGACCGGAGAGCAGGCCTTTTTCAGCCTGCGCGCCACAATATGACCGAAGAAGCGACCATGATAATCGATGATCTTTGCATCCCCGGCACGCAATCGACACCCGACATCCGGACCGACGGAGCGGCCGGCCGGATCTTCATGCAGGGCGATTCCTATCCCGAAAACACGCTGGAACTGTTCGGCCCCGTCATCTCCTGGGTCGAACGCTATCTGGAGACCGGCGACAGGCCGCTGACGCTGGAACTGCGATTGATTTATCTGAACACCAGCAGCATCAAGGCGATGATGGACATTTTCGATCTGCTGGAGGTGGCCCATGGCAAAAGCCGGATCGTCGCGGTGACCTGGTACTACGACAGCCGGAACGAACGGGTCGCGGAACTGGCCGGGGAATTCCGTGAAGACTGCTCGTTCCCTTTCGACATCCAACCCCGCAACGACTGAAATCGGAACATGCCCCCCGATCGGCGCCCCCTGGACGACATCATCGAAGACCTGTTGGCCGATTCCCAATATGAGGGTCATCCCCTGCGGGACGCGCTGAACCGACTTTGGACGCAGAGCCGCGACCATTTGAACCGCCTGGAACGCATCGCCCATATTTCCGACGGTTATCAAAAGATGGCGTTCGACCAGACGATCTCGCTGCAGCAGCGTTACGATCGAGAACTTCGCCGATTGGAAAAAGCGGTCCGCATCTCCGATCGCTACCAGGACATGATGCGCGAACTCAACAACGCGCTTCAGGACGCCTCGACCCGCGACCATCTGACCGGACTGGCCAATCGCCGGATGCTGGTCGATCAATTGAAGATGGAAACCCAACGGGCCGAACGTCAGGGGCACAGCTACACCCTGGCCATGCTCGACGTCGACCATTTCAAGCAGGTGAACGATCTCTATGGCCACGATCTCGGCGACCGGGCGCTGATCGAAGTGGCCGGCGCCATGCAGAGGGCGTTGCGCGAATATGATCTGTGCGGCCGATGGGGGGGCGAGGAATTTCTGATCCTGCTGCCGCAAACATCGATCGGCGCCGCATGTTCGGTGATCGAAAGAGTCCGGGAAAGCCTGCAACGAAAGCCCATGCCCGGTGAAGCGCCCGGCACCGGCATCAAGATCACCGCCAGCATCGGCCTGGCCGAACATCAGCCCGGAGAAGGGTTCTCAGATACCGTCAATCGCGCCGACGAAGCTCTTTTGGAGGCGAAACGGGCCGGCCGCGACTGCTATCGCCTGGCCTGAGTTCTTCGGAGGACGGGCAGACCGGAGAGCCTCGGCCGCGATACCTTTTGCAGGAACGCTCATACCCGGTCTCGATAAGAGACATTCATCAAGACCGGGTATTAGAACAGCTCGATGGCGCTGCCCCCCGTTTGCTGTTCTCCGCGACTTGACAGCGTTCGGCGTTCGGTCTTGAGTTCCGCAATCGCCGAGGAAACGGTCTGATCGATATGCGAGCGCATCAGGCTGCCCATCTCTTCGAAGGTGCTTGCCGCGCCGTTGGCGATGTCCTTCATCGTCACGTCGACGGCATCCGAAATGCGGGTCGAGCAACGAGTCAACGCATCGAGTCGTTGCTTGACCACATCCTGGAATTGGATCGAGCCGATCATCTCCATAATCGGCTCACCCATCTTTTCATTTTCGCTCTGCACCCTGTCCAAGGTATCGCGCTGATGGGCGATGAGTTTCTTCATGTTTTCCGTCAAGTCGCCGACCGCATTGGAAATCACCAGGAAGCCGTTCTCTTCCTTCCGATTGCGCTCTCCGATGATGGTGTTGAGGCTGTTGGCGACGGCAGCTTGCAGTTCGTCGATCCCGGTTCCGATCTCGATGGCGGCCTGATCCGATTGCAGTGACAGGGTTTTGACCTCGGAGGCGACGATGGCAAATCCTTTTCCCGCCTCCCCCGCCCGAACGGCTTCGATCGTCGCGTTTAGCGCCAACATGCGGGTTGATCTGGCAATGCCGCGGACTGTTTGAACCATTTTTTCGAGATTGGCGACCACACCGCCGATGCCCTCCATTGCCTTCTGTACGTTTTCGGCATCGCGTTGCCGTTCGGCGGAAAACTGATCAACCAAGGATCGGCTGCGATCAAGTTGGTGTTCCGTCCCCTTGATGATCTGCACGACATGGTCGTTATTGCTGTTGATGAAGGCGAGCAGACTTTCCAGACTACCCTCGACCACATTCAGGTCGGACATCAGTCTCGCGGCATTTTTCTCGGTATCGATGACAACGCCCGAGGTCTCTTCCGTCACAGCATCGGCAAACTGGCGAAAATATGAGATTTTTTCGGAAATGCAGTCACCACAACGGAAAGGCCCCGCAGCTTCACCGGCAATCGGTGTGTCCATGGCGAGCATTGACGGATCAACGTGGATCGGTCCATCGCTTGGCGCCGCGACAACCGTCTCCCGCCGCCGGCTCCAGGCGAAGAAAATTGTCGTGGCCAGACCCGCCATCACCAAACGCAAGCCGACTGCCGGGAGAAACGAAGTTATGGAAAATATTCCAACAGATATTTCACCGAGAAGAACAGCCAACAGAACGGTGATGACGAGAGTCACTCGACCATAGGCCGGGACAGTATTGTGATATATCATAGTCCGAAGCCTTTATCGCTTTTTCTTCATCTGGCGAATTTCAAAACAGTTCGACCTTTAGGCCATTCGATTCATGCAAGTCGAGCCCGAGGGCGACATGATGGTCTTCACGTTGGCTGGTCATCACGCAGTCGTCCAAGGCCTTATTGAACATGTCCTTGAAATCGCCGATACGATCGGCTGAACGGCGATCCCCCAACTGACCGGCCAGTTCGATCATGTGTTGGTCGACGATCAGCGACAGCCGGGCCAGAAAATCGATCTGCTGCTGGGTGACGTCCTGAAATTGAAGCTGCCCCAGCATCTCGACCACCGAGGCGCCGAGGGCGTCGGCCAAGGGCCCTAGCTCCTCGGCATCCCTTGATGCGATACGCTCGGCCAGGGCCCTCAGCCGATCCACGGAGGCGTCGATTTCCCCGATGCCGGCCACCAGCGCCATCGCCGCGTCACCGGTGGTCTTGGTGATGCGGGCGCCCTGATCGCGGAGCAACCGGGTAAAGGCCCGATATTGAGCGAGATCGTCGGCAACCCGGAACATTCGGCTCCGGATCGTCGCCGGCATCGGGCCGTCCTTGCGGCCCAGCAGATACCCGAGCGAGATCCCGCCAAGCGAGGCGAGCGCGGCGATGATGGAACCATTGAAGACCGTCGCCGCGGCGACGGAAGCCCCCAGCAGAATGCCCGCCAGCACGGTCAGCCGGATTCGCGCGCGCCTTTCGTTCGCCGCGAAGAGACCGCCGCGGCCGGACTTGACGCCGCCCGTCATCCGTTGGGCAGTATCTGTTTGACGACTTTCAGCAGATCGTCGGGTTGCACCGGTTTGACCAGCCATCCCGTCGCCTTGGCGGCGCGGGCCTCATCGCGTTTGGCCTGCTGGGATTCGGTGGTGACCACCAGAATCGGGACGAATTGGCACCCCGGCATGATGCGGACCTTGCGGATGAGATCGATGCCGTTCATGCCCGGCATATGGATATCGGTGATCATCAGGTTTGGCTTGAGGCCGCCTTGCAGCGTGGCGACGGCGTCTTCACCGCTGGCGGCCTTGGCGACGATGAAGCCGGCCTTGCGCAATATCGCTTCCATGCTCATCAGGATGGTCGCCGAATCATCGACGAGAAAAATTGTTGAAGGCATCAAGAGCCCCTTTTTCCGTTTGTTCAAAGATCCGAAGCTGATTTCAGGGGGAGCTGACCTCCGAGGCGGCGTTCCCTTGCGACGTGGAGGGCGGCTGCACCGGCTTTCCCGGGCCAACACCAGGAACTCGCCAACTCGTCGGCAAGCAGGAAATAGTCGAGAGCACCACGGCAGCGCGGCGCGAAATGGCGGATTGGCTTTCGTGCCGCGAAGGCTGCGGCGAGTTGGATGTCGGTGCGGATCGGCCGCAAGATCCGATCGGCTCCGAACTGGCGGCCGATGTCGGCGATCACCGCTCGATGATGGCCAATTCTCGGGCTGGCCATGACCGGCAACAAGCCCATCATCTTGAGGTCGGGATTGACCGTGGTGACCATCTTGTAGAACAGCCGTGAAAGCTGCTTGACGCCCTCGGCCGACAAAGCGTGGGCCAGGAATGGGATGAGAACCCCATCGGCGGCGGCCATGGCGTTGGTCAGGATCAAATCGAGCGATGGCGGCGTGTCGAGGAGGATCACGTCATAGGCGGCCATTTCCGGCCGGCGGAGCTGGCGCCTCAGCGACACGGCGTCGAACCGAGCATCCGCCCCGTCATACAATGGATCGGCGGGCGCGCACCAGAGATTGGGCCAGGCGGTCGCCACGATGACCGGTGCGATGTCGGCGCCACGATCGCGAAAGACATCATGGACGCCGGGCATCGATTTCGTCGCTTCGATCCCCAGGCCGAGCCCGGCGTGGCCCTGCGTATCGAGATCGATGACCAGAACCCGCCGGCCGCCGGCCGCCCATTCGGCGGCGAGATTGACGACGGTCGTCGACTTGGCGCTGCCTCCCTTGCGGTTCGATACGGACAGAATGAATGGCGCCGTCATTTCGCCGTCTTTCGCGCGGGAGACCCCAGGGTTTGCGTCAGCCAATGGGCAAGCGGCGGATCTCCGGGCATTTGCGTGATCTGCGGCCGTGCGGCCAGCAAGACTTGCAAAATCGCGGTATGCAGATGGTCGCAGGGTCCCAGATTGATCTTCGCATGCGGGTGGGACTGCAGAAACTCCAACAGCGGCAGGGCGTCCTCGACGGTGCAGGTCTCCTTGGCTGTGACGGTGTTCTTGGTGAAGGTGAAGGGCATGGCTAAAGCAACTCCTTCAGATTGAGGACCAGGAGAACCCGCCCATCACCCAGCAGGGCCGAACCGGAATAGCCTCGAATGCCCGACAGGATGCCGTCGAAAGGCTTCAGGATGATGTCCATGCCTTCGCGGAAATGATCGACCAGCAGGCCGATCAGGTTGCCGCCGACACGAACCACCAGAACGGCATCCTCTTCGCTGCCATCGCCGATCCACACCGATGACGGCATGCCCAGAAGGACCTCGAGACGAATCAGCGGCACGATGGCGTCACGCAGAACGAACGCTTCGGCCTGCTTGAAGCGGCGGACCGCGCCGCGATGCACCCGGACGGTTTCGGCGATATGCTCCATCGGAATGCCGAACAGCATGCCGCCGCCGGCCTCGACCACCATCACCCGGGTCACCGCCATGCTGAGCGGCAGCGACAGGCGCACCGTCGTTCCCCGGCCTTTGACCGAGGTGATGGCGACACTGCCGCCGGTTTTCTCCACCCCGGTGACCACCACATCCATGCCGACGCCGCGCCCCGACAGGTCCGAGACCTTGGCGGCGGTGGAGAAACCAGGGGTGAAGACCAGGTTGACCGCCTCCTGATCAGTCAGACGAGCCGCGCAGTTTTCGTCGATGACGCCCTTCTTCAGGGCCGAAGCCTTGATCTTCTCCGGGTCGATGCCGCGACCGTCGTCGAGCACTTCGATGATCACCTGATCGCTTTCCTGGAAGGCGCGGAGAAGGATGGTGGCCTGCGGGGATTTCCCGGCGGCCTCCCGCAGATCGGGGGTCTCGATGCCGTGATCGATGGCATTCCTGACGATGTGCAGCAGCGGATCGCCGAGCGCCTCGATGATGTTCTTGTCGGCCTCCGTATCGGCGCCTTCGATCGACAGGTCGATCCGCTTGCCCAATTTCCGCGCGACGTCGCGGACCAGACGCGGGAAGCGGTCGAACATTTCGGAGACCGGGAGCATGCGGACCGCCATGATGGCCGTTTGCATCTCCTGTGCCAGGCGATCGATCACCGCATGGAGATCCTTGATTTCGCGGCTCATCTCCCGCGAGCCGTGAACCTGTTCGGCCCGCCTGGCCAAAAAGGGGAGACTGTTCTTCGATACGACCAATTCGCCGATCAGGGTCATCAGCGCATCGACCTTGGCCTGGTCGACCTTCAGGACACGGCTTGCCTGTTTGACCTCTCCGCCGGGATGATCTCCCGTTTCGGCCCGACGCCGGGTTTGATCGCCGGGCGTCGGCATCGCGTCTGCCGCCGACATGCCATCCGGCGTCAGCCACTGGTCAAGAATCTCGACGACTGGAGCCACGCCGTCCTGCGCCATGGCGGCGTCGACGGCAGCCGACCAGAGGGCCGAATCGGTTGCCCTGCGTGCCTCGGCGACCAGCAGATTGGCAACCGTCCGAGCCACCGAATCAAGGCGCGCCGCCAACCCCCCGGGCGGCAAGGGCAGGCCGAGGAGAGTTCGCTGGCTTTCCAGGATGCGGATCGCCATCGGAGAAATGGTTCCAAGGCCGGTCCGTCCGGGGCTTGACGGGATCGGCGGGGGGACCGGAGCAACGGCAGAGACCGTTGCCGGAGCCGGGCCGGAGGCGGCCGGCAGGACGAGATCGGCATCGCCGTCGGCAATACAATCCACCAACCCGCTCAGCCAACCCGGGACCGGATCGGGGGCGGCAAGCACGACTTCGAGCCACCGAAGGGCCGATCCCACCCGCAAAGTCGGGGCGGTGAATTGCCGCAGCGCTCCGATGGCCTGCCGGAATGCCGGCCAATCGCCGGCGACGATCAGACGGCGCGCGTCATCGACGAAATCCCCGTAAACCGGCCCCTCGTGGCGATCGCCCCCGACCGATATCAGGGCCGGAGGTGGAACGGCGGCCACCCGCACCTGTTCGACGACATAGCGGAACAAGGCTTCGATATCGGCGCGCGGCGCCGTGGTCAGTGCTCGAAAGCGCAGAACGCAGCGATAGGGGTCGAGGTTGTCGATCTCCGGCCAGGGTTCGCCCGCCTCGATGCTCAGACTATGCAGCGGGGTCACCTGCCGCAGCAGGGCGAAAGGATCCTCGCCGCTGAAGAAGCAGTCCTCCAGCGGCACATACTCGATGGCGAGAAGCCCGGCGCCGCCTACGGCGGCGGAGAAGGCCGCCAGTCGGTCTTGTTCCGGCAGGCCCGCCAGCCAGTCCAGTTCCACCAGATCCCCGGTTTGCGCGATGGGAGCCTCGGCTTCGGGCGTTCCAAAATCGCCCGGCAGAAGCGCCCGCAAGGCCGCCGTCATCTCCTTGGACAGGCCATCGGCACCGGCGGGCAGGACGCCGTCGCTGGCGATGGCGTCGATCCAGGCGCCGGTCTGGTCGAGGGTATCGAGCAGAGTGTCGACCAGTTCCGACGTCAGGCCGAGCCGGCCGTCCCGCACCGCGCTCAAGACATCCTCGCCCGCGTGCACCAGTTTGGTGAAGGCCGGGAAATCGAACAATCCGGCCGAGCCTTTCAGCGTATGGACGGAGCGGAAGACGTCATTGATGGCGGCCTCGTCGGCCGGATTGCGCTCCAGGACCAGCAGGCCGGACGCCGCCAACTGAAGGAGATCGCGCGCCTCGGAGACGAAACGATCGAGAAGCGGCGTACTCATGCCGCGACCCCGACGATCATGCGAACCACTTCGGTCAGGTCCTCGGGCGCCACCGGCTTGACCAGATAGAAATTAGCCCCGGCCTCAAGGGCTCTGGCCGAGTCCTTCGCCGCCGCCTCGGTGCTGACGACCACAGCCGGGATCATGCGGACGGCGGGATCGTTGCGGATCGTCCGGATCATCGAATAGCCGTCCATCTTCGGCATGTTGATGTCGACGATCATCAGATCGAACGGCTGGGCCAGAACCTTTTCGTAGCCTTCCATCCCGTTGGTGGCCTCTTCGACCATGAATCCGGCCGCCTCCAGGACCGAACGATAGAACATCCGCATGGTGATGCCGTCATCGACCACCAGAATGTGCGGCGGAGCTCCGTTCATCTCGCTTTCCCGGCTTCTGGCCATCGATTCGCTCACAGCGGTCACTCCGCGGACAAAGGCTTCTGATAGACGATGGTTTCGCCGAATTTCCGGGGCAGGAAGATCGAGGACATCCGGCTCATGCTTTCGGAATGGCCGAGGCAGACAAAGCCGCCGGGGCTCAAAGCGTCGAAAAACATCTCGACGGTCTCGCGCCGGCCGACATCGTCGAAATAAATGAGGAGATTGCGGCAAAAGATCACGTCGATGTCGCGGAAGCGGTGGGTGTGCAGCGGATTGACGACATTGACCAGCGAGAAGTCGATGGACTCGCGCAGCTCATCGCAAATCTGGAAACTGCCGTCGGGTCGAGGGAGGAAATATTTAGAGCGTAGCTGCGCCGACACTCGTGACACCGATCGCTCGCCGAATAGACCCGTCCGCGCCTCGTGAAGAATCTTGCTGTCGATGTCCGAGGCGGAAATCTCGATGTTCCAGGAATCAGCCTGGGACCAGCGTTCGAGAATGCTGATGGCGATGGAATAGGGTTCTTCGCCCGACGAGCATGGGATCGACCAGATGCGAATGGGCTCGTTACGGCGTTTGCTCCGCGCGACCTCCGGCAGAATGCCGCCGATCAGGGCATCGAACTGATAATCCTCGCGAAAAAAATAGGTCTCGTTCACGGTCATCGCATTGACCAGGAACTGCAGTTCCTCGCCGGTCACTTGAAAACGCACCATGGTGAAATAGTCACGGAATGATTCAGAGCAGGTCTTCTCAATACGATCGGCAACTCTCCGGTCGACGAAGTATTTCTTGCCGGCCTGAAACTGGATGCCCGTCTTCCGATAGAAAAATTCGCAGAATTTCGCATATTCCTCGTCGGTCATGGCGGGAGACGGATCCTTCTGGCGCGTGGCGAACAAGGCTGCCATCAATGCCCCCGGATACGGCGCATGGCCGCATCGATGGCGAATTCCATGAAGGGGTTACCCTCGTACCGGCGGCGCAGCGCCTCCAAATCGATCAATGTTTCCGGTCCACCGATTTCCGCCAAGCCGTCCACCGCGGCGGCGCAAACATTGATATGCGGGTCGGAGCGCACCACATCAGTCAGCCATTGGGGGGCTTGGCCGTGGCGTAATGCGCCCAGAATGTTGACGGCGAAAATGCGCACATCGCTGTCTTCGTCGGCCAGAAGGTCCCGCAAATGGGGGGCGACGGCATCGGGCATCTCTTGCAGGGCTTCAATGGCGGCATTGCGCAAGGGCACATCGTCGCTGCGCAAAAGGGACGCCAAACGCATGGCGACCGTCGGCGACTGCAGATGGATAAGGCTGGTCAGCAGTACCGCCCGCACACTGGGGCTGGCCTCCACCTCCAGTCGGTCGCACAGAGCCATCGCGGCTTCGGGATGGGGGGCGAGATCGCGGGCGGCTGCCCGGCGGACCGACGGCTCGGCAGCCGAAAGGTCGGCCAGCAATACCGCCGGATCGCGGGACGGCTCCGCCAGGACCAATGTTCTTTGCCCGCCTGCCTTAACGAGCACCATGGCGATCCTCCCTGGTGGTCACGGTCTGCTTGAGCCAGGCCGTCAGTTGTCCGGCGATGCGTCCGGCCGGCAGGACCAGATCGGCCCCGCCGCGTTTGACCAATTCGCCGGGCATGCCCCAGATCACCGAGCTCGCCTCGTCCTGGGCGATGGTGTGCCCGCCGCGCCGTTTCAGTTCGCACATGGAATCGGCGCCGTCGTCGCCCATGCCGGTCAGCAAAACGCCAATGACGTTTTCGGACGCCATGGCGTGCAAGGCGCTGTCCACCAGGCGTTCGACGCTGGGATGCCAGAGAAACTGACTGCCGCCCGGCATCGGGTTGACCACCCAACCGGTTGCACGTTTCCCGATGACGACGTCGGCGTCGCCCTTGGCGATATAGATTACCCCAGGCTTCAGCGGCATCATCTGGGCCGCCTCGATCACCGGCATCCGGCACATATCATTCAGACGCCGGGCGAAGATCGCGGTGAAACTGCCTGGCATATGCTGAGCCACCACCACCGGCCAAGGGAAGTCGGCGGGAAGGCAGGGCAGAATTTCCTCCAACGTCCCCGGACCGCCCGTGGAAACGCCGATGATGACGACACCGAAATCGTCCACCGCCAAACGCGCCGAAGGGGAGGCGCCGCCCCCGCCCTGCCGTTCCCGGCGATCGCTCCGATCCGCCCGCTGATCGCGCAGCCGTTGTTGCAGCCCCGTCGAGCGGCGCAAGCGGGCCCGGCTCGCCGCCTTGACCTTTTCCAGAATCTCCCGTTCGACCCGATCGACATTGAGCGATATGGTGCCATCCGGCTTGTGGATGAAGTCCACAGCGCCCAAGGCCAGGGCTTCGAAGGTGACCTCGGCCCCCCGTTGCGTCAGGGACGACACCATGACCACCGGCGTCGGGCGGCGGGCCATGATATGCGACAGACAGGTCAGGCCATCCATCTCCGGCATGTTCACATCCAGCGTGATAACGTCCGGCTGGAACGGCTCCAACGCCTCCAGCGCTTCGACGCCATTGCGAACAGCCATCACTTCGTAGCCACCCTTGGCTTCGAGGATCTCCTTCAAGTGGCGACGCATCAGCGCCGAATCGTCGACGATCAATATCTTTGCCATGTCGACTGGCGCCCTCCAGAGGTAAATACAATCAGAGGCTTTGTGCCGGTGGGACCGGCACCGCCAGCGTGGAGCCTCCGCATTGCTGATTGCTACTTCGCCGCCTTGCTTGCCGCACTCAGTTCCTTGCCGTCGAGGAGCTGATCGATATCCAGCAGCAAAATCATGCGGTGTTGCTTCTCGATATTGGCGACCCGCCGGATAAGACGTTGCTGCTCCTCCGACAGATCGGGCGAAGGTCCGATCACCGAGGCGGGGATGCGCATCACCTCCAGCACCTGATCGACGATGAAGCCGGTCCGCACGCCCTTTATGGTGTAGACCATGATCCGCTGCCGATCGTTCTTCTCCATCGTCGGCAAACCAAAGCGCCGACGCTGATCGACCACCGGCAGGACGACGCCGCGCAGATTGATCACGCCTTCCAGAAAATCCGGGGTCTTCGGCACGCGGGTCAGTTCGTCGGGCACCCGGACGATTTCCTGCACCGCGTCGATGGGGACGCCATACTCCTCATTCATCAGGCGGAAGACGACGAACTGTTCCTCGTCGTCAATGGCGCCGCTAGAAGTCCCCACACCGTCTTCGGTCATCGCCCTGTCCCCTTCTTCCCTGCCGTCGAGGACCGCCCGGATGTCGCCGCTGTTGAACATCTTCTCCGACGATAGGATCGACACCAGCCGCTGCCCCTCATTCAGACGGCAGATCGACTGGATTTCGCCGAGATTGCCGTCGCGGGCGAGCAGGGCCGGCATCGGGTCGATGACCGAGCGGCCCACCCTCAAGACCTCCTTGACGCTGTCCATCATCACCCCGACCGACATCTCGGCGCTCAGTGAGACCACGACGATCTTATTCGCGTCGGTGACCTCCTGAGGCGGCAAGCCGAACATGTCGCGCAAGGAAACCAGAGGCAGAAGCCGGTTCCGGAGCGTCATCACCCCCAGAACATGCGACGAGGTGTTCGGCACCTCGGTGATCTGCTCGGGGATCTGGACGATCTCCTGGACCTGTTCGATGGGCAGGGCATATTCCTGACCCGCCACTTCGAAACTGACCAACTGGCTTTCGTCACTGGCATCATCGGCATTGACAATCGTCTTCCGGTCTTCCGCGCCGCCACTCAGAGCCTGTTTGACCGCCTTGGAAACGGCCTTGAATTCGCGGGCCACCACCTTTCCCGCATCAAGGATCATCACCATCGACGTGCCATCGGAGGCCTTGATCATCCCGGTCATCAGATCATTGTCGACGGTGCCCTGAATCGAATCCACCGGCTCGATGCGGTCACTCTCGACAGTCACCACATTGGCCACCCTATCGACCACCAGGCCGACCGGACGCCCCTGGTCGAGGATGACGACGCGGGTGGCGTCGTCATGCTCCACCGCTGTCATGCCGAAGATCTGTCGCAGTCGGATGACCGGCAGCACCGTACCCCGAAGATTGGCGAGTCCCTCGAGAGCCCCGGGGCTCAAAGGGACGCGGACCACCTCGGGCATGCGGATGATCTCCTGCACCTCGGCCAGACGCACGGCAAACATCTCGTCGGCGACATGAAAAATCACGAACTGACGGGCGTCGCCGGCATCGGCGATGGTCATCGCTCGCGCCTCATCGCTTACCGTTTCCGCAACCTCGGACATGGTTCGTCCTCCTGTTGGCTATAATTGTTTGCGGAAACGTCAGGCAGTCGCCTGCAATTCATCGGCGAGCGAGGCGATCTCCTCGATGGCGGCAGCCAGTTCCTCGGCCCCCTTGGCTTGTTGCTTGGCGGCCACGCCGGCCTCGCCCGTGGCTCGCGTCGTCTGCTGGGCGGCGGCGGCGATCTGCTCGACGCCGGTCTGCACCTCCTTGACCATGCGGACGATGTCCTCGCCACCGGCGAGAATTTCCCGATTGCCCGCCAGCACCAACTCGACGTCCTTGACCACCGTTTCCAGATCGACGCGGATCGCCTTATTTTTTTCGATCTCGACAGCGGCGGCATTGCCGATTTCCTCGAGATCGCGGCGCACCGCGCCGATCTGATCCTGGATCGCCTTAACCGTGTCCTTGATCCGATCGGCATTCTCCGCCGAGTCTCGGGCGAGGTTGCGGATGTCAGTGGAGACGACCGCAAAGCCTTTGCCGAACTCGCCGGCCCGCGCCGCCTCGACCGAGCCGTTGACCGCCAGCATGTTGGTCTGGATCGACACCGTGGTGATGGCATCGACGATCTTGTCGATGCGCCGGCTGATCTGCTCGAGCGCGGTCATCTGCTCGCGACTCTGCTTGCCCGATTCGACCGAGGCCATGACGCCGTCGATCAGTTCATCGATACCCTTGATGCTGTTGGTCACGCGCTCGGCGGTCGCCTCACTCTTTTCGACTGCGGATTGCGCATTGGCCGCCGATAACTGGGCGCCCCGCTCAATCTCGGCAATGGCGGCCGAGGATTGCTGGGTAGCCGCCCCCTGTTGCTGGGCGCCCTTCTGGATCTGTTCCAATGCCACCATGATCTGGGCGGCGGCGCGGTTGATCTCTTCCACCGCCGAGGACAGTTCCTCCGCCGCCGAGGCGACTTCCTCGCTGCTCTTGGTGATGTCGGTGGAGTTTTTCAATTCGTCGGCAAGTTCCGACAATTCCTGCGACGCCTGCTCCGACTGGGTCAGCGCCACGGTCTGCTGGTCGATGGTCTTCAACGCCTCCTGGCAGGCCGCGCTCTGCTCCTCGGCGGCGGCGGCGATAATCTCGGAGCCCTTCTGCACCTCGACGGCAGCCGTGTTGGACTCTTCCGACGCCTTGGCCAGTTCGCGCCCCCCGATGGCGACCTCGCTCATTTCGACACGAATTTGCTCAAGCTGGGTGGTGATGACCTTGCCTTTCTCCACTTCCTGCCGGGCGCTGTCGGCCGAGGTATTGATCCCCTCGGCAATCACCTTGACGTCCTTCTGGATCTGGGCGATCAGGTCCTGGATCTCGCGGGCGCTCTTCTCGCTGGTTTCGGCCAATGTCCGAACCTCGTCGGCGACCACGGCGAAGCCCTTGCCGTGCTGCCCGGCCCGCGCTGCTTCGATCGCCGCGTTCAGGGCCAGAAGGTTGGTCTGATCGGCGATGCGCGCCACCGCCTTGACGACCTCGGAGATGGCCGCCGCTTGGCGTTCCAGCTCCTCGACCATCTGGACAGAGGATGTCTGACGCTCGGCGGCGCGACCGATGGCGCCGATTGAATTGGTGATCTGGACCGAGACATTCCCGATCAGTACCTGTAAAGCCTCGGTCTTGGAGACCGAAAGGTCGGCGTTCTCCTTGGCTTTGCGGATAAGACCGGCGCCATGGCTGACAGCCTTTTGCGATTCCTGGGCAGCGCCCGCGGCTTCTTCGGCGCCCTGGGCAATCTGCTCCGATGCCTTGCGTAACTCCTCGGCGGCGGATGTCGCCTCGGCGATGCCGCTAGCCAACTGCGAGGTGGCGGCAGCTATGCGCTCGGCGGCCTTTTGCTGACGGGCGAAGGTTCGCGCCTTGCGTTTCTGGGCTTCGGCCAAGAGCTTGCTGCCGCTTGCCGCACCGATATCCTCAGTCTCGGCCCCTTTAGCCACGACCAATCCGCCGATCTGATTCTTTTTGACGAGAGCCATCTGAATTTCCCCATTCGCGACACGACGCGCGCGACTATTCAGAGCGCTTTTATTCCAAATCGTGGACAGCCAACATCCTATCGTATGTTAGGAGTCGCTATCGAACGATAGCTAGTCGGAACGATGCACCCCGTTAGCCAAGAGCAACCAGACGGCTTGGGCACGATTGGTTGCCCCAATTTTTTTGTAAACCCCCCTCATCCGAGCCTTGACCGCCGTTTCTTCAATCCCAAGACGATCGGAGATGGCTTTGTTGGACAAACCGTCCAACAAAAGGGGGACGACATCGACCTCCGCAGGAGAAAATTTGACTTGTGCGATAAATGCGGCGTCAACCGCATTGCCCCACATCACGGGGCCAACAACCACCTGAGCGGCCATCGCCTTCAACGTGTCAGCCGGCAGATAGAGCTCTCCCAACAACACCAGCCGAAGAGCAGACACCATATTTTGTCCGGAGATGGTCTTGAAGATGACTGCTTTGGCGCCGGCATCGATGGCTGCCCACATGAGGGCTGGATCGGCGACAGTCGTCAGCAGCACCACCTTGGCAAGCGGGAATCGCGCCGTGAATAATTGGATTCCGGCTGATCCATTGAGCCCCGGCATTGCCTGAGCGAGAAGAGCCAATTCGACTCCCCCCGCACCCTCTGTCACAAGGAGAGCATCATCGAAAGACTCTGCTTCAATAATTTCGGCTTCTTGGTTTAGTTGCGACAGGAAGCTGCGAATACCATCACGCAACAATCTATGATCATCGGCAAACAGAATTCGCATACCAAACCTTTACGGCAGTAGCCTCCCGTGGACCTTGTCCAACGCTCGATAGTTACATTCGTTTTAAGTGTGGTAGTGCGACAATCCTATCTATGGATAGATACCCACCATCATCCTATCGAAAGATATTGTCACTTGGGTGTCAAGCGCCCATCTCGGGCGAGAAGCGCCATGATCGCCTGAGGACGACTGGCGACACCAAGCTTTCTATAGATAGTGCGCAATCGCGCCTTTGCCGCAGATTCCTCAATTCCAAGGTATTGAGCAATCCGCAGGTTGGAGAAGCCGGCCAAAAATAAAGGAATGACTTCATTTTCGCGTACGGAAAACGGTTTCGACGCCATAGGCGTATTCACCTGGATGGACTCGACAGCGGATGGTTTCGCCGGGTGGGCCATGCCGTCGGTCACAGCAACTCTTGCCGCCTCAATTGAGGCGCGAACCAGTTCTCTCTGCTGGTTGATAAGCCTGTTGTTGAGCCCACCGATGGCGTCAATGGCCGCCAACGAAACATCGGAGCCGGCAACCTCCAACCGCCTGACGATGACAACCAGGCCGTCATTGATTACGCTCCCATCGACCTGAAGGACCGTTCGCCCCTCTTTCAGGTCGAAGGCTAGCATCCAGTTGAGCGCCATGCTTTGGCGGCGAACGGCGAAGATGAAATCGTGCGCCGCAGCAACGTCCGTTTCCGCCACTTGCTGAACAAGCGACCGACCGATAGTGAAATCCACGGCGATGCCGAGGCCATCAGTGGGAATGGCAAGGAGCATTCCATCGAGATCGCAGAGCAAAATGGTCCCGGTGGTGTGATGGGTCATTCGCCACCCGCCAACAACCGATTC
This sequence comes from Telmatospirillum siberiense, assembly GCF_002845745.1. GTDB lineage: Bacteria > Pseudomonadota > Alphaproteobacteria > Rhodospirillales > Magnetospirillaceae > Telmatospirillum > Telmatospirillum siberiense. The sequence goes on along the minus strand of NZ_PIUM01000001.1, from coordinate 407,534 downwards.
GCTTCCATCACGGCGAGGCGACCATCCGGCGCCGTGCCGTCGGCCCCGACGCGTCGCCACAGATCTTTGTCCACATTGAAAGGGTAACCCCCGACCAGAATTTTTCGTCCGCGCCCCCCTGGTCCGGCACGTAACATGATAACCTGTGCGGCAACGGCGGGGACGTTGGTGGCGATCATTGCCGAAACGGCAACCACGGACGCTCTGACTTGGTCCGCCAGCACCACGACCGCTTCGGGTGGCACGTTGGCGCCGAGGAACTTGGTGTCCCATCCCTCCAGTTGGAACAGATCGGCCACCATCCGCATACCTATTTCATGGGGTTCTCCCTCCGCGCAAATGGCAACCAGCACCGGTCCCTTGCATTCCGCCGCAAACAAGCGCGGATAAAGTTGCGACATGATCACCTGCGCGGCAGATGATACGTAATGCTCCTGCTCCACCGAGATTCGTGCGGCATACCAAAGTCGCCCCAGTTCGTGCATGGCCGGCGCGATTACTTCGAGATAGATGGATGGGATGGCTACTCCACCGTTGACAGCCCCGATCACCAATTTTTCCGCCGTCCGCAGATCCCAAGCCAGCAACGCCGACAAAAATTGCATCGCCGCACCGGTGATCGGGGGGCCTGAGCAGGCCAGGGAAGAGAATTCCGAGGGCTGCTGATCAAGTTCGGCGAGTGCCCGGCGCAGCATATCCGCCTGTCGGACGCTGCGGACACTTCCCTCGGCGGCGATTGCATCGGCCAGACATTGAAGAGACGACTGAAGATCGGCGGCGGAAAACCCGAGATAAAAAAACCGCCCCTTGAGCCAGACCAGATAATCCAACAGCAGACACTGACTATCGACAGACTCCGCCGCATCCAAATAGCGCAGATGCATCAGCATGTTCTCGGCACATTTCTCCCGGGCGCCGGGGATATAACGCTCGGCCGGAGAGTAGCGTCGATAGAACAATTCGACCGCATTAGCAGCCAGTCTGCGACCATCCTTTTCAATAAATACCGAGTTCACATTGCCTCTCTGCCAAAATTCCAGACAAGGATAGGTGTACGGCAGGTACAATGAACGGGAAAAGTGCCGCGCTATAATGCGGGGGCCTCGGCCATTTCCACGTTGATGGCGTTTCTTGCTTCGGGCCGGCTCAGGGTAAAGATCGTTGTTGCCCCGTCAAGGCGGATTTTCAGCGCGCCTACAGTTCAGCTCCTTCGTGGCATTTTTGGAAGAGATCGGATGTGCCTGTCAGCGCTGGGCGGTGGGCCTGGAACTGCTTGCACGCATGGAGCCCCTCGTCACCGCGTTCGATACAGCGATCGAACACACGCGGCTTTTCCGGGACATGGTCAGCGGAACCGTTCGCGTCAGCGCGGCCGCCCATGCCGGGTGCAAAAAAACTCCCGCGAGGGAAAGCCCCCTCGCGGGAAAGTTTATCGAAGGCCCTCTCGATCAGCGGTGATCGACAGGAGGTGGACGGTCGATCACGCCCCGGTCGCTTTCGCGACCAGATGCACGATAGACCGGTAGGGAATGCCAGCCTGATCGGCCAAGCCGATCTCGCAGGTCCGGTTGGAGGAATAGCCGTCGTGACAATCGTGCGGCACCTGCTTCGCCAGATGCCGGGTCGCATGCTCGTTCAGCTCCGGCGTGGTGAACCCCCACATGCCGGCGAAGCCGCAGCAGGTCATTTGCTCGGGCTGGATCACCGTCTCGGCGCAGGCCTTGGCGATGGCGACCAGCTTGCCTTCCAGCCCCATCTTCTTCGCCCCACAGTTCAGATGCAGCATGACGGTCCCCTGCTTTTTCTGAACATTGAGCTTGGGCAGGACCTCGTCATGCAGGAAATCCACCACGTCGCGCAGCTTCAACCGATCGCCCAGATATTCCTTCATGCGATAGCTGCAGGTGCTGGTGTCCGAGACGATCGGCAGTTTTCCGCCATCACTGGCGGCGAACAACGCCGCTTCCAGTTCGGCGGCCTTGGCGTCGGCGACGTCCTTGAGCCCTTGCGTATCCCAGGGCTGGCCGCAACACAGGCCACCGAGATTCTTCGGGTAGATCACCTGGAAGCCGACCTTCTCCATCAGCCGCTGAAACACCTCCGGCACCGATTCACGAACCGGATCGTCACCGGCGGGTCCCATCGACCGGGTGGCGCAACTCGGCAGATAGACGACTTTCCGTCCGGCGACGACCGAGTCCCTCGGCTTGTAGGAGATCCGCGTCGGCACATTGTGGGTAACCTTCGGCACCAGGCCACCGCTCACCTTGCGGGCGGCGCCGGCGAGACCATCGAAACCCTTGTTGCCGACGAGGGCGCGGGCCACCCCCACGGCCGCCAGGCCCGGACCGGAAAGAGCCAGCATGGAGCCGTAATTCCTGGACGTCCAACTGCCCACCGCCTTGCCGAAACCGCTCCAGTCCTCGGTCCTGAGCGACTTGATCAGTTTTCCGGTATTGATGCCCATCGGGCAGACGGTCGAACACAGGCCACAGGCGGCACAGGTCCTGGTTCCGTCATAGGCGTAACGCTTGCGCAGGTCGGCCTGCTGGGCCGGATCGGCGCCCACCTTGGCCAGCCGGTTGACCTCGCGCCAGCCGGCGATGCGCTGGCGGGGGGTCAGCGTCAATCCGTTCGAGGGACATTGCGGCTCGCAGAAACCGCATTCCATGCAGGCGTCGATCAGCGGACTGGTCGTCGGCATGGGTTTCAGGTTCTTGGTGAAGATGGATGCGTCGTCGTTCAGCACCACACCGGGGTTCAACATGTTTTCGGGATCGAGCAGGCTTTTGATCTCGACCATCAACTGATAGGCCGCCTCGCCCCATTCCAGTTCGACGAAGGGAGCCATGTTGCGGCCGGTCCCATGCTCGGCCTTCAACGAGCCGTCGTACTTCTTCACCACCATGTCGCAGACGGCTTCGATGAATTTACGGTAGCGCTCAAGCTCGCTGGGGATCGAGAAGTCGTGATAGATGACGAAATGCATGTTGCCGTCGAGGGCATGGCCGTAGATGCAACAGCCCACATAGCCGTGCTTGTCGAACAGGTCCTGAAGATCGAGCACGCCGGCGGCCAGATCCTCGATCTTGAAGGCGACGTCCTCGATGATCACCGTGCTGCCCGGCGGACGGATCGCCGCCACGGCCGGGAACACGCCCTTGCGGACGTTCCAGAAGATGGCCGTCTCCTTCGGATCGGTCGAGAAGATCGGCGGCGACAGGGTCGTCGCCTTGTCGAGAACGGCGGAGATCGCCGCCATATTGGCTTTCAGCGTCTCCTCGTCGGCGGCGCGGGTTTCGATCAGCAGGGCGGCGGCGCCGTCCGGCGTCCCGACGATGCTCTTCGGCATGCCGGGCTTGTCCTCCACCGCCCGCATCGCCGGGGAATCGAGAAGCTCGACCGCCGCGACCGGGGTCTTCTTCAGCAGCGGCACCGTCCGGCAAGCCTCGCCGATGTCAGGAAAGACCGCCAGCGCGCTGGCCTTTTTCGGAAGATCGACGACGGTGCGGTAGGTGATCTCGGAAATGAAGGCCAGGGTGCCTTCCGAGCCGATCAGCAGATGCTGTAAAATGTCGATGGGATCTTCGAAATCCACCAGGGCGTTCAGGCTGTAGCCGGTGGTGTTCTTGATGCGGTACTTGTGGCGCACCCTTTCGGCCAGGGGACCGTTCGCCTTCAGGTTCCTGGAAAGCTGCGACAGCTTGTCGAGCAGGACGCCGTGGCTTTTCTGGAAAGCGGCCCGGCTGGCCTTGTCGGCCGTATCGAGCAGCGTCCCGTCGGCCAGGACGATGCGCATCGACTGCACGGTCTGATAGCTGTTTTCGTGGGTGCCGCAACACATGCCGCTGGCGTTGTTGGCCGCGATGCCGCCGATCTTGGCCGCGTCGATCGACGCCGGATCCGGACCGATCTTGCGGGAATAGGGCACCAGCCGACGATTGGCGTGAGCCCCGATCACACCGGGCTGCAGGCGGATCGTCTCGCCGCCGTTCTCCACCGAAATGCCGGTCCAGTTGTCGCTCAAGGTGATCAGCACCGAATCGGTGATCGCCTGCCCCGACAGGCTGGTCCCCGCGGCACGGAAGGTGACCGGCGCATGATAGCGGCGGCAGCAGGCCAGTACGTCGCGGACCTCCTGCTCGGTTTCCGCCCGCACGACGATTTTCGGGATCAGGCGGTAAAGGCTCGCATCGGTGCCATAGGCCAGCAAGCGCAAGGGATCTGTAACCAGACGTTCCGCCGGAATCAGGCGTCTGAGCGCTTGACCCAACTCGGCATAAACATCGGCGGAAGGCGAAGGCAGGACACGAAGAGTGGACGACATGGTGTCTGGGCTCCCTGATCGATTCTCCGGAAAAGCCGGAAAATCAGCGCCCTCGATTCAAGGTGTCGCGGAAGGCCCCTCCTCCCTGGTGGCGACCGTCGTGAAACCCGAACGGAGCATGTTTTTTTGACCATGCGACGGCGGGAACTCCCCTTTTTTGATGCCCCACGCAACGCAATGGATAACTCTTTTTACCACTAAAATTGCCACTGACAAAAAACTTTCTCTCAGTCCGATCCAGGAATTGTTCCCTGACCAATTCCACGATGGAAATCCCCGCCGAAGTCTATTTTCATCCGCCTGCCCCTCACGGGCAAAACCCTCCCGATGAGCGGCGGGCCGGCCTGGGCGGGGAAAGCCAGCGTCTCAGCGAACAGGAAAGATGAAAAGTGTGAAAAAGAGTTATCCACTGAAGATGGCGCGAGGAAAACGGATCATCCATTGTGATGTTCGGTGTACAAATGCTATGCTCTTGGGAATATTAGCAAAGCAAGGTTTTGGCCATGGTCTTCCAGGCTGTGCGCCCGCCACGTCTTTCCGATGCGATTGCCGACCAGATCCGCGACCTGATCTATGAGGGCGCGCTTCCACCCGGCACCCGCATACCGTCGGAAAGAGAACTGGCGGAACGTTTCGACACATCGCGACCGACCGTACGCAGTGCGCTGGCCAAGCTCGATTCCGAAGGGCTTCTGCAGATGCAGCGGGATGGACTGCACGTGGCGGATCCGACCGCGGAGGGAAACTCGACCTCGCTCACCGCTCTTTACGAGGGGCGCCCCGAGCGCTTCGACGATTACCTCGAGTTCCGTCTGATCATCGAGCGCGAGGCGACTTATTTCGCGGCGTTGCGGGCCACCAGCGTCGATCGCGACAATATCGCCCATTGCTTCGAACGGCTGATGGAACTGCACAAGCAATCCGATGCCGGGGCCGAGGCGCAAGCCGATGCCGACTTTCATCTATCCATCTACGAAGCCTGTCACAACATGACCATCCTGCATGTGATGCGCGGAATGTCGGGCCTGCTTCGCAACGACGTCATTCATAACCGGGGACGCCTGCATCCGCGCACCGGCTACCACGAACTGAACGCCCAGCAGCATCGCGCCATCTACGAGGCCATCATGGCCGGCTCGCCCGACGCCGCGCGGACGGCGGCCCATACCCACATCGCGCTGGTCCGCGAATTCCTCGACGAAATGCAAAAGGCCAATGACCGGCTGGAGACGTCGCTCCATCGGATGGCATCGAAGGCGCAGTTGGCCTCCACCGAAACCACCGAACTGCCGCCGTCGCTCGGCCGGGAAAAAGGCTGAGGGCCGAAAGAATCAGGCCTTCCATGCGATCAAAACGGTGCGACAGGCGGATGCGACGCGATCAATGAAGGGAATTTCATAGCGGCCCCTCTCGGCGAGTTGAGGATCGCGGGTGCCGCTGGCCAGCAGGCTTTGATTGATCACCCAGGCAAATGGAGAAATCCCCGCGCGCGCCAGGTCATGTTGCAGGCGCTCCGCCTCGTGAACCGGTGTCGCTTCCGCCAGCGTGACGATGATCGTTTTGGTGAAGACCGGGTCACGCAACCGGGGGAGAAGATTTCGAACGGCGTCCGGCATATCCAGTTCGCTGCGCAGCACTTCGCGGTGATAGGCCTCGGCCGCGTCCAACAACAGGATCGTATGGCCGGTGGGGGCGGTGTCCAACACCACGAACTGGTCCCGGCCTTCGTCGACGGTGTCGGCAAAAGCGCGGAAAACCGCTATTTCCTCAGTACAGGGCGAGCGCAGATCCTCTTCCAGCATGGCACGGCCGGCAGCATCGAGGCCAACGCCCGCTTTTGCCAGAACCTCAGTCCGATAGTTGGCGATCTCCTGTTCCGGATCGATACGGGTCACCGTCAAACCCGGCACATCCTCACCGACGGCATCGACGACATGCGCGGCCGGATCGGTCGTCGAAAGCGTCACCCGATGACCCCGCCGCGCCAAGGACATGGCGATGGAGGCGGCGACAGTGGTCTTGCCGACGCCGCCCTTGCCCATGGTCATGATGACGCCCCGTCCGACCTTGGCGATATCCGCCACCAAGCTCTCCAGATCGGGTGGAAGCGCCCCAAGTTTCACAGGAGAAGCGGCAGGAACATCACCGGCTTTCGATCGGACCATATCGCGCAACGCCTCAAGACCGACCGTCCCCCTGGGCAGGAACGGCGTCTCGGTGCGTGGCAGTCTCGCCAGACCGACCGGCATAGCGGCGACGGCATCCCGCCCCCGGGCGGTCAAGGCGTCGGCGACGGCATCGCCGGGGGCAATCGCCGTGAACATGCCGTTCAGGGCGAGGCGCAGATTGGTGACCCCCAATTCGACCAGTTCGCCGCGAGTCCGCTCCGCTTCGCGTAGGGAGGATCGCTCCGCACGGCTGACCAGAATCACCGTGGTTGCCGCCGGATCGGAAAGCCGGGTGACGGTGGCGGCATAGAGCGCTTTCTGCTTTTCCAGCCCGGCCAGGGGTCCCAGGCACGAGGCGCCGCCGGTCGAGGAGGCGATGAAATCGGTCCAGGCGGAAGGCAGGGTCAGCAGGCGCAGGGTATGCCCGGTGGGAGCCGTATCGAAGATGATGTGATCGAAGCCGATCGTCGCGGAAGGATCGCCCAACAGTTTGGCGAATGCGTCGAAGGCGGCGATTTCCACCGTGCAGGCTCCTGAGAATTGTTCTTCCATGCTGGCGATGGCCGCCGCCGGCAGCACCCCGCGATAAGGTCCGACCACGCGTTCCCGGTAGTCGCGGGCGGCAACCTCGGGGTCGATGTTCAGAGCATAAAGACCCGGCGCATCGGCAATCGGCGTCGGCGCCCCCGTCAGCGGAGTACCCAGCACCTCGTCCAGGTTGGAAGCCGGATCGGTACTGACGATCAGTACCCGTTTTCCGGAATGGACCAAAGCCAGCCCGGTGGCGCAGGACAGCGAGGTCTTGCCGACGCCCCCCTTGCCGGTGAAGAACAGTGTCCGGGTACCGACCGTCGGCAGGGTCATGACGGGATCACCCGCAACAGCCCGACTTGGGAGAGCAGCAGGAAGACGCTTTCTCGCGGGGGGGCTCCTCGTTCGGGAGGCCAAGCTTCCGTGTCAACTGGTCCCGCGACGGATAGACACCGGTCGAAACGATATGCCCATCAAGGACGATGATCGGCAACCGGTCCATTCCGGCCTCCATCTCCCTGAGCACGGCCGGATTGGCGGCGAAGGCCTGAGGATCTTGACCGAGATTGTAACGCTGCACGCTCACCCCCCGCTCGGCCAGCCATTTCAGGTCGGCTGCGAAAGTCACCAGCACGGGATCGACCTCGGGACCGCAAACGCCGGTCGAGCAACACATGGCCGGGTCGTAGATTTCAAGTTTTTTCATGGCTTTGCCTTTTTCATCCTCGCAAGCGGTCGGCATCACTGGAAACCACCTTGCGATAGTTTTGCGTCAGGGCCGGGGCTCTTCTTGAATAACGGGAACGACGTCCTCGATCCCCGCCCCGGCTTCGTACCAATCCTTGGAACTGTTGACGATCTTGACCACCGAGAGCATCACCGGAACCTCGATCAGCACGCCGACCACCGTGGCCAGCGCCGCCCCCGACTGGAAGCCGAACAGGCTGATGGCGGCCGCCACGGCCAGTTCGAAGAAATTGCTGGCGCCGATCAGCGCCGACGGGCCGGCGACACAATGGGCGACCCCCAGCTTCCTGTTGAGCAGATAAGCCAAGCCGGAATTGAAATAGACCTGGATGGTGATCGGCACCGCCAGCATCAGGATGATCAGCGGCTGGGTGATGATCTGCTCGCCCTGAAAAGCGAACAGCAGGACCAGGGTGGTCAACAGCGCCAGCAGGGAAAGAGGCCCGAGTTTCGCCAGCGTGACGGCCAGCGCTTGCGGGCCATTCGCCAAGAGCGCCTTGCGCAGGAGTTGCGAGACGATGACCGGCACGACGATATAGAGCAGCACCGACAGCAGCAGGGTGTCCCACGGCACGGTGATGGAAGACAGCCCCAGCAGCAGGCCGACGATCGGGGCAAAGGCGAAAACCATGATGGTGTCGTTCAACGCCACCTGCGACAAGGTGAAATGCGGCTCGCCCTCGCAAAGGTTGCTCCAGACGAAGACCATGGCCGTGCAGGGGGCGGCGGCCAGCAGGATCAGTCCAGCGATATAGCTGTCGATCTGCCCGGCCGGAAGATAGGGACGAAACAGGGTGCTGATGAAGACATAGCCCAACAGCGCCATGGAGAACGGCTTGACCGCCCAGTTGATGAACAGGGTGACGCCGATGCCCTTCCAATGCTCCCGGACCCGGTGCAGGGCGCCGAAGTCGATCTTCAACAGCATGGGAATGATCATCAGCCAGATCAGCACCGCCACCGGCAGATTGACCTGGGCCACCTCCATCCGCCCGATGGCGTGAAACGGCGCGGGAAGAAAATGGCCAAGGGTAACGCCGGCGATGATGCACAAGGCGACCCAGAGCGTCAGATAGCGCTCGAAAACCCCCATCGGGGCCTTGGCGGCGGCCCCCTTCGTGACGACATCCCGTCTTGACATCAAACTTCTCCCGCGCGTTCCGGACCGACATCGATCAGCTTGCGGATTTTGGTTTCGATCATGGCGTAGACCTTGCGGAACTCTGCCAGCCGTTCCTGGTGCGTGCCCTGGGCATGGGCGGGATCGGGGAAACCGATATGGACCTTGGAGGGATGGCCCGGCCAGATCGGGCAGACCTCACCGGCGGCGTTGTCGCAGACGGTAATCACCAGATCCATCCTGGGCGCGTCCGGCAGGGCGAATTCGTCCCACGATTTCGAGCGCAGCCCTTCGGTGGAATATCCATTCTCCTTGAGCACTTCGATGGAAAACGGGTTGACCCGCCCGGTCGGATGACTGCCGGCGCTGTAGGCCTTCCACTTGCCTCCCCCCAGGCGATTGATCAGGCATTCGCCCAGGACGCTGCGCGCGCTGTTCCCGGTGCAAAGGACGAGAACATTGATGGGTTTGTCGGTCATGATCGCTGTCGATCCTTCTAAGGTTTTCAGGGGTTCGGTGGTCTCTGGGGGCTCGGCCGATATCGTCCCGGCGAAGGCTTCGCGCTCACGAAGGCCCTCCGCAGCAGGATGGCGCCTTGGAGGCCGGAGCGTTCGAAGCGAGAGCGGCGCGCCCTTCGTTGCAAAGAACCTGCACCGGAACCGCGTTGACCAAGGCCAGCATCCGGCGGTCTTCCTCGATGGTCGGATCCTCATTGAGACATCCGCCGATCAGGCCCAGGAATTTGCGGGCGCAAGGATTGAGTTCCCGTTCAGCCAGCCGGTAGTAGACCCACTTGCCGTCCCGGCGTTGTTGGAGCAATCCCGCGATTTTCAGCATGGCCAGATGCTTCGAAACGGTGGCGGGCGCGAGATCCAACACGGCGGTAACCTGGCAGACGCACAGCTCGCCGCCTTCCAGAAGCTTCAGGATGCGCACCCGGCTGGGATCGGCAACGGCTTTGGAAACGGTTTCAAAGGTTTCAAGCATGAAGGGAGATCACCATCGTCATTTCGATAACTGACGAAATGATGGTCTTAAAGACACTCCCTGTCAACGAGATCCAGGTTCCGGCGCAGTGGAGGCCCGGTCAGCGCCCTTCAGGAAGGCAGTAGGCGACCGGAAGGACGCTGAAAATCGGCGAGTTCCGGCGTTTGCCGATCAAGGCTCGAACGCGGTCGCCGCCGATTGTAGAAAAGGACAAAAAAGATTGGCGACCCCGGCTGGATTCGAACCAGCGACAACTCGCTTAGAAGGCGAGTGCTCTATCCAACTGAGCTACGGGGCCGCGGGACCTTCCGGCCTGAAACCGGGCCGGAGGAGCGATCCGGATCAGACGACCCGGTCGAAGCGGAAATTATCGGCGTAGCTTTTAGGCTTCACCTGTTTCAGCGGACGCTCGTCGGCCACGTCGTAAGCCAGCCCTTCACGCTCGGCGAAGGCGACGGCGTCCTCCCTGGTGGCGAAGCGCATCCGCAACTGGGCCAAGGTATCATGCGAACCGTTCCACCCCATCAGGGGATCGGGTTCCTTGCGATCGGACGGCTCGAACTCGACAATCCATTGCCGGCTGTTGGCGCGCCCGGACTGCATGGCGCTCTTGGCCGGACGATAGATGCGGACCTTGGACATGCCGAACTCCCTCTTCGCCTCGAAACGGATCCATGGGTTACCATACCCTTGGCAATCCTTCAACGCGTCTTGCAGGGGACCAAGGGCAACCTGTTCAGGTTAACGTCTGGTCCGGGCGTCGTAAGAGGTGCCCGCGGCTCACGTTCAGCCCTGTCCGTCAGCGAAGATGGAGATTTCGCCCCTTACGACCGCCTTTCCAGGGCATAGCGCAGCAAGGCGCCCGCCCGATAGATGGCATGGACGAACTTGCTGTAAGGCAGCGACAGGAACAACGTCAGGACGAACCCCAGATGCAGGGCCAGGGTGATGCCCATGCCCGATGTTCCGCGCAGGGCCAGCAAGGTCAGTCCGCTGACCGAGGACAAGGCGAGCAGCAGGACGAAGGCGACGTCGCCGCCCAACAGGCGACGGGCGCCGGGCGCCTGGTCGCTGGCCATTTTGAGCCACAGCATGCCGGCACAACCGACGACGATGCCGATGCCGCCCACCGTGCCCAGCACCACGGGCAGGCTGAACAGATGGAAGGGCGAAATCATCGACAGGCCATATTCGTAAAATGTGGCCGTCGCGGTCGAGGCGAAGCAGGCCAGGAAACCGTAAAACAGCGCATGGTGGAACCGGCGGCGCAGGGAGGAGAAGGCCTCGTCCTGGTCGTTGCAGCCATGCTCCTCGCCCAGATTGCGCAAGGTCAGGATATCGCCCAGGGCACGGGCCAAGGGTGCGGGGCGGAAAAAATCGCCCGCCCGACCGCCGATGTCGCTCCAGAAACGAATGAACCCGACCAGAAGGGCGAAAAGCGCGAAAAGCCCGGTCACGCCGGCCACGGCCACCATCACGCCATGGGGAATCACCGCGTAGAACGCACCCGGTCCGGCATGCGAACCGAACAGAACCGCCGGGGATTGGAAAAGCGCGGCGGCTATGAGAACGCCGGCCAGGCACAGGGCGGTCAGAATCGCGATGACGGCGCCGTTACGGCGGAAGGCCCCCGCCAGGAAACCCGGCCAAGCGTATTCCTCGTAGGTCTCGGCCCGCAACTCGGCGAAGGTCCTCGGCATATTGATGCCGAATTCGTGCGGCGGAGCATATTGGCAGGCGTAGTAGCACCCCCGGCAATTGTGGCAGAGATTGGCCAGATAGCTGAGGTCGCCATTGTTGAAGACGCGGCGCAGTTCCATGGCCGGAAAGACCGCGCAGAAGCCTTCGCAATAGCGGCAGGCGTTGCAGATTTCGAGCTCGCGGCGAGCCTCCAGCAGGCTGTCAGTTGTGCGCATGCTTCGCGGCCTCCCTGCCGGCGATCAGACCAAAAACCGTCCCGATGGCCATCCCGATGCCGGCCAGATAGCCGCGTCCCAGGATATTGCCGGCCATGATTTCCCCGGCGGCGAACAGATTGGCGGTGGGCCTGCCGTCGCTCAGCATCACGCGGGCCCGTTCGTCGACCTTCACCCCCAGATAGGTGAAGGTGATGCCGGGACGCAGCGGATAACCGTAGAAGGGCGGCGTGTCGATGCGCCGCGCCCAATGGGTCTTCGGCGGCGACAGGCCATCCGTCCGGCAATCGTCCAAAACCCGGTGATCGAAGGTCCCCGGCCGCACGGCCTCGTTGTAGTCGGCGACGGTCTTCTCCAGGGCGCCAGGCTCCAGCCCCAGCTTGACCGCCAGTTCGGCGATAGTGTCGGCTTTCACCGGGGGAAACACCGAAGGCATGAAAAGCTCGATGCATTTGGCATCGATGATGGAATAGCCGATCTGCGCCTCCTGCTGGGCAACCAACCGGCCCCAGATGGCATAGCGCTTCGGCCAGAAATCCTCGCCCTCGTCATAGAACCGCTGGGCATTGCGGTTGACCACGATACTGAAGGGCACGCAATCGAGGCGGGTCACGATGCCGCCGTCCATTTTCGGCGCTCGCGCGTCGATGGCGACGGCATGGCATTGCTTGGGATCGCCCGCCGTCATCACCCCCTGCTCCGACAGATCGGCGAGAATTTTCCCTTGCGCGTAGGAGGTGCCGCGAATGAGGAAATTGTCGGCGGCTTCGCCCCAATAACGCCTCAGCCAGCCGATGTTGGCCTGGAACCCGCCCGAGGCGGCGACCACCGTCCGCGCCCTGACGGTTTCGGGAAAACCGCGGCAGGTGATGGTCGCCGAACGGATTTCCCCATCCTCAAGGGCGAGATGGGTCACTTCAGTATCATAGAGGATGTCGATCCCCATCCGCTCGGCCGTCAGATAATAGGCGTTGACCAGAGCCTTGCCGCCACCAAGAAAGAAGGCGTTGGTGCGCGACAGACTGAGCGTCCCGCTCAAGGAAGGCTGGAAACAGACGCCATGCTCCTCCATCCAGGGCAGGGCGTCGGCGGTGGAGCGAATGGTGAGGCGGGCCAATTCCTCGTTGGTCTCGCCGCCGGTGACCCGCCGCAGGTCTTCCCAATATTCCTCTTCCAGATAGGCCTCGGTCAGCGTCGCGGTGGGCGCCTGGTGCATCGTCCGCAAATTGCGGGTATGCCGGCTGTTGCCGCCGCGGAAGGCCTTCGGCGCATGTTCGAGGATCAGTACGCTGGCCCCCGCTTCGCGGGCGGAGATCGCCGCGCAAAGGGCCGCGTTGCCGCCGCCGACCACCAAGACGTCATAAGGTTTCGAAAGATCGGTCATCCCCAGGGTCCCATTGTCAGAGGCTGATGGATGCTCAGCCAGTCGCGGTCGCGTCCCGGAGCACAGGCCTTCTGGATGGCGCCGCCCCGTTTCTGTCGACGATTGTATACATTGATATACAAATAGCGTCAACACGTCATGCGAGCATGACAAACCGATAGAACACCATTGTATACGATGGTATTTTACAACTTAAGGTCACAGGGATCCGGATGACACTGCATGACAAGCGGCCGACGAGATGAGACGGCAACCGGAATGGTGACGGAAACGTGGGATGTCCTGGTGATCGGCGGCGGCGGCGCCGGCCTGGCCGCCGCCATCGAGGCACGGGAATTGGGACGTTCCGTTCTTTTGATGGAAAAGAACCGCTCCCTAGGCGGGTCGACGGCATGGGCGGTCGGCTCGATCAGCGCCAGCGTCACGCCGCACCAGATCCGCAAGGGCATTCGCGACTGTCCGCGCGATCATTTCCTTGATATGGCCAAACTTTCCGGAAACTTGGCGGCACGCGACAACGACGAACTGCGGGCCGTGTTCTGCGAGGATCTTCCCGACACCTTCCGCTGGCTCCTCGACAAGGGCATCCGCTTTTTCGGCCCCCTGGGCGAAACGCCGCAGAGCCGGCCGCGGCTGCATGCGGCGCTGCCCAACTCCACCGCCTACATCTACCAGCTCGAACGCCACGCCAGACGCTCCGGCGTCGTCATTCATTACAACAGCAAGGTCAACGAACTGATGATCGAGGAGGGACGCGTAACAGGCGTGCGCGTCTCGGATAACCAGGGGTATCACGAGGTTCGGGCGCGGGGCGGCATCGTCCTTGCCACCGGAGATTTCACCAACAGCCCGTCCCTCAAGATCCGTTTCATTTCGGATGAGGCCGCGAAAATCGAGGCGCTCAACCGAACCGCCACCGGGGACGGCCAGATCATGGGCATGCGCGTCGGGGCCCGGGTGGTCAACGGCGATTTGGCGCTTGGCCCCGAAATGCGATTTCCACCGCCGGCGCGGCCGGGGTTCCTCACCCGGCTGCCGCCCTACCGCGCCCTCGCCGGCGCCTTGGCATGGGCGATGAACCGGCTTCCCTTGCCGCTGTTGCGCCCCTTCATCATGAGTTCCCTGACCACCGCGCTTGCTCCGTCGGCCCATCTTTTCGAAGAGGGGGCATTGCTGGTCTCCTCGGACGGATCGGCCGTCAAGGGGCCGGTGGAGCGCATCCCCTACACCATCGTCCAACAACCGGGCGGGCAGGCTTTCATCATTCTCGATGGGACTCTGGCGAAAAAATTCTCAGCCTGGCCCCACCATATATCCACCGCCCCCGGCATCGGCTACGCCTACCTGCCCGATTACCGGCGCAATCGCCGCGACATCTGTCGCAAGGCGGACAGTATCGAGGAACTGGCCCGGATCTGCGGCATGGCGCCCGCGATACTTCGGGCGACCATCGAATCCGATGACGCCGGGGCGAACCGGCGTATCCTGCGGACAGGCCCCTACTTCGCCCTGGGACCGGTGCGTTCGTTCTTCGTACACGCCGAAGGCGGCCTCGCGGTCACGCCGCGCCTGGAAGTCCTGGGACCGGACGACCACCCCATTCCTGGCCTTTTCGCCGCTGGATCGGCTGGTCAGGGAGGACTGCTGCTGAGCGGATATGGACATCATCTGGGCTGGGCGTTCACCTCGGGTCGTCGAGCCGGCCGCAACGCGGCCTTCGCCGTGACCGACGCCGCGAGAGAAGCGCAACAAGAGCCGGAAACATGCTGATGCATTGAAACATCAGGATGTTTCGATGTACTGAGCCCGCGTGACATCGGGCCACGAAACGCCACGAGAGCGGCCGCAATTTCCATGAGGCCGGTCCCCCTACGCAACAATCACGAGCGACCGATCGACATGCTAGAAGAGCCGATGACCGACATTCCGGAAGAATATCGCAACGCATCCCGCGGGGAATATGTCTATTGCGTTCTGCGAGACGCCATTCAAAGCGGCAAATACCGGCCCGGGGAACGCGTCCGCGAGGACGAGATCGCCAGGGCTCTGGGGGTCAGCCGCACGCCGGTCCGCGAAGCGTTGCATCGCCTGTCGGAGCGGGGGCTTTTGGAACTGGCGAGCGGCCGCGGCCTAGTCGTCGTGGAATTGAACAAACAACAGATGGTCGAGCTTTACGCCATGCGCGAAATGCTCGAAGGCGCCGCCGCCGGTCTGGCCGCCCAACATGCCTCGCCGGCGGAAATCGATACGATGAGCCGACTTCTCGAGGAATTACGCACGGCCGGCGAGGATTCGGAGAAGGTGGCCTATCTCAATCGCCTTCTTCATCAGACCATCTACGACGCGGCTCACAATCGATATTTGCTGCAAACCCTGAACGAACTGCGCGACGCCATGGCGTTGTTGCGCGACACCACCTTCGCCGTGTCCGGCCGGCCGGCCGCCGCCGACATCGAACATCAGGCGATCGTTCTCGCCATTCAGAAACGCAGCCCGGACCATGCCGAGCAAGCGGCGCGCTTCCATATCCGCGAAGCTCAGCGGGCCCGCATGGAGCTTCAATTTCAACTTTACGCGGACAGCAACGGACGCCATCGTCAACCAAGAACAGCCCTCGATTCATAAAATCATAAGTAGATCATTGAAATGTTAATGACGTTAACCGCATTAACATTATTCCTCAATAATATTATTGACATCGATGACGGCACCAGCGGATTTTAGCGATACTGCTATTATTATTTTGGTGAATTTCGTGCGGATCAAAACATTTTTTATTGCCGCCCTGGCAGTCCCGACTCTCGCCTCACTGGCCGGAGGTCTTTGGATCCTCGGCAATTTATGGGGTGTCTACGTCGGTAACGGACAAGCCCGCGACGAAGCCGCCGCTTTGGCGGCTTTGGCCCGCGCGGTCGAAATCTTCGCGGTCCAACGGGGCAATATCAATGTTTCGATGCTCTCCGAGGCTCCGGCCAGCGAAGCGATGCGCGCAAGCATGGCGAGCGAAGCACGGAACACCAAGGCCGCGATGGAACAGGCCGTCGCCCTGACCCAGGCCCTGCAAACCGCGGGCGCC
Organism: Telmatospirillum siberiense; assembly: GCF_002845745.1. Taxonomy (GTDB): domain Bacteria; phylum Pseudomonadota; class Alphaproteobacteria; order Rhodospirillales; family Magnetospirillaceae; genus Telmatospirillum; species Telmatospirillum siberiense. The sequence continues at coordinate 391,278 of NZ_PIUM01000001.1, read as the reverse complement.
CGGGAGATGGCCGCCACGGTCAATGACATCGACAAGAAAATCGATGCCCTCAACGCCTCGGTCGGCCTCGCGGTGCAACGCCCCAAAGCGGAACGCGACCCGGCCCTTCTCGGCAGCTTCGCCGCGACCATGGTTTCGGCCATGAATGCCGCCACCCCGGTCATGGACCGAGAGGAGCGGCATATCGCCGACGCCTCGAACGAGGTCGGCGATCTGGTGGCGATCGCCCGCCTGGGCATGGATTTCCGGTCGCTGGCCGGAAACCGCAGCATCAACGTCGTCGGCACGCTGGTTTCCGGACGCCCGGCCCCCTTCGAGACACTGTCGACCATCGCCGAATTGAAAGGCGCCATGGACCAGACCTGGAAACGGATTTCCTTCATGGTCGAACAAGCCGGAAAGCCCGCCGCCCTGGTCCAGGCGCTCGAAACGGTCGACAGGAAATTCCGCACCGGTAATGACCAGCTTTACGCGCCCGTGCTGGCGGCAGCCCGCGCCGATGGTCAATACGGCATCGACATTCCCGCCTTCCGCCGGCAGAACATCGCCAATCTGGCCGAGGTCAACGCGGTTCGCGACACCGCGTTCGACATCGCCCTGGAGCGCGCGGACGCCGCACGGAGGACGGCGGGAACCACTTTGCTGCTGACCGGCGGAGTGCTGATCGCGGTTCTGCTGGTCATTCTGGCAGTCGGCTTCGCCTTTGGACGGAGGGTGGTCGCCGCCCTGACCGTCCTCGCCGGAACCATCGAACGACTGGCCGAAGGCAACCACGGCATCACCGTTCCCTATGGAGAACGCGGCGATGAGATCGGCGCCCTCGCAGGCGCCATTGAAATTTTGCGGCACAACGCGGAAAACGCGGCCGCCCTGGCCAGAAAGACCGAGGAGGAACATCTGGCCAAGGAACGTCACGCCGAGAAGATCGATCGCATTTGCTCGGATTTCGGCATTGCCAGCACCGAACTGATCCACCTGATGGACGGAGCGGCGAAGGATGCCATCAAACAATCCTCGGCCAGCGAGAACATGGCCCGGGAAACGCTGAATTCTGCCGGCCTGGCCGGAGAATCGGCGCGGACGGCCTCGGCCAGCGTGCAAACCGTCGCCGCCGCCACCGAGGAATTGTCAGGTTCGATAACGGAAATCGGCACCCAGGTCTCCCACGCCGCCGAAATATCCAAGAAGGCGGTGGCGGAAACGGACAAGGCGAACGACCGCATCAAGGGACTGGCCGATGCCGCCAGCCGGATCGGCGAGGTCGTCAATCTGATCACCGACATCGCCAGCCAGACCAACCTGCTGGCCTTGAACGCCACCATCGAGGCGGCCAGGGCCGGAGAAGCAGGCAAAGGCTTCGCCGTGGTTGCCGGAGAAGTCAAAAATCTGGCCAGCCAGACCGCTCGTGCCACCGAGGAGATCAGCGGCCAGATCGGGGTGGTCCAATCCTTAACCAAAGATACCGTGGACAGCATCGGCGAGGTCAGCGAGACCATTCAAACCATGAACCAGATCAGCACCGCCATCGCTTCCGCCGTCGAGGAACAGGGGGCGGCGACGATGGAAATCGCCCGCAACATCCAACTTGCGGCAACCAGCACGGAAGACGCCTCGACGGCGGTGGACGGCGTGACCGAGATCGTCAACAAGGCGGAAGCGGCATCACGCGCCTTGGCGAGCGCCATGCACGGCCTGGAAAGCCGGGCAACCGAATTGACCGCCAGCATCAACGGTTTCCTGACCGACGTGCGCAGCTGAGGCCGGGCCAATCCTTCGGTGGCGCCGGCGGGGACGCCCACAGATGCTGTGGATAAGAAAAATATCCCCTCGCCCGCTTTGCGGGAGAGGGGACGAGCGAAGCGAGTTGGGTGAGGGGACTTACGCGCGGGAGCGCGGAAAAAGTGTGCAGAAACAAACAAGTCTTTATGTCGCGCAGACGCGCTCACCCCTCACCCGCTCGCTTACGCTCGCCGCCCTCTCCCACAAGGGGCGAGGGCTTATCCGAGCAACGGACGCCGGCGCCCTGCCCTGTTTGCCGATATAAAACGACGACGCCTGAGGAAATGCCGGCCATATTTTGACTTTTCCCGCACTCGACCCAGAGCAGCGAATGTTCAAAAGCTCCATCGCCAAGCTGATCCTGTTTTTTCAATGGGCCTCCATTTCAGCTCTCCTGGCGGCCGCTCTCTATGGCGCCGCCGTCGAGTGGCGGGCCTACCGGGAAGCCAGCCGCATCCTGCAACTCACCGAGACCGATCGGGTTCTGTTCAACGCGGTCACCACCATCCGTTTCGAGGTGGGAACCCACGGCGTCGCGCTTCTGTCCCTGGACGACCCACGGCGGCGGATCACGGAATCGACGCATAAGGTTGATTTCGCCTATCTGAGTGCCGCAGCCGCCATGGCCAATGCCGATATTCCCGAACGCGGCAGACTGATGGCCGCCATGGATGAGGCCTATCGGAATTTGCAGCATCGGCATGTCCTCGTCGGAGAGCTGATGTCCCGCCCGCTCGATACCCGCGATATCGCCGTCATCGAGCCCTGGCGCCAAGCGATCTTCACTTTGGCGGCAAGAATCACCGACGCCTCCGTCGCCGTCGGCAATACCGTCCGCATGCTCGACACCACCGTCGCCGAACTGGTCGAGGTCCGCCGGGTCTCCTATGCCATCCGTGATCGCTACGGCAGACCCTGCTCGGATCTCAGGGGGGAAATTCAAAGAAATCAGCCGCTTTCCCAAAGTGCGTTCGTGATCTGGCGTCAGGATGTCGACGCCTATCTCACGCAATGGCGCACCCTGGACAGTTATCTGAAAAGAAGCGGCGCCGCCCCGCAGTTGATCGCCGACGTCGCCGAAGGGCGGCAAAAGACCGCGGAAATTCAGCGAAAGATGGACGCCGTCATTCTGGGCCTCGACGGTTCGCCCAATCCGGCGATGCCCGCGGCCGATTGGTCCAACATGTGCGTTTCCGCCTATGGCGCCATCCTCAAGGTGGGCTATGACGCGCTCGACCTCGCCATCGATCATGCCCAGGAGCAGAAAACCACGGCGTTGCTGCTGTTCATCGGCGCCATGGCATTGCTGGGTATCGTCCTCTTTCTTGGCGCGGTGATCGTGCTGGCCATCCGGCACCGGCTATCCGGACCGATGGCGACGTTGGTGGCGGTGATCGGGCGGCTGTCCCACCGCGATTTCGCCGAACCGGTGCCCCCCATGCCCTTCCCCGACGAGTTGGCGGCCATGGCCGGCGCGCTGGAAAATCTGCGGATCGGCGCTCTGACGGCGGAACGGTTGCAGACACGTCTCGACGAGGCGCGCAAGGCCGAAATCGAAAAAACGAACTTGGTCAGCAAGGCGAAATCGGACTTCCTGGCCACGATGAGCCATGAGGTCCGCACGCCGCTCAACGGCGTGCTCGGGATGGTCCAACTGCTCCGCCAAAGCCCGCTGTCGTCCCAACAGCGGGAATGGCTGAACGCGATCGCCGATTCGGGAAATCTTCTTTTCTCGGTTCTCAACGACATTCTCGATTATTCGAAAATCGAAGCCGGACAGCTCCATCTGGAAAGCGTGGCCTTCTGCCCGCAAGAGGTGGTCGATACCGTATGCGCGACGATGGCGCCGCAGGCCGCCATGAAACGGGTCGCCTTCGATAAGACGCTGCCGGCGCGTCTTCCCGCATTGCTGCGCGGAGATCCGGCGAAACTCAGCCAAATCCTGCTCAATCTGATCGGCAACGCGGTGAAGTTCACCCCTTCGGGACGGGTCGCCTTGCATGTTCGGCTTTTCACGCCGGAGCCGGAACCCGGCCCCCCCCGGACCCAAAGGATCGGTCTGGAATTCGAAGTAAGCGACACGGGCATCGGCATCGCGCCGGAGGCCATTCCCCATCTGTTCGAAGCGTTCTCCCAGAGCGATTCGTCGATTACCCGCAGGTTCGGCGGGACCGGATTGGGACTGGCCATCTGCAAGCGCTTCATCGAGGCCATGGAGGGAAACATTTCGGTGGTCAGCGCTCCCGGCCTGGGCAGCGCGTTCACCATCAGGCTGCCCTTCGCCCGGACGCGGCGACCGCGGATGAAAAGCCCCAAGACCTTGGCCGGAACGGCTCGCCTGGCTATCCTGATCGCCGAGGACAATGAGGTGAACGCCATGGTCGCCAGGGCCATGCTCGAACGGATGGGGCATTCCGTCGCCGTTGCGCAGGACGGCCTCGGCGCGGTCGCGCTGGCCTCCGAACGGGATTTCGATCTGATCATGATGGATCTGGCGATGCCCAATCTCGACGGCCTTTCGGCAACCCGCCAGATCCGCGCCCTTCCCCACCCGACACGCCGTCACGTCCCGATCATCGCCCTGACGGCCAACGCATCACAATCGGGAACCGCCGAATGCTTTGCCGCCGGGATGACCGGTTTCCTCGGCAAACCATTCCGACAGGAGGAGTTGGACCGCGCCGTCGCCGACGCCATGCGCACCGATCGGACGACCAGCCTATTTTCGCCTCCCGCCCAAAGCGGCGCCATCACGCTGTTGACGGAACGAGCCGATGATCTCGGCATCGAACGCGCCGGCAAAATCGTCGCGATCTTCCGGGATACGACGCCACCTCTCGTTGACGAAATGCGGGCGGCGATGACGGCACGAAATCCGGACGGCGTGGAATCCTGCGCTCATCGCCTCAAAAGCGCGGCGGCCAATGTCGGCCTTGATGACCTGGTTGCGCTCGCCGCCGCCACCGAAAAAGCGGCGGCGCTCGGTGATGCCGAAAAAATGGCGCGCCTCGCCCAACAAATCGTCGCCCGGACGACGGGCGACATCGCCGCCCTCTCCGCCATTTGGGAATCGATCGTCAAGAGGACGAATCAACCCGCTCGGCAAAAACGTAGCCGACCCCGTGTTCGGTCACGATGAACCGCGGAACCGTCGGATCGACCTCGATCTTGCGGCGCAACCTGGCCACCAGCACATCAATGGTGCGGTCGTTGGGATCCCAGTTGCGATGGCTGATTTCGTCGAGCAGGCTGTCGCGCGACATCACCCGGCCCGGCTGGCGCAGCAGCGCCGCGAGAAGTTCGAACTCCCCCCGTGTCAAACGGACATCCTCGCCACCCGGCGCGGTCAGGCGGCGGCGGTCCGGTTCGAATCGCCAGCCGGCGAAACGGATCACCTGTTCGCCCTTTCCCGCTTGCGCCGTCGCCACCGCCAGGCGGCGCAGCACGGTTCTGGCGCGGGCCAGCAACTCGCGCGGCGAGAATGGCTTGGTGACGTAGTCGTCCGCCCCCAGTTCCAACCCCAGGACACGGTCGACCTCCTCGGTCCGGCCGGTAACCAGGATGACGGCAAGATCGGAATGCTGGCGCAGTTCGCGCATGATGGTCAGGCCATCCTCGCCCTGCAACCGGATATCGAGCAACAGCAGGTCCACCGTCTCGCGCGCCAGAATGGCCTTGAGACCAGCGTAGCTCTCGGCATCACTGACCTTGAAACCTTCCTGTTCGAAATAGCCGACGATCGACTCCCGCGCCACCGGATCATCGTCGACCACCACTACATGTTGCCTCGCCGCCATAAACTGCCCTTTTACGCCGGGCTGTGCCGTTGTCGGCCCGTTAACAAAACTCTACACCATAGCCGAACGCCATGCCTCATTCGCCCGTGACCGGGACGAAGAGGGGGTTCGAGGTTCCTTGCGCCGGTAACGCCACCGACCGGACATTTAGCGGAAGGCCGCGATCATTGCAAATGCACACGCCCCTTCGCATATGGATATGGGGTGACCGACCGGGGCCATGGCTTGACCGGCGACAGCGGAAACGAGACGGCCTCCGAAGAAATCCCCGCCACCCAAAAGCCGAAACATCCGTCGATAACGCGGATCTTGGCTTGACAAGCTTGAGCGGGATGTGATTTTCGCAGCTCCTGCTATTTTCATATGGGGTCGATCGTGCGGGAGAGACCACCCCCTCGCGCCTGCATCGGGATTTTTTCATGACCGTTATCAAGACCAGGACGAATTCGCCGGCCCGGATACTCTTTGCGAGTCTGATCGGGACAACCATCGAATTTTTTGACTTTTATATCTATGCGACCGCTTCTGTAATTATTTTCCCGAAGCTGTTCTTTCCGACGTCCGACGCCACTTCGGCTGTATTGCAGTCCTTCGCCACCTTTTCCATCGCCTTCTTCGCCAGGCCCTTCGGCGCGGCGGTATTCGGCCATTTCGGCGATCGCATCGGCCGCAAGGCGACGCTGGTCGCCGCCCTGATGACCATGGGACTGTCGACGATCGCCATCGGCCTGCTGCCCACCTATGCCGATGTCGGCGTCCTCGCGCCGCTGCTGCTGGCCCTGTGCCGCCTGGGCCAGGGCCTCGGATTGGGGGGCGAATGGGGTGGCGCGGTGCTGCTCGCCACCGAGAACGCTCCGGCCGGGAAACGGGCGTGGTACGGCATGTTCCCGCAACTGGGGGCGCCGGTCGGCTTCATTCTGTCCAATGGCAGCTTCATTCTGCTGTCGACGACCCTGGGCGATGGATCGTTCTTCGCCTGGGGATGGCGCGTTCCCTTCATCGCCTCGGCGATCCTGGTCTTCGTGGGCCTGTGGGTCCGGCTGCGCCTGACCGAGACGCCGGATTTCCTCAAAGCCATGGAAAAGCAGGACCGCGTCCGCGTGCCGATCGCCCGGGTCTTCGCCGAACAGAAACGCCTGCTTCTGTTCGGTACCGTGGGCGCCATCGCCACTTTCGTGCTGTTCTACATCATGACCGTCTTCGCCCTGAATTGGGGCACCACGGCTCTCGGCTACACAAAGGCGACCTTCCTGCCGCTGCAGTTGATCGGCGTCACCTTCTTCGGCCTGATGATTCCCGTCTCGGCCCTCGTCGCCGACCGCGTCGGCTATGGCCGCACGCTGATATGGACGACGGTGGCGATGGTCGTTTTCGGCTTTGTCCTGGCCCCCATCTTCGGATCGGGCAGCGTCTTCGGCGTGCTCGCCTTCCTGATCATCGGCTTCTCGCTGATGGGCTTCACCTACGGTCCGCTGGGCACGGCGCTCGCCGAGCCCTTTCCGGTCATGGTCCGCTACACCGGCGCCTCCCTCACCTTCAATCTGGCCGGCATTTTCGGGGCCTCCCTCGCCCCCTATATCGCCACCACCCTGGCGACCGGTTATGGACTGTCGGCGGTCGGCTACTATCTGGCCGGGGCCTCGGTCCTGACGCTGGTGGCGTTGCTGCTGCTCGACCGCAGCACGATGGTCGGCGCCCTACTGCCCGACGAATCGGCGTAATCCTCGCGATAACACCGCCCTCCGCCCGAGGAGGGCGGTGAAAGTCCCAAACGTCAGAATCGGATATGGGGAGCTTGGTCGGGGCGAGAGGATTCGAACCTCCGGCTTCTAGCTCCCAAAGCTAGCGCTCTACCAGGCTGAGCTACGCCCCGGAAGAGGCTTTTCTATGGGGTCTGGAGGAAAAGCGCAAACGGTTTTTCCGCTGTGCGGGACCGGGAAACCAATGCGGGCGCGCGACCGCGAGGCCCGCCGATGCCGGCGACGGTGATGGAAGGGATACACGTTTTATTCGATCTTTCACGATTATTTTTCTCGCCTTGCCGACGAAACGGGCGATGATCTGCCCCGTGATGCCAATCCTCAACGAGGCTTAGGAAAAAGATGACAAACAGCGATTTCGTCTCCCTGACCGCCGGCACGTCCCGACTGACGCTCTGGCCGGAAACGGGAGGGGCGATCGTTGATTGGCAACATGACGGCATTTCCCTTTTTCGCAACATCCCGGACGAGGCCCTGGCCGCGCACAGCGCACGCCGGCTCGGCTGTTTTCCGCTCATCCCCTATTCCAACCGCATCGCCCGCGCCAGCCTCACTTTCGGGGAGGAAACCTACGCGCTGCGCCCGGATCTCAACGGCGAACCCCACAGTATCCATGGCAACGGCTGGTATACCCCCTGGATCGTCACGGAACGGACGGACAAGCGGCTGGTTCTGACCCTCGACCACCAGGCCCGGGGCGACGGCGTGGCCGACTGGCCGTTCTCCTACGTCGCCACGCAAACATTCTCCCTGGGCGAAAGCGGACTGGATATCGCGCTCCGCATCGAGAACCGCGACGGCAAGGCCATGCCGGCCGGCTTCGGCCTGCACCCCTATTTCCGGCGAACACCGAAGGCGCAAATGATGTTCCAGGCCGCCAGTGTATGGCTCAATGGCGCGGACAAACTGCCTCGCGGACAGCAACCCGTGCCATCCGCCTGGTCCTTTGCGACGCTCAGGTCCCCCGCCGAAGCCGAACTGGATCATTGCTTCGCCGGCTGGAACGGCACCGCGCGCATCGTCTGGCCGGAGGACGCTTTGGGGCTTACCATCGAGGCCTCCGCCGAATTCTCCCATCTGGTCGTCTATACGCCGGCCGAACGCGACTTCTTTTGCGTCGAACCGGTCAGCCATATGAACGACGCCATGAATCGCATGGACGTGGATGGCCATGGCGTCGCCGTCCTGGCTCCCGGCCAAGCCCTGGAAGGCGGCGTCCGCTTCCGCCTGGATCGTTTGGCATGAGCTTTTCCTGCCTTGTCGACGCCAAGGCCGAACTGGGGGAATGCCCGGTCTGGTCGGTGCGCGAGCAGGCCCTCTACTGGGTAAACATCAAAGGCCAGGCCATTCATCGCTACGATCCCGGCACCGGACAAACCGCCGTGATGCCGGTCGCCGAACAGATCGGCTGTATCGGATTGGCCGAGTCCGGCGGATTCGTCGCCGGAATGCGGAGCGGGCTATGGCGCCTCGACGCCCACGGAAAGACGCTGACGAAGCTTGCCGACAACCCCGAGGACTGGACGAGCAGCCGCTTCAACGACGGACGCTGCGACCGGGCGGGACGCTTCTGGGCGGGAACCCTTGACGAACCGAAAGCGGGCCGCAACGCCCATCTCTACCGCTATGACGCCCGGGGATTGAAAGCCATGGGGGGCGATCTGCTGACGTCGAACGGCCTGGCCTTCAGCCCCGACGATCGCTGGCTCTACCATGCGGATACCCCGGCCTTCACCATTTACCGGTATGCCTTTGATCGCGTCTCCGGCACACTGGGCCCTCGCGAACCCTGGATTCGCCTGCCATCCCAGGCGGCCGACCGCGCCCGACCGGACGGAGCCGCGGTGGATGCCGCCGGCCGCTACTGGACGGCGCTGTACGAGGGGGGGCGCATTCAATGCTATAGTCCGGATGCGGAGCTTCTTGCCGAATATTCGCTGCCGGCCCGCTGCCCCACCATGATCGCCTTCGGCGGGCCCCGCCTGACCACTCTTTTCGTCACCACGGCACGCGCCGGCCGCAGCCCGGAGGAATTGGCCGTATTTCCCGAAAGCGGCGGGTTGTTCGCCATGGAGATCGAGACGCCGGGCCTGCCCGAGCCATTATTCGCCGATTGAAAATACCGGATCGCCGGATCGCCGGGACGGCTTACGAACGAACAGCGCGAAATATGCATCGGAACACGGAAACCATCAATTGCGGGTAGCAATACCGTTCAGAGAGCTGATCCAATATAGATATAATACGGTCACCATCACCGCCTAATACACCGCGTATATGACAAGAATCCCCGGGTATTCTTTTATAGGATATTCACATTTCTAGTACGATTGGTTAATATCCCATGCACTCTTACGGATAGGCTGTGGACGAAACGTCCGCGCGAGGGCCGCATGGCGGTTTTAATTGGCCGGCAAGGCCAGAGTGGATAGTCGTCGTCCCGGGGAGGGCGGCAAAAGCTCAAGGGGGAATTATATTTTGGCACGCATATCGTCATCGTCGATCCAAGTGGGCGACAGCTTCGTCAAGACCGGCGAGGTTCGAAAGAGCATCTGGGTCGTGACCAGATCATGGACGCATGTCGATGGATTGCTGCATGTGCAACTGGCCAAGCAATCCAGGGAAAGCGAAGTCATCACCGTTTCGGCCATGACTCTGGCGGACGGAGCCTATTTCCGCCCCATCTCCATGCCCCGCTGACCGCATCACCCACCCCCCTCCGATACGTCATCCTGTCAATCGCTTGAAGCCGATTGACAGGACCGTCGATTGTTCGAAATATCTGACTTCGCGCGGGACAGAACCCTTCGTTGGCGTTCGCCCGCCCGCGCGTCTTTTTAAGTCCTCCTGATCGGGGTCGGTGATGCGCGCATTCCTCATCAAGTTACTGGCTGTCGCCTCGGTGGCGATCGTTCTTTCCTCGGCGGCCTCGGCGGAAGAGGAAAAGGTTCTCAACGTCTACAACTGGTCGGATTACATCGCTCCCGACACGTTGGAGAAATTCACCGCCGAAACCGGCATCAAGGTGAATTATGACGTCTATGACAGCAACGAAACCCTCTCGGCGAAACTGCAAGCCGGAAAATCGGGCTATGATGTGGTGTTTCCCTCGGCCTCGCCCTTCCTGGCGCAGCAGATCAAAGCCGGCATCTATCAGAAGCTCGACCGGAGCAAACTGAAGACGTACAGCGGCATCGACCCGGCCGTGCTGAAGACCTTGAGCGGATCCGACCCGGAAAACCAGTTCGCGGTTCCCTACATGATCGCCGCCACCGGAATCGGCTATAACATCGACAAGGTGAAGAAGCTGTTGCCCAACACCCCGCTCGATGGCTGGTCGTTGCTCTTCGACCCGGCGGTGGTGTCCAAACTGAAGGGGTGCGGCTTCAGTTTCCTCGACACCCCGACCGAAGTCTTCGCCGCGGCGCTGACCTACCTCGGCAAGAGCGGCGCCAGCCAATCGGAAGATGATCTGAAGGCCGCCGCCGCCGCGGTCACCGCCGTCCGGCCATCGGTCAAATATTTCCATTCGTCCAAATACATCAATGACCTGGCCAATGGCGACACCTGTCTGGCGCAAGGCTATGTGGGTGATCTGGTGCAGGCGCGCAGCCGTGCCGACGAAGCCGGAAAAGGCGTTCACCTGGGCATCATCATTCCCAAGGAAGGGGCGGTGGTGAATATCGACTCCGCCGCGATTCCCGCCGACGCCCCCCATCCCGACAACGCCTATAAATTCATCGATTTTCTGATGCGCCCCGAGATCATCGCGGCGATCAGCAACACCACCGGCTACGCCAACGCGGTGACGGCCTCCAAGCCCTTGCTGAAAAAGGAATTGCTGAGTGATCCGGCGATCTATCCGCCGGCCGAGGTCCTCGCCAAGGAGTTCCAGGTCCCTCCCGCCCAGCAGGCTTACGAGCGTGAGCGCACCAGGACCTGGACCAGGGTCAAGACCGGCAAATAAGGCCGGACGATGGTAATGGCACGTTTTATGGTAAACGAAACGTGCCATGAGAGTCCGAGCACCGCGCCCCGACCGGGAAATCCGGTCGGGGCGCCTTTCTGAATAAGGAATCTCCAGCCTTGGCACCACCATCCGTCAAGCAGCATGTCTTCGCGCCCTGGAACGACCCCGATGCCAAACCGCTGATTCGCATCGAAGGCGTATCCAAAAGTTTTGGCGACTTCTCGGCCGTCAACAAGGTCGACCTGGACATCTATCCCGGAGAGTTCTTCTCGCTTCTGGGGGCCTCGGGCTGCGGCAAGACCACATTGCTGCGCATGTTGGCCGGCTTCGAGATTCCCAGTGAAGGCAGCATCTCCATCGACGGCGTCGATATGACCGACATTCCTCCCTATGAACGTCCGGTCAATATGATGTTCCAGTCCTACGCCCTGTTTCCCCACATGACGGTGGAGCAGAACGTCGCCTTCGGCCTCAAGCAGGACCGCATGCCGAAAGCCCGGATCGCCGAGAGGGTGAAAGCGGTGCTCGATCTGGTCCAGATGAGCAGCCTGGCGGCCCGCAAACCGCAGCAGTTGTCCGGAGGGCAGCGCCAGCGCGTCGCCCTGGCCCGCTGTCTGGCCAAGGAGCCAAAGGTCCTGCTCCTCGACGAACCGCTGGCGGCGCTCGACAAGAAACTGCGCGAGCAGACCCAGCTGGAATTGGTCAACATCCAGGACCGGGTCGGCATCACCTTCGTGATGGTCACCCATGACCAGGAAGAGGCGATGACCATGTCGGCACGGATCGGCGTGATGAACGCCGGCTCGATCGAACAGGTGGGTACGCCGGTCGAGATCTACGAATATCCGGCCACCACCTTCGTCGCCGATTTCATCGGCACGGCCAACATGTTCGATGGCGTCGTAGCACTCGACGAGCAGAGCCACACCGTCGTCGATTGCCAGGAGCTCGACGCCAGGCTGGTGGTCGGACATTCCAGCGGCGTCGCCGTCGGCGCGCCGGTCACCGTCATGGTTCGCCCGGAAAAAATGATGGTCCAGCGCGAGCCCCCCGAAGAAAGGGTGAACTGCGCCCATGGCGTCGTCAGCGACATCGCCTATCTGGGCGACATCTCGATCTATCACGTGCGCCTGGCCTCGGGCCGCAAAGTCCAGGTGGCGCTGACCAATCTGCGCCATACCAGCGAACAGCGACTGACCTGGGATGACGAGGTCTATCTGACATGGCACCCGGCCAATTCGCTGGTTCTGGTCCAATGACCAACGGCCTGCCGCTGCGCCCTCCTCATCCGCAGGCACCGAAAATGCGCGCGTCCGGCGGCTTGCGAGCTTTTTCGCGACGGTGGGGCCGTGCCCTGGTCGGACTGCCGCCCTACGCCTGGCTGGCATTGTTCTTCCTGATCCCCTTCCTGATCGTCCTCAAGATCAGCTTCTCCGAGACACAAGCCGCCGTTCCCCCTTACCAGCCGCTGATCGGTTGGGCGGAAGACGCCGTTTTGCAGATCAGACTCAACCTCGGCAACTATCGCTATCTGTTCGAAGACGAGCTTTATTTCGACGCCTATCTGAATTCGCTGAAGATCGCCGGCTTGTCGACCCTGTGTTGCCTGCTGATCGGCTATCCGATGGCCTACGCCATCGCCCGCGCTCCCAGGACGATCCGCACGCCCCTGCTGATGCTGGTCGTGCTGCCGTTCTGGACGTCCTTCCTGATCCGCGTCTACGCCTGGATGGGCATCTTGAAGAACGAAGGTCTGCTGAACGCCTTCCTGCTCTGGACCGGCCTGATCGATCAGCCGTTGCAAATGCTGGAAACCGATTTCGCCGTCTATGTCGGCATCGTCTATTCCTACCTTCCGTTCATGGTGTTGCCGCTTTACGCCACCTTGGAAAAGATGGACCTGTCCCTGCTGGAGGCGGCGGCGGATCTCGGCTGCCGACCCTTCCGCGCCTTCCGGTCGGTGACCCTGCCGCTTTCCATTCCCGGCATGATCGCCGGTTCCATGCTGGTGTTCATTCCGGCGGTGGGTGAGTTCGTCATCCCCGATCTTCTGGGCGGCCCGGACACGCTGATGATCGGCAGGGTCTTGTGGTCGGAATTCTTCGACAACCGCGACTGGCCGGTCGCCTCGGCGGTGGCGGTGGCCATGCTGGTGCTGCTGGTGGCGCCGATCATGATCTTCCAGCACACCCAGAACAAAAGCGGCGAAACGTCATGAAAAACCGCGCCATCGCCCTCTATTCGGCGCTCGGTTTCGGCTATGCCTTCCTCTATCTGCCGATCGTTCTCCTGGTGATCTATTCCTTCAACGCCTCGCGGCTGGTCACGGTCTGGGGCGGCGTTTCGACGAAATGGTACGGCGAACTGCTGGCCGACGAGAAGATCCTCGACGCCGCCTGGCTGAGCCTCAAGGTGGCCGTCCTGAACGCCACCATCTCGACCTTCCTGGGCACGTTGGCCGCCGTCGTGCTGGTGCGGTTTCGGCGCTTCGCCGGGCGAACCCTGTTCACCGGCATGATCACGGCGCCGCTGGTCATGCCCGAAATCATCACCGGGCTGGCCATGCTTCTGCTGTTCGTCGCCATGGAACAGACCTTCGGTTGGCCGGCGGGCCGCTCGATGACCACCATCGTCATCGCCCATGTCACCTTCAGCCTGTCCTTCGTTACCGTCGTCGTCCAATCGCGACTGGCCCAGATGGACGTTTCGCTGGAAGAGGCCGCGATGGATCTGGGAGCCCGTCCTGTCAAAGTCTTCCTGGTGATCACCTTGCCGATCATCGCCCCGGCCCTGCTGGCCGGATGGCTGCTCTCCTTTACCCTGTCCATCGATGACGTGGTGATTTCCTCATTCGTCACCGGTCCCGGTTCGACGACACTGCCGATCGTCATCTTCTCGAAGGTCCGCCTGGGGGTAAGCCCGGAGATCAACGCCCTGGCCAGCATCGTGGTGGCCATCGTCTCCATCGGCATCCTCATTTTCGGCATCATCGTGCAGCGCCAGGAGGCCGAGCGCGTTCGATCGCTGAAAACGGCAAGCGATCGGGGATAACCTCACGGAAAGATAGAGAGGCGACGGAATCAGTCTTTGCTCCGTGAACAGGCATCCAGAAGATAGGCGATGGACTGAAAGCTTGCGCCGCTATGCTGTTCCAGTCCGATCTCGCAGGTTCGGCTCGACGAGCAGCCGACGAAATCCGGCGGCGCCCCATCCGTCAGATGACGCAGGGCGTGGTCGTTCAGTTCCGGCCGAAAGAAGCCTTTGTCGCCGGCGAAGCCGCAGCAGGTGACCTCCTCCGGCACCGAGACCCGCGAACTGCAGGCTTCGGCCAGCCGGCGCAGCTTGTCCTGTCCCCCCATTCGCTTCACGCTGCAAGGGAGATGCAGCAACACCGGGCGATCCTGACGGTCCACCGTCAAACGGGGCAGAACCTCGTCATGAAGGAACTCCGGCAAATCGTGAAGCGTGGCCCGCCCCTCGAGAATCCCCTTCATGCGCAGGCTGCAGGGACTGGCATCCATGACCACGCTCAGACGTCCGTTCTCGCTGGCCGCAAGGATGGCCAAGGCCATTTCCTCTCCCTTGCGTCCGGCTTCCTCCTCCAGGCCCTTGCTTTCGAAGGAAAGGCCGCAGCAAAGCGCGTCGAGCCCCTCAGGCACCACGACATCGAATCCCGCCTTGTCCAGCAGGCCGATCACCACATCGGGCAAGAACCGTCCGTCGCCGCCCCGATCCGACGGCCCCATGGTCCGGCTGGGACAAGCGCTCACATAGACCACGCGCTCCCGCCCTCCACGTGACAGCGGGCGCGGGGAGCCCGACCCGGCGTTGGGCATGGCGGCCAAGGCCACCGGACTACCGGGACCGGCGAGACGGCGGAGGGCATGGCTCAGATCTTCAATGACTTTTGCGCCCAGCGCCCGACGCGACGCGCGGGCGGTCAGCAAACCGCCCCGCAAGGCCCGCGTCACCAATCCGAAATGCCGCCCCGCGCGGCCCGCCAGCCAGCGGGTGGCCGCGCCGTGACGTCTTCCCCGCAAGGCCTTGGTAAGAACCGCCGTGTTGATACCCACCGGGCAGACCATGGAACACAACCCGCAGGCGGCGCAGGTATCGATGCCGTGGTAATCATAAAGGCGGCGGATTTCATCGGCGTTTTCGCCCGCCCTCTCGCGGCGGGTGATCTCCCGCCAGCCAACGATCCGATGGCGCGGCGTCAGGGTCAGGCCGGCGGATGGGCAGAGCCGTTCGCATAGACCGCATTCGATACATTTGTCGATGGCGGGAAAGGCCGGCGGCAAGGGTTTCAAATCGTGGATATGCGCCTGGCGGTCATCGGAAAGAATGACACCGGGATTGAGCAGTCCGGAGGGATCGAACAGAGACTTGATTTCACGGATCAAGGCGAAAGCCTGAGCGCCCCATTCGATTTCGACGAACGGCGCCATGGCGCGGCCGGTTCCATGCTCGGCCTTCAGTGACCCGTCGTAACGACCGGCCACCACCTCGGCGATACCGTCCATCAGGCGGCCGTAGCGCTCGACCTCGGAGGCCTTGTTGAAATCCTGCGTAAAGATGAAATGCAGATTGCCTTCGAGGGCGTGGCCGAAGATCAGGGCGTCCTCGTAGCCGTGGGCGTTCAACACCTGGCGCAAATCATGGGCCGCTTCGGCCAGATGATCGAGCGGCACGGCGATATCCTCGGTCACCACCGTGGTGCCGCCCGGCCGCAAGGCGCCGACCGTCGGCAGCATCCCCCGGCGGATCGCCCATTGACGCTCGATCTCTTCCCTGTCGGTGGTCAGATCGGCCGGTATCGACGGCTGCGCGTCGTCGAGCACCGCCTTGACGAGGGCGAGATTGGCGGCGAGGTGCTCCGGCGTTTCGCCGCGGATTTCGATCAGCAGCGCGGAGGCGGCATCCGGCAGAGTGCGGATGTAGGGGGGCATGCCCGGCTTGCTCTCGACGGAACGCAAGGATGGCCGGTCGAGCATTTCGACCGCGGAAACCGGCGTCGCCTTCAAGGCGACGACCGTCCGGCAAGCGCTTTCCATGTCGGGAAAGACCGCCAGGCCCGACGCCCGATGGGGATGATCGGGCACGGTACGGTAGGTGATCGCGCTGATGAACCCCAGGGTTCCCTCGGAGCCGATCATCAAATGGGCCAGGATATCGATCGGATCGTCGAAGTCGATCAGGGCGTTCAGACTGTAGCCGATGGTGTTCTTGATCTTGAACTTGCGGCGAATTCGGGCGCTCAGGGCCTCGTCGCCGCTGGTGCGCCGGGCTAGATCGGTCAAGCCCGCCAAAAGGGAGGCATGGCTTTTGGCGAATGTTTGCCGGCTTGCCTCGTCTCCGGTATCGAGAACCGCGCCGTCGGCCAGAACCACCCGCAACGAATCGAGCGTCCGATAGGAATTCTGCGCCGTACCGCAACACATGCCGCTGGCGTTATTGGCCGCGATGCCGCCGATCTTGCAGGAATCGATGGAGGCGGGATCGGGACCGATCTTACGCCCGAACGGGGCCAGCCGCCGATTGGCCGACGTCCCGATCACCCCCGGCTGAAGGCGAATCCTCGTCCCGTCAGCCTCGATCGTCGAGCCGTTCCACCCCTCGCCCAGCACGGCCAGCACCGAATCGCTGACGGCCTGTCCCGACAAGCTGGTTCCGGCAGCCCGGAAGGTGATCCCCAGGCGGAAGCGATGGCACAAGGTCAGCAGGGAGCGAACCTCCTCTTCCGATTCGACCAACACCACGACCTGCGGGATCAGGCGATAGAAGCTTGCATCGGTGCCCCAGGCCAGGCGCCGCAGCGGATCGGTGATGATCCTCTCCCTGGGCAATGCCTCCGCCAAACGGGTCACGAAAACGTCGAAGGGCGTGGGAAGCCCCTTCGCCAAAGAAGACGACTCTGCCATACGAACCTTTCCGGCCGGCCTCGGCCATCGAGACGCCGGACTCCTTTCCAGGACATGAAATGGAGGGTGTTGTTTAAACCAATCACCGCCGACACGAAAGCTCGGACAGGAATTTCCGGCGCCGTCAGGTCATTGAACCGGTTGCGGATTGGTGACGCGACGCAAGATTTCGGCGAAGGCGCCAGCCGGCATGGGACGGCCCAGATGGTAACCTTGCGCCTCGTCGCAGCCGCACGAGCGCAAACAATCCAGAACCTCCTTGCTTTCGATTCCCTCGGCGACGGTCTTCAAGCCCAGACTGCGGGCCAGGGCGACGATGGCCGTGACGATGGCGGCATCGCTGGCGCTTTGCGTGATCTCGCGGACGAAGGACTGGTCGATCTTGAGCTTGTCCACCTTGAACTGCTTAAGGTAGGCCAGACTGGAATAACCCGTCCCGAAGTCGTCGATGGAAAAAATGACGCCCAGGGATTTCAGCCGCTCCACCGTCTTCATGACGGTGGAAGAATCTTTCACCAGCGCCGACTCGGTCATTTCCAACTCGAGACAGCTGGGGTCGAGTTTCGATTGACGAAGCGCCCTGGTCACCACCTCCAGCAGGTCGCCTCTTTTGAACTGCACGGCGGAAAGATTGACGGCAATGGTGATCCTGGGCAGCCCCTCGGCCTGCCAGGCGGCGCATTGCCGGCAGGCTTCGCCCAGCACCCATTCGCCGATCGGCACGATCAGGCCGCTGTCCTCGGCGATAGAGATGAAGCGCCCGGGCGCCAGCAGGCCCAACTCGGGATGATTCCAGCGGATCAGCGCCTCCGCGCCGATCACCCGTCCGCTGTCGACGACGATTTGCGGCTGGTAATGCAAAAGGAACTCGCCCCGTTCCAGGGCCTGACGCAAACCGGTCCGGATCCTTAAATATTCGTCGGCGTTGGCATTCATCTGTTCTGTAAAGAACCGATATGTATTGCGACCGGCATCCTTGGCGAAACGCGCCGCAGTATCCGCCTTTTTGAACAATTCGTCGAAACTTCCTCCATCTTCTGGAAATACCACCGCGCCCAGGGAGGCTGAAATAGACACCAGTTCTCCTCCGATATCGAACGGCGGGCGCAATTGTTCGAGAATTTTATTGGCCACAGAGGAAACATCGTCGACGTCACCGACATTCGGCATAAGGATGATGAACTCGTCACCGCTTTGCCTGACCACCAGATCGCTGTCGCGAACGCAATCGATCAGCCGATCGGCCACCGCTTTCAAAAGGAGATCGCCGCCGGCATGTCCCAACGAATCGTTGACGCGCTTGAAATTATCCAGATCGAAAAACAGCATCGCCGCCCGGCTGCCCGCCCGTTCCGCCTGGATGATGATCTGGTCGAACAGCAGTTTTCCCAGAATCCGGTTGGGCAAGTCGGTCAGGGCGTCGTGATGCGCCAGGAACTCCACCTGGGCTTCGGCCGCCTTGCGGTCGGTCACATCGTTGGTGATGATGACCGCGCCGGTGATCCGCCGGCCATCGAAGACGGGCGCCGTCCGGGTGCTGTACCAGCGCCGCTCGTCGTTCAGCCCCATGAATTCACAACGTCCGGGCTGGCCGGTTGAAAAGACCTCGCCCAGGGTTCTCTCGACCCGCTCGCGATGTTCCTCGCAGACCCATTCGATAACGGTGCCGCCGATCACCTCGTCCCGCTCCTTTCCCGAGATGCCCCGGTTGGCATAGGTGACGATACCCTTGGCGTCGATCATCCAGATGAGACTGGGCGCGTTTTCGGTAATGACCATCAGATGCCGCTCGCTGGCGTGGAGCTTCTCCTCGGCGCTCTGACGTGCCATGCCGTTTTCCCTGAACACCGCAACGGCACGCGCGATCGCGCCGATCTCGTCACCCCGCCCCCGGAACGGCACCTCGACGTCGAAATCACGCCGAGACAGGCGTTCCATCACGCCGGTCAGCTTCAACAGAGGGCGCGAGACGCTGCGCGCGATCAAAAAGATCGCGCCGGCGGATGCCAGGACGACGATGATGGGGATCAGGGACAGATGCAGCAATTCGGTGGCGAATTCCGCATCGAGATCATCGATATAGACCCCCGTGCCGATCACCCAGCGCCATGGCTCGAAAGAAAGCGCCACCCCGACCTTGTCGATCGCCAGTTCCGTGCCGGTACGGGGGAACCGATAAAAGACGGGCGAGCCTCCGTTCCGGCCGCCGTCGATCAGTTCCTTGATGAAAAAAACGCCGTTGGCATCCTGCAGATCGATGAAATTTCGTCCCTCGCGGTCCGGCAGGTAGGGCAACAAAATGTTGGTCCCGGTTTCATCATAGATGAAAAAATATCCATTCCCCTGGTAACGCAAGTCACGAAGCCTGGCGACGGCCCTCGCCTTGGCCTCAGCCTCGTCGAATTCTCCATTCAGCGCACGCTGCCGGTAAGAGGCGACGATGCCTCTGCCGACATCGGCAAGACCACGGACTTTTTCAATCCGCTCGTCCAGCATCTGGCTGCGCAAAGTGTGCATGGCGGCGACGAGCAGGAGAACCATGCCGATGAGCCCGATGATTCCGGTCAACATCAGTCGAACCGAAATATTCAGAGTGAACGGACGCGCCCTCTTCGGCATGGTCACCCTAAAGTATCAGCGGCAAGCCTCCGATCTTCACTTCAAACAAAGCGACGACCAAAATCTCAAGCCGACCGGATGCGGGCAATGAATTGATCGACCTCACCGCCCAAGGTTTCCGATTGTTTCGATAATTCGGTGGCCGCGTCAAGTACGTGTCCCGCACCGGTCCCCGTTTCTCCCGCCGCTTCGGTAACGCCCGCAATATTGATCGAGACTTCCTGGGTTCCCGCAGCCGCCTGTTCGACATTCCGGGCGATCTCCTGGGTGGCCGCACCCTGCTCCTCGACAGCCGAGGCGATGGCCGCCGAAATCTGGTTGATTTCGCTGATCGTCGCGGAGATGGCCTGGATCGCCGAGACCGCCTCGCCGGTCGCCGATTGCACGCCGGCAATGTGCTGGGAAATGTCCTCGGTGGCCTTGGCCGTCTGATTGGCCAGGCTCTTGACTTCATTGGCCACGACCGCGAACCCTTTTCCGGCGTCGCCCGCGCGCGCCGCCTCGATGGTGGCGTTCAAGGCCAGAAGGTTGGTCTGACTGGCGATATCGTTGATCAGCTTCACCACGCTTCCGATCAAATCCGCCGAATTGGCCAGGCCATTGACGATCTCATTGGTTTTCGCCGCCTGGGCCACGGCGTTTCCGGAGATATTCGCCGCGGCGTTGACCTGGCGGCTGATCTCGCGGATCGAGGAAGTCAACTCCTCGGCGGCGGCCGCCACCGTCTGGACATTGCTCGTCGCCTCCTCGGAAGCGGCGGCAACGGCCGTGGCTTGCTGGCTGGCGTGTTCCGCCACCGAAGACAAGGAGCGCGCGGTCCCTTGCATTTCCGTGGCCGCGGAGGCCACGGTCTCGACCACGGCCTTGACGCTGGCCTCGAAATGGTCGGCCAACTCGCCCATCATCCGGCGCTTTTCGACTTCCGCCGTCTCTTTCGCCCGTTCCTGGGATTGACGCAGATCGGCCGCTTCGCGGGCGCCATCGCGCAGGACGGCGACCGAGCGCCCCAAAATTCCGATCTCGTCGCCCCGCCCGGTATCGCTGACCTCGACGGAGAAATCCTCATGGGCCAGACGCTCGGTAACCGACGCCAGACGGCGCAAAGGCAAGGCGATATTGCGGGCCAGGAACCAGCCTCCGATCACCAGGATCAGGGTGATCGGCCCGATGATTCCGGCGTATTTCACCGCCGCCCTGGAGAATTCGGTATTGACGTCGTCGATATAGATGCCGGTTCCGATCGCCCAGCCCCAGGGTTCGAAATAGAGAGTGGTTGCAATCTTGTCCACCGGCTTGTCCGAACCGGCGCGGGGAAACTGGTAAAACACCGGACGGCCGTTATTGCGCCCCGCCTCGAGCAATTCGCGAATGAAGAAAACACCGTTCTCGTCCTTGAGATCGATGAAGTTCTTCCCCTCGCGCTCCGGTTTCGGCGGCAACAGCACGGTGGTTCCGTCCATGGTGTAGATGAAGTAATATTCGACGCCACTGTACCTGAGACCGCGCAGTACTTTTTTCGCCATCTCACGCGCCGTCGCCTGGTCGAACTCGCCGGCTTGGGCGCGTTCGTAAAACCCCTTGGCCACGTCGCGGGCCACCTCGGACAGGTTGCGAACCTTGTCCTCCCGGTCCTCGATCATCGTCTGGCGCATGAAGGACAGGGCGAAAGCCGCCAACACGACGAAACCGACGACACCTCCCAACACCAATGAAATCAGTTTCGCCGAGATTTTCATACGATTCAGCATGCTTTCCTCCCCATTGCGCCCGTTTCTTAATATTTTAGAAAACATTAACAACCAAAAGCGCAACTAGTTCCTTTGTTTCTCAATCTATAGTTGTTAAGTCTTCTCCAAAATATAATGGAGCCCACTTCTAATAGTACCATACTATGGTAAATTAAATTGACCATAAGTGTAAACAGGATAAGCCTTTCGTCCATGGGAAAACGCCAGCAATTCCGGCGTTCTGCGGCTCATCCCTCACCCTCGAATGCCTCGTTCCCATCCAGGCGATTCTCAATCGAAGGATAGGCGGCAATTCTCAATTTTTCTTAATGTTCCGCCCAGCTTCCGACGAGGCGGCTGCTGGCATCTTGCTGGACAGGTTTCCAAGGCCCGAGCCCTTATCGCCGACAAGGCCGGCCTTTCCTCTTCAGAAAGCAAGGACCAGCAAATGCCACATTCCCTTTTGCCCAAGAAATCGGCCTTCGCCGCGGCGCTCCTCGCCGGTAGCATCCTGGCCGGCGGATTGGTTCCGTCCCTCGCGCAGGCTCAGTCACCGGAACCCCAGCAGGCGGCTCCCGTCGTCAATCAGGCCGGATTTTCCGACCTGGTCAAAAAGGTTCGTCCGGCCGTCGTCAATATCGCCACCCTGGAAATGCCCCACCAGACGGACATGCGCGACATGCCCCAGCTTCCGCCGGGATCACCCTTCGCCGACATGTTCAAACAATTCTACCAACATCGAAACGCCAGACCGGAGCATGCGCTTGGATCGGGCTTTCTGGTCGATCCGGCCGGCTATATCGTCACCAACAACCACGTCGTCGACGGCGCCCACAAGATCACCGTCACGCTGGACGACGGCACCAACTATCCGGCCAAGGTGGTCGGCCGCGACGCCAAGACGGATCTCGCGCTGCTCAAGGTCGACGCCAAGAAACCCCTGCCCTTCGTCGCCTTCGGCGATTCCGACCAGGAACAGGTCGGCGACTGGGTGATCGCCGTCGGCAACCCCTTCGGTCTGGGAGGCTCGGTGACGGCGGGCATCGTCTCGGCGCACGGCCGCAACATCAACGAAGGACCCTACGACGATTTCCTGCAGATCGATGCGCCGATCAACCCCGGAAACTCGGGCGGTCCGCTGTTCAATCAATCCGGGCAGGTGATCGGCATCGACACCGCGATCTATTCGCCCAACGGCGGCAGCGTCGGCATCGGCTTCGCCATTCCCTCGCGCATCGCCTCGAAGGTCGTCACCGCGCTACGCGAGCATGGCCAGGTCGAGCGGGGTTGGCTGGGCGTTCAGATGCAGTCTTTGACACCCGCCCTTGCCAAGGCGGTCGGTCGCACGCCCGACGACGGGGTGATCGTTTCCGACGTGCTGGCCGATTCGCCGGCCCTGCATGCCGGTCTCAAACAGGGCGACGTCATCACCGGCTATGACGGCAAGCCGATCAAGACGCCACGCGATCTGGCTCTGGCCGTCGCAGACACCGCCTCGGGCAAGAGCGTTCCGATGTCGGTCTGGCGGGATGGCCGTGAACAGACGGTCGATGTGCGGGTCGGCACCCAGGCCAAGGAACAGACGGCGTCCAACGATGCTGAAGACGGCAGCGGTCCCTTGGGCATGGCCCTGGAACCCTTGTCCAAGGAAGCCCGCAGTGAACTGGGACTGGGCAGCTCCGTCAAGGGCGTGGTCGTCGCCCAGGTGGAACCGGGCAGCCGGGCCGATGACAGCGGCATCCAGCCGGGCGACGTCATCGTGCGGATCGGCGACGTCTCGGTGACCTCGCCGAACCAGGCGGCCGGCAAGATCCATGAGGCGGAGGCCGCCAAAAAAGAAGCCGTGCCGCTCCTGGTCACGCGCAATGGCACGACCTATTATATCGCCCTGCAACTCACGCAAGGGTAAGGGCCTGTTGATAAATTATGAATCAACAGGCCCTTAAGCCCGAGCGGCGCTTCTCGCCCGCCGTAGCGGAGCGTAGGCGTCATATGAAATCTTAGGGCTTGGAGCGATAATTTCGCGACAAGCCCTAAAACGAAACCCGCAACCGTCGTCCCGATGGCGCCGCCTGAGCGGCGCCATCGGTCCTATCATTTCCGAGGACTCATGAAGATCCTGCTTGTCGAAGACAATGAACGCGTCACGCAGTTCGTCCGCAAGGGACTGCGTGAGGCCGGACATACCATCGACACTGCCGGCAACGGCCGCGACGGATTGTTTCTCGCCTCGTCGGAACATTACGATGTGATGATTTTCGACCGCATGCTGCCCGACGGATTGGATGGATTGACGATCATCGAGATGCTACGCAAAAACGGCAACAGGATCCCCATTCTGATCCTGAGCGCGCTGGGCGATGTGGACGATAAAATCCAGGGTTTGCGCGCCGGCGGGGACGACTACCTGACCAAGCCTTTCGCCTTCGGAGAGTTGGAGGCGCGCCTGGACGCCCTGGCCCGCCGCGCCCAGGGCGCGACCGACAGACAGACCGTCCTCACCGTCGCCGATCTCAAGATGGATCTGCTCGCCCATAAGGTCCGGCGCGCCGAACGGCCGATACAACTGCAGCCCCGCGAGTTCAAATTACTGGAATATCTGATGCGGCATGCCGGCCAGGTGGTCACCCGGACGATGCTTTTGGAAAATGTCTGGGACTATCACTTCGATCCGCAAACCAACGTCATCGACGTCCATATCAGCAAATTGCGCCAGAAGCTCGATACCGAGAACGAACAGGCGCTTTTGCAAACCATCCGTGGCGTCGGCTACCGGCTGGGCCCGGATGCCTGAGCAGCCGCGACAAGACGGGGTGGGATGATGCCGCGCTTGCGCCTCCTGCGCTCCACCGCCGTGCGGCTGGCCATCGGCTATGCGCTGCTGTTCGTTCTATCGGCCTTCGTCCTGGTCGGCTTTTATTGGTGGCGGACATCGGCCTACCTTGAACGCGAGGTCGACGCCGTCATCCTGGCCGACACGCAGGCTATCGGCGACCGCTTGCAGGATTTCGGCCTGTCGGGCGCCATCCAGACGATCAATCAGCGAATCCGGCAACATGCCGACGAACACGCCATTTATCTCCTGGCCGATCCCTCCCTGGCACCCGTGGCCGGCAATCTCGCCGCATGGCCGCTGCGGATCGGGCACAACACCGGCTGGTATCAGGTGGAGTTGGCCCGTGACGACAAGCTTTACGCCACCCGCGTACTCTATGTGGGCCTGCCCCGGGGCTTTCATCTGCTGGTCGGCCGCGACGTACAGGATCTGGTGGCGATCCGCCACTCCATCATCGACAGCCTGGGATCGGTCGTCGTCGTCGCGCTGCTTCTCGCCGTCATCGGAGGGCTTCTGGTACGACGGGCCATTCTGCACCGGGTGGACGCGATCAACCGCACGGCATCGGGCATCGTGCAGGGCGACCTGACCCGGCGTGTCCCCTCGTACGGATCGAGCGACGAATTCGACCAATTGGCCCGAACCATCAATGGCATGCTGCAGCAGATCGAAGTCCTGGTCGACGGAGTGCGCAACGCCTCCAACGCCGTCGCCCACGATTTGCGCACGCCGCTGGCCGAGTTGCGCGGCCGGCTTGAGGAATTGCTTCTCGATCCGCCGGCGCCGGAGGAGACCCTGCGCCAAATCCAGGCGGCGGTCGCCGATCTCGACCGGCTGATCGAAGTATTCAACGCCCTGTTGCGCCTGGCCGAAATCGATTCGGGCGCCCGTCTGGCCGGCTTTCGTCAAGTCCCCCTGGATAGCGTGGCGGGAGAAGTCATCGATCTCTACGGGCCGCTGGCCGAAGACAAGGGGATCGCTTTGCAGACCCACCTGCCCTCGGGCCTGACGGTCAAGGGCGATCCCTTCCTGCTTGCCCAGGCCATCGGCAATCTGCTCGACAATGCGCTGAAATATTCGCCGGCCCGGGGAACGATCTCCTTGGCACTGGAGCAAGGAAAAGACGGCGGCGTCGACATCATCGTCACCGACGATGGCCCCGGCATCGCCCCGGAGGAAATGCCCAAGGTGATGGAACGCTTCTTCCGCGGCAGCGCCGGCCAGGGCAGCGAAGGATTGGGATTGGGACTGAGCGTGGTGGCGGCGGTGGCCCGGCTGCATGGCGGCGCCGTCCAACTTGCCGACGCCAATCCCGGACTGATCGCCACCCTGCATCTGCCGGCCACGGGATGATCCTCCGGAATCGGAACAAATCAGTAGTTGACTATTAATTAGCTCACTACTAAATAGCTCGTCATCGCTTTGGAGGAAGAGATGACGAAAGTGGCGCCACGCGAGCGTATCGGTTTCGATCTGTCGAGAATGGCCCGGCTATGGCGGGCCCGGCTCGACGAAAGGCTCGCCCCCCTTGGCTTGACGCAGGCCAAATGGGTCATCCTCCTTCATTTATCGCGCTCAAACGGGGTTCTGCCGCAGCGGGAACTGGTCGACCGGGTTGGTGTCGAAGGCCCCAGTCTGGTGCGGGTCCTCGACGGCCTTGAGCGCCTGGGAATGATCCAGCGCCGGGACAGCCCCAGCGACCGGCGCGCCAAAACCGTTCATCTGATGCCTGCCGCCGAACCGGCTCTGGATACCATCACGCGGATCGCCGCCGAACTGCGCCATGAAGTTCTGCTCGGCATAGAAGACGAGGAGCTTGAGGTCTGCCTGAAGGTTTTCAGCCGCATGGCCCGAAACATCGGCGCCCATATCGGGACGGAGGCCTACCCGCAGTGAATATCTCGGCCCCTCCCACCCTTCCCCCGACGACCATGCCGCGGTTCCGCGCCACGCGGAGCCTCCTTCTGCTCAAGCGGTGGAAGGGGAAGCTGCTCTTCGCCCTCCTGGCGATCGGACTGACCGTGGTCACGGTCTGGCAATACGGTCGCCTTGCGCATATCACCGAAACCGATGCCAGGGTGATGGCCGACATGGTCACCATGAGCAGCCGGATCGACGGATGGATCGCCAGCCGACCGGTCACCGACGGGCAGAAGGTCGCCGCCGGCCAGACCCTGGTTGTGATCGATCAGCGGGAGGCGAGCCTGCAGATCGACGAGTTGAGGGCCAAGGGGGAATCGATCCGCCTGCAACAGGCCCGCACGCAGACGCAATTGCGAATCGCCGAGACGACGGCGCCCAGCGCCGTCGCGGCGGCGGAAGCCCGCCGCGACGGCAGCCGCGCCGATCTCGCCGCCGCCCGGTCGGAACGGGAACGGGCGAGCCAGGATTATCAACGTGCCGACGCCCTGCTGGGCGAACAGTTCGTCTCGCGCCAGACCTGGGATTTGAGGCGCAGCCAATTGCGCCAGGCCGAGGAAAAAGAACGCAGCGCCGCCGCACAAATGGCCGCGACCGAAACCGCCGTCGCCGACGCCAAGGCGAATCTGGGGCAAATCGAACTGTTGCGCCAACAGTTGGAGGGGCTCACCCATGACGCCGAGCAAGTGGCGGCACAGCTCCATCAAAAAGAGATCGACCTTGCCGACCGCGTCTTGCGCAGTCCCGCCGACGCCGTGATCGATCAGAAATTCGTCGAACCCGGCGAATATGTCATTCCCGGACAACGCCTGGTCATCCTGCATGATCCCGATGCCGTCTGGGTCGAGGCCAACGTCAAGGAAACCAAGCTGTCCGACCTGAAGCCCGGTCAACCGGTGGAAATCAGCGTCGACGCCTTCCCGTCCCGCCGCTTCGCCGGCACCATCGAACGGATCGGCCATGCCACCACCAGCCAGTTCGCCTTGCTGCCCAGCCCCAATCCATCCGGTAATTTCACCAAGATCACCCAGCGCGTTCCGGTGAGGATCGCCGTCCAGCAACCGCCGGACGCCCCCTTGCGGCCCGGCATGATGGTCGAGGTCGACATTGACACCGGCCACCACTGAACAACTGGCCGCCCGCTACGGCGACGGCTACAAATGGTATGCGACGGTCACCGTCATGGTCGGCACCATCGCCATGGTCCTGTCGGCCACCATCGTCAATGTCGCGCTGCCCGATATCATGGGCGAATTCGGCATGGGTCAGGACAAGGCGCAATGGCTGTCGACGGCCTTTCTGGCCTCGATGACGGCCACCATGCTGGCCACCGCTTGGACCATGGCCTCGTTCGGCCGCCGCGCATCCTACAGCATGGCGCTGATCGCCTTCATCATCGGGTCCGTTCTGGGGGGCTTGAGTCCCAACGACGATGTGCTGATCGTCGCCCGCATCATCCAGGGAGCGGCCGCCGGATTGGTGCAGCCATTGGCCATGGTGGTGATCTTCCAGGCATTCCCGCCGGAACGGCGCGGCACGGCCATGGGCATCTACGGCGTCGGCGTGATTTTGGCCCCGGCCCTGGGTCCGACGCTGGGCGGCATGCTGATCGACAATTACTCCTGGCGTTATGTCTTCTTCCTGGGCCCCCCATTCTGCTTGGCCGGAATTTTCATGTCGCAGACTTTTCTGGCCACGAAAAACACGACCCAGTCGCCGTCGTTCGACTGGCTGGGCTTCGGGCTCCTGTCGCTGGGGATCGCCGCCTTCCTCGCGGCGCTGGCCAACGGACAACGCCTGGGTTGGGACTCCCCCCTGGTTACCGGCGGTTTTCTCCTGTCCGTCATCGCCATGTCCGGCTTCATCTGGCAGGAGCAACGCTCGGCCACGCCGATCGTCGCCTTGCGCGTCTATTTGAACCCGCGCTTCGCCGCCGCAGCCGCCGTCGCCTTCATCCTGGGGCTTGGTCTTTACGGCTCGACCTATCTGGTGCCGTTGTTCGTCCAGACCATCCAGGGCTACACGCCCACCGAGTCGGGGCTTCTCCTCATGCCGGCCGGTATCGCGCTCGGTATCGTCTTTCCCTTGGCCGGTCGCATGAGCGACCGCGTGGCGCCGCACGTCCTGATCCTGGGCGGCCTGTTTCTCTTCGGCGTATCAAGCTTCCTGATGACGGATGTCGACACCTCGACCGATTTCTGGGCCTTCGCCGGCTGGGTGGTGATCGGTCGCATCGGCCTCGGCTTTATCCTGCCATCCCTCAATGTCGGAGCCCTCAGGGTCCTCGACCAGTCAATGGTGAGCCAGGGAGCGGGCGCCATCAATTTCGTCCGGCAATTGGGCGGCGCGGTGGGTGTCAGTTTGCTGTCCGTCACCCTGGAACGGCAGACGACGACATATGCTAGTGAATTTAACGCCATGCAAACCGGCGGACAAGCGGCGGCCCATACCCTGGACGTCCTCGCCCTGCTGCTGACCCGGGCCGGCGTCCTGGACAAAGTCACGGTTGCCATCCGCTCCGATGAGGCCTATCGCTTCTTTTCACGCATGATCGCGGCCCAGGCCAGCGTCATGGGATTCCGCGAGAGCTTCCTGTTCGTTGCGGTGATTTTTTTCGCGGCCCTGATTCCCGCCTGGTACATGCGACCGAAAAAACCAAACCGCTAGAGTATCGCGCGTCAAATCTGACGCACGACACTCTGGAAGCGGCCATTGAGGCCGCGGCCAAGCACGCGGATGCGTGCGCTAAGGCCAAGGGCTTGAAAAACGAGTTGGAGCGTGATGCAGATTTAATGCATCACGCTCCAAACCGCATCGGGGAGAATGATCATGGGGAAAGTCCTGTTGGCGGCCATCGACTCTTCACCGCAGCGCCGTCTGGTTCTCGACAAGGCCGCCGAGATCGGCGCCTGCATGAAGGCCGAACTGCATGTGGTCTCGGTCAATGACCTCAGCCGTCATCGCGAAATCAGCTTCGCCGTCCCCAACGGGGAGATGATCGCCGTGTTGGAGGCCGAGATCCACACCGTCCTCGACGAGGCTCGCGATTATCTCGCCCGAATGAAGATGGATTGCCGGACCCATGCGCCCTTTGGGGCGACCGCGGAACAGATCGCGTTGCTGGCCGGGGAGCTGCGGGCCGACGGCATCATCATCGGTCACCGCCATCTCTCCTGGCTGGGACGCCTGGTCGAAGGCTCGGTGGGGTCGGATCTGGTCGCCCGCACGCCCTGCGACGTCCTGATCGTCGTCGAGCCGGACAAAACCCGCACATTCGAGGGCGATCAGGAACCCCTGTCCCGCCCCTCGTCCTTGACGTAGATCCGGACGTAATCGAGCTTGATCGCCGGCTGCAATTCCCTGAGGCGGTTCAGCAACCGTTCGCTTAAAACCGTGGCCGCGCCCAGCAGCAACTCCCCTGTCGGCGCCCGGACGTTTTCGGCCAGAATGGCCCCCACCGCCACCTCATCGAAGGCAACCCGAGCGGTTCCTGGAATTTCCCGCGGGGGCGCCTCCGACGCACGGATGGTCGAGCCCAACGGCACGCGGGGGGTCTGGGATGGGGGCTTGGCGCCCAGCACCCTTTGGCTCACCAGTTCGATGTCCACGCTCTCGTAGACGTCGGTCGTTTTAAGTTCGCGGCTTTCTGCGAATATTTTGGTCAGACGGTCGACCAGGGCCGCTTCGGAAACCGGCTTGATCAGGAAAGCGTCGACGTCGAGGGCCATGGCCGCGCCCACCAGAACGAAATCGGAACTGCCCGTCAACATCAGGACGTTGGTATCGCGCGGGACTTCGGCGGCGCCCGTCCGGATCATCTTCAACACGGTCAATCCATTCTGATGCGGCATGTTGAAGTCGAGAATCAGGACGGACAAATCCTCGCCGCAACGCTTTAGTTGCGCCAACGTATCGGCACCGTCGACGGCCTCGACGATGTCGTCACAGCCGAGCTCCTTAATCATCCGGACTACGAAAAAACGGCTAAAAGACTCGTCATCGGCGATCATGATCCGCCGTCCGGAAAGCATTGTTTTCGAGGCGGACATCTTAAATCCCCTGCTGCAGCCATAGCCTTTCAGGCAGAATAACCTTGCCGGAGACGATCCGGAAGGTTGAATGTTTTCGTTCGGATATCGGCCGGCCCATCCGGCAGTGTTTCCATCCAGCCTAAGTGAAAGACAAAAACGCAGATGACGACGGATAACGACCCATCGGCGGAGATGGGAAAAGACATTGCCATCGGCCTCTTCGACGCGGCCCCCCTGCCGATGATGCTGTGCGCCATCGAAGACGCCGCCGTCCTGGTGGCCAATCGCCGCGCCCAGGAACTCTTCGCCGGCCCAGAGGAAGGCCGGACCATCGGGCTCGATGATATTCTCGGCAAGGAAACCACCACCACCTTCCTTCACAATATCCAGAACGGCGGCTTCATCGACGACTTCGAAGTCATGCTCAACACCCCTTACGGCGAGCAATATTGCGGCACCGTCTCGGGGCAGATCGTCACCCATGCCGGACACCGGCGCCTTCTCGTCGGCATGAACGACATCACCGACCGCAAGCAGGCAGAGGAAACGTTACGTCGATTCTTCGATGGAGCGCCGCTGGCCATGCTTCTCGTGCGGATGCGGGACCACCAGGTCATCCGGATCAATCGCCGGGCCTCCGAACTTTTTCCGCACGATCAGAACGCCGCCGTCGTGACGCTGGAAAGCCACCTGGGAAAAAATCCCACCAGCCGCTTCCTGGAAAAACTGACCGAAGGGGGCTTCGTCGAATCCTTCGAATGCGGATTGGCCACCGGATGGGGACAGAGCCTGTGGGCCAGCCTTTCCGGGCAGATCATCGAGATCGACGACGAGCGTTGCGTCCTGATCGGTTTGCGCGACATCACCGACCGCAAACGCTGGGAAGAGGCGCTGCACGCCGCGAAGGTCGAAGCGGAGCAGGCAACCCAGGCGAAATCGCAGTTTCTGGCGACGATGAGCCATGAGATCCGCACACCGATGAACGGCGTCCTCGGAATGATCGACGTCCTGTCCAACACGCCGATGTCAGACGAGCAGAAGGACATGGTCTCGGTCATCAGCGATTCGGCGCGCACGTTGCTGGCCATCATTGACGATATCCTCGACCTGTCCAAGATCGAGGCCGGCAAGATGTCGATCGAACAAACCCCATTGCGGTTGCGCCAGACGGTGGAGACCACCGTTGAACTGGTGGCGCCGCTGGCCCGCGCCAAGGGATTGGAAATAGCCTGGCGCGTCTCTCCGGATTTGGCCGACGATTATCTGGGCGATCCTACCCGCTTGCGCCAAATTCTCCTCAACCTGTTGAGCAACGCCGTCAAATTCACCGATCGGGGACGGGTCATCGTCCGCCTCGGCCCAGCCGGCGATCGGATTCTTTTCGAAATCGAGGACACCGGCATCGGCATGACCGAAGAGCAACAGGCGCGCCTGTTCCAGCCGTTCTCACAGGCCGACGCCAGCACCACGCGGCGATTCGGCGGAACCGGCCTGGGCCTCGCGATTTGCAAAAAGCTGGTCAATATGATGGACGGGGATATCGCTTTGAGCAGCGTGGTCGGCGAAGGATCCCGCTTCTCCTTCGCCATTCCGCTGGCCGAGGCGCCGATAAAGACCATCCGCGCCCCCGTCTCGTCCATCAGCGGCCTGGCCATGCTCGTCGCCGATCCGCTTGCGGAATCACGGGGTTGCATGGCCGACGCGCTGCGGGCGCAGGGCGTGCTGGTGACCGAAGTGGGCGACGCGCAGTCCGCGGCGAGCGCATTGCGCTCGAATCCCCGCTTCGATGCCGCATTGGTCGATGCAACGTTCGATCCCGCCATTTTTGCCGACATGGAAGATCCACCCGCCGTCTTGTTGATCAGCGCCGAAAAAGATGGCGCCGTCAGCGGAGACTACGCCCGGCAATGGTCGGAAACGGGTTTGACCGGATTGGCCAAGCCGATCCGCTGGTCCGCGTTGACCAGGGCGGTGATGGCGGCTACCGACGGCGCCAACGGCGATCATGACCCGGTCGCGGCGGCAAACGATCCGACGGCGCGGAAAACCGTGAAATCCGACTTGCCCATCCTGATCGCCGAGGACAACCACACCAATCGGATCGTCATCGCCAGGCAGTTGGATTACCTGGGTTTTTCATACGACATGGTCGAAGACGGCGAAGCCGCCCTGACGGCGCTGGCGGAAAAACGCTATGCCCTTCTCCTGGCCGATTGCCGCATGCCGAAACTGGATGGATACGCCCTGACGAGATGCATCAGGGAACGGGAAGAAGATGGACAGCACCTCCCGGTGGTCGCATTGACCGCCAACGCCCTGGCCGATGACAGAAAGCGTTGCCTCGCCGCCGGCATGGACGATTATCTGGCCAAGCCGGTCAGGCTCGACAAACTGGAGGCCACGCTGCTGCAGTGGCTTCCGTCGGCCCCGAACGAAGACGGCGCATCCGACACCGCCCCACCGTCCGCCGCATATGGCGAGCAGGTGCATTCGACCGCGGAAAGGGCTCCGCACATTGCGGAACCCGTCGATTGCGACGCCTTGGGCGATCTGCTGGGAGACAATTCACCGGAACTTCTTTCGACCGTTCTCGCCTCCTTCCTGGAGTTTTTTCCGGCTCTTCTCGAACGGGCCGTCACGGCGGTGGAAAATCAGAACCGCGAGGCCTTGCACGACGCGGTCCATGCGGCAAAAGGCGCCGCACGGTCGGCCTGCGCACCGGAACTGGCCGCTATTCTCGCCGCGCTGGAAGAGAAAGCCGGCAGTCAGGCCGCGTTCGACGAACTCGGGCGGGACCTTGACCTGGCCGGGAAAGCCTACGCCGACGTAAGGGATTTCATCGGCGCATATCACGCGAAGACCGCGCCTGCCGATAGCTGACGATCATCCGAGGGGACCGAGCAGGAACAAGCGGAAGCCCAAACCCGCAAGAACGAAAAGCCAAGCCCCAACAGCCTTGGCGAGACTTGAGCATACGCGGGTTATTTCTCAACAAACGCTTAGGCCAAGGCCGGTCAGCATTCGCTTTATCTCACTGATTTTCGCCTGATCCGGCGGGTCGAAACGGGGAGGGACGAGGCCTCGCGACTCGTGCTTCTTCGCCCCCAGATCATGGTAGGGCAGCAGTTCCATCGTCCTGATCCGCGTCCGGTTCATGGCAAAGGAGGCGAGGTCCCGGAGATTGGTTTCGTCGTCGTTGACCCCCCTGATCAGCGGAACGCGGATAACCGCCTCCGGCCTCATCCGCGAGATGGCGACGACGTTTTCGAGAATCCGGCGGTTGCCGACGCCGGTGAAACGACGGTGCTTTTCCTCGTCCATCAGCTTGACGTCGACAAAAACGGAGTCCAGCCGGGCGACGATGTCCTTGACACCGTCCCAGTCGAAATAGCCGCAGGTCTCGACGCCGGTATCGAGACCGAAGTCCCGGCAAGCGGAAACCAGGCCGCGCAGGAACTCGGGCTGGGCGAACGGCTCGCCGCCCGAGAAGGTCACGCCGCCTCCGGATTCCCGATAGAAGATCATATCCCGCTTCACGGTGCGCATGATCTCCTCGACCGACTGGACGGAGCCTATCCTCCGGCGGGCGCCCCGGGGGCAGGCTTCGGCGCAAAGACCGCAGCCCGAACATTTCTCGAAAGCGAAGATGGCGCCGCCGGCCTCGTCGCGGACCGCCGCGCCGCTCGCGCAGACCGGCGCGCACCGGGCGCAGCGGGTACAGCGTTCGGGAAAATGGGCGATCTCCGGAACGCCCCTCCACGATTCGGGATTGGCGCACCACCGGCAGCGCAGGGGACAGCCTTTCAGAAAGACGGTGCTTCTGATCCCCCGTCCGTCATGGACGGACCAGCGCTGAATCTGAAAGACGTATCCCTTGCCCTGTTCCATGGCCGGCTCACAGCGTCTCGTAGGTCGTCCTCTCGATGATCGCTTCCTGGGCCTCCCGGGACAGATTGACGAACTGCGTGCTGTAACCGGCCACCCGAACCAGGAGATCCCGATAGTCCTCCGGACGTTCCTGGGCCTTGCGCAGGGTTTCGGTTGAAATGACGTTGAACTGCACGTGAAAGCCGCCCAGGGCGAAATAGGCGCGGATGGTCGCCGCCAGGTTCCGGAGGTTCCTTTCCGACTTCAGAAGCTCGGGAGAGAACTTGATGTTCAGCAGCGTGCCGCCGGAATGGACGTCGTGGTTGATCTTGGCGGCCGAGCGCATGGCCGCCGTGGGGCTGGTCAGGTCGGTGCCGGCGTGGGGCGAGATGCCCTCGGTCAGCGGCGTTCCCGCCTTGCGGCCGTCCGGGGTGGCGCCGATCACGCTGCCGGCCGGAATGTAGTTGGAAATCCCCATGAAAGCGGAATTGAAGGGCGAGCCGAACAGGTCTTTGAAGGAACGGACCTCCCGGTGATAGAAGTCGGTCAGTTCCGAGGCGATGGCATCGACGTAATCGTCGTCGTTGCCGTATTTCGGGCAGGCCAGCGCCGCCTGGCGCATCTCCTCGTAGCCGACCCAGTCGGCGGCCAGCGCCTTGCCGATCTCGGCCAAGGTGTATTTTTTCCTCTCGAAGACCAGGGACTTGATCACGGCCAGGGCATTGGCCGAATCGGCGACCCCGATCCCGGTCAAAACCGGCCCGACATTGTATTTGGCGCCGCCCTTGGCCAGATCCGTGCCCGAGGACATGCAGCCGTCGACCAGCAGGGAGAGATAGGGCCTCGGCACGATTTCGGTGTGGATGCGCTGCGCGGTAATGGTGCCGATGACCGAATGTTTGACCAGATGGGCGACCTGACGCAAGTAGGCGTCCTTCACCTCTTCGAAGCTGACGAAGTCGGCGACGTCCTTTTCCCTCAAGCCCATCGCCTCGCCGGTCAGGCGGCTCTTGCCGCCGTTCAGGGCGAATTCGATGGCGGCGGCCAGGTTGACGCTGACGGCGGACGTCCATTCGCCGACTTTCCGGAAATGGGGGACCACGCAGCCGCAGTTGCTCCAGTCGCGGGCGTCCTCGGGCGACAGGCCGGCCGCCAGCAGCATGTCCGAACCGGCGCGGTCGTTATGGACGGCCGGAAAGCCGGTGCCGGTGGCGACCAGACGGCAGACCGCCAGCAGGAAGTCATCCGGCGTATCGGGATGGATACGGACGCTTAAGCCCGGTTGATGGGTCTTCACCGTCTCGGTGGCCTTGAGACACATAAAGGACAGATCATTGGTCGCGTCCCTCCCGTCGCGAGTCCGACCGCCGACCGTCAGGTTCTGGAAGGAATTGTAGCCGGCGAAGAATTTGGCGGTGTTGCTGGAAATGGCCCAGACCCATTCGGACAGCTTGATCCACAGCGCCTCGATCAGTTCCTGGGCGGCATCCCCGGTGATCGTCCCCCGCTCCAGATCGCGGGCATAGTAAGGGTGCATGTACTGGTCGAAGCGTCCCAGGTTGAGCGCCAGCGAATTTTCCGAAAGGATCGAACCCAGCTGGGTAAACCAGACGGCCTGGATGGCTTCGCGGAAGCTTTCCGGCGGATTTCCGGGAACCTTGCGGCAGATCCGGGCGATCTCCGCCAATTCGGCCTTGCGCGCCGGATCGCTCTCCCGACCGGCCAGACCTTCCGCCTCGTCCGCGTAGCGGTCGGCGAAGGCGACGATGCCGTCGCAGACCAGAATGGCCGCGGTATAGAAATCGATCTTTTCCAGGGCCTCGGCCGAGGTTGGCTCCAACTCCCGCAGATAGGCCTCCGCCTCGCGGCGCAGGCCGCGAAAGCCCTTCTTGAAGATGATGTCGAGGTAATCGGCCGTGACCTCGCCGACCGCGCTGCGCCACTTGGAATCGTTGTCGATAATGCCGGTATCGACCAGGATTTTCGCCGTTTCGGGGTTCAGCCGCGACAGGAAGGTCTCTTCGAGAGAATGCCCCTTCCAATAAGGAAAGATCTCGTCACGCAGAACGGTCTTCGCCTCGGGATCGATGCGATAGGGGTCCTGGTTGCGCGAAGCGAAGATGTCCATCTCGTCATCGACCCATTTCCAGGAATATTCCGGACAGACGATGCCGGACCGGCGGAATTCGCCGATCGAGCCGATGATCAATTCATCGTCGAAAATCGTCACCGGAATGCTCTCGCAGACCGCCTTGAAGGCCTTGGCCCGGCGGATCCCGGCCGGTTCCCCTTCGCTCTCCTTGTGGGAACGGGTGAACAGCCGGGCCCGGTTGATGCTGATGGACGGCTTCGATTCGATATAGGATTTGCGAAATTTTTCAATGCGAATGCTGCTCATTTATAATAGCTCCAAAATACTTTTCGCTTTTCCTTAAAGATGATTCCGTCCCCGATGCGGTCATTGCGCCGATGATGGGGAACTTAAGAAAGGATAAGTCGGCACGAAAAAAAGGTGCTGC
Organism: Telmatospirillum siberiense; assembly: GCF_002845745.1. Classification (GTDB taxonomy): domain Bacteria; phylum Pseudomonadota; class Alphaproteobacteria; order Rhodospirillales; family Magnetospirillaceae; genus Telmatospirillum; species Telmatospirillum siberiense. The sequence continues at coordinate 354,532 of NZ_PIUM01000001.1, read as the reverse complement.
GAATTTAGCTTGTCAAATGAGAGCATATTTTTGATATTTCTGACTATTCCGGAAGGACATTCTGATAAATTGATATTTTGATGAATTTTCTGCTCCCGTCACTCTTTCTTGGGTGACGGGAGCGGTCTTGATGACGGAATCGCAGGAAAAAAGGGGGCTCGGACATGGAGAGGGAAACACGGGCGCCGGAGCTTTCCGCCCATGATTGGAAGATCCTGAAGACGCTGCAGCAGGACGGGCGGCTCAGCAACAGTGAACTCGCCAAGCGGGTGGGCTTGAGCCCGTCGGCCTGCTGGAATCATACCCGCCGGCTGTTCGAGACCAAGGTCATCCGCTGCGTGCGCGCCCTGATCGATCCCAAGATGGTCGACCGGGAAACGGCGGTGCTGGTTGGCATCGTGCTCGACCGTTCGACCAAGGCGGTGTTCGAGGAATTCGCCGAGGCGGCGCGCACTCTACCGCAGGTGCTTGAATGTTACCTGGTGGCGGGCGAGATCGACTATTTCCTGAAAATCCGGGTGCGCGACATCAGCGCCTTCAACCGCTTCCACAGCGAGAAGATCCTGTCGCTGCCGGGAGTGCGCCAGGTGCGAACCTTCTTCGTTCTGGACGAGATCAAGACGGACGGAGAGCTTCCCCTGTAAGGGGGATCGCGGCCACCGCAAACCCGGCGCAGGCTGCCTCAAACGGACAAAACCCCCAGATTTCCCTGGGGGTTTTGATGGTGGCGGCATTCGGACCGAAAGCCCGAAATACCGTCCTATAAGACGCCGGGAACAGCCGAATGCTGTTCCCCCCGGCGTTTTTTTAGCGATTGGCGACCCTATCGTTCGGCATGGTGCCGGTGATGATGGTGCCCTGATCGAGAATGGCCTGCCCCAAAGCGGCATTGGCGGCACGGCCGGCTTCGGTACCATAGCTACCGACGGCGACAACAACGAAGAAAACAGCGATCATCGAAAACTTCAACATTTGGCTCTCCTGCCAATGTAGTAAAATTACAAACCTTGGAGAGGACAATATGCCGAAGCCGCTCGATCGTGCCATGCAAATTCGTCAACCCTTTCGAGCGAATACGTCAAATCCGCATATCTTCTAGGGATGCCGGTGTGGCTATCGGGCTATTCCGTGTAGTAAAACACCGAATGAAAAATAGCAAGAGACCGCTTATACCAGATCTCGGTGATCGGAACCGATCACCGAGCCCTCAATCGCCAGGCGGGTTTCTCCGAAACCCTTGGCTTCGCGCCAACGATGGCGCGGGTGTCTCAATGGGCCGGACCAAGTCTCGATGAGGCATCCTCATCGAAACTTGGTATTAATCCGGATTTTACGTCGTCCGCCAGCGGGGCTGGCGGTCCTTGTCGACCAGCATGGCCCGCACGCCCTCGAGAAAATCGTCGCTCCGGGTAATTTTACGGGTCAGAACCAGTTCACGATCCAGGCAGGCGCGCAGGCTTTGCCCCACGCCCCGGCGAAGCAGATCCATGGTGACGTCAAGACTTTGCGGCGAAACCGAACGCAATGTCGCGGCGGTTTCAACTCCCCAATCCGAAGCGCTTTCCTCACAGGCCTGGATCAGAGCCTGCCGATCTCCCGCGGAGAAGCTGCGGTCTAGCAGCTCACGCCGGTCGGCCAGAGGTGCCGGGCCGCCCGGGTTTTGCCGTTCGGCGAGAATGCCCTCGATGGCATCCGGATGGCGAATGATCTCCTCTTCCAATCCGGACAGTTCCGACGACGACAGATGATGTGTGGCAAGGCCGCAATAGACAGCGTCGGCGGCGCCGATGCGCGCTCCGGTCAAGCCGAGATAAAGCCCGATTCCCCCCGGCAACCGGGGCAGGAAATAGGAAGCCCCGACATCGGGAAAGAATCCGATGGCGGTCTCCGGCATGGCCAGCAAGGCCCGTTCGGTGACCACCCGGTAGCGGCCGTTGATCGAAAGCCCCAAGCCTCCCCCCATCGCCACGCCGTCGATCAGCGCGACATAGGGTTTCGGATAGGTGCCGATGGCATGAACCAGATCATATTCCTCGGAAAAGAACGCCTCGTTGCGCTCGTGCTCGCCGGCCAGACTGGCCTCCCGGACCGCCCTGATGTCGCCGCCGGCGCAAAAGGCCTTGCCGGCGCTTTTCAAGATGACCGCACGCACGGCGGACGCATGGCGCCAGTCCTCCAGCGCCGAACGGATCTGGCGAATCATCGGAAGAGTCAGGGCATTGAGCGCGCGCGGACGATCGAGAATGATGACGCCGACCCCGCCGTTGAGCGTTGCGATGACCTCAGGATCCATATCCCCATCCATTCTTGGAGTTTGCTTTGCAATGACACGGTTATTTCCGAACGGGCCGGCGGAATCCCCGCCCCTCGCGGAATGACGGATCAAGCCACCTGCTGGTCGAGGCCCGGACCGAACAGATAGTCGATATCATCGAACTCGATCGGCGGAAAATCCTCCCCGCCACCGAGAGTGACCATCGCCAGGGCCGCCTTGCGCGCCTGCAGTTCCACCATTTTCTCCTCGATGGTTCCGGCGGCGATGAGCTTGTAGACGAAGACCGACTTGGTCTGTCCGATACGATGCGCGCGGTCCGAAGCCTGCTCCTCGACGGCGGGATTCCACCAGGGATCGTAATGGATCACCGTATCGGCCGACACCAGATTCAATCCACGGCCGCCGGCCTTCAGGCTGATCAGGAAAAGCGGCACCTCGCCGGCCTCGAATGCGCGGACGGGCTCGGCACGGTCCAAGGTCTCGCCACGCAACTCGACGAAGGAGAGGCCGGCGGCGACCAGCCTCGGCTTCATCAGGTCGAGCATGGAGGTGAATTGCGAAAACAGAAGGATGCGGCGGCCCTCCGAGATCATCTCGGTCACCATCTCCAGCAGGTCGTCGAGCTTGCTGGAACGCTCGACGAGGCGGGCGGAGGGCAACTTCACCAGCCGGGGATCGCAGCAGACCTGCCGCAGCTTCAAAAGAGCATCCAGCACGACGATCCGGCTGCGCATGAGGCCACGGGCGGCGATCTGCTCGCGCACCTCCTCGTGCAACATGGCGCGGATGGTGTCGTAGAGTTCTCGCTGCTCGGGCGCCAGCTCGACGCGGCGCAGCACGACATGTTTCGGCGGCAATTCGGTGGCCACCTCGGATTTCGTCCGCCGCAGGATGAAAGGGCGGATGCGGCGGGCCAATTGGCCGCGGCGGATCACGTCGTTGTTCTTCTCGATGGGGGTGCGGAAGCGCTTGTTGAAGGTCTTCCGGTCCCCCAGCAGGCCGGGCATCAGGAAGGCGAATTCGGACCACAATTCCCCGAGGTTGTTCTCCACCGGCGTTCCCGACAGCCCGATCTTGTGCCGGGTGTCGAGCTGGCAGACGGCACGGGTGGCCTTCGCGTCCGGGCTTTTGATCGCCTGGGCCTCATCGAGAACCACGAGATGCCAGGGAATGTGTTTCATGATCTCGATGTCGCGGGCGAGAACCGTATAGGTGGTGATGACGACCTGAACGTCGGCGATGCGCTCGCGCCGCTCGTGCCGGTCCCCTCCATGCAGGACCATGGTGCTGAGATGGGGCGCGAACTTGCCGAGTTCCGCCATCCAGTTGGGCACCAGACTGGTCGGCACCACGATCAGCACGGGCCGGTCGAGACGACCCGCCTCCTCCTCGATGGTGATATGCGCGATCGTCTGGGCCGTTTTGCCCAATCCCATATCGTCGGCAAGCAACCCCGCGAGGGAATGCTCCCGCAGATGCTGCAACCAGTCGACGCCTTGTTGTTGATAGGGCCGAAGGGTGGCCGTGAAGGTGGCCGGGACGGAAACCGGAGGGATCTCGGCGCCATCGCGGAACTGTTCGGTATAGGACTGGATCGCCGCCGCGTTCTGCCAGCGCGTCGTCAGAAGATCCTCCAGATCGAGAAGCGCCGGAGCCTCCGCTTCGGGCAGCACCAGCGCCTTGCCGTCGCTTCGCCGGGCCGCCTCGAAAAGATCGGCAAAGGTGGCGAGCAGCCGGCGGATCCGATCGGCGGGCAATTTCAAGGTCCGGCCGTCGGCAAGGCGGGTGATCACCTGACCGTCGACGATCCGGCTGTCGTCCATGCCGCCGTGATCGAGGATATGCAGAAGAATCGGCAGCAGGTTCTGCCGCACGCCGTCGATCTCGATTCCCAGTTCGACGGAAAACGCCCCCGGTCCGGCGTCACCGATCTGCAGATCGTAATCACCGACCACCTCCACGACACGCGGGCCGAAATCGCCTTTGACCTCGCAGCGCCATCCCTGCCGCTCAAGCTCGGGGATTCGTGACGTCACGAAGTTTTGCCAGCGGTCGGAAGCATTCTGCCCGCGGAAGAGGAAGATCCGCCGGCCTTTGCCGCCGCCGTCCCCGGCGAGGCGCATCTGCACCAGACCGTCTTCCCTCAATGTCTCAAGGGCGGAGGCCTCTTCCCGCGGATTGCGCCTGACGAAGGTCGCGGCGGCACCGTTTTCCACCCGGACGAACTGTCGCTCGTCATCGGCGTGGGTCACCGCGCCAGCGTAATCGAAATCAAGAACAAGGGCGTCCTGCCGCTGCGTCCGCCCAAAGCCGTCCAGACCATCGAATTGCGTCAGACGAAGAACCGGAACCAATGGCTCCTCGACGATAGCCTGTTCACTGGACCTGTGAGAGATCCGCCGAGGCCGCTCGAACCGCCGGATGTCGGATCGCGGCGCGGATTGGGTCGTCTGCTGCGGCACCCCGATGAGACCGACCGCGCCGCTGGCGGAATCGACATACCAATTCGCCGCTTCACCCAGAAGAACCGCCGATTTCGGCGGCAGATTCGGCACGGCGTTGCGGGCGAAAAAGCGTTCCTCGCCACGCTGGAGCCTTTTGCCGGTGGGCATCCATTTCGCTTGGCCCGACGCCACCAGCATTCCGAGAATCGTTCCCATCACGGACGCCTTGATGCCGGTTCGCGTCACCTCTCCGCCGCCCAGCGCGCGGGCCAGGGCGCGGGCCGGCTCGCCGCTTTCAGGATCGCCGAGGATCTTCCGGGGCGTCGTCGCCTCGATCCGGCTGCTGCCCTCGTGTTCCAGCATGGTGGAAACAAAGCAGGAAAAAGGAACCTGGCCTGGCGAAAGGAGGAAGACAAGGCGACCGCGATCCGTCTCCGCGTTGGTCAGCAGCGCGTCGAAGAAACTCTTCTGCTGCGGCTTGCGCAAAATGGGGAAGCGGTCGAGCGCCGCCAGGGCGGTCGCGGCGGCATGGGGGCAGGCGTGCCGGTCGCACCCGCAATGCGACGCGACGAACAGGCGCCCGTTGCGAAGCGATGGCGTCAGAGTCACGGCATGCCGCATCTCCCCATCCCGCACGACACCTTTTATATCTTCACCGATAAGTTCGACCTCCACCACGCCGTCACGGAGAATCAGGCTGCGGCCTTTGATCAAATTATGGGATTCGAAAGTGCGACCGAGATCTTCGGACGAAAAGCGTACTGGCATTGGAAAAGGAAAATCTCAAGGAGGAAAGCGAATCGTGATTCTTGACGTCAAGACCGGCGCCGTCAAGCCCCGTGAAACAAACCGACGGCCAGGAGTCCGGGTTAATACGAATCCACTCGCCGACCTCGGCGCCTTCGCCGAGGATCCGCAACCCGCGCCCTGCTTCGGATTGTTCCTCGTCAGCCTGAAATTGCATTGCTGCCCTTACGCCGAATAAGAAAGCATCGTAAGCGCTTTGGAGTCCGGCCTCTTCGCGCTTGGCTCTGCGGGAGGGCAGCAAGCGGAAGGCGGAGCGGCTTCCTGCGATTTGCTTGGCCACCCGCCACCTTGATCGCCTGGGCGGCTTAAACCGTCCCTTCGTCGTCAAGCGGAGGACCGATCGCGATGGGCTGAGAAAAGGTCTTGACGGCATCTTATATTTCCATAAATCTGGAATTATGGATGAAAAAATAATCATCGCCGCGCTGTCGGCACTGGCCCAAGAAAGTCGCCTCCGGGTGTTCCGCCTGTTGGTGACCGCCGGACCACCCGGCTTACCGGCAGGGCAGATCGCCGAAGAATTGGCGGTTCCCGCCAACACCCTGTCGTTCCACCTGTCACTCCTGAAGAACGCCGGTTTGGTATCGGTGCGACGGGAAGGGAGATCGCTGATCTACTCGGCCGATTACGACCAGTCCAGGTCTCTGGTCGACTATCTGACCGAGAATTGCTGCAGCCGCCAGCCTTGCTGCGAATGAGGGAAAAGCCCGATGGACGATCCCCGCATTGACGAAATTGCCGGCCACGATCCCCACTTGGCCGCAGAGTTGAGGGCAGCCGGTCTGCCGACAGACGATTTGACCGAGCCTGGCCGCCGGTTTTTCAAATTCGCCGAGCAGGGGCACCTGATCGGCTTCATCGGATGGGAGATGGCTGACGAAGAGACCGCCCTGCTGCGGTCTCTGGTCGTGGCCCCGGCCGGTCGCGGCAAGGGCTCTGGATCCGCCATCGTGAATTGGGCACTGACGCGTCTTGCCGAACTCGGCGCAACGGACGTCTACACCCTCACAACCACCGCCGACGCGTTTCTGATCGGTCTTGGCTTCACCCCCTTGGATCGGGCCGCCGCACCGCCGACCATCCGCCAATCTCGCCAGTTCACCATGTTATGCCCGAGTTCGGCGGTTCTGTTGCACAGGAAGTTGCCATGAGCCTTCGGGCGGTTTCCACCAAAATGAAATAGGAGGCCCCTGATGATCAGAATGGTCCGAGCGCTCGGCCGCCTGCTCAAAAAGGCAATCGCAAGTGCCCCATGGGAGCAGGCGCGACAGGGCGACCCTCATCCTCGTTTGCAGACCTGCTGCCAGTTGGAACGGATGAAAGACGCTTGGCGCGCGAGGCTGTAATCCCAACCAACAAACCGATTGATCGGAGAGCAGAATGGAAAAGACTGATCTGAAAGACCTCGTGCGCCTGCGCTATGGCAACATCGCCGTTCATGGTCGAAACGGGGGATGCTGCGCACCCGCGGAATCCTATTGTTGCGATACCCCCGCCGTACCGCCAACCGCGGAAGATCTCTCGGCTCGCATGGGCTATTCGGCAGAGGAACTGGCCGCCGTGCCCGAGGGGGCCAACCTCGGCCTCGGCTGCGGAAATCCGCAAGCCATCGCCGCTATGAAGCCGGGCGAAGTGGTCGTCGATCTCGGCAGCGGCGCCGGATTCGACTGCTTCCTGGCCGCCGCCCAGGTTGGTCCGACCGGGCAGGTGATCGGCGTCGACATGACCCATGAGATGCTGAAGAAAGCCCGCGAAAACGCCGCCAAGGTCGGCGCCGCCAACGTCGAGTTCCGTCTCGGCGAGATCGAGCATCTGCCGATCGCCGACAGCGTGGCGGACGTCGTCATCTCCAACTGCGTGGTCAATCTGTCGTCCGACAAGCCTCAGGTCTTCCAGGAAGCGTTCCGCGTCCTGAAGTCCGGCGGCCGTGTGGCTATCTCCGATGTCGTCAACATGGTCCCATTACCCGAAAAGCTGGCGTCGAACCCCGAGCTCTTGTGCGGCTGCGTTGCCGGCGCCGCCCCCACCAACGAGGTGAAGCGATGGCTTGCCGAAGCTGGTTTCATCGATGTTCAGGTCGACGCAAAGCCCGAGAGCCGCGAGGTCATCAAGGATTGGGCTCCAGGGAGCGCCATCGAGGATTTCGTCGTGTCGGCCATGGTCACGGCGCGGAAGTTGTAACGAAACGTCACCCCCTGGCGTCTAAGGAAATGACACCATTTCACAGGAGATTTTCCATGGACGAGCGTATGAAAGAACTGGTGGCGGCCGGCGCGTCGGCGGCGGTCAACTGCCATCCCTGCCTTCAGCATCATCTGGCCGAATGCGATCGGCTGGGCATCGATCGTGACGAGGTGAAGGCGGCGGTGGAGGTCGGGATGATGGTCAACCGCGGAGCTGCGGCAAGAACGAAGGACCACATTCAGACCCTGTTGGGAACGGATGTCGGTCCCAAAGGTGGTGGACATGGCTGCTGTGGTTCTTGAGGAATTGGCCGCGCATCGGAAGACGGTGCGCGGCGTCCTCATCCGATTGGTGAAAGATGAGGACCTGGCCGACGATCTTGTGCAGGAGGCGCTGTTGCGCGCCTCCCGCGCTGCCGACGGCATGCGGTTGGAGGCATCACCGGCGACCTGGCTGACCGCCATCGCGCTGAATGTGGCTCGCGATCACTTCCGAGCGGTCAAGCGCATGCCGCCGTTGACATCGCTGGATCAGGCCACCGACATCCCGGTGCCCCACCACCCGGAAGGCGACATTTTGCAGGCTGAAATGTCGGGCTGCATTCTTCGGCATGTGGCGCGATTGCCCGAACGCCAACGCGATGCCGTGTTGCTCCACAATTTCGCCGGCTGCAATCATCAGGAGATTGCGGTGGCCCTGGGCGTGTCCGAAGGGAATGCCCGGATCATCCTCCATCGCGGCTTGGCGGCGTTGCGCGTCAGCCTCAGTGCGGAATGCATGCTGGACTTCGGGGCCGATATCCCTTGTGAGCGTAGATAGTCGCAGGCGAACTCTCAGAAGTTTCAAGAAATCCGGCGTGGCTCCAGGGCACGTAGCGCTTCCGTCAGCTTGGCCAGGAGGCGGTAAAGGTTGCCGATGACACATAATCGGCTTGCTGGCAGATTGGAGCATGTTCGTCGCGATTGCCGGCGTGCACGGGCCACACAAAGGTGTGGGCGTCGATAATCCGGATGGCATCCGTGCCGCCGACCTTTACCGAAGATAGAACCAGGATCAGCGCCAGGGCGGGCAACAGGATGGTCGAGGACACAAGACCGAGCACGACCGCCAATGAAGCTGCCGACGATCGAGCCGGCGGAAGAGCACATGCGAAAGCCGAAAGGCTTTTAGCGACTTCCTTAACGGAGCCTTTTGTCCAAGGAAGGGAACTCGGCATGCCCAATTTTGTGCCCAAAATTTAGTGGAAAATTGGGCACGAAGGCCTATTTCCGGGGGGGGGGACTTACCAGGGCCATAACGGACGAAACCCCTAGGTTTCCCTAGGGGTTTCGATGGTGGGCGCTACAAGGATTGAACTTGTGACCCCTTCCATGTCAAGGAAGTGCTCTCCCGCTGAGCTAAGCGCCCGTCCGGCTGACCCGTTTGGTCCGGCGCCGTGAGGGGTGCGTTTTAGCCGCAACCGCGCGGCTTTGCAACCCCCAAAAATGAGGCTGCTGACGAAGATATGCGAACAGCGTCGGGGGGATGACAGAACGGGCCATTTGCACTAAACCCATGAGCATGGATACAGCGGCTCAACAGGATCCATTCGATACGGTTCTGGACATCCAGATGCCGGCCGAACAACGCGTGCCCGTCGTCTTCGCCTCGCCGCACAGCGGCTGCTATTATCCCGAGGATTTCCTTGCCCAGTCGGCGCTTGATCCGCAAACCCTGCGCCGCTCCGAAGACACCTATGTCGACGATCTGTTCGCCGCCGCGCCGGCTCACGGCGCGCCCCTGCTCCGCGCGCGCTTTCCCAGGGCCTACATCGACATCAACCGCGAGGCCTATGAGCTCGATCCTCAGATGTTCGACGGCCCGCTGCCGGTCTATGCGAACGTCGATTCCCCCCGGGTCAGCGCTGGCCTCGGCACCATCGCCAGGGTCGTCTCCACGGGAGCGGAGATCTATCGGCGTAAACTCAGTTTCGCCGAGGCCGAACGGCGCATCGAGGGCATCTACCGCCCCTATCACGCTACCTTGACCCGCCTCATCGAAGAGACCGAACGCCGTTTCGGCTGCTGCCTGATCGTCGACTGCCACTCCATGCCCTCGATCGGCGGCCCCACCGACGCGGACACCGGCACCTCCCGCTTCGATGCCGTGCTGGGCGACTGTTTCGGCACGTCCTGCGCGCCCTTCATCACCGAGGCGGCGGAAAAGACCCTGCGCGATCTGGGTTTTCGCGTGGTCCGCAACACTCCTTATGCCGGCGGCTACACGACCCGCCATTACGGAATTCCGGCGCAAGGCCGCCATACCCTTCAAATAGAGGTAAATCGCAGGCTCTACATGAACGAGACGACCCATCGGAAGATACCGGGCTTCACCCGGCTGCAGCAGGATCTGACCATCCTGATCGCCACCCTCACCTCTTTGCCGACAAGCGACCTTCGGCCATGAGCAGCAATCCCCTGCCGATAACCCTGCGCGATTCGCAAGAATCCGACATGGCCGCCATTCAGGCGATCTATTCCTATTATGTGACGCGCTGTTGCGCCTCCTTCGAGGAGGTGCCACCCACGGTCGAGGAAATGATCGCCCGACGCGCCAAGACGCTGGCCCGTGGACTGCCGTATCTCGTGGCCGAATCCGACGGAGAGATCGTCGGCTATACCTATGCCGGCCCCTTCCGCGTCCGCTCGGCCTATCGCTACACCATCGAGGATTCGATCTATGTCGCCCCCGGCGTCGTTCGCCGCGGTGTCGGCGTCACCCTGCTGGGCGGCCTGGTGCGGCGCTGCACCGACCTGGGCTATCGCCAGATGATCGGGATTATCGGCGATTCCGCCAATCAAGGCTCCATCGGCGTCCATCGCAAGATGGGATTTGTGCAGGAAGGCGTCCTGCGCGGCGTCGGCTTGAAATTCGGGCGCTGGATCGACGTGGTGATCATGCACCGGCCGCTTGGCGACGCCGACGAGGGTCTGCCGGCTAAAAATCAGCTGGGTCTGCCGCCGATTCCCTGACGGCAGACCCTTCCGGTTCAGCGCACGCAGGTCATTTCGCGTCGTGATGTGAATGGTCGTGTTCGTGCATCGGCGTCCCCGACGAATCACCGCCCGGGCCGTTGGAGGAAACCGATTCCACCAGGACATCGACGGTGACGCGGCCGGCCTGGGCGAAGGTCAGGACCATCGGAAACTTTTCACCCATCTTCAAGGGAGCCTTGAGGCCCATCAACATGATGTGCTGCCCGCCCGGACTTAAGGTGGCATTGCCGCCGGGCGGAATGTCGACTCCGTCCAACGAGCGCATTTTCATGACGCCATCCTCCATCAGGTTGGTATGGAGTTGGGCGCTGGCGACCGTCGTCTCCACGCCGACCAACCTGTCGCCGGTCTTGCCGCTGTTGGTGACCGTAAAATAGGCGGCACCGTTGCTGGCGTTGCCGGCCGTCGCCCGTGCCCATGGGTGGCCGATCAACAGATCGCCCGCTTTATATTCGTGCGCCGAGACGGCAAAGGGTGTCAGGCCGGCGAAAAGAAAAGCGGCGACGATAATCGAATGAACTCGCATCAGTGATATCTCCCTCGGGGCCGACGGCGTTCCGTCGAGGGCGGCCCCTGACGCCGGGATCCGCGATCCACGACGTCACTGCGGACTCCCCGCCCGCATTCCGGCGGGGAAATGAAAAACTATTGAGGATCAGGCGATGGGAGGCGCCCTGGGTGCGTTGGCCCGCGGCGGACGGGCCGTGATCGGGGAGACGGGGGCGACGAACCGGCCCACGACCGACCTCGGGACGGAAAGCGGCGCGATCTCGGGCATTGGAGATGAAAGGTCGACCCCCGCCTGCAGCAGGAGCAGACAAAAAACGCAGATGGGAGCGTGACGTCCGCCGGCAGGATCGGAGGCGGGGCCCTCTTCCGAAGAAACCCGCTCGATGCCGTGCACGGAACAGGTTTCCCGCAGACCGAAGGCGGAAAACCCCTCCATCGCAACCGCTGGCAATGCCGGAGCCGGCAACATCGCCTCGGCCAGCACGATGACTTGAAGCAGTGCGGCCGCCAGACAAGCGATGCCCCCGCGCCACCCCATCCGCAGGAGGGTACGCGGGAAACCGCAGGTTTCGGCCATGCTGGGCGATCTCGTCCTCATCCATGCCGACTATCAGCCAATGATAGAATGATGTCAATTTGCAGAAATCATCAAAAAGCCTAGGGATTTCACATGGGAAAAATTCATGTAGATGAAATTTTCGGCATCGAAATAACCCCAAAGTTATGAAGATCTTAAAAATAGGAACTAGATTCCATAATTGAATTGAAAGTATACTTCGCTGCAAAATTAAAAAGTTACCAGAGATTGATTTATTGACAGATAACTTCCCGCAAAAGTCGTCAATGCTCAATGAAAAAATCCAAAGCGGAATGCCGGGAGAAGCGCATGTTGAACCTGCAGAAACTGTCGATCCGGACTATTCTTGGCTCTCTCGTCGGACTGATGGGAGTGCTGCTGGTCGCCCTGACCATCGGAACCTTGACCGACGCGGCCAAGTCCTGGCGTGACGCGGATCGCCTATCGACCCTCACCACGACCAGCCGCTTTCTTTTCAAGACGCTGTTGGCGACCCGCATGGAACGGGGGACGGAAATCGGCGCCAGCCTCAGCGAGGCGGCAGTCGATGGCGCGGCCCTGACCCGGATCACCGACAATCGCAAATTGGCGGAGGAAGCCTTCGCCGAATGCCTGAAACGGCTATCCGCCATCGAGCTTCCCGACTTGCCGTCCACCTTGTCGCGCCTGAAGGCGGCACATGACGACATGGTTGCATTGCGAACCAGGATCGATCCCGCCATTCAAAAACCCAAGGCCGACCGCGATCCCGAATTGGTGCGGGACATTCCGAAAGTCGGCAGCACCTATCTCGATGCCATCACCACCACCATCGATCTCCTCGACGCTTCGGCGCGGTTGACCGACCCGAACGTCGACCAGTTGCTGACGGTCAAGCGCTCCGCCTGGACGATCCGGGGATTCGGCGGAATGATCGCCGTCCGCATCGAAGGCGCGGCCGCCGCGAAAAAAAGCTGGACCTCCGCCGATGTCGTGGCGGCCGCCGAGGACGCCGGACGGGTGACCAACGCCTGGGCGGTGATCAATGAGGTCGGCATAAGGCCCGATACGCCGCGGACGATCGTCGACGGCATCGCCACGGCCAAGCAATATTTCACCGGCCCGATGGCCGACGAACGGAAATCCATCATCGACACGCTGAGCCGGGACGGCATCGTCACCATGCCGATGGCGGATCTGCAAAAGCGCGACACGGTCGAACTCAATATCGTCGTCGATCTGCTGAATACCGCCCTTGATGAAATGATTGCGCGGGCCAAGGAACTGGGAAGCCAAGCCACGACGACGCTCGTCGTCAGCGTAATCGAACTGTTGGCGGCGACTTTTCTGACGGTGGCGGGTTTTCTTCTGGTCTATCGCCGGGTCAGCCTTCCCCTTTTGCAAATGACCGAGGCGATGCGGCGTCTGGCCGAACATGATCTCGCCGTGGTCGTTCCCGGTGTCGGGCGTTCGGATGAAATCGGCTCGATGGCGCAAGCCGTGCAAGTCTTCAAGGACAACGCCATCAAGGCCGAACACATGGCCAGCGAACGGGAAACTCAAAGAAAAGTCCAGGAAAAGCGCGCCAGCACCCTGGAGACCTTGACCGGAGAATTCAACGACACGATCGAAAAAGTCCTGGAGACGCTACGCGGATCGGCGACGCATATGGAAACCAGCGCGCAATCCATGTCGAGCACCGCCGAACGGACCAACGCGCAGACCAGCGCCGTCGCGGCGGCCACGGAACAGACGTCGAGCAGCGTGCAGACGGTGGCCAGCGCCGCCGAGGAACTTTCGTCGTCGATCCATGAAATCGGCCGCCAGGTCGAACAGTCCAGTCAAATCTCACGGACGGCGTCGGAAGAGGCCGATCACACCAACCAGACCATCACCGGCCTGGCCGAAAAGTCCGCACGCATCGGCGACGTGGTCAAGCTGATCAACGATATCGCCAGCCAGACCAACCTTCTGGCCCTGAACGCCACCATCGAGGCGGCCAGGGCCGGCGACGCCGGCAAAGGCTTCGCCGTGGTGGCCGGCGAGGTCAAGAATCTGGCCAATCAGACGGCCAAGGCCACCGAGGAGATCAGTGAGCAGATCGGCGCCGTCCAGGTGGCCACCGGGGATGCGGTCGCCGCCATCGCCGGCATCGTCAAACGGATCGAGGAAATCAACGGCATCGCGACGGCCATTTCGGCCGCCGTCGAAGAGCAATCCGCCGCCACCGCCGAAATCGCCAGGAACATCAATCAGGCGGCGCAAGGCACGCAAGAAGTGTCCTCCAACATCAACGGCGTCACCGAAACGGCGAAGGAAACCGGCGCGGCCGCCGAGGAGGTCCTGACGTCCGCGCGCAGTCTCTCCCGGGAGGCGGGCTCATTGAAGGAGGTCGTGGAGAAATTTCTAACCGGCGTGCGGACGGCCTGACCGCCGCCGTGCAGCGCCTCGCGAAGAGAACCGGAGACCGGGAACCGAGAGATCGGTCGCGGACTCCGGCCGAAGCCTATGCCTGCCGAAACATGCCGGCGGCTCCCTCCATTGGAACGCAAGCCCTCCACAGAAGTTCTACATAAAATATACACAACACATAAATACATTTTCTGTGAAAACTTACGTAAGATTATAGAATGATGCCAATGTGCAATAAATAATATCCTGATTGAAGAATTAATAAACGTATGAATCACTTGATAAAAATTCGCATTTCTTGCTAAAAATCAGGAAATATCTCCAGTCTTATCAATTTAAACTAGAGATTGACTGTAACAAAACTTTTGCGCGCCGTATGTCTTGCCGAACCGGCCGCGCCAGGAGCGGCATATGCCTGATTTCAAGAAATTATCCATCCGGACCATTTTAGGATTCCTCGTCGGCCTCATGGGCGTGCTTCTGGTCTGCCAAACCATCGGCACCCTGACCGACGCGGCCAAGTCCTGGCGTAACGCGGATCGCCTGACGGACATCACCACCGCCAATCGTTTCCTGTTCAAGACGCTGCTGACGATCCGCGTCGAACGGGGAACGGAAATCAGCGCCAGCCTGAATGAACTGCCGGCCGACGGTGCGGCCCTGTCCCGGATCGCCGACAACCGCAAATCGGCGGAAGAAAGCTATGCCGAATGCCTGAAGCGGCTTTCCGCCATCAGCATTCCCGATTTGCCGGTCACCTTGTCGCGCCTGAAGACCGCACACGACGACATGGTGGCGTTGCGAACCCGGATCGACCCCGCCATCCAAAAATCGAAAGCCGATCGTGATTCCGGGTTGACCCGCGACATCCCGAAGATCGGCGGCGCCTACCTCGACGCCATCACCACTATGGGCGACCTTCTCGACGCCTCGTTACGGCTGGTCGACCCCATGGTCGATCAGTTGCTGACGGTCAAGCGCTCCGCTTGGACCATCCGCCAATTCGGCGGAGCGATCGTGGTCCGCTTCGAAAGCGCGGCTGCCGCCGGAAAAAGCTGGTCTCTCGCCGACATCATGACGACTGCCGAGGATAACGGCCGGTCGGCCACCGCCTGGGCGGCGATCAATGAGGTCGGCATACGCCCCGATACACCGCGAACGATCGTCGACGGCATCGCCACGGCCAAGCAATATTTCACCGGTCCGATTGCCGACGAACGCAAGTCTCTCATCGATACGCTGAATGGAAACGGCCTGATTACCATGTCGCTGGCAGATCTGCAGAAACGCGATACGGTGGAGGTCAATATCATCGCCGATCTTCTGAATACCGCCCTCGATCAAATGATCGTCCGAGCCACCGAACTGGACCGGCAAGCCACGACCTCTCTGATCATCAGCGCGATCCAGCTTTTCGGCGCCATTTTCCTGATGGTGGCAGGCTTTCTTCTGGTTCACTACCGGGTCAGTCTGCCTTTGACGCAAATGACCGAGGCGATGCGACGCCTGGCTGAACATGATCTCGCCGTGGTCGTTCCCGGTGTCGGACGTTCGGATGAAATCGGCTCGATGGCGCAAGCCGTCCAGGTCTTCAAGGACAACGCCATCAAAACCGACCGCCTGTCAGCCGAACAGGAGACGCAAAGAAAAGCGCAGGAAAAGCGCGCCCGCACCCTGGAGACCTTGACCGGGGACTTCGACGGCATCATCCAGCATGTCCTGAAGACGCTACGCGGATCGGCGACGCAGCTGGAAACCAACGCGCAATCCATGTCGAGCACCGCCGAACGGACCAACGCGCAGACCAGCGCCGTCGCGGCGGCCACGGAACAGACGTCGAGCAGCGTGCAGACGGTGGCCAGCGCCGCCGAGGAACTTTCGTCGTCGATCCATGAAATCGGCCGCCAGGTCGAACAGTCCAGCCAAATCTCACGGACGGCGTCGGAAGAGGCCGATCACACCAACCAGACCATCACCGGCCTGGCCGAAAAGTCCGCACGCATCGGCGACGTGGTCAAGCTGATCAACGATATCGCCAGCCAAACCAACCTTCTGGCCCTGAACGCCACCATCGAGGCGGCCAGGGCCGGCGACGCCGGCAAAGGCTTCGCCGTGGTGGCCGGCGAGGTCAAGAATCTGGCCAATCAGACGGCCAAGGCCACCGAGGAGATCAGCGAACAGATCGGCGCCGTCCAGGTGGCCACCGGGGATGCGGTCGCCGCCATCGCCGGCATCGTCAAACGGATCGAGGAAATCAACGGCATCGCGACGGCCATTTCGGCCGCCGTCGAAGAGCAATCCGCCGCCACCGCCGAAATCGCCAGGAACATCAATCAGGCGGCGCAAGGCACGCAAGAAGTGTCCTCCAACATCAACGGCGTCACCGAAACGGCGAAGGAAACCGGCGCGGCTGCCGAGGAGGTCCTGACGTCCGCGCGCAGTCTCTCCCGGGAGGCGGGCTCATTGAAGGAGGTCGTGGAGAAATTTCTAACCGGCGTGCGGACGGCCTGACCGCCGAACGCCACCCCATAAAAAGAAAAGGGGCCCTGGTTACCCAGGGCCCAAGTTTAGGGAGGAAACGTCCAAGAAAGACAGCAAGGGGACCATCGAAGACAGTCCGATTGCTGCAATGCAAAATATATTGCGGATTTTTGCCGCAGCGCAAGCGGAAAAATGCGCAAAAGTAGTAATACTTCCGAAAAATCAAGGATTTCTGCGGATCGGATGGGTCGCAACCCAGCCATGCAACGCTAAATAATCACCCAATCATCTAAGTGGCACGCTTATCGCATGGAACTTGGGGAAATTTGATCTCCAGCGAGAGTGACGATGCAGCGGCAAGCCCTTTACATCCTTCAGGCAATCTTGGTGATGGTCACGGCCGTTTGGCCGGCCGGCCCAGCCCATGCCATGGATGATGCCGCGGTTTGCGGGTTGGAAACAGCCCGCCAGGAAAAGGCCCTGGGCATTCCCGATCGTCTCCTCCATGCCATTTCCCTCGTCGAATCGGGCCGCTGGAACAGCGAAAGCCGGGCAAGTTTTGCCTGGCCTTGGACGGTCATGGCGGAAGGCGAGGGACGTTTTCTGCCGAGCAAGGCGGCCGCCATTGCCGAAGTGAGGAAATTGCAAGCCGCCGGAGTGCGCAACATCGACGTCGGCTGCATGCAGGTCAATCTCCTGGCCCACCCCGATGCCTTCGCCTCACTCGATGAAGCCTTCGAACCGGCGACCAATGTCGGCTATGCCGGCCGGTTCCTGGTCGGCCTGCACGACAGCACGCAGAACTGGCCCACCGCCGGGGCCTATTACCACTCCCAGACCCCCAATCTGGCCGCCGCCTATAAGGCGCGACTGCTCTCCACCTGGGAAAATGCGAAGCAGCATCCCGACCAGCGGCTGCAACTCGCCTCGGTTGAAAACTCCCGCCTCGGCCGCCCCTCCGTCGGCCTTTGGCCGGCCCTTGCGGAAAGCGAGATGGACAGTCGCCCGCTTCCGCAGGCTTCGAACAACAGCGCATTGAAACACATTCCCGAGCGCAAGATCGCGGCGGAAGCTCACAGTGCCGCCGAGCGGGCCGAAGCCAAGCGCATAGCCGATGCCTATCGGCAGGCCCGTCTGGAAGAGTACCGCATGCGCAAGGCCCAGATGTCGCACGGCTGAAGTTTCACCAGCACGCCGTCAATGATACCTAAGATTGTTTATTGAAAAGTTTTTCTCGTAACTGCATAAAATGCATTGAATTTTGATAGTTTTTTTTACTACAGGTTCACACAATCCCATGTAACACGTTCGCAAATCGGGAGTAAGCTCCACCACTCTGGCGATCATTCATGGCATCGCGGAAGGGTTGGACAATGTATTCTTATACCGTGCAAAATCGTTTCTTTCCGCTCGTCGCGGGGATCGCCTTGGCGCTTTGCCTGGCGGCCGCTCCGGCGCAGGCGAAGAAGCACGGTGGAAACGACACCGCCGACAGGGGTGGGCTTTTCCAGCCCCCCGCCCCGATCGCCAAGCCCAATCTGATCATCGATATGTCGACGCCAAAGGTCAGCACCCGAAAAGGCGACGCCATGCGCCAAACCGCGCCGGACGCCGCCGCCACCGTGACGCCTGCCGTGGCGACGACGGAACCGGTTGTTCACGGCACATCGGCGGTTCCTTCGGAGGGCATCGTGCCCGCCAGAGCCTTCGAACCGACCCGCAGCATCGAAAGCATGCGGCTGCATTCCCTTTTCGAATAAATCCGCCGGATCAAATCCAGAGATTGTCGAGCATGCGCTGGGTGACCAGCGTGATGCCCTTCTCCGTGCGAAAGAATCGCTTGGCGTCGAGAACAGGATCCTCGCCGACCACCAGATCGGTGGGGATGGAGCATCCGCTGTCGATGATCGCCCGCCTGATCCGCGAGTGGCGCCCAAGCTCGACTCCGGGCAGCAGCACGGAATCCTCGACGACACAAAAGGAATTCACCCGGACGTCGGAAAAGAGCAGTGACCGGCGGACCAGCGCCCCGGATACGACGCAACCGCCGGAAATGAGAGAATCGACGGCCGTACCACGACGATCATCGGAATCGAAGACGAATTTGGCCGGCGGGTTCTGACGCAAATCCGTCCAGATCGGCCAGTTCTCGTCATACATATTAAGCGCCGGCGTCACCCGGCAAAGATCGATGTTGGCCTCCCAATAGGCGTCCACGGTACCGACATCGCGCCAATAAGCCTCCTCGGCGCCGCCATCCATGACGCAGGAATTCTGGAACCGATGCGCGATGACCGTTTCGCGGCCAACCAGGGCAGGAATCAAATCCCGGCCGAAATCGTGCTGGGAGGCGGCCAGACGCGCGTCCTTTTCCAGAAGGTCGTAAAGCAGATCCGCGTTGAAGATATAAATGCCCATGCTGGCGAGAGCCACGTCGGAACGCCCCGGGACAGGCATCGGATTGGCCGGCTTTTCATCGAAGCGCAAAATGTTGCCGGCATCGTCGACGGACATGACGCCGAAATCGGAGGCTTTGGAAAGAGGCACCTCGATACAGGCGACCGTCACCGCCGCATCCTTCGCGATATGCTCGGCCAGCATCTTGCCGTAATCCATCTTATAGACGTGATCGCCGGCCAGGATCAGAACGTAGTCGGGCGCATGGCGCCGAACGATGTCGAGATTCTGGAAAACCGCGTCGGCGGTTCCCCGATACCAATTCTCCCCTTCCGTCCGCTGCTGGGCTGGAAGCAATTCGATGAATTCGTTGAATTCACCGCGCAAAAACCCCCATCCACGCTGGATATGCTGAATAAGGCTGTGCGCCTTGTACTGGGTCAGCACGCTGATCCGGCGGATACCGGAATTGATGCAATTCGACAGGGCAAAATCGATGATCCGGAATTTTCCGGCGAACGGAATGGCCGGCTTGGCATGCCAATCGGTCAAATCCCGCAGGCGGCTTCCGCGGCCGCCGGCCAAAACCAGGGCGAGGGTCCGTCGCAATTTTCGGGGGATATCGACACCCGCCCCCGTGGTTCGCTCCAAAGGCGTCATGCAATCACCATTGGCTGGCGTTTTTGAACGTTTCGTTAATATCATCTAACGGTGTCATAGTGCGCCACAAAGCTCAAGCATCAATGAGTAAGACAAATGGAAGGGATCGACTGAAATCCTTATCTTTTTCGCCCGAAAGCGCTTTTGCGGGGCTCTTTCGTCGGGTAGGCTGGCAGCCGGCTCGATTTTGAAAGCCCGGTGGACCTGCGGGCGGAAAATGGAAATTGGGGGTGCCTCCTGATGAAGCTATTGTTCGCATCGTCGGAAATTTTCCCCCTCGCCAAAACCGGCGGCCTAGCCGATGTCGCGGGTGCGTTGCCGATTGCTCTTGAGCAAGCCGGGATCGATATCCGCCTGTTGATGCCCGCCTATCGAGGCATCGCCGCCCAAACCGGCGCCCGGCCGGTCGCCAATCTGGGCGATCCGTTCGGCCTGGGCGCCACGACCATCCTTGAGGGACGCGTCCCCGGCAATCGGCTGCCGATATGGCTCGTCGACACTCCGGGCCTTTTCGATCGCGACGGGGGCCCCTATCAGGGCGCCGGGGGAACCGACTGGCCCGACAACGACATGCGATTCGGTCTCTTGAGCTGGGCCGCCGCCCGTCTCGGACAGAAGAACAGCCCCCTCTCCTGGAAACCGGACATCCTGCATGCCCACGACTGGCAGACCGGATTGGCTCCGGCCTTTTTGAAGGCGTGGAACGAACCGGACGGGCCGGGCGTGGTGTTCACCATCCACAACATGGCCTATCAGGGATTGTTCCCTCCGGCACTGGTGTCCAGGCTGGGACTGCCCTGGTCCCTCTACACCATGGAAGGCTTCGAATATTGGAACCAGCTTTCCTATTTGAAGGCGGGCCTCGTCTTCGCCGATAAATTGACCACGGTCAGCCCCACCTACGCCCGGGAGATCCAGACCGCGGCCTTCGGTTTCGGAATGGACGGCGTGCTCGCCCGTCGCGCCACCGATCTGTCCGGCATCCTGAACGGGGCCGATTACACCATTTGGGATCCCCGACGGGATCCCCACCTGCCCCACCATTACGGCGTCGACGACGCCGGTCCCGGCAAGGCCGCGAACAAGGCCGCCCTCCAACGGGAGATGGGATTACCGGAAGACCCGGCGGCACCGCTCATGGTGGTGGTCAGCCGGCTGTCCGATCAGAAGGGAATGGACCTGTTGCTCGCGGTGATGCCGGCGATCATCGCGCAAGGCGGACAATTGGCCGTGGTGGGATCCGGCGAACACGCGCTGGAGGAGGCCCTGCTCAGCCTGGCCAAGGCGAAGCCCAGCCATGTCGCCATCCGTGTCGGCTATTCCGAAGAGCTGGCGCACCGCCTGCAGGCCGGCGGCGACATCCTGCTGATGCCGTCCCGCTTCGAACCTTGCGGCCTCACTCAGATCTACGCGCTGCGCTACGGCACCCTTCCGATTGTGCATCGGACCGGTGGGCTGGCCGATACCGTCGTCGATGCCAGTTATGACTCCCTGACCCAGGGGGCGGCGACCGGTTTCCTCTTCGAGCCATCCCTGGCAAGCGCCTTGCAGTGGGCCATCGAACGGGCGATCGGCCTTTACCGTCATCCCGCGCAATGGGCGCGCCTGCGGACCACCGCCATGCGCCAGGATTTCGACTGGAACCATTCCGCCTTGCGATATTTGAGCCTGTACCGGACGCTGAGACCAACGGCGGAAACCGACCAGGCGAAATCACGCCCGCGAACGGAAGGCCACGCCACATGACTCAACACACCTCCCGGCTGATCGCCGACATCGGCGGAACCAACGCCCGCTTCTCGCTGGTCTATCCCGGCGTCGCCGAACCTCAGGACACGCGCGTTCTGCCTTGTGACGATTATGACGGCCTGGCGGAAGCGGCCACGGCCTATCTCGAAGAGATTGCCCCCCCGGTTCACCCGCTCGCCGGAGCCTTCGCCGTGGCCTGTCCGGTCCTGGGCGATCGTGTCGAACTGACGAACCGCGACTGGATCTTCTCGGTCGCCGAGTTGAAGGAACAGCTCGGCCTGGAACGACTGGAGGTGGTCAACGATTTTATCGCCGTCGCCCTTTCCGTTCCGCGGCTCACCGATGAGCACAAGATTGCCGTCGGTGGAGGCACATCCGTCTTCGGCGCGCCGATCGCCGTCATCGGTCCGGGTACCGGACTGGGCGTCGCCGGGCTGCTGGCCGGTGAGAGCGGCTGGCAGGCGCTTCCCACCGAAGGGGGGCACGTCACCATGGCGGCCGCCACGGAAAAGGAAGCCCGGATCCTCGACTGGCTGCGCGACCGGCATGGTCATGTCTCGGCCGAGCGCGTTCTGTCCGGTCCGGGCCTTCTCAATCTCTATCAGGCGCTGGCCGCACTGGAGGGACGGACGGCGGAGTTCACCTCGCCGCACGAGGTGACGCAAGGGGCCCAGGCGGGCGATTCCCTGGCCGGCGAAACCTTGGCGACGTTCTTCGCCATGCTGGGCACCGTGGCCGGCAATCTGGCCCTGACGCTGGGAGCCCGCGGGGGGCTATTGATCGCTGGAGGCATCGTTCCCACCCTCGTCAAACAGCTGCCGACGTCCGAATTCCGCAGCCGCTTCGAGAGCAAGGGGCGATTCAAATCTTATTTGGCGGCAATTCCAACCCATGTCATCACCCACCCCTATCCGGCGTTCGTCGGCCTCGCCGGGCTGGCTCTTCGGGCCAATTAAACCTTTTTACGGGCCCTTAGGGGGGGGCTCGATCGTCCAGCGCATCGGACATTCGCCGGCATGTCCGTCACGGACGTCCTTCGCGAAGACCCCTCGCTGTTCGTCGACCATCCGATCACGGGCGTCCTGCACGACCTGACGCGCGACATAAGTCTGAATGGCGAAATGATTGCTGTCGAAATGCGCCGCGCCGTGGGTGCTGGGAATTTCCACGCGTCTCAAGGCCGTCCGCAGAACGTCTTCCCCGATATTCTTCTTGTCGGCGGCTCTCAAAGCGCTATCCAGCAACATGGCGGCATCGTAGCCGATCGCCGCATAGGCCGAGGCCATGCGTCCGTAATCGCTTTCAAAGTCAATCTGCATGCGCCGGTTGACCGGACTATCCATATCCTCGCTCCAGAAACCGATGCTGCCGATACCCAGGGCAGCCGGTCCGGAAGCGGCCAGCAGCGTCTGATCGATCAGCGAAGGCGGCCCGAACAGGGGAAAACGGTCCTTGCCGAACATTTCGGCCGATTGGCGGATGAAATTGACAGCCATGCCGCCGGTATGCAGCAGATAGACGGCATCCGGAGCGGCGCTGCGGATGGTCCTGAGATTGGATGAAAAATCCATCTCGCCCCGCCTGCTCGTCATCTCGGTGATGTCGCCTTTGAACCCCCGGCGCAACGCCTGCAGCGCCGCACGCGACGCCGGGGTATCGGGACCGGCCACCACCAGCGTCTTGATTCCGCGCTGCTGCAGATATTGCCCGCTCAAATCATTCATGGTCTCGGTCAAGCCGGCCAACGAAAAGAAGGAGGGGCTGCAATCCCTTCCAGCCATGGAGGCCGGCGGACTGTTGAGACTGATCACCAGGGTCTTGCCGGCGACCGCCGGCGCAAGAAGCTGCGCGATGTGGGAGGGGGAGAGCGAAACCAGAAGAAATTCCAGGCGGTCGTTCTGCTGCATGCGGTCGAGCGCCTGCCGGGTGAGCTTCGCGTCATGCCGGCCATCGGCGACGATCAGACCGAATTCATTGCCGCCGATCCGCCCCCCCAGATGCTTGATGGCGAGACGAAAACCGTCCAGTTGATCCTGCGCCACATTGGCCCCGGGCCCCGACAGGTCGCCGATGAAGCCGATGGTGAGATCAACCGCCCCCGCCACTCCGGCCCACATGCCCGCGCAAAGGGCCATCCCCGCCAGCACACCTCGCCACGCCCTCGTCATTCGCCCATCCCCAATCTTCCGGCGTTCAGCGCTTCTTGGCCCGGGCAAAGGCCTCGGCCAACGCCCCGCCCCCCATCGAGGAGGAAGGTGCGGCCGGGGCCGCCGGCTTCCGAGGCGGCGGCGCGCCATCCGGGCGACGCGCACGCCCCTCCTCGCGCCGTCCCGTCTCGCGATCCCGGAGTGCACGCACCGCCGTTTCGTCGAGACGCATCGACAGGGCGATCCGTTTGCGCCCGAGGTCGACCTCAAGCACCTTGACCTTGACCACATCGCCCGCCTGCACGACCGTGTGCGGATCTTTGACGAACTTGTCCGCCATCATCGAAATATGGACCAGTCCGTCCTGATGGACGCCGATGTCGACGAAGGCGCCGAAATTGGTGACATTGGTTACCGTGCCCTCGAGAATCATGCCGAGACGCAGATCCTTCAGTTCCTCGACCCCTTCCTTGAAGGCCGCGGTCTTGAAGGCGCCGCGCGGATCGCGGCCGGGCTTTTCCAGTTCGGCCATGATATCGGTGATCGTCGGCACGCCGAAACGCTCGTCGGTGTAGTCCGCCGGATCGAGCGATCGGAGGAAAGCACCGTCGCCGATCAATCCCTTGATGTCGCGCCCGGTGCGCCGGGCGATCCGTTCGACCACCGGATAGGCCTCGGGATGCACCGCCGAGCGGTCCAGGGGATTTCCCCCCCCGACGACCCGCAGGAAGCCGGCGGCCTGTTCAAAGGCCTTCGGCCCCAGACGATCGACCTGCTTCAAGTCCAGACGGCTGGCGAACGGCCCATTGGAATCGCGGTGAGTCACGATATTGCGGGCAAGCACCGGCCCCAGACCGGCGACACGGGCCAGAAGCGCGGCCGAGGCGGTATTGACGTCGACACCGACGCCGTTCACGCAATCCTCGACCACCGCATCCAGGCTCCGTCCCAATTGTTGCTGGTCGACGTCATGCTGATACTGGCCCACGCCGATCGCCTTGGGATCGATCTTCACCAATTCGGCCAATGGATCCTGGAGCCTTCTGGCGATCGAGACGGCGCCGCGCAATGTCACATCCATCTCGGGGAATTCCAGCGCCGCCGTTTCGGAAGCGGAATAAACCGACGCACCCGCCTCCGAAACCACGACCTTGGTCAAGCCGAGGGCGGGGTAGCGGTGGATCAGATCGGAGGCGAGACGGTCGGTCTCGCGCGACGCGGTCCCGTTGCCGATGGCGATCAGTTCCGGTTGGAAACGTTCGGCCAAAGCGG
This sequence comes from Telmatospirillum siberiense, assembly GCF_002845745.1. Lineage (GTDB taxonomy): Bacteria > Pseudomonadota > Alphaproteobacteria > Rhodospirillales > Magnetospirillaceae > Telmatospirillum > Telmatospirillum siberiense. The sequence continues at coordinate 329,603 of NZ_PIUM01000001.1, read as the reverse complement.
CCAGGGCATGGATCGATCCCTCCCAGTCGTTACGGGGCGGATGGGGATGAATGACGCCGGTGTGAACCACTTTTCCGGTTCCGTCGATCACCGCCAGCTTGACGCCGGTGCGCAGTCCGGGATCGAGCCCGATGGTGGGTCGCATGCCAGCGGGCGCGGCCAGCAGCAGGCTTTTCAGATTGCGCGCGAAGACGTCGATCGCCTCCCGTTCGGCATCTTCCCGCAGCCGGGCCATCAATTCGATTTCAAGATGCAGATGAATCTTCACGCGCCAGGCCCAGCGAACCGTATCGTTCAGCCAGGAATCGGCGGGCCGGCCCTTTTCGACGATGCCGAAGCGGGCCGCGATGCGACGCTCGCACTCTCCCGGCAAACGGGATCCCTCCTCTTCATCGGCCGGGGATAACTTCAAAAGAAGTACATTTTCATTACGACCCCGAAACAAGGCCAGAGCGCGATGCGATGGAATCGCGCGAATCGGCTCGCGGTAGGCGAAGTAGTCGGAAAACTTCGCACCTGACTCGGCCATGCCGTCGGCCACTTTCGACGTGACGATGCCGGAGTCCCACAGCAGGTTCCGCAGACCGCCCAGAAGATCGGCATCCTCGGCCATCCGTTCGATCAGAATCTGGCGCGCCCCGTCGAGGGCGGCCTTGACATCGGGGACCTCCTTCGCCGGATCGACGTAGGATTGAGCGACGGCCGACGGATCGAGCGACGGATCTCCCAACAAGGCGTCCGCCAAAGGCTCCAGCCCCGCTTCGCGGGCGATCTGGGCTTTGGTCCGGCGCTTGACCTTGTAGGGAAGGTAAAGATCTTCAAGCCGGGCTTTGCTGTCCGCCGCCTCGATCTGCGCGGCCAGGGCTTCGGTCAGCTTTCCCTGTTCGGCGATGGACTTCAAAATGGCTGCCCGCCGCTCATCCATCTCGCGCAGATACCCCAGACGCTCGTCCAGTTTGCGGAGTTGGCTATCGTCGAGGCCTCCCGTCGCCTCCTTCCGGTAACGCGCGATGAAAGGCACGGTATTGCCTTCGTCGATCAGGCGAACGGCGGCGTCCACTTGGCTGGTGGCGACTGAAAGTTCTTCGGCCAAACGGCGGGTAATGGAAATCATGGTCTCCCAGCGGTCCATTGAATGGTGTCATGCCTTTACCCCAAACCACCCCTCGGGCGCCAGCCCCGCATGGCCCCACAGATCAATCCAACCGGGTCAAAAATTCCACAACACAACTTTAACGAGTTTAACCATCACATATTGTTGTGACATTTTCTTAACTTAAGATAGAATATCTTGTGAAAAATACACCATTCATGGAAATCGATGCTTTTTGCACAACATGAAATGATAAAAAATACTCAGAAATATACTGACGCAAAAAACGGCGTTAGTGAATATTACAAAGCATTTTCTAATGAGAGCAGATTATTATTAAAATGTCTTTCAGCCACTTGTGCCACAATTTTTCTATTCATATCTATTTTATATGCTTCCGCAGTCCTTCGAATACCAGAAGAAACAAATAAATCTCGCGACTGGATTGAACACACAGATCAGATATTACTTCAAACACAGTCTTTGTTGTCCGCTCTCACGGATGTGGAGACTGGTCAACGCGGCTACCTGCTGACACACGACCGCAATTATCTGGCGCCCTTCGAATCGGGTCGGATCCAAAGTCGAAAACTGATCGATTCGGTCAGCCACCTGACCGCCGACAACCCTCTGCAGCAAGCCCGCGTAGCCGAACTGTCGACCCTCGTCGAACGCAAGATCGCCGAAACGAGCGATACGATCGCGCTGGCCGAACAGGGAAATCCTGACGGCGCCCTGCAAAGGGTACGTTCCAATGGCGGCCAGCAAATCATGGACGGGATCCGCCGGGTCGTCGCGGCCATGATCGAGGAGGAGAATCGTCTCGTCGGCATTCGCCGGATCGAGGCCCAAAGGGCCGATTCCGCCATGGAGACCTTTCTGTTCGGAAGCGGTATCGGCCTGTTGGCGATGCTGGTCATCGTCCTGGGAATCTGGGGATATTCCCTGAAGCGCACCACCGAAATATCCCGGGCCAACGAGGAACGGCAGCAGCGGTTGCTCGCCGTTCTCGACATGGCGACGGCGCACATCCGCGATCGGGACGGCGCCATCCGTTTCTGGTCGACGGGCTGCCGGGATCTTTATGGTTACGACGCCACCGAGGCGGTGGGACGCTGTTCACACGATCTGCTGGCCACAGTGTTTCCCCTGCCCCAAGCCGAGATTGAAGCCTTGCTCGAAAGCGACGGCACATGGCGGGGAGAACTGCGGCAACGGACCAAAAGCGGCCGGGAGGTTCTGGTGGCGACGCACTGGACCTTGCTCCGGGCGACAGCCGACCAACCGGACGTGGTGATGGAAACGGACGTCGACGTCACGGAAATGAGGCGCCGAACCGCCGAACTGCGGTCGGCCAACCAGGAACTCGACGCCTTCGCCTATGCCGTGGCCCACGATCTGCGCGCCCCTCTCCGCGCCATGCGTGGTTTCAGCCAGGCTTTGATCGAGGATTATGGAGAGAAATTCGAGGACGAGGCCAAACTCTATCTTGGCCAGATCGACCAGGCGGGACGCCACATGGGAGAACTCGTCGATGGCATGCTGGCCCTTTCACGCAGCGTGAGGGGCGAGATGTCTCCGGAGGACATCGACCTCTCCGCCCTGGCACGGCGCATCGCCGTGGAAATCTCTCAAGCCGAGCCGAGCCGGCAGGTCGACTGGCAGATCCAGCCGGATTTGAAGGCATGGGGTGCGCCGGACATGATCGAACTGGTCGTTCGCAATCTGCTCGAAAATGCCTGGAAATACACCAGCCGCACGCCGAAGCCCGAGATTCGCTTTTTCGCCGAGCGGCAAGCGGACACCTTGTTTTTCTGCGTCTCCGATAATGGAGCGGGTTTCGACATGGCCCATTCCGACAGGCTCTTCAAGCCGTTCCAACGGCTTCACCGCCAAGACGAGTTTCCGGGAACCGGCATCGGGCTGGCCGCCGCCCAACGCATCGTCAAACGGCATGGCGGCATGATCGACGCCAGGGCCGCCCCCGGAAAAGGCGCGACTTTCCGATTCTCCCTGCAACTTTCATCCGGGACGGAGGTTCATCCATGACCATGAGGCCATTGCTGCTGGTCGAAGACAACCGGCAGGACGAGTTGCTGACCCTGCGGGCTTTAAAGCAGATCAAGGTCGCCAACGGCGTCGATGTCGTGCGCGATGGACAACAGGCGCTGGACTATCTTTTCGGCGAGGGCGAGTTCTCCAATCGAGCGGGAGCCGAATTGCCGGCATTCGTCCTGCTCGACATCAATCTTCCCCGGGTCAACGGCCTGGACGTATTGCGCCGCCTGAGGGACAACCCGCGGACCCGTCTGCTGCCCGTGGTGATCCTGACGTCCTCCGACGAAGAACGCGACATGCTGAGCAGCTATGAAAGCGGCGCCAACAGCTTCGTCAGGAAGCCGCTCGATTACGGCGAATTCGTCGAAACCGTCGCCCATCTCGGCGTCTATTGGATGGCGATCAACCATCCGCCGACTCCCGCCTGACGGCATCGCGCTCTACCTTATTGATATTGATATAGAGGCGGATTGACATTCGCTATCACCTCTCCCGCCAAGGGCTACGGCATTCACACATCTTTTTTTCGGTGGAGAAAAATCTGCCGTTTGCGAGCCAAAGACGAAGCAATCCTTCAGTGGCACCGGCGTCCCTGCCGGTGTTCCGGCGGGAACCGGAAAGGGTCCGCCTTCGGCGGATCACCGGCACGGAGGCCGGTGCCACTGTTTTATCAAAGGCTGGCAATGCACTGATAAAACTACGAAATTTGAGATATGTGAATCCTCTAGCCCGCCAAGGGCGGGAGAGGTGATCATCTGAATATCCACACCCCCTTGATGGGGGCGCCTTAAGGCTTCTCCCGTTGCCTCTGGTTCCCCAATGGCATGAAAGGAAACCCAGGATATTTTGAACCACCAAGGCACCAAGACACCAAGGCGACTTTCGGATCAGCCGGCGGCGGTCAATCGGCGCCGCAGGCATTCGGCCGACAGCCGATGACGGGACGGGAAAATGCCGGTGGTATGCTCCGCCACCTTGGTGACTTGGTGCCTTGGTGGTTAATCAAAAGCCGGAGCGCACCGGAACGATCAAGAGGACGAAGAGAATCTGGCCGATTGCCAAATGTCAACACGCCCTAGGAGGCGCCGCCCGTTCACATGTGTTCATAAAATTTTACATGCTGTTCGCTTCAAAACGTAACGCCATTCACCTTCCCTGCTTAAGCTAAAAGTCATATCCACAGTGTGGTCTTTCGCAAGGCCGGCGCTGCAGGCGGCGCCATCCCTCGCGGGTGGCGCCTCCGCCGGCGAATGCCCGAAAAACCCCGCTCGTTAAAGGTTTCCATGATGAAGAGTATCGGACTGAATGGAGTGGACCGTCGGACGGTCTTGAAATGGTGCAGCGCTCTTGGCGGCTTGAGCGCCCTGGGAAGCGGCGCCGGGTTGCTCCGCCCCGCCTTGGCCGATGCCGGCGCCGCCGCGACCGCCGCCGAGGCGATCATCACCAGTTCCTGCAACGTGAATTGCGGCAGCCGTTGTCTGCTGCGCACCCATGTCGCCAACAATGTCATCACCAGCATCGAGACGGACGAGTCCGGAAACGATGAATATGGCATGCACCAGATTCGCGCCTGTCTGCGCGGACGCTCCATGCGCAAGCGCGTCTACTCGCCCGACCGCTTGAAATATCCGATGATCCGCACCGGCAAGCGCGGAGAGGGCAAGTTCAGGCGAATCTCCTGGGACGAGGCCCTGGATACCATCGCCGCCAAGATGAAGGACATCAAGGAGCGCTTTGGCAACGAAGCCTTCTACCTGCAGTACGGCAGCGGCAGCACCGGCGGCCTGATGTCGCGGGCGAACGCCTTCACGCCGCTGGTCAGGCTGATGAACTGCTACGGCGGCTTCCTCAATCAGCACAATACCTACAGCACCGCGCAAATCGCCACGGGCATGCCCTATCTTTACGGGATCAACGCGGGCAACGCCATGTCGGACATGGCAAACAGCAAGCTGGTCGTCATGTTCGGCAACAATCCCGCCGGGACGCGGATGAGCGGCGGCGGCATCGTTCACGATATGCTGGTGGCGAGGGAGAAAAGCGACGTCCGCCTGATCGTCGTCGATCCCTGCTTCAGCGACACCGCAGCAGTGGCGGACGAATGGATCCCCATCCGGCCCGGCACCGACGGAGCCCTGAGCGCGGCCATCGCCCATGTCCTGATCAGCGAGAACATGGTCGACCAGACATTTCTCGACACCTATTGCCTGGGATTCGACGAGGCCCATATGCCGGCCGACGTGCCGGCGAACTCCTCCTACAAGGCCTATGTCATGGGCCAGGGACCGGACGGATTGGTCAAGACGCCGTCCTGGGCGGCTTCCATCTGCGGGATACCGGCCGAGACGATCGTCCGGCTGGCTCGCCAGATCGGCCAGGCCAAGCCCTGCTGCATCAGCCAGGGATGGGGCCCGCAACGTCATTCCAACGGCGAAGACGCCTGCCGGGCCATCGCCATGCTGGCGATCCTGACCGGCAATGTCGGCATCCCCGGCGGCAATACCGGCGCACGCGAGGTCGGCTACGTCAATCCGTTCTCGTCCTTCCCGGTGCTGACCAACCCCGTCACGGCCAAGCTGCCCGTCTTCCTGTGGACGGACGCCATCGAGCGCGGCCCGGAAATGACGGCGTTCAAGGACGGCATCAAGGGAACGGATCGGCTGAAGGCGCCGATCAAGTTCATCTGGAACTATGCCGGCAACACCTTGATCAACCAGCATTCGGACATCAATCGCACCGCCGGGATCCTGGCCGACGAACGGAAATGCGAGATGATCGTGGTGCTCGACCATTTCATGACGCCGAGCGCCCGCTTCGCCGACATCCTGCTGCCCGGCACGACCAATCTCGAAGAAGACGAATTCGCCCGTTCCGATTATGTCAGCGAAATGGGCTACGTGATCTTCGGCAAGAAAGCGATCGAGCCACTCTTCGAATCCCGGGGGCTTTACGAGGTTTGCGCCGACCTCGCCGGCCGCCTGGGCTTCAAGGACAAGTTCACCGAAGGCCGGACCCGCGATCAGTGGCTGCAATATCTGCTCGACCAGTCCCGCGCGAAATTGCCCGATCTCCCCCAGACGCTCGAGGAAGCCTGGAAGATGGGCGTCCTCAAGATCAGAAATCCCGGTCCTCCCGACGTGCCGCTCAAGGCCTTCCGCGAGGATCCGGCCGCCCATCCGCTGAAGACGCCATCCGGCAAGATCGAAATTTTCTCGAAAAGACTATGGGATATCGGCCATACCTGGGAATTGTCCGAAGGCGACCGGATTCCCGCGCTTCCGGAATTCAACGAGGGGTTTGAGGGCTATCTCGACCCGGCGCGCAAACGCTTCCCCTTGCAAATGATCACCCACCACTACAAGCAGCGGACCCATTCCACCTACGGCAACATCCCGTGGCTGAAGGAGATCGCGCCCCAGGAACTTTGGATCAATCCCATGGACGCCGAACCCCGGGGTATCCGCCATGGCGACCTGGTCCGCATTCATAACGATCGCGGCGCCAGCGTCATCAAGGCCAAGGTCACGCCACGCATCATCCCGGGCACCGTATCCCTGCCGGAAGGCGCCTGGTACGCGCCCGATGCGCATGGCGTGGACCAGGGTGGCAGCCCCAACGTCCTCACCACGCACCGCCCCTCCCCCTTGGCCAAGGGCAACCCCCAACACTCGACCCTGGTCGAAATCGCCAAGGCCTAAAGGACGGATATCATGTTGAAACGCCCCGCCTTTCATATCGACCTCAAGACCTGCACCGGCTGCAAGACCTGCATGGTCGCCTGCAAGGACAAGCACGATCTGCCGGAAGGCGTCAAATGGCGCCGCGTGACGGAATACAGCGGAGGCAACTGGGTTCGACAAACGGACGGAACTTTCGCCCAGGACGTCTTCGGCTATTACATGTCGATCTCCTGCAATCATTGCGAGGATCCGATCTGCGTCCGATCCTGCCCGACCACCGCGATGCATAAGGATGAATGCGGCATCGTCAAAGTCGACCACGCGAAATGCGTCGGCTGCCGCTATTGCGAAATGGCCTGCCCCTATCGCGCGCCGCAGTTCAACCCGCAGATCGGCATGATGACCAAATGTGACTTCTGCGAGGATTTCCAGTTGCAAGGCAAGGCCCCCGCCTGCGTGGCCGCCTGCCCCTGCCGCTCGCTGACCTTCGGGGAGTATGACGAGTTGAAGGCGCGCTTCGGAGAGGCGACCACCGTGGCTCCACTGCCCGAACCGACGATTACCCAGCCCAGCCTCGTCGTCACACCCGGCCGGACCGCCAAGGCCGCGCATTCCGATCGCGGTCGAATCCGCAATCCGGAGGAACTTTGATCATGAATACCGCCGAATGGCCGTTGGCCGTCTTTACCCTGGTCGTACAGATGGCGGCGGGAATGATGGTTCTGTCCGAACTGGCTCGCATGAGGGCGGGAGCCGCCGCAAAGCGGCTGTTCGCCGGACGGGACATCGTCTGTTTCGCGCTGGGCGCGGTGGGCATGCTGATTTCCCTCGCCCATCTGGGCAATCCCCTGCACAGCCCCTTCACCATTTTCCACCTCGGCCAGTCCTGGCTGAGCCGCGAGGTTCTCTGCACCGGCCTCTTCGTCGCCACCCTGGCAGTCCTGGTCGCGGTGCGCGTCTTTCCTCCGCTCACCAGAACCATTCCCTTCCTGGCCAGACTCGTCCCCCTCATCACCGTCCTGTCCTGCCTGGCCGGATTAGCCACGGTCTACGCCATGGCGCGGGTTTACATGCTCGTCACCGTGCCGGCCTGGAACTCGCCCTCGACGCTGCTGAATTTCTTCGGAGCCGCTTTTCTGCTGGGCTCCCTGGGAATCGGTCTGCTCGCCAGCGTCAACTGGACCGTGAGCGTTCCCGCCGACGAGAAAGGCCCGGGAAATTGGGTGATCGCCACGATCCTGCTCGGCCTGGCCTTGGGACTTGGCCTGAAATTCGCCGAAATTCCCTTCGACCTCCTGGCCGGGGCGCAGCATAACGCCCGCGGCGAGTCCATCCTGACGATTCTGTCCGATATCGGGATGCCGGTCTTCGCCCTGCGGCTGGTCCTGCCGGTTCTGGCTTCCGCCCTGTTCCTGCGCGTGCTGATCCCCGCCTTCAAGCGAGACGGCAATGGCCTTTCGGCGCCACTGGCCGTCTTCGCGCTGTTTTTCGGAATGGCGGGGGAATTCCTCGGCCGCCTGATTTTCTACAGCACTCACATCCTCATGGGCCTTTGAGCATCGTCATGGAAACAGACCTCCTCTTCGCGCACGGCGCGGCCCTCGGGTTCTGCGCGAACCTCTTTCATCCGGAATTCAACCGGACCCTGCTGCACCGCTGCGCCGAAGAGGGACTTTCCGGTAGCTGGCCACTACCCCTGACCGATGAAACCACGAGGGAAAACCAGGCCGCCGTGCTGGACGCGCTGGACACCCCGACAGAGGAATATCTCTCGGCGATCGAGGCCGACAACACAGCCCTGTTCATCGGACCCGTCGAACCGGTGCCGATGTGGGAATCGGTCTGGCGAACCCGGGAACGGCTGCTCTACGGCGACTGCACTGAAGAAGTGAGACTGGCCTACGCCCAAGCCGGGTTCACGACGCCGGACGACATTCACGAACCCGAGGATCACCTGTCCCTCGAACTCACCTTCCTGGCCGCCCTATTGATTCGTTCCGGACAGATCCTGGAGGACGGGCGGCCGGACGCCGCCGCAGGGGAATTGGAGACCGCCCGCGCCTTCCATCATCTCCATACCTCCCTGTGGGCCTTTGACTGCCTGCGGGAAATCGGCCGCCTCGCCGCGACGCCGTTTTATCGGGGCGCCGCCGATCTCTGCGCGCGGACGCTCTTCAGTCTGGAAGCCCTTTTCGGGCGCTAATGCGAAGCTTTACCAGCCCTGCGCTTCTCGCATGAGCCACCCTCTTCGCGCCTCTCGACGGGAAGCGGGTGATCGGCTATAGTCCGGCCCGCTCCATCCGGACAGATGAACAGGTCGGCGCCCTTGCCCGCCGATGCCGGATGACGGGCCTGGCACGAAGAGGTAAACCCCTGCCGGCACGGCCAACCGGCACCCATATCATCGTTCAACTTGGATGCGCTGCGTGGAAGCGGGTATGCTGCTGACGCGGGATCGCTTCTTGCAATGGATGGGACCGGCCGTTTCCTGGTCTGGTAGCGAATAGAAGACTGTCAATATGCGCCGTATCTCCGGTTTCGTCGTTCTGCTTGTGATCATTCTGGTCAATCTCGGTGTGTGGTGGCTGATGAATCGCCCGCACTCCGACGTCGCCTGGCACGGCGAGATCAGCAGTATTTCCTTCAGTCCCTACCGCAAGGACGACGATCCGCTGGCGGACCGCGAACCGCCACCGGAATCGATCGACAAGGATCTGGCGCAGGTCGCCCCGGTGGTGAACTCCATCCGGCTCTACAATGCCAAGCCGATGACCCAGACCATTCCGGCCATGGCGGCGAAATACAATCTGACGGTCACGGCGGGCGCCTGGTTGTCCGGAGCGCTGGCCGACCCCAACCTGCGCCTCGACAAGCCGGTTGGACAGATGTCCCCGGACGAGCTGAAAGCCTATCAGACGCAGATGCACGATCTCACCGCCAACGAGGAGGAGATCAACGGCGTCATCGCCATGGTGCGCGAAAACCCCAACATCAACCGCGTCATCGTCGGTAACGAGACCATCCTCACCGGGCAGACCACCGTCCCGCAATTGATCCGTTATATCCGGCAGGTCAAAGCCAAGGTTTCGCTGCCGGTCTCCACCGCCGAGCCGGCGTCCGTATGGCTGTCGCATCCGGAACTGGTCCGCGAGGTCGATTTCATCGCCTTGCACGTCTTGCCCTATTGGGAAGGCATCCCGGCCGAACATGCGGTGGATTTCGTCTTCGGCCAATATGACGCCTTGCGGCGCATCTACCCCGACAAGCACGTCATGCTGGCCGAGGTGGGGTGGCCGTCGGCCGGCAAGGGCCGCCAGAAGGCCGAGCCTTCCGTGATCAACCAGGCTCTCTTCCTGCGCCGCTTCCTGAACCGCGCCACCGAGGAGGGCATCGACTACAACGTCATCGAAGCCTTCGACCAGCCCTGGAAGAAAGCCTTCGAATGGACGGTGGGCACCCATTGGGGTGTCTGGGACGCCGACCGCAATCCAAAATTCTCGATGGTCGAGCCGGTGCTCGAAATGAAGCAGTGGCCGATCCAGGCCATCGCGGCGACCATTCTCGCCCTGCTGCCGGTAATCTGGTTCCTCTATAACTGGAGCCACCTGCGGACGCGCGGCAAGATCTTCTTCGCCGCCCTGGTGCAGGGGGCGGCCTCGCTGGTCATCTGGACCATGTCGGTACCGATGATCCGCGACTTCGCGCCATCGACCGAGTTGATGTATTCGGTCCTGCTGCCGGCCCAGTTGATCCTGCTGGTGGTCGTCCTGATCGCCGGCTATGAGATGACCGAACTGACCTGGGCGCGGCAGATGCGCCGCACCTTCACGCCGGAAACCTCGCCGCACGCCACCCGCTTCCCCAAGGTTTCGCTGCATCTGCCCTGCTACAACGAACCGCCCGAGATGGTGAAGCTGACGCTCGACAGCTTGAACGCCCTCGATTACCCGAATTTCGAGGTTCTGGTGCTCGACAACAACACCAGGAACCCGGAAGTCTGGAAGCCGGTCCAGGATTATTGCGCCCAACTTGGCGATCGCTTCCGCTTCTATCATTTGGGAAAATGGCCGGGCGCCAAGGCCGGCGCGTTGAACTTCGCCCTCACCCAGACCGATCCCGAGGCCGAGGTCATTGGCGTCATCGATTCGGACTATCAGGTCAACCCCGATTGGCTGAAGGTGCTGGTTCCCTATTTCGAAAATCCGAAGGTGGGCTGGGTCCAGGCGCCGCAGGACCACCGCGAATGGGAATTCGATCTGTTCAAGGAATTCATCAACTGGGAATATGCCGGATTCTTCGACATCGGCATGGTGGCCAGGAACGAGGACAACGCCATCATCCAGCATGGCACGATGACGCTGATCCGGCGCCAGGCCCTGGAGGAAACGGGGAAATGGGCCGAATGGACCATCGTCGAGGACGCCGAACTGGGCTTGCGGCTTCTGGAGAACGGTTATGAATCGGTCTATCTCAGCCACCGCTTCGGCCACGGCCTGACCCCCGACAACTTCACGGCCTATAAGAAGCAGCGGTTCCGCTGGGCCTATGGCGCCTGCCAGATTCTCAAAGGCCATTGGCGGGCGCTGATCCCCTTCCGCAATACCGGACTGACCGCCAGCCAGAAATACCACTTCATCACCGGCTGGCTACCCTGGTTCGCCGATGCGCTTTATGTGATGTTCACCATCCTGTCGGTCTTCTGGACCATCGGACTGGTCGTTTCACCGCGCACCTTCGATTTTCCCCTGGCCATTTTCGTCATGCCGACCGTCGGCGTGTTCGTGGCCAAGATGATCCATCACCAGTTCCTTTATTCCACCCGAGTCAAATGCAATTGGCGCCAGCGCATCGGCTCGGCCATCGCCGGCATGGGCCTGACCTATTACATCGGCCGCGCCATGTGGCAGGGCGTCTTCACCAAGACCATCCCCTTCCTCAGGACCCCGAAATGCGAAGACAAGGCCGCCTGGACGGCCGGCTTCATGATGGCGTCGGAAGAAACCGTACTGATGCTGTCGCAATGGTTCTGCGCGGGGCTGATCCTGGCCGTCAAGGGATGGAACGATTTCGACGCGCGCATCTGGGCGCTGGTATTGAGCGTGCAATCCATTCCTTATCTGGCGGCGCTGACGACGGCGATGATTTCCGCATTGCCGACGGAAGGCTTCATGCGCTGGCTTCTCGGCAAACCGAAGGCCCCGCCCCTCGCCCCGACGCAAGCGGCGGAATGACATCCATCGCGATCACCCTGCCCCACCGGCTGCCGGAGACGCTGGCCGTTGGGGCCTTTTTGAAAAACACGCTGTGCGCCATCCAGGGCAATCTGGCCCTGATAACGCCGGCCATCGGCAATCTGGACAGCAGCGAGACGATCGCCACCTTCGAGCGGGCGGCGGCGGAACTGATCCGGACTCTCGGCCTGAAACCGGCCCTGATCGCCCACGACCTGCACCCCGATTTCTATTCGACCCGCTGGGCTGAAGGCCAGAGCTCTCCCGCCCTGGCCGTGCAGCATCACCACGCCCATATCGCGGCCGTCGCGGCCGAACATGGTTTGGAGGAAACGGTCATCGGACTGGCCCTCGACGGTTTCGGCCTGGGCCCGGGCAACCAATCCTGGGGAGGCGAACTGTTGCTGGTCGACGGACCGGATTACCGTCGCATCGGTCATTTGGCGCCCCTGGCACAGCCGGGCGGGGATCTGGCGTCGCGCCAACCCTGGCGGATGGCCGCCGCCGTCCTGCATCGGTTGGGCCGCGACGGCGAGATCGCCGGCCGCTACGGCGCCCAACCCGGCGCCGCCATGCTGGGACATATCATCGGGCGAAATCTCAACAGTCCCCCGACATCGAGCGCGGGCCGGCTGTTCGACGCCGCCTGCGGTCTTTTAGGCGTTCACCTCGTGGCCGACTTCGAAGGCCAGGCGCCGATGGCGCTGGAAGCCATGGTGCGCAGACCGCGTGTCCTGAAAGACGGCTGGTCGATCGACGAGGGAGTCCTCGATCTCCTTCCCACCATGGAAGCCCTGCTCGACCGCGACGCCGCCGACGGCGCCGATCTGTTTCACGGCACGCTGGTCGCCGCCATGCTGGATTGGGTTTGCCAGGCGGCGGAGGCGACCGGCATTCGCAAGGTCGCCATGGGAGGCGGTTGTTTCTTCAACAAGGTGCTGCGGCAGGGCCTGGAGGATGGCCTTGCCGAGCGCGGCCTGATCCCGCTGTTGCCCAAGGCCGCCTCGCCCGGCGATCCGGGAGTCAGCCTGGGACAGGCCTGGGTGGCGGCGCTGGAGGCCGGCCGCGCGCGATGACCGGTCGCCCATCCATAACGCTCCGCCTTTCTTTTTATTACGCCGCCCTGTTCTCGGTCATCGGCATCCAGCTCCCCTATTGGCCGCTTTATCTTTCCTCGAAGGGTCTCGCCGCGGCCGAGATCGGCTGGATACTGGCCGCCTCCTATCTGGTCAAGGCGCTCACCAACCCCTTGCTCGGGCACATCACCGACCGCCATGGCGGTCGCCGCAAGGGCCTGATCATTCTCGCCATCCTCAGCCTGTCGACAACCACCCTATTCTTCTGGGCGGATGGCTTCGCCGCCGTACTGCTGGCGACATTGCTGTCGTCGGCAGCCTTCACCGCCATGTTGCCGCTGGGCGACAGCCTGACCTTGCAAAGCGCCGTGCGCCATCGGCTCGATTATGGACGTATTCGCCTGTGGGGATCGTTGAGCTTTATCGTCATTTCGGGTCTGGCCGGCCAGTTTCTGATCGACGCGCCCCGCTCCGCCATTTTGCTAAGCTGTCTGGCCGGCCTCGTCCTTGCCCTTCTCGCCGCGGCCCAACTGCCCGACCTGCCGCAAGCGCCGGGGAAAAGCCGTCAGCAGCCGATCGGAGAGTTGCTGTCGCGCCCGGTCTTTCTGCTGTTTCTCGCCGTTTGCAGCCTGATGCAGGCCAGCCACATGATCTATTACGGTTTCGCCACCCTGCATTGGCATGCAGCCGGTCTTTCCGGCACGGTCATCGGCGGCTTATGGGCGGAAGGCGTGATCGCGGAAGTGGTCCTGTTCGCCTGCGGCGCCCGATTGATCGCCCGCTTCGGACCGGGTCGCCTGATCGCCTGCGCGGGTATCGCCGGAGCGATCCGCTGGGCGGTTCTCGCCGCCACCACCGATCCCTTGTTTCTGGCGCCGGCGCAATTGCTCCACGCCTTCACCTTCGGTGCCGGCCATCTGGGAGCCATGCACTTCATCATGCGGGCGATTCCGGCTGGCCTGTCGGCCCGCGCACAGGGAATCTATTCGGCGGTGACGACCGGCATCGTGCCGGGCGCGGCCATGTTGATGTCGGGGCGGCTTTACCAGTCCCTGGGCGGATACGCCTTCCTCGTCATGGCCTCGCTTTCGCTCGCCGCCTGGGCGCTCGCCCAGCCGATGCGCCGACGCTGGACCGGCGGGCTAATCTGCGGGCACCAAGAGGGTTAGAGTTTTCCGCTTTTAACTCAATCAAACCGCAAAAAAATCTAACCATACAATATATTTAATTATAGGATAACTCGTGAAGGGGTCCTCCACGGCAAGCTTACGCGTCAGCTCATATCTTGCGCAGCATCGTGACTTCATGGAATTACTCACTTATCAAAAATAACGCCTGATATTATATGCTGCGGGACGCAGGGACTGTGAGATGTCGACATCAAGCATCCATGGAAAATCACCATCCCTACGCCACAGGCTATCCACCCGTCATGCTTTTTTTACTGTCATTATCGCCCTTCTTGTTGGCTTCGGAGTGAGTTTTGTCGAATTCTTCCTCAACTTAAGGGAGGAAAGAGCACGATCGGAAGAAGCCATTCGCCTTGTTCTCGATATGGTGACGGAACCCGCCGCATCTGCGGCCTATACCATCGATAAAACCCTGGCACAGCGTATCGTCAGCAAACTCATCAACGACCACGAGATCCTTTCCGCCGAAATCAGGGACGACTTCGGCGGAATTCTGGGGCAAGCCAAACGCTCCCCCGCCGATCAGAATTTGACCAACATTTCAAATTACCTCGTGACGCCGATTCCGCCGTTCCAAATTGCGCTGTTCAACGACAATTACGTCGGCGAGCCGATTCATGTCGGAGAACTGATGGTCGCCATCGATAGCGGAGCAATTCTCGACAATCTGGAGAACGGTTTTTCGCGCATGGCTCTCTCCAGCATGATCCGCGCCGTCGCGATCGCCACGATCATGGCGATGCTTTTTCATGTCCTGACCACGAAGCCGCTGCTGCGACTTGCCGGCAGCGTCGCTGAGATCGAGCCAAGCCAACCCATCCGGCAGATGCTAACCGTTCCGCAAGGGCACGCGGAAGACGAACTTGGCATGATCGCCGAAGCCGTCAATCGTCTCATCACGGCGTTCCAGAAAAGTCTCGCGGAACAAGATCGCATCGGCGAGGAACTCCGCCAATTGGCCGCCTCCCTGGAACGTCGGGTCGAAGAGCGGACGGCCGAGCTTGCCAAGACGAACGAAAACCTGCGTCTGGCCATGGACCACCTGGTCAACGCCGAAAAGCTCGCGGCGCTGGGGCAGTTGGTGGCCGGCGTGGCGCACGAACTCAATACACCGCTCGGCAACATATTGACCGTGGCCACCACATTGCGGACCCGCGCCGAAACGTTCGCGGAACGTATCCGTTCCGGTTCCATACAACGGTCGGTTCTCGACAATTTCGTGGCGGAAAACCTCGAAGCGACGCGCATCCTGATCCGCGGGGCGGAAAGTGCGGCAGGAATGATCGGCAACTTCAAACAGGTCGCCGTTGACCAGGGTAGTTTCGGCCAGCGGCGCTTCCAGCTTGCCGCAATCGTACAGGAAATGCTGTCATCCCTACACAACAAACTAAAAAATACGGGAATTTCAGTAAAAATTGATATTCCAGATGACATTTTACTCGATAATCATCCAGGACCTATTGAACAGATATTAATAAATTTCATCACAAATAGTATATTGCATGCATTCGATGCCGAGCATACCGGCACCATTACCATCACGGCTCGGGCGGAAGACGGCGATCTGACGCTGACCTACCAGGATGATGGAAAGGGAATGTCTGAGGAAACGGCGAGGCGGGCCTTCGATCCTTTTTTTACGACGAAATTTGGCCAGGGCGGGTCCGGACTGGGACTTTATATCGTCTATAACCTGGTAACCGGGGCATTGAACGGCAACTTGCGGATGTCCTCGCATCCCGGCGCGGGAACGCGCTTCGATTTGTCCTTTCCCTTGGACGCCATCAAAAAACCGAACCAATCCGGGGAGAAAACATGATCCCACCGTCCCGACACGACACCGAAGGGTCGCAGAACGACGACGTCGTGCTCATCCTCGACGATGACGCGGCACAAGAAACAATTTCCGACGACCATTGGCTCATCCTGGTGGTCGACGACGACGAGGAGGTGCACCAGGCCACCGATTACGCCTTGAAGGACGTCCGGATCATGGGACGTCCGCTGCGGCTGCTTCATGCCGGTTCGGCCGCCGCGGCCCGCGATATTCTCGACCATGAAACGAATTTCGCCGCGATCCTGCTGGACGTCGTCATGGAGACCAGCGACGCGGGACTTCACCTGACCGAACATATCCGCAATGTCCGCGGCCTGACGGAGCCCCGCATCATCCTACGGACCGGACAACCGGGCTACGCGCCCGAACTGCAAGTCTTCGAGCATTACGACATCAACGACTATCGCACCAAATCCGAGTTGACCCAGACCCGGCTGGTGACCTCCTTGATGGCGGCCATTCGCTCCTACCATCAAATCAGAACCATCGCCGAAAATCGGCGTGGACTGGAATTGATCATTCACGCCGCCGCCGATCTGATGGAGTTGCGGGCGATCAACACCTTCGCGGAAGGCGTGCTGACGCAGATCGCCGCCTTGCTGGACGTTCCTGTCGACGGGTTGGTCTGCGTCCAGCGCGGCATGCGCGTCGCTCCCGCCGACAACGAGGAACTATATATCGTCGGCGCGGCCGGACGCTTCTCCAAATATCTCAGCTTGCCGCTGTCGCAGATGGTCGATAGCCCGATCCCCGATCTGATCGCCGCCGCGATGGCGGCGCGCCGCCATCAGTTCGGCGAGCGTTTCACCGTGCTCTATTTACGCAGCGACCAGATAGAAGGTGCGATCTACATCCATACGACGCGCAACCTTTCGCCGAACGATCGCAGCCTGATCGAGGTCTTCACCACCAATATCTCGGCCTGTTACGGCAATGTCCATCTTGTCGAAGAATTGAACCACGTGGCCTTTCACGACCTGCTGACGGGACTTTGCAACCACGGCGGCTTTACCCGCATCCTCGATTGTGCCGAAGAGCGGGACGCGGGCCTCGTCGTGGCTCTGATCGATCTGGCCCATTTCCACGACGTCAACGACGGACTGGGAGAGGATTTCGGCAATGCCCTGCTGCGGGCGGTGGCCTTGCGATTACGTCAGGGCCTGCCGGAAAGCTGCCGCCTGGGTCGCATCGACGGCAATATTTTCGCGGTCGCCGGACCGGAAAGCGCGGTCAATCCCAGCGTTCTTCTGGATCTCTTCAAGGCGCCGCTTCCCTGCGAAGGGCATATGCTGCCGATCTCTGTCACGCTCGGATTGTGCCGCGCCACCGACGAGTCCCAATCCGGAGCCGTCTTGCTGAGCCGTTCCAACATCGCGCTCAGCCTGGCCAGGTTCGACCCCCATTTGCACTACGCCTATTTCGCCCTTGAGATGGAGAACAAGCTCCGTCAGCGATTGAGCGTCATCGGCGATCTGCATTTGGCGTTTGAAAAGCGCGAGTTGTCGGTCTGGTATCAACCCCAGATCGAGTTTCAGACCCAAACGATGTGGGGCATGGAGGCTTTGATCCGCTGGCCGCAGGGCGGCGGTTTCGTGCAGCCGCCGGCGGTATTCATCCCCTTGGCCGAGGATTCCGGACTGATCGTCGAAATCGGCTACTGGGTCCTCGACCAGGCCTGCCGGCTATTCACCAAGGTCCAGGCCTTGCCGGGCGCGCCGCCGCGCGTCGCCGTCAACGCCAGCCTGACGCAATTCCGTTCCGCCGATTTCGTGCGCCGCGTCGCCGCCATTCTGGAAAATCACGGCATGAAACCCACACAGTTGGAACTGGAAATCACCGAAAACCTGACCATGAACGACCCCAAGCAGGTTCTGGCGACCTTGGCCGAACTCAAGCAACTTGGCGTCAGCGTCGCACTGGATGATTTCGGCACCGGCTACTCATCTCTGTCACGCCTCGATTTCATGCCTATCGGCACATTGAAGATCGACAGGAGTTTCGTGAGCGAAATCGGCCAAGACCGGGGCGGGAATCTGACCGAAACCATCGTGACGCTCGGTCGAAAGCTCAACCTGACCACCGTCGCGGAGGGCATCGAAACCCCTGAGCAGGCGAAATATCTGCACGACATCGGCTGCGATGTCGCGCAGGGTTTCCTGTTCGCCAAACCAATGCCGGAAGAAAACCTGGTGCTGTGGCTGAAGCAGGAAAGGCAAAATACGGTCTTTTAATAAAAGAAGAGCCCCCATTCACGGACCTTGCCTGGCCAGCCAACCATAGCCGTAACTGTTGACGATCCGTTCGTAACTGCCGTCCGCCTTCATGGAATCGAAGGCCTTGGCCAGCCGCCGGGCGATAAGCGGCGAGAAATCCCGCGACGCCGCCAGATAGCTCGGCGGCGCATCGACGACGAATCCACGGCGCAGTCGGGCCGGGCTCTCGCCCAATCTGGTCATCGCCAATTTGGCTTCCGCCTCGCGGGCGAACCAAACATCGAAGCGGCCGGCCAACAACTTTCTGGCGTTGATGATATTGTCGGTGGACAGATCGAGATACCGCAGTCCGGCTCGCCTCAGGATGCTCTCGGCGGGAGCATTGGCCATGCCGCCGATCACCGAATTCCTCACGGCTTCGAAACTGGAAATGTCGACGTCGGGACGTATCGCCAGAAGATAAAATGGCTCGCCCGGCATGATCGGCTGGATCCAGCTATAGAGTGCTTCCCGCTCGACCGTCCGCACGACGGGCACGATGGCGACATCGTGCCCCAGGCTTGCCTCCAGCAACGCCCTTTGCCAGGGCATGAAGTTGATCTCGACATCGATGCCGGCCCGCCGTCCCATTTCCTGGACGATCTCGATGGCGAAACCCGGACGCGGACCGTTCTCGATCGCATAAGGCTCAATATTTCCGGTCAGAACCCTTACGGTCTCGGCATGGCAATAGGCCCCCGCCAGGAGAAACGACATCAGGAAACAGAGAAATGCGACCATCCGGGACATCGCATCATCCTTAGCCAAAGAACGAAAGGAGATCCGTCAACGATGCCGTCCGATAAATTCTACACCTCAATCGGGAAAGGCCCCAAACGGTTCCTACGCCGTGGCCAGGGCCCCCATGATCACCACCAGCCAGGGCGGCAACCGCCAGAAAACCAGCAGCAGGAAGGCCACCAGGGCAAGACCGAAATCGGCCGGCGCGAAAATCGCGCTGGTCCACACCGGCGAATAGAGGGCGGCCAGCAATACGCCGACCACCGCCGCATTGACCCCCTGCAACGCCGCCCGGGCCCAAACTTTCCGGCGCAGCCGATCCCAGAACGGCAAGACGCCGATCACCAGCAGAAAGGACGGCAGGAAAATCGCCCCCAGGCAGATCACACTCCCCAGCCATCCATGCGGCGCCGGCTTCATCGCGGCCCCCAGATAGGCGGCGAAGGTGAACAACGGACCGGGAACGGCCTGAGCGGCGCCGTAGCCGGCCAGAAAAACATCCCCCTCGATCCAGCCCGGTTGCACCACTTCGGCCCGCAGCAACGGCAGCACCACATGCCCCCCGCCAAAGACGAGGGACCCGGAACGGAAGAAACCGTCGATCAACCGCCAGGTCTGACTGCCCGTGCCGGCGGCAACCACCGGCAACAATGCCAGCAAGGCGACGAACAGGATGAGGGCGGAGCACGCCAGGGCGGGGGGCACCTTCGGCAAGGCGCTACCATCGTCCCTGGCCGGCGGCCGGGGCAGTCCCATAAGGCCGACCGCGCCCCCCAGGACCATGGCTCCGATCTGGCCGATGACCGTCGGCGCGATGAGCGACAGCAAGGCCGCACCGACCGCCAGACTGATCCTCAGCCGGTCGGGACAAAGGCTCCGGGCCATGCCCCACACGGCCTGGGCGACGACGGACACCGCGACGATCTTCAATCCGTGCAACCACGTCGCCTGCCGTAAATCGCCCAGGGCATCTATCCCGCAGGCAAACGCCCAAAGAACCAGGGCGGACGGCAGGGTAAAACCCAGCCAGGCGGCCAAGGATCCCGCCAGCCCCGCCCGCTGGAGGCCGATGCAAATGCCCACCTGACTGCTGGCGGGACCGGGCAGAAACTGGCACAAGGCGACGATATCGGCATAGGCGGCCTCGTCGAGCCACATTCGCCGCCGGACGAATTCCTCGCGGAAATAGCCGAGATGAGCCACGGGCCCACCGAAACTGGTCAGGCCCAGACGCAAAAAAACCAGGAAAACCGAACATACCCGTTGAAAAATCCCCGCCCGGCCGCCCTCCACGCCGATGGAATATTCCGGCATGATTCCCCACATCATATTGATCCCCTCCACTCACATGGGGAGGGTGACGAATGACGTCAGCGGAGAAATTCCGGATTTCACGCAGCCGTAACGCAAAAGAGCATTTTCCTGATGAAACCCGAGGATAAGCAGTCAATTTTTCGAAACTTCGCTCGGCAACTTGGCCGAAGTGGTTATAATTAGGTGTAACATTTATCTTGTGGGGCGAATCTTGGGTTCCGTACGTCTTCCTGTTCTTCCGGCGCCCATTTTGCGGGCGATCGTCATGGCCGCGCTGCTGCTGGCGAGCGAAGGCGCCTCCGCGGCACCGCCGGTCGCGCCGACGGATCCCGCCGCCCAGGAAATCCAGAAGCGCCTGACCGGCACCGCCGAGACCACCCGGATCGCCGGCGAAGAGGTCGACCTGGGTCAACTCCGCGCGTTTTATCAGCCGCGCGGATGGCGCCCGGCCTGGAACGACACCGCCGACAAGCTGATCGGCACGCTGAGCGCAGCCGACCAGGAGGGCCTGCCGACCGAGGGGCTGCATCTGACGGCGATCGCCCAACGCCGGACGGCGGGCGGAACCCCCGGCCTCGCCGACCAGGATATGCTGATCACCGACGCGCTGCTGCGCTACGCCAATGCCATGCGGGGCCAAAGGGTCGACCCCACCCACATCGAGGACGACTGGTTCCTGCCCACCCCGCCCTTCGACGCCCAGGCCTTCCTGCAAGAGCACGCGCGCGACATGGCGACCGCCTTGCGCGGCTTGCAGCCACCCTACGCGGGCTACCAGTTGCTGCGACAGAAACTGGCCGAATTGAAAGCCATAGCGGCGGCCGGCGACTGGCCGAAAGTCCCCGCCGGACCGACCATCAAGCCGGGTGATATCGATGACCGCATCCCGGCCATCCGCGCCCGCCTGATGGCCACCGGCGAATTGCCCCAGGGCGATCGGGCCCAGACGCTCTACGACGAGCAGTTGCTGGCCGCCGTGCAATTGTTCCAACGCCGGCACGGCCTGGCCGACGAGGGAGCGCTCGGACGCCAGACCATCACCGCGATGAACCTCTCGGCCGCCCAGCTGGCTCGCCAGGTCGCGGTCAATATGGAACGCTGGCGCTGGTTGCCGCAGCGCCTGGAAGACAATCATATCGTCGTCAACGTCCCTGGCGCCTGGCTGGAAGTGGTCGACGGCGGACGGGCGATCCTGAGCATGCGCGTGGTGGTGGGCGATCCCGATCATCCGACCCCGGCGATGCATGCGCAAATGACATCGCTGGTGTTGAACCCCACCTGGAGGGTGCCCGCCTCCATCGCCACCGACGAGATCCTGCCCAAGCTGAAAAAGGATCCCGGCTATCTGATCGCCAACGACCTCGAACTGGTCTCCGACGCCTTCCCCTCGGGAAGCCCCGAAAGCCAGGGCGTCGGCATCTCCTGGCAAGACCGCAGCAGCATTCCCTGGCCGATCCGCCAAAGAGCGGGGTCGGACAACGCGTTGGGACGGATCAAGTTCAACATCCCCAACAATGACGACATCTATCTCCACGACACCCCCAATCACAAAGCCTTCACCCGGGCTCTGCGGGCGCTGTCGCATGGCTGCGTGCGGTTGGAGAAGCCGGACCAACTGGCCCTTTACGTTCTCAAGGACAAGGATTGGTCGCAAGAAAGGCTGGACAGCGAAATCGGCGCGGGAAACACCCGGACCCTCACGCTGGGCAAGCGCCTTCCCGTCTGGCTGCTTTACTGGACCAACTGGGTCGATGCCGAGAGCGTATTGCAGATCAGGGACGATGTGTATGGCCGCGACCAACGTCTGGCCGCTGCCCTCGCCCGACCCTTGCGTTCCGGCTCGGTCCTGTCCAGCAACGCCACCGCCATCCCCAAGGAAGTGCGCTGTGATGGTTGCCGTGTCCCTTGAAATGATGTTATGACGGATGAAATAGGATGTAAAAAGAGACGAAGGGGAAAACCATGACCGATCGGAAACGAGGTGACCGATGCTGAGTCGCCGGCAGTTTCTCGTTTGTGGCGCCGCGGCGACCGCCGCCGCCGCCTTCATCCCCTTCCCCGCCGAAGCAGCACTCCGCACCAAAATAGAACGTTCCGTCGCCCTTCATAACATCCATACCGGTGAGAGCCTCAACACCACCTACTGGACCAACGGTCAGTATCAGCCCAGTTCGCTCCGCCAACTCAATCGCATCCTGCGCGATCATTATTCCGGCGACATCCACTCCATCTCTCCCCAGGTCATCGACCTCCTTTGCGCCTTGCAGCATCGCCTGGGCACCAAGAAACCCTTCCAGATCATTTCCGGCTATCGCTCACCCGAGACCAACGCCATGTTGGCCGCCGAAACCGATGGCGTCGCCCAGCACAGCCTGCATATGGAAGGCAAGGCGATCGACATCCGGATGGATGGCGTCTCCGTAAGAACCTTGGGCCGCGCCGCCAAAAGCCTGAAATCCGGCGGTGTCGGGCAATATCCCAGTTCGAACTTCGTCCATGTGGACGTCGGCCGCGTCCGCTGCTGGTAAGCCGCGCCGCTTCGGCAACAGCCCGTAATCGAAGGGTTAAATAGCCGCCTCGCTTGTCAGCGGTGCGGGAAATCCCAATTCCGTCGTCTTTTTCGCACGCCCTCAATTCTCCACCTCAATTCTGTAAATATATAAAACCAGTAGAATTTGCAAAAAAATCACATTACGCTGCCGTCCATTGCCAGTGATCAACGTGATCAACTGCGGAAATGAGGTGGCGATGATACGGCGCGCGATGTTCTGGTTGGTTTTACTGGGCCTGGGCTGCTTCGCCCAGACAGCCGCGAGGGCCGATGCCACCCTCGACAAGATCAAGGAACGCGGCGTTCTGGTGGTCGGCGTCATGCTGTCCGGCCCCCCATTCGGTTATATCGACCCGACGACGCAGGAACAGCGGGGCGTCAATATCGATCTGGCGAAAAGCCTGGCGGACCATCTGGGCGTCCGGCTGGAAACCGTGCCGGTCACGCCTCCTACCCGCGTCGCCTTCCTCCAGCAGGGCAAAGTCTCGCTCCTGCTCGCAAATATGCAATGGACGCAGGATCGCAGCGAAATTCTGACCTTCGTGCCGACCCCTTATGACGAAGTGGGCGGCGCCGCCGTGGTCCGCAAAGGCAGCGGCATCAAGGAGTGGGCGAATCTCAAGGGAAAACCGGTCTGCGTGTCCCAGGGCAGCAATTTCACCAAGCCGCTGGCCGAGGATTATGGCGCCCAGGTCAAGGGGTTTCCCAGCCAGCCCGAATCCCTGCTGGCCCTCAAGGGCGGCAATTGCGTGGCCGCCGTCCACGATGGCGCCGCCGTCAAGCTGATGGTCGAGGACAAAAAGAGCGAATGGGGCGAATACGAAATTCCCATCCCAAACGATCTCATCCCCTCGCCGTCGGTAATCTGGCTGCGCAAAGGCGAGACCGACACCCAGGCGGCCCTCGACGCCATCGTCAAGGAATGGCACCGGACCGGCTGGCTGATCGAGACGGCGAAAAAGAACCGCCTCCCCTTGTCGCCCCTTCTCAACCGGCTGCATGAACAGTTCAAGGCATCCTGATGACCATCCTCACCCATCCGACGCAAAAGCGGGACCCCGAGATTCCTCTCTCGCGCCGGGCGCGGGAAACCCGGCTTCCCCCAAACGCCGCGGCCAGTCTCAAAGCCAAGGCGTTGCGTGCCGAAGGACGCGACATCATCGACCTGACCATCGGGGAGCCCGATTTCGATACGCCGGAGCACATCAAGGACGCCGCCATCCAGGCCATGCGCCGGGGCGAGACGAAATACACGCCGGCCGCCGGCACCCAGGCCCTGCGGGACGCGGTCAGCCGCAAACTGGCGCGGGAGAACGAACTGGATTACCCCGCCCGGCAGATCGCCATCGCCAACGGGGCCAAGCAGATCATCTTCAACGCCTTTGCCGCCACGCTCGATACCGGCGACGAGGTAATCATTCCGACACCGGCATGGTCATCGTTCCAGGACGCCGCCGCCTTCAACGACGGAACGCCGCGTCTCGTTCCCTGCCCGGCCTCAACCGGCTTCAAACTGACGCCGGAAGCCCTGGAGCGCGCCATCACCCCGAAGACCCGCTGGCTGGTACTGAATTCCCCCAGCAATCCGTCGGGGGCCGTCTACAACGCGGACGAACTCGAAGCGCTGGCCGACGTGCTGAGGCGCCATCCGCAAGTGCTGGTCCTGCTCGACGAGATCTACGAGCATGTCCATTTCCTGCCCGGGCCACCGGCCAGCCTGACCCGCGTCGCCCCGGATCTGCTCGATCGCATCCTGCTGATCACCGGGGTTTCCAAGACCTACGCCATGACCGGCTGGCGCATCGGTTTCGGCGCCGGCCCCCTGCCGCTGATCAAGGCGATGATCATGGTCCAGGCGCAGGCCTGTTCGGGCGTCAACGCCATCGCCCAGGCGGCCGCCATCACCGCGCTGGACGGCGATCAGTCCTTCGTTGAACGAGCGGCGGCGGCCTACAAAAGCCGCCGCGACATCGTGGTGAACGCCTTCGCCGGCAGCCCTCACATTGATCTGGTGGCTCCCGACGGCGGACTGTTCGCCTTCCCCAGTTGCGCCAGCGTCATCGGGCGGAAGACGCCGCAGGGTCGTCTGATCGACACCGACCTGGCCTTCGGCGACTATCTGCTGGAAACGGAGGGCGTCGCCTCGGTCAATGGCGGTTCCTTCGACCTGCCCGGCCATTTCCGACTGTCCATCGCCGCCGACGCCAATTCCATCGAGGAGGCGTGCCGCCGGATCGCGCGCGCCTGCGCGCGGCTCGGCTGACGGGAAAGGCCGCGCCATGCCGGACGCCATCCTGAGCCAACTGATCGGCGCCGCCAAACAGGCCGGTTTCAATTACGCCTTCATCAACGACGGCTATGAAAGCGGTATCTGGGCCGAAGGGCTGCTCACCACCCTGGAAATCGCCGGGCTGACCATTCCCATCAGTCTTCTCGTCGGCGTCCTGCTGTCGGCGGCCATCACGTCGCGGCGGAACTGGCTCGCCCTTCCGGCGCGCAGCTTCATCGAACTGACCCGCAACACGCCGACGCTGATCCAGCTTTATTGCGCCTTCCTCGTCCTCAACATGCTGATCAGCAACGCCTTGCAAGGGGCCGAGCACAATCCGCTGACGCCCTTCGCCTGGGTGGTGGGTGTGCTCGCGCTCCATATCGGGGCGTTCCATGCCGAGGCGTTCCGCGCCGGCATCGAAGCGGTCCCCGGCGTCACCACCGAGGCCGCGCTTTCCCTGGGCTTCAGCCAACGGGCCATCTTCTGGCGGATCACGCTGCCGCTGGCCTTCCGATTTTCATTGCCGTCGCTCGTCAACAATCTGGTCAATCTGCTCAAGCTGACGACCCTGGGCTCGGCGATCGCCGTCGGCGAGGTGACCTATGCCTCCATCATGATATGGACGCAGCATGACAATGTGCTGGAGCTGATGATTCTGCTACTGCTGTTCTTCAGCGCGCTGGCCTACGGCCTCGCCCGCGCCGGCCATTGGCTGGAAAACCGGTTAAGGATTCCCGGCTATGACGTCGGCTAGGCTGACGCTCCGCCTCGCTCCGGGCAGGGGATGGAACTGGGCGGCGCTGTCGGGCGCCATAGCTTTGGCGGTGATCGCCGTCGCCCTGTTGCCGGCGCCGCCGCTGCTGTCGACATTGTTGCGCTGGCTGCCGCATCTCGCCCAGGGCTTCGCCATGAATGTGCTGATCAGCGTGCTGGCCGTCGGGCTGGGCACCCTGGGAGGCATCGTCCTCGGCGGACTGGAGTTGTCGCCCTTCGCGGCGATCAGGCGGCCCACCCATTGGTTCGTCCAGACCTTCCGGAATGCGCCGCTGCTCGTCATGGTCTATTTTTCCTCATACATCTTTCCGTTCGAAATCAGCATTCAGCATCATTACGTCGCCTTCCCCGACTGGCTGAAGGCGACCCTGGGCCTGGCCCTGCCGGCCAGCGCCTACGTCGCCGAAATCGTTCGCGGCGCCGTCCGTTCGATTTCCACCGCCCAATGGCAATCGGCGAAGGCCCTGGGATTTCGCCGCATTCAAACCCTGCGCTGGGTCATTCTGCCGCAATGCGTCAAGCGCGCCCTGCCGCCTTGGATGAATCTCTACGCCACCATCACCATGGGAACGACGCTCGCCTCCCTGGTCGGCGTCGCCGATCTGCTGAACGCCGCCAACAACGCCAGTGCCGCGGTGCACAGCACCAATTTCACCATCGTTGTCTATCTGTCGATCCTGGTCTGGTTCTTCCTTTATTGCTACGCGATCTCGGCAGTGACCAAAGCACTCGAGAGGAAATATGCCTTCCACTGAAGCCAAGAACCGCAAGACCGAACGGGACCGGACGGTCCACGACGCCTTGGCCCGCATCCGTGGCCTCGCCGGCGGATCTTCTCCGGACCGATCCGGCCTATCGCGCATTCTGGAGGTACTGCTGACCGTGGCCGCCCGGCGTCCCTTGTGGACGGCCGAGGATTTTCCCCCGCCGGAGGGCGCGGCGCGGCATGCCCGCTATCTGATCAGCGAGGATCCTGACCAAAGCTTCGCGCTCTATCTCAACGTCATGCGGCAGGGTAATCTGATCATCCCGCACAACCACACCACCTGGGCCTGCATCGCCGCCGTGGAAGGCAGCGAGCACAACCATCTCTACCGCCGGCTCGACGACGGCACGCGGTCCGGCATCGGCATCCTGGAACAGACGGACACGGTCGAAGTGGGACCGGGCCAGGGCATCGCCCTGCTGCCCGACGACATTCATGCCGTGGAGATCAAGACGGACCCGGAAATCCGCCATCTGCATCTCTACGGCCGGTCATTGGAAACCCTGAGCGAACGCATCCGCTTCGATCTGGCAAACGGACGTACCGAGAAAATGCCCATCGGCGTGGAGACCCGCCGATGAACACAGGCTTTGAAAGCGCGGCGCCCGGCCCCCGCCTGATCGATCCCGGCACTTTGAAAAACTGGCTGGACGACGACGGGGAGATCGCCCTGTTCGACGTCCGGGAGCACGGCCTTTACGGCGCCGGACACCTGTTTTTCGCCGTACCCCTGCCCTATAGCCGGCTGGAACTCGACATTCCCCGGCTGGCCCCCAGGCCGGGAGTTCGCGTCGTCCTTTACGGCGACGACGACGATCTGCCGGTCCGCGCCGCCCGGCAACTGGACAAACTGGGCTACCGGAACACGGTCGTGCTGAAAGGCGGCGCCCCGGCTTGGGAGGCGGCCGGGTTCGGCCTGTTCGCCGGAGTCAACGTCCCCTCCAAGGCGTTCGGCGAACTGGTCGAACAGACCTTCCATACGCCACATGTCAGCGCCGACGAACTGTCCGAATGGATGACGCGGGGCGAAAAACTGATCGTCCTCGACGGCCGCCCGTTCGAGGAATATGGCAAGATGAACATTCCCGGCGGCATTTGCTGTCCCAACGGCGAGTTGGCCTATCGGCTGGGCGAGCTGGTCGACGATCCGGACAGGCGGATCGTCATCAACTGCGCCGGCCGCACCCGCAGCATTCTGGGCGCGCAGACCCTCGTCAATCTGGGCATCCCCAATCCGGTCTATGCGCTGGAAAACGGCACACAGGGCTGGATGCTGGCGGACCTGCCGCTGGAACACGGCAGCCGGCGCCGGTGGCCCGACGGCGTTCCCTCGCGCGGGCTGAGCGAAGCGCGCAAGGCGGCCGGTGATTTCGCGTTCCGCCATCAAGTGCCCATCCTGACGGCGGCCGCCGTGATCGCCTGGCTGGCCGACGACGCGTGGACGACCTTTCTTTTCGACGTGCGCACCGCGCAGGAATTCCAGGCCGGCACCCTGGCCGGAGCCCGCCATGCGCCGGGCGGGCAATTGATCCAGGCCACCGATCAGTTCGTCGGCGTGCGCCGGGCCAGAATCGTGCTGTTCGACGACGAAATGATCCGCGCGCCGGTGGTCGCCGCCTGGTTGCGCCTGCAGGGCCACGACGCCACGGTCCTGGAAGGCGGCTTGCACGGCGGGCTGGACCTTGCAAAACCGGAAGACGGAAGCAAATCGGAGCCCCCCGGCCACTCACTGGACCTTCCCCTCGCGGCGCTTTCTTCCGCGACGCCGCCGCCCGTACTGGTCGACGTCCGCCCCAGCAGGGATTACCGGCAGGGCCACGCGCGGGGCGCCCTCTGGTCGATTCGCCCCCGGTTGGCGAAGCAGTTTGCCGGTGAACGGCGGACGGTGGTGGTGATCGGCGACGATCCCGCCCTTGCCCATTTGGCGGCGCGGGAACTGCTCGACGCGGGTATTTCCGCCAGAACCCTGGGCGGCGGATACGCCGCCTGGATCGCCGCTGGCCTGCCGGTGGAGGCCACCCCCGCCGAACCGCCCGACAGCGAACGCATCGATTTCCTGTTCTTCACCCATGACCGCCACGAGGGAAACAAGGCGGCGGCGCGGCAATATCTCGCCTGGGAACTGGGGCTGCTCGAACGACTCGACCGGCAGGAATTGGCCTCGTTTCGCCTGAAGCGGAACGCCGCCAGTCCCGGCTCGCCGGTGAAGGTGAGCGCGGAATGAACGACAAGACGTTGTTGACCCGCCTCGTCCACAGCGGGCGCCATAGCCCCGTCGAAGGCGGAATACCGGTCAATCCGCCGGTGGTGCGCATGAGCACGGTGCTTTTCGATTCCGTCGCCCATATGCAGGACATCCGCGCCCGGCGCGGCAGCGAACGCCTTCTCAGCTACGGCGCGCGCGGCAATGTGACGGGATTCGCCCTGGAGGATCTGATCACCGAATTGGAAGGTGGTTACCGGACCCGGCTTTTCCCGACCGGGCTGGCCGCCATCGCCCAGATGTTCATCGCCCTCCTGGAACCGGGCGACCATCTGCTGATCGGCGATTCCGTCTATGACCCGGTGCGCAATTTCGCCCGGCATTTCTTCGACAGGTTCGGCATCCGTTATGATTATTTCGCCGCCGACGGGCACGATCTGGAGGAAAAGATCCTACCGTCGACCCGGATGATCTATCTGGAATGTCCCGGCTCCGTCGTCTACGAATTGTGCGATCTGCCGAAAATCGCCGCGATCGCCCGGCCACGGGGAATCCTGGTGGCGGCTGACAACTCCTGGGGAGCCGGGGTGCTCTACCGGCCGCTGGCGCTCGGCGCCGACATCTCCGTCTCGGCGGCGACGAAATACCTGGGTGGACACGCCGATGTGATGATGGGCGCGGCCACCTGCACCGAAGCCCTGTGGCCACGACTGGGCGCCTGCTGCGACGCCATGGGGGTGGCGGTCAGCCCCGACGATTCATGGCTGGTGCTTCGCGGCGCGCGCAGTCTGGCCGCGCGCTTACAGATGCACCAGGAGCACGCCCTGCAGGTGGCGAAATGGCTGCAAAACCATGAGGCGGTGGAAGCGGTCTTCTGCCCGGCCTTGCCGGAACACCCCGGTCACGCGCTGTGGCGCCGCGATTTCAGCGGCACCAATGGACTGATTTCCGTCTCCTTGAAAGACCGCTCCCGCCAGACCGCCGCGGACGTCATCGACCGCCTGGAGCTTTTCGGTATCGGGGCGTCGTGGGGCGGCTTCGAAAGCTTGGCGACGCTTTCCGAGATGACCGCCATCCGCAGCGTGACCGACTGGCGGGAATGTCCGGCGGTGATCCGCCTGCATATCGGCCTGGAGGATCCGTCCGCCCTGATTGCCGACCTTGCCCGAACGCTGGCGCTGGTGCCGAGGCGAGCCAAGGCGGAGGCGCTATGAGCATCGCCCCTTGTGGGAGAGGGCGGCGAGCGTGAGCGAGCGGGTGAGGGAGAAGGCTATGAAGCCCGCCCCCTTGCCCCTCTCGCTAAGCGATCAGTGGAGGCCGAGCTTGGCGAAATCGAGGGGCAGCCCCTTGTAATCGGCGGGCAGCACGAAGGCCGCGTTGTCGGCTTTGACCCGCAGGACGTTGGACAAGGCGGTCTCCACCGGGATCTGGCGACCGTTGAAGGCGACCTTGCCGACCAGCTTCATCAGGATGCCATCCTTCGTGACCCACATGCGGCCTTGGAAACTGCCGCCGCCGGAGCTGTCGCCGGACACCTGGTAACGGGTGGTCATTTCACCCGAGATCCTTTCCGTTCCATCCGCCTTGCGTTCGACGCTGACACCGTCGAAACCGCCGATCATGCCGGCAACGGACAGGAAACTGGTGGCGACGTACCATTTGCGTTCGGGCCACATCATCGCCGCCTGATCGATATCGCGGCGCAGCAGCAAGGCCTGACGCCCGCCCGTGGTATCAAAATCGCGCCGCTCGCGGCCCGGCGCGTGGATCACCGATCCCTGAAAACGGCCCTTGTCGGAGACAAGATAAAATTCGGCCGTATACTCCACCTGCGCATCCAAAAGCTCGGGCAGGCCGACCGCCGCGGCCCGGCTTTCGGGCATGCGCGAAAAAAGGGCGCCGATGGCGAGGACAAACATCAGAAGAAAACGGGACACCGTGAACGACCTCCTTGGCAGGAGGCATACTATAGCGGCAAATAAGGCGAAAATCGGAACTTCGGAAATAAAATGATCCTGACACCCATTACCATCGACGATCTGCCGGCCCTGCTCCACCGTTTTGAACACAGCCTGGCCGGAGAGGATCTGGCGCGGACGGTATTCCGCCGCATTGCCGCCAGCCTGGATCTGGTCGAGAGCGACGCCCTCTCGCTCTCCGAAGACCCCCGGCATCATCGGCAGGCGGTCGCCCTCTGCCATCGATTTCACATGGAGACCATCGACGAAACGCCGCGCGCCGGATTTACCTGGGATGGCCAGGCAGTGCGCGCCGGATGCGAACCCAGCGTGATCATCCACGAAGTGGGCCATCTGCAATGCGCGAGCCCCGATCGCCGAAGCGTCTATGATTTCGGCCTGGGCGCCGGACCCGAGACGGGACGGCGGGCCGAAGCCGACGCGGCGGCGACGGTTTTCGGCGTCGAACGCGACCAGGAGGAGGCGTTGGCCTCGCTGCAGGGAATTCTGTGGGAGGCGGCCCTGGATCAACCGGCCATTCTGGCGTTCATCGAACAGAACTGGCTGGAAGGCGGAGACCGTCCGGAAAACCGCGCCCATTTCCTTAAGAATTTACGGATCCTGCGCCATCATGGCCTGATCGATGAAGACGGGCTGCCGACCGAACGCCTGCGTGAGGAAAGCTCAGCCCTTCGGTTTTACTGCGTTTGAATAGTTGACAGGGTTGCGACGTGACGGCCGGAACTTCAGGATGATTTGCAGGCGGGGCCTCATCCGGTAGCGTGGCGGATCCACCAGAAATCGGTGCCCGGTTTCTAAGGGACTGGAGGCCGAAAGGGTCGGATGGAACCAATGAGTAACACACCGACGACAAAACCGCCGCGCGGCGCGGCGCGGCCGGCAGTCGAACTGGAAGCCCGGGAACGCGAATTGCTGCGCGTCAACCGCGCCCTGGCGACGCTGACCCGAGCGACGGAGGCCCTGATCCGGGCCACGGACGAACAGCAGCTCCTGAACGAGATCTGCCGCATTCTGGTCGAGGTCGGCAGCTATGCCTTCGCCTGGGTCGGCTATGTCCAGCATGACGACGAATGCTCGGTCTGGCCGGTCGCCCGCTTCGGCAGGGACAACGGCTATCTGGCGGAAACCCGGATGACTTGGGGCAAGAGCGATCATGGCGGCGGGCCGGTCAGCCGGGCCGTCCGTTCGGCCCAGCCGCAGCTGACCTATGTCAATGCCCCGGAATTCGCCCCCTGGCGCGATGCCGCCTTGCGCCGCGGCTTCCAGGCCACCGTCTCCCTGCCGCTGGAGGTCGAGGGATCGGTGATCGGCGTCATCGGGCTTTATTCCGGCGACACCGCCCCCTTCGACCCGGACGAGCTGCTTCTGATGGCGAAGCTGGCCCGCAACACCGCCTGGGGCATCGGCATGCAGCGGATGCAGTTCGAAAAGCGGCGCGCCGCCCAGGAGCTGAAGGAATCCGAGGGACGGTACCGGTCCCTGGTGGAATTATCGCCGGATGCCATCATCGTTCATACTCAAGGCATCATCATCTTCTCCAATTCGGCCGCCGATACCCTGTTCCACGCCGCGCCGGGCACACCGCTGGTGGGCAAGAGGATGATCGATCTGATGCAATCCGAACCTTCCGGCGGTCACCATCCGCATCTGGAGGCGGAAGGCATCCCCGAGGGAGTGGTCGAGGAGCGGCTGACCCGTCTCGACGGCGGCGTCTTCGCCGCGGAAGTCACCGCCGCCTCGATCATTTTCCATGGCGTCCATGCCCGCCAGGTGGTGATCCGCGACATCACCGAGCGCAAACAGGTTCAGGAACAACTGGTGCAGACGGCCAAGCTCGCCACCTTGGGTGAAATGGCGGCCGGCATGGCCCATGAGCTGAGCCAGCCGATCAACATCATCCGCATGGCCGCGGAGGGCGCCCTTCTGATGATCGACCGGCGCAAGGCGAGCCAGGAATATCAGGAAAAGCAATTCGCCCTGATGGCGGCCCAAGCCGGCCGCATGGCGGAGATCATCGACCACATCCGCATTTTCAGCCGCCAGGACACCGGCTCCGTGGCCGTCTTCGACGCCCGCGATTCCGTGTCGATGGCCGTGCAACTGATGGAATCCCAACTGCAGGCCGACGGTATCGAGGTCACATCGGCCGTGCCCGGCCAATCCTGCCCCGTCCTCGGACGGCCGGTGCAACTCGAACAGGTCATCATCAATCTGCTGACCAATGCCCAGGATGCCGTCAAAACCGTCAACACGATGGCGGCGCAGGCGGGCAGGATCCTCGTCGAGACGGCCCTCTCTCCGTCCGGCGATCTGAGGATCGTCGTCGCCGACAATGGCACGGGCATCGGCGAGCCCCATCTCGATCGCATCTTCGAACCGTTTTTCACCACCAAGGAGGTCGGCAGCGGCACCGGTCTCGGCCTTTCGGTCAGCTTCGGCATCATCACCGCGATGGGCGGACGCCTGGAGGCGCGCAATCTGTCGCCGCGAGGGGCGCAGTTCACCATCACCCTGCCGCTCGCCGGCGAACAGCCTCGCAGCACCGGCGGAGCGGATCCGGCGCCTGTGGATACCGCCTTCCCGGCCGGCCCGGCGCGTCGCCATATCCTGCTGGTCGATGACGAACCGCAGGCCATCGATACCATGGGCACCTATCTTCGGGAATTCGGCTACCGGGTCAGCCAGGCGACCAGCGGCAATACCGCCTTCCATCTGTTCGAGAGCGATCCGGCGGACGTCGTCGTGACCGACGTTCGCATGCCGGATGGGGATGGCGAGGAATTAGTCCGCAAGTTACGAAAGGTTTCTCCCGCCCTACCGATAGTCGTAGTCACGGGTCATATTGGGACTACCGAAAGTCTGGAAGACGCCGCGGCCCCCGCGCTGACTATTTTGAAAAAGCCCATCAGTTTGGCGGCCATGGCCAAGGCGATCGAGAATTTACTGCATAGTCCCTGAACAAAGTTCAAAGTGGTCCGTAAGTTTTTTTGCTTTCCATGTAACAGCTTTTGTATAGTGAGTTTCCTTAACGTGGTTCTACCGGAAAGAGGTCAGATGCATATCCTCGTGGCCGACGACCACAATTTAATCAGGGATGGCCTCAAGCCTTTCCTTTACGAGCTGGACCACGAAGCGACCATTCTCGACGCAGCCAATTTCGATGACGCCTTTGCCATGGCGAACGCATCGGAAAGCCTGGATCTGGTTCTTCTGGATTTGAAAATGCCCGGTATGAACGGCCTCCAGGGGGTCGAAAGGATGCGTCGCGCCCATCCGAACGTTCCCGTCGTCATCCTGTCCGGACATGTCGAACGCGACGAGGTCCTGGCCGCCGTCAAGGCCGGCGCCGCCGGCTATATTCCGAAGACCATCAGCGGAACTGCGTTGATCAACGCCTTGAAGCTGGTTCTGGAAGGCGAATCCTATCTTCCGTCCAGCATTCTGCTGGACAACACGCCCATCGAACGCAAGATACCGACCTCGCCCCTGGCCACCCTGTCGGCCCGCGAACGCGAGATCCTGGGTTATCTGATCGAGGGGATGACCAACAAGGAAATCGCCAGGCGCCTCGATCTGCAGGAAATCACCATCAAGATTCATCTGCGCAACGTCTACCGCAAGATCGGCGCCATCAACCGCGCCCAGGCGGTCCGCATCGCCATGACCTCCGGCTGGCAGACCTCCACGCCGAGCTGAAGAAGCACGCCTCGAAACGGGCCCCGACCTTTTGCACAGGGATTAGGCTTTTCTCTTCGAGGGGAAGGAGCTATTGCTTAATCTCCGGGCAAGGCCGCCGGCCTGATGCGATCACGAATCTCAGCGGCGGAGCCGCCCGCGGCTTTGGCATCCTAATTGCTTGATACAGCTTACAAAGGCCGATCAGCAGGAGAAGAGCCTATGGCGTTGAACGGCATTTTCGATGAGATGTACGGTTCGGACGGAGCGCTTCGCCCGCCCTATGACAAGATCGCCAAATGGCTTGAAGCCACCCCCTCCAACACCTTCGCCACCAAACGGGAACAAGCGGATCTGCTGTTCCAGCGCATCGGCATCACCTTCGCCGTCTACGGCAGCGCGGCGGGCACCGAACGGCTGATTCCCTTCGACATCATTCCCCGCGCCCTCGCCCACGAGGAATGGAAAATCCTCGAAAAGGGCCTGTTCCAGCGGGTGCGCGCCCTGCAAATGTTCCTGGGCGACATCTATCACGGCCAGGAGATCATGCGGGCCGGCATCATCCCCTCCGGACATATTCTCAAAAACGACCTTTACCGGCCCGAGATGAAGGATGTCGACGTCCCCGGCGGGGTTTACGTCCATATCGCCGGCATCGACGTGATTCGCGTCCGCGAGGGCGAATTCCATGTTCTCGAGGATAATCTGCGGACGCCCTCCGGCGTTTCCTACATGCTGGAGAACCGCGCCGTGATGATGCGGCTGTTCCCGCATCTTTTCTCGGAAAACCGCGTCGCGCCGGTCGACCATTACCCGTCCGAGCTGCTGCGCCAGTTGCGCTCGGTGGCGCCGGCCGCGGCGCGCCACAGCCCGACGGTGGCCGTACTGACCCCCGGCCCCTACAACAGCGCCTATTTCGAGCACGCCTTCCTGGCCGAGGAGATGGGCGTCGAACTGGTCGAGGGCCAGGATCTGTTCGTCCGTGACGACGCGGTCTGGATGCGCACCACCCAGGGCCCCCGCCGGGTCGACGTCATCTACCGCCGCCTCGACGACGATTGCATCGATCCCCTGGCCTTCAATCCCGACTGCCTGCTGGGCGTGCCCGGACTGCTTTCGGTCTACCGCAACGGCGGTGTGACGCTGGCCAACGCCATCGGCACCGGCGTCGCCGACGACAAGTCGACCTACCCTTACGTGCCCGACATCATCCGCTTTTACCTGGGCGAAGAACCGATCTTGAAAAACGTCGAAACCTATCGCTGCAATCGCCCCGACGACCGGGCCTATGTGCTGGAGAACATCGCCGATCTGGTGGTCAAGGAAACGCAAGGTTCGGGCGGCTACGGCATGCTGATCGGCCCCAAGGCAACCAAGGAGGAGCATGAGAAGTTCCGTCGCCTGATCATCGACGATCCGGACGGCTATATCGCCCAGCCGACGCTGGCGCTGTCGACCTGTCCGACCTTTGTCGAGGAGGGGGTGGCCCCCCGCCATGTCGACTTGCGGCCTTTCGTGCTGACCGGGCGCGACGGAATGGCCGTCGTTCCCGGCGGCCTGACCCGCGTGGCGCTGGGCGACGGATCGCTGGTGGTGAATTCGTCGCAAGGCGGCGGCACCAAGGACACCTGGGTGCTGGAGGGCTGACCATGCTGAGCCGTACCGCCGAACAGCTTTACTGGACCGGCCGCTATGTCGAGCGCGCCGAAAACATGGCCCGCATTCTGGATGTCAGCCAGCGCCTGTCGGTCCAGGGCCGCGCCCGCTCACGCGACGCCAATGAATGGGTGGCCGTCCTCGACATCCTCTGCGCCGAAAGGCAATACGCCGAGATCCATGGCGAAGTGACGGAGGCGGGGGTGATCGCCTTCCTCACCCTCGACCGCAGCAACCCGTCGTCGATCTATTCCTGCCTGCGCACGGCGCGCGAAAACGCCCGCGCCTTGCGCTCGGCCATTTCCGCCGAGATGTGGGAAAGCCTGAACACCACCTGGCTCGCCATCCGCGACTTGACGGAGGCGGACATGCAGGCGCAGGGCCTCAGGGAATTCTTCGACTGGGTGAAGGTCCGCTCCCACCTGTTCCGGGGCGTTTCCTACACCACCACCCTGCATGACGACGGCTTCGCCTTCATCCGCCTGGGCACTTTCCTGGAACGGGCCGACAACACCACCCGCCTTCTCGACAGCAAGTTCCACATTCTGGCCGACAGCGGCACCGACCCGGCCGCCAACTATTACGAATGGGGCGCCGTGCTGCGGGCTGTCGGCGCCTTCCGCGCCTATCATCAGCTTTATCACGACGTCATCACGCCCAGCCGGGTGGCGGAACTGCTGGTGCTGCAGCCGCAGATGCCCCGGTCGCTGCGTTTCTGTTTCGACCAGGTGACCTATCTGCTGGGAACCTTGAGCCTGGGCCGCAAACTGGAAAGCGAACGCATGGCCGGCGAGTTCTGCGCCCGCCTGCGCTATGGGCAGATCGAGAAGATCCAGGCCAACGGCCTGCACGACTTCCTGATGGAAACGCTGGACCGCATCGCCGAGCTTTCGGTCCATATCTCCCACGATTTCTTGATGACGGTATAGGAGGGCATCCGATGCGCGTCGCCATCAACCACGAGACCATCTACCGTTATCAGGCCGAGACCAATTACTCCATTCAATATCTGAGGATGTGCCCGATCTCCGGCGCCGGCCAGCGGGTCCTGTCGTGGAAATTGGCCAGCCCCGGAAATCTGCGGCCCTGGACGGACGGGTTCGGCAATGCCGCCCATGTCCTGGTCGTCGAAGGTCCCCACCGGGAAATCCGCATCAAGGCCACCGGGGAGGTCGAACTCTCCGATGTCGGCACGCCCCTGCTGGCCGACATCGAGCCGCATCCGCCCGAACTGTTCCTGCGCTCCACCCGGCTGACCACCGCCGACGAGCGCGTCACCCGTTTCGCCGGCGGCTTCAAGCCCGCCGTCACCGGCAATCCCCGCAAGGGCCTGGACAATCTGGTCGCCGGCATCCGCCAAAACGTCGAGACGAAACCCGGCCCGGCCAAGCCGGCGCCCACCGCCTCCCAGGTGCTGGAACGCAAGACGGGCGGCAGCCAGGAACAAGCCCATCTGTTCATCTCCTGCTGCCGCAGCCTGGGCGTGCCGGCCCGTTACGTCAGCGGCTATCTGTGCTCGGACTCCCGCGACGAGACGGCCGTTTCCGGCCATGCCTGGGCCGAGGCCTGGATCGAGGGGGCCGGCTGGTTCAGCTATGACGTGGCCAACCGGATGTCCAACGCCAAGGCCCATGTCCGCATGGCCGTCGGCCTCGACCACCTCGACACCTCCCCGGTTCGGGGACTGCGCCGGGGCGCCGGTCCCGACGACATGGAGGTCAGCGTCACCATTTCGGACGCCCGCAAGCTGAAGCCGCAACGGGATCAGCAGTAGGCCGATCAGCACCGCATGCGATAACGCCTCATGGTAAAAATCTGACGGATGGCACCCCCCATCCGTCAGATTTTTGCCATGAATTCAATTCGTTGGCGGTCAAACCCGGACGCCTGGGCACCAAGCGTCCGGGTTTGGACTACGAGGCTCGCTCTTGAAGACGCGCCCCGGCGGCCGTATAGTCTTCGTAGATACATGGAGGCTCTATGCGCACGCAAATCGCTCGGTGGGGCAACAGTCTGGCGGTCCGCTTGTCACGGCAGGTGGCGGCCGATGCCGGGCTGGGCGAAGGGACGGCGGTCGATGTCGATATCATCGATGGCGTCGTCCGGGTGACACCGGCCCGGCCGATCTATTCGCTCGCCGAACTTCTGGCCGGGGTAAAACCGGACAACATCCCGGAAAGTTTCGATGATCGTCCCGTGGGCCGGGAGTTGCTGTAGTGGCGGCTCCCGATCGAGGCGATCTGGTGTGGATCGATTTCGATCCACAGACCGGACATGAGCAGGCGGGACGTCGACCAGCCTTGGTTCTCAGTCCCAGAGCCTATCATCAGGTTTCACCTTATGCCGTGGTTTGTCCCATCACGCGCACGGTCAAAGGTTATCCGTTTGAAGTGGTGCTGCCGGAGGGGTTAGCCGTCTCTGGCGCGGTTCTCGCGGATCAGATAAAGAGCATCGATCGGCGTTCGCGCCGAATCGAGTCGGCGGGAAAGGCCCCGGAATCCGTTGTCCAGGACGTGGTGGCGAAGATCTTGCCGCTTCTGACAGGCGATATGCCGGCAAACGGCATCATCACATAAAAATCACCCGAAACATCGACAGGGGAACGGTAAATGACTTACTGCGTCGGCGTGTTGCTCGACGATGGCTTGGTGATGGCGTCAGATTCGCGAACGAGCGCCGGCGTCGACAATATCGCCACCTTCCGCAAGATGACCATTCTGGAAAAGCCGGACCGACATCTGATCTGCCTGCTTTCGGCCGGAAACCTGAGCCTGACCCAGTCGGCGGTGAGTTTGATCGGCGAGTGGGCGACGGGCAAGAAGGCCGAACTCAACATCAACAAGGCCAAGACCATGTTCCGCGTCGCCCGCATCGTCGGCCAGGCGCTGCGCGAAGTCTATCAGGACGACGCTGAATCGCTCAAGGCGCATGGCGGCGAATTCAACGCCAACTTCATCCTGGGCGGCCAGATCAAGGGGGAGCGGGCGCGCCTGTTCCACGTCTATTCCGCCGGCAATTTCATCGAAGCCACCGCCGAGACGCCTTTCTTTCAGATCGGCGAGACCAAATACGGCAAGCCGGTGTTCGACCGCCTGCTGAAGCAATCGATGCCGCTGGCCGAGGCCGCCAAGCTGGTGCTGATCTCCTTCGATTCGACCATGCGGTCCAATCTTTCTGTGGGCCTGCCCATCGATCTTCTGTGCTACGAGGGCGGCTCGCTCGCCGTCGAGCATTACCGCCAGTTGGATGAGGCCGACGGCTATCTGGCCGGCATCCGTCGGCAATGGGGCGAAGGATTGAAACGCGTCTTCACCGGCATCGCCCCGCCCGATCTGGACGGGTGACGCCGTTGACCCCGCCCAACCGACAAGACCACCAGGAGGGAGCGGCGCTCATCGTTCTGGTGCTGGGCCTGACCCTGCTCGCCCTGGCGATGGTGGGGGCCTTGCGGTTTTGGGGGCCGAGGGACGATCTGCGGCGGGCCACCGGCAACAACGCCAACACCCGGGTGGCGGCCGCCATCGACCGTTATGCGGCGGCCAACGGCAACCTGCCCTGCCCCGACGTGAATGGAGAGGGAACGGCGGAACCATCCTCCTCCTGCGGAACGGTAACGACCTGGGGGCTGGTGCCGTGGAAAACCATTGGCCTGGGACCGCAGGACGCCGTTGACGCCTGGGGACGCCGGCTGACCTACGCCCTGGCCGCCAACAGTACCAGCGCCCCTTACGCCTGCAATGTGAAAGCCTCCGCCAACAGCGGCGGGGGACTTGCCACCTGGAGCAGTCTCACCCCCGTCTCGGGCGGCACGTCGGCAGCCTATGTTCTCGTCAACCACGGCCCCAATGGACGCGGCGCCTTTCAGCAGAACGGAGCGGCCATCGGCAGCCAGCTTTCCGTCCCGACCGATGCCAACGAGGCTTACAACTGTCCGAGGGATGTCGGGACATCGAGCGTCTGCAAATCAGTCGACCGTACCAGGTATTGGGCGGGTCCCTATGTCGCGCAAGGCTCGAACACGACGACTTGGTTCGACGACACGGTGTCGGCACGAACAGGACAGACCTACGCCTGTCTTTGCGTTCAACCGACCATATCGACCAATTTCAACTTGTCGTCGGGAACCGTCATCGCAACGGCGGCGCTGGTCTCCCCTGCAACCTGCGACACAGCCTGGACGACCAGCGTCGGGCAGGGGTCAAACTGGGGAAGCGCGACCCGGACACCGACCAACTGTGCAGGAAATCCCGTCGTTACGAGGGCCGGCAACAGTTGTTCGGTATCTGCGGCACTTACTCCGCCGGGTATCGTCGCGGCCTCGAACCTGGAAAATGCCGGCTGGCCAAGTGCCGCCACACCCAAATCACCATCGTTCAAATTTCTTGCCTCACCCAGCGCAACCGGTTCGCCTTCTTCAGGAGGAACATCCTCGTCCATGCCGGCCATGGATGAGCTGAATCTGAGCAACAACGGAAATGGCTCGTTGGACTCCTATTCGAATGGCAGAGGCACGACGACGGAGACCACTGGCACGAAAACCCTGACTTATACGGACGTTATCGGCATCATTACTATCCAATCGAACGGCGCCAATCTTTGTTATGAGGCGGATACGGAAACCCTTGGTGTCGTACATCAGGATGGGTGCTACCTCGCGACATCAGACAGCTTGACCATCACTTTACCGACAAGCCTCTCCTTCTCAGTTTTTGCCATGATTCTCGACTTCAAGACCGCAGGTTCGGTGAGCATCAGCGAACTCAACAGTGCTGGAAATACCTGCGATACGGGCATGACCTGCTCGAATCCGCTTTCGTTTCCCACTGTGGAGGCCGGATACATGATCATCCCCTGGCAGGCCGTGACCGAAACGACGTCCGGAGGCAGCATATCGACCTTCAAATTCAATACGTTGATAATTCAACCGACCGGAACAGGAACTCCTAAAATCGGTCTTTTTGCATTTTTCGCGAGCACATAGTCCTCGGCTCTCTCAATCGAGGGCGAGATTTCGGATATCATCTGTCATTGTATGTAAAGTAAGAGGGGCAAAAGCCTGGGCTTCATAGCTTTCTCCCTCGCCCCTTGTGGGAGAGGGAGGGGCCCGCGTTAGCGGGAGGGTGAGGGGGAAAGTCGCACAGAACCTGAATATTTTCTTCCGCCTGTTGGCGGAATGCCCCCTCATCCCACCCCTTCTCCCACGAGGGGAGAAGGGCTTTTGCCCGTCCTTTTGCCCCTCTTACTATATTAAGTGCGGAAGTCTTCTTCTTTATTGGCTTAATTCTCGTGCAAATTGACGAAGAGATGACCAGACAAGACGGTTTCACCCTCATCGAGATGGCCATCGTGCTGGCTTTGGTCGGCCTTCTCGTGGGCGGCGGGATTTTCGCGACCGGGGCGGTGATCGAACGCAGCCGGATCATCCAGACGAACAACAATCTCGATCAGGCCGAGGCGGCCCTGGAACTGTTCGTCGTCCGCAACAACCGGCTTCCCTGCCCCGCCGACGGCGGCTTGGCCAGCGGAGTGGCGAATTATGGCACGGAGATCCCGAACCCTGTTACCTCCGGCACAGCTTGTTCAGTGACGATGGCCAATTCGGTCCTTCCCTGGGTCACCCTCGGCCTTGACGAAGCAACGTCAGTCGATGGCTGGGGACGACGCTTATCCTACGTCCCGGCAGGAGCTCAGACTACCCCGGCGTGGGACTCTCTGGTTGATCCCGGCTTGAAGGGAAGCGGCGCATCGGCAACGGCGACATTAAACTCCAGCAATGTGGTCTCCGCAGTTACTGTGGTCTCCGCAGGTTCAGGCTACACGACGGGCGCCTCATACACACTTTCCTTTGTCGGTGGCGGTGGAGCTTGGTCCACTGCGACGATCACGACGGCAGGCACCACGATGACTGGGGCGACGGCCACACTCTCCTCAACGCAAGCCTACAGCTCTCCCCCGAATGTCGTTTTCCATACCGCCGGCTGCATGACCCGCACGTCCGGCCTTACCAGCACCGGGCGTTCGCCGCTTTGCGACGGCGCGACCCAGGCGCTCGCCCCGTCCTATCCCTACGGCAATTACATCGCCGTCTATTCGGCCACCAACACCGGCACCGAACTCACCACAGGCCAACCTACCGCCGCGACGTCTTGCAACGGCGCCACGGCTTCATCGTCGGTCGGCGCGACCAACGTCGCCTGTGCCGGCGGACGGGCGGCCTACGTCCTGATCAGCCATGGTCCCAGCGGATGGTACGGCTGGCAGAAAGGCGGCGGCCGGATACCGCCCCCGGCCGGGACCACCTTCACCTTGAAGCAATACAACAGCGATGCCTCGGCGGGCTCCCCCGGCAGCTACGGTTTCGTCCAGGGACAGTCGCAGGGACTGCTGCGCAATCCCACCGCCGGCTATTTCGACGACATCGTCCGCTGGCGGACGCCGGCGATGATGATCCAGCTTTGCGGGGCCGGCGCATGCGGCAATCCATAACCCTCGCCCTGCTGGGCGCCGCGTTTCTGGGCGCGGCGGGGACGCCGGTCCGGGCGGCGGCACCGGCGCGCGAACCGCCCTCCTGTCTGGTCGAGATCGCCAAGGCCGAGCAGCGCCACCGCCTGCCGCCCGGCCTGCTGGTGTCCATCGCCCTGGTCGAATCGGGGCGGCACGACGCCATGACCGGCCTGACGACGCCTTGGCCCTGGACCATCAATTCGCAAGGGGCCGGGCATTTCTACGACAGCGCCGACGACGCCCTTCAGGAAACCGGACGCTTGCTGGCCGACGGCATCGGCGTCATCGACGTCGGTTGCATGCAGGTCGATCTGTACCATCACCCCCATGCCTTCCGCACGCTGGCGGCGGCCTTCGATCCGGAAACCAACGTCGATTATGCCGCCCGCCATCTTCTGGCGCTCCACCACCGCCTGGGATCCTGGCCGGCGGCGGCGGCGGCCTATCACGCCGGGGACCCGGCCCAGGG
The DNA here is from genome assembly GCF_002845745.1 of Telmatospirillum siberiense. Lineage (GTDB taxonomy): Bacteria > Pseudomonadota > Alphaproteobacteria > Rhodospirillales > Magnetospirillaceae > Telmatospirillum > Telmatospirillum siberiense. The sequence continues at coordinate 286,282 of NZ_PIUM01000001.1, read as the reverse complement.
GCTCGATTACGCCGCCCGCGTCCTTTATTACTGGAGGACGCTGCACACCACGGCGGATTCCGCTCAGCCGGTGCCGGGCAATCCCCGGCGGCGGGGGTTCGTCGTCACTGCGGCGCCGGGACCGCTCGATGTCGCCAGCGCCTTCTTCGTCAAAAAGGATTACGCGGCGGCCCTCGCCATCTATCGCGCCAGCTTGCAAATCCGCCCCGACGACCAGACCGCCCTGCTGGGTATCGCCGAATGCCTCGGACAGACCGGCCATGACGAGGATGCCCGCTTCTATTACGAACGCGCCCTGATCGCCGAGCCGCGCAATGCCGTCGCCCTCGACGGGCTGCTGCGCCTGATCGACGCCGGACCGGCGGAAAAACGCTTCCCCCGCCTGCTGTCGGCCCGGCAGGTGGCCCCGGACGCGGCGCCGGTCCACGCCCGCCTGGCGATGATCGAAGCGGAACACGGCCGCCTGGCCGACGCCGTCGCGGACATGGCATCGGCGGTCCGCCTGTCACCCGATAACGCCACGCTGGCGCTGAATTACGCCCTATTGCTCGACCGCGCCGGGAATCCGGCGGCGGCTCAAGCCTATGACGCCTTCCTGCGTCTCTACCGTCCCGGCAATGCCACCTTAAGCGTTTCCCTGCACAGCATCCGGGAACGGCAAGCCTATCTTCAGGAGCATACGCGCTAGGCCGAGCGGGCATGACGAAAGAGTGGCGGTTGGCCCGTCAGGGGCCCGTCCGCCTCGACACACTGGATAAAGAGGATCCGATGGAGATCACCGAGTTACTGGCCTTCACCCTGCAAAGCAAGGGATCGGACCTGCATCTTTCCAGCGGCAATCCGCCGCTGCTGCGCATCGCCGGCGACCTGAAGCCGCTCAAATGCGACCCTTTGACCGCCGACGAGGTCGCCGCCATGCTTCATTCGGTGATGAGCGACGAACAACGCGCCGATTACCAGCGGGACCACGACCTCGACTTCGCCATCGCCTTCGGGGAACAGGCGCGCTTCCGGGTCAACGCCTTCACCGTCAATCGGGGACCGGCGGCGGTGTTCCGCACCATCCCGACGGCCATCCCGTCGCTCGACGAATTGGAGGCGCCGGCCATCTTCAAACAGTTCGCCGAATTGGAAAAGGGCCTGGTGCTGGTCACCGGACCGACGGGCTCGGGCAAGTCGACGACCCTGGCGGCGATGATCGACCACATCAACCGGACCTTCCACAAACACATCCTGACCATCGAGGATCCGGTGGAGTTCGTTCATACCTCGGAGCGATCGCTGGTCAACCACCGGGAAGTCGGCAAACATACGCAGTCCTTCGGCCGGGCCTTGAAAAGCGCCTTGCGGGAGGATCCCGACGTCATCCTGGTCGGCGAGATGCGCGACCACGAAACCATTTCGCTGGCGCTCACCGCCGCGGAAACCGGTCATCTGGTCATGGGCACCCTGCACACCGGCGGGGCGGCGAAGACCATCGACCGGATCATCGACGTCTTTCCCGGCTCGGACAAGGACATGGTCCGCGCCATGCTTGCCGGCTCCCTTCAGGCGGTGATCAGTCAGGTTCTGTTGAAAAGGACCGGCGGCGGGCGAGTGGCGGCCCATGACATCCTGGTCGGCACCGCCGCCGTCCGCAATCTGATCCGCGAAAACAAGGTGCCGCAGATCGCCTCGATGATGCAGATGGGCAGCCGCTACGGTATGCAGACCCTGGAGGATTCGGTGAAGACCCTGATCGCGCAGGGAAAGATCGACCCGGCGGAAATGGACCGTTTCATGCCACCGGGCCAGGACCGGAGCACGGGAGGAACGTCCGCCGCGCCTCTGCCGGCGACGGCGTCCGCCTCGACGGAGGAGGCCCCCGCCACGCCCCCGCAACCACCGAAACGGGGGGTGACCAGCCTGTTCCGCTGATTTCCACTTCTCGGTGATCGGCCCCGATCACCTCTGCCCTCAATCGCCGGGCGGGTTTCTCCGAAACCCTGGGCTACGCGCCAATGATGGCGCGGGCCCTCAATGGGCCAGACCAAGTCTCGATGAGCGGCACTCATCGAGACTTGGTTTAATCCGCATCACCGCGCAACGGCGTCGATCGCCGCCAGGAAGGCGCGTTCGAGATTCTGCCCTCCATGACGCGCCATCAGATCTCCCGGCGGCCCGACATAGATCAGACGCCCGTCGCACATCACGGCGATCCGGTCGCACATTTCCTCGATGTCGGCCAAAATATGCGACGAAAAGAAAATCGCGTTTCCGTCGACGCTGTATTCCTTCAAGCGGTCCTTCAGCATGATCCTGGCGCGGGGATCGAGACCACTCATCGGTTCGTCCAGAATCAGCAGGGGAAGACCGGTCAACAAGGTCCCGAGCAACCCCAGCTTCTGTCCCATTCCCTTCGAATAGGTCCGTCCCTGCCGACCCAGTGCCGCCGGATCCAGATCCAGCCCCTCGCACAACCGCGTCGCCGCGTTCCGGTCCAGAACCTTGCCGTAATAGCCGAGCGTGAGGGATAGAAACTCCCACCCCCTCAGAAGGGGCGAGGGTTGAAATTTCTCGGGCAGATAGGCGAGCAACCGGCGTCCCTTCGGCGGGCCGGCGGGCAATCCGAAAATATCCGCCGTTCCGCTGGCCCGGCTAAGCCCCAGCAACGCCTTGATCAGTGTGGTCTTCCCGACCCCGTTCAGACCGATCAGACCGAAGACCTCTCCCGGCTCGACGGTAAAGGCGATATCCCGGATCACCGTGCGTTTTCCATATCCGGCCGCCAGATCGGCGATTTTAAGCGGTGGAACGCTCACGGAACGATACCCTCCACGATGTCGTGACGCGCCGCCCGCCAGGTCTGAAAGGGACGTAAATGGAACCGCGCGGGCTCGTCGCCCAGGGTCACGATCTCCACATCGTTTTCCTTGACCGAAATCACGCGAAATCCCGGCGGCTGATGATCGGGACTGATCCGGTAGCCGTTCGCCCAAACGGTCCATTGGCCATTTCCCAGGTCCACCAATGCCGACACGAAAATATTCGCCGCTCCGCCCTTCCCGGCGGAGACGGCCTTTTCCATGTCCGCCGAGGCGCCCCCCTCGGATTGACCGGCGAGGGCGCGGCGGATGGCAGCCGCTTCCTCGGCGCTGAAAAGCAGCGTCCGCCCCCCCGCCCCCGGTTCGCCGGGCGGCGGCGATTGCTGGGCATGGGCGGGGCCCGGCGCCGCCACGGAAACGGCGGCCGCCAACAGAGCCCGGCAAAGGGCGGAACGCTTCGTCGTCATGGCCCCTCCTGCGCCGGCGTCCGCAAAGTCAGCCATTGGAAGGAAAGACGGACGCGAACCGCCGAGACGGAACGTCCGGCGCGAAGGTTGTTCAACAGATCGGCATCGATATCGGCGGTTCTCTCCAAACCGGCTTCGACCACATGATAATGGGATGGCAGGGATTGCAGGACCTCGTCCCAAAAATCCATGGCATCGGCATCCAGCAGGGCTCCGCTTTCGAAGCTGACCTGTGTCGATCCGATCCGATATTTCTCCTGGGCCGGTCCCGCCACCGCCTGAGGCTCGACCTTATAGTGCAGATTGGCCAGGGAATGGCGGCCGGCCATGTCCTGGGCGTCGGCGATCAGCTTGACGGCATTCGGATTGTCGAGAACCCCCTTGTCCCCGGCCGCAGCATAACGCCGCCGCAACTCGGGATATTGGTCGATCTGACGCCGCAACTCGGCGCTTTGCCGCCTTGCCTGCGCCAATTGCGCGCGCAATTGGGCAACCCTGGACTCTTGCTCGTCCACCACGGTTTCGACCGCATAGGCGCCGAGGATGACGATCACCTCGGTCAAGATGACCGCCAGGACGATTTTCAGCCGGCGGGGCAGCGCCTTCAGCCGTGTCATGTCCAGACGCAACTCGGCGCTCATCACAGCCTCTTGCGGATCAGATAATCGGCAACGGCCGGACCGGTCGGCTTGACGACGGGGCTGGCCCCCGCCGTTCCCTCCAGAACCTGGGCGCGCGAGGTCGCGGACGGCAATTTCAGCAGGGAGACGTCATGCCCCGGCAGGCTTCTCGTCAGCCGGTCCTTGATATCCCTGGCCCATCGCGTCACCTGATCGGTCTGCCCCGCCTCCATCGCCGGCAACCGAATGGTCAGTTGGATCTCGTAGCTCACCGCGGCATCTTTTTGCGCCCCCCTCGCCGCCCCGGCCGGTGCCCCGGCGGGACGGGGAAGGAACGGGGGATCGGGAGCGGTGAAGAGGATCTTTTGCACCTGCGTCGCCGGATCCAGGGCCAAAGCGACCGACCGCAAGACCTCGTTCGGATTGATCTGGGCCTTGTCGAAGGCGGTTAGCGCCTGTTCGACCTTCTGCAAATCGTCGATGGAGACCTCGTAATTCCGCGTCCTCTGCCGAAGCTGGTTGAGCCCTTGCGTTTCCAGGGCCATGGAATTTTGCAGCGCCTCGGCCGTGGACATCGCGTCGAGGGCATCGAAGGCCAGCGAACCCACATAAAAAATGGAAAGCAGCGCCAGAAGCGAGGCCGTGGCGAAACCAGCCTTGTACAACTGCTCGAACACCAGCCTCTCGCGCAACCTTTCGGTCGGCAGGAGGATGCGGGGACGGCGCTTCGATGCCAGGACCTGGGCGTGCAGGATATCGGCGTAAGGACCATCTTCCGGCCCGACCTCGCCATACCCCAACCGCTGCCCCGCCTGTTTCGGGGTCAGCGCCATCACCTCGCTCACCGGCAGGTCGCGCCGGGTCACCGCGGCGCAGATGTCGTGATTGGCCAGAACGACGAGATTGAGCCGATCGGTTTCCGCATAGCCGAGACGCTTGATATAGCTGATCGAGGAGCGAAGCTCCCGTTCGATCAGCATCGCGGCGGCTTCCGCGCTCAGGTCGCCGGGCGGAGACGCGGTCAAACGGGTGAGCACCAGATTGGCCCCCGACGAAAAGATCTGACGGAAACCGCTGGTCGCCTGCTGCGTGACCAAAGCGTGCCAGACGGTCTGGCCTTCGTCGCCGGAAGACGGGCAAAGACGGGCGGCCACGGCTTCCGATTCCAGCGGCAACAGACAGAAGCCGGTCACCGGATTGGACAGGCTTTCGAGAAAGCCGATCCATTTGCCGATCGTCCCGGTAACCGGCAGGGCGGCGAACAACACCGTCTCCTGCCCGTCCTTGGCGCGGTTCAAGGATACCGCGGCCTTCAGGGTGTCGTGAGGAAAGGCGACATCCAGACGCCGCTTGACGATGGTCAGACGATCGAAGCGGCCGACGCGGGGCAATTGTTCCTCGCGGTACATCTGTTCCAGGACATCGACGGAAACCATCAATGGCGCCGTGGGATCGTCCCCCAGATATCGACGAAACGTCTCCAGGCCGTCTTCCGCGTCGACCGCGACAAACAGGGCATCGACCACCCGGCGCCCCTGAAACCGAACCAGACTGCCCCCGCCATCGCCGAAAATCAGGACGAACCGGCCCGCCGACGAAAGCAGGCCCCAAGCCCTCAACAGTCTTCCCAAGGGGCGAACCGCCGCCGCCACACGGCCACCCGTGATGACGCCGGCACCGCGCGCCAACCATTTCCGGATGGAAGCGGCGGGACGAAACAGGGACATCCAACGGGACGGCTCCAACATCGAAAAAATCACCCCATCCTGCTCAGGCTGTCGTAAATGGGCCCCAATACCGCCAGCACGATCCACGCCATCATCGCCCCGGCGAACAGCGTCAATGCCGGCTCGATCATGCTGACCAGGGCGTCGACGCTCCGCTCGACATCACGATCGTAGAAATCGGTCACATTGTTCAGCGTCTCCCCCAGGTTACCGCTGTCTTCGCCGATCTTCACCAGGCGGATCACCAGACTCGGGAACTCGCCGGTATTGCGCAATCCAACCGACAACGGGTTGCCGTCCTCGACGCCGACACGCACCAAAGCCAGGGACCTGGCCAGACACCGGTTGCCGGTCACCCGGCCGGCGGTGTCGAGGCAGGTGAGGATCGGCACGCCGCTTTGGAACATGGTGGCGAAGAAATGCGCGAAACGCGACAAGGAAAGTTTACGCCTCAATTCGCCGAGGAGCGGGACCCGTAAAATGTAAAAATCGATTTTGTAAGCAAAGCTCTCCGAGAGGCGTGCCCAGAGCTTGAACAGAAAATAACCGCCCACGGGCAGCCCGGTGATCGCCCACCAATAGCCCTGGACGAAATCGGAGGTGGCGATCAACGCCATGGTGATGATTGGAAGTTCCTGTCCGTTGGCCATCAGAAACGACACCACCTGCGGCACCACGAACAGCATCATGAACATGAACAGGGCCGCCATGACAGCCAGCATGATCATCGGATAGCGGGTCGCCCTGCCGATCTTGGCGTTCAGGTTCTCGGACCATTTCAAATGCGCGATCAATTGCGTGAAGGATTCGGTCAGATTGCCGCTTTCCTCGCCGGCGGCCACCAGGGATTGGAAGACCGTGCTGAACACTCGCGGATGCCTGCCGAACGCCTCGGACAGGGATTGGCCGGAGGAGACATCCTCGAAGACCTCGGCCAGCAAATCCCGCAGCCGCCGATGATCGGTCGCATCGCGCACATCGGCCAGCGCCTCCATCAGGCTGACACCGGCGGCCGACAGTTGCTGCAGATGGAGGCACATCTGGATCAGCTCGCGATTTTTGACCCTTCCGCCAAACAGGGCCAGGCGGTTCCGCCCTTTATCGGCGGAGACGGTGAGCAACTCGAGATTGATCTGCTTCAGTCGCTGATAAAGATCGGCCTCATTGTTGGCGTTCAACTGACCGGAAACCCGCCGCCCGGTCTGATTCAGCGCCCGATAATGGTAAAGAGGCATCGGCGCGCGCCCTTACAACCGATCGGTGATGTCGACCGCGCGGGAAAGGCTGTCCAAGGTAATCGCCCCCTGAAGGACCTTCAGGAAACCATCCTCGGCGATCGGCACATAGCCGAACTTCCGCGCCGCCTCCCTGACCTGGACCAGGGAGGCGCCGGACAGGATCATCTCGTCGAGCACCCGGTTGACCGGCAGCAGTTCATGCACGGCGAGCCGCCCCTTGTAACCGGTGTGGCGGCATTCGGGACACCCCCTGGCCTCGCCGAGCAGCGGCGCCTTTTCCGGATCGACGCCGAGAATTCCGCATTCCTCCGCCGTCGCCGGACGCTTCGCCATGCAATGGGGGCACAGCGTCCTGACCAGCCGTTGCGCCATGATGGCGATGATATTGCCAGCCAGCAGGCCGTGGCTGAGGCCAAGATCATGCAGGCGGGGGATGGCCCCCGCCGCGTCGTTGGTATGCAGCGTCGTATAAACCTGATGGCCGGTCATCGACGCCCTGAGCGCCATGGCGGCGGTCGCCTGGTCGCGCACCTCGCCGATGAAGATGACGTCCGGGTCCTGGCGCAGGATGGCCCGCACGCCGTCGGCAAAATTCATCGCCGTGCCGTCCCTGACCTGGCCCTGGCGCATCAATTGGACCTCGTACTCCACCGGGTCTTCCAGCGTCATGATGTTGCGTTCGAGGGAATTGATCTGGTTGAGCACGGCGTAAAGCGTGGTCGTCTTGCCCGAACCGGTGGGACCGGTGACGATGATGATGCCTTCCGGCCGTTTGATCAGCTTTTGCAGCAGCCGGAAATTGTTGTCGGAAAGGCCCAGGCCGTCGATGGACATGACGGCGCGCGATTTGTCGAGGATCCGGATGACGATGTTCTCGCCATGCACGGTCGGCAGGCAGGAGACGCGGAAATCGATCTTGCGGCTGCCCATGGCGAAGCCGAAACGACCGTCCTGCGGGTTCAGCTTGTCGGCGATGTTCATGCCGGAGACGATCTTGATGCGATGCGAGATGGCCGGCCAATGATCCTTGTGGAAGGTGCGGATCTGCTGCATCACCCCGTCGATACGGTAACGCAGGCGGACGAAGGCGCCCTCCGGTTCCAGATGAATGTCCGAGGCGGCGCTTTTCACCGCATCCAGTACGATGGCGTTGACCAGCCGCACCAGGGGATGGACATAGCCCTCGCCGGCCAGGGCGGACGCCGAGATGTCGTGCTTGCCGGTTTCAAGTTCCCGCAGGATGCCGTCGATGGAAAATTCGTAGCCGTAGAACTGGTCGATGGCCTGCAGGATCTCGGCCTCCGAACTGACCAGCGGAATGATCTCGCAGCCAGGAGGGGCGTATTTGCGGGTCTGATCGAGGGCCAGGACGTCATAGATGTCGGCCATGGCCAGGCGCAGCGACTTACCCTCCAAGCCGACCGGCAGCACCCGGTAGCGCAGCGCCACTTCCTTGGGAATCCGCTTCAGCACGTCGGGCTCGACCACCGTGCCCTGCAAATCGAACTTCTCGTAACCGGAACTGGAGGCCAGCACCGCCGAGAGCGCCGATTCGGTAATAAAGCCCAGATCGACCAGCAACGTCCCCAAAAGCTTGCTGGTCCGCTTCTGCTCGTAAAGGGCGACTTGCAGCTGATCCTTGGAAATCAGCCCCATCTCGACCAGATGATCGCCGATGCGGGCCCCGGCTCTTCCGTCCTCGTTCCGAGAAGGCGATTGCGCATCCGGAGGGGGGGCAATGGAATCTTCGGACTTCGCCGGCGTCCGCCCGACCTGATCGGAAAATTCGAAGCCCCCCACCGTCTCGCTCCCTTCCCGGCCATGCCCAATTGCCCACCTTGGATAACCGGCGTCCCTACCCATCGGCGCTCGGATAAACCCTCGCCCCTTGCGGGAGAGGGTGGCCGCCTTAGCGGCCGGGTGAGGGGGTCGCGCGTCGGCGCGGCATAAAGACTTGTCCGTTCCTGCACACTTTTTCCGCGCTCCCGCGCGTAAGTCCCCTCACCCCACTCGCTTCGCTCGTCCCCTCTCCCGCAACGCGGGCGAGGGGTTTTTTCTTTAAAGTCAGTGCCGAAAAATCGATCTCTACGGACAAGCGGCGGCAGGCCCCAATATTTATTGAAGAATGAAATTTTCCACGCAAGATACCGAGTTAGGATTTACGCCCGAGACGACATATCGACCGACCCCAGGATCGGCCGTCGTCGGAGCGGGATTCGTGCAAGTACCGTAGGTCGCCGTATTGACGAGAATCGTCCCCGTTCCGGGATTGCCATCATCATACTTCGCATCCATGCCGGAAGCATCGGCCTCCTTGAGGCCCACCGTGGGGACAGCCGCAGCCGGCGCATTTCCTTGAATACGCAGGATCGGGGCCCTCACGGCGGGACCGCCGTTCGCCGCCATATTGTAACTTCCGATGGTCAGGAACGTTCCGCCGATTTTTCCCGCATATGTCGCGCTTGTCGACGTAAATACATTGCCGCTGCTTACCACGATGCCCGAAAGCAGGTCCGCCGCAGCCAGATCCAGCCAAACGATCTGCGATTCGTTGCCCGTATCATTGGCATTATCGGCCAGATAGGCAGGCGCCGCCGCCTGGAAGGCTCCGATCATGCCGTCCTGATTGCCATCGGTGGCCGCGGTAAGCGCCGTGAAGCCGAAGGTGGTGCGCCCCGTAAGGTCGCCGGGATAGTAACCATATCGGTCCTGGAAGGTATAAACGGCTCCCCGGACGGCGTCGATCTGCGCGACCTGCATTTTCACGCGCGCGCTGTTGACGACCTCCTGCCCCTTGATGATGCCGCCGATAATCAAGCCGATGATCACCAGGACGATCGACATTTCGATCAGGGTAAAGCCATGCTGACCATTCCGGCAATCGCCCGCCCTCGACAGAAATCCCCCAGATGGCGCAACCTCCGTCATCACCCTCTCCTTCCGGGGACACCCACACCCCCACGTTGAACTATATATTTAGTATAGTGACCAAGAGGAGCTTCGCAACTCTTTCCTACAAAACCTCTTAAAATCAATGAAAAACATCAATAACGTCCTTATGCCGACATTCATATTGACCAAGTTACCGGAAAATAATCCTTCAATTGGTCAATACCGGTTGATCATCGGCCGCGGGCCATCCCAATCAGGGGGATTCTGGCAAATTCAGTCTCTTCAGAAGCTCTTGCATGGCTTCGCGCCGCAATTTCGACAAGCCTGGATCGGCGTCTATGTCCTCGGCGGCCCGGTTGTTTCCCGCGAAGCGGTAGAGCGGCGGGGCGAGCAAGGGCAGCCAGGCCGGCACCCGCGGATTGTCACGCAGCGCGCTCAAGTCCCCCGCGATCAATTCGCTCAATTGCCGATCCTTGACGATCCGGCGCGCCCGTTCACCCGCCCATACCAATTCCGGCCAGCGCCGCGCCGGATCGGCCAGGGCGCGCTCGCGGAAATAAAGCGCGATCTTGCGCACGCGGGACGGCCCCGCGTTGGGTTCCATCACCGAACCGAAATAGCTGGCGCCCAGGACGAAACTGTAATCCGAACGCTCGTCGAGGCGGTCGAGAACCTTCAGCCAGTCGACAACCCGGTCGTAATCGTAATCGATCAAGGGGCGGACCCGGCCGCCGCCATCGCCGACGTCCTGAAGCCAGCGGGCCAGAACGCGGAACAAAAACTGGTCGTCGCCCAGGGCCAGCCCCTTGATGCCCTGCTCGTTCAGGGGAAACGGCATCTCCTCGATGGCCGGACGCAGCGGCCGCAGGATGCGGGCATAGCCGACCTGGGCGCATAAAAGCGCGACCAGGACGATCCATAACAGGGGATGGCGGCCGGCCGGCGCCATGGCTCAGAACCGCTTGACGTGAAGATCGCGGATGGTCGCGGCCAGCAGCAGGGGCAGGTAAATCGCCGTCTGCACCGCCAATTCGCGCAATCCCCATCCGCCGCCCGGCCCATAAACCAGCCAGCGGCTTTGGCCGAACAGATCGATCCGCGGCATCACGGCGGCGATGATCTCGACGACCCATCGATTGACATCGTTCAGCAGGGCCTGATCGAAGCTCGCCGTATGGCTGACGGTGATGGCATGCAGAAAAGCGGCGGAACGCGCCAGCAGATAGAAGCCGAGCGCCGCCATCACCGAGGCGCCGGCGCTTTCCAGCGACATGGCGCAGAACAGCGCGATGGCCACCACGATGAAGCCCTCCAGGGTCAGGCTGACACCCCATTCCATCAATCCCGCGCCATTGGCGGAAAAAGCCACCATCAGCAGCAGCGGCGCCACGATGGACAGCAGAAGGGCGATCAGGGCGTAGGCGCCGAAATAGGCCAGCACGAAGGACGTCCGCGAAATCGGCCGGGCCAGGATGGCCTCGATCTCGCGGGTTTCATACATTCTGCGGACATGGAAACTGATGAAGGTGATCAGCCCCAGGACCAGAATCATCCGCGTCAGCTCGCCGCCGAAGGCCAGTCCGAACTCCCGCTTTTCGGCCAGCGCCGAGGCGGCCAGAAACGTCGCCCCGCCAACCCCGGCGACGAGAGCCACCAGAAAGGCGGCGATCAGGCGGTCGCGAATCGCCGTGATCAACACGTAGCGGAGCGTCGTCAGCATGGTTCAGTCCCCCACCGGCTCGCCCCGTCGCCGGGGAAGGCGCGCAATGCTCAGAACCCCAGGGGCCGGGGATCGTGCATGTAGCGCTTGTAAAGATCCTTGTCGGCCCAATCCACCGTGTCATTGCCATGAACGATGGTGGCCTTGAGGAAGATCACCAGTTCGGTCATCTGCGTCTGATCGGTGTTGGCCTTGAACAATTCACCGACGACCGGCGCGTCCTCGACTCCCGGCAGGCCGCTGTCCTGCTTGCTCGCCACTTCCTGCATCAGGCCGCCCATGACGACGACGGCGCCGGAGGGAACGGTGACCACAGAATCCATCTCGCGCACGTCGATCACCGGCACGCTGGAACTCGCGATGGCGGCGGTGATGTTGGCCGACGAACAGGCGTTGCTCGACGAACTGCCGCAGGCGCTGGCCAGCCCCAGGGCGACGGCCGGATCGGAAACCGAGCTGCCGGGCCATGCCGTCACCGTCGGACGCAGGCCCAGGACCACCTGATCCTTATCCAGATCGATGGCCGGCTGCACCGTCATCACCACTCCGATCGGCAAGGTCTGCAAAGTGCTGTTGTAGGTGGCGGTCTGCGACGCCGACGAGCCCGTGGTCGAGGGGGTGGAGGTCACCGTCGCCGTCAGTTTGAAATAAACCTTGTTCTCGGCCACCTTCAGCATGGCGGTCTGATTATTCATCACCGTCAACCGGGGACTGGACAGGGTCCGGGTGGTCCCGAAGGCCCTGATCAGATTGATCATCGCCGACAGATCGCCGCCGAAGGTGGTAAAGCCGATATTGAACCCCGTCGAGCCGAACGGCTGGGTCAGGTTGCCGGGAGTGGGCAGTGATGGAATCGAAGCCGTCGTGCTGGTGCTCGGGTTGTTGGAACTGATGCCGAAGCCGGTCCCCTTCAAATTCTGACGCAGCGCCACCCAGTCGACGCCGGTGCTGTATTTGTCGTTCAGGCTGACCTCGACCACCTTGGCCTCGATCAGCACCTGGGCCCCGGCCTTGGCCAGCGCCTTGTCGAAATAGGCCTTGACCAGCTTCTGCTGACGTCCCGTCGCATAGACCGAGACGATCCCCGCCTGCTTATTGACGCTGTAGCTGGCCGCCGAAAGAGCGCTCGCCGGAGGGGCCGCGGGGGCCGGCGGCGCGGGAACGACGGCGCGCGCCAATTCGGCGGCGGCGCTCTTCACCGCCTCGCCCGGTTCGCCGGCCGATCCCTCGCCCGCCTCCAGCGGCAAGGCGCCGGTTCCGCCCCGCACGGCCTTCAGCGGGCTCGCCGGGACCACGGCCGAACTGATCATCGAGCCGGTCGTGTTGGTGGCCACCGGCTGATTGCGGGGATTGGAGTTGGCCAGGATCTGCTTGAGATTGGTCTCGACCTCGGCCCAGGCGTCGGAAGTCGATTTGCTGCTCACGTCACTGGTCGAGGTATTGGTGCCGCCACTACCGCTACCGCTCCCCTGAATCATCGTATTGATATTGGCGCTGCTGGCGATATCCGTACTCGTGCTGCGGATGGAATTCAGCAGATCGAGGTGATAGCTCTCGTGATACATGCCGTCCACCTCGACATGCAGCACATTGTTCTTGAAGGAATAGCGCAGATTGCCGAGATCGCAGATGCGGTCGACCACGTCGAGGAACGGACGGTCCCTGGCGGTCAGAATGATGCCGCCGCCGATATTGGGATCGAGGTCGAGATCGACGTCGACCTTGCGGGCCAGTTCCAAAAGGACGTCGCGCAACGGCACCGAGGGATCGGTGATGCTGACGCTGACCAGACGCTGGGCCACCGACGGCGGCGGCGGCGCGGCCAGGATGGGCTGAAGATCGGGAATGGGCGGCGGCGCGGCGGAACGATCGGCCGCCGGCGGCGGGTTGCGTTCCAGCAGGTTCTTGTAGTCCGCCTTGGTCAGGCCGTTATCGGGAGGGGCGCAGGCCGCCAGCACCGCCGCCGCGCAGAAGGAAAACAAAATCCCGCGACCGGCGGAATGGCGGACGTCCAATCTTCCCGAATAAAACCCAAACACGGAATTCCCCCATTCCCCACCAGCGTCAAAGGATAAAGGCCAATCCACCCCGATTCAATCTCCAGTCCTGGTAATGGGCAAAGTGGGGAAATGGGAAAAGAGAAAAAGACGCCTCATCCCGGCGCCAGCACGGCCAAGACGGCGGGATGGAACAATCCGACGAGAAGACTGACGCACAGGGCCGGTCCGAAAGGAAAGACCGGCCCACGGCCGGACAGCCGCCAGACGACGCCCAACAGCAATCCCGTCAGCCCGGACAGCAGGAGATAGGCGCCGAGATCCTGCAACCCCAGGTAATAGCCGGCCACACCCAGGAATTTCACGTCGCCCAGACCAAGGCCATCCCTGCCCCGCCAACGCTTGAATCCCCATCGCAATCCATACGTCACCACCACCCCGGCAACCGCGCCGGCCAGGCCGTCCCACCAGCCGCCGCCGTCCCACCAACGCCAAATGACCGCCAGCGGGGCCAGAAACAGAAGCATGGCATCGGGAATGATCCCCGCTTCGAGATCGGCCACGGTAATCACCGTCAGTCCGAACGCCGTCAACGCCAGGATCACGGCGCCCGGAAGATCGCCGACGCAATGCCGCCACGCGGCGAGGAACAGAAGCGCGACAAGCAGTTCGATCACGGGATAGCGCCAGGATATGGGCTGCCCGCAATGCCGGCAGCGGCCCCGGGCCGCCCCCCATGACAAGAGGGGAACCAGATCGGCAACGCCGAGCGACACGGCGCATTTCGGACAGCGCGACCGATCGTTGCCGATCGGCAGGCCCAGCGGCAAGCGGTGACTGAGGGCCGTCGCCAGACTACCGAAGACCAGACCGAACAGCACGAAGACGGTGGCTTCTCCCAGGGAACCCGGTCCGCTCAATGGCCGCGACCGCTGCCGTAAATTCCCGGTCGTCCCGGCAAGGTGGCGTTGATGGCGGCATCGTTGGTCACCGGAATATCGACAGGAACCGGGGCCGCCGCCGGCGCGGCGACGGGAGCGGTGGGCGCGGAGGTCGAGGTCCCCGTCGTGGAGGCCGCCGCCGGGACTGTTGCCGCCGAGGAGGTGACGACCTTGGGGCTTTGGGTTCCGCTCTCCGACGGCGGCGAAGCCGAAACCGGCGCCACGGGCGCGGCCGTGTCCGGCGGCGGTTCGTCACCGGAAACCGATACCGGCACCGACTTCGTCTTGCGGGGGGCGCCCCGTTTCGGCTTGCCCTGGTGCGTCTTCGTCATCGCAGTCGCCACGGAGGGCGAGGCCGTCTCGGGAGCAGGCGATATCGCGGCGTCTCCCCCGGCATCCGCCGCTATCGGCGTCACCGCCGGGGCAGTGGCGGCCGGCAACGGAGGAGGAACCGCGGCGGCGGCGGGCGGCGGCGACATGACGGATTGCGGGGAACTCTGCGACGGCGCCGGCAAGGCGACCGGCGCCGGCGCGGCGGAAACCGTCGCCGGTTCCACCAGGACGACGACCCGATGGGTTGCCGACCAGGCGAACCAGCCGCCGACGCCGGCGGCCAAGGCGGCCAGCAGCGAAACGACGACAGCGCGGCGCCCGAACGCCCCGAAGCAGGCCTTCAACCAAGTCCAGTCAAAGCCGCCCCCGGTGACCAGCCCGGGCGTGTCCTTGATCGCCTCTAGAACATGGGCGCGCCGCACGGTGGGCGATCCTTCGGAAAAGGCGACCAGCATGCTCTTGTCGGCGATGATGTTGACCACCCGGGGAATGCCGCCGCTGCGGCGGGCTATGGTGGTCAGGGCTTCCTCGTTGAAGATGTCGTAATCCACGCCCTGGCGGCGCGACACTTTGAGACGGTGCGCGACATAGCGCCTGGTTTCCGCCTCGGTCAGCGGCTTGGTGGAAAAGGAGAAGACCACGCGCTGATTCAGCTGCCGGAGGGCCGGATCGCGCAGCAATTCGTCGAGTTCGGTCTGCCCGAACATCACGACCTGCAAAAGCTTGCTTCGTTCGGTTTCGAGATTGGAGACCAGACGAATGGCTTCCAGCCCGCTCTTGCCCAGATGTTGCGCCTCGTCGATGACCACCACCGCCAGACGGCCCCTGGCATGCTCCTCGACCAGGAAACGGTTGAGGGCGGCATAGGGAGAGATATCGCCGGCCGGCGAGACGCCGAATTCCTCGCATACCGTCAGGATGATCGACTGGGCGTCGGCCTGGGGAGCGTTGATATAGGCGACCGCCTCGGTTTCGATCAGCTTGTTGATCAGAAGACGGCACAGCAGGGTCTTGCCGGTACCCACCTCACCGACGATCTTGACGATGCCGCTTTCACGCCGGAGCGCGAACTCCAGCGAGGCAATGATATTGGTATTCTCTTGCGTCGGATAATAATAATCGACGTTTGGCGTCAGCGAGAAAGGATGATCTTGCAGCCCGAAATGGGCGAGATAGGGCATACGGTCACCTCCCCTGCAGATAACGCAGACGTTGGCGAATTTGATCGAGCGGCACCGGCAGCGACGATGCCCCCCCCAACAAATCGACGGCTTGGCGGTAGGATGCCACCGCCGCTTCCCGGTCGCCAGCCCGGTCCTGCAAAATCGCCAGATTAAGACGATAGAGGCCGTTGTCGGGCGATTGCGCGACCGCGTCGCCCAAGGCCAGGATCGCCGCGGCGAGATTGTCCCGCCGGGCTTCGATCGAGGCGATCTGGGCGGAAATCGGGCTGAATGCCGGATAGTTCTTCTGAAGTACGCGCAACTCCCCCAGCGCCTGATCGGGCGCAAGATCGGCGACGATGGCCGTCGTGTTGGTCAGCGCCTCGCGGTTGCCGGGATCGATCGCCAGCACTCTGCGATAGCTTTCCCGCGCATCGCCATAGCGACGCAGTTTGTGTTCCGCCGTGCCCTTGCCCAGCAGGGCGGCGACATTCCTGGGCGAGGATTTCAGGATCTTGTCGTAAAGGCCGAGGGCGCCTTCGTACTGGCCGCGCATCAGCATATCGTAGGCGGTATTCGCGTCTTCATGATTGGGCGCCGCCGCCACCGAAACGGCGATCGAGGAGGCGCCGTCACGCCCGGTCAGATCGGCCGTCGCCGTCCGCCGGTCGACGGTGACCCCTTGGGCCAGCGCGGGAGCCATCCTTTCGCGCCGGATGCGGTCAAGAACGGCGGGAAGATCCTCATCGGCCTGTACGACTTTCGGCCTTCCAGCGGCCGCCCTGCCGGCAACCGGCAAAGCCGGCGCCGTCGAGACCGGCGCGGGCTTTGCCGGAACGACGGGAGCCGGAGCGGCCTGTATCGAAGCGGGTTGGACCGGAGCGGGTTGAGACGGCTCGACCGATGCCGCCGCCGCTTGCGGCGAAAGCGCCCCCGCCTTCTCGCCGACTTGTGCCGGCGCGGCGTCGGGCACGGCCGGCATCACAGCGGGCGGCTGCTGGGCCAGGGTGGGAAGCTTGCGCGGCGATCCCGGCACTTTGGGCGACGGGGCCGAGACGCGATCAAGACCGGATAGCAGGTCATCTCCGAACAGAACAAAGACGCCGGCCGCGATGGCGAGACCCGCGGCCACTGCCGACAGCGCCACAGGCAGGCGACGCCGGCGAGCTGGCCGCCCCCCCATCAGAGGCAGGCGCGGCGTCGGCATCGGATCGGAACGCAGTGTCTCCCGAGCCTTGGACGCACGCTCCAAGGCTTTGTAGAGAACGCTCATGCCTGCACCTCAAAGGGAAACGACACCCCACCCCCAAATGATCGAACCGCCCATTTCAGGCCACGAATCTAGCATGGAACCCCGCCGTCGCCCATCACTGATGATGGGATTTTCAATAACGATCGATGGCAATTCTTACCCACCATTTCTAAAAGGGCATATGCACGCGAAAGACCTCGGGCGGATTAGCGATATTCTTCATTTTTGGCTGCCCAATGCTTTGAAAACCCGCTTCGATCTTCCCTTTCACGTCCTCGTAAATATCGGCGCAGATGGAAATTCCCCCTGGCGCCGTCACCGATTCCATGCGCGCCGCGATATTGACCCCCTCGCCGAACACGTCCTTTTCGGTACGGATGACTTCACCACGGTGAATGCCGATACGGACCTGCAATTGATCGTGGGTGGGGCGAGAGCGGTTCAATTCCCGCAATCCCGTCTGCATGGCGATGGCGCAGCGCAACGCGTCGAGCGAACTTTCGAAGACGACCATGAAGGCGTCGCCGATGGTTTTGATTTCCTTGCCGCGATGGGAGGTGATCGCCTTGCGCATCACGACATTGTGTTCCTTGAGCAGGGCGTAGGCGGCGGCCTCGTCCTTTTCCATGCGCGCGCTGTATCCGACGATATCGGTCATCATGACGACCATGACCTGCTTCCTGTCGGCATCGGGGCGCGTCACCTCGAATGCCCGCGCCGTCCCCGAGGGAGAGAAAACAGCCGATGAGGCGGCGATCCGCCGCCTTTGCAGCGCCAGGCGAAGAGCCCCGCCGACGATGCTCACCGGCAACCAGAGACCGGCCACAGCAACGGCGGCGATCAGACATGCCACCACGATATCGGGATAAAGCACGCGGAATTCGGCATTGCTCGAAATGACATAAAACAGGGCGCCGTAAAGTCCCGTCCGCGCCGCCCAGCCGACGATGCCGCCCGCCAGGACCCGCAGAAAAAGAAACAGCAGAGCGACGGCGACGGCCACGGCCGCCAGCTTGGGCTCGTAAAAATAAAGAGCGGTTTCCCAGGTCGATTGAAAATAGAGGGGAAGAACCGCCACATAACCGATAATTATTTTGATATATTCCGCAATAATTATCGGCATCTCCCCTCACCCGTCACGCCCTGCGGAAGACCCGCGCGGCGGACGTCTGAACGCGAGCGTTCCCCCGCCCCGGTCCGGATATAACGGACATATGCGACTTTTCCGGTAAGACCAACCCCAGAGGTCAGCCTAGCACGAAGCGGAAGCGCCTGTGGAGAGGTCAGTGCATACTCCGGTGAGAAAGATGGGGCTTGATTCAAGCCCTGTCGTTCGCGAACCTTCAGGCGACGAAGGCATGTCCTTCCCTGCCATGCACATAGCCGTTGGCGAACTCGACGTCCGGCGGCACCAGATCGGCCAGGCGCCCGGCCGCCTCTTTCGCATCCAGGGCCCCATCCAGAACGCGACGAAACAGCCCGGCCACCGCCACCATGTCGCCGCTCTGGGGCCACAGGCGGAACCGGTGGATGCCGGCCTTCCGCAGATCCCCAAGTTCGCCCAGGAGATTGGCGTAACGCGAGGACATGGTCTGGGTCCCGTTGACGGTGAGAAAGGCCAAGCCGTCCATGGTGTCAACGGCCATGCCGTCGAGATCCTGTCCGCAGACGTATTGACAGCCGTCCTTGTGCAGATTGTGCGAGCGTGCGTGATAGCAGCGGGCCGAAAGGGCGAGAGGCAGGCGGCCGAAGGACTGCACCTCGATTTCGGCCTTGTCCTCGGCGGCGAGGATCGTCAGGGTTTCCAGCGGCAGCTCCGCCGGCAGGCAAATCCGCCGCGCCCCCCTGCCGGCGAGATAGCCCAGCGTTCCCTCGTTATAGACATTGACGAAGGGCCCGATCATATGCGGCCGTCCGGCCAGATCGGCGGCAATGGCAAGATCGTTGGCCTCGACCAGCAGATCACCCGCATCCAGGGCCAATGCCCGCATGGCGTCGCGTTCGCGCTCCGACATGACCAGGGCGAGCGAGGACAGGACGACCTCCTTGCCGGCGGCGGTCAGGCGGTCCATGACCTCCGGCAGATGGGGCGCGAAAAACGGCTGGCGCTTCGAACAGACCACCTCGCCCAGATGCACCGTGTCGACTGGGGCCTCGTCGGCCAGGCGGAAATAAAAGTCGCGCCAGACTTCCGGCCGCCAGTTGAAGAGCACCGGGCCGACGGTCAGTTTCGCCTCTCTCATCGCCAGCTCCGTTCATAGGCGCCGGCGGTCTGCCGGCCCCCTTCGGTGATGTCCTCCAGCGCCATGTCGGGCGGCGTTTCGCCTCGGGCGATGGCGTCGACCGCCTGGCGAAAGGACCGCACCACATTCGCCACATAGGCCCGGCCGCGCTGCCGGCCTTCGATCTTGAAGGCCCGCACGCCGGCGGCGATCATCTCCGGCAGAATGGACAGGGTATTGAGCGAGGTCGGCTCCTCGAAAAGATAGTTCAGACGACCGTTGGCTTCGAAGCGTCCCTTGCAGAGCGTCGGATAGCCGGCCGGCTCGCCGGCACCGAAGGTATTGATGGTGAAGCCGCCCAACTGGCTGACCACCTTGTCGCCTTTTTCGATATAGCGGACATGGCTGGCGGGCGAGCAGGCGCCGTTCATGTTCGGCGATTTGCCGGTGGCGTAGGAGGACAGCGCGCAGCGGCCTTCCGCCATCACGCAAAGCCCGCCGAAGACGAACACCTCCATCTCCACCGGAACGGCCGCGCCGAGACCGGCGATTTCGGAAACGGTCAACACCCGGGGCAGCACGGCGCGGCGAATGCCGAAAGCCTCATGATAGAAACGGATGGCTTCGGCCGAGGAGGCCGAGGCCTGCACCGACAAGTGAAGCCGCAAATCGGGATGTTTGCGGGCCGCATAGTCACAAAGGCCCAGGTCGGCCAGAATCACCGCATCGACACCGAGCCTCGCCGCATCATCGACGGCGCGGTGCCAGATCTCGGGATGGCCGGCGCGGGGAAAGGTATTGATCGCCACATAGACCCGGCCGCCGCGAGCATGGGCGTAGGCCACTCCCTCGGCCAGTTCCTCGCGGCTGAAATTCAGGCCGGGGAAGTTGCGGGCATTGGTCTCGTCGCGAAAGCCCAGATAGACGCAATCGGCCCCGGCATCGATGGCCGCCCGCAAAGCCGCCGGCGTTCCGGCAGGACAGACCAGTTCGACGGGCGATTGGGACGCCGCCATCACGGCCGCTCCCGCTGACGAAGACTCCGGCGCAGGGTGGCCACTTCGCTTTCCAGCTCGGCCAGGCGGGCCGACTGGGCATCGACCCCTTTCAGCGCCTGCCCGACCAAGGCCCGGCGGATCAGGTCCATGTCACGCGACAGGCGATCGAACAGCCGGCCTCCGACCAGACCGACACGCCGAAGCGGCCGGGCCAGTGGGCCCAGCGTGGCGGCGAAATCGGCATCGAGATCGATGCCGGCTCCGTCGACCGCATTGCGCAGCGCCAGCACCACCTCGGTATCGCCTTCGATGACCAATTGACGCGAGAAGAAGACCGCGTCGCCGTCCAGGCGCCCCTCGGCCAAGGCGAACAGCAGGCTCAAGGGCCCGCGAACCACCGCCGTCGTCGTCATATCCGAAAAATCGCGGCGCACCGTGAGCCGGGGCCGATCGGGCCGCGGTTCCAGGATCAGAACGAACGGCAGATCGACGGGATCGATGCCGACCACCGCATCGGGATAGGCGCTCAATCTTTCCAGAATATCGGGATGCCGGCGTCGCACCACCGCCATGACACCGTCGAACAACGGCTGGAGAAGGCGCGGCGGTACCGGCGTCAACGCCACCCCAGCCAGCAGAACCGGCGAAAACGGCGGATCCACGGGGCGCGAACGCTCCGTGCGTTGATACTGCATAACAACCCCGATTTTTTTATGGCCAGAACTCGCAGCAAAGCATCCGGGGGACCGCCGCGTCAAGAGATCCGGCGACAAGGCCGTTCACCCGCCGGCCAGGAGACCTTCGAGGATTTTACCGATCTCGGGGCCATCCCAGGCGGCCTCGCCTTCGACACGCACCACTTCCCGCCCCTGGCGGTCGATGAGCAGCGTGGTGGGAAGCCCGCGAATTCCCAGCGCCGTGGCGCTGTGGCTCGACGGATCGAGATATTTACCCAAATGGGAGATGCGCAGATCCTCGTAGAAACGATCGACCACCGGTTTACCCTTGCGGTCCAGGGAAACGGCCACCACGACCAATCCCTTGTCGGCCAGTCGGCCCTGCAGCTTGTCGAGTTGAGGGAATTCGGCGCGGCAGGGCGCGCACCAGGTGGCCCAATAATCAAGCACCACCACCTTGCCCTTGAACGCCTCCAGCCCAAGCGGGCGGCCGTCCTGATCGGTGAAGGTCACAGATGGCACGAGCTTCGGCGCCGAGGAGAGCAGCAGCTCGCCGGCATGCGCGGAATGCCCCATGGCGACGACCAGCAGAAAGCCGAAAAGACGGGCAAGCCGCCCGCGCGGGGCCCTCACAGGGCGAGTCCGACACAAAGCAACAGGCCATAGGCCAACTGCACCTGGGCCGTTTGCCCGAGAATCCGATTGAAGGCCGGCCCCGGCGCCTCGCGGAAGAACCGCCTGACCATCACCAGGGCCAGGGGCAGGCCGACCAGGGCCACCCAGGCGTGCCCGCCGCGCAGCAGAAGGTCGAACACCGGCAGCAGGGCGAAAGGAGTGACCATCAGCAGGGCGTAAAGCCACCGGCTGATCCGCGGACCGGCGACGATAGCCAGGGTCCGGCGCCCGGCCCGGGTATCGGCCACGATGTCGCGATAGTTATTGACCAGCAGGACCGCCGAGCCGAAGCAACCGATGGCGACACCGCCCAGGACCGAAGCCACCGTCACCCGCCCCAGATGCAGCCAATAGGTTCCAGCCACGGCGCCGATGCCGAAAAAGATCAGGACGCAAATTTCACCGAACGGCGTGTAGGCGATAGGCAGCGGACCGCCGGTGTAGGCCCAGGCGGCCAGCAGACTGGCGACGCCCAAAAGAAGAATTGGCCAACCGCCCATCCAGACCAGGCTGAGGCCGGCCAGCGCCGCCACGACCGTGCAGACCATGGCGCCGCGCTTCATCTGGGAGGGTGACAGAAGACCCGCAGCCGTCACCCGCAGCGGCCCCAGGCGATCGGGACCGTCGGCACCACGCTCGTGATCGGCGACATCGTTGTACAGGTTGGAGCAGATCTGGATGGCCATGGCGGCGACCAGCGCCAAGGGAATGGCCAGGCAATTGATGCGTCCGTCGCCGCTCCAGGCGATCGCGCTGCCCACCGCCACCGGAACCGCCGAAAGGCTCAGGGTTCGCGGACGGATGGCCATCAGCCAAAGGACGAAAGGCGACGGCCGGGGAGCAGCAACTGAAGTCGACATAAAATCCTCTATGGTTCAAAACTCAGGGCTTGTCACGAAATTAACGCTCCAAACCCCACGGTTTCAGATGACGTCCACGCTCCGCCCCGGCGGGCCGAAGCGCCGCTCGGGCTCAGGCGACCGGCATGACCGACAGAATGCCCAATAGCACGGCAGGGCCCCGTTTATCCACAGGATCGTGCCCCGGAGCGGAGCGAATCCGCCCGAACGTCTTATAGCAAATCTCGACAAGGGCCTGTGGCACTTATCGTTTAGCCAGAACCTCAGTCATCCGCCATGCCGAATCAATCATTTCCCTCCGGCAAAATCAGACCTGGCGGCAGTCGGGTCGCGGCATCGCCTTTGACACCGTCCAATTGCCCTTGGATCAAACCGCCCACCTCTGACAAATCGGCTTCGGCCAGATTGGCCCCGACGAGAATGGCGCCCGTCAGGTCGGCGTCGCCGAATGTCGCCCCGGTCAGATCGGCTCCGCCCAGGTCGGCGCCCTTCAGGCTGGCCTGGGAAAAGACGCACCCCCGCAATTTGGCATGCCGCATGCGGGCCACGGCCAGATTGGTCCCGACGAAGGTGCCGCCGAAAACGTCGGCATTGCGAAGGTCGACGCCGTGCATATCGGCCCCGGTGAAATCGGACCCGGAAAGCTCGGCGCGCCGCAGCATCGCCGAGCTCAGCACTTTGCCGCCGAGGGCCAGACCACACAACTCGCGCCCTTCGAGGTTGGCCCGGCGGCCGTCTCCGCCGCTGCTGGCAA
Organism: Telmatospirillum siberiense; assembly: GCF_002845745.1. Taxonomy (GTDB): domain Bacteria; phylum Pseudomonadota; class Alphaproteobacteria; order Rhodospirillales; family Magnetospirillaceae; genus Telmatospirillum; species Telmatospirillum siberiense. The sequence goes on along the minus strand of NZ_PIUM01000001.1, from coordinate 262,942 downwards.
CCCATGAGGCGTGGGCCTCAAGGATTGCTTCGATCCCGGCCCCAGCGTCCTTTTTGGCGCCGTCCTTGTCCTGGAGCGGGTCCGCCAGGGCAATGTCTTTCTTCTTTTTTTTCTTGTTTTCCGCGAGGGCGGCCAGTTCCAGCGGCTCCGACGGCGCCTTCCCGACGGCGGCCGATTCGTCGGGCCATGGCCGGATCTCGGCCACCGGAGGGCTTGCGACCACTTCGATCGGATCCGTCCCCCGGTTCGATTTGGCTGGAGGCTCGACAGCGCCGATACCGCCTCCCGAGCGGACCGTCATCGCCGGAGGCGGCGAGGGAAGATCCCGTCCGACGGGTCGTGCGGCCACCCTGACCGCCTTTTGGGCGGCCGTTCGCCGCTCGACCGGCGGGGGCGGCGGCGCCTCTCCGACGGGGACGGACGCCGGAGCGGATTCCTCGACGGCCACCTTGGCCGCTGGAAGAACTTTCGACGCGGCGTCGGCGACGGGTTCCCCCGCCGATTTGAACAGGCGCGGATTGGTCGCCACGCCGACGACCGCCTTCAGCAGTTTCTCGCCCGATACCGGTTTTTGCAGAATGCCATGAATACCGAAGGCCGTAACGCGGGCCAACTGGGTCTTGTCCAGCGTTTTCACCAACAAGATGACCGGCATTTCGGGAGCGGGACTGTCCTCGCCATGACGCAACCACCGCAGCATCTGGATGACGGGGGTGTCGTCCTCGGGCACCTCGATGAAAGCGATATTGATTTCCTGGTGGGAAAGACGCGGCACCTCGGTGACGCGAGCCGTACTCTGGACCTCGCAAACCCGGCGGTGAAGAAACAGGCCGCGTGCAAAAAAACGGAACTGTTCGTCGCGATCGACGATCAAAATCCGTTGCTTGGTCCAATCAATAGCGGAAACCGCACTCACTCATCCGCCCCCTTGCCAAACCCGGGCGCGGCTCATTGTGGCGCCGTTTGCAAAGCGCGTCGATAACCTTAGGAGGGTTATCCAGTTCAGCCCATCACCACCGATTGCCGGTTCAGCCCACCGCCACCGACGGGGCGAATTTATAGCCGAAACCGTGACTGGTCAGAATCATCGCGGGGGACTTGGGGTCGACTTCCATCTTGCGGCGCAAGCGGCTGACCAGAACGTCGATGGTACGATCCACCGGCGTCCAGAACTGACTGCCGATGGCATCGAGAAGCTGATCACGCGACAATACGCGGCCGGCACTGTTGACCAGGGCGGTCAGCAAATCGAATTCGGCCCGCGTCAGATTGATTTCCAGGCCTTGCGGATCGATCAGGCTGCGCTTGGCGAGATCCATCTCCCAGCCGTCGAAACGCCGGACTTCGCTGCCGGGCGGGCCATCGGCCCGGCGTCCGGCGCGCGGCATGTTCAGACGGCGCAGCAAATTCTTCACCCGGGCCACCAACTCACGCGGGAAAAACGGCTTCGTCACGTAATCGTCGGCGCCCATCTCAAGGCCGATCACGCGATCGATATCCTCCTTGCGCGAGGTCAGCATGATGATGCCGACATCCGATTTGGCACGCATTTCGCGGGCGATGTAGAGACCGTCCTCGTCAGGCAGGTTCAAATCGAGAAGTATCAGATCAAAACGATGATGAGCGACCAGATCATGGGCCTGCGCGGCGCGCTGCGCAGTACTGACGCGAAAGCCCTCAGATTCCATGAGAGTTGCCAACATGGCGCAGGTGGCCGGTTCATCTTCCAATACCAGGATGTGGTAGTCCCTGCCCATTTCTTGCCTTTCTTGGCTTTATGTAGAAATTCGAATGAACCGAGGGGCAACCATTTACTTTTTGGGACCCTGAAGCCGAATATGCCACCGACTTTAATGGGTTGCAACAAAGGTAACACATGACAAAGGTCACGTCTGCCAATGGTTCCCGCCTCAAAGTAGCCCAAAAGACAGGCCGCGCCCTTGACTGCCCAAAAATCGGACAAATCTTGGCTTGCGATGAACCCGGCTTTGAGCCATTGATCGCAGACGGCCATCATTTCGGGGAGCCACATGAGCATTCACGTCGCCCTCAACCATAAGACGACCTACCAATACGACCGCCCGGTCAAGGTTTCACCCCAGGTGGTCAGGCTTCGCCCGGCCCCCCATTCCCGCACCAGCATCCTATCTTACGCCCTTAAGGTTGAGCCTTCCGGCCATTTCATAAATTGGCAGCAGGATCCCCAGGGCAATTTCCTGGCTCGCCTGGTTTTTCCAGAACCGGTCACGGCATTGACCTTCGAGGTCGATCTGGTCGCCGAAATGGCCGTTTTCAATCCTTTTGATTTTTTTCTCGAGCCGTCCGCCGAAACCATTCCCTTCGACTACGACCCCACCTTGAGCGAGGAACTGAAACCCTTCCTGGTGGCCGAGCCGGCGGGACCGGAACTCGCGGCCTTCCTCAAGGGCATCGACCGGACGGCCTGCCGGACCATCGACTTCCTGGTCGGCCTCAACCGCGATCTGCAGCATTTGATCGGTTACGTCATCCGCATGGAGCCCGGCGTCCAAAGCTGCGAGGAAACGCTGGGCAAACGCACCGGGTCGTGTCGCGACAGCGCCTGGCTGCTGGTGCAGACGCTGCGCCACCTGGGGCTGGCCGCGCGGTTCGTCTCGGGCTATCTCGTGCAATTGGTCCCCGACCAGAAACCGCTGGACGGCCCCGCCGGACCCGAGCGCGACTTCACCGATCTTCATGCCTGGACGGAAGTTTACCTGCCTGGAGCCGGCTGGATCGGCCTCGATCCGACCTCGGGCCTCCTGGCCGGCGAGGGACATATCCCCCTCGCGGCCACGCCCGAACCGGGAAGCGCCGCGCCGATCACCGGCCTGGTGGAACCCTGCGAGGTGGAATTCGCCCATCACATGGAGGTCAGGCGCATCGTCGAAACGCCGCGCGTCACCAAGCCCTACACGGACGAACAATGGGCCGGCATCGACGCTCTGGGGAACAAGATCGACGAAATCCTGCGATCCGGCGACGTCCGCCTGACCATGGGCGGCGAACCCACGTTCGTCTCGCTCGACGACATGGACGCCGACGAATGGAACACCGCCGCCGTCGGGCCGACCAAACGCCAGAAAGCCTTCGCGCTGATCAACCGGCTCCGCGACCGCTTCGCGCCTGGCGGCCTGCTGACCTTCGGCCAGGGAAAATGGTATCCCGGCGAAAGCCTTCCTCGCTGGGCCTTCTCGCTTTATTGGCGGGGCGACGGGAAACCGTTGTGGAACAATCCAGATCTGGTCGCCGCGGAAGACGCCGAGGATCAGCCCGACGAGGAAACCGCGCGCCTGTTCGGCGAACGGCTGTGCCAGCGGCTGGGGCTGGACAGCCAATATCTGGTGGCGGCCTACGAGGATCCGCTGCACTACATCGCCCGCGAACAGACGCTGCCGGTCAATGTCGATCCGCTCGACTGCAAGCTCGATGATCCCGAGGAAAGGGCCCGCCTCGCCCTGGTCTTCAGCCGTGGCCTCGACCGTCCCGTCGGGTTTGCCCTGCCGATCCAGCGCTGGAACGCCAAGGATCGGCCCCGCTGGATCACCGGCCCCTGGCCGATGCGCCGGGGACGGATGTTTCTGGTCCCCGGCGATTCGCCCCTGGGCTATCGGCTGCCGCTCGAATCGCTGCCCTGGATTTCGCCCTCCGCCTATCCCTGGACCTACCCGGAAGATCCCTTCTCGCCGCGCGGCCCCCTGCCCGATCCGCAGCAGTTGCGCCAGTCCCCGCCGACGGCCCAGCCTAAACGGCAGGCAACGGGCTCGCCGACGGCGAAACCGACGGCCATCATCAAGGAGCAGGCCACAACACCCCTGGGCGAAGTCCGCCAAACAGCTTCCGGCTGGATTTCCGATACCGTCCGGACGGCGCTCGGACTGCAACCGCGCGGCGGCAAGCTGTGCCTCTTCATGCCTCCGCTCGACAATGCCGACGACTTCGTCGAACTGGTGAGCGCCATCGAGGAAACCGCCGACGACCTTTCGGTGCCCGTGCATATCGAGGGATATCCGCCACCCACCGATTACCGGCTCAATCTCATCAAGGTGACCCCGGATCCCGGCGTCATCGAGGTCAACATCCACCCGCAGTCCTCGTGGCCGGCGCTGAGGGACACGACGGCGGCGCTCTACGATTGCGCCCGTCAGACCCGTCTCGGCACCGAGAAGTTCATGATCGACGGCCGCCACGTTGGAACCGGCGGCGGCAACCATATCGTCGTCGGCGGGGCGACGGCCCCCGACAGCCCGTTCCTCCGCCGCCCCGACCTCCTCGGCAGCCTGGTCCGCTGTTGGCAGAACCACCCCAGCCTCAGCTATCTGTTCTCCGGCTTGTTCATCGGACCGACCAGCCAGGCGCCGCGCGTCGACGAAGCGCGTGACGACAGCCTCTACGAACTGGACATCGCGCTCCGCCAGTTGCCCTTGCCGGGCCTTGAGGTGCCGCCGTGGCTGGTCGACCGCATCATGCGCAACGTCCTGACCGACGTCACCGGCAACACCCACCGCACCGAAATATGCATCGACAAGCTCTATTCGCCGGATGGCCCCACCGGACGGCTCGGCCTGGTCGAATTCCGCGCTTTCGAGATGCCGCCGCACGAAAAGATGAGCTGCGCCCAGCAGCTTCTTCTCCGCGCCCTGATCGCCCGTTTCTGGTTCGAACCCTATCGCGCCCCGCTGGTCCGCTGGGGACACGCGCTGCGCGACCGCTTCATGCTGCCCCATTTCCTCTGGCGGGATTTCACGGATCTTCTGGACGACATGCGCCGCGCCGGTTTTCCCTTTGAAAATGCCTGGTTCGCCCCGCATTACGAGTTCCGCTTCCCGCGGTACGGCAACGTCCGCCACGGCGGCGTCGGCGTCGAGGTCCGCCAGGCCCTGGAACCCTGGCATGTCATGGGAGAGGAACCCGGCGCCGGAGGAACCGTGCGTTACGTCGATTCCTCGGTCGAACGGCTGCAGGTCAAGGTCGACGGCCTGGTGGGCGAACGCCATGTGGTGACGTGCAATGGCCACCGTCTGCCGCTGACGCCGACCGGAACGCCGGGAGAGTACGTCGCCGGCGTCCGCTTCCGCGCCTGGCAGCCGGCGTCCTGCCTGCATCCGACCATCGGCGTGCATGCCCCTCTGATCTTCGACGTGGTCGACAGTTGGAACAAACGCTCGCTGGGCGGCTGCACCTATCACGTGGCCCACCCCGGCGGACGCAATTACGAAACCTTCCCGATCAACGCCAATGAGGCGGAAAGCCGCCGTCTCGCCCGCTTCTTCGCCATCGGTCATACGCCGGGCGAAATGTCTCCGCCGCCGCCCGAGCCCAATCCGGATTTTCCCACCACCCTTGACCTGCGGCTCTCAGTTCGGTGACGATAGAACGCGAATAACCCGTTTTTGGTGTGTGAAAGACATATGGAACGCAGGCAGCTTCCGCCGGATGACAGACTGATCGGGCAAGGCTCCCTGCCGGGGGCCTTCCGTTTGGGCTATCCCATGGTCCGCGGCCACAGGGATGAAATGGTCGACGCCGACGGCTGGCTGCGTCCCCAATGGGAAAACTTCATCGAAGCCCTGTCGACCTTTCCCCACGACGAGATGCTGACCCGCTGGGACCGGGCGCAGCGCCTGATCCGCGAGAACGGCGTCACCTACAACGTCTATCGGGACCCCCGCGGACTGGACCGACCCTGGCAGCTCGACCCCGTACCCCTGATCCTGTCCTCCCAGGAATGGGCGGGCATCGAAGCGGCGATGATGCAGCGCGCCGAACTTCTCGACAGAATCCTGGCCGATCTTTACGGACCGCGCGAATTACTGTGCGACGGCATGCTGCCGCCGGCCCTGGTCTTCGGTCACCCCTCCTATCTGCGAGCGCTGCACAATGTCTGTCCCGCCGGCGGACGGCGCCTGCATCTCTACGCCGCGGACCTGGCCCGCTCGCCCGATGGGCAATGGTGGGTGATGTCCGACCGCTGCGAAGCGCCCTCGGGGGCCGGCTACGCCCTGGAAAACCGCGTCATTGTCGCCCGGACGCTGCCCGAGATGCTCCGCACCCGCCCGGTCGAGCCGCTCACGCCATTTTTCCATAAATTGCGCGAGACGCTCTACAGCCTCTCGCCGCGCCATCACGAGGCGCCGCGCATCGTCCTTCTGACGCCCGGCCCCTATAACGAAAGCTTCTTCGAACACGCCTATCTCGCCCGCTTCCTGGGCTATACCCTGGTCGAAGCCGAAGACCTGACGGTTCGCGGCGACCATGTCTATCTGAAGACCCTGGACGGTCTGCAACCGGTCGACGTCATCCTGCGCCGCACTGACGGCGCCTATTGCGACCCCCTGGAATTGCGGGGCGAGTCGACGCTGGGCATCGCCGGCCTGGTTCAGGCGGTGCGGCGGGGCAATGTGGTGGTGGCCAACGGCCTGGGCAGCGGCCTGTTGGAAAGCGGCGCCATGGCCCCGTTCCTGCCCCTTCTGGCGAGACGACTGCTGGGCGAGGACCTGAAGATGCCCTCGGTCGCCACCTGGTGGTGCGGCGGCAACAAGGAACGCGATTACGTGCTGGCCAATCTCGACCACATGGTGGTCAAACCGGCCTATCCAGGCATCAAGGCCCTGCCCCAGCCGATATTCGGCGAACATCTCCCGGCGATCCGCCGGGCCGAACTGGCCCAGAACATTCGCAACCGCCCCGAAGCCTTTCTCGCCCAGGAGCGCCTGAAACTGTCCACCGCGCCGGTGTGGACGAAGGGCGAATTGGATCCCAGGCCAATGATGCTGAGGGTGTTCGTCGCCGCGCATGAGGACGGCTATGTCGTCATGCCGGGCGGCCTGACCCGCGTCGCCGCCGAGCGCGGCGGCAATATCGTCTCGATGCAATATGGCGGCGGCAGCAAGGACACCTGGATCAGCGCCGACGAACAGGTGCCGCTCGCGGTGCCGCTGAAGACCGCCGACGCCCCGGTCAAGCTGGTGCGCGGCGCCCATGACCTGCCCAGCCGGGTGGCCGACAATCTTTATTGGTTCGGCCGCTATGTCGAACGCTCGGAAGACGCGACGCGGCTTTTGCGGGCCACCCTGTCGCGCATCGGCAATGCCGCCAGCTATGGCGCGGCCGACGAACTGCCGGTGGCGGTCAGCCTGATCAGCCGGCTCTACCGGCTGCCGGCGGACATCGACCCCGAAGAGGCCGCCGCCACCATCGCCCGGATGAACTTCGACCCGGCCCATATCCACGGCCTCAGGGCCACCATCGAACGGGTCCATCGCATGGCCGCCATGGTCCGTGACCGCCTGTCGCTGGACACCTGGCGGGCGGTCAACCGGCTGCTCGACGAGGTTTCGAAAATCAGCATGGGCGATCGCCTGAACACCGAGGATCTCGTCAATCTGCTGAACCACGTCGTGCTCGCCTGCGAGGCGTTGAGCGGACTGGCCATGGAAAACATGACGCGCGGCCTGGCCTGGCGCTTCGTCGATATCGGCCGGCGGCTGGAGCGCGGCATGCATGTCCTCGATGTTCTTTCCAACATCCTGCAACCGTTGGACAGCGCCGGCTCGGCCGCCCTCGACGTGCTGCTCGAAGTCTCGGACAGCGCCATGACCTATCGCTCGCGTTATCTTTCCGCGCCGCAGTTCGCCCCCGTGCTCGACCTGCTGCTGGCCGACGAAAGCAACCCCCGCTCGCTGGCCTTCCAGATGGCCGCTCTCGGCACCCACATGGATCAGGTGGCGGCGGGACGCCGCACCGCCTTCTACGGCCCTGAGCAGCGCCTGACCATCTGGCTGACCGGAGCGGTCCGCACGGCCGAGGTCGATGTTCTCGCCCGCCCCGACGAAGACGGCGGCCGACGGAATCTGGCGACCTATCTGGAAGTCCTGCGCTCGAAATTGTGGGAGCTGTCGGAGACGGTGACACGGGAATATTTCACCCACGCGGTTGGCCGCAGCGCCACGGGAAACGCCCCGATCCGGGAACCGATGCCATGAATTACAAGGTCCGCCATCTGACCACCTACACCTACAACGAGCCGGTGCTGGTGGCCCATCACATGGCGCATCTGGCGCCACGTCCCCTTTCCTGGCAGGTCTGCCGCCGTTCGACCCTGAGGATCCGTCCGCAGCCCACCGAGATGGAAGGGCACGGAACCGACTATTTCGGCAATCCGATCACTTTTTTCTCGCTGCACGACCAGCACCGTAAATTGATCGTCGAGTCGTTGAGCCGGGTCGAGCTGAAGCCGCGCATCCGCCCGGCCCCCGAGGATACGCCTTGGTGGGAAAGCGTCGTCGACGTCCTGGACAGCGTCCGCACGCCCGAACTTCTGGAAGCCAAGGAATTCTGCTTTCCCAGTCCCCTGGCGGGTATCTCGGAGGCGCTGGCCGACTATGCCGAGGCCTCCTTTCCGGCCAACCGCCCGATCCTCGCCGGCCTGCTCGATCTCATGCACCGGATCCACCGGGACTTCACTTACGACCCCACGGCGACGACGGTGAGCACCCCGCTGGAGCGGGTGCTTATCGACCGCCGGGGCGTCTGCCAGGATTTCGCCCATCTGGGGATCGCCTGCCTGCGCAGTGTCGGCCTGGCGGCCCGCTATGTCTCGGGATATCTGCTCACCCGGCCGCCGCCGGGAGGGACCAAACTGAAGGGCAGCGACGCGTCGCACGCCTGGTTCCAGGCCTATGTCCCCGGCACCGGCTGGATCGACTTCGATCCCACCAACGACCGCGTTCCCGACCTTGAACATATCACCACGGCCTGGGGCCGGGATTACGGCGACGTCAGCCCCTTGAAGGGCGTGGTGCTGGGCGGCGGCGAGCAGTCGCTGAAAGTCGCCGTCGACGTCGAGCCGATCGAGGCGTGAGACGGGCCGGAACACCGGCAGGAACGCCCATAAGCGCTAGCATAACCCTCGCCCCTTGCGGGAGATGGTGGCCGCTTTAGCGGCCGGGTGAGGGGGGCTTAGCGTCCGCGCGACATAAAGACTTGTTTGTTTCTGCACACTTTTTCCGCGCTCCCGCGCGTAAGTCCCCTCACCCAACTCGCTTCGCTCGTCCCCTCTCCCGCAAAGCGGGCGAGGGTTAAGCTTGCGCCTATGGGTATCCCGCCGACGCCACCCACGACGCGGCGGGAAGTCCCCTGAATATCAGTACAGGTAACGGGCCCGGATGGTGCCTTCCAAAGCCTGCAGTTCGGCCATCACCTCCGCCTCGTCGACCTCGCCGTCGATATCGACCACCACATAGCCGACCTCCGGGTCGGTTTGCAGATACTGGGCTGAAACGTTCAGATTCCGAGACGAGAACAGCTCGTTGATCCGCCGCAGCATGCCGGGGACATTGGCATGGATGTGCAGGAAACGGCCGCCGCTGGCTTTCACCGGCAACGAGACCTCGACGAAATTCACCGCCCCGAAGGTCGAGCCGTTATCCGAATATTTGATCAGCTTCTCGGCCACTTCGAGACCGATATTGGCTTGAGCCTCATGCGTGGAGCCAGCGACATGCGGCGTCAGGATGACATTGGACAGACCGCGCAAGGGACTGTCGAACGCGTCGGCATTACTGCCCGGCTCGGACGGGAAGACGTCGATGGCCGCCCCGAGGAGATGCTTGTCCTCCAGAGCCTTGACCAGGGCCTCGATCACCACCACATTGCCGCGCGAAGCGTTGATCAGGTAGGACCCCTTGCGCATGGCGCGCAATTCCTTCTCGCCGATCATGTTCTTGGTCTGCGGCGTCGCCGGCACATGCAGAGTTACCACGTCCGAGATGCTCAACAGCTCCTTCAGCTTGGAGCAGGGCTGTGCATTGCCGATGGCGAGCTGCTTCTCTGTGTCGAAATAGCGTACCCGCATGCCCATGGCCTCGGCCATCACCGACAATTGGGAACCGATATGGCCGTAGCCGACGATGCCCAGGGTCTTGCCGCGCAGCTCGAAGGAGTCCTTGGCGCTCTTCAGCCATTTCCCTTCATGCGCCAGACGAGACTTGTCCGGAATGCCGCGCAACAACATGACGATCTCGCCGATGACCAGCTCTGCCACCGAGCGGGTGTTCGAATAGGGCGCGTTGAACACCGGGATACCGGCCCGGCGCGCCGTATCCAGCCGGACCTGATTGGTCCCGATACAAAAGCAGCCGACGCAAAACAGACGGTTGGCCGCGGCCAGGACCTTGTCGGTCAGCTTGGTGGCCGAGCGGATCCCCAGCATATGCACGCCTTGGATCTTTTCGACCAGCTCGGCTTCACCGAGGGCGTGCGGCAACAATTCCACATTGTTGTAGCCTGCCTCGTGAAATTCGCGGACGGCGTTTTCATGGACGCCTTCCAGCAGCAGAATGCGGATCTTATCTTTGGAAAGGGAAAGCTTCACCACGGCGGTTGCCTCGGCATCAAATGAGGAGGCGGCGAAGATACGAAAGATTGGCCCGCAGGTATAGACCGGAGATGAAAAAGCTGCATAGCGGTGACGGCCAGGGAGAGCCCGACCAGAAAGCCCACCGCAGCCCAAATAATAAGCAATATTGACAAGGATATGAGTTTTGCCTATTATGTTACCATAACGTCTTCGAAAGACTAGATTGTCTAATTTATAGGCCATTTCTTTCTAGTTTGCCCATTTTTATTGCAGAATATTTTTAAGACTTTTTCAAGTATTCCGACTAATCGGTTGAAATCGTGGAATTCACTCCAAACGATATGCGTTGGCATGCCGTTTGATAGCGGTTGGCCCATCGCGTTTCAGGAATGACTTCACGAGGCCAAGATGGATTCCACCACCCCGGGGCTTGATGTCCTATTCGTTCTGCTCGGCGCCATCATGGTGCTGGCCATGCATGCGGGCTTCGCCTTTCTCGAAGTCGGCACGGTACGGCGCAAGAATCAGGTCAACGCCCTGGTAAAAATTCTGACCGATTTCGCCGTCTCGACCGTTGCCTATTTTTTCATCGGCTACGGCATCGCCTATGGCGTGCATTTCCTGGTTTCGGCCAAGGTCCTGACAGGCGCGGAAGGCAGCCTTTTCGCACCTAAAGGCTACGATCTCGTGAAGTTCTTCTTCCTGGCCACCTTCGCGGCGGCCATTCCCGCCATCGTTTCCGGCGGCATTGCCGAGCGGGCCAAATTCCATCCGCAACTGATCGCCACATTCCTGATCACCGCCATCTTCTATCCCGGGTTCGAAGGCATGGTGTGGGGGACCCGCCTGGGCTTCCAGGATTGGATGGGCGCCACCTTCGGCAGCGGGTTCCACGACTTTGCCGGATCGGTGGTGGTCCATGCCTTCGGCGGCTGGGTGGCCCTCGGCGCCGTAGTGATGCTGGGCGCCCGCCGCGGCCGCTACCGCAAAGGTGGCGGGATGGCCGGCATCCCCCCGTCGAACCTCCCCTTCCTGGCCCTTGGCGCCTGGATCCTGTCGGTCGGCTGGTTCGGCTTCAACGTGATGAGCGCGCAGAAGATCGAAGGATTGTCGGGACTGGTCGCCCTCAATTCCCTAATGTCCATGGTCGGCGGCATCCTCTCGGCCCTGCTGATCAGCCGCAACGACCCCGGCTTCATTCACAACGGAGCCCTGGCCGGGCTGGTCGCCGTTTGTGCCGGTTCCGACGTCATACATCCGGTTGGCGCGCTCGCCACCGGTGCGATCGCCGGCATGCTGTTCGTCTGGGTCTTCAACCAGTGCCAGTCGAAATGGAAGATCGACGACGTCCTGGGCGTCTGGCCCCTGCACGGCTTCTGCGGCGCCCTGGGCGGTATCGCCTGCGGCGTGTTCGGACAGGAATCGCTGGGCGGCTTGGGCGGCGTTTCATTGCCGGCACAGATTTTCGGAACCGGGCTCGGCGTCCTCATCGCCACGGTGACCGGCTTCGTCGTCTACGGCGTCTTGAAGGCTATTCTGGGTCTCCGGCTATCCGGCGAGGAGGAATTCGCCGGCGCGGATCTCTCGATCCACCGGATCGGCGCCTATCCGGAGGAGGAAGTGCCGTCCTACGACATTTCCCCCGTCCTCGACGACCCCAGACGGGTCGCCTGATCCTGCGCATGGTGGGCGATCTGGCGCCCCGTCAGGAGAAACCGACGACGGGGTGCGGAACGTAAGCGGCCTCCAGCGCCGCGACTTCCTCGGCCGACAGCTCGATCGACAGGGCCGCCACCGCGTCATCGAGATGCCGGGGCTTGGAGGCCCCGACGATCGGCGAGGTGACCCCCGGCTTCCGCAGAACCCAGGCCAATGCCACCTGGGCACGGGGAATGCCGCGCGCCTTGGCCACCTCGGCGACTTTTTCGACGACCCGGCGGTCGGCATCCAACGTGGCGGAATAGAGCGTCTTGCCGTAGGCGTCGTTTTCCTGGCGCTCGCTGGTTTCGTTCCAGTCCCTGGTCAGCCGGCCGCGGGCCAGCGGACTCCACGGCAGCACCGCGATCTTCTGATCGGCGCAAAGCGGCAGCATTTCCCGCTCCTCCTCGCGATGAAGCAGGTTCAGATGGTTCTGCATGCTGACGAATTCCGTCCAACCGTGCAGCCTGGCCACGTAAAGCGCCTGGGCGAACTGCCAGGCGTACATCGACGAGGCGCCGATGTAGCGCGCCTTGCCGGCCTTCACCACATCGTGAAGCGCCTCCAGCGTCTCCTCGATCGGCGTTGCGTAATCCCAACGATGGATCTGGTAGAGATCGACGTAATCGGTGCAAAGACGCCGCAGGCTGTTGTCGATCTCGGTCATGATCGCCTTGCGCGACAAGCCGGCGCCATTCGGCCCGGGGCGCATGCGGTTGTAGACCTTGGTGGCGATCACCACCTCGTCGCGACGCACCATGTCCTTCAGGGCGCGACCGACGATTTCCTCCGAAGTCCCTTCGGAATAAGCATTTGCGGTATCGAAGAAATTGATGCCGAGATCGAGCGCCTTCCTGATCAGGGGGCGGCTCTGCTCGTCATCGAGCGTCCAGGAGTGCGGGCCCCGGCCGGGAACGCCGAAAGTCATGCAGCCCAGCGTGAGATGCGAGATTTCGAGGCCGGTCCGGCCAAGCTTCACAGTGTCCATCGATCCACTCCTTAAAATCCCCCGCGAGATCCGAACGTCCCGGCCATATCCAATCATGCGGGACGCTTCAAAACAACGCCTCCTGGACCGGCGGCCCGGTTTGGGGTAACAAGCGCCTTCGGTTTCATTTCAACCTGGGACTTGAGAGACATCATGACCGATTGCCCCTGCGGCAGCGCCAAAGCCCTCGAAGATTGCTGCGGCCCCATCCTGGCCGGCGGCCCCGCCGCCACGCCGGAGGCGCTGATGCGCTCGCGCTACACGGCCTATGTGCTGTGCGACATCGACCATCTGGAACGCAGCCTGGCGCCGGAAGCCCGCACCGACCATGACCGCAAGGCGGCCGAAGCCTGGGCGAAAGCGGTCGAATGGCAAGGTCTGACGGTGCTCTCGACGGAAGGCGGCGAGGCGGACGCGCAAACCGGCACGGTGGAATTCGCCGCGCGCTTCCGCCAGAACGGCCTGGAACAGACGCACCATGAAACCGCCAACTTCCGCCGCCTCGACGCCAGTTGGGTCTATGTCGACGGCAAGATGCACAACAAGCCGGTGGTGCGCAGCGGTCCGAAGGTCGGGCGCAACGATCCCTGTCCATGCGGCAGCGGCAAGAAATACAAGCAATGTTGCGGTCGCTCCTAGTCGGGCGCGTCATCTAAAATGACACGACCGACTAGGTGGGCTTCATACGATGCCTTCGCCTCCGGCTCCGGCAGGCTCAGACGCCGCTCAGGCTTTCGTGGAACCTTTCATTCAAGATGAAACGTTCCACTAGCGATACCTGTCGCCCGCGTGCCGTGACTCATCTGAAGCGAGTCACGGCGGCGGCATCGACGAAATCCCGGGGAATGCCTGCCAACCATTGGATATCGGCCCGTTCGTCCCTAAATCTATCCGATTAAGCAACGGAAGTTCCGCATGACACCCAAAGGTGAAGGCCCTTTTCCAACTGCCCGTGAAGACGCCGAACTCGCAGAAAAGCCGCAAAGCCAATCGGCGGCCTATCGCCTCGCCTTCAAGGACGAAGACTTTCTTCTCCGCGAAGATCTGCGGCCGGTTCGCCTCCAGCTCGAACTGCTGAAGCCCGACCTTCTGCTGAAGGAACACGGCATCCGCTCGACGGTGACATTCTTCGGCAGCGCCCGCATCACCGATCGCGCCACTGCCGAGGCGTCGCTCGCCGAAGCCGAAAGCGCCGCCCGAGCCCATCCGGACAATGCCGAACTGGCCCGCAAGGTCGGCATCGCCCGCCGGACGCTGGCCAACGCCCGCTATTACGACGAAGCGCGGCGCCTGGGCGAAATGGTCTCGAAAACCTGTGCCATGGGCAGCGACTGCGATTTCGTGGTCTTGACCGGAGGCGGCCCCGGCATCATGGAGGCGGCCAACCGCGGCGCCGATGACGCAGGGGCCCAATCCATCGGCCTCAATATCGTGCTGCCGATGGAACAGGCGCCCAATCCTTACGTCACGCCCGAACTGTCTTTCCGCTTCCACTATTTCGCCCTGCGCAAGATGCATTTCCTGACCCGCGCCAAGGCACTGGTGGTGTTTCCCGGCGGGTTCGGCACACTGGACGAGATGTTCGAGGCCGCCACCCTGATCCAGACGGGAAAGATCGAGCGCATCCCCTTCCTGCTGTTCGGCAAGGAATATTGGGAGCGGGTGATCAACTTCGACACCATGGTGAACGAAGGGATGATCGCCCCGGCCGACAAGGATCTGTTCGAATTCGTCGAAACGGCCGAGGAAGCCTGGCATCACATCGCCCGCTTCTGGGGCCTGTCCTCGTTGGAAATGGTCAAGGCCGCAACCGACTGAACAGGGGATGGCATTGAAGTTCCTGGATTCCCCGGCAGCCTTCCTGACCGCCCTCGCCATCGGCATCTTCGCCTTTGGACTGGGCTTGACCTCACCCATGTGGTTTCTGCTCTCCGGCATGGGGCCGTTGGTGGCCATGCGGGCGGGAACCCCGATCGTCGACACCAGCATCGCCGGGCTGATCGTCACCACGATCATCGGCGTCCTCGCCTATCGGCTGAGGAAGCCCGTCGAAAGCGGCGTTTCCAAGGAGCCTGCCCCCCTTTCCGAACGGGCCGAACGGCGGAAACATCTGACCGTGCATATCCTGGTCATGCTGATGTTCGTCGTGCCCTTCCTGACCATCATCCTGGGCATGCTGCTCCGCCAGTACATCGACGCCGACGCGGGGTGAAAAACGACGCCCAGGGGCCTCGGCGGCTTAAAAGCCCTCCTATCCCTCGTCTGAGGTGACCCTGCGCTTTTTCAAATCCCGCTGCCGCCTTCGATGACGCCGGTCAGTTCCTCGACGGTGCGCAACAGGGCGTGCAGGGCCGGCTCGACGAAGCCGGTGGCTTCCAACTCGCGGACCGTGTTGATCAGATAATCGCGGTTGAGGCCGGCGATGCCTTGCGACTCCATGATGATATGGGCCGCTTCGGCCAGGGCAAGATCACCGGCATAGTAACGATGAGCCTCGTCGGCGACGAACGTATAGGCGTTCACCCTGGCGTCACCGATGGTGACCGGGAGGGTCTTCGGAAGATAGGCATAGCTGCCGAGTTCACGCTCGTTCAGATAGGAAACGACCGCGTGCCGCTCCTCCTCGGCCACGCGGTAGACCAGCCCCCGGCAGACGCCGCCCGGCGTCAGGCCCAGCACCAGCCCGGGCCGCTCCGGCGTTCCCCGCCAATAGCGGCTGTAGATGCAAAAGGACCGGTGATATCCGTCGAGAACGGCGGGCTCCACCTCCACATAAGGAAAATCCGGCCGCCACATCAGCGAGCCGTAACCGAACACCCAAAGATCACCACTCAACGCTGTACCTCCGCCCGGCGTCTGCGCGCCGCGCGCCCCCTCGTTTCAACCGGCGTCAGTGACGGATGATCTGACTCAGGAACTGTCGTGTCCGTTCTTCCTTCGGATTGCCGAAAAGTTCGGAGGGAGTGTTCATTTCCACCACCTGACCATCGGCCATGAACACCACCTTGTCGGCAACGGTGCGGGCGAACCCCATTTCGTGGGTGACGCATACCATGGTCATGCCTTCTTCGGCCAGTTCGACCATCACGTCCAGGACTTCCTTGATCATTTCGGGATCGAGCGCCGACGTCGGTTCGTCGAACAGCATGATGCTGGGGCGCATGCACAGGCTGCGGGCGATAGCCACGCGCTGCTGCTGACCGCCCGACAGTTGGCCCGGATATTTCTTGGCCTGCTCGTGAATCTTCACGCGCTCCAGATATTTCATGGCGATGTCCGCCGCCTCGGCCTTCGGCATGTGCTTAACCCAGATCGGGGCCAGCGTCAGATTTTCCAACACTGTCAGATGGGGAAACAGATTGAACTGCTGGAAGACCATGCCGACGTCGCGGCGCACCTTCTCGACCGCCTTGACGTCGTTCGAGACTTCGGTCCCATTGACCAGAATGATGCCGCTCTGATGTTCCTCCAGGCGGTTGACGCAACGGATCATCGTGGATTTCCCCGACCCCGAGGGCCCGGCCACCACCACCCGCTCACCCCTGCGGACGTCAAGATTGATGTCGCGCAGGGCGTGGAACGTCCCGTACCACTTGTTCACGTCTTTGAGCGAAATGACGATTTCGTCTGTCGGCATGAAGCTTGTTCCCATCACCTGCGGCGCGCGCCGGCACTGAGGCGGCGCTCAAGATATTGACTGTATTGCGACATCACGTAGGAAAAAACGAAATAGATCAACGCAGCCACCACATAGCCCTCGACATAGAAGGCCCGCCATTGCGGATCCGACAGGGCCACCTTGGTACTGGAAAGCAGATCGTAAAGTCCGATGATGATGACCAGCGAGGTATCCTTGAAGGTCGTGATGAACTGGCCGACCAGCGGCGGAATGACCAGCCGCAACGCCTGGGGCAAAATCACCAGGCGCATCTTCTGCCAGTAGGTCAGGCCGATGGAATCGGCCGCCTCATATTGCCCACGCGGAATGGCCTGCAAGCCGCCACGGACGATCTCGGCCAGATAGGCGGCCGTGAACAAAATAATGCCGAGCTGCGCGCGCAGCAATTTATCGATGGTCACGCCCTCGGGCATGAACAGCGGAAACATGATGGAGGCCATGAACAGCACGCTGATCAGGGGCACGCCGCGCCACAGCTCGATATAGACGACGCACCAAGCCCGCACCGCCGGCAATTGCGAACGCCGCCCCAGCGCCAGCACCACGGCCAGCGGAAAGGACAGGACGATACCGAAGATCGACAGGATCAAGGTCAGGGGCAGGCCACCCCAGCGGTCATTCGTCACCAGGGGCAATCCAAGGATGCCACCCCACATGAGGACGCTCACGACGACCAGTCCGGCCACCAGCACCCAACCCAGCCACGGCCTCCAGAATCGCGGATTGGCCGCCGTCGCCAGCATGACGATGAACAGGACGACAGCCAGGAACGGACGCCATTGCTCGTCGTAGGGGTAGATACCGAACAGGATCAGACGGTATTTCTCGGTAACCAACCCCCAGCAGGCACCGCCGGCCGCCCGGCACGCGGCCGGATCGCCGATCCAGGTCGCCTTGATCAGCCCCCATTGAATCGCGGGCGGAACCGCCAGCCACAACCCCCACAAAGCGACGATGGTGAGCAGGCTGTTGGCGGGCGAACTGAACAGATTTTTTCGCGCCCAGTCGACGGGGCCGCGCAGCCAACCATTGGCGGAAGGATTTTCCAGCAGGGAGGATTCGGCCATCTCAGCGCCCTCCCCGCAAGGCAACCCGCTTGTTGTACCAGTTCATCAGGAAGGACAGGATCAGGCTGATGGCCAGATAGACCCCCATGATGATGGACACCCCCTCGACCGCCTGCCCCGTCTGGTTGATGGCGGTATTGGCCACGCTCACCAGATCGGGAAAACCGATGGCCACCGCCAGCGGCGAGTTCTTCACAAGATTGAGATATTGACTGGTCAGCGGCGGAATGATGACGCGCAGGCTTTGCGGCAGGACGACCAGACGCAGCACCTGCATTCGCGACAGGCCGAGCGCCAGCGCGGCCTCGGTCTGGCCGTAGGACACCGCCAGAATGCCGCTTCGCACGATCTCGGCGATGAAGGCTCCGGTGTAGACCACCAGCCCCAGCAAAAGGGCGGCGAATTCCGGACTGACGGTCGAACCTCCGGCGAAATTGAACCCCGCCATGTGCGGCACGTCGAAGGAAAGATGGGCGCCGGTCGCCAGAAAGGCGATCAGGGGCAAGCCCGCGATGAGCCCAAGACTGCTCCAGAGCACCGGGAAATAGCGGCCGGTCTTTTCCTGCCGGCGACGGGCCCAGACGCCGACCAGAAAACTGGCCGCCACGGCGAGCGCCAGGGTTGAAACCACCATCACCGCGCTGTCGTCCCAGATCATCGCCGGCACGCGCAAGCCGCGGTTGGACAGGAAGATGCAGTCGAACAGATTGAAGGCGTTGCGCGATAGCGGCAGTGAAACCGTGATCAGGGAATAGCAGAACAGCAACAACAGCAGGACCGGCACATTGCGCATGGCCTCGACATAGGCCGAGGCCAGACGCGCCACCAGCCAGTTGTGCGAAAGCCGGGCGATGCCCATGACGAGCCCCAGAAGGGTCGTCAGGACGATACCGATGACGGCGACCTCCAGCGTGTTCAGCAGCCCCACCTCGAACGCCCGAAAGTAGGAGTCGGACGGCAGATAGGGAACCAGATGTTCGCTGATGCCGAAACCGGCTTCGCGGTCCAGGAACCCGAAGCCGGTGGCGATATGACGGGCATTGAGATTGGTGAGCGTGTTGGCGACCAGGAACCAGCCGATGCCAGCCACCATCGCCATCAGCAGAAATTGGTATAAAACTCCGCGGAATCTCTCATTGTTCCACCAATGACGGAATTCCGCGGAGGAAGCCCCAGACGAAACGGGATCAACCATGGCGGAGAATCAGCGGATCGGCATGGCGTACATCAGCCCGCCCTTGTTCCACAGATCGTTCAATCCACGTTCCAGTTTCAGCTTGGAATCCTTGCCGACATTGCGGTCGTAGCTTTCACCGTAATTGCCGACCTGCTTGATGATGGAATAGGCCCATTTCTCATCGACGCCGAGACTCTTGCCCATGCCCGGGGTGACGCCCAGCAGGCGCTGAATGTTGGGATCGGAGCTTTTCAACTGGGCATCGACATTGGCGGAGCTCACGCCGCGCTCTTCGGCGTCGATCATCGCCTGGAAGGACCATTTCACCAGGTTGAACCATTGATCGTCACCCTGGCGCACGGCTGTGGCCAGGGGCTCCTTCGAAATGCGTTCCGGCAGGATGACATAATCATCCGGGACCGGCGTCTGATTGGCGCGGATGGCCGCCAACTGGGACCCGTCCGAGGTCATGGCGTCGCAACGCCCCGAAATGAAGGCGCTCGCCGCCTCCTCGAAGCTTTCGATGGTCACCGGCTTGATGTCGATCTTGTTGGCACGGGCGAAGTCCGACAGATTGAGTTCGGTGGTGGTGCCGGTCTGGACGCAGACGGTCGCCCCGTTCAGTTCCCTGGCGCTCTTCACGCCGAGTTTCTTGGCGACCAGGAAACCTTGGCCGTCATAGAAATCGACGGCGGCGAACAACAGACCGTTGGAGGCCTCGCGCGTCAGCGTCCAGGTGGTGTTGCGCGACAGCAGATCGACCTCGCCCGACTGCAGGGCCGGCAGGCGCTGCTGCGCCGACAGCGGCACATAGCGGACCTTGGTGGAATCGCCGAACATGGCTGCGGCGACGGCGCGGCAGACATCGACATCGAGGCCCGCCCAATTGCCCTTCTGATCCGGTGCCCCGAAACCGCCCAGACCGGTATGGACGCCACAGACCACCTGTCCGCGGCTCTTCACGGAATCGAATGTTTGACCGGCTTCGGCGGTACCTGCAATTCCCAGTAGAACCGTCGCCAGACAAAGGGAGAAGATGGACTTCATTTTGTCGTTCCCTCCAAGAGATTTAAGGTGGCCCGTCTGTCTTTAACCGACATTGACCGTCGCATGATGACGTCACCTCTCGGAGCTTACAAGAGGCTGGCGCCATATTTTGGGCAGCCTCATCTTTTTCGCTGAATTTGCTCACAAATACGGCAGCCCGCGAGCCAGAATTATCCCAGATCCAGTAAGCCGTCGGCAGCTCTGCATACCGGACGCGACAAAGGAAAAGCCATCCGGTCATTCAGGCCATACTTGCGCCGGATGATTTTTTCTGCGCCTCGATTAGCCGGCGAGACCGGCGCGTTGTCCCGCTCCCGGCCATAATTTCGGTTGAACCCGCAGATACTGCGGCGGATAGAAGGCGTTCGCCCGCAGGACATCGGCGGCATGCCATACCCAGCGGGGGTCGTCGAGAAAGGCGCGCCCGAGGGCGATGAAATCGGCCTGCCCCTTGGCCAGCACCTCCTCGGCCAGATGCGCGTCGGCGATCAATCCGACCGCCCTGGTCAGCATCCCCGTCTCGCGGCGGATGCGGGCGGCCAGTTCCACCTGATATCCGGGAGTGACGGGGATCTTGGCGTCGGGCGACAATCCACCCGAGGACACACAAACGTAATCCACCCCCTCGGCCTTGCAGGCCGCCACATAGGCAACCGCCTCGTCGGGCGAGAAGCCGCCGTCGATCCAGTCAGTGGCGCTCACCCTGATTCCCAGCGGCTTGTTGGCCGGCCAGACCACTCTTACGGCCCTGATCACCTCAAGCGGGAACCGCATACGCCCCTCCAGCGCTCCACCATAAACGTCGGTCCGACGATTGGAGAGCGGCGAGAGGAACTGATGCAACAGGTAACCATGCGCCGAATGGATTTCGATGGAGTCGAAACCAACCCTTTCGGCGCGGATGACGGCATCGACGAAGGCATGGCGCAGACGGTCCAGATCGTAAGGCCCGGCTTCCGACGGTGCCGGCCAGTTGGACGTGTAGGGAATGGCCGAGGCCGACAGGGTCGGCCAGGCGCCATCCGCCGACGACAACGGCCCGGCGCCTTGCCATGGCGGTTGCGTCGAGGCCTTGCGGCCGGCGTGACAGAGCTGCAAGGCGATCCGGGTCTCGCCGAACTGCTTGACGGTCCGGACGAGTTGCGCAAGACCGGCCTCGCAGGCATCCGAATAAAGCCCCAGGCAGTTGGGCGATATCCGCCCTTCCGGGGATACCGCGGTCGCCTCGACCACGATCATGCCCGGCCCGGAAACCGCCAGATTGCCATAATGCTGGAAATGCCAGTCCTGCGGGGTTCCGTCGATGGCGCTGTATTGGCACATGGGCGCCACGACGATGCGGTTGTTCAAACGCATGTCCCTGATCGCCAACGGCTCAAACAGATGACTCGATCCCGCCATGAATGGACCCTCCCTGAAGTTCCCATGAAATCCGGCTTCATGATAGACCCGCAGTGAAGACGAGGCGAGAGCGAAGGCAGGAGAGCCCGCTCTTAGATCATTGTTTTTCCAAGATTTAGGATCATTCCACAAAACCGGGGCGACCGTTTCGCCGCCCCCGGCCCCCGCGCGATTACCCAAGTATTCAAGGCACCCGGAAAAAGGCCATTATTCATAAACCATAGGGGAACCGGCAAATTTTAAGACGCATTTGAGGAGAACGGAACGTGATCTCTTGTAATGCGCCCCCTCGCCGGAGGGCCAGACGATTGGCGAGGGAGCGCCCTGGATTCTTAAGCAAGATCGAAGAGAAGGAATTCGCTCGTCTGGTCAGCTTTGACGGTGAGCAGATCCTCGCCTTCGACGGCAGCGCCATCACCGGCCCGCATCGGCTGATCATTCAGCAGAACCTGACCCGAAACCATCTGCAACCAGGCACCGCGACCAATGTCCAGGGAATGGGTGAGGACGCTCCCGCCGTCCAGTTTGGCCGCGTAGAGGGCCACGTCCTGATGGATGCTCAGCGCGCCTTCGCGGCCGTCGGGAGCGGCGATCAGACGCAGACGGTTGTGCTTCTCTTCTTCAGCGAACAATTTCTGTTCATAACCGGGCGGCAGGCCTTCCTTCTCCGGCAGCAGCCAAATCTGCAGCAGCTTCAGCGTTTCGGAGCGCGAGCCATTATATTCGGAATGCCGAATGCCCGTTCCGGCCGACATCCGCTGAACCTCGCCGGGCCGGATGATCGAATGCTCTCCCATGCTGTCGCGATGTTCGAGCACGCCTTCCGTCACGTAGGTCACGATCTCCATGTCGTGATGACCATGGGTTCCGAAGCCCGTTCCGGGTGCGATCCTGTCGTCGTTGATGACGCGCAGGGCGCGGAACCCCATATGATCGGGGTCGTGGTAATGGGCGAAGGAAAAACTGTGATGCGTGTCGAGCCAACCGTGGTTGGCATGGCCGCGCTCGGCGGCGGGACGCAAGGTGATGGTCATGGCGTAAAACTCCTGTGTGAGACGCCCGTCGATCTTGAGAACGAGGATATCTCCACCCAAAATTGGAGACAATCCGCCACATAAGCACTATACTGTTGCTAATTTAACGACAATGGAGAGGGGGAAATCTTGGACCGCCTGGATAGCATGGAAGCGTTTGTCCGCGTCGCCGACAGCCATAGCTTTTCAGAAGCGGCCCGGCGGCTCGGCCTGTCGAAATCGGTGGTCAGTCGTCAGGTCTCCGCGCTGGAATCGCAACTGGGCGCCCGGCTCTTCCACCGAACCACCCGCAGCCTCTCGCTGACCGAGATCGGCCAGGCCTATTACGAACGTTGCGCGCGTATTCTGGCCGAAATCGAGGAGGCCAATCTTTCGGTCAGCAGCCTGCAGGCGGCACCGCGCGGCAAGCTCAGGATCAACGCGCCGATGAGTTTCGGCGTTCTGCACCTGGCCCCCCTGCTTCCGGCTTTCCTCGCCCGCTATCCGCAGATCGACATCGATATGGCGATGAACGACCGTTTCGTCAGTCTCGTCGACGAAGGCTTCGACGTCGCGGTCCGTATCGGAAAGCTTGAGGATTCAAGTTTGATCGCCCGTTATCTGGCTCCCGCCCGCCGTGTCGTCTGCGCCAGCCCCGCCTATCTTGAACAATATGGCACCCCCCTTACTCCGAACGATCTCGATGGACATTGCTGCCTGACCTACAGCAATCGGACGACGCCCGAGGAATGGCCCTTTCATACGCTGGAAGGCCAGCGCTGGGCGGTGGAAGTGCATGGCCGGCTGCGGGTGGACAATGGCGATGCGCTACGCGAAGCCGCCCTGGGGGGGGTCGGCATCGTCACCCTGCCCAGCTTCATCGTCGGCCGCGACCTTCAGGCCGGCAGCCTGGTCCCTCTGCTGTCGGAGTACATTCCCCAGGATCTGGCCATCCACGCGGTTTATCCGCACAATCGCCACCTGTCGCCCAAAGTGCGGGCTTTCGTCGATTTTCTCGTCGAGCATATCGGTTCCCGCCCCTATTGGGATCTGGTGGAATAGCGAACGCCGCCGTTCCACCCCACGCAACACTGTTTTGCCGTCATCCGGCGTTGCCCGCGGGCGGCCCTTCATCCGATGATGGGGGCAACTTGAATATTCAAGGAAGGCAAGGCGAATGGGTCTGTTGGTCGATGGCCGGTGGCAGGATAAATGGTATGACACGGCGTCGCAAAACGGCCGCTTCGTCAGGCCGCCCACGCAATTCCGCCACCGCATCGGC
Organism: Telmatospirillum siberiense; assembly: GCF_002845745.1. Taxonomy (GTDB): domain Bacteria; phylum Pseudomonadota; class Alphaproteobacteria; order Rhodospirillales; family Magnetospirillaceae; genus Telmatospirillum; species Telmatospirillum siberiense. Next base: position 239,212 of record NZ_PIUM01000001.1, on the reverse strand, counting down.
ACGGATACGGGCTTTCCGGCCGAGGCCGGACGCTACCATCTCTACGTCTCCTACGCCTGTCCCTGGGCGCATCGCACCCTGATCTACCGCGAGCTGAAGGGGTTGCGCTCCGCCATCGGGGTCAGCGTGGTCGCCCCCCTGATGCTGGAGAACGGCTGGGAGTTGGCCGACGGAGCCGATCCGGTCAATGACGCGGCCTTTCTGTGGGAGATTTATACCAAGGCCGATCCCACCTACAGCGGCCGGGTCACCGTGCCGGTGCTTTGGGACAAGATGCGCCGGACCATCGTCAACAACGAATCCTCAGAAATCATTCGCATCTTCGATGCCGATTTCGGGTCCCTGGCGACCGGCCCCACCTTCCGCCCGAAGGATCGCGAGGCCGAAATCGACGCCTGGAACGACGAGATCTACGACAGCGTGAACAACGGGGTCTATCGCGCCGGCTTCGCCACCACGCAGGCCGCCTATGAGGAGGCTTACGGCACGCTGTTCGCCACCCTCGACAAGCTGGAACGCCATTTGCGGGACCACGCATTCCTCCTGGGCGATCAGGTCAGCGAAGCCGACTGGCGACTGTTCACCACCCTTTTGCGCTTCGACGCGGTCTATCACGGTCACTTCAAGTGCAATCGCGCCCGCCTGATCGATTTCCCAGAGCTTTGGGATTATACGCGAGCCCTCTATCGGATCCCGGTCGTGGCTGACACCGTGCGCTTCGATCATATCAAGCAGCACTATTACGGAAGCCACCGGACCATCAACCCGACCGGGATCGTCCCCCTGGGGCCGGTGGTCGACTTCAACCATCCGACCCGTCGGACACCCGCGTTTTTCGACTGATACGGCAACAGCCCCGGCCATTCGAAATTTTTTCCCGAAAGGAATCAACGCCTTTCCGGTCAAGCGCGGTCTATGCCCTGGAAGGGCTTTGCCGAAACGATCCGGTCTGCCAAACTGTGCGCCGTCAATGACCGTACGGGGGGTCTGCCCATGCGTACTCGACCGGTCTTCTTCGACGCGCCACGCCACCGGATGGGCGCAGGCGATAGCCGCCCCGCGCATGGCGTGCCTGTCCTCAAGGCCACGGCGATCGCGAGGCGGCCGTGAGAGAAAATCCGCATGGTCACCTGGTCCGCGAGGCCTTCGACAATTCGGCGCGGCATTTCGATCGTCTCCGCCGCCGCCTGGTTCCCCGTTTCGACGATTTCTACGGCAGCGTCCTCGAACTTCTGGAGGACCATCTTTGCGACGAGCCGGTTCATTGCCTGGACCTTGGCGCGGGAACCGGCCTTTTGTCGGAACTGGTGCTCGACCGGTTTCCCCAGGCCAGCCTGACAGCCATCGACGTCGCCGAGAAAATGGCCGAACAGGCCCGCCTGCGCCTGACCCGTTTCGGCGAGCGCGTCCGCATCAAGGTTGCCGACTACCGCCACATGGACTTGCCGAACCCGGTCGGCGCGGTCGTTTCGGCTCTGTCGATCCATCATCTGGCCGATGGAGAAAAGCGGTCCCTGTTCCGTCGTATTCACGATGCGCTGCTGCCCGGCGGCCTGTTCATCAATGCCGACCAGTCCCTGGCACCGGCCCCGGCCGCCGAACGCGCCTATCACGCGCGCTGGCTGGCCGATGTGCGGGCCTCCGCCCTGGGCGAGCAGGATCTGGCGGTCGCCCTGGAGCGGTCGCGGCGTGATCGCAACGCCCTGATGACCGATCAGGTCGCCTGGCTGCATGAAGCCGGCTTCGCCGTGGCGGACGTCGCATGGAAACGCTACCGCTTCACCGTCTTCTGGGCCCGCAAACGCTAAGGGAGTGGCGCGAAATAATCGCTCCACGCCCTTAAGTTTATGAATTGAATTCGGTCCGCCATACCATCACATCAGCGATGGACGTCCAATTCATAAGCGGAGTTCAAAATGAGCCCTCTCATTTCGTCTTTTAGAATCGCCATCGCCGCGGGGGTGCTGTCGCTGTTCGCCCTGCCGGCCGGGGCGGCAGAACTTTCAAAGGAATTGAGCACCGCCGTCACCCATGCCGGGCTGGCGGCGGGATCGCCGGATTTGAAGATGGTGCAGACCCACCTGCATCACGTGGTGAACTGTCTGGTCGGCCCGGCGGGCGCCGGCTTCGACTCTGGACAGGCCAATCCGTGCAAGGACCAGGGAACCGGCGCCATCCCCGACGCCCCCGCCGACAAGCAGAAGCTTCTGCTGACGGCTGCGGCCCTGGCGCAAGGGGGATTGGCCGAAACCGATCTCGCCAAAGCCCAGGCGGCGGCCACGGCCACGCAAGCCGCGATCAAAGGAGCGGAATGACCCCTTAGAGCCTGTCGTCAGTTACCGGGATACGGTGCTGGTGCCCCAAAAACCGTCATGGCCGTGCTCGACACGGCCATCCACGTGGAGGGAGGGAGCGAACGACGGAGACTTGTTCGGGGCCGTGGATGCCCGGCTCAAGGCCGGGCATGACGTCTTTTGATTGAATCGCGAAACAAAAATACCGGAAAAGTGGTAACTGACGACAGGCCCTAGGGCCTCTCGCGAAATAATCGCTCCCAACCCTAAGATTTTATATGACGCCTGCGCTCCGCTACGGCGGGCGAGAAGCGCCGCTCGGGCTTGGTGCCCGTTGATTCGATAATTTATCAACAGGCACTTAACGACTCGGGTCCGGTGGAGAATGACCGGACCCGGCCTCAATGGCCGAGGAGGAAATTTTTCGAAAACCGCCCAAAATTCTCTAACAAGCCATTGCGCTGGCTGGCCCCAACCGACCGTTCGGAGGCCTTGGACGATGCGTCCGGAGTTTTCCCGTCACGCTGGTCATCCCCCCCCGCCTTGGCATCCACCGTCCAATGGGATTGCTCGCCCGACAAATAGACGTTGTTGACCTTGCCGCTGAGCTCCAGGGAAATTCCCCGTTTGGTCAGTTCGCTTTCCAGCGATTTCAGAACCGGTTTTTCCCCCTGGATCTCGCCCCGCCCCCGCACCGCCTGAAAAAACGCGGATAACCGCGTCACGGATTCGGGCTCCATCGCGGCGATTTGTTCCCTGAAAGCTTTGGCCTCAACCAAAAGCCTGGCGTCCTCGCCTTGCGCGCCATCCGACAAAATCATTCCCAGCAGAGCTTGCCGAGCCCGTTCGGTCGAGGCATCCGCCGCGGCCCCGCCACGGCTTCGTTCACCGCCCCCGGCCATCCGCCCCCGCTTCAGGCGACCCGCAGCTCGAAGGACCGTTTCCTTTTCAGCATCATGTCCAGCGCCAGGCGTCGAAGACATGCGCTGCGCCTTGCGCGCGGCGAACCCCTTGCCGCCGTCCTTGTAGTAACGCCAAAGCGATCTATCGATGGATGGCAAAGGCTCCCCCATTTCATCCTCCTGATGGGTTTGGAAAAAGATGTGCGTCCCTTGCCCGAAATGGCCGCTCCATCCCTAAGGAGAGACATCCTTCGGACCATATTCGGCATTGCCATTGTCTTCATTTTGGATACTGTTTGTCAACAGCACCCTCATTAGCGGAAAGATTGTCATGACCGACGGAACAACCACGCGCCCCCTTGAAATCATGCGAACCCTGGCATCGCTCATCGATCCCTCGATCGAAGCCCTGCTGGATTCCCATGGTTTCATGTTTGTTCGAATGCACATTGCCGACCACCGCGCCCAGGCCCTGTTCTGCACCGATTCCCACGGATCGGTGCCGCCGTGGCACCTAACGATGACAGCTGCGGCCGAGGGCGGCCTCACTCTGTCATTGGTCAAAAGCCTGGATGAACAGCCACAGCTTTCCTTGACCATACTCGTGGGGACTCCCCCCGCCGCGTCCTTGGCGGAAGCGGTTGGACTGGCGGTCTCCTTCGCCCTGATGTCCGATCAGATGCAGTGCAACCTTTCCGGCGACGTCACCGATGCCGCCTGATCCCCACCAATGAATCACTGGAGAATCCGCGACCGGTGACCACCGGATAATCGCTTATGGATAAGGCCGTGGATGCGGATCGATATCCGCCGAGATACCCGGTCGACGGGACACCCCTGCCCGCGACCACTTTTTCCCTCCCATCGCTTAAGCCCCCGCCGACACCCCTGCGAATGCCTTCGGTGGTTGTCCCGCAGCAGGACGAACCAAGGTGGATGGGATGGGGTCGTTACGCGACGTTGGCGTCGTCGGGAGCTTTCCGCGACATGGCCTCCAGCGCGATACAAACCTGATAGATCAGATTGCCCGCTTCCTTGAAATCGTCCTCCTCCGTCAAACAATGATGGGCAAACCATAATTTTTCCAAGGCCGCCCGAATATCCACCACCGGCCGGGATACGATCCTGGCATAGATGGCATCCAATCTGGGGCCTGGATCAGCATTCGCCGCTTCATCCAGAGAATTATTAAGAACTTTTTTCTGCAACTGCCGGTACTCATCAACCAGCGATATGTTGTCCTTTTCCCCAACCATGAGGACCTCACTCGCAATAAGGGGTTATCGGCGCAATATTGGCTCTTTGCACTGACCACAACGATTCATAACGCTTCTCCTGGCCAGCCTTTTGTTGAATCGGCCATAAATCCAGGCATCCTATTAATATAACATTTCAAATCTATCCTCCTTAATAAACCTTTGTATTCCACCCTTCGAAATGAAAAACAGTTCTTATGACATAGCCACTTTTTTCATATTTCATATCAAAAGATATATGATTAAACTTAAGATAATTTTATTGTTAGTAATTTTCTACTGGAGGTGCCAACCGCTCATCGTCGAAATAAAAAGCAGATAAAGAGCGGACGTCGCGGCCAAAGCCGGCCCAAAACACCACCTCATCTTGGGACGTCGCCCAAGACGAAGCGCCATGACCGCCCCCATCGACAAAGACGCGCTCAAAAAGACGACCGTAGCCCCGAGCGGACCCAACCAGCTTCCGATGGCCGCAAGCAATTTGGCGTCGCCCGCCCCCAGGCACCCTCCCCGCCCGCGCCCCAGCCAGCCAGTGAGGAAGGCCATGCCCCAGCCGAGACCCGCCCCTGTGAGCGCTTGACCGGCACCAACGAATGGATGCCATCCGGCCGCCAGAATCAGACCGAGCATGAGAAGCGGAACGACGATCACATCGGGCAGGATACGATTGCGCCAATCGATCCAGCCGCAGAACAGCACGGCGGCACAAAACAGCATACCGGCCGCCGCTTGCAGCGACGACCCGGCGGTCGCGACCGCCATTCCCAGCAGGAGGACGGTGAAAAACTCCAACACCGGATAACCGGTTCGGGAACAATCATCAGCTTCGTTATTTCCACTTGCGCGGAGAAGAGGTGATGATTCGTTTATTTCCCCGCCTTGCCTCATCTGGGGAAGGGTCCCGAGGGCCGCAGCCAACAAACCATGATCGAGCACGATATCCAGGTTCCGGTCGAGCCACCGGGCGGCGCCGGCCACCATCCACCCCGCAGGCAGCCAAACCAGGGCCGTCCAGATGTTGACCGTAAACGGCAAGGTGACGATCCCGGTCATGGCGTCCCCATTGACGGAGAACCGGCCCGTCTCCCTTCGGATGTCCCTTGTTCTTCGCCGAAAACCTCCACTTCCCGAGTCGCGGCCAACCACTCCGGAAGCGCCGGGGCCGGACGCGGCCCGCGATCCTTTCGCACATCCCAGGCGCGGCGGCGAAGCACGCGGTCTTTGAAGTAAAAGGGGGTCCGGGCTCGAATCGGGCGATTGGTGAACTTTTGAAAGAGAACGATATGGGTTCCCGCCGGCATCGCCATGAAATCGGCGGGATGGATCAGGGCGACGGCGGAAAGGCTTTTATTGATATTGACGGCGAATGGATTGGCCTGCCTGGAAAAACCATATGTCCGACCGCTGGTTTTTCCCTCAAAGGTCCGGCTTCCCACCATTTCGGAAAATCTTTTGGCCACGGCCTCGTTGTTGAGGGGAAGAACAACCTTGGCAGCCGTGGTCGACAACAACGTCTCCAACCCCGTCTTACCGTATTTATCTTCGATCTGCGCGAAATCCTGCCCGATCAGCAAATAGGAGACCTTCTGACCGCGGCCAACCGCCGGCCCATCGATCAAGGCCTGGATTTTGGGCATTTGCGGAAACTCATCCAGAACGAACAGAGCCGGATAGGGGCCGGATTTCCGCCCCGCGGCATCGACATGTCCAGGCGGATGCGACGTCAAATAGGCGGAAAGCGCTTCGATGAATAATGCCGAGATAACTCCCAGCGCCCGTCCGTCCTCCTGACTGACGCAGAGGTAAATGGTGAGCGGCCGCAATTTTCCGCCACGCGGATCGCGCATGCCCCGAACATCGGAGAATTGAAAATCTGATACTGCGGTCCGTTGCCGGACCGCCGAATTCTTGAAAATAGTCAGGCCGGCATCCATGGTGGAAAGGATCGACCCCCGCTCGCGATCCGGCGTATTGGCCAACTGGGTCAATTCCATCACCGCGCGATGGGCATATCCTTTTTCCCGAGCCTCGTTGACCGCCTCGATCAGAAACATCCGGATGGGATCGGCCATGAAGGCCGCGTTCGGATCGGATTCCTTCAGTGCCTCAATCTTCTCACCGGCGGCCAGCGATGCTTCGGTAATCCAGTCGAGCAACATGGGAAAGCAGGCTTCGCGCCCCTGCCATTCGGCGGGGAGTCCCCGCATGTCCCCATGTTCGCACTTCGAGACGATGAAATGGGTGAGGCCGACGAGGGCCGCCCGGCCCTTCTTGCTCCAATGAGGATCCGCGCCGCCCTGCGGATCGGGAATGAGAACGGCGCCGAGGCGTTCGATATAAAGGTCGCGCTGCGGCCCGTTATCGGGCAGGGAGCGGGGAGACAAGGGATTCCATCGGGGATGATAAATGCCGGCGGCGGGATCGTCTTCGGCGGCCCACTCCAGACGGAATACCGGACCGACCCTCTGCCGATATCCGGATGTAATGGCATGCAACTCCGGCTTGACGTCGTTGATGATCATCGAGGTTCCGTCACACTTCAGAATAGTCGGAACGACTACCGCCGCCGTCTTGCCGGTCCCAGGCGGAGCGATACACAAAACCGATAAGGTCTCGGGCAACGTCAACCAGCGCCGGCGCCATTGCCCGAGCACTACGATCATGCCGGAGAGCAACCCCATGCGGGCGACATCGCCATCATCGGCCCAGCGGGCCGAACCATAGACGGCCGGGATCATCGAATGCGGATTCAGCCGCAAGCCGACACCGAGAACGGTGAGCGCCAGGAATGGAAAAACGACGACCAGCGGTGGGAACCGTCCGGATGACAGCGCCTGCGCCAACCATTCACGATGCACCGCCAGCCAGTAGCCGCCATGCTCCGTCAAGGTGGCGAAATAGCCCTCGACCCAGCCGACACTCTCCAGGCTGACGCCACGTTCGGACAAATAAGTAAGAGGCAAAGCGAGCGGCACCGTGCCCAGAAGCATGACGATGGCGCTCAACGCCACGACGATCTGCCATCGGACGCTCTTGCGCATTTCATCTTCCATGCCCGCCCCCAATCATCCGCCGCCCCTTCAAGCATCGTCCATGGCGACGGCCGCATGCGCCAGGCGGGGAATATCGATGGCGGTAACCACCCGCCTGGCTCCTTGCCGATCGATCTGCACGATACGGCCGAACGCCTGGGCGATGATGTCGACAGCGGCACCGGCGTCGATGCCGGGATTGCTCTGTGCCAGGTTTTGATAAAAGGCCCGCAACGCCGCCTCCGGACTGCTGGCGTGGATGGTCGCCATAAAATTGGTATGCCCGGTGGTCATCAGGCGAAAAACGCCGGGAGCGTTGGAAATGCCGATCTCGCCGCAGATGATGACGTCGGGCGTCATCCGCACCACCGCGTCGACCACCCGCATGAAATCGATACCGTTGGTCGTTTCGGTACGCGAGACGACCAGATGGACGCGGTTGGGATGAGGAACCACCACCTCGCGGGCGTCCTCCACCGTCAACACGCGGGAGTCCTCGGGCAAATAGCCGACGATGGCATTGAGAAAGGAGGTCTTGCCGGTCGAAGTCGCCCCGGAAATCAGGATCGCCTCCCGTCCCTGGACGGCGGCCAGCAGATCCTCAAGGGGCGTATCGTCGTAGCGTTTCTGACCATGGCTCAGCGGGACGTCGGCAAGAACCGACTTCCGCTTCAACCCGTAGCGGTCGAGGGTGATTTTCCGTTCGGGATTGAAAACGCGGACGGTGACGGCAATTCCCTGCACATCGCCCATGTCGTAACGCACATTGGGTCCGACCAGCGCGGTGAAGCGATGCCCCTCCGGCAAGGTCGTATAGAGCAGCGGCATGCGCCGGCGATGAAACACCTGACCGCTCACATTGGCGAGTTGCTGGCAGAGGATGACCACGTAATCCTCGCTCAGGGCCGGGTCGGATCGGACCTGCCACCCGCCACCGGCCATTTTCACCCAGACCTCGCCGGGGCGATTCATCGCCACCTCCTCGACATCCGGCCCGCTATAATGGACCGCCAGGCGACGCAGCGTGTCTTCAAGAAGCGGGTTCATGGCCGAACCGCCGACGATGCGCTTCCTGTCGAAGCGGTGGAACCGGCGGCATTGGCCGAGGCCGCCGTCCCGCTCTCCCGCAATTGCTGGAGCACGCCCGATTGCATGATCTGCTGAGCGGTTTGCGGCGCCAGCTTCTGTAAACCGGGATTCTGGGCTGCGGCCTCGACCAGGCCGGGCAACAATTGCGTGGCCAGATCGGTGTTGGACGCCGCCACCTTCGCCAGGTTTCCCTTGGCGGCGCTCACCGCCTGCAACCGGTCGGGATCACGCAACCAGATGTCCTCCGAGGGAATGATATTGAGTCTGGTTCCCTGCGGAACGGTCAACACCGGGCGGATATCGACGTTCTCCTGGATCATTCTTTGCCCCAACTGGTCGAGATCGTTTCCCAACCGGTTGCCGGCGCGGGCCCGACCGCTCAGGGACTGGGTGGTCCCGCCCAAGGGACTGGTCACCGAGGTACTGCTGCCGCTCAAGGCCCAGTCCCCCGCCGCGGCGATAACGCTGGTCAAAAGCGAACTTCCATATTTTTCGAAGAAGCGCGTATCGAGATCGCCGGGAAGGCCCGTTCGCCCCATGACGTCGGCCGCCTGGTTATCGATATTGATGCTGACACCGTCGGGCCGGATGATTCTGGACCAACTGATGTCCAGGCGGGCCTCGCCATAACGGGCCAGGGAGCGATAGTGGCCGACCACCCGGGATCCGGCCGGGATCAGCACGCTCCGCCCCTGCGATCCGAAGACGTTGCGCTCCACCACGGCGATGGCGCGCCCGGGCAGCTGACTGCCGATGGTGTTCTCGAGGACGGCGGGAATGTAGCGGTCGGCGGTGATTACCCGCGTCCGGTCCACCGGAAAGGTCGAGACGATTCCCGGCAACCCGGCCTCGGTATAATCGTTGTCGACCGGCGTCCGGCGCGTCGGGATGGCGCCCCCCCCGGTTTCAACGCTCAAGCCGCCATCCTGGCGGGAGCGGGCGAACAGCAGAGAGGCTTCCGCATTGGGTGCGTTGACCACGGCCGCCGTCACGGCCGCGACGGCGGCCTGCCGCGGTTGGGCCTGCCCGGACAGCGAGACGAACAAGCTGCCCCCCGTCGCCGAATGGCCGATCACCACCTCCGCCTCCGTCTCGCCTTCGCGGCGCGGACGGTAAATCACGGTCAAAGTGCAGGCGTTTCCCGGATTTAATTCCAGTCCGGCAACGCATGTACCCGTAACGGAAAAAGCCTGCGGCTGCCCTGCCAGATGGATCTGAACGAGGCTGGCGGGACTTTCCCCGGAATTGATCAGCCGCACCTGGCGGGCCGCGCTCTCGCCCAGGGTGACCACCCCGAAATCCACGGTGACCGGCTCCACACTCAAGCGTGCCGGGGACAAGGACGGGGCGGGCTTTGCCTGCGATTTTTTGATCAGATCGTCAAGGGTACTCTCGCCCTTCGGGATGGGCAGCTTCTTTTCCTGGCGGGGCGGTGGATTATCGCATCCGGCGACGAGCAGGGACAATGCGACGAGGCCCATGCCGATTCGCCAACGCCCTCCCCTCGCCATCACCGCAGCCTCCGGATTTCCAAACGAGCGGCGAATGTATCCTATATGGATACATATGTAAACATTCTGAAGAATGACTCGGGGCAATCCGGTGCTTGATACCGATTCCGATCACCGGCAATCGGTATCAAGCACCGGGGGTCGCATCCGGGTGGGCCTTGAGGAAGCGGGCCAGATCCTCGTCCAGGGTGTGCCAGCCGACGGTGCGGGCGATGGCGGCGTAAAGCCGGTGCATCAGGGGATGGCGATGCCGGCAGTGGTTGGTCAGCGGCACCAGGGCGTGGCCCATCTCGATTTTCGGCGCATATCCCGTCTGGCCGCTTTGGATCGTGGTGAACCCCCGGGGCAAGGCCCAGTCCAGCGCCGCCTCCCACAGACGGAAATAAAGCAGCCATTCCTTGGGCCGGTGATAGTCGATACCGATGAATTTGTTGATGAGCCGCCCGCCCACGGCGAAGCACAACATGAAGGCGATCAGGTCTCCGCCCTCCGCCTCGCGCAGCAGGATGAAATGGCTGGCCGTCCGCTCGGCCAGTAGTTCGAAGAAGCGGCGGTTGAGCCGTTCGAATTTGGTTTCGGCCTTTTCGTAGGTCTGCCAGAACAGTTCGAAGATCTCGTCGAGAACTTCTCCGCCGGGCGCCTGGACGACCTCGACGCTCACCTTGACCGCTTGCGCGCTGCGCCGCAGCTTCTTCCTGAAAAGATGCCGGCGCGAGGCCTTCATGGCGGCGAAATAGTCCTCCTTGCGCGGCGACGGCAGCCGCGCCTCGGTGCCGGGAAAGCTGACCAGCGGGAAAAGCCGCCGCCGGCCGGCCAGCCAGGCGAAATCCTCGTCCATCCCCGACGGCATATCCTTCCAGACGAGCATCGATGTCCCCAGGGCGGCGGCACGCGCCTCCAAGGCGTCCTGGAAGCACAGCAGGGCGGCCCGGCGATCGATCCCCGGCAGGAAGCCGACGGTTCCCTCGTCGGCGCAGGGCGAACCCACGAACAGCGTGCGCTGGCGGAGCAGCGAGGGGAAAACCCGGCCCAGCAGGCGAAGCGTCGGCAGCAGGGCGGGCGGCATGACCAGTTCGATCGGCACGTCCATCAGGAACAGCGGCGCCAGCCCGACCTCCCGGCCGTCCCGGCACAGGATGGCGTAAAAGAAGCGGAACTGATCGTCGAGCCCCGCCGCCTCCAGGCTTTCATACCACCAGCGCCCCTCCAACGGAGGGGCGAAACAGCAATCCCACAGAGCGGACGGCACGGCATCGACCTTGTCGACGAAACGGACCTCGAAATCGGGAAGCGTCATGCGCGGGCCGCCACCAGGCCGGCGCCGGCGATGATCAGGCAGACGCCGAACCAGCGCGTGCGGCTGACCGTCTCGCCCAGCGCCAGGCGCGACAACACGGTGACGGCGACGAAACTGAGACTGCCGATCGGATAGGCGGTACTGACGTCAAGGAAATGCAGCGCCCCCGTGTAAAGCAAGGCTTCGGAGACGAACAGCGTCACGCCGAGCGTCGCCCACAGGCCCTTGCCGACCACGGCCAGTGAGGATTTCTTCAAGAAAAGCTGGGCCAGCCCTTCGATCAGAGTGCAAAGGACGACTAGGGTAAGTCCGAAGGCGGTTTGGCTCATACCGGCGCCTCCGGCCGCGGTCCGGCGGGCGGACTGACATGGTCGGTACGGCTGATGAACCAGACGCCCGCCAGAATGAGGGCGATGCCGGCCAACAATTGCCCGTCGACCGGCTCATCCAGGAAAAAGACCGAACACAGGCTGACGGAAACATAGCTGAGCGAGGTAATAGGCTGGGCGTAGCTGAGGTCGGCGTGGTCGAGAACCTTCAGCCAATTGAACAACTGGCAGGCCAGCAAGACCGCCACGACGAGGAAAACGGGGCGATCTAACACGGCCATCACCGAATCCCCGACCGACGAGGACGGCGGCAAGGTGGAGACGGCCGCCTTCCACGATACCTGTACGACCGTATCGATCAGTATCGCCAAGGCCAGGCCCAACACCAGGCGAAGGGGAATTTTTCTGTCGGCCATCGTCACGTCGCATCACCAGGGGTAATCATCTGTCCGGCGGCCCAAGGGCCCCGTGCCGCTTTATATCGGCAATCGTCATCGGAGAGGAAGAAATCATGGCGGAAAACGAAGTGTGATCACCGCGCCGCCTCCGGGGGCGTCCCCGACCTCGACGCGCCCGCCATGGATGTCCATGGTCCGGGCGACGATCGCCAGCCCGAGACCGGCCCCGCCTCCCCGGTCGTGATCGCCCCGCCAATGCCGCCGAAAAATCGCCTCGCGTCGCTCCGGCGGAATTCCCGGCCCCTGGTCGGAGACGGCGATGGACGGTGCGCGGCTCACCGCGATACTCACTGTACCGCCTTCGGGCGAGTAAGCCAGGGCGTTCTCAGCCAGATTGCGCACTGCCCGGAACAGGCCGTCGCGCATGCCGGCCACCGGCACCGGCCCCTCGTCTCCGACCACCTCGATCAACCGGCCACGGGCGAGGGCGAGCGGTGCCAGTTGCGTGGCGACCTCCACCGCCAGGGCATGGAGATCCATGCGTTCGAACGGCTCCCCCTGAAGAGCGCCGAGACGGGCCAAATCGAGCAACTGATTGACCAGGCGGACCATGGAATCGGCGTCCTGGCGCAAGGCGGCCGCGGACTCGCCGTCGAGCGTGGCCAGATGGGCGCACAGAACGGCCAGCGGCGTCCGCAGGTCATGCGCGGCGTCGGCCAGGAAATCCTGTTGCGCGCGATAGCCTTCCTCCAGGCGGTCGAGAGCCGAGTTGACCGAGGTGATCAGGGGAGCGATCTCCCGTGGCAGGTCGGCCAGGGGCAGGCGCTCCGACACGGCGCCCGGACCGATCGCCGCCGCCTTCGCCGAGACCAGCCGCAGCGGCCGCAGGGCGCGATGGACGATCAGCAGATTGATCCCCAACAGACCGAAAACGAACGGCCCCCAGATCCAGCCGAGATGCACGACGAATTCCTCGACGACCGCATCAATGTGGATGTCCTCGTCGTCCGACGCGACCTGAATCCACACCCGTTGCCCCGCCTCCTCCGCCGGTTCGGTCACACCGAAAATATCCCGCCCCCGGGGTTGCGACCGCACGAAATATTCCGCCGTCCGCGGATGGGTGGATTCGACGGGATGAAACGGGATCGTCACCCCGTCCGACGCCCTCAGCAGACGGCCGTCGGCGTCCAACACGGCGAACCGGCTGTCCGAGGACATCAGCGAGTCGGCCAGATCCTTAGGCAGCGGCGCCGTCCGCCAATCCTTCGTGCCGTCGATGAAGCGCGCGATGAGCAGAACCTGCGCATGCAGCGTCCGCTCGCGCAGACCGGTGTCGGTGTCCCCAAACTGCAAATAGAACAACCCGCCGGCCAGAACCACGGCCACCAGACTGACGGCGACCAGCCCGATGGCGATCCGGCCGAGCAGCGACCGCTCCGGCCGGCCGGTCACGACGTTTTCTCGGCGAGAAAATAACCGACGCCTCTCAGCGTCTGAATCGACACGTCGGCGCCGGCGACCTGCATCCGCTTGCGCAAGCGGTGGATCAGCACTTCGATGGTGTTCGATTCGACCTCGTCACCGAAGGCGTAGAGGGCGTCTTCGAGGGCCGCCTTGGAGACCACCCGGCCGGCGCGGCGCATCAGAACCTCCAAGGCGTCGAGCTCCCGGCGGCCCGGCAGAAGGAGTTGACCGGCGACATGGACCTCGCGGGCCATGGTGTCGAACGTCACATTGCCCTGGGTCAGGGTCAGTCCGAGATTTCCGCCGGGGCGCCGCAAAAGAACCCGGATGCGGGCGACCAGTTCCTCCATGGCGAAAGGCTTCAGAAGATAATCGTCGGCACCCAGGTTGAGCCCCTTGACCCGGTCGCCAACGCCGTCGCGGGCGGTCAAGACGATGACCGGAGTAGCATCGCCGCCTTGGCGCAAGTCGGTCAGCAGCGACAAGCCGTCGGCATCGGGCAACCCGAGATCGAGGACCACCACGTCATAGCGCATCCCCCGCAATGCCGCGGAACCATCCGCGGCACAAGACGCGCGATCAATCGAAAATCCGGCCTTGCCGAGGCCGGCGGCGACAAGGGAGGACAGCCTCTCATTGTCCTCGACCAACAAAAGACGCATGGTTTTCCGTTTTCCCCACCCATCGGAACGATGGAGTTCAAGGAAAAGGTTAGCACATTTCGGCCTTCCCTGCCGAAGCGCCTTGATATCCGAGCCCGCCGCAGCGAAGGGCAGGCGTCATATGAAACCTTCGGGATTGGAGCGATTATTTCGCGACAAGCCCTAAGCGCAGAGACGTTGATCGGGGTGACTTTCCATCCCGACTTCCTCGGCGAGACCAGCCGGAGAAGACCGGGTGGTCAGGCACCAGCCGTCGCCATGAAGCCAGCAATCGGGGTCGGGATCATGCCGATCCAGGCGGAGTCCGCGGACCGACGGCCCCCTCGGATCGGCAATGGCCTTGTCGACGGCGGCGACGGCGGCATCATCGCGAGTGCCGATGCATGGATAATAACGCACGAAGGACTGTGCCCGGACATCTATCCAATCCGCCGACATTTTTTCGAAGCGAAAGAGGAAGCCGCCGTTCAGCGACCCGGTCAGCGGCAGGATCATCCGGCCGCCCACCACCAGGGCGTCGGTCCACGGCTTCGGCACGACGGTGATCCCGGCGCTGACGAACACCACATCGAGCGGTGGCGGGGAACAGGCCAACGCGTCGCCCGTCATCTCGACATTGCCCCTGGACGCGAGATTGCTCCTAGCCAAGGCGGCCAGATCGGGATCGATCTCAGCGGCGATCACGCGGCCGGCCGGACCGACCAGCTCGGCCATCACCGCCGAAAAATAGCCAAGGCCGGCGCCGACATGCAGAACAGTCTCACCGGGCACGATGCCCGCCGCCTCGATCATTCTGGCGATTCGCGCCGGATTGGCGCTGACCAGATCGCGGCTGGTATCGATGGCGACACCCACGGCATGGAGGATCCGTCCGGGATCGCAGTCCTCCGTCGCGTAAAAGCCACCGTCCGCCGCCTCGACGATCCAAGGCCCGGGAGGCAGAAACCGCTCGCGGGGAACCGCCGCGAAAGCACGCAGCAAAGACGGTGAGCGCAATCCGCCATGCACCACCAGTTCCGCCATATATGCCGCTCTCAAATCCGCCAGATATTCCGTCACCACCATGCCTCCGCGCCCACTTCGCGGAATGACACTGGCATGCCCGGCTGACGCCAACCTTACAACGAGCCCTTTCAGGCGAACGCCCCCGGACGACATGCCCCTGAAATTCTCCGTTCGGCGCCATGGGTATTGTCGCCGGCAAGACCAATGGCGATATGGCGCCAGGATAGCCTTAACTCGCTTGACACGGAAAAACCCTCTTTCACAGCCGGAAAGCTCTGCCGCGTCCAAATTGGTCAGACCATATCGGGGGTGATAGTGGACTGGCCCTACGCCGGTATGATACGTTTGATACTTAATAAATATAGGCGCAAAAAAAATGCGCCTAATCAAAGAAAACACTGCGAAAGGAGGGAACTCATGAATCGTCATGACGATGAATGTGAACTTCCCTTGGAACAGCGGCTCAAGGGTTTACGCGCCTGCCTCGCCCATATCCGCGAGGAGGCTTTGGCTTATGGCCAGGAAGACGTGGCGGGACATCTCGCCATGGCTTGCCATATTCTCGATGGCAATGTGGAACTTATGCCATCGGCGCGCTCATCCAACCGAAGGTTGTCCTAACCATCACTTTTCCGGGGAAATACGAATAAAAGCGATGCCGTTCGACTGAGGCTACGGGTCGGTCGCGTGCCCCTTGGCATGCGAAACCATGCGCCTCCTTTCGAAGGATCGGGAAACAAGCTTGACCAAAATTGACAGGGTAATCGGATGAACGCGCGCGAGTTGCTCTTCCGAAAACGATTCTCGCCGCGTTGGCGCGATCCCCGAAGCTTTAGCGAAGGAAGCCCGAGGCGGACGGATGTCCGCCGCCCGGCACGTAAGGGACTAAGAATTTAAACCAGGGTAATCGGTTTCACCCGATTACCCTGCCAAAATTGACCTGACCACTTGACCGCTTTGCCGGAACGGTGTTGCCTATGGTCCCGTTTCAAGGCTTTCCGGGAGAGAAGACCGTGTCCGATTATTCGTCCCACGTGGCCGCGCCGCGCGACCTGCGCCAATGGCTCAATCAGATCGCGTTGCCATCCTTCGCCAGAATCGCCGTGCGCCCCGGCGAGGAAGGCTACGTCGAATTCCTGACGCCCTCCTTCGTCGCCGATTCCAAACCGCGCAAAAGCACGCTGTCGACGGGACGTCTGCTTTACTGCTTCAGCCATGCCGCCATCCTCGATCCGCGCGGCCCCGGCCTGGCGGCGGCGCGCCACGGCCTCGATTATCTGCTGCGACGCTGCGCCAATCCGGAAGGCGGGTTCTATCGCAGCCTGAACACCGACGGCTCGCCCCTCGACAATCGCTGCGATCTCGGCGATCTGGGGTTCGTCCTGTTCTCCCTGGGCTGGTACCACCGTGCCTCCGGTGAGAAGCGCGCCCTCGAAATCGCCGAACGAACCATGCGTTTCATGGAGATCCATCTGGCGTCGAAGGCAGGCGGTTTCCAGGAGGATACCTTGGGCACCCTGCCGCGCCGGCAGAACCCCCACATGCATCTTCTGGAGGCCTGTCATATCCTGGCCGAGGAATCGGGGGAAAGCGCCAGCGCGCCCGGCCCCTGGCTCAGCCGGGCCCGAAAGCTGGTCGACCTGCTGCGGCGGAAATTCATCGATCCGTCCAACGGCTCGCTGATCGAACAGTTCGACGCCGATTGGGTGCCCGTCACCGGAGCCGGCCGTGAACCGGGAAGCCATTTCGAATGGGTTTGGGCCCTGTTGCATCATCGCCGCCTGACCGGCGACGATAGCGTTCTGCCGATCGCCGATGGATTCTACCGTTTCGCGCTCGAACACGGCGTCGACAGCGAAAAGCCGCACCTGGCCTTCGATGCGGTCGACGGAACCGGGCAGATTCTGGCCGCGACCAAGCTGATGTGGCCGCAGACGGAAGCCATCAAGGCCTTCGTGGCACGTGCCGAATTCCTGGGCGACAGCGACGCGGCGGGACGGATCGACACCTTCCTTGATCTGCTGTTCCGTCATTACGTCGATGCCGAAACCGGATTTTTCTGCAATCAGGTGGAACGGGACGGAAAGAAGCGGGTGGTCGAAATGCCGGTCCGGGTGCTTTATCATCTGGAATTGGCGTTGGCCGAGGTGATCCGCTGGCGGGAAAAAGCGCGGGCGTAGAATGCCTGCGCCCGGGGGACAACCGGGATGATGCCGATTGTCCCTTGACGCGCACGCGGACTTGCCAAGCCGACGCCGCTTGCGCAGACTGTCGCCGTGAGACAGTCGACGTCGTCGACAGGATATAAAGGTGCCGCATGAGCTACGAAAAGGTGGAAGAGGCCTGGAGGCTGAGCGAAGCCGCCCGCGATTACGTCAAGGCGGCGGGGCATGAGGTCAGTATTCAGGAAATCTTCGATAAGGTCTTCATTCCGTCGGATCTCGTCGATATCGAGAAAACCAAGAGCGAAGGCGGCAATCCGCCCAAGGTCTTTTTGAAATCGCCCTACGGTTTGCAGTTTCGCCCGGAATACAAGGACTGGATCCCCTTCCGTCACGGCCCGGTGACGCTGGAACCGCTCAATCTCAATCCCTGAGACAATCCATCCGGCAAGAACCGACGGGGTCGCTTGAACGGCCTGTTGCGACCATTCGGCAACAGGCCTTGGACCCTTTCGGATTTTTTTCGTTTCCGTGCCCCGGAAAGCCCTCGTCATCCCGTGAAATAGATCGATATCAGAAATGCCGCCGGGCGCGTTCGCGATGGCGTCCCTGGCATGGCTGATTTCGTCGCGGGCCGATGGAGGCGGTTCTCTTTTGAGTTCTTTGGGTATCAAGTCCCTCGGCGTCTGGTGGCGCGCCTTCCGCCGCGGCCCCACCAACTGGTCGCGATGGGGTGTGGGTTGTTCGCTGCTGCTGCATGGCCTGGTGGTCCTGGCCATCCTCCTCGGCCTGCCTCATCTGCTGTCGCCCTCCCCGCCGCCGCCCGTCGTCGACCCTCTGCCCGTCGACCTCGTTTCGGAAGGCGCCGCCGCCGCCGCCGCGGAGGCAGGATCCCCCATCCGCCCGGCCTCGCAGGCGACGGACCTCAAGATCGACGAAAAGCCACTGGCCCCTCCCGTCTCCGACATCCCAGCCCGCAAAAAACACCCGCCCACCGACAGCACCACCCTTCCCCTGCGTTCGCGGGTCGATCGGCCTTCGCGGGCCAAAGCCAAGCCGCCGGTGCCATCGCAAAACGGGCAGTCGGCGATGGGCCCCGGACTGACCGACGGCACCGGCGCCTCGGGCTGGCGAAGCACGATCAGCATCAAGGATTTCCTGCGCGCCCAGGTCGAGCGTCACCTGGAATTCAGCACCACCGCCTGGGGTGCTGCCGATTTCGTGGTTTCGATCCATGTCGTCCTGGAACCCGACGGCGTGGTGCGGAACGCCGAGATCGTCGACGATCCCCGTTATATCGCCGACAAGCTGTTCCGCTCGGTCGCCGACAGCGCGCGGCGGGCCGTCCTGGTCGCCTCCCCTCTGCAGCTGCCGCCCGGGCGCTACGAGGCCTTTCACGATATCGTGCTCGATATCAATCCACGGGATGTCGGACAATGACCCGACGGTCAGGGTAGGTTTCTGACCACGCGAAATCCGGCGTAGCTGGCATAGTCGTGACTGCGGCTTGTCGCATCGTCGCGGTTTCGGGCTGCCGAGCGCACGAATTTCGGCAAGTTGCTCCAGGATCCGCCGCGCATGACACGCTTCGAGCAATCACCCGAACGCCAGGCGCCGCCGTCGGCGGGGGCGCCTGCATAGTTTTCGTTCCAGCAGTCGGCCGTCCACTGCCAGACGTTGCCCAGCATGTCGAAAAGCCCGAAAGGATTGGCCGCGAAGCTGCCGACCGGGGCGATCTGACGGTTGTCCCAGGAACTGCCGCAGCCGTTGCAAACGGCATTGCCGGTGCCGATCGCCTCGCCCCACCAGCGGGCCGTGGTGGAGCCTGCGCGGGCCGCATATTCCCATTCCGCTTCGCTGGGCAGGCGATACGGCCCCGCCTCGCCGCCGACAGTAGACGCGGTGCGCTTGCGCTGTTTGTCATTCAGCCAGGAAACGTAAGCCTGGGCATCGTTCCAGTTGACGCAAACCACCGGGGCCTTCGGCGCGAAACCGGCCGAACGCCAACTGGTTCCCGACGGCCAGTCGCATGGCCCCATCTCATATCCTGTCTCGCGCACGAAAACGGAAAACTCCTGTACCGTCACCGGATAGCGCGACATGGCGAAGGCCCGAACGGAAACGCCGTGCCGAGGCCCTTCGGAATCGAAGCGTCCAGGTTCTCCAAGGGGGCTGCCCATCATGAATTGGCCGGCGGGAACCGCCGCCATTTCCGGGCAATCCGGACAATCGCGGAACACCTGGCCCGAACGAATTGCGCCCTCGGACACGCCAACCGTCGAATGACGCGCGGCACCGGCCGGCGCCGCCGTCAGGGAAACGGTGGGAACGGCCGTCAGAAGAACGACGAAGACAAGGACGGCTGTATAAAAAAAGCGCATGGACCTCTTCTCCGGCAAGGAGGACGCCCCATGCGCAGTCATACCACGGGTTCCGCAAATGACGACACCCCGAAGGCATTCCGGCCTTCGGGGCGCAGGGTCAAGAAGTCATCACTTGGTGTCGACGATATCCTGAACCAGTTGCTTCAGTTCGGGCGTGTTGGCGACCTTGTCCCACAGGGGCTTTTCCACCTCGATGAACTCGGCCTTGTGGACGTCCGTGATAAAGGTCACGCCGGCCTTGGCCAGAATGGCCTTGGAGGCGTTTTCCTTGGCCGTCCACAGATTGACGTAATAGGGCACGGTTTCCTTGGCGGCGGCCCGGATATTCTGGCGCTCGGCTTCGCTCAGGGTATCCCAGACCTTCTTCGAGAAGACCAGGCATTCCGGGGCCATCACATGTTCGGTTTCGCTGTAAACCGAAGCGGCCTCGTAATGATGCGCGGTCTCGTAGGATGGGTAATTGTTCTCGGCGGCGTCGACCAGGCCGGTCTTCAGGGCGGTGAAGACCTCACCCATCGGAATCGGCGTGGGGTTGGCCCCCATCGCGCGGATCAGGTCGACCCACAGGTCGGACTGTTGGACGCGGATCTTCATGCCCTTGACGTCGGCCAGGGTGCGGACCGGCTTCTTGGCGTAGATGTTGCGCGCGCCGGATTCCCAAAGGGCCAGGCCGATAAAGCCCGCCTTTTCGAACTTGGCCAGCACGCGTTCGCCGATCGGCCCGTAGATGACCTTGCGCAGATGATCGACGTCGCGATAGAGGAAGGGCAGCGACAGGATCATGGTTTCGGGAATGATCGACTGGAAAGCGGCGGTATTGACGCGAACCATATCGAGAGCGCCCAGCTTGGCCTGCTCGACGGTATCCTTCTCCGATCCCAGCGAACTATTGCCATAGACCCGGACGGTGTAGTTGCCGCCGGTCTTTTCCGACAGAACCTTCCCGAGCTGAATTTCGGTCATCACCGTCGGATAGTCCATGGGATGGACATCGGCCGAACGGAACTCGCGCGCCTGGGCCGCCGACACGGCGAAGACACCGGCGATCGCAACCGCCGACAGGGTTTTCAAATGGAACTGCATGTTTCCTCCTCGTTTGAGACCGTTGTTTTTATGGTCGAAAAGGCCGAATGCCAGGGACGGCTTCGGAACCGGACGGGAAACCCCGGTCGCTGCTGCCCCCCCCCCGCACGGCGACCGGGTGGTCGGCGAATGCTGATCCCACCGGATATTGGAAATGTTACGTCAGCTCCCCTCTGATCATTAACATATCTAATATATTAGTTTATCGGAGGCAGTCGCGCAACCGCGCCTTCAAGGCAACGCCTTTTCCCTGAAACCGCTTTTGGAATATCGACATGCGGAAAAGGGCCGCGCCGCGCCGAAGACGGTACCGCAAACGCGCATTCCGTTAAATGAGCAATGAATTTATGGTTGAATTTCCAGGACTGCGGGAAGCATCGGCCAGACCGCGCCTCATAAGAGAATTGGCCGGTTTGTCACGGAATTCCGGCGCTCATGGCGGGCGCACCGCAAAACAAAGACCGGATGCCTGTGGCGCATCCGGTCTTTGAGGATCAACCGGGGCCCGTCAGACCGCCCCTTCGGCCTCCACATAGAGGGCGTAAATCGAATGGGAGGACGCCATGTAGAGGCGATTTCCCCGAGGGCCGCCGAAGGTCAGGTTCGGGCACCGCTCAGGCAGGTGGATGAACCCGATCGGCTTGC
The DNA here is from genome assembly GCF_002845745.1 of Telmatospirillum siberiense. GTDB lineage: Bacteria > Pseudomonadota > Alphaproteobacteria > Rhodospirillales > Magnetospirillaceae > Telmatospirillum > Telmatospirillum siberiense. The sequence goes on along the minus strand of NZ_PIUM01000001.1, from coordinate 217,696 downwards.
CTTGGGAGTTGAACACCTTCACTCCGTCGAGATCCTCAGGCTTTGCTTTCAATTGATAGACCTTGCGGTCACCGACGTCGGTAGGCTCGCTCTGCAGGGCGCCGTTGCTTCCCCATCCGCACCATAGGTTGCCGTCCTTGTCGACCCGAAAGCCATCCAGCGCCCCCTGGTCGGCGGCATCGATCAACTTGGTCTTGCCACCGACGGAGCCGTCGTCATTGACGTCAAAGCTCCAAATGCTGCGATTGGGAGTGCCCTTCCATTCGATGACGTAGAGCTTCTTCTCATCCGGAGAGAATGCCAGCCCATTGGGATTGACCAGATCGGTGATGACCGCCGTCAGCTTGCCATCCGTGCCGATCCGGTAAACATTGGTCGTCTCCTGCTCGGGTTTCGCCTTGTAGCCTTCCCAATTGCCGTTGATGCCGAAGGTGGGATCGGTGAACCAGATGGTGTCGTCCGATTTCACCACGATGTCGTTGGGCGCGTTCAGGCGCTTGCCTTCGAATTTATCGGCCAGGACGGTGATCTTGCCGTTCTTTTCGGTCCGGGTGATGCGCCGGGTCACCGAATGTTCGCAGGTGACCAGGCGCCCCTGACGGTCCCGCGTATTGCCGTTGGCATAATTGGACGGGCTGCGGAACACGGTGAAGCTGCCGTCCTTTTCGTCGTATTTCATGATCCGGTTGTTGGGGATGTCGCTGCAAAGCAGATAACCCTTGTCCGGGAAATAGACCGGCCCCTCGGCCCAGCGCATGCCCGTGGCCACCTGTTCCACGGTGCTGCTGTAAAGGCGGTATTTGGCGAAACTGGGATCCAGGATTTCAACGGCGGGATCTGGGTATCGCTGATTCGGTTTGAACGGAAACGATTGAGCGCCGGCGCGGCCGGAAATCGCCATAACAGCGCTACCAAAGGCTCCAGCAAGAACGGCACGACGAGATACTTCCATTGACGTCACTCCCCGGTAATTCTCATTTTTGAGCGTTATACTGGAAGAGTAAGCCTGGAGACGGCCGCTTCTAATGCCAATCGAATATCAATCAATACGGTTGTTGTATCGATGGATGACGTCCCGATTCGCGTTCTTGGCCGGATTTGCTTTTTGTGACGCCGCCGCACCAGGTTCAACCGGAACGTGACGACACCGGAACACCTGCCAATCGCCATACGGATAAAGCCGCACCGCAGAAAACAGCGGGATTTCATATAAAATTATATTCAATAGATCGATTTGATAGACTAATGTGGCGACTTAAGTGCCCTTTCTGCGGAGAACTACCGTGAGCAAAATTCTCAAAGAAGTTCTTGATGCCAACCAGAGCTATCAGGCGGCGTTTGGCGACAAGGGAAGCCTTCCGCTGCCTCCGGGACGCCATTTCGCCATTCTGACCTGCATGGATGCACGTCTTGATCCAGCCAAATATGCCGGCCTGGCCGAGGGCGATGCTCATGTGATCCGCAATGCGGGAGGACGGGCCAGCGACGACGCCATTCGCTCACTTGTCATTTCCTATAAACTTCTCGGTACCCGCGAATGGTTTGTCATCCATCACAGCGATTGCGGCATGGAACTCTTCACGAACGAGGTCATTTCCGACCTTCTCCACAGCAGCCTCGAAACGGCGACCATCGATGAGCACGGTTGGCATGACCGTGGTCACGGCCCCGGCTCGGACGAGGGGAAATACATTAACTGGCTGACCATCGCCGACCAGAAAAACAGCGTTCTTGAAGATGTCCGCCGTATCCGCAGCCATCCTCTGGTCCCCAAGACCATCCCCATTTACGGATATATTTACGACGTTCATTCCGGAGCTTTGGTCGAGGTTTCCGAAGCCACCGCCGCGGGGCGCTGACCGCCCGACGGGCGATCAGCCTGCCAGTCTCTGGCGGACGGCCGAAACCAGACCATTGAAGCATTCCATCGATACCCGATCGCTGGCCATGAGTTGCTGGAATACGGGATCGCTCATCATTTCGGCGAAGGAAGGCTCCATGGGCCAGACCGTTGGCGAATGGCCCCGCATCGGCTGCGGGGCAAGAGCGACCCATCCCGGACCGGCTCCGGACGGAGTGGCGGAAACGCCACTTTGGTAATGATCTGACATCGAACACCTCGATCGATAATTTTCTTGAAAATAGACGGGTCCGGTCACCGGACGATTTCAGCAAAGGCCCGATCTGGTAGCGGATGGTCTCGCCGCCGCATTTCCACCATATTTTCCCGGCGGCCGTACCCTTGCGCCTCAGCGCAGCCCGCCGGTGACATGCAGTGTTTCGCCCGTGATGTAGGATGCTTCGTCAGAGGCCAGGAAAGCTGTGACGGCAGCGATCTCCTCGGCCTTGCCGATCCGCGCCAAAGGCGTAACTGCCTCGATCCATTGGCGCATCTCGCCCTCATGCAGGCCGGCCGCGACCACCCCTTCGGTGGCGATCATGCCGGGATTGACCGCATTGACCCGGATCTTGCGCGGCGCCAGTTCTTTCGACAGCACGGACGTGATGGCATCCACCGAGGCCTTGGTCGCGGTGTAAACCGCCGTGTTGGCCGGTGCGAAGGTCGAAACCCCCGAGCTGATATTGACGATGGCGCCGCCACCTTCCGCAAAATGCCGGACGGCTTCCTGCGAGACCAACAGAAGCCCAAGGACATTGAGATCGAAGTGCTTGTGGAAATGCTCCGCGGTAATGGTCTCAAGCGGCGAGAACTCGTAAATGCCGGCATTGTTGACGAGGATATCGATGGCACCGAAGGCCTTGACGGTATCGGCGACCAGACTTTTCACCTGATCGGCCTCGGTCAAATTGCCGTGAATGGCGACGGCCCTGCCGCCTTGGGCTGTGATATCGGCGACGAGACGGTCCGCCACATCCCTGCTGGCACTGTAATTGACCGCAACGGCGGCGCCTTCCGCGGCGAAACGGGCGGCGATCGCCGCTCCGATACCCTTCGATGCGCCGGTGACCAGCGCGACCTTTCCTTGCAAGCGTTTGCTCATGATATCTCTCCTGAGGAATTGCCGCCCCCCGAGGGCTTAAAGTTCAATAGTTCAAAAATATCGAACTATTGAAATATGTCAAGCATCCTGGTAAACATCCCCCCATGGTTCAATTCGTTCATCCGTCGCGTGACGACATCACGCTGGAGGGTGTGCTGGCGGCTCTTTCCGATCCCATGCGCCTTCGCATCGTCAAAAGCATGGTCGGCCAGCATGGCTGCATGTCCTGTACCGAGGCGACCCCCTGCCCCGACATGGCCAAATCCACCTTGTCGAATCATTTCCGGATCTTGCGCGAGGCCGGGTTGATCCATACCGAGAAGAAGGGGGTCGAACATCGCAATATCATTCGCCAGGACGACATCGAGACGCGATTTCCCGGATTGCTGAAGACGATCCTGGGCTTCTGCGACGAACCTCGCCAAGGCAAGGACTGATCTCACCGGTGGAAATGGGAATGTGAAAACGCCCGCCGCCTTATGGGGCTCGGGTCGATTGCCTTCTTAAGAAATCAGCGATCGAGCCCGAGCGGCCCAGCCTTCAAAACACGAAGCTAGGCGCCACCTCGCGGTGGCCGTGGAACACACGGACGATCTCAATCCAAATTTCGATCAGATCTTCGTCGGCACGGTTGCTACAAACGATCGTAAATACCATCAGCCCGCCTGCCCGGCCGCCAAGCGACGGCAGACCCGAGATCCAGCGCATGTTCGCACGGCGTCACCGAAGGCTTCCATCGCAAGATGAAGCTCATTCAGCGTCGCGCTTACGGCTTTCGAAATTTTCTGCCGGATCAACCACTTAAGATGTGGTTGGCGTCCCCAAGGGGATTCGAACCCCTGTTACCGCCGTGAGAGGGCGGTGTCCTAGGCCTCTAGACGATGGGGACGTTGAGAGGCGAGAAGCGGTCTATGTAACGAAGGACGTCCGAGCGATCAAGCGATTTTTGCCAAAGACGTCGAGTAATCGGCAGAAAGCGGCGCGAGCGCCAACCGGGACCCCCTCGATTTTTCCCATACGCAAATCACATGGCTGCCATGCGCATAAGAACGCTTGCGATATGTCGTAAAAAAACACACTTCTAGGGGGCGGCAGATGCATCGTCCCTGACGATCTCCTGTCGCCTTTCTTGGACGTTTCCTCCCTAAACTTGGGCCCTGGGTAACCAGGGCCCCTTTTCTTTTCCGCAGGCCTCATGAGCCGATCGTGGTGCCAGGGAGAAAAACATCACCAGAATCTTATAGACGACCGGTCTACTTTCTATATAATGCCCTCATGATCATCACGCCCCCCGCCACCGACACCCGACAGCATATTCTTGAAACCGCCCAGCGCTTGATGTCGCAACGCGGCTTCACCGCCGTCGGCTTGGCGGAAATCCTGAAAGCCGCCAGGATCCCGAAGGGGTCGTTCTATTATTATTTCCAGTCGAAGGATACCTTTGGAAAAGAACTTCTGGAAAATTATTTCTCCTCTTATCTGCAATATCTGGACGATACCCTGACCACGGGAGCGGGATCCGCCGCAGATCGTCTTATGCTTTATTTTGATCATTGGGTTGAAACACAAGCCAGCCACGATCCAGAGGGAAAATGCCTGGCGGTTAAACTTGGCGCCGAAGTGGCTGATCTTTCTGAGGCAATGCGCGACGTTCTGTTGCGGGGTATCCGGGAAATCATCGGGCGCCTGGCCGCCAGCATCGAAGATGGCACGAGGGATGGTTCCTTGAGCGTGCAGGCAACCCCGCAGCAAGCCGCGGAGACGCTGTATCATTTATGGCTTGGCGCCAGCCTGGTCGCCAAGATAGCCAAGACTCGCGATCCGCTCATTTCGGCGCTGACCGCGACGCGCCAGTTCCTGCGCCCGACCACCTCTTCCGCCTGAATGAAGAGTTAACTCCCGAAACGCTCCGTTCACCGCCCCAATTTCCGGTTTTTCCTGAAATTTTTCTAGACGACTGGTCTACTATCGGAGAACACGATGTTTGCTTTCGACTTTCACAACCCCACGAAGAGCATCTTCGGTCAACAGACCATCGCCCGCCTGGACAGCGTGATTCCGGCCGGCTCCAGCATCCTCGACGCTATCCTCTAGAACATTGAAATATTGTAACTATTCAATCCACCGAGCCCAGGTGGCATTCCCGTAATCATCTCTTCATCACAGTGAAAGAAACCGATCATGAAGATCCTCGTCGTCCTCACCTCCCATGACCAGCTCGGCAACACCGGCAAGAAGACCGGTTTCTGGCTCGAAGAGCTGGCCGCTCCCTATTTCGCCTTCATCGATGCGGGTGCTCATGTGACCCTGGCCTCGCCGAAGGGGGGCCAGCCGCCGCTCGACCCCAAAAGCAGCGAACCCGATTCCCAGACCGACGCCACCCGCCGGTTCGAGGGCGACGTCAAGGCCAAGACCGCGCTGGCCCATACCAAAAGGCTCGCGGACGTCTCCGTGGACGACTTTGACGCCGTCTTCTATCCGGGCGGACATGGCCCGTTGTGGGATCTGGCCGAAGATCCCCTCTCGATTTCGCTGATCGAGAGCGCCATCGCCGCCGGCAAGCCGGTGGCGGCCGTCTGTCATGCTCCCGGCGTGCTGCGCCACGTCAAAACCCCCGCCGGGGAGCCGCTGGTGCGGGGCAAATCGGTCACCGGCTTCTCCAACACGGAAGAAGAGGCGGTGCAACTGACCAACATCGTGCCATTTCTGGTGGAGGATATGCTCAAGGCCAATGGCGGCAACTACTCGAAAGGGAGTGACTGGCAGTCCTACGTGGTCACCGACGGCCTGCTGATAACGGGGCAGAATCCCGGTTCGTCGGAGGTGACGGCGCACACCCTTCTCAAGCAGCTCGCCTGAGGAGCGGCGTCACGGGCAGACGCCCGTGCCACTTTGTTTTTTTCCTACTCGGGCATGTCCTCTCAACACCACATGCCCGAGTTCCTCCCCGCACGGATCCTTATGGGCCCCATCCTCGGCGCTCGATTTGCCGATATACGATACGATGCGTCTCGTATATATTCGGGCATCAGCAATGCCCCCTCTCCCACCATCGGCAGCAGGCAGCCAGCATTGATGTGACAACGAATCGTTGTCGCTTGAGGCTCATTTAAGGAAGAGATCATGTCTTTACGTCGCCGTTACACGGCAACCGCCCGCGCCCTTCATTGGGCGATGGCCGCCATCATCATCGTGGCCTGGGCCATCGGCTATTACGCCAACACCCTGGTTTATGGGGTCGATGCCGGCAAAGGGGCGACCATCACCCTTCACAAGTCCATCGCGACATTGACGCTGTTCCTGGTCGTCATCCGCATCGTCTGGCGAATTTTCCACCGTCCGCCCGAACTTTCCGGCATGGGCGCCCTGATGAAAAAGGCGGCGCATGCGGGACATTTTCTGCTGTATGTCGCGATGCTCACCCTGCCCCTCTCGGGGTGGGCCTACAGTTCCGCCGCCGGGTACGAAATCCCCGTCGCCGGATTGTTCCACATTCCGCAGCTTCTCGGCAAAGATCCGGCCCTGGAGGAATTCTTCAAATCGATCCATTTCTTCCTCGCCTGGACGATCCTCGTCCTGGTGGCCGGACATATCGGCTTCGCCTTGAAACACCATTTCTTGGACAGAGACGGCATCATGCATTCCATGCTTCCCACATGGCCCGGATCGACGGGGAGATAGCCGGGGTCTGGACAAAAGATCGCAGGGAAAGCCCCATGAAGCTCCGGCGCCCGGCCGCGCGGGAAGGAACACCTCCGGAAAAGAGAAGCCCACAGGGGCGTCCCCGGTGCGAAACCACCAGGGCGGCGATCCTGGACGCCGCCCGAAACCTGTTCGCCACACACAGTCTGCGAGCTTTGAGCATCGAGGCCATCGCCAGGGAAGCCGGAGTTTCCAAGGCCACCATCTATCGCTGGTGGAATAGCAAGGGGACGCTGATATTGGACGCCTGCCTGGACGAACTGCAACGCCACACCCGATATGCAGACGACCAGACGCTGCCCGATATGATCGCCAATCAAATGCGACGCCTGGTCGAAGTTTACTCCGGGTCCGTCGGGCGAATGGTTGCCCAGTTGCTCGCCGAAGGCCAACACGACCGGCAACTGCTGAACAGATTTTACCAGGAGCATATCCAATCCCGCCGCCAGGATCTGGCCGAACGGATCGGCGGAGACCCCGAACAATGGGAGATCCTGATGGATATGATTTACGGTCCGGTTTATTTCCGCCTGCTTTTCCAGCAGCAACCGCTGGACGAAAGCTTTGCCGAACGCCTGGCGACCGAAGCCGCTCAGCGCTTGGAGACATGGGTGACGCAACAGGCCTTGGGGCCTGTTACTCCAAGGCCGTGAGCTTCATCGGCTGAAAGCCGTTCACCCCCGCATCATCGCCCAGCGCCCGCCAGGCCCGGATTTCGCCGCCGCCAGAGGCGTTCGCCGCAATGATCAACCACACAGCCCCCGGCTCCATCGCCTGGGCCAGGTCGCGAGCCGAGGGAACGGGCGGTGCGTCGGGATGGGAATGGTAATGGCCGATCAGATAGCCCCCCGCGCCCCCCTGTTGGCGCAGCGCCCGCAACAGGGCGATATGAACGGCGGGATCGATTTCAAAGGTCCGGGCCGGTTGATCGGCGCAATTTCCGGCGGGAACAACCCGGATTACCGTCCGGTCGGCAACAGACGAGCCGCCGGGCGGGCCGCCGGGAAACCCGTCATGGCCAACCAGCAGCCCGCAACATTCCAGAGGATAGGCCCCGGCGGCGCAGGTTTTCAGGAGCGCCAGGTCGGAAGCGGCGATGAACAGCCTCGGCGCCGATATGGGAGCAGCCTCGGCCATTGCCGCCTCAGGGCTTTTGCGGGACCAGGGAGACGGTGCCGGCCAGATGCCCCGTCTGCGGATCGAGAACCAGGATCCGCTCGCCCTCACCGCCGCTGAAGCGCAAGATCACCCTGTCGCCGGCCACGGCCATCTGTTCCAGATGGGAACCGGACGCGACCGGCAGTTCGACGGAGAAATAGGGGCCAGCCCCCTCACCAGCGCCGGCCTTGGCCTGGGCCGGATGCAGCGTGTTGCGGTAGAGTCCGAAGCCCAGAAGGCCGAGACCGACGACGATCAGCATTCCCATGCCGATCACTAATGCCTTGAGCGCCTTCATGCTTTCGGTCAGCTTGTGCCGTTGCGGTTAAAATTACGAGGAGGCCTTGTGGACGCCATGAACGACGCGCGCCCGGCAACGCTTTACGGAACCCTACATACCCTTTCGGCCGAAGCGCCACAAGCCGGCATGCGTCTCGACAAGTGGCTGGCCGAATGCATGCCCGAAATCTCGAGATCCCGCCTCAAGGTGTTGATCGAAAGCGGCCGGGTCTGCCTGGACGATGCGGCCGTCACCGACGCCGGACGCCGGCTCAAGGGCACGGAGGTCTGCGTGTTGGACATTCCCGTCGCTCAACCCGCCGATCCGGAGGCCGAAGCCATTGCCCTCGATGTGGTCTACGAGGACGACGATCTGATCGTCATCGACAAACCCGCCGGCATGGTGGTGCATCCGGCGGCCGGGAACTATTCCTCGACGCTGGTCAACGCCCTGCTGCATCACTGCGGCGGCTCCCTCTCCGGCATCGGCGGTGTCAGGCGACCCGGCATCGTGCATCGGCTCGACAAGGACACCAGCGGCCTGCTGGTCGCCGCCAAGACGGACGCGGCCCATCAGGGACTGGCCGAACAATTCGCCGCCCATTCCCTTACCCGCGCCTACCGGGCCGTCTGCTGGGGCGTGCCGATGCCACGCCAAGGAGAAATCGAAGGCAACATCGGGCGCAGCCCAAACAACCGTAAGAAAATGGCGATCGTCGAGAGGGGCGGTAAACCGGCCCTGACACGCTATCGGGTGGAGCGGGCCTATGGCCAGACCGCCGCTCTCGTCGAGTGCCGACTGGCCACCGGCCGCACCCACCAGATCCGCGTTCACATGACTTCCATCGGGCATCCGCTGATCGGCGACCCGCTTTACGGACGCCAAACGGGACGCGGCAAGGGTCTTCCGGCCGAAGCACGGGATCGATTGACCCATTTTCCCCGTCAGGCATTACACGCATTTTTACTGGGGTTTTTACACCCAACCACCCACGAACACCTCCTCTTTGAGAGCAAAATACCATTAGATTTCAATAAATTAACATCATTTTTAGAGGGTGTTTAGAAAACACTATACTCGACACAATGACTGCGATATTCTTGACTTCGTAGGTGGGTTGACCCAACCCAGACGGCGCCAGGACGGTTCTCATCACGTAAGACCGGCCAGGGCGACGAGACGAGGGAGATGCAAAATGGCGGTGTCGTCGACGGTGTACACGATTGCTCCCGAAGGCAATTTGTCGCGCTATCTCCAGGAAATTCGCAAATTTCCGATGCTTGGTCCGCAAGAGGAATATATGCTGGCCAAACGCTACCGCGACGCCGAGGAAGAAGACGCCGCTCATCGCCTGGTCACCAGCCATCTGCGGCTGGTCGCCAAGATCGCCATGGGTTATCGCGGTTACGGCCTGCCTCTTGGCGAACTGATCAGCGAAGGAAACGTCGGCATGATGCAGGCGGTCCGGCGCTTCGATCCAGACCGCGGATTCCGGCTGGCGACTTACGCCATGTGGTGGATCCGGGCGGCCATACAGGAATATATCCTGCATTCCTGGTCCCTGGTGAAAATGGGCACAACGGCGGCGCAAAAGAAGTTGTTCTTCAATCTGCGCAAGCTGAAGGGACAGATGCAGGCGATCGACGAAGGCGATCTGTCGATCGAACATGTCCGCAAGATTTCCGACGAACTGGGCGTTCCCGAAGCCGACGTGATCAGCATGAACCGTCGCATGGCCAGCCCCGATCATTCCCTCAATGCCCCGGTCCGCATTGATGGCGAAGGCGAATGGCAGGATTGGCTGGTCGATGAACGCGACGACCAGGAAACCGAGCTGGCCGAGCGTGAGGAAATGGGCAACCGGCGCCATCTGCTGGCCCATGCCCTGACCAGCCTCAACGAACGCGAGCGCTATATCCTGACGCAGCGCCGCCTGCAGGAGAACCCCGTCACCCTCGAGGACCTGAGCCAGCAATACGGCATTTCCCGTGAGCGGGTCCGCCAGATCGAGGTGCGAGCCTTCGAAAAGCTGCAGAAGTCGATGAAGAACGCCATGATCGACCAGCATGCCCACGCCTGAAGGGGCCTGTCTCAGTACGCACGAACGAAAACGCCGGCTTTCACGCCGGCGTTTTTCTTTTCGAATGAACAGCCTCGATAAGAAAAGCCCAGATCAGAGCAGCTCTTCGGGAGTGGTCACCCCGTCGCCCCATCGCTCGACCAGCTTGCGCTGGGATGCCTGCAGCCCCACGGAGCGATGCTGAGCGGTAGAGGCCATGATCGTCGCGACGACCGGGGGCAGGGCCAGGTAGAGCAACGATCCGGCTCCCGCCGTCCCGTAGGCGACCAGCAACAGGGTGACGGAGGTCACCTGTTCGATGGCGAAAGACAAGGTGTGATGACCAAACCATAAATTAAACAGCCAGGGCGCCAATCCTGCAAAATTAGCTCCCCCGACGCAGACCCAGCCGTAACGGTTATTCCCCCGCTCGACGACGGCGGCCACGATGGTCGGCAATAAGCCGACGAACATCACCAGAAGAGTCGGCAAGGAGAAGGGCACCAGAGCCATCAGGGTCAGGAACAGCACAGTCCGGTTGACGCCGCCGCGTTTTGCCGCTTTCGCCGGAGTAGCCTTGTTTCCGCTTTTCTTCGCCATCAGAACCACCGTGATAACAAGAGAAGCACAACGGTGACAAAGGCGATAGCCATCGAAATCAGCGCGGCCAATTGCTGGGCGAAGCGAATGGCCTTCGTATTGTTGACCCGTCCCTCCTCGATGTCCTTGATTTCACGCTGCGCGCTCGCCCATGTGGCGCGCGCCTCGGCAAATCCATGAGCATCCTGGGCGCGCTCCTCGGGAGCGTCGAGCAGACGCGACAATTCGACCAGGCTGCCCTCCCGGGCCAACCGGGGGATTTCCTTCTCGATATGGGCGCGCCTCTCGCGACTGTGATAACTGTTGATCGCGGGTTGCAGCAAAGTGCCGACCCAGGTGGCCAATCCCTGCAGCCCCCCCTGTCCCAGGCGCCATTGAATCAGAGCCAGGAGATTGAGCATCCCCATGACTGACCGGTCGGGGTCGGGCAGAGTCAGATCGCCCATCTGCCGCTCCATATCGAAATTGGCCCTGGCTCCGATGAAGGCGGCGACATGCCGGTCGATCGGCCAGGTTTTGGCGTCGACCTTCTTGGCCGCGGCATTCAGCGCCGGCAGCAGATCGCGGATGTCGAGCACATAATCCTCGACCGTGAAGGGGCTCATGCAAGGCATCGACTCGTTCAGTTCGTAAAGCACCCGTTCGATGCCGTTACCAATGGAGGCCCGTTCGAGAAACCCCTTCTGGTCGCGGTAGAGCGTGGCCATTATCGAATTTTCCGGGCTATAGGCCTCCCGGGTTTCGAAATAGCCCTTGGGCGCCTCCCGCACGATGGTTTCGACAATGAACTTGACCTCAGTGCCCTCGACCATCGCCACGGCCAGCAGTCCGCCGATACCATCCGGCATCGCCGCGACGGACTTGTAACGGATCGGCGCCCGGCCATCGAGAAGCATGCAAGTCTTGGCGACCATGAGATCGAACGCCGCCGTTCTCTTCTCATTGACCGTCATGACCGCGTCACGCAATACCCCGGAGACGGCGTCGGCCTTGTCTTTCGCATCGAGCGAACGGCGCAGCCACAGCTCCAGCCGCCCATCGAGTATCACCGGCGCCACCGCATCCCAATTCTTACAGAAGGCCACGGCCAGTTCGCGGGCGGTTGAATATTCCCGTCCGGCGAAAGGCAGGGCGCGCGCCGCTCTTTTTTCAAACTTGGCGAGCAACGGCGAGAGACGCCGTCCGCTCAACCACAGCTCCAGGGATTCCAGCGTCCAGCGTTCCAACGGATCGTCGCACAAGGTACCGCGCAGAATTTCACTGGTCTGCAACGACATCCGCCCCTCGCCAATGAGGGTGGCGAAACTGCCCTGGACGATCTTGCGCCGCAGCACGGCGTCGTCGTCGAGGTGCCCCACCGGATTGCGTCCCTGCACCAGCACGGCCAGCGAAGCTCCCAGCGAATAGAGATCGTCGGTGTAACTTCCCGGGCCACGGCCGGCCGGATTGCACATGCCGGATTCCACGGTTTCGATCAGAACCGGTTGCTCGAAAGCGGGCAGTACGGTGACGCAATCTCCGAGAACGATCCGATCCTTCTCGGCCGTTGCCCAAAACATATTGGTCGGACGAATGGCGCGATGAGTCACATTGTGCGACCGCAACACCTTGAGCGCCTCGAAGATCGGAGTGACCGCCTTGCGGATCAGCTCGGATTCCTCAAGCGCTTTGAACTCGCTGGTGATGCTGGCCATGACGCGGCCACCGGCAGGCCGCTCGTAAACGACGGCCATGACCTTGCGATTGAGCAGGGGCCAATGCATGACGCCCCATTCGACCATGGTCATCAAGCCGGGGCCCTCGCTTCCCTTAAGCGCGCGCATGGCATCGATGCGCACCGGATGACCGGGCCGCGCGATCAGGGCAAACAGGGATTTTTTCGGGTCGCGACGGTCTTCCGCGTGATAAGCCTGGGCGCTTGGCGTCGCCAAATCCAGAAGAGGCGTCCCCGGGTAGATCTGATACCGATCCCGCAAACTTACGGAACCGCCTGCCCCACTCTGTTGGTCGCTCGCCATCCCACTTCGCCCTCATGCCCGATACGGACGACAGCACGATTCGAATTAATATGCTGTTAAGCCCGCGCGGGTGCGTGCTGTTTTAAAAACGGGCGTCCTCGACTGCACCTGAATTTAACACAGTTCGGCAAATCCGCTAACCATACCAAAAACATTCACCTTTTCGGGATCTTCATGGCGCGATTAAACGCCCCCGAACACGAATTCAATTAGCTGGCGGACCTGTCGTCAGTCGTGCTGATGGCCCCCGAAACCGTCATGGCCGTGCTTGACACGGCCATCCACGTGGTGAGAGCGAACGATGGTGACTTGTTCGACGGCGTGGATGCCCGGCTCAAGGCCGGGCAATGACGTCTTTTGATTGAATTGCGAAACAAAAACACCATAAGCGCGGCAACTGACGACAAACCCTCGGATCAATTGGCGAAAGGATCGCGAACCAGGATTGTGTCCTCGCGCTCTGGACTGGTCGACAGCAAGGCCACTGGCGCCTCGATCAGTTCCTCGATACGGCGGACATATTTGATCGCCGCCGCCGGAAGCTGCACCCAGGAACGGGCCCCTTGCGTGCTTTCGTGCCAGCCTTCGATGGTCTCGTAGATTGGCTCCACCGTCGCCTGACGCGACATCGAGGCCGGCAGATGCTGAATGACCTGCCCCTCGGACTTGTAGCCGGTGCAAATCTTTAGTTCGTCGAAACCATCGAGAACGTCGAGCTTGGTCAAAGCGATGCCGTTGATGCCGCCCACCTTGACCGCCTGGCGGACACAGACGGCGTCGAACCAGCCGCAACGCCGGCGACGACCGGTCACCGTGCCGAACTCGTGCCCACGGTCACCGATGCGATTGCCGATGTCATTGGCCTGCTCGGTGGGAAACGGCCCGGCGCCGACACGGGTCGTATAGGCCTTGCAAATCCCCAGAACGTAACCCACCTGCCCCGGCCCGATGCCGGAACCTGAGGCGGCCTGGCCGGACACCGTATTGGAGGACGTGACGAAGGGATAGGTCCCGTGATCGACATCCAGCATGGCGCCCTGGGCACCTTCGAACAGAATGCGCTGCCCGGTACGGCGGGCCTCTTCCAGACGACGCCAGACGACATCGGCGAAGGGAAGAATGCGCGGAGCGACTTCCTTCAATTGTACGAGCAGATCGTGGCCGTCCACCTCGGCCATGCCGAGACCGCGCAACAGCGCATTGTGATGGGCGAGCAGACGCTCGATCTTCATTTCCAGAACGGAGTCGTCATCCAGATCGCAGACCCGGATGGCGCGCCGCGCCACCTTGTCCTCATAGGCCGGACCGATGCCGCGCCCGGTCGTGCCGATCTTCGAGGAACCGCTGGCCTCCTCGCGGGCACGATCAATATGGCCGTGCAGCGGCAGGATGAGGGCGGCGTTCTCGGCCAATTTCAAGATATCGGGTGTGATATTGACGCCCTGGCCGGCGATCCGGTCGATCTCGGCCAGCAAAGCCCAGGGATCGACCACCACGCCATTGCCGATGATCGAAGGCTTGCCACGCACGACGCCGGAGGGCAGCAGCGAAAGTTTGTAGGTGACGCCGTCGATCACCAGGGTATGGCCGGCATTATGCCCGCCCTGGAAGCGCACCACCACGTCGGCCCGCTCGGAAAGCCAGTCGACGACCTTGCCTTTGCCTTCGTCGCCCCATTGAGCGCCGACAACAGCCACATTCCCCATAACCAAACTCCCTTCATTGCCATGCGACGCTTCCGCTCCGCTTTACGCGGACCCGGACGGCCGCTCCGGCTCACGCCGCGATCACACCGCCGGCCACAAGAAGATGGCCACAGGCCAGACGACGGGACTCGGCCCGGTCATCGGCGACTTTTTCCAAACCAGCCACGGTCACCCACCCCTCGGCCCTCAGGGCCTGGCCCTCGGCGAACGGCGTTCCGAACGGCAGAAAAATCCGCCGGACGGCGACCGGGCCGGGCAGCACGTCGAGGACCGTATCCATGAACAGGGTGGCGCCGGCCGCGCTTTCGCCGTCGGCCTGGTAGCGGCCGCCACGTCCCAATTCCGCCGCCGACTGCCGGGCGAAAATGGTGAAGGCGGGACCCGTATGATATTCGAAGCCGCGCCCCTCCACCGGATCGATGGTCAAGGTCAGCTCGGGAGCCGCGCTGGAAACCAGTTCGACCACGGCGGTCAGACGCTCGCGGAGCGCCGCCGCATTGCCCGACAGGGGAACGGCGGACAGCCTGGCCAGGGCGGGAACGGCCGGGCCGGCCGCCTCGACGAGGCCGCAAAGGATCGGGCCGATGGCGCCGCCGACGGCGGCAACCGCGGCGACATCCTTGTGGTCCAGGGCATCCTTCAGCCCGTCGATTTCGTCCAGGCCGCTACAGATTTCTGGAACCAGCGATGGCAAGGTGAGATCGACGCACACCTCGCCCACGCCGAGATCGACCAGCGCTTTGGCGGCCAGGATCACCACTTCGGCGTCGGCCGCGGCGCTATCGGCGCCGATCAGTTCGATGCCGGCCTGGCCGAACTGCCGCTCGGGACGCAACTGGCTGCCCTTCACCCGCAGCACCTGGCCGGCATAGGACAGACGCAACGGACGCCTGGCGTTGGCCAGGCGCGTCGTCGCGATGCGCGCGACCTGCGGCGTCATGTCCGCACGCACGCCCATCATGCGCTGGGTGACGGGATCCATCACGCGGAAGGTATGCTTGGACATCGCCGCGCCGCTGCCCTCCAGGAGACTTTCCTCGAATTCGATCAGCGGCGGCTTGACCCGCTCATAGCCCTGGGCTGCGAAACTCGCCATCAGGCGCGTGACAACGTCAGCCTCGTGGGCGGCTTGGGGGGGCAAAATGTCGCGCAGGCCTGCCGGCAGCAGCGCGCGGGTAGCGAACTCGGTCATGAAACAGCCGTTTGTCCTGACAGAAACTGGCGCGGGGAAGCCCTGCACACAAGGCTTTCCCCGTTTACCCCGTTTAACCTCCGACGGCAATTGGAAAACATGATGACGAGGGTAATCGCTTGCGGCGACGAGCCCCGGCATCATGTTCCATCAAACCGCCGGTCGGGAGGATTCCCCCCGTCTCAGAATTTCATCGCCTTGGCCTGGACCACGTTGGGAATGGCCCGGACCTTTTCCAGCAGCGCATTGCCGACCTGCTGATCCACCTGGATCAGGGCGATGGCGTCGCCGCCGGCCTCGGCCCTGCCGAGGTGGAAGGTGGCGATATTAACCCCGGCCTCGCCCAATGTGGTGCCCAGGCGACCGATGAAGCCGGGCTTGTCGGCATTTGTCACATAGAGCATGAACGGCCCCACCTCGGCCTCGATGGGGATGTTCTTGATCGAAACGAGGCGCGGCTTGTCTCCGCCGAACAGGGTGCCCTCGACGCTCCGCGTGTGCTGCTCGGTGGTCACCGACAGCCTGATCAGGGTGTGATAATCGCAAGACCGGTCGTTCCTGGCCTCGGTCACCGTGATATTGCGTTCCCTGGCGATGACCGGGGCATTGACCAGATTGACCGTCTCGACGAACGACTTGAACAGACCTTCGAGGATGGTCGCCGTCAACGGCTTGGTATTGAGATCGGCCACCTGGCCTTCATAGCTGATGGAGACGGCCTTGATGCCATGTTCGGTCAACTGGCCGGCGAAGCTGCCCAACTGGCCGGCCAGGGCCATGTAGGGCTTGAGCTTCGGAGCGTCCTCGGCCGAGACCGACGCCATATTGATGGCGTTGGTCACCGCGCCGGTCAGCAGATAGTCCGACATCTGCTCGGCCACCTGCAGGGCGACGTTCTCCTGGGCTTCCGTGGTCGAGGCCCCGAGATGCGGCGTGCAGACCACCTTTTCGTGACCGAACAGGATATTGCTCCTGGCCGGCTCCTCCTTGAAGACGTCGAGGGCGGCACCGGCGACGTGCCCGGAATCCAGCGCCGCCTTCAGATCCTCCTCGACCACTAGGCCGCCACGGGCGCAATTGACGATGCGCACTCCCTTCCTGGTCTTGGCCAGGGCCCCGGCGTCGATGATGTTGCGCGTCGCATCGGTCAGCGGCGTATGCAAGGTGATGAAATCCGCGCGGGAGAGCAGATCGTCCAACTCGACCTTTTCGACTCCCAATGCCTTGGCCCGTTCCTGGGACAGAAACGGATCATAGGCGACGACCTTCATCTTGAGACCGATCCCCCGTTCGGCAACGATCGAGCCGATATTGCCGCAGCCGATGACACCCAGCGTCTTGGCGGTCAGTTCGACCCCCATGAATTTCGACTTTTCCCATTTGCCGGCATGCGTCGAGGCGTTGGCCTGGGGAATGTCCCGGGCCACGGCGAACAGCATGGCGATGGCATGTTCGGCGGTGGTGATGGAATTGCCGTAGGGCGTGTTCATCACCACCACGCCGCGCGCCGTCGCCGCCGGGACATCGACATTGTCGACGCCGATGCCGGCGCGGCCGACCACTTTCAGATTGGTGGCTGCGGCCAGAATCTCGGCGGTCACCTTGGTGTTGGAACGGATGGCCAGACCGTCGTACCGGCCGATGATGGCCTTGAGTTCCTCGGGCGGCAGCCCGGTCTTCACGTCCGCCTCGATGCCGCGATCCTTGAAGATCTGCACGGCGGCCGGGCTCAGTTTATCGCTGATCAATACCTTGGGCATTTTGGAAATTCCCCCGCAAATCGTCTTCGTTGCCGGGTTCCCCGGAAAAGGGGGCTGTCCGCGCCGAGGCGGACAGCCGTTTCAGACCTTCGCCGCGAATTCGGCTTCGACCTGGGCGAAAGCCCAATCGAGCCATGCCGTCAATTTTTCGAGGTCGGACGTCTCGACGGTGGCCCCACCCCAGATCCGCAAGCCCGGAGGAGCATCGCGGTAGGAGGCGATGTCGTTGGCCACCCCTTCCTTGTCGAGGATCGAGGCGATCTTCTTGGTCGCCGCCGTCTGATCCTCGGCGGAGAGCTTGGCGAAGAACGGCGCCTTGACGACCAGGCAGATCGAGGTGCAGGAGCGGATCTTGGGATCCTGAGCCAGGAACGCCGCCCAGGAGGATTTCTCCACCCATTTGGCGAGCGCCGCCAGATTGCCCTCGGAACGGGCGATCAGCCCCTTCAGGCCACCGATGCTTTCCGCCCAGCGCAGGGCGTCGATCTGGTCCTCGACGGCGATCATGGAGGGAGTGTTGATGGTATCGCCCTTGAAGATACCGTCGATCAGCTTGCCGCCCTTGGTCATGCGGAAGATCTTCGGCATCGGCCAGGCGGGCTTGTAGCTTTCCAGACGGGCGACGGCGCGCGGGCTCAAGACCAGCATGCCATGCGCGGCTTCGCCGCCCAGAACCTTCTGCCAGGACCAGGTCACCACGTCCGTCTTCTTCCAGGGGATATCCATGGCGAAGGCGGCCGATGTCGCGTCGGCGATGACCAGCCCCTTGCGGTCATCCGGGATCCAATCACCGTTGGGAACGCGCACGCCCGAGGTGGTCCCGTTCCAGGTAAAGACCACATCGCGATCGAAATCGACCTGGCCGAGATCCGGCAGCGTGCCGTAATCGGCCTTGAAGGTCCGCACGTCGGATAGCTTCAACTGCTTGGTGACGTCGGTCACCCAGCCTTCGCCGAAACTTTCCCAGGCCAGAATATCGAGACCACGTTCGCCCAGCAGCGACCACAGGGCCATTTCGACGGCGCCGGTGTCGGAAGCCGGCACGATACCGATCAGATAATCGTCGGGCAATCCGAGGATGGCCCGGCTGCGGTCGAGAACTTCGGCAAGCTTCGATTTACCGAGCTTGGCGCGGTGCGACCGGCCGATGGCGGCGTCGGCCAAGGCCTGCACCGACCAACCGGGGCGCTTGGCACAGGGACCTGAAGAAAAATGAGGATTGTTCGGCCGAACAGCCGGCCGCTCGAGAACTGTCATATGAAACCCCTCCTTACAGAAGGGTCGCGATCCGTTGGGGGATCGTGGCCCGGCGCGAGGATGGCAGGCCGCCCCCGGGAGGTCAATTGGCCGTTCGATTAACCCGCGAGGAAAATGTGGTGATCACCCCTGACGTTCGCGGGTCCAGGCGCTGGCATGCGAGCGCATGCCGATATGCGGGTAATAGCCGACCGCCGCCGGGGCGGCCAGCAGCACCAGCAGACATTGCGCTCCCGCCTCCGCCTGCGTCCGATCGATCAGCGCCCGGCCGATTCCCTGTCTTTGCACGGCGGCGTCGACGCAAAGATCGGACAGATAACAGCAGAAACTGAAATCGGTGAGCGAGCGGGCGACGCCGACCAGCCGGCCGTCGCGGCGCGCCGTCACGACGATGTCGGCCTGCCTCAACATCTTGTCGAGACGGTCGAGATCGTCGACGGGCCGCCGCTCGCCCAGGGTCGAGCGGATCAGGACGTCCCGGAAATCGACCGCGGCCAGATCCGGCTCCACGGCATAACGGATTTCGCTCACGACGGCGCTCCGCCGGACAGGGCGCGCATGATCAGCTCCGCATCGACGTTGCCGCCGGAGAGAACCAGCCCGACCTTGCGGCCGGCCTTGCGGCCGGCATCGGCCAGAAGCGCCGCCAGGGGGGCGGCCCCCGCCCCCTCCGCCAGATTGTGCGTGTCGGACAGGTAATAGCGCATGGCGGCCAGGATCTCGTCATCACTGACCGTCACCACCCGATCCGCTCCTTGCGCGATGATGTCCACTGCCACCGGATCGGGGACCCGGCAGGCCAGGCCATCGGCGATGGTATTGGCGGTTGGCGTCGTCATCAGACGCTCGGCCCAGAAGCTGTCGGCATAAGCCGGCGCCCCCTCGGCGACGACGCCGACGATTTTGGTCTCAAGCCCGAGGGCGTCCCGGACGGAAATCATCGCGCAGATGCCCGATCCCATGCCGATCGGCACATAGACGGTGTCGAGCCCGGGGACGGCCCGCAGGAACTCCAACGCCGCCGTCGACACCCCCTGCACCAGCCAGGGATGGAACGACGGCACCATATGCAGGCCCTGCTCGGCGGCCAATTCCCGCGCCCGCTCCGCCGCCTCCTGGAAATCGTCGCCGAATTCTATCAATTCCGCGCCCAAAGCCCGCATGGCGGCGTTCTTCCCGGGGCTGTTTCCCTCGGGAACGACGATCACCGCCCGCAGCCCCAACTTCGCCGCGGCGAAGGCGATACTTTGACCATGATTGCCCCGGGTGGCCGCGATGACCCCTTTCACATCGGGCGAGACACCGAGCAGCCGGTGCAGATAGACCAAGCCGCCACGCACCTTGAAGGCTCCCAGCGGCGTGTGGTTCTCGTGCTTGACCCAGACCTCGCAACCGGTCCGCCGGTCGAGGAGCGGCCAGTGGATTTGCGCCGTGGCTCCCATCGCCTGGTAAACCAACCGGGCGGCGGCCTCCATCTCGGCCAGCATGGCGTCATGGAGGGCGTTCACGTCCGTTCCCCGAACGGGCGCACGGTGTGGGCATGATTGAGCGGCCCGTGGCCGTGCCCGAATCCGGGGGCGCCGACGATGGCCAACTGCACGTAACGCCTGGCCCGCCGCACCGCCACCCTGACCGACGCCCCCTGCGCCAGGCCCGTGGCAATGGCGGAAGCCATGGTGCATCCGGTGCCGTGGGTGCTGGTGGTTTCCAGCCGAACCCCCTCGAACGTTTCGATACCGGCGGCATCGATCAGCACGTCGACCAGCCAGGATCCGGGCAGATGGCCGCCCTTGACCAGCACGGCGCCGGGCCCCAGCTCCAGCAGGGCACGGCCGGCGGCCACCATGTCGTCGACATCGCGGATGGTCATGCCGGTCAGGGCCTCGGCCTCGGGAATGTTCGGCGTGACCAGGGTGGCCTTCGGGATCAGCCGCTGCGACAGGGCTGCGTGGGCCGCGTCGTCGAGCAATTTATGCCCGCCCTTGGCGACCATCACCGGATCGAGTACCAGCGGCAAGGCGGGGGAACGGCGTTCCAACGCCTGGGCGATCACCTCGATGGCCTCGGGTTTGTTCAGCATGCCGGTCTTGACGACGTCGGCCCCGATATCGTCAAGCACCAGGTCGATCTGGCTTCGAATGAAATCGGCAGGCACATCCATGACGCCGAACACCCCTTGGGTATTCTGCGCGGTCAGCGCGGTGATGGCCGTCGCGGCGAAACCACCCAGCGCGGTCACCGTCTTGATATCGGCCTGGATCCCGGCACCGCCGCCGGAATCCGATCCGGCGACGATCAGCACCCGGCCGCGCATTCTGCTGGGAACGTTTTTCACTGCCCGGCCGCCTTGCCGATCGTGGCGATGATGTCGTCCACCACCTGGGCGATCAGCGTCTCGTCCTCGCCCTCGGCCATCACGCGTATCAAAGGCTCGGTTCCCGATTTGCGGATCAAAAGCCGCCCGCTGCCGGCCAGCCGGCGTTCCCCGTTCTCGATGGAGGACAATACCCGGGGATCGTTCAATATGGTGTCGTTGAGGTCGGGCGGCACGCGGATATTCTTCAGAAGCTGGGGCAAGGGATCGAACAGGCGCAGCACCTGGCTGGCCGGTTTGCCCGACACGATCAGGGCGGCCAGAACCTGCAAGGCCGCCACCAGGCCGTCGCCGGTCGTCGAATAGTCCGACAGGATGATGTGGCCCGACTGCTCGCCACCCAAATTGAAACCGTCGCGCCGCATCCGTTCAAGGACGTAGCGGTCACCGACATTGGTCCGGTGCAGCGCCAAACCACAGCCGGACAGGAACCGCTCGAGGCCCAGGTTAGACATCACGGTGGCGACCACCCCCCCCCCCTTCAGCAGGCCGTTGTCGTGCCAGCTCCGGCCGATCAGGGCCATGACCTGATCGCCGTCGATGAGATCGCCATGCTCGTCACAGAGGACCAGTCGGTCGGCGTCGCCGTCCAGGGCCAGTCCGAGATGGGCGCCGTGGGCCACCACCTGGCTCTTCATCACGTCGGTGGACAGCGAGCCGCAGCCCTTGTTGATGTTGAAGCCGTCGGGCGTGACACCGACCGGCACGACCTCGGCCCCCAGTTCCCAAAGAACGGTCGGCGCCACCTTGTAGGCGGCGCCGTTGGCGCAATCGACGACGATCTTGAGGCCATCCAGACGCAGGCCCCGGGGGAAGGTGTTCTTTGTATATTCGATATAGCGTCCCAGCGCGTCATCAAGGCGGCGTGCCCGGCCCAATGCCGAGGCGGCCACCCGATGGCCGGCCAGGCCGTTCTCCATATGCGCCTCGATCCGGCTTTCGGCCTCGTCCGACAGCTTGAAGCCGTCGGGACCGAACAATTTGATGCCGTTGTCCTCGAACGGATTGTGCGAGGCCGAAATCATCACGCCGAGATCGGCGCGCATCGAGCGGGTCAACATCGCCACGGCGGGAGTCGGCAGCGGCCCCAGCAAGACGACATCCATGCCCACCGAAGTGAACCCGGCGGTCAGGGCCGGTTCCAGCATGTAACCGGACAGGCGGGTATCCTTGCCGATGACCACGGTGTGCCGATAGGCCCCACGGGTAAAATAATGGCCGGCGGCCATTCCGAGCCGCATCGCCGTTTCGGCGGTCATCGGCTCGACATTCGCGGTTCCCCGCACACCATCGGTGCCGAATAATTTGCGTGTCATGGCTAGTCCTAAACTCATAACCAACGGCCGCCCTTACCGGCGGCCGGAAAAGTTGAATTGATTACCTCAAGCGTGAAGCGGAGGGAAGCGGGTCAGTCTTTCCAACCCAAATAACGGGCGTAATCCCCCACCTGGCTTTCCACCATCTTGCGCCCGGGGAACAGGCGACAACCATGCCGCTCCGCCTCGGACAGCAACTGCGTTACCTCGGGCAACAGCAGAGTGTCGGCCACCCAGGCGCCCTTGCGCAACTCGGACGGATCGAACGGCAGGGCATCGTCGGGTTCGGTTCCGCTGGGCGTCGCATTGACCGCGACGTCGACCGTTTGCGGATCCGCGGGCTTGCCGGTATAGACCAGCAAACCGCTGAAAGCGGCCTTGAGATCCTTGGCCAGACGCTCGGAACGCTCCAGCTCCAGATCATCGATATAAAGGCTTTTCACGCCGGCCTCGGCCAGGGCATAGGCGATCGCCCGGCCGGCGCTGCCGGCGCCGACCAGCCAGACGACGGCGCCCTTGACGCGTCCGCCGAGACCAAGAAGACCTTTGACGAAGCCGGGGCCGTCGACGATGTCGCCAATCAGATGACCGCCGGGCTCGCGCCGGACGACGTTCACCGCACCGATCGCCTTCGCCCGCTCACTGATTTCGTCAAGCAAGGGCACGATGGCGACCTTGTGTGGCAAGGCGACGACGAAGCCGACCAGATTTTCGATGGTCCGGGCGCCTTCGACGAAAAGACGCAAGGCATCCGGGCCGACATGGAAGGGGACGCAGGCGGTGTTCAACCCGTTCAGCGCCAGCCAGTGACCGACGATTTCAGGCATCCGCAAATGCGAGGTGGGATCGCCGACCACGCCCATCAGGGTTGTGCTGCCGTCGGCCGAGGCCTCCGACACATCCGGAAGGATGGGGGGGATGAACGGTGTCGTCGGCAGGGTCACCACCCCCTTCTGCGCCATCAGCCGGGCCGTCACATCGTGCCGCCCGAAGCCGCGGTGATGCTTGCGTTCGACGATTTCGAAAAATACCCGGTCGTTCTTCGGCTGAACGTAGGCATGCAGAAACTGGCCGCCGCCCTCGGTATCGATCATCACCTTGTAGCGGGACAGTTTCGCCACCAGGTCCGGATTGTATCCCTCGGCGATCAGGCTGTCATAATAGCTGAACTGGATCGGCAGGATATCGAGGCCCCGCTGGCCGGCCCCATCCAGATAAGCGAAAATGTCGTCCGTGGCGAAAGCCAGATGTTGCACACCCTCGCCGAAATTATCGCGCAGGAACCGCTCGCAGTCGGTACCGTCGTCGACCGGTTCGTTCATGCAGATTTGAATTTTCCGCTCGGGATCGGCGACGACGGTGCTCAGCACATATCCCTTGGGGTCGACGATGCTGTTGTGCTCGATAACGCGGAACCCGAAGCAACGGCTATAGAAGCGGACCCATTTCTTGGTCTCGCCCTGGCGGACCGACTGCGAGATATGGTCGATCGTCCGCAGATCGTCCGAACAAGAGCCTTCCGACGTCGGAAGAAAATCGACGTCATAGATCGACTTCCGGGCGTCACGCTCGTCGATAAGATAGATCAGCCGGCCCGAGATGGTCCGGATGGCGGGAATCGACAGCTCTCCCGGTCCGTTGACCCCCTTGTAGTCCTGGGCCCCCTGGCGCACCGCGTAATCATGCAGCCGCGGCGCCTCGGACGCACGGTAGGCCAGCGCGCAGACCGACGTACCATGCACCGTGCCGAAGGAATGGGCGAAGGATGACGGCTCGCGGTTGATGATCAGGTTGATCCCACCCTGACGAAAGAGCAAAACGTCCTTCGAACGATGCTGTCCGATATGGGTAAAACCCAATGATTCGAAATCTTTTTGAAGATTAGCGAAGTCAGAAGCGCTAGAAGCGGTGAATTCTACGAATTCAATCCCGGAAATATTGCAAGGCTCATCGAGATAATCATAATTTTTATTTTCGACACCGAGCATTGCGCTACTCCCTTTCCATAGATCGGCGCAGACGATCGGCGACAAAGCCCGGATTGGTGACGCGGGCGGCCTCGCCGAGGATCCGACGGCAGCCAGCATACATCATCTTGTCGGCCCGAAATCCCCAAATTTCCGCGGTTTCCGAACGAATGAGCTCGCCCGGAGCCGCCAAACGGGGTCGATCCCTCCAAGGATCGGATTCACAGGGGGGCCTCAAGGCTTCTCCCGTTACCTCTGGTTCCCCAATGGCTTGAAAGGAAACCCTGGATATTTTGAACCACCAAGGCACCAAGGCACCAAGGCGTCTTTCGGATCATCCGGCGGCGGCCAATCTGCGCCGCAGGCATTCGCCCGACAGCCGATGACGGGGCGGGAAAAGGCCAGTGGCATACTCCGCCACCTTGGTGCCTTGGTGGTTCATCAAAAGCCGGAGCGCACCGGAATCATCAAGAGGACGAAGAAAATGTCCCCCCAGGACCTGTTGATTCGATCATTTATCAACAGGTCCTGAATGAGCCCGATGGCCGCACCCTTCCGAGATCAGGATGCGAATTTTTTCTCGATATCGGCGAAGCTTGCCGTGACTTTACGCTCCGGCATGAAGGCCGGACGGTTGCCGGCGAACAGCACGCCGGTGGTGAAGCCGTCGTCCGAGGCCAGACGATGCATCGCCTCGGCCACCAGTTGCGGCGGCTGGTCCTGACCGGCATGAACGGACTGCTTCCACTCCCGCTGTTCCGGCCGGTAGGTGACGCAGGGGCTCAAGACCTGGATGAAGGAGAAGCCGGGGTGATGCACCCCTTCGACGATCAGGCGGGCCACATCGTTGGGATTGCCGGCGAAACCGCGGGCGATGAAGTTGGCGCCCGCCGCCAGGGCCAGCCGCACCGGTTCAACCGGCGAGACGCCGGTGCCGTGAGGCGTCAGCTTGCTGTTGCACCAATCCGGGGCCGTGGTCGGCGACGCCTGCCCCTTGGTCATGCCATAGACCTCGTTGTCCATGATCACATAGGTCATGTCGACGTTGCGCCGGCAGGCATGCATGAAGTGGTTGCCGCCGATGGACAGGCCGTCGCCGTCGCCACCGGCGACCAGCACGGTCAGATCGGGACGGGCCAGCTTGACCCCGGCGGCGATGGCCAGGGCACGGCCGTGCACGCCGTGAAAGCCATAGACGTTGGTGTAGGCGGGAATGCGCGACGAACAGCCGATGCCGGAAATGAAGGCGATCTGCTCGCGCGGCGTGTTCAACTCGACCAGGGCCTTGGTAACGGCCAGAAGCACCGCATGGTCACCACAACCGGGGCACCAGATCGGCTTGACGTCGGATTTGAAGTCTTGAACGGTCAAAGGGCTTTGTATGGTCATGGCGGTCACTTCCAAGCAGCAAGACGCGTTTCGATTTCAGCGGGCCGGATGGGCAGCGGCCCCGGCCGGCTGACCACCAGGACGTCGCCCGGCAGATCGTAATGGCCGCGCAGGAACTTATGAAATTGCTGAGAATGGCTTTGTTCCACCACCAGCACTTTCTTCACCCCCTTCAAGGCCTCCTGCATCTGGGCAGGACGGGTGGGCAGAATCAGGCGCAGGGAAATCATCTTCGCCTTGATGCCCTTGGCGCGGGCGCGTCCGATGGCCTCGCGCACGGGCCCGGTCACCGAGCCCCAGGTGATGACGGCGATCTCGCCATCACCTTCGATATCGGCCCAATGCTCGCCGTAGTCGAAGGCGTCCAGCTTGCCGGCCCGCTTGTCCAACTGGGCCAGATGGTCGCTGGCCTGCGAGGACGGCGTGCCCCGTTCGTTGTGCTCAAGCCCGTCGGCCACGTAATTGTTGCCGGCCATACCGGGAATGGCCATCGGCGACACGCCGCTGTTGGTCAGGGCGTAACGCTGATAACCGGGGGCGTCGGCCTCCGGCACCAGACGCTGCGCCACGAAGCCGTTTTCGGCCGGCTTGTCGATCACCACCCGCGACTGTCCCATGGCCTGGTCCGACAGAACGATGGCCGGCGTCTGCAGGGCCTCGGCCAGATGGACGCTCCACTGCGTGGCGAACAGGCAGTCGGTCGCCGAATTGGGGGCCACCACCACATGGGGGGCGTCACCATGCAGACCATAGACCGCGATATTGAGATCCGATTGCTCGGATTTGGTCGGAATGCCGGTCGAGGGGCCGCCACGCATCACGTCGATCACCACCAGCGGCGTCTCGGACGCCACGGCCAGCCCGATGGATTCGGTCATCAGCGACAGGCCGGGACCCGACGTGGCGGTCAGGCTCGGCAGCCCGGCGAAGGAACCGCCGATCACCATGTTGATCGAGGCCAGCTCGTCCTCGGCCTGAACCAGCGCCCCGCCGGTCTTCTCCAAAGCCGGCGCCAGCCATTCCAGCACCTCGGTGGCCGGCGTGATCGGATAGGCCGCGACGAACTTGATG
This sequence comes from Telmatospirillum siberiense, assembly GCF_002845745.1. GTDB lineage: Bacteria > Pseudomonadota > Alphaproteobacteria > Rhodospirillales > Magnetospirillaceae > Telmatospirillum > Telmatospirillum siberiense. The sequence goes on along the minus strand of NZ_PIUM01000001.1, from coordinate 190,845 downwards.
CCGCCCCGGAGCGCACCCAGGCCCGCCGCCTCGTTCCCGCTGATATTCCAGCGCAACGCCTCGCCATGCGGCTGAGACGGCAACTTCGTCACCGACGGCAGGCCGGCCGCCGCCTGGGCTCCGGCCTCCAGACAGGCGGTGCTGGCCGCCAGAACCTCTTCACCCTTCCGGGCCAACTGCTTGGTGAGAACGGCAATCACCGATGCGATGGGCAGCCCGATCAGCGTGGCGACGGCACCCAGCCCCACCATATTGGCCCTCCCGCCGGGAATGGCCCCGGCCAACGCCTTCAAGGGCAGCGCCGCCACACGGGCGCCGTAACCGGCGATCGACGGAGGCACGTCGCCCTGCTCGGGATCGGCCAGAATCAGGCTGCTGGAGGAAAGCGGGAGTTCCGCCGAAAAACGATTGATGTTGCCCCAATCGAAAGGCACCAGAAGATCATAATGATCATCGAGAGAGGAAATCGGCACCGAGGAGATTCGCACGAGGGCAGCCGCTTCGCCACCGCGGATCTGCGGCCCCATGGACCGCGTCATCAGACCGTAGAAGCCGGCCTGCGCCGCCGAATCCAGCAGAATTTGCCCGGCGGTCATCGCTCCGGCGCCACCGCTACCGGTCAAAGCCACCGAAATCGAATAGGACATATGTCAAAACTCCCTTCTCACAGGCCCGAATACTTTCCAGGTCTTGCTATAAAGCGATATTGGTTGCCAGATCTATTTATTAACGGCAGCTCTGCACCACCTGTATCCGCGCCCCTTATCCATAAAAATTTTATTGACTAAAATCGATACACTCCAATGAAACCTTGGTTCACAGCCAATTCCATTTGGTTATCGAGCCATACCAAGCATGGCCCCCAGACGGACCATCTTCACCGACAGTCCACGATAACATGCTGTTTTACATGAAAAATTGAATTAGCGACCATCACCCTGGGCGAGACGGCGGAAGGTCTCCTCATGTTTGGGCGGCGGCAATTTTAGCGGAACAGGCACAATTTTTCTAATGGCCGATGGCCCCCGCTTATACCTTGGAGCGGCGTTTCGCCCTGGCCGGCGCGGCGGCGGCATCCTGGCTGCGGCTGACCGCCGCGATGGCCCGTTTGAGAAACGGCGAGCCCGCGCATGCGGCGGCGAGTTCATTGGTTGCCGCGACGACGGCGGGCCCCAATGCCTCCAAACGCTCGTCGGTCAGACGCAGATGCGGGCCTGCGACCGAAATCACGCCGATGACCTGCTCCGAATGCGGATGCCGGATCGGCGCCGCCACTGCCGCGATGCCCAGATGAACCGCCTCGCTCACCACCGAGAACCCACGGACGCGAGCCTCATGGAGCATCTTCAGCAACTCCTGCACCGTCCGGGGCACGTTCGGCCCACAATCACCATGCTGGACGAATCCGCCCTGCTTGGCGACCAGTTCCAAAGCCGCCTCCTCGCTCAGGCATGACAACCAGGCATGGCCCGACGCCGTGGAAATCAACTCGACCACGCCCCCCATATCGGGATCGAACCGCAATCCGGCGGAAGACCCTTGCGCCTTGGCGACCCAAACAAGCTGTTCTCCGTCGATCACGCTCAACCGCGCCACTTCCCCGGAAATTTTGGCAAGCTCATCGAGCACCGGTTGCGAAATATCGACCACGCCCAGCCCGGACAATTGCGACAGCCCCAAAGAGCACAGCTTCAAGGTCAGGGTATATTCGCCGTATTCCTTTTGCTGGCGCACATATCCGTGCCGAATAAGCTCGACCAAAAGCCTGTGGGTGGCGCTTCGCGGAATATTCAATTTGTCCGCGACCTCATGCATCGGCAAGCCTTGAGCATTCGCCGCGAGCAGTTCGAGAATGGCCAGCCCACGATCAAGATTTCCAGTCGTCACCTTTTCTCTCTCCAGCTCGGCACAAAAAATTCAGCACAAATAATGGGCCACAGCGGGGCCAGCGACAAGGCCCGGCTTCCATGGCTTGGGGTTTTTGGCATTCCTCCACCCCCATATGTTCATTAGTGGAATAAAATTTCATTACAAAACTTTCATCCAAAAAAATCGGCCTTTCTCGCTGATAGCCAACGGATGAGCGAGGAAAAACACCGTTCAACCCGACATAACTGCCGGAAAATAGGATTTCCTTCCAAGAACCATCGCCGCAAGGATATGTCGCGCATCAATATCGCATTGACATAAATTGACTGAATAGTCCAATCTTGCGGACATCAAGATGACGAAACGCATCGGGGGATGCGCATCCGAGGGGGGGAGATCATCAAGACTTGACAGGTCGGTATGATTCCCCCGCATCCCCATAAAAAAAGTGCGAGTACCGCCTTTACCTCTCATCGCAAGCACGGCGGCGATGACCGGGCAGGCCGCAAAACGGATCGCAGAAGCGATCCGAAAAACATCAAATCAATGCGATAGGGAAGGAACTTTCAATGCAAACGACATCTGATGCAGCCGCACCTCCTGCGTCGGCGGCCACTTCAGCCAAACGGACCTATGTCCGTTTTGGAATCCTTTCGCTTCTTGCCATCGGCACGATGATCAACTATCTGGACCGCACCGTGCTCGGCATCGCCGCCCCCTCCCTGACCAAGGAGTTGGGCATCAACGCGGCGGTAATGGGCGTGGTCTTCTCGGCCTTCGGCTGGACCTATGCCGCAATGCAGTTGCCGGGAGGGGTATTCCTCGACCGTTACGGCTCCAAGGTAACCTATTTCCTCTCCCTGACGCTGTGGTCGTTCTTCACCTTGATGCAGGGCTTCGCCACTGGCTTCTATTCCCTTCTCTTCTATCGCTTCGGGTTGGGAGTATCGGAAGCGCCCTGTTTCCCGACCAACAGCCGCATCGTCGCGACCTGGTTTCCCAAGCAGGAACGGGCAACGGCGACCGGCGTCTATACCGTCGGCGAATATCTGGGCCTGGCCGTTTTCGGGCCCTTGCTGTTCTGGCTGATGGCGACCTTCAGTTGGCACGCCCTGTTCCTCGTCGTCGGCGTGGTCGGCATCGCCTTCGGCCTCCTTTGGTGGTTCTGCTACCGGGAACCCCAGGATTCGAAGTCGGTCAACCAAGCCGAACTGGACTATATCGCCGAAGGGGGCGGCCTGACCCCGCAAACCGCCGTCAAGGTTCCCTTCCGCTGGTCCAATGTCAGAAAACTACTTTCCTTCCGCCAGATCTGGGGGGCCTCGATCGGCCAGTTCGCCGGCAATTCGACGCTGGTCTTCTTCCTCACCTGGTTTCCCACCTATCTGGCGACGGAACGCCATATGGGGTGGGTCAAGATGGGCTTTTTCTCCATCATGCCGTTCCTGGCGGCCGCGGTGGGCGTCATGGCCGGCGGGTGGGTGTCGGACCTGCTTTTGAAGAGGACGGGCTCGCTGAACATTGCCCGTAAGACGCCGATCCTCTGCGGATTGCTGCTGGCATCGACCATTGTCGGCGCCAATTTCGTCGATGACGACATGCAGGTCATCGCCTTCATGTCGCTGGCCTTCTTCGGTCAGGGCATGGTCGGCCTTGGCTGGGCCCTGATTTCCGACATGGCGCCCAAGGAACTGATGGGACTGACCGGCGGCTTGTTCAATTTCTGCGCCAATCTGGCGGGAATCTTCACACCACTGGTCATCGGCTTCATCATCGCCGCCACCGGCTCATTCGTTTACGCCCTGGTTTATGTCGCCGCCTTGGCCATTCTGGGCGCGCTCTCCTACATCTTCATCCTGGGCGACGTCCACCGGCTGTCGCTCGACGACATGAAGTAATAACACCTCGCGAAGGGGGCCTTCCCGCAAAGGCCCTCTTTTCTTCGCCGGCCGCCAACCGTACTGTCCATGGAACGCGCCGCGCTCACCGCGGTTCGCGCGAAGCGCAAACTGCGCTGGATCCCTTGCGTGACGGATGACCGAAGGTAAAAAAATGATTCATGTACTGGCGGTGATTACCGCGAAACCCGGCAGACGCGCCGAACTTCTGGAAAAATTCCACGCCAACATCCCGGCGGTCCGGGCCGAAGCGGGATGCATCGAATATGGCCCCGCCATCGACGCGGACGGCATCACCACGGCGGCTTTCGGACCGGACAGCTTTGTCGCCATCGAGAAATGGGAAAGCCCGGAAGCCCTGGCCGCACATGCGAAATCGCCGCATATGACGGCCTATGGGGAACGCACTGCGGATTTGGTGGCCAGCCGCGCCATTCACGTCCTGAAACCGGCCTGATCGATCTATCTCAAATCCTTGAGACCGGGTATTACTGGGCCGGTGCGGGCATCTCCTCGCCGGCCCTTTTAATGCCCTGCCAGACAGCCACCGCCTGTACCGTCTCGGCGACGTCATGCACCCTCAGGATCTGGGTTCCCTGCCCCAGGCCGAGCAGGGCGGCGGTCAACGAACCGGCAAGACGCTCTCCGGCCGGCTCGCCCAGCGACAATTTGCCGATGAAGCTCTTGCGGCTCACCCCCAGCAACAATGGCACGCCCAGCGCATGATAAAGGCCCAGCCGGGCCAGGATCTGCAGATTGTGTTCGACCGTCTTGCCGAAGCCGATGCCGGGATCAATACACAGCCGATCGGAGGGAATACCCGCCGCCCGGCAGGCGGCCAGGCGCCCGGCCAGGTAATCGTAAATATCGAGGGGGGCGAAACCGTAATGCGGGTCGCGCTGCATGACGCCTGGTTCACCCTGCATATGCATCAGCACCACCGCCGCGCCGCTCTTGGCGGCCACGGCAAGCGACCGGGGATCATCGGAAAGCGCCGTGATGTCGTTGATGATGGCGGCCCCGCTTTCCACCGCCGCCCCCATGACCGCCGCATGGCGGGTATCGACGGAAACGGGAATACCCTTTTCGGCCAGGGCGCGGATCACCGGCACAACACGGCGGATTTCCTCATCCGTATCCACCGCCTCGGCGCCGGGACGAGTCGATTCGCCGCCGACATCGAGGATGTCGGCACCCGCCGCGCAAAGGTCCAGGCCATGGGCGACGGCCTTGTCGACATCGAAGAAGCGGCCACCGTCGGAAAAACTGTCCGGCGTCACATTGACGATGCCCATGACGCGCGGGCGCCCTAGATCGAGTCCGGCGAAGGCGGGACGCGCCTTGCCCAAATTAGACAGCAGACCGCCGACATGACGGGCGACATCGGCGCCTTCCGCCTCGGACCAGTCGAGCACGTCGGCGAAGGGCGCCGCCGCCTCGGTCAACTGATCGTCTTCGCGCAGCAAAACACTGCAGGACGAAAAGGCCAACGGTCCGCCCGCCAGGCTCCAGGCTTGCCCGGAAGCGATGGCCGCCGCGGCGGTCTTGCCCGAAACGATTCCAGCCGGCCCGACATAGAGCCGCCCCCCCAGCCCGCCCCGAGCCGCCAAAAAAGACAAGCCCCGCGGCAAAGCGGGACTTGTCTGTACTTTCAAAGGAGCGTTCACCGGCATCACGAACCGGGTTGCGGCTCCGCCCCCGGACCGAAGCCCGGCTGGCCGCCGACGCCGCTCGTCGGCACAGAGGACCGGCGTGGCGGCTCGCGGGTCTTCGCCCCCGGCTCATCCGAGCCGGAATCGCGGACCACCGGTTCGCCACGCAGCAACTGACGAATCTCATCACCGGAAAGCGTTTCGAACTCCAGGAGACCGTGCGCCAGCGTGTGCAGATCCTCAAGACCGTCGGTCAGGGTCTTGCGAGCCCGGGCATAGGCCGTATCGACGATTCCGCGGATTTCCTCGTCGATGATCTTGGCCGTGGCTTCCGACAAATTCTTGTGGGTCGCCACGGAATGACCGAGAAAGACCTCCTGGTCGTTTTCGCCGTAGGTGAGCGGCCCGAGCTTTTCACTCATGCCCCATTCGGTGACCATGCGGCGGGCCATGTCGGTCGCCATCTTGATATCCGAGGAAGCCCCGGTGGTGATCTTATCGACCCCGAAAATCAGCTCCTCGGCCAGACGTCCGCCCATGGCCACGGCCAGATCGGCCTTCAGCTTGGCCCGCGAGATGGAAATGCGATCGCCTTCCGGCAGACGCATGACCATGCCGAGCGCACGTCCGCGCGGAATGATGGTGGCCTTATGGATCGGATCGGACTCGACTTCGTGCAGGGCGACGATGGCGTGTCCGGCTTCATGATAAGCGGTCAGCCGCTTCTCTTCTTCGGTCATGACCATCGAGCGACGCTCGGCGCCCATCATCACCTTGTCCTTGGCGGCCTCGAACTCGGTCATGGTCACCACGCGCTTGCCAGCGCGGGCCGCCAGCAGGGCCGCCTCATTGACCAGATTGGCCAGATCAGCGCCCGAAAAGCCGGGGGTCCCACGCGCGATGATCTTGGGCTCGACATCGGGAGCCAAGGGCACCTTGCGCATATGCACCTTGAGGATCTTCTCGCGGCCCAGGACATCGGGATTGGGCACCACCACCTGACGATCGAAACGACCGGGACGCAACAGAGCCGGATCGAGGACGTCGGGCCGGTTGGTGGCGGCGATCAGAATGACGCCCTCGTTGGATTCGAAGCCATCCATCTCGACCAACAACTGGTTCAGCGTCTGTTCGCGCTCGTCGTTGCCGCCGCCCAGGCCGGCGCCGCGATGGCGACCGACAGCGTCGATTTCATCGATGAAAATGATGCAGGGTGCGTTTTTCTTGCCCTGCTCGAACATGTCGCGCACGCGGGACGCGCCGACACCGACGAACATTTCGACGAAATCCGAACCCGAAATGGTGAAGAAGGGGACATTGGCCTCACCGGCGATGGCGCGCGCCAGCAGCGTCTTGCCGGTACCCGGAGGTCCGACCAGCAGGACGCCCTTCGGAATCTTGCCGCCCAACCGCTGGAATTTCTGCGGATCCTTCAGGAATTCGACGATCTCTTCCAGTTCCTGCTTGGCCTCGTCGATACCCGCGACGTCTTCGAAGGTCACCCGCCCGGTCTTCTCGGTCAGCATGCGGGCACGGCTTTTGCCGAAACCCATGGCCTTGCCGCCGGTCGACTGCATCTGGCGCATGAAGAAGATCCACACGCCGACCACCAGGAGCATGGGGAACCAGGACAGGATGTAATTCCAGAAGGTCTGCGTCTCCTCGCTCTTCGGCGTGGCCGAAATGCGGACATTGGCCTGACGCAGTTTCGGGACGAAATTGGCGTCCGGCGGCGCATAAGTGCTGAAATTACGCCCGTCGGTGAAATGGCCGTTGATCGATTCGCCCTGGATCGTCACATCGGCGACGCGTCCGCTCTCGACTTCGGTCAGGAAGTCGGAATAGGCATAGTTGTTGCTGCCATGCGGCGTCGTCGAGTTCTGGAAGAGGTTGAATAAGGCCGCCAACAAAACCGCGATGATGACCCACAACACCAGATTCTTGCTAAAATTCATACAACGATCCCTCGATGGGCATTCCGCGGCTTCAGTCGACCAACCGAACCGCACAGCCTACAGATAATGCAATCCGGAACCTAAACAAGGCAAATTCATACCTGGGTGAGCGGGTTTGCCGGAACGAATCGGACCCACCCGATCGTCAGATCGCATTCGGTTCTTCTTTTATATCCTAGGTGTGGAACGGCCGAAATGCCACGATGATCGAAGAGTGCCGGTAAAGTCATGATGACTTCCAGTGGAATCATCGGTTCGGCAAGCCCATCACGGATGGAAAGCCAGCCCTGATGTCCCAGACCATCGATACGCCCCCCACCCCGCCCCGTCAGAAATAGGTCGAATCGGCCGTCCCACAAGACGCGTTGACCGGCCTGAACGGGCTGCGATGGGGCGAGCCGCCCCGGTTCTCGGCAAACCAGCCAACCGTTTTTTTTCGGCGTCAGCAGACATCCCGCGAAGGTCCGCCGACGCCGCTGGGGCGAACGCAAGGCCTCCGACAACCGTTCCAGACGTTCCAGCCGTGGCGGATAGGCCTCCCCGCCGATCGTCCGGCACAACCGCGCCAACAGCCGCAGGCAGACCTCCTCGGGCATGCCGGCCAGTTCGTCCGTTCGCAGCCAGGCGAAGCCGCTGCCATCGAAAGCGACCGCACGAACCATCGCCTCGCACGTCGCCCGTTCCAGGGCTCGCCTGGCACGCGCCAGCCGTCCCGCCGTCGCCGCCAGGCATGCCCCGTCCAACCCTTCGGCGCTCAAGGCGGGCGCCATTCGGCGCAGCCGAACCCGGCGGTAAGCCCCGCTGGCGTTGGACGGATCCTCGACCCAGGGCTGCTCCAACGCCCGAAGGGTCGCCATCAGCCGGGCATGCGGTACATCGAGAAGCGGACGCAGCAACAAAACATCCGGAAGAGCGGAGACGGGGGCCATCGCCGATAAGCCGTCGACACCGCTTCCCCGGCCCAGGCGCAGCAGAAACGTCTCGGCCTGGTCGTCGCGATGATGCCCCAGCAGCAGATAGAGAACACCGTGCCTAGAGCACCAGTCCCGCGTCAGCCGGTACCGGGCCTCGCGCGCGGCGGCCTGCACGCCGGACGACGGCTTCGCGCCTTCCCAACGCAAGATATGATGGGAAATCCCCCGTTCGGCCAGCCAGCCGGCGACCTGGAGGGCCTCGGCGGCGGATTCGGAACGCAGAGCGTGATCGACGATGAGCGCTTCGACGCGGCCGCCGCGGGCCCGGGCCCAGTCTTCGGCCAGCAGACATAAAGCCAGGCTGTCCGCCCCACCGGAAACGCCGACAGCAAGAACGGGGCCGCTCTCGAACGGCCCCAAGGAGTTCATCCGCAGGGCGAAATCGGCGGCGTCGAGTGGAGCGGCTCCGGTCGGATCATCCCTCACCGAACCGCCCCTCCCATCGCTCAACACCCCAGCTTTTGCCTCTCCGATGCGGCCAGCCGCCGCAGATTGTCGGCGGCATCCGGATATTCGGAAGAGAAGCGGGACAAGGCCGCGCAGGCCTCCTTCTTCTTGCCGAGGTTGCTCATCGACAGACCGACCTTCAACAGGCTTTCGCCGGCCTTCGCCGATTTCGGATATTTACGATAGGCATCAAGGAAGGTCACCGCAGCCTGGTCATATTGCCCCTGCGCATAGGAAATCTGCGCCAGCCAATACATGGCGTTTCCGGCCAACGGATCCTGGGGATGCTGCGCCACGAAGGCCTGGAAGGCCCGCGAGGCCCCCGCATTGTCGGAATTCTTCAGAAGTCCGAAGGCATAATCGAATTGCTCCTGGGACGTTTTGCCGACCAGCGCCGGAGCCGCAGCGGCCGGGGCGGCGGCATTGGCCTGCGCCTGCGTGCCGGACGCCGGGCGGCCGAGGAAGCCGGGAGCCGCTCCGGGCCCCTGCTGCGCCGGCTGAGCGTCATTCGCCCCTGCCGCCGATTTGTTGGCGCCGCCGGAAGCCGCCGGCGCGCCAGCCGGCGCGGGAGCCCCACCGCCGCTGCCGCCGCCAGCCTTGCCTTCCAATTCCTTGAGCCGGAAATCATTATCGGCCTGCATGCGGTCAATTTTCGCCGACAGTTGGTTCGCCGAGAACGAGGTTTTCTCCAACTGACCGGTCATATCGCGCAACTGGTTTTCCAGATTATTGATGCGGTCGTCGAGAAGGCTGTAGGCGTCGCCGCTCAAGCTGCCGGAGGGACGGGCTCCACCGCTGTTTCCACCGCCACTGGTGCCGCCACCCAAGGCGGGAGAGGTGATCACCGTCGGCCCGCCACCATTGCGATATACTTGACCTTGCAAAGTATTCAAATCGCGCTCCAGGCGATCCAAACGATCGACCAGACCGCGCGTGTCGGATTGCGCGTAAGCGGAATGCTGGAAAGACAGCCCCGCAGCCAGAGCCAGGACAAATACCGCACGCATGACGACTTGCACGCTCGACCTCTCATATGACGGGCGGCGCCAAAGCCGCCCAATTTCGCTAAGGGCTTGTCGCAAATAATCGCGCCAAACCCTTGGGTTTTATCTGACGCTTCCGCTCCGCTTCAGCGGGCGAGAAACGCCGCTCGGGCTTAAGGGCGATACTTTCCGGATGATATCGACCCCGTTTCCGACCTCGCCACCCCACCATCGATGGTGCGCCCGGGTCCGGTTAAGGAACAATACCCGTTTTCCATCCGAAGGATGGACAAAATTAAGGCGCCTGCCGCGATTGGCAGACGCCTCAACTTTACGCGAGATGCGTGCGGACAGAAGTCCGATTACTGGATCACGCCAACGCCACGACGGTTCTGGGCCCAGGCGGTCTCGTTCGAACCGAGAACGGCCGGACGCTCTTTACCGTAGGAGATGACCTTCAGGCGAGAAGCCTGGACGCCCTGGGAGACCAGGAAGTCCTTGATGGAGTTGGCACGACGCTCGCCGAGCGCCAAGTTGTATTCACGGGTGCCGCGCTCGTCGGCATGACCTTCAACAACCAGCTGGTCGCTCGGATACTTCTTCAGGAAGGCGACCCACTTGCCCAGCTGATCCTTAGCTTCGGGAGCCAGGCTGTACTTGTCGAAGCCGAAGAAGACACGATCGCCAACGTTGGCGACGAAATCGGCCTGGCTACCGGGAACCACACCCGGCTTCGCCGGCGCAGCGGCCGGAGCCGGAGTCGCGGTGGCGGCGCCACCTTGATTGGCCGTATCGTCGGAGCTGCAAGCACCCAGCAGAGCAACGGCGGCAACCATGCACAAGAAACGGATCTTCATTTACTACTCTCCCCCTAAATAGGACGGATCGATATTGAATGGAATGGAACTTGGCCGGAAAACCTCACCTGCTGCTAGGTGACGCCTTCCAAATACAAGGATTCGCGAACCCGTTGCAGCCGTTAGAATTCCCTTTCGGGGTCGCAATATACTTACGATGCCTTATGGAATCAAGGGGGACCACGCAGGATCCGACCCATCAAGAGGGGTAACGATCTGTCTTTCGTTATTACCCGTCAAGTCGATGCTATAAAGTTTAACCGTACCACCTCTCCCGGAAGAATCCGAGGGAGTCTGCCGCCAAAACGCGAGAACGCGACCATTCGGCGCCCACGTCGGCGCCTCGACCAGGTATCCACGAGTAAGCAGGCGTTCACCCGAACCATCGGGATGCATAACACCTATGTAGAATTCGTTACCCTTCTGCTTTGTAAAAGCGATGAGGTCGCCGCGAGGTGACCAGACCGGCGTCATGTAGCGCCCATCGCCGAAGCTGACGCGCTGCTGGCCCGATCCATCCGAATTCATCACATAGAGCTGGGGGCTGCCGCCACGGTCCGAGTTGAAGGTGATCTTGGCCCCGTCCGGAGAATAGCTGGGTGAGGTATCGATCGCCGCGGTGGTCGTCAGACGCGTGCTGTGACGGGTCCGCAGATCCATCTCATAGATGTTGGTGTTGCCGTCCTGGGCAAGGCTCATGACCACCTTGTTGCCATCCGGCGAGAAACGCGGCGCGAAGGTCATTCCGGGGAAGTCGCCCAGCAATTCCCGGCGGCCGCTATCCAGATGCAGGATATAGACCCGCGGATTGTTCTGGAAATAACTAAGGTAGGTAATCTCACGCTGGTTGGGCGAAAAACGCGGGGTCAGCACCAGTTCCTGACCATCGGTCAGGAACCGATGATTTTCGCTGTCCTGATCCATGATGGCCAGGCGCTTGATGCGCTTCTGTTGCGGACCGCTTTCCGCCACATAGACGATCTGCGTGTCGAAATAACCGTCTTCGCCGGTAATTCTCTTATATATGGCGTCGGAGATCATGTGGGCGATACGGCGCCATCCTTGCGGAGCGGCGTTGTAGGCCTGCCCGATCATCTGATTTTCAGCGAAGACGTCCCACAGACGGAACTCGACGCGCAAATGGCCGTCCTGTGTCTGCTCGATCCGCCCCTGCACCAGCGCCTGGGCTCCGATCGCCTTCCAGTCGGGGAACCGCGGCTGAACCTGCAGCGATTCGACGGTCTGGATGAACGCTCTCTGATCGATTGGCTTAAAAAGACCGGACCGCTCCAGGTCGGCGGCAATGACTCCGGCCATATCCTTGCCGATCTGACCTTCCTGCCCGGTCACCCCCGCGAAGTTGGTGATCGCGATGGGCATCGGCTGCACATTCGGCTTGTTGACGTCGATCTGCACCTGGGCGTAGGCCGGCGAACCGGCAAACGCCGCGGCCAGTACGGCAAAGCGAAGGGCCTTCAACAAAAGTGATCTCATCGCAACGAGTCCCTGGGATCGAAATTCAATACGAGGTCTTTCAAGGCGTCATACTTGCCCGTCGGCAATTTGATCGGCGAGCAGGTAAAGACGGCACGGCGGGCGCTGTCGGCCGCCGAACGATAATAGTTGTCAGAGTAGTAGCGCGGATCGTCGACGATGTCAGCCCGCACCACGCTGCCGTCGGAATTAAGCAGCACATGCACGCGCACGATCAGATTACCGGCATCGCGGGCTCCGGGGTCGAAATTCCAGCATTTGCGGAATTGGGCGGCGATGAAATCCTTGTCGGTCATGCTGACCGGTTCGGACGGAATGTTCGAATTGGAGTTCACCGTCTTGTTCGATCCGGCGGCCGCCTGTTGCGGCTGCGGCGCAGGCGAAGGCTTGGACGTGTCGCGCAGTTTATCGACCGTTTTCAACAGGCTGTCGAAATCGTTGTTGGTCGGCGGCGGCGGCTTCTTGGCCGGCGGCTTGACATCCTTCAGGACATCCGGCTGCGGTTCCGGCGGTTTCGGCTCGGGAGGCTTCGGCTTGGGCGTCGGCACGGGCACGGGGTCGGGCTCCGGCTCGGGCGGCTTCGGCGGCGGGACCGGCTTCGGAGGTTCCGGTTTCGGCGGCTCGGGCTTCGGCTCGGGGGGCTTCGGCGGCTCGGGCTTCGGCGGCTCCGGTTTCGGCGGTTCGGCTTTGGGAGGCTCGGGCGTGGGCGGAGCCTCCTGCTTCGGCGCCTCGGACGGCTGTTCGACGGGCTTGGGCGACTGCACCTGCTTGGGTGGCGGGTTGGTCTTGTCACCCAACTCCGCGATCTCGACGATCACAGGCTCACTGATCTCGGGTGGCGGCGCCAGCAATTGCGGCAAACCGAAAACGGCAATCACCAGGGCGACGATATGCAGCGCCACCGAGCACAAGAGCCCAAAGCGCAGATCACCCGCTTTGCCTGACGAACCACCATGTTTGACGGGCATGGTCGATCAACGGGCTCCCTTGCGTGGAGATTCGGCGACGGGCTGGGTAACCAGGGCTACGTGGGGGAAGCCGGCGGACGACAACTGCCCCATGACCTCCATCACCCGGCCGTAATTGATGCCGGCATCGCCACGGACGAAGATGCGGTTGTCCGGCTTGGCGGTGGTGATCGCCCTCAGGCGCGGCGCCAACTCCTCCATCTGGACTTCGGTTTCCTGCAGGAAGATACGCCCCTTCGCATCGACGGTGACGCTGATCGGCTGGTCGTCTCCCTTCATCTGACTGGCGTTGGTCTTCGGCAGATCGACCGGTACACCGGCGGTCAACAGCGGTGCGGTGATCATGAAGATGACCAGCAAAACCAACATCACGTCGACCATCGGCGTGACGTTGATGTCGGCCATCGGGCGGAAACCGCGGCGTTGACTGCCGCGACGTCCGCCGCCACCCAGGGCGGCGCCCATCTTTAAGCCTTTTCTTCGAGTTGACGCGACAAGATGGCGCCGAATTCTCCGGCGAAGGCCTCGAGCCGCTTGGCGTAGCGGTCGATATCGGCCGACAGCTTGTTATAGGCGAGCACCGCCGGAATGGCGGCAACCAGCCCCAGGGCGGTCGCGAACAGGGCCTCGGCGATGCCGGGAGCAACCACCGCCAGACTGGTGTTCTTGGTGGCACCGATGTGATGGAAACTGTTCATGATGCCCCAGACGGTACCGAACAGACCGATGAAGGGCGCCGTCGAGCCCACCGAGGCCAGGAACCCCATGCGGGCCTCCAACTGTTCCATCTCGCGTCCCAGGGTCACCGACATCACCCGGTCGATACGCTGCGGCAGGCTTAAGCGGACCACTTCACGGTCGGCCAACCCCTTGGCGGCCGAACGGCGCCATTCCCGCATGGCGGCGACGAAGATCGAGGACATGGGATCGAGCGGCCTCGAACCGATGCGGTCGTAAAGCTCCTCCAGCGAACCACCGGACCAGAAGCTGTCCTCGAACTGGTCGGCCTGATGAACCAGGCTGCGCAGGCGAAACCATTTGTCGAAAATGATCGCCCAACACCAGAAGGATGTCATGACCAGGGCGGCCATGACTGTTTTGACGATGATGTCGGCCTGCATGAACAGGCTCCACATCGACAAATCACTGGTCGCCTGGCCGGCGATGGCTGCTGTTTGCACGGGGTCCATGACTCTAGTCCGCCTTTTCGCTGAGAAAGTCTTGCAGATCGCTGCGAATCGCGGCGGGGATACGCATCGCCCGACCATCGAAATGCATGCATACCAAACGGATGTCCAGATGCACCAGGACCTCTTCGCCCCGCCAGATACTCTGGCTGATGTGCAGGCTGGCTCCGCCGAGATGGGTGAGATGGGAACGGATTTCCAACAGATCGTCGAGACGCGCCGGACGACGATAGTCGATCTCGCAACTGCGCACGGCGAAAAGCAGGCCGTGATCCGTCCGAAGTTGCGTATGGTCCAATCCGAACAGGCGCATCATCTCGGTACGCGCCCGTTCGGCAAAATCCAGATAGGTGGCGTGGTAGACGATGTTGCCGGCATCGGTATCGGCGTAATAGACGCGCAACGGGAAAAAATGAATTTTCCCGTCCATCCGCCCGGACAATGCGGCGTCAGCCATCGAGGCCCTCCCCGCCGCCATCGAGCAGATCGAACTGCTCGCTGCGCTGGACCGGCGTCAGGCCGAGATGACGATAACCCGCCACCGCCAAGACCCGCCCCCGTGGCGTCCTTTGCAGAAAACCCTGCTGGAGAAGATAGGGCTCGATCACTTCTTCGATGGTATCGCGCTGCTCGGACAGAGCGGCGGCCAGGGTTTCGACGCCGACCGGCCCTCCGTTGTAATGCTCGGCGATGCAGGACAAATAGCGCCGATCCATGGCGTCCAGCCCCATCTGGTCCACGCCTAAGCGATTGAGCCCGTCGTCGGCGACGGTGCTGGTGACGGGCAAGGTGCCGGCCACCACGGCGAAATCGCGGACGCGCCTCAGCAGGCGACCGGCCACGCGCGGCGTGCCTCGCGCACGGCGCGCGATTTCCCGCGCACCATCTTCCGTCATCTCACATCCCAGCACGCGAGCGCCACGGCGAACGATCAACTCCAACTCTTCCGGCGTATAGAAATTCATCCTGAGCGGAATGCCGAACCGTTCACGCAAAGGCGTGGTCAGCAATCCCGATCGGGTGGTGGCACCGATAAGGGTGAAAGGCGCCAGATCGATGCGCACCGAACGAGCCGCCGGGCCCTCGCCGATGATCAGATCGAGCTGGAAATCCTCCATCGCCGGATAGAGAACTTCCTCTATGGCAGGATTAAGGCGATGGATTTCATCGATAAAAAGGACGTCGCGCGGTTCCAGATTGGTCA
The DNA here is from genome assembly GCF_002845745.1 of Telmatospirillum siberiense. Taxonomy (GTDB): domain Bacteria; phylum Pseudomonadota; class Alphaproteobacteria; order Rhodospirillales; family Magnetospirillaceae; genus Telmatospirillum; species Telmatospirillum siberiense. Next base: position 175,357 of record NZ_PIUM01000001.1, on the reverse strand, counting down.
GCAAAGCCGCCAAGTCGCCGGCTTTGGCGATGATCGGCCCCGAGGTCGCGCGGAAGCCCACGCCAAGCTCGCGGGCGACGATCTGAGCCAGCGTCGTCTTGCCCAGACCGGGAGGACCGAAAAACAGCGTATGATCCAACGCCTCGCCCCGGGAACCTGCCGCCTGGATGAAGATGCGCAGATTGTCGCAAGCCGCCTTCTGACCGATGAAGTCGGACAGCGAGAGCGGGCGCAAACTGCCTTCCGTCTCGCCCGGCACCGCTTCGGGGGCGACCACCCTGGGATCGCTCACCGTGCCAGCTCCTTACCTAAAATTCGCAGGCCTTCGCGGATCAGGACGCCGGCGACGGCCCCCTCGCCCGAGACCTCGGACGCCTTCAACACCGCCGCATGCGCATCGACCCTTCGATAGCCCAGATTGACCAAAGCGGAGATGGCATCCTCCAAAGGTCCGGCCTCAAGCGGCGCGGAGGCCGCCGTCTGGCCTGCGGAAACAGGCGACAAGGCGATCTGCACGACCTTGTCCTTCAGTTCGGTAATCAGCCGGGCCGCCAATTTCGGACCGACGCCCTGGGCTCGGCTCAACATCGCCTTGTCGCCGGACGAAATGGCCCGGGACATATCTTCCGGCGACAGGGCCGAGAGCATGGCGAGCGCCACCTTGTTGCCGACGCCCTGCACCGTCAGCAGCAGACGGAACCAGTCGCGCTCGGCGGGCTGGGAAAAACCGAAGAGATGAATGTGATCTTCGCGAACATGCGTCTCGATATGGATCTGCGTGGCCTCGCCGACCGCCGGCAGCCGCGCCAAGGTCTTGGTCGAACAAAAAACCAGATATCCGACCCCAGCCACATCGATGATCGCCCAATCCTCGCCGACGGCGTCGACCAACCCCTTCAATTTCGCGATCATGACGCCCGCTCCAACGCCATGGCGATGCGCCTGGCCGTTCCCTGATGATGGGCATGGCAGATGGCCACCGCCAGAGCATCGGTCGCATCGGCCTGGCTGGCATGGCAACCGGGCAGCAATTGGCGGACCATGACGCCGACCTGCCCCTTATCGGCCCGACCGGTACCGACGAGGGATTGCTTGACCAGACGCGGCGCATATTCGGCAACGGAAAGTCCGGACAGGCTGGCTGCGAGGAGAACCGCGCCGCGCGCCTGCCCCAGCTTCAAGGTCGAGGCGGGATTCTGATTGACGAAGGTTTCCTCGGCGGCGGCGGCGTCCGGCTGCCATTCCGCGATCACGGCCAGAATGCCCCGATGCAACTGGGCCAGACGCTCGGCCAGGGAAAGGCTGGCGTCGGAACGCACGATCCCGTCAGCCACCCAGCGCAGCCGATTGTCCACCGCATCGATCACGCCCCAGCCGGTGGTGCGCAATCCGGGATCGAGCCCCAGAAGTTTCATTTTTCATGCGGTCGGCTTGAACCTCAAGCGCTAAGCCGCTCCATCACGTCCTGTGAAATATCAAAATTAGCCTGAACGCGCTGGACGTCGTCGTTGTCCTCCAGCACCTCCAGAAGCTTGATCAAGGTCTGCGCGACCTGCTCGTCGGAAATGGGAACGCTGGTCTGCGGACGCCAATCGAGCCGGGCGCTGGCCGGAGGACCGAAGGTGCTTTCCAGCGCCTCGCGCACCGTATTCAGATCTTCCGGAGCACAGGTGACGTCGTGGCCCTCCTCGTCCGAAGAGACATTATCGGCCCCGGCCTCCAGCGCCGCCTCGAACATGGCGTCATTCGACGTCCGCTCGGCGGGATAATGGATCGCGCCGACGCGATCGAACATGAAGCTCACCGAATTGGTTTCGCCAAGATTGCCGCCATGCTTGGAAAAAGCCGAACGGATCTCCGAGGCGGTGCGGTTGCGATTGTCGGTCAGGGCCTCGACGATAATGGCTACCGATCCCGGGCCATAGCCCTCGTAGCGCACCTCTTCATAATTGGTGTCACCGTCGCCCCCGGCGCCCCGCTTGATGGCCCGCTCGATGGTATCCTTCGGCATATTGGCCTCGCGCGCGGCCTGCACGGCGGCCCGCAAACGCGGATTCATCGTGGGATCCGGCAGGCCAGTCTTCGCCGAGACCGTCAGTTCGCGGATCAGTTTGGTGAACACCTTGGCGCGCTTCGCATCCTGCGCGCCCTTGCGGTGCATAATGTTCTTGAATTGTGAATGCCCAGCCATACTCGCAAAAGCCCTATTGTCGGGATTTCTGTGCCTATACCATATATGGTGAAATCGTCCAGTGCGAAGGCATGAACGGAGCCATGCCGGCGGCGCACTATGGCAATAAACCGACCGCAGGGGAAGCCTGCCGAAGGCCGCCCGCCCCACTTTCCATATTTAAGCACCCGCTTTTCCCGCCCCCCCAAACCCTGGGGTGCAAATAGTCGCCATGTTTGATCCATATCAATGTGACGAAATTACGAAAAGTTTTATAATCTTTTTAAAATAAGAAGATTTCGCATATATAAAATATAGATAAATAAAATATATATGCGGAATTATATATTCAAATCTATCTGAATATATATTTTTTTGTCAAAAAAAGCACAAATTATATACAGGGCGTCCAAGATGGGTTTACATCTCTCCAAGAAGCTCCCGCTTCTTTTTTTGTCGCTCGCCGCCATTACTGCCGTGGTCATCGGAACACTGGCCTACGTGATAGCGGCATCGGATTTAACCGCCGCCACCGAAGGCAAGCTGAAAGCGACCGTCGAGGCGCGCAAGGTCGAGATCGATCGCTACCTGGACGGCGTTCGACAGGATCTGGCGATCCTATCCGGCATCAAGACGGTCGGCGATTCGCTGATCGAATTCGATTACGGCTTCAAGGCGCTGGAAAATGCGCCGCAGAAGTTGCGCCAGCTTTACGCCGAAGCGCCCGATCCGGCCGCGCGCATGGCCGTCGATACCCGGGACGACGGTTCCGATTATTCGGACGTCCACGCCCGCTATCACGGATGGTTCCGCAACTTCATGCGGTCCAAGGGTTTCCCCGATATTTTCCTGATCGGCCCGGACGGCGTCGTCATCTATTCGGTCGCCAAGTCCGCGCAATACGCCACCAGCCTGGTCGACGGCCCATGGAAAGGCGGCGAACTGGCCAAGCTGTTCGGGCGCATCAAACAATCGCCAGGAAAGGAGCAGATCGTCTTCACCGACGTCAAGCGCGCTCCCGATCTCGACAATCAGCCGGCGAGCTTTATCGGAGCGCCGGTCATTTCCGATGACGGCCAGTTCCTGGGGGCCCTGGTCTTCCAGATGCCCATCGGGCGAATCAACGACATCATGCAATTGGCCGTCGGCATGGGCGAGACGGGCGAGACCTATCTGGTCGGCAGCGATCGCCTGATGCGCAGCCAGTCGCGCCTGTCCACCGAGCCGACGGTGCTCGCGCGCCCCATCGACAACGAGGCGGTGGCGACTGCTCTGGCCGGCAGAAGCGGCGTCGCGACGGTAATCGGCCGCCAAGGCCGTCAAGCCATCGCGGCCTTCGCCCCCGTGCGGTTCCTGGGGGCGAGTTGGGCCGTCATCGGCGAGACCGACGTGACCGAGGTGATGGCCCCCGTGCACGGCATGGGAATGGTCATGCTGGCGGGGAGCACCCTCGCCCTGCTGGTGGTGGTCGGCATCGGCTGGCTGTTCGCCCGCGGCATCACCAATCCGATCGGCGCGATGACAGCCGCCATGGGCGCCATCGCCTCCGGACATTTGGCGACGGCCGTTCCGGCCCGCCTGAGGACCGACGAGCTCGGAGAGATGGCCGGCGCCGTCCAGGTCTTCAAAGACAACGCCCTGCTGATGGAACGCATGCAGAAGGAACAAACGGAAATCAAGCGGCTCGCCGAGACGGAACGCCGGGAGGCGATGACTCAACTGGCCGACGGGTTCGAAGCCAGCGTGCGCACGGTCGTGGACGTCGTCTCCTCGGCGGCCCGCGGCATGAAGGAAACGGCGGAGACGATGACCAAGGCGGCCGACGCCACCTCTCAGCGGTCCTCGGCCGCGGCGGAAGCCGCCGAAACGGCGTCGGGAAACGTCCAGTCCGTGGCGGCCGCCGCGGAGGAACTGTCCGCCTCGATTCAGGAAATCTCCCGGCAGGTGTCCCGTTCCAGCGAAATCGCCACGTCGGCGGTGGGCGAGGTGCGCCGCACCAATCAAATGGTTCAGGGCCTGGCCGACGCCGCGCAGAAGATCGGCGAGGTGATCCGCCTGATCAACGGCATCGCCGAACAGACCAATATGCTGGCCTTGAACGCCACCATCGAGGCCGCCCGCGCCGGAGAGGCCGGCAAAGGGTTCGCCGTCGTCGCCGGCGAGGTGAAAAGCCTGGCCACGCAAACCGCCCGCGCCACGGAAGAGATCTCCGTGCAGATCGCCAACGTGCAAAGTGCCACCCAGACGGCCGTCGATGCCATTCACGGCATCGCCGATACCATCAGCAAGATGGATCAAATCTCGGCCGCCATTTCAACGGCCATCGAGGCTCAAGGAGAGACGACCCAGGAAATCGCCCGCAACGTGCAATTGGCGGCGGCCGGCACACGCGACGTGACGGGCAACATCGCCGGCGTCAACAATACGGCCGGACAAACGGGGCTCGCCGCCAGCCAAGTCCTGCAAGCCGCGGCGGGCCTGACCGAACAATCCGTGGAACTGCGCAACCAAGTCGACAGCTTCCTGGAGAACATCAGAAAACATTGATCGATCGGAGAAATCGGCACGCCACTCGCGGGTGACATGCATCGGCCTGAGGGAAGGGGGCTTGTGATCAAGCCCCCTTCCCTCAGAACAGCCCGCTCAAGGGGCAGCCGCAGATGGGGCAGGTCATCGCCGCGATGACGCGGCGCTTTTCCTCTTCGGAATATTTGTCGCCCAGGACGCGCTCGACTTCGCTCACCAATTCCTTGTGACTGGCCGAAGCGCCGCAGGCGTTGTCATGCAGGGCCAAAGTGCGGATGTTGGGCGTATCCTCGCTGAAAGCGAAAGCCCGGCTCGCCGTCCCCAGCGTCACGCCGGCACCTGCCAGCGCCGTCATCAATGCCCGTCTGGAAAGACCGCTCATATTCCTCAATCTCCCTTCAAGAATCCCTACGGGGACGTCCGGGAATCAACATGATGTCGACCCCCTCCTCCCGTAACGACCGGGCCTCGTCAAGCGAGGTCTGACCATAAATGGGGCGCTCTTCCACCTCGCCGTAATGTATCCGCCGCGCTTCCTCCGGAAAGCGCTCACCCACATAGTCGCAGTTCTCTTCGATCGTCCGGCGCAGAGCGATCAAGGACTCGCGCAATTCGGCGTCCGCATCCCGCTTACCTTTTTCCGCGCGCTCCCCGCTGATCACGCCGGGCGACATCGGCGCCTTGCGGACCGAGCGGTTGCTGCACACGGGACAGGTCAACTCACCGGCGGCCAATTGCTCGTCGAATGTGGCGCCATTGCGAAACCAGCCCTCGAACTCGTGTTCTTGGCCGCAGATGAGATGAAAGAGAATCATTATGGCAATTTTGCAGCAAAGCCGCGTCAGACTCAACGGTTTCAAGGGACACACAACCCATCCGCATCTCTAGCCATGGCCGCAATTACCAAAAATTGAAATCCCATTGACTCCCGCTAATAAATCTACTAAATCGATAGATATTGTGCTCTATACGCCAACCATGGGGGTCGCAGAGTGCATATCAAAAATACAATCCGCATAACAAAATAAAAATTCGCACAATATCAGCAAGAAAGACGGTGTTATACACGAAATTCTGGAAAATTGGGGGCATAAATGAAGGGAATATCGGTGGCAATTGTTATTGCATTTATTTTTATTAATGGAAGCAACGCTTTCTCACAACAAGCACCTTCACTCACTGACACCCCATCCTCATCGCAAAATGCCACATCGGATGCCATTGAGGATGTCGTCGTCACGGCGGAACGGCGGGAAACCAAGCTACAGACCACCCCCGGGTCGATCGCCGTCATCGACCAGACGCGCCTGCAGGACGCGCAGATCAATACTTTGCGCGATGCCAAGGGCCTGATTCCGAACGTCAACATTCCCGGCACGTTCCTGACGAATTCCACGCAAAGCTATTGGTTTCGCGGCATCGGTGAGAACGACCCCTATCAGGACCCCGCGGTCGGCTATTACGTGGACGACGTGGTGTCTCCCCGCCTCATCGGCAGCCTTGGCGATCTCGCTGATGCCGAGCGGGTCGAGGTGCTGGTCGGTCCCCAGGGCACGCTCTACGGCCGCAACACCAACGGCGGCGCCGTCAAGGTGATCACCAAGACCCCCGGAGACAAGGCCGAGGTTTTCGGCGACATCGGCGGGGGAGACTGGGGGCAATTCGAAAGCCACGGCTACGCGGGCGGCGCCATCGTGCCCGGCAAGGCCTACGCCAGTTTGAGCTTCTCCCACGCCCAGAACGACGGCTTCAGTTACAACGAGGTCCTGCGCAAGGACGTGATGAACAAGGATGTGACATCGCTGCGCGGGAAGTTCCGCCTGACGCCGAGCGATGACCTCGATATCCGCCTTTCCATCGATGGCGGCCGCGACAATTCGCCAAGCTTCTTCCGCACCCCGGTCAACCGGGTCGGCGGATATGATCCCGGGCTCATCGACTCCGAGCGGAATCCGCAAGGAAAGCTCGAGCTTGGCGGAACATCGCTCAATATCACCAAGGATCTGAACGACGCGGTGACGCTGAAATCCATCACCGCGGCGCGCGGCTTCACGGAAAGCCCGATCATCACCGACAGCGACGGACTGCCCAGCATCATCAACGAGAGCTCCGACAAGCTGTTCGAGAAATTCTATTCCCAGGAATTCCAGGCGGCCGCGAACTACGACGCGCTCAATCTGGTCGGCGGCCTGTTCCTTTATCACGAATTCTATTCGACGGACCGCACGGTCTTTGCAAGCAATGTGCTGGAAGCGGGACGCCTGACCACCGACAGCGGCGCCCTCTTCGGACAGGGAACCTACAAGATCACCGACCAGCTTTCCGGCATTTTCGGATTGCGCCTGACCGACGAAAAACGCCAAAACCGCTACCGTGTCGACACCATCACCGCGACCGGAACCCCCACCGCCACCCGCTTTAACTCCTCGGCCGCCCACACATGGTATTCGTTGGCGCCCAAAGCCGGCGTCGATTACCAGTGGACTCCGAGCGTTTTTCAGTATGCGACCGTCACCAAGGGCTTCAAATCGGGAGGATACGACCGCGCGGTCACCACGGTCCTGGCCGCGACAACGGCATTCGCGCCGGAAAAGGTCGTCACCTACGAGACCGGCGTCAAAACATCCTGGCTCGATCGTCGAGCGACGGCCAACCTCGCGCTCTTCTACAACGACTACAAAGACCTCCAGCTTTCCATCTGGAACGCCGCGGTTAATACCTACGTCCGCAGCAACGCCGAGAAGGCCCATTCCCAGGGCGCGGAACTGAGCACGACGCTTCTGCTGGCGAAAGGCCTCGAATGGTTGAACTCCGCCGGTTTTCTGATCGGCAAATATGACGAGGCGGTGGGCGCGCTGGGTGCCGGAACCAACGCGAAAGGCAACAGGCTGATGAACGCTCCCCATTGGACGCTCGATTCGGGCCTCGACTACACCCTGCCCCTGGCCATTCCGGGGAAACTCAAGACGCGGGCCGATATCAAGTACCAGACGTCTTCCTTTTCCAACGTGGCCAATACGCCCCAGGTCTCCATTCCCTCCTACGCGATCGTCGATCTCGGCATTTCCTATACCACCGAGGACAATCACTGGACCTTGAGCGGAACCGCCAAAAACATCTTCGACCAGAGACCGCTGCAGATCGGCAACTATTCACCGCCCGGCATCTGGGTGGCGACACCTTATCCGCCAACCACGGTCTTCTTCAAACTGGCTTACCATCTTTGACGAGGAGCAGGGTCTTGACGATCACAACCGTTCCCTTGCCTGAACCGGCCCAGACCGCATACACCGTGCGGGCTTGCAAAAATGATCCGGTAAATCGCCACGGCGTCGGCCACCGCATGGTCGCGGGCTTGCGGGCCTTCGTCCTGGCGTCCGCCCTCCTCGCCATTCCCGCCCGGCAGGCTCTCGCGGCGGGAGAGGCCAACGCGCCGCCTACGCTCAATGTCGGTGACGTCCCCGGCGGATTGCAGACGTTGCTGCGGTCCTCCGGGGATACCCCCTCGCCCCGTTATCAGCTCGTCTGGTATCGGTTCCGCGAGGTCATCGACGAATTGCACGCCTTGAACGCCGGAGCGTTGGACCTGGGGAGCATCGGAGACAGCGGCCTGATCACCGGCCGGGCGACGGGGCTCGCAATCAAGGCGGTCGCCGCCTGGCAGACGGATGGCGCCAACAACGCGATCGTCGCCCGCGCCGGATCTCCGTTCCGGTCGTTGGCTGACCTCACGGGACACAAGATCTGCGTATCCCGTGCCTCCCTGGGGCATTTCCTCCTGCTGACAGCCGCGGCGCGCGAAGGCTTGCCGGAAGACGCCTTGAAACTGGTCTTCCTGGGCCGCGCCGATTGCAAGGCGGCCCTCAGTTCCGGCGCCGTCGACGCCTGGGCCGCCTGGGGCCCCTACACGGTCATGGAGGAGTTGCATAATTCCGCCCAGGTCGTCCTCCGGGGGTCGGAGTTGACCACCTCCCTCGGATTGATCGTCGGCACCGAAAAAGTGCTGCAGGCGAAGCGTGACGTCATCCGCGACTTTCTTGATCGCGTCGCCCGCGCCCGCGCCTGGGGCCGCACCCACCAGGAGGAATACGCCCGGGCATACGCCGAGGAGACCGGCATACCTTTCGACGCGGCCCTGCTTCTGATCAAGCGGGACAACACGCGCATGGTCCCGATTTCCCCCGAGCTGAAGGCGGCGCTGGCCCGCATCCAGAACACCTTTTTCGCCGCCAACATCCTTACCACGAAGATCGATCTCGACGAGGCCTTCGACCTGTCGTTCTCGGTCAGCCAAAACTGACGCCCAGCCCTCCAACGGAGTTCATCGAAATGAACGAAATCGCGATCAACAATGCCCCTGAACGCGCAGGTAGCGATGATGCCGAGCTGTTGCGCGAGGCCGACGCCCTGCTTCGGCTTCGCTATCGCCAGGATGACGATCGGCCGAAACCCCGCCATTGGAACGCAGTTCTGTCGTCACTGCTATCCCATCGGTCGGTCAGAGCCTACCTGCCGACGCCGGTCCCGTCCGACATTCTGGAAAGCGCCATCGCGGCCGCCCAATCGGCCTCGACCTCGCTCAATCTCCAAGCCTGGAGCGTCGTCGCCATCGAAGATCGGCAGCAAAAGAAAAGGGTCTGCGTCGGCGTGGCGGATCAGACGTGGATTCACGAGGCCCCCCTTTATCTGATCTGGCTGGCCGACCTGTCCCGGCATCAGCGCATCGCCGAGGCCACCGGCGCCGATCGGGGGTCGCCCGATCCGAACAATCTCGACCCCATACTGACCGGCGTCGCCGACACGGCGCTGGCCGCCCAAAACGCGGCGGTCGCCTTCGAGTCCTTCGGACTGGGGCTTGTCTACATCGGGGCTCTGAGGCTCTATCAGCGGGAACTTCGTGCCGCGCTCGGCTTGCCGCGTCATGTGCTGCCGGTGTTCGGCATGTGCGTCGGCTATCCCGATGCCGACCGGGAAACCGGTATCAAACCAAGGCTGCCGCTGTCGGCGGTCCTGCACCGGGAACGCTATGACACGGCGCCCCAGTTGGACGCCGTCTGGCGCTATGACCGGAAGCTGCACGCCTACAACCGGGAGCAGGGGCGCGAGGCTCCCACCTGGAGCGAATACTCGCTCTACCGCCTGGATCGCATGCATGAAAGCCAAGACCGGGAGGATTACAACCAAGCCATCCGGGATCTCAATTTGTCACGCTGACGGCGCGAGGAAATCGGCAAACCCGGTCTCCGCAAGCCTCATTTTCCTCGGGGCTTGCGGATCGCCCAAACGCGAAATGCGAATTCACCCGTCAGTTTTTTGAGGAAAAACCAGGAGAAAGCCCATCGTCCAGGGGGACGGGACGACGCAGGAGGACAATCAGCCTCAACGCCACCAGGAAAGCCGCGCCGGCAAGGATAGGCACGACCGGCAGAACATCTGGAGACGCCTCCTTGTCGAAACCGATCGCCCACACACTGCAGGCCGTTCCGATATGCATCGTCGTGGTATTCCATGAACTCGCCGATGCCCTGCGCATGGGAGCCAGCGTCGCCAGCAGCGTCTGCTGGTCGGACACGAAAGCGCCACTGGCGGCGAACCAAAGAAAGACGCAAAGCGCGACGGCGCCGATTGTCCCGCTCACCGACGCTCCCACGATGGATAATCCCAGGAGCACGGACCACACCGGCAGACGCGACGCTGGGTCCGATGCACCCCATGCGTTCGGAAGCGGCACCTTTCTGCCGATCAACGCACCGACGACGCTTCCCGTCCCGACAAGAACGCCGACCAGGCCAAGCTGCTGCGCCGACAAATCGAAGCGTCGCGTCAGATCGACGCCAAGAAACGTGTACGCTCCAAGGTTGGCTGCATGGAAAAAGAAGGTGATCACCAGCGCCACCGCCGTCTCTCGCTGCAACCAAACCCCGAACAATCGGCGGGCCGGGGGCGAACCGGACCGATCCGGAGCCCCTTTCAGCGCAGGAAGCACCGCGCCGGCGGCAAGCACGAGCAGCAGCGACAAACCGGCGATGGCTCCGAATGGCGAGCGCCAGCCGAATTGCGCCGCGACGAAGCTGCCGATCGGCACGCCGGCAACCTGACCGAGGGAAAAGGCCGCCATCCCCAATCCGATCGCGCGCCCGCGACCAGCCGCGGAAGCGAGATCGGCAAGCAACGCCCAAATGGCCGGCCCCGCCAGCGCGGCGCCGAGCCCCCCGACGCCCCTGGCGACGATCAACCAGTCGAGCCCGGAAGAAAGCGAGGAGACCAGGTTACCCACCAGGAACAGGAACATCCCAACAATGATGCCGATCCGCCGTTGCGTGCCATCGGTGACGATGGCCAGGACGGGAGCCAGCACCGCATAGCTCAACGCATAGGCATTGACGATGGCGGCGGCGTCGTTCGGGCTGCGCCCAAGATCAAGAGCGATCGACGGTAAAAGCGGCGAGACGAGGAAGGTCTCGGTTCCGATCAGAAACAGCGCGACATAAAGAATGAGACCGGTCATGACGGCAGCCCCCCCCGATAAGGAAGGCATTTCCATTGTCTGACCTGCATGGACGTGATGTATCCCTGCCGGCGCATGCGCTCCTCGGCGAGATAACCGAGGGCCTCGAAAAACAGCCGTTCCTTTGCCGGAGGAGCCAGTTGGCTGTAATAGGTCCCGAACGTCGCCGCATGGTAGCGGACGTAGGCTTCCCCGCTGGCGGCCCGCATCGTCGCTTCCTGAGGGCGGCTCTGATCGATGTCGAAATGACGGCTCAGCAGTGCCCGCAGATGCCTGACGCTGCGCGTCCGCCTCGCGATCGGGAAAACCCCGTGAGCGGCAAAACGCGCGGTCGCCGCACCTTTCGTATCGCCGAGCAATTGCAAGGCCTGCCTGACCAGTTCATCCGTTCCCCCCAGTCCATCCGCGTCGGCGACGGGGTGATAGGTGGTCAGCACGAAATGGCCATCGGCGCCGATCTGTTGGGAAATCCAGCGGAAGACCTGATCCTCGTGAGGATAAAGCCAATGCAAAACCGATGTCATGACAATGAAGTCGAAGGGCGCATCGACCTCGGGCGACTGGGTCAGATCGGCCGCGATCAGACCCACCTTGTCGCCATGCCCGCGCAGCTTTTCCGCAGCCTCGTCCAGGCGGGCTGCGAGCATGTCGATGCCGACAGCCCGCTCAAGAGCGGGAAACCGCTCGAAAGCCTGCGCCAGCAATGTTCCGGTTCCGCAGCCAAGATCAAGGATCCGCAGGGTATGATGCGGCGCCCAATCGAGAACACTTGCGAGATCCAAGGATTGCCGCAGCCGGCTCGCCTCGTCGTAGCCCGCCTGAACGCGGGCCTGGCGCATCGCGTCCGCGCTCATTGTGCTGCCACCACTTGCCGAGGCGCCGGAAACGCCGGTGGACGCAGCCTGGCGGCGATGGCCGTCCACCGGCAACCGCGAACTCCGCCATTATCCAAGAGTTCGTAATTCGGGGTGCACCCCTTGGCCCGAACGATTTCCGCCATCGCCCGCGTGCAGTATTCGCAAGGAGAGCCCAGGGTGATGGGAACGCCCCGGGCACGAGCCTTCTCGCGATAAATCCAGATGGCGCAGCGGTCGATCTGTACGGTGCTGCGCTCGGAGGACCTCTCGGTAATGGTATAGGTGGAATCATAAAGTTCAGCCTGTTGGGCGATCCGGCGGACCGCCGGGACGGGGCCCTGCCCTCCCTCCTCATCGAGCAGCCTGAGCACCTCGGCGTTTGACCGCGCCCAGTCCGTCATCGCCTCATGGCCGAAAAGTCCGACGAGGAAGCGCTCCAAAAGAGCCTGCGCCCGGAAGAACACCGACTTCCATTCGTCGGCACTGCCATTCGTGGCGGACGGAAGTTCATGGAATATCTTTGAACGGACATCCATCCATGCTGCGAGGTGACGCTCGCCATGCGCATTCAGCAGGTAATTGGTCATGCCTGCCTCAGCCTCGAAAAGCCTGCGGCGCCAAAGAGCTGCGTGCTCTTCCGTCGTCATATTGATCCGAGTCATGCCGCCTCCTTCGATTCCGAAGAGCAGCCTCACCTTAAGCAGGATCAGCCCGGCCGAGCGAATCAAATTTCTATCATAATACTAGATATATAGATTATAATAATACTATAAAATTTTGTATTTCATAAGGTTGGGGTACTTATTATTTTTTATCAAATAGTTATCACCACCTATGCCAACCCGGCATAAAGTCGGTCATGGGTGAGCGAGGGAACCTTCCGTCGCGCCGCGGCGACTTCGGCGGGATCGACCTCGGCAAGGACGAACCCCGGCTGCTCCCCTCCGTCGGCCAGAACCGTCCCCCAGGGGGAAACGATCAGCGCATGACCAAAGGTCTGGCGTCCGCCGATATGCTCGCCGCATTGCGCCGGAGCGAACACATAGCACCCCGTCTCGATGGCCCGGGCACGCAGCAGCACATGCCAATGCGCCCGCCCGGTCGTCCGGGTGAAAGCCGCCGGGACCGCCAGAAAATCGGCGCCGGCCTTGGCCAATCCCCGGTAGAGGTGGGGAAAGCGGACATCGTAGCAGATGGACAGCCCCAGTTTTCCCCAGGGCGTCCCCACCACCACGGCGTCCGCCCCCGGCTTGAAGGTCGACGATTCGCGATAAGATTCGCCATTGTCGAGATCCACGTCGAACATATGGATCTTGTCGTAGTGAGCCACCACATCGCCTCTGGGATCGAGGAAATAGGTGCGATTGGCCACCTGGCCATCCTCCAGCAACACGGCGAGCGACCCGCAATGCAGCCATAACCTGGTTTCCCGGGCCAATTCACGGAAGGCGGCCAGCGCCTTATGCTCGCTCTCCGGCATGGCCTTGCCGACGATGTTCTTTCGGCCCCATTCCATCATGCTGACGTTTTCGGGCATCAAGACCAGTTGCGCCCCGGCGGCACGGGCATCGCAGGCGAGCGTGGCGGCCGCCTGGATATTGGCGTCCATGTCGTTGCCGGCATTGACCTGGATGCAGGCGACCTTGAAGGAACTCATTCCGCCAACCCCAGCAAGGGGTTGAGCGCTCCCTGCCGATCCAGCGCATAGAGATCGTCACAACCGCCGACATGCTGATCACCGATAAAAATCTGGGGAACGCTCCGCCGACCACCGGCCCGCTCGATCATCGCCTCGCGAAGCGCCTCGTCGTCTTCAACGTTGATTTCGCGGAAGGCCACACCCTTCTTTGCCAGAAGCGCCTTGGCGCGAACGCAATAGGGACAGATCGTCGTCGTATAGATCTCGACCGAGGTCATCATAAGCTCCGAATTATGGACCTCTCAATATAACGCGACACGAAACAAAGGCCAGGGCCTCAATCCGGGGCAATCAATCACCGGGACGGACGACACGGGCAAGAGTGAGGACATCGACCACCGCCGCGCCGCCTCCGCGCAGCACGCGGACGCATTCCTCGACCGTGGCCCCCGACGTTAGGACGTCATCGATCAGCAGCACGTGACGCCCCTTGACCTCGGCATGCCGATTGAGATGGATCGCGCCATGCAGGTTGGCCCGGCGCTGGCGCCGGCCCATGGAACCCTGTTTCGGCGTGTGGCGCACGCGGATCAGGGCGTCGGGACGGCATGGCACGCCGGAGAGTTTCGACAAGCCGTTGGCGAGAAGCGCCGATTGGTTGTAACGCCGCTGAAAAAGACGCCATCGGTGCAACGGCACGGGAACGATAAGATCGGCTTCGGCCAGCAATTCCATTCCGGCGCGGGCCATCCAACGCGCGAAGTAGGGCGCACGGCCGACGCGATCGGCGTGTTTCAGACCGAGAACCAGACCCTTGCTGGCGCCGTCATAACGAAAGACCGCCCGAGCCCGGCGATAGCGGGGGGGATCACTCAAACAGCGGGCGCAGATCATGGCCCCGCCGGTATCCACTTCGAAAGGCAGCCCACAACGCAGGCAAAAGGGCGGTCCAAGAAAGGTGATGCCTTCCCAACAGGACGGGCAAAGCGTTCCCTGCGCTTCGGTCACGCCGCCGCAGGACAGACAGCGGGGCGGGATCAGCACATCGATGACAACCCCCGCCCATCGGCGGAAAGCCGCGAAAAGGACGGAGCACGCCCGGTCGATCTCCATGGCGATGATTATTCCACAATGATCCATAATGGCAATAAGGGGAAACATCAACTTGACGGTTGCCCCGGCGGCATGCCATGCCCTATAGCCAATGGATGAGCGACTTCCTGGTCTTCGATCGGCATCAGGTTCGACGGCAACGCGAGCGCGCGGCGGCGACGCTGGGCGCGCACGACTTCTTGCTGCGCGAAATCGGCGAGCGTCTGGCCGACCGCCTGTCCGATGTTACGCGGCGTTTTCCCCTGGCCCTCGATCTCGGATGCCATTCCGGTGAACTGGGCCGCCTGCTCGCCGGACGCGGCGGCATCGAACGACTGGTGGAGGCTGATCTGTCCCCGGCGATGGCGGCACGGGCCGGGCATCTGGCGGTGGCCGTCGATGAGGAGGCCCTTCCCTTCGCCGCCCAGAATTTCGATCTGGTAATCAGCAATCTGTCATTGCACTGGGTCAACGATCTGCCGGGATGTCTTCTGCAGATCCGGCACAGCCTGAAGGATGACGGCCTTTTCCTCGCCTCCATGCTGGGGGGCGAGACGCTGATCGAACTGCGCGGATGTCTTCAGGAGGCCGAACTTGAGATGGAGGGGGGCGCCAGCCCGCGCGTCTCGCCTTTCGCCGACCTGCGCGACGCCGGAGCCCTGCTGCAGCGGGCCGGATTCGCCTTGCCGGTGGTCGATGTCGACACCATCACGGTAACCTACCCGTCGCCACTGAAACTGCTGACGGATTTGCGAGGCATGGGCGAAACCAATGCCGTTGCCGCCCGCCGCAAGACTTTCACCCGTCGAAACACGCTGCTGCGGGCCTTGGCGCTCTATGAAGAGCGTCACGCGGATCGCGACGGCCGAATTCCGGCCACATTCCAGGTGCTGACGTTAACCGCCTGGCGACCGGATGCCTCCCAACAAAAGCCGCTGCCACCGGGCAGTGGACGGGTTCCCCTGGCCCGGGCATTGGAGGAAGGTGTACCGCGCAAGAAAAATTTCGATGCCTGACGGCACAAGCCGACCGAGACGGCATGTGCCGGCATGCCTTATCTGAAATGTAACAACCGCCGGACATTATCGACGCAACGGTTGAATTGGATTAGCCTTCACCGATGATTTTCACCACCCCTTTGCAACGCGCCACATTGGTACGACGCTACAAACGCTTCCTGAGCGACGTCACCCTGCCCGACGGTGAGTTGGTCACGGCGCATGTGGCCAATTCCGGCGCCATGCTGGGATTGGCGGATCCGGGCCTGGAGGTATGGCTGTCCCACCACCCGAGTGCGACGCGGAAATTGGCCTGGAGTTGGGAATTGGCGCGCATCGACGGAGGATTGGTCGGCATCAATACGATGCACCCCAATGCCATCGTCGCCGAGGCGATCGCCTCGGGGACCGTAGCCCCCCTCGCCGGTTACAGCCAAATTCGACGCGAAGTGCCTTATGGAACGAATTCGCGCGTCGATCTGTTGCTGACGTCACCCGATCGCCCCAGATGTTACGTCGAAGTGAAAAACGTTCACTTGAAACGAGGTGACGCGGCCTGTTTTCCCGATGCCGTGACGGCGCGGGGGACCAAGCACCTCCACGAACTGACCGAGGTCGTCAAAGCCGGCGACAGGGCTGTCATGCTGTTCCTGGTGCAGCGTGAAGACTGCTGCTATTTCATGCCGGCCAGCGATATCGATCCGGTCTATTCGCAAGCGTTGTTGCAAGCCGCCGCCGCCGGAGTCGAAGTATATTGTTATGCTTGCCGCCTGACGTTGGAGGAGATTCGGCTCGATCAGCCGTTGCCCCTGAGACTGTCCGGCGACGGGCGTTCGTTTGAAAAGTGAGAGATAGGATGGAACGAAACGACA
This sequence comes from Telmatospirillum siberiense, assembly GCF_002845745.1. Taxonomy (GTDB): domain Bacteria; phylum Pseudomonadota; class Alphaproteobacteria; order Rhodospirillales; family Magnetospirillaceae; genus Telmatospirillum; species Telmatospirillum siberiense. The sequence continues at coordinate 158,695 of NZ_PIUM01000001.1, read as the reverse complement.
GCAGCCGGGAGGTGAACCGCATCACCCTGCACGGCCCCGAGGATTTCGAATCGATGCGCCGAGCCGGACACTTGGCTGCCTTGTGTCTCGACTATATCACCCCCTTCGTCGTCCCGGGCGTCACCACGGGTGAACTTGATCGCCTGTGCGACGAGTTCACCCGGACGCACGGCGGCGTTTCGGCGCCGCTCAACTATCGCGGATATCCGAAATCGATCTGCACCTCGGTCAATCATGTGGTGTGCCACGGAATTCCGAGCGACAAGGTCCTGGTGGAAGGCGACATACTCAATATCGACGTCACGCCCATCCTCGACGGCTGGCATGGCGATTCCAGCCGGATGTACTACGTCGGCAAGGTGGGGGTGAAGGCCCGCAAGCTGTGCGAAGTCACCTATGAATCGCTGATGCGGGGAATCGAGGTGGTCAAGCCGGGCGCCACCCTGGGCGACATCGGTCATGTCATCCAGCAGTTCGTTGAGAAGCAGAAATTCTCGGTGGTCCGCGATTTTTGCGGTCACGGGGTCGGACGCATCTTCCATGAACCGCCGAATGTCGTGCATTACGGCAAACCCGGTCACGGACTTGAGCTCCGCGAAGGCATGATCTTCACCATCGAACCGATGGTCAACGCCGGCCGCCACGAGACCAAGATCCTGTCCGACGGCTGGACCGCGGTGACCAAGGATAAAAGCCTCTCGGCGCAATTCGAGCACACCATCGGGGTGACGGCGGACGGTTGCGAGATATTCACCCTGTCTCCGGCCGGGCTGCACTGCCCGCCTTACGCGGTGTGAGCAGGCCAAGGGGACAAGAATTTAAAGGGGCCAAGCGGGTTCACCGATTGCCCCGATCGAGCCCCTTTCAACCATTGGCCGGGAACGGTAATCTCGGCCAATGACTTCCGCCGCCCCCAAGGATTCGCCGCATTATCTCGGACATCGGCAACGGTTGCGCCAGCGTTTCCTCGATGGCGGCGCCGAAGCGCTGCCCGACTACGAATTGCTTGAGCTGATTCTCTGCCTGGCCATACCTCAAAAGGACGTCAAGCCGCTGGCCAAGACTCTTCTGGCCCGTTTCGGCGGCTTCGGCGCGGTAATTCATGCCGAACTCCCGGCCCTGCTCGCCGTTCCCGGCGTCAAGGACAACACCGCCTGCGCCATCAAGCTGATCGGCGCCGCGGCACAAAGGCTGGCCCAGGCCGAGGTGCTCGGCAGACCCGTTCTGTCGTCATGGGAAAAACTGCTCGACTATTGCAAGGTCACCCTGGCCCATCTGCCCCAGGAACGTTTTCACCTGCTGTTCCTCGATCGGAAAAACGCGTTGATCGCCGACGAGCCCCAGCAAAAGGGAACCATCGACCATACGCCGGTTTATCCTCGCGAGGTGGTCAAGCGGGCGCTGGAACTGAACGCCAGCGCCATCATCATGGTCCACAACCATCCCTCGGGTGATCCGACGCCCAGCCAGGCCGATATCGAAATGACCGGCCGCATCAGGGATGCGGCCGGCCCTATCGGCATCATCGTGCACGATCATCTGGTGATAGGCAGAAACGGCTGCTTCAGTTTCCGCTCGCAGGGATTGATCTGAAGCAGCCGCGGGGCCGGTTTTACGCGGAGCGGACCGTCTCCAGGAAACGGCTGACGACATCCCGCAGATCCTTGGCCTCCTTCGACAATGTCCGGGCCGAGTCCAGAACCTGCCCGGCCGCCGAACCGGTTTCCGCGGACGCCTGGGTCACGCCGCCGATGTTGGACGAGACCTCCTGCGTGCCGGTCGCCGCCTGCTGGATGTTGCGGGCGATTTCCGCCGTGGCCGCCGATTGCTCTTCGACCGCCGAGGCGATCGCCGTCGAGATTTGCTTGATTTCCTCGATCCGGTTGACGATGCCGGCGATCGCACTGACCACTTCCCCGGTTCCCGTCTGCACGGCGTTGATCTGGGCGCCGATCTCCTCGGTCGCCTTGGCGGTCTGGTTGGCCAGGCTTTTCACCTCGTTGGCAACGACGGCGAAACCCTTGCCCGCATCGCCAGCCCGCGCCGCCTCGATGGTCGCGTTCAAGGCCAACAGATTGGTCTGGGAGGCGATATCGTTGATCAGCTTGACCACCTCGCCGATGCGGGCAGAGCTGTCGGCCAATCCCTGCACCGTCTGGTTGGTGCGATTGGCCTCTTCGGAGGCGGACAGGGAAACCCGGCTGGACTGCTCGACCTGGCGGCCGATCTCGCTGATCGACGAGGAGAGTTCCTCGGCGGCGCTGGCCACCGTTTGAACACTGGCCGAGGCCTGTTCGCTGGCGGTGGCGACGTTGGTGGCCTGTTGATTGGTCTGCTCGGCGTTGGCAGACATGGCCTGTGCGGTGGTCTGCAATTCGGTCGCGGCGGAAGTCACCCCGCTGACCACCCCCCCCACTGAGGATTCGAAGGTGTTGGCCATTTCATGCATGACACGGCGCCGTTCCGCCTCGGCCTGCGCCTGGGCCTCCGCCCGTTGCGTGATACTCCGCTTCAAATCGTCCTGCATCTTGCGCAGGGCATCCGCCAAAAGCCCCACCTCGTCGACCTGCCGCAGCTCGAGGTTCTGATTGAAGTCCTGGTTCGCGATGCCGTTGGCGAAATCCGAGCAGCGACGGATGGGAGCGGCGATACCGCGCGCGGCGACGATGATCAGGCTGATCGCCGCCGCGGCGACGACCAGGGCGACGCCGATCTGCCAGGCGGTGCTGGATGCCGATTGGGCGCTCAAGGCACCGTCGAGTTTACGCACCGGTTCCATCACCACGTCCCTGGGAACCGAAATGACGACCGCCCATGGCGTGTCGGTCGAACCAAGCCTGATTGGCGAATAGGTGTCGATGAAGGGTGACTTGGGGTCATCCTGGATCACGGCTTTTCCCGCCCGGACGATCGCCTGGCTTTCCGCCCAGCGCGGATCGGCTTCCGCTGCGGTCTTACCGATGACGTCCGCATTGGCGCTGTTGGCGACGATCAAGCCGGTATCGTTGAGAATCGCCACCTTTCCCCTGTCTTTGCTTCTGCCGTCGAACAGCGTGTTGTTGACCTGCACGGCCACCTTTTGGACGAAATCGAGATTGTAATCGGCCCCGGCGACACCGCGGAACTTTCCATTGACCACGACGGGAACCGACATGGTGGCCAGAAACACCGACTTTCCCTGGACGATGTAAGGCAGCGGGCCAAGGATGTTTTCCTTGCCGGAGGTCTGCGGGTTGATAAACCAAGCCCCCTTGACCAGCCCGTTGGGATGCTTTTCCTTGCTGTCATATTCAACCAAAGGCTGAATTGCGATCGTGCCATTCGAGCTTCTTGTCCAGTAGGGAAGGAAGCGGCCGGTGCCGTCCGAACCCAGATCCCGATGGTCCTTGAATTCGGCGTCGTCGCCATCCAGCGCGTTCGGCTCCCAGGCCGAATAGGTGCCGTTGAAGCCGGGATTGTGCTCGAGCACGTTTTTCAACACGGCATTGAGCTGCGAGCGCCGCTGCGCCGTCGGCGTCCCGTTCTTCTCGTCGGCCAGGATCGCGAAGGCATGCGCCATATTGCGGGCCGCGTCGAAGGCCAGATCAAGTTCCGCCTTGACGGTCGCGGCCTCCTGGCCTGCCCGGTTCAACAACGCCTTCTTGCTGAGGTCGTCGGCCAGGGCCGAGGTTTCCGCCGCGACATAGTCATGGCTGCTTTTCGAGGAAAAAAGGCCATAGCCGATCAAAACGGCGATCGTCCCGACCAGGCAAAAACCGGACACCAGAGCGATTTTCATCTGGATGGACCGGATATTGGAGAAAGATACGAAATTCATTTTGCCCCCTACAGAGCGCATAGATCTAATAGCCAGTATGCCATAAGCCAACTTTATCAACCCTTGATTTTTTGTAAATAAGTGAATCGTAGATACAATCACACTCTGATTAAAATTATGCACAACATGTAAACATTATGATATTTTTTTGTAAATAACTACAGCTTTAGTCTCATAGTTGAACGATTTACCACAAACAAATACACCTGTTTCCCTTCCAAAGCCGATGCTTAATCGACCATCCAACCATAAGAATGTTTGCAAGATACGAATAGCGATCCGTCGAAACGATCGTATCAGGCCGAAAATGGCCATCCAGCCAAGACGGCAGTGATGGATACCCCGGCAAAAATAGAATTTTCTCGTTCGCCGCACCTCGACAGATCACCCCACCAAAACAATTGACGCTTTGGTTGTGCCGGCACAATAAAGAGTGATGGGGGATCGACCATGCTTGTTAATCTGAAGATCAATACAAAAGTTCTGCTCATTATGGCGATATCGGTCCTGGCGCTTCTCGGCTGGGCGGCCGTCAGTCTCACCATGCTGTGGAACACGCAGCTTGAGGAACGGAAGGCCAAACTCAAAGACATCACGGAAATCGCCATCGACGTGACACGGCACCTCGATCAACGCGTGGCAAATGGGGAAATAGACCGAAAAACCGCCATGCAGGAGGCCGATCGGCTGATCTCGGCGATGATCTACAGGAACGGCCAATATGTTTTCATTCTGGGCAATGACGGCGCCTTTCTCGTCCACCCGACCCGTGAACTGATCGGCAAGGACAGCTCCGGTCTCAGGGATACGAATGGGGTCCCGGTGGTCCGCGCCCTCATCGCGGCGGGTGGAGCCGGCGGCGATTTCGTCCGTTACGATTGGGCGAAGGCCGGTGTTCCCACGCCACAGCCGAAACTCTCCTATGCCGCCCCGCTGCCAGCTTGGAACGCGGTCATCGGCACGGGCGTCTATATCGACGACCTGGTCGGTGACTTCCGGCGGCAAGCCATGCTCGCCGCCGGATTTCTGATCGGCTTTGTGGCTTCCGTCGGCCTCGTCACCTACAAGGTCGGCAGGACCATTTCCCGTCCGGCCAGCGACATCGTGCAAACCATGAAGGCGCTCGTCGAGGAGCATCTGGACACCGAGATCCTCCACAAGGAGCGAAAAGACGAGATCGGAGCCATGGCGCATGCCCTGGAGGTTTGGAAGGAGCGCCTGCAAAAGCGACGGGAAGTGCAGGCACTGATCGACGAGGAGAAACAAGCCAAGGAAAAGCGGGCCGAAAAGGTCAAGCAGTTGACCTTTGCCTTCAACCGCGACATCAGCGGCACCATCAACACGGTGGTCGGCGCCGTCGGCCAGATGCAGGAGATAACCCGCTCGATGTCAGGCGTCGCCGAACACACGTCCGAACGCGCCTCGAACGCCGCGACGGCGGCGGAACAGGCGTCGTCCAACGTTGAGACGGTCGCCTCGGCGGCGGAGGAGTTGGCGAGCTCGATCGCCGAGATCACCCGCCAAGTCAGTCATTCCAACCGCATCGCGACCGAAGCCTCGGAGGAGGCGCGAACGACCAACGAGCTGATTGGCGGCCTGATGGAAGGCGCGCAGCGGATTGGCGATGTGGTCAGCATGATCAACGATATCGCCTCCCAGACCAATCTGCTGGCCCTGAACGCGACCATCGAGGCGGCCCGGGCCGGAGACGCCGGCAAAGGCTTCGCCGTGGTGGCGAGCGAGGTCAAGACGCTGGCCAATCAGACGGCGAAAGCGACTGAAGAAATCGCGGCTCAAATCGGCGAGGTTCAGACGGCAACCCAACGCGCGGTGACGGCCATCGCCGGCATCACCAAGACCATCGGCCAGATCAACGAAATCTCCACGGGCATCGCCGCCGCCGTCGAACAGCAAGGCGCGGCGACACAGGGAATTGCCCGCAACGTCCAACAGGCGTCCGAGGGAACCAGGAATGTCACGAAAAACGTCCGCGAGGTAACCGAAGGAACGCAAAGCACGGGCACGGCCTCCCGTCAGGTGGCGACGGCGGCCGATGACCTGGGTCGGCAGGCCGAAACCCTGCGCAGACAGGCCGATGCCTTTCTGGCGGAAATGTCGAACGAGGCTTAATACCGAGTTGCGGAGATCGGAAACCGATCAGCGGAGCCCTCAAGCGCCGGGCGGGTGGGACTCCTTCATTTAAGACGAAACGGGGCCGCTAGAGATCTTTTAACGGCCCAGGAAGCGCCCGCTCCGCCGCCTCCTCCAGGTTGTGCTGGTGGCCGCGAACGTAGCGGGCGGAAAGCAGCATCACGACGATGCCGGCCAGAAGCGCTAGCAGACTGACCGGCCCCGTCACCTCCTGGATTTGACGGCCGAACAGATAGGCGCCCCCGCCGTAGAGACCGGCCCACAGGACGCCGCCCGCGATATTGCAGACGAGAAAATGTCCCCAGGCCATGCGATTGACGCCGGCGAGAAGGGCGGCCAGGACCCGCAGCACGGCGACCATGCGTCCAAAAAACACCACTTTTCCGCCGTGACGGAGAAACAGAAACTGACCGAGTTTCAACTGCCGCTGGCGAATACCGATCCGCGAGCCATGGCGCAACAGCAGACGAAAACCGAACTCCCGCCCCACCCAATAACCGATATTGTCTCCGACCACCGCTCCGGCGGCGGCAACGGCGATCACCGTTGAAATATCTAGGGTCTGCGTGGTCGCCGCGATGATCGCCGCCGATATCAGGGTGATTTCGCCCGGCAACGGCAATCCGGCGCTTTCCAGCCCGACAATCAGGAAAACCGCCCAATATCCATAGTGAACAACGAACTCTTCTATGGGCACGCACGACAACAAACTTGGCACGGTTCAAAAACTCCAATGGATCGCCCCGTCCCCGGGGGATATTTACCGGCGGTCGATCCAGCCGCCCACGCTTTTATCCCCAGACAGCAGGATGTCTACCAAAGATGTCCACAATAGGACGGCGGACGAACCGCTTGGAGGGGCCTCCCGCCCCGCGAAAATCCAGGCTTCCGGCTATTCGAAAGACATCCTCGTCCAGGATGCCGCGCCTCTAATTTATGAAAGTATTGATTGGGTGTTGCGCAACATCCGTTATGACCATATCATCCATCCCGTGAGCGAGCCCTATTTCAACATAGTCCGATTGGTCGAAAGACTGCACCGCCATTTCTTGGATGTGCTCAGGACCGAACTTCGTCGCCTGGATGTGGAAGACATCAACGCGGTACAGGCGTTGCTTCTTTATAACATCGGCGAGGCCGAGGTGGTTATTCGCGATCTCAAGGATCGCGGCTACTATCACGGCTCGAATGTTTCCTACAACATCAAGAAGCTGACCGAGTTCGAATATCTCGAACAGGAACGCTGCTCGCATGACCGCCGGTCCATCCGTCTGAAGCTGACGGACAAGGGCATGCGCCTTTGCAACGGCATCCGCGAATTGCAGAACCGATTGGCAGCCAAGATCTTGACCTCTCCGGAGACTCAAAAAGGTCTGGAAGTCGCCACGCAGAGCATGCTGCACGTCGAGCGCACTTGGACGGATTTCATCCGCTACGGTCGCGAATAGAACGCGAAACCAGACGGTTTCGCGCCCGGTTTTTCTCCTTTATCATGCGCCCCTTAAGGGTCGTCGCGAAATTATCGCGTCTCCGCCCTGAGGCTTCATATGGCGCCGCCCTGCCGCTTCCGGCGGGCTCAGACGCAGCTCGGACTGAAGGGCCTGTTTCACTTATCAACGGGCCTTTCCGTGAAGCGACTTCAAAAGAAGGCGGAAGTTTGCCATAACCACCGCTTGGCACATACGCTCTTCGCTTCTCAAGGACACCCCTGATGATCCCTCGTTATAGCCGCCCCGACATGGCCCGCATCTGGGAGCCGGAAAACAAATTCCGCATCTGGTTCGAAATCGAGGCGCACGCCTGCGACGCCCAAGCCAAGCTCGGTGTGATCCCGGCCAGCGCCGCCAAGGCGGTGTGGGAAAAGGGCAACAAGCCCTATACGGCGGAGCGCGTCGCCCATATCGATGAGATCGAAAAGGTCACCAAGCACGACGTCATCGCCTTCACCACCGAACTGGCCGAGCATGTGGGCCCCGAGGCGCGCTTCATCCACCAGGGGATGACCTCCTCGGACGTCTTGGACACCTGCCTCGCCGTACAACTCACCCAGGCCGCGGATCTTCTGCTGTCCGACATCGACGGGCTTCTGGCCGCCCTGGAGCGGCGGGCCTTCGAGACCAGGGACGTCGCCTGCATGGGACGCAGTCATGGCATCCACGCCGAACCGGTCACCATCGGACTGAAGTTCGCGGGCTTCCACGCCGAATTCCAACGCAACCGCGAACGTCTGGCCGCCGCCCGTAAGGATATCGCCACCTGTGCGATTTCAGGAGCGGTCGGCACTTTCGCCAACATCGATCCCTTCGTCGAGAGCCATGTGGCCGAAAAACTGGGATTGACTCCGGAACCGCTGTCGACCCAGATCATTCCGCGTGATCGCCATGCGATGTTCTTCGCCACCCTGGGCGTCATCGCCAGTTCCATGGAACGCGTCGCCACGGAAATCCGCCATCTGCAGCGCACGGAAGTGCGCGAGGTCGAGGAATATTTCTCCCCCGGGCAGAAGGGCAGTTCGGCGATGCCCCATAAGCGCAATCCGGTGCTGACCGAGAACATCACCGGGCTTGCCCGCCTGGTGCGCGGCATGGTCACGCCGGCCTTGGAAAACGTCGCCCTCTGGCACGAACGCGACATCAGCCATTCCTCGGTGGAGCGGATGATCGGCCCCGATGCGACGGTAACCCTCGATTTCGCCTTGGCGCGCCTGACCAATGTGGTGGCCAATCTGGTCATCTATCCCGATGCCATTCTGCGAAATTTGAACCAGTTGGGCGGGCTGATCTTCAGCCAACGCGTGCTTCTGGCGCTTACCCAGGCGGGCATGAGCCGCGAGGACGCCTATAAGGCGGTTCAACGCAACGCCATGCAGGTATGGAACGGCCAGGGGCGCTTCCTCGATCTGCTGAAGTCCGACGACGAGGTTGTTTCCCATCTGGGCTCCGCGGCGATCGAGGCCCTGTTCGACCTCGGCTATCACACCAAGCACGTCGGAACGATTTTCCAACGGGTGTTCGGCAGACAGGAATAGGCATCATCACTCCGGCGGGATCGCCTGCTTGCCGGCGGTCACTTCGGCGACGATCTGACCTCTGGCTTCCGCCTCCAGCCGATGGAATTCATCGGCGAGGCGGCCGACCGCCGCGTCCTTACCGCCGGCCAGCAGATCCGTGCGCAATTTGGCCAACAGGCCGACGTGGGCCGAATCGCCCAGATCGGCCTCGACGGCCTTTCGGGCATAGACCACCCCCGCCTCGCCCGAAAGCCCCAGCTGTTCGGCCACCCACAGGCCGAGAAGCTTGGCGCGGCGCACGCCGATCTTGAAAGCCAGTTCCTCGTCGAGATGGTATTTGGCCTCGAAGGCCTTTTCACGCTCATCGAAACCGCCCATCCGTCACCCCAGTGTTCTGATTTTTCGCGATTGAGTAATATAGCTGTTGGAAATCTCACATCAGCGCCATGTAATATAGCGGTTGTCTCAAACCCTCTTGCGGAGATATCCGCAGGTTTCCTGGAAAGCCCATGTGCAGCATCGTCATCCTTCGTCGTCCCGACCACCGCTGGCCGATCCTCATCGGCGCCAACCGCGATGAGATGACGGGGCGGCCATGGCGTCCGCCGGGCCGCCACTGGGACGACCGCGAAAACGTCGTCGGGGGACTGGACGAATTGGCCGGCGGTTCCTGGCTCGGCCTCAACGACGAAGGGGTGGTGGCCGCCATTCTTAATCGCACGGGCACGCTGGGACCACAACAGGGCAAAAGATCGCGGGGCGAGCTGGTGCTCGAGGCCCTCGACCACGCCGACGCGGTCGACGCCGCCGACGCCCTGCTCCACCTCCACACGGGCGCCTACCGGCCCTTCAACATGGTCGTCGCCGACAACCGCGACGCTTTTTGGCTGAGAGCCGACGGAGAAACGGTTCGCGCCGTTCCCCTGGCCGAAGGGGTCAGCATGCTGACCGCCTCGGAAGTCAACGACGACACGGACCCGCGTATCAAGGCCTTTCTTCCCCGTTTCCAAACAGCCGGGGTTCCCGATCCCGATGCCGGTCAATGGCGCGATTGGCAAGATCTGCTGGCCAACCGGGCGCCGCAGGGGGTGCTCGACAGGCAAGCCGGCCTGACCTTCCAACTCGACACGGGATTCGGCACCCGAAGTTCCGCTCTGATCGCCCTGCCTTCCGTCGAATTACCGGAAATCGAACCGGTTTTTCTGTTCGCTCCCGGCCCTCCCGATGAAATGAGCTACCGCCCCGTCATCCTGTGACGAGAACGGACGTGCAAAACCGCCTCCGCAGGGCTGCCACGCCCGTGGAACGGGGCGGAGGTTGTTGTACTGGCGGGGCGCGCCTGCTATATGGAGCGTAAATATCTTGAAGGGACCGGACGCCAAGCGTACCGGTCCTTTGGTGCTTAAGGACATCAAGGCGACGAATTCGCTTTAAGCACATACTCTTATGCCGGAATTCAGAGCATGGCCAGACGCAAGCAAATTTACGAGGGAAAGGCGAAGGTCCTCTTCGAAGGCCCGGAACCCGGCACCCTCGTGCAGTACTTCAAGGATGATGCCACCGCCTTCAACAACAAGAAGAAGGGGACCATCACCGGCAAAGGCGTGCTGAACAACCGCATCTCGGAATATCTGATGCTGCGCCTGGGCGAGGTCGGTATTCCCACCCATTTCGTCCGCCGCCTCAACATGCGCGAACAGCTGGTGCGCGAGGTCGAGATCATCCCGCTCGAAGTGGTGATCCGCAATGTCGCCGCCGGTTCGCTCAGCCAACGCTTCGGTATTCCCGAAGGCACTCCCCTGCCGCGCTCGATCGTCGAATATTATTACAAGTCGGACGAATTGAACGACCCGATGGTTTCGGAAGAGCATATCACCGCCTTCGGCTGGGCCACCGTCCAGGATCTCGACGACCTGATGGCGCTATCCCTGCGCATCAACGATTTCCTGACCGGCCTGTTTCTCGGTGTCGGCATCCGCCTCGTCGATTTCAAGCTGGAATTCGGCCGCCTTTACAGCGGTGACGACATGCAGATCGTCCTCGCCGACGAGATCAGCCCCGACAATTGCCGTCTTTGGGATTTCAAATCCGGCGAAAAGATGGACAAGGATCGTTTCCGCCGGGATATGGGCGGGGTCGAAGAGGCATATCAGGAAGTGGCGCGCCGGCTGGGCATTCTGCCCGAAGGCGGCCCACGCGATTTCAAAGGTCCGGAAACCGTTCAATAAGGAAGCATATCGTGAAAGCCAAGGTTCATATCACCCTCAAGTCCGGCGTTCTCGATCCGCAGGGAAAAGCGGTTCAGCACGCTCTCTCTTCGCTTGGCTTCGCCGGTGTCGACAATGTGCGCCAGGGCAAGTTCATCGAACTCGAACTGGCGGAAACGGACCCGGCCAAGGCGAAGAGCGCTGTCGAACAGATGTGCAAAGGCCTGCTGGCCAATACCGTGATCGAAAATTATCGCGTCGATCTGGAAGGCTGATCCAGCCGCGCCACGTCTTTTTCCCAGGCAAGGCATGCCATCTGATCCTGGAAGATGGCATGCTTCGTCCATGCTTCATGTCATCGTCCATACTCCCGCCGATACCCTCGCGGCCCTGGAAGCGGCGGAGGAGACGGGCGTCCACCCCATACTCCATTCTTCCGCCGTCGCCGCGCAAAGCCTTGGCGCCGGCTATTTCCTGGCGATGATCGAAGACGCCCGGCGACGACACCCCTCGGCACAATGTCTGGCCGTTCTCGATTGCGGCACGGCCTGCGGCTTGGCCCTTGCGGCTCTCCGGGGCGGGGTCGAGGCGGTGAGTCTCGATGCCCCTCCGGCCGTTCTCGCCAAAATAGCCGACGTCGCAGCGCAAACCGGTGCCTGCCTAGCCCCGACGATTCCCGACGATGCCCTGGATTTGAGGAATCATCCCGACCCGCTGGCGGCATGCCGCGCCTCTTTCACCGGAACCGGACGGGATCCGAGGGCAAGCGTCATCGAACCGCCACAAAACGATTAAGATAAAGTCATGCCGATGGCCGGCCGAACCGGCTTATAAGACGCACGCCGCAGTATGTGGCGACGCCGCCTCGGCGACTTTGCCGCTTTCCGACCGCGTGGAGGACAGAAATGACGCCAGCCGCCTGCATATCCGCCATCCCGAAAAGTACCGGGCATTCGCTGCGCCATCCAACCGCCCTGCCACCCATCCCCCACAGCAGCCTTTGCACGCCGGACCGTTTCGTCGGTGATCACGAACCCACGCTCGATGAACTGCTCGACGATCCCATCATGGCCCGCCTGTTGGCCTGCGACGGCATCGACATGAGAGACCTTCTGACGCTGGTCGCCAAAACCAGGACGGCGCTCAAGCGGGGATAAGTAAAAGAACCGGTCGTTTTCGCGAAGGCCGTTGCAACGGCACAAGCGGTGGACCAAGTGCCAAGGGATCCCTCTTCCCCTTGGAGCCCCCGCCATGAATGCACAATCCGTCCCGGATATCGGTCGCGTCAGGCACATCCTCGATAATTACGAAAGCGATAACCCCGGCACCAAGACAAACCTCGCCCGCCTGCTTCTGCATGGGCGATTGGGCGGGACCGGCAAGCTGGTCATCCTGCCGGTCGATCAGGGCTTCGAACATGGACCGGCCAGAAGTTTCGCCGTCAATCCCGCCGCCTATGACCCGCATTACCATTTTCAACTGGCAATCGACGCCGGCTTGTCGGCCTACGCGGCTCCGCTGGGTATGCTGGAAGCGGGAGCCGCCAGTTTCGCCGGACAGATCCCGACGATCCTCAAGGTCAACAGCGCCAATTCCCTCTCTCGGGAAAAACAGGCCGCCACCCAGGCGGTGACGGCCGGCGTCGATGATGCCCTGCGCCTCGGATGCTCGGCCATCGGCTTCACCATCTATCCCGGATCGGACGAGGCCTATGCCATGTTCGAGGATCTGCGCGATTTGGCCGCCGAAGCCAAATCGGCGGGATTGGCCGTCGTCGTCTGGAGCTATCCGCGCGGCGGCGCCCTGTCGGCCTCCGGCGAAACCGCGATGGACGTCATCGCCTATGGCGCCCACATGGCGGCCCTGCTCGGCGCCCACATCATCAAGGTGAAGCTGCCCACCGCCGATCTCGAACAGGAGGCGGCCCGCAAGGTCTATGAAAAAACCGCCGTCCCGATCGCCACCCTGACCGAGCGCATCCGCCACGTGGTGCAGTCCTGCTTCCAGGGACGCCGGATCGTGATATTCTCCGGTGGCGCCGCCACCAACGACGAGGCTGCGCTTTTCGACGGCATCCGGGCCATTCGCGATGGCGGAGGGTTCGGATCGATCATCGGACGCAACACGTTTCAACGCCCGCGCGACAAGGCGCTCGCCATGCTGAACGCCATCATCGACATTTATCTGGGGAAAACCTGAAATTCCGACCAACAGCCGCCTTTATCTGATCACGCCGCCAAACCTGGAGGACGTGAAGACCTTTTCAAAAACCATGATCTCGGCTCTGGAGGCAGGCGACGTGGCCTGCATCCAGCTTCGGGTGAAGGATCTGGACGATGACGCCCTGTGCCGGATCATCGATGTGCTGCGGCCGGAAGCGCAAAAGCGCGGCGTCGCCTTCATCCTGAACGATCGCCCCGACCTGGCCTTCGAAACCGGTTGCGACGGCGTGCACATCGGCCAAGAGGACGGCACCTATGCCCAGGCCCGGAACGCCGTCGGCCCCAACGCCATCGTCGGGGTCACCTGTCACGATTCGCGGCACTTGGCGATGATTGCCGGCGAGCAGGGCGCCGACTACGTGGCCTTCGGCGCCTTCTATCCGACGACGACCAAGGAGGCTTCGCATCACGCAGATCCGGGCCTTCTATCCTGGTGGTCGGGTTTGATGGAGATCCCTTGCGTCGCAATCGGCGGCATCACCCTGGACAATGCACAACCCCTGATCGAAGCCGGTGCCGATTTTCTCGCCGTCTCGGCCGGCGTCTGGGCCCATCCGGAAGGCGCCGCCGCGGCCGTCGCCGGCTTCAACCGGCTGTTCAAAGGCGAATAACCCTTTCCCTAACCCACCACCGGCGCCCACAGGACATCGTCGATGGCCAGGGAGCCGGTGGCCAGCATGACCAGTCGATCGACGCCCAGGGCGATACCGGCGCAGTCGGGCAGTCCCAGTTCCAACGCCGCCAGGAAATCCTCGTCGACGGGATAGCGCACGCCGTAGAGACGTTCCTTCAGATCCATGTCGGCCTCGAAACGGCGCCGCTGTTCGGCGGCGTCGGTCAACTCTCCGAAGCCATTGGCCAATTCGACGCCGCAGGCGTAGAGCTCGAAACGCTCGGCCAGGCGGGGGTCATCGGGACGGGGACGGGACAAGGCGGCCAGCGGCACCGGGTAATCGTGCAGGATCAGCGGCACGCCATCACCCAGGAATGGCTCGATGCGCTCCATCATGACGCGGAAGAACACATCTTCCCAACTGTCGGTCTCGCCGACATGCAGGCCGCGCTCCCGGGCGGCGGTGGCGAGAACACGGACGTCCGGCCGTGTCGGATCGTCGATGCTGGCCAGCAGATCGATATCGCTGTATTCGAAAAACGCCTCGGCGACGGAAAGCTTGCGCGGGGCGGCGAAGGGATCGCAACGGCGATCCCCCCGACGGAATTCACCGGCCGGCACCGCTCGGGCGGCCGAGGCCATGATCGCCGCGCAGTCTTCCATCAGGGCTTCGTAGCCGGCCCCGGCGCGATACCATTCGAGCATGGTGAATTCGGGATGATGGGTGGGGGAACGCTCGGCGTCGCGCCAGACATGGGCGAATTGAAAGATCCGCGGCATGCCCGCCACCAGAAGCTTCTTCATGGCGAACTCGGGCGAGGTATGCAGATAAAGTTTCTGGCGGGACGCGCCGAACGGTTCGGCGAGTTCGGTGGACAGCGCCATGATGTGGGGTTCGAGCCCGGGAGACCGTTGCAGGCAGGGCGTCTCCACCTCGACGAAGCCGCGATTCCCGAAAAAACCGCGAATAGCCGCCATGATGCGGGCACGGGCCAACAAGGTCGGCTGGCGGAGGGCGAAATCCTCCGGCCGCCACCACTCTTTGCCGGACATGACTTTTCCTTATATGACTGAATGCGGCGCCACTATGCCGAAACTTAAGCGTCCCAGCCAGAGGCAGTAACTCATGACTCCATCCCATCCGCCGGCCCCCCATCCCGCCGCGGCGCGCCGTCGAACGCTGCGCACGGCGACAGATATCGCGGCGGCGGGCCTGGCCCCCGCCCCCCGGATGGCGGAGATCGAGGCGGTGGCCGAACGCTACGCCGTCGCCATCACCCCTGCCCTGGCCGACCTGATCGATCCGACCGATCCGAACGACCCGATCGCCCGACAGTTCATTCCCGACACCCGTGAATTGACGGCCACCCCGGCGGAACGCGCCGACCCGATCGGAGACGACAGCCATTCCCCCGTGAAAGGCATCGTCCATCGTTATCCCGACCGCGTGCTGCTGACGCCGATCCTCCACTGTCCGGTCTATTGCCGTTTCTGCTTCCGCCGCGAGAAGGTCGGCGGCGAGGAGGCGGTCCTGGGCGACGGGGAGATGGCCGCGGCCCTCGATTACATCCGCGCTCACCGGACGATCTGGGAAGTGGTGATCACCGGCGGCGACCCCCTGATGCTGCCGTCATCGCGGCTGGCCGAGATGGTACGGGCGCTCGACGCCATTACCCATGTCCGGACCATCCGCTTCCATAGCCGGGTGCCGGTCAGCGACCCGGACCGCATCGGCCAACCACTGCTCGACGCCCTTCAGTCCGAGACGGCCCTTTGGGTCGCCGTTCATTGCAACCACGCCCGCGAATTAAGCGAGGCGGCACGCGCCGCCTGCCGCCGCCTGACCCGCGCCGGCATTCCGCTGATCAGTCAGACCGTCCTGCTAAAAGACGTCAACGACAGTCCGGCGGCCCTGGAAGAGCTGATGCGCGCCCTCGTCGCCGCGCGCATCAAACCCTATTACCTGCACCACCTCGACCTCGCCCACGGCACCGATCATTTCCGCGTCCCCATCGCGGCGGGCCAGGACCTCATGCGCCATTTGCGCGGCCGCGTCTCGGGCCTGTGCCAACCCTCTTACGTTCTGGACATCCCCGGCGGCCACGGCAAGGCGCCGATCGGACCGGTCTATCTGGACGGTGATCGGGTGGAGGATTGGCAAGGCGGGCGACATCGTTATCCGCCGGAGCGGGGGGATTAGGGCCTGTTCATAAATTATCGAATCAACAGGCCCTTAAGCCGGAGCGGCGTTTGAGCCCGCCGTAGCGGAGCGCAGGCGTCATAGGGAATCTTAGGGTTTGGAGCGATTATTTCGCGACAAGCCCTTAGTCCCCGAACGGAAAGCGACGGCTCAAAACGAAAGGCGCCCCGGGCGCCGGCTGTTCGAAAAGGCAGAGCGAGCGGAAGGCCACCGGTTCGGCCAGGGCCGGCCGGGCCAGGTCTTCGAGGATGGGCCGGTAGATGGCACGTTCCGCCTCATCCAGGCGACAGGTCAGCGTCATATGAAAGCGGAATTCCTCGAAGACGTAGGGGTAGCCCCAGGCGTCCACATAGGCCTTCTGCCGCTCGTTCAAGGGTTGGCTGAGGCGCCTTTGGCGCTCGGCCGGACTGGGCGGGGCACGGAAACGGTCGAAATGGAGGACGCAATCGTCGGCCAGCGACGCGATGGCGGCCGACGGCTGGGCAGGGCGCACCGCCAGAAAACCATGCAACTCGGCGAGGGAGAAAACCTCCTCAAAGGGCCGGCGTCTGGCCGCGAAGCCGGCCGCCAGATCGCACAGCGCCTCGCGGCTGGCGTCCTCCGCCAGGTGGAAGGGCGGTTTCAGGGTGGCGTGGAAACCATAGTTGCGCGCCTCGGCGACCACCTGTTCCTGCCGCGCCGGGTCCAGCCCCACGCAGGGCAGCGCCAGCGGCGTCGGCATATCGGGCCGGCGTCCCAGCCACCCCCAGCCGAACCGGGCCAGAGGACTCTCGTCCTCGGGGGCGAAATAAAGGGCGTAGCGAACACCGCTCATCGCAGCAGATCCTTCGTCGCATGGACCAATTCGCCGCCGACCACGGTGGCGATCACCCGGGGAAGTTCGGGATCCGCGTCATCGATCAGCGCGAAATCGGCGCGCTGTCCCGGTGCGATTTCGCCACGGTCGACGAACCCCGCCACACGCGCCGGATTGGTGGAAACCAGCCGCCAGGCTTGAGCGAAGGGCAGCATGCCGTCACGGGCAAGGCGGAACGGCGCCTGCGGCAGGGCCGGATAGTAATAATCCGAGGTCAGTACGTCGAGCAGGCCGGCCGCGGCCATCTCGGC
This sequence comes from Telmatospirillum siberiense, assembly GCF_002845745.1. GTDB lineage: Bacteria > Pseudomonadota > Alphaproteobacteria > Rhodospirillales > Magnetospirillaceae > Telmatospirillum > Telmatospirillum siberiense. The sequence goes on along the minus strand of NZ_PIUM01000001.1, from coordinate 141,368 downwards.
TGCCCGCATGCCGCCGTCGAGATGGCTGCGTCCCCGCACCACATTGGGCGAGCCCATGATGACAGAGTCCCCCTGGCGGCGCCCTTCCTCGGCGGTTTCCCGGTTCAGCGGAAATTCGCAGAGACCACAGCCCAAATCATGAAAATGCCGCCGCGCCTCCGGTGTCGGATCATCATGGGAGGCCAGGGCAACGCCATGCCGTCGCGCCGTCTCGGCCAGCCGCCGGTTGGTCGGCGCGACCTCGGCTTCACGCTCGGAAACCGTGTTCAGCAGATCGGTGAAGGCGGTCAGCCCCAAATGCGCCCGCTCGGCATACTGGGCGAGCTTCGAGGGTTGTGCGACACGCCGCTTGAACATCGGCAGATGGTCGTTGAAAGCCAGCAGATGGATGCGCCCCCGGACCAGCCATTGCTCGATCTCATCGGCGGCCCCGATGTTGAAAACCTCGTAACGCAGATGAACATGACTGTCGCAGGCCAGAACGGGCCGCAACCTTTCCAGCGTATCCAGAAAACCAACCGCCGCCTCGCGCCCGCGCAAGCCCGGCTCCCATGACCAGGTCAAGCCGTGCAAGGCGGTGGTGACGCCGTTGGCCACCAGTTGGCGATCGGTATCGATCAGGGCGATATCGGCGGGAAAATGCACTTGCGGGCGCGGCATCAGTTGACGTTCGAAAGCGTCCCCATGCAGATCGATGATCCCGGGCAGAAGCAAAAGGCCGGATGCATCGAGCACCCGGCTCCCCGAGGAGCCGCCGATTTCGGCGATCCGCCCGCCGCTCACAGCGACCGAGACCGGGGTCAGCGCGCCATCGGGCAGGAGTACGCGGGCCCCTTCAATGCAAAAGTCCATCTTCTACGCACCTCTTTCATGGGGGACAACGCCAATAGCCCGGCCGGGCCAGGATCGGCGTGATAATTCGGTGACACTGCGAACCAACTATGGATCTGCGGCCGATTCATCCATGGTCGCTGCCCGGTTCGAAAACGATCTGCACGCGGTCCGAGGCCCAGCGGCCGACGCTGTATTCCACCGGACGCCCGGATGCGTCGATGTTGATTCCCTCGGTCAGCAGGATCGGCTTATTGGGAGCCTGCTGCAGCAGGCGGGCATCGGCGGCGCGGGCGGCGCGGGCGGTGACCCGGGTGATCTTGCGGATGTAGTCGCCGACGCCCAACCGTTCCAAGGTGGCGGAGATCGTCCCGGCCGCCGCGAAAATCTCCGGCAAAGCCGGGAACCTCGCTTTGACGAAATAGTGCGAAGCCACGCTGATCGGCCGGCCGTTGGCCTCGCCCACCCGTTCGATCACCCATACGATGGCGCCCTTGCGCAGTTCGAGCGCCTTGGCCACGGCGCCTTCGGCCGCCTCCTCCCGCACAGACAGAATCCGGCCCGAGGGTTCCTGCCGGGCATCCAGAATGTTTTCGGAAAACCGCGTGCGCTGCTTGACCCGGTAGTCGACGACGCTTTCCTGAACGAACGTGCCCCGCCCCTGTTCGATGCGCACCAGACCGTTGGCTTCCAGCGAAGCGACGGCCCGGCGCACCGTATGACGGTTGACGCCGAATTCCTCGGCCAACCGATGTTCGGTCGGCAGGCGCTCGCCCGGCTGGTGCCGGCCGTCGACGATGTCCTTCTCCAGGCGAAGGGCGATCTGGCGCCACAAGGCCATGCCTTCGCCACGCGCAAGGTCCGTCATCGAATTTTCACCCTTCCATTCTTGTATTCGGCCTTCGGAACGATCATAAAGATTGCATAGTTAGATATAGACGTCTAGACCTATTTAGGATTGATCCATGTCTTCTGACGATAACAACGCCCGCCGCCGCTGGATGGGTATTCTCGCCAAGGCCCGGCCGGAAGAGGTTGCGGAGTGCTGGTCGAAGATCGAGCCGCCGCCTCCCTACGACCTGCTTCGCCGCCCCGAGACCGGACTGGTGATGGTGCGGGGCCGCGTCGGCGGCGACGGGGCCCCCTTCAATCTGGGCGAGATGACGGTGACCCGCTGCTCGGTCCGCCTGGCCAACGGCATCGTCGGACATGCCTGGATCGCCGGCAGGGCCGCCGCCCAGGCCGAGCGGGCCGCGCTGATCGACGCGCTGCTGCAAAGCCCCGGCGGGCGCGCCGACATCGAAGCTCTGCTCGATCAATTGGCGGCCCGCAGGGAAACCCGGAAACGGGAGGCCGCGCGAAAAGCGGCGGCCACCCGGGTCGATTTCTTCACCATGGCTCGCGGAGAGGATTGAGCGTCATGCCCCAGACCAATTCGAGCGAGGGCTTGTTGCCCGGCCTTTCCGACCCGGTCCTCGACCAGCAAAGCGTGTTCAGGGCGGTGCTGTACGCCGTCTCCCACCCCGGCAGCATCGTCGCGCTGCCGGTCCGTTTGACGCCCCCCGCCCCCCTCGATCCCTCCACGGCCGCCGTCGCCCTGACCCTGGCCGATTACGAGACGCCCCTGTGGCTGGACGCCGCCGCCCAGTCTTCCCGGGTCAGCGGTTATTTCCGCTTCCACTGCGGCTGCCCTTTGACCGCGCGGCCCGAGGAGGCGGCCTTCGCCGTCGTCGCCGATGCCTCCGCCATGCCGCCGCTCGGGCTTTTCCACACCGGCAGCGATGAATATCCGGACCGGTCGACGACACTGATCATCCAGCTTCCCAGCCTTGATAACGGCGAAGCCTGGACCCTGCGCGGACCCGGCATAGAGAAAAGCACGGTTTTCGCGCCCGCCGGCCTGCCCGGCGACTTCCGGACCTGGATCGCCGACAACCGGGTCCTCTTTCCGCGCGGCGTCGACCTGATCTTCACCTGCGGCGCCTCTCTGGCGGCCCTGCCGCGCAGCACGCGATTGGAGGACTGAACATGTATGTGGCAGTCAAAGGGGGCGAAAAGGCCATCGACAGCGCCCACCGCCTCATGGCCGAGGACCGGCGCGGCGACCGAAACGTCCCCGAGCTTTCCCTCGCCCAGGTAAGCGAGCAGTTGGGCCTCGCCGTCGAACGGGTGATGACGGAAGGATCCATTCACGACCGCGAATTGGCGGCGCTGGCCATCAAGCAGGCCCAGGGAGACCTGGTCGAGGCTGTTTTCCTGCTGCGCGCCTATCGAACCACCCTGCCCCGGTTCGGCCATACCCTGCCCGTCGACACCGCCGCCATGGCGATCCGCCGGCGGATCAGCGCGACCTTCAAGGATCTGCCCGGCGGCCAGGTCCTGGGGCCGACCTACGACTATACCCATCGGCTGCTCGACTTCTCGCTGGCCGAGGACGGCGAACCGGAAGAAGCCCCGCCGGCGGAGCGCCCGGTCGACGCCGCCATGCCGCGCGTCACCGATGTGCTCGGTCGGGAAGGGCTGATCGAGCGCAATCCGGAAAGCGACGACGAGCCCCGGGATCTGACCCGCCAGCCGCTTACCTTTCCGGCCGACCGGACCTTGCGTCTGCAGAACCTGGCCCGCGCCGACGAGGGCTTTCTGTTGTCGCTCGCCTATTCGACACAGCGCGGCTATGGCCATACCCATCCCTTCGCCGGCGAGATCCGCATGGGCGAGGTCTCGGTCGAACTGGTGCCCGAGGAACTGGGTTTCGCCATCGAAATCGCCGATGTCACCCTGACCGAATGCCAGATGATCAACCAGTTCAAGGGCTCCAAGGAGAAGCCCGCGCAATTCACCCGCGGCTACGGCCTTGCCTTCGGCCGCTCGGAGCGCAAGGCGATGGCGATGGCGCTGGTCGACCGCTCCCTGCGGGCGGAAGAACTGGGCGAGGACCTGACGAGCCCGGCGCAAGACCAGGAGTTCGTCATGTCCCATTCCGACAATGTGGAGGCCTCGGGCTTCGTGCAGCATCTGAAACTGCCGCATTACGTCGATTTTCAATCCGAACTTGAACTGGTCCGGCGCCTGCGCGCCCAAGGCCCCGGCAAGGAAGCGGCCGAATGAATACAAGCCAAGGCTACAATTTCGCCTATCTCGACGAGCAGACCAAAAGGATGATCCGCCGCGCCATCCTGAAGGCGGTGGCGATTCCCGGTTACCAGGTGCCTTTCGGCAGCCGCGAGATGCCGCTGCCCTACGGCTGGGGGACCGGCGGCATCCAGGTCACCGCCGGCATCATCGGACCCGACGATATCCTGAAGGTCATCGACCAGGGCGCCGACGACACCACCAATGCCGTCTCCATCCGCCGCTTCTTCGCCCGCACCGCCGGGATCCGCACCACCTCGCGGACCGAGGAGGCCACCATCATCCAGACCCGTCACCGCATCCCGGAAACCCCGCTGTCGGCAGGACAGACCATCGTCTATCAGGTGCCGACCCCGGAACCGTTGCGCTGGCTGGAGCCGCGCGAAACGGAGACCCGGAAGATGCACGCCCTGGCCGATTACGGGATCATGCATGTGAAGCTTTACGAAGACATCGCCCGCTTTGGCCGCATCAGCACCACCTACGACTATCCGGTGCTGGTCGACGACCGCTATCTGATGCGCCCATCGCCCATCCCCAAGTTCGACAATCCGAAGATGCACCGCAACCCGGCGCTCCAATTGTTCGGCGCCGGACGCGAAAAGCGCATCTACGCGGTGCCGCCCTGGACCTCCGTCAGAAGCCTGGATTTCGAGGACCATCCATTCGAAGTCCAGAAATGGTCCCAGGCCTGCGCGCTGTGCGGCTCGACGGAAAGTTTCCTCGACGAGGTGGTCACCGACGACAAGGGCGGGCGCATGTTCGTCTGCTCGGACACCGATTACTGCCAAAGGCGCCGGGACGCCAAGGAGGCGGCGGAATGAGCCCGCTCCTGCAAGTCTCCGGACTGACCCGCCTCTATGGCGATCGCGTCGGCTGCAAAGACGTCGGCTTCGAGCTGTGGCCCGGCGAGGTCATGGGCATCGTCGGCGAATCGGGCTCGGGCAAGACCACCTTGCTCAATTGCCTGTCGGCCCGTCTGGAACCCACCTCCGGTACGGTGGCCTACGACACCCGCGAGGAAGGATTGACCGACATCTATGCCATGGGCGAGCCCCGCCGGCGCATGCTGATGCGCACCGATTGGGGGATCGTCCATCAAAATCCGCGCGATGGCTTGCGCATGGGCGTGTCGGCCGGCGCCAATGTCGGCGAACGGCTGATGGCGGTGGGTGCGCGCCATTACGGACGCATTCGCGCCCAGGCGGCGGAATGGCTGGAACAGGTGGAGATCGATACCGGCCGGATCGACGATCTTCCCCTGACCTTTTCCGGCGGCATGCTGCAACGTTTGCAGATCGCCCGCAATCTGGTGACCCATCCCCGGCTGGTCTTCATGGACGAGCCCACCGGCGGCCTCGACGTCTCGGTCCAGGCCCGCCTGCTCGATCTGTTGCGCCGACTGGTCACCGACCTGGGCCTCGCCGCCATCGTCGTCACCCATGATCTGGCGGTGGCCCGCCTGCTGGCGCATCGGCTGATGGTGATGCAGGGAGGCGAGGTGGTGGAAACCGGCCTGACCGACCAGGTGCTGGACGATCCGCACCATCCCTATACCCAGCTTCTCGTATCCTCGGTGCTGCAGCCATGACCGCGATGATCGAAGTGGACGACTTGTCCAAGACTTACGTCCTGCATACCCAGGGCGGCGTCGAAATTCCCGTTTTCGCCGACGCCTCGCTGACGGTCGAAGCCGGGGAATGCCTGACCCTGCACGGGCCGTCGGGAGCCGGCAAATCGACCCTGCTGCGCTGCCTCTACGGCAATTGCAAACCGAACGGCGGCGCCATCCGCATCCACCACGACGGCGCCATGGTCGATATCGCCCGCGCCGATCCGCGCCAGGTCATCGAGGTGCGCAAGCGCAGCATGGGCTACGTCAGCCAGTTCCTGCGGGCGATCCCCCGGGTGCCTGCCCTCGATGTGGTGGCCGAGCCCCTGCGCGCCATCGGCGTCCCCCTCGACCAGGCGCGACAGCGCGCCGCCGAACTGCTTTCCCGCCTGCGCATCCCGGAACGTCTGTGGTCCCTGGCGCCGGCCACCTTCTCGGGCGGCGAGCAGCAGCGGGTGAACATCGCCCGCGGTTTCGCCGCGCGACACCCCATCTTATTGCTGGACGAACCCACCGCCTCGCTCGACGCCGAGAACCGTGCCCAGGTGATCGACCTGATCGTCGAGGCCAAGTCCGAAAAGCGGGCCCTGGTCGGCGTCTTCCACGACGACGAGGTCCGCGAAGCCGTTTCCACCCGTCTCCACACCATGCGAGGCTAACCGATGAATTCCGAAATCATTCTGACCAACGCCCGCATCGTCACGGAAACCGAGGAGTTCCCCGGCACCATCCAGGTCAGGGACGGCCTGATCGCCGACATCGCCAGCGGGAAAAGTCATATTGCCGGCGCCGTCGATTGCCGGGAAGACCATCTGCTGCCCGGCCTGATCGAGTTGCATACCGACAATCTGGAAAAGCACGTCACCCCCCGCCCGAAAGTCCGCTGGAACGCCACAAGCGCGGTGATGGCCCATGACGCCCAGATGGCGGCCGCCGGCATCACCACGGTGTTCGATGCCATTTCCTGCGGCGACATCATCGACGGCTCGGAACGGCTGGCCAATCTGAATGCCATGGTCGAAGGGGTCGTCAAGGCCCAGGCGAGCGGGCACTTACGTTCGGAACACCGACTGCACCTTCGCTGCGAAGTATCCTCGGCCAACATCGTCTCGTTGTTCGAGAGCTTCGCCGACAATCCCCTGGTCGGCATCGTCAGCCTGATGGACCACACGCCGGGTCAGCGCCAATTCGTCCATGAAGACAAATACATGGAATATTACATGGGCAAATATCACTTCACGGCGGCCGAGATGGCGGCATTCACCCGCCGCCAGCGGGAGAATTCGGCCCGCTATTCCGCCGATCATCGCCTGAGGATCGCCGCGGCCAGCCGCGACCGCGGGCTGACCCTGGCCAGTCACGACGACGCCACGCCCGACCATGTGGAGGAGGCTTTGGCCCTCGGCATCGATTTCTCGGAATTTCCGACCACGGTGGAAGCGGCGCGGGCCGCCCACGCCGCCGGCATCCGCGTCCTGATGGGGGCGCCCAACGTCGTGCGCGGCGGCTCGCATTCCGGCAACGTCGCCGCCGGAGACCTGGCCAAGGCCGGCGTCCTTGACGTGCTGAGTTCGGACTACGTGCCCTTCAGCCTGATGCATGCGGCCTTCCTGCTCAGCCGCGACGGCATCGGCCTCGACCTGCCGGCGGCCGTCGCCACCGTTTCGAGCGTGCCGGCTGCCGTCGCCGGCCTGGATGATCGCGGCGCCATCGCCGTGGGCCGGCGGGCCGATCTGGTCCGCGTCCACGACACCGGCGAGGTTCCGGTCATCCGCACCGTCTGGCGGGGAGGCGCGCGCATCGCCTGATGAAAAAACAACTTTTATGTGCTAATTAAAATTAATTGACATTCCGTATTGTGAAACATACATCCCTCCACGCCACATTCGCCGCCGCGTAAAAGCGATGATATCCAACATGAATTTTATGTATTTGGCCATGGAGGCCCTATGTCGTCATCTCTCGACCTGTCCATCGACGCTCGGCTCACCACGGCGCCGCCGTCCAGCCTGCCGGAAATCAATCGCAGCGTGGTGACGGTTGCCCTCGCCCTGCTGCTGGTCGGCGCGGTCTGGCTGGCACAGACCGTCTCCTGGCGTCAGGGCGTGTTGTTGCTGGTCGGAGGGGCGGCCGGCATCAGCCTTTACCACGCCTCCTTCGGATTTACCTCGGCCTGGCGCGTCTTCCTTGCCGACAGGCGTGGAGCCGGATTGCGCGCGCAGATGCTGATGCTGGCGCTCGCCGTTCTGATCTTCTTCCCCCTACTGGCCCATGGCAGCGTTTTCGGGCAACCGGTGAAAGGCGAGATCGGCGCGGTGGGCGTCTCCGTCGTGGCCGGCGCCTTTCTTTTCGGTCTCGGCATGCAGTTGGGCGGCGGATGCGCCTCCGGCACCCTGTTCACCGTGGGCGGAGGCAATGTTCGCATGCTGGTCACCCTGGCCGCCTTCATCGCCGGTTCGGCGATCGGCGCCTATCATCTGCCCTGGTGGCAGGCGACGCCGAACCTGGGACCGATCTCCCTGATCGCCACCCTGGGATGGGCTCCGGCGCTCGTCCTCAACCTCGCCCTTTTCGGCGCGGTGGCCTGGATCAGCCTGGTGCTCGAACGCCGCCGGCACGGCACGCCGGCGATCGCGGCACGCCCCGCCACCGGCCTCCTGCACCGCCTGACGCGCGGACCCTGGCCGCTCGTCTGGGGCGCCGTCGCCCTGGTTCTGGTCAATCTCGCCACCCTTCTCCTGGCCGGACGGCCATGGGGCGTCACCTCCGGCTTCGCCCTGTGGGGATCGAAAATCGCCTCGGCCATCGGCTTCGACGTCTCCTCCTGGGGGTTCTGGAGCAGCCCGGCCCGCGCCACGGCATTACATGCCAGCGTCTTCGAAGACATCACCTCGGTCATGGATTTCGGCATCGTCATCGGCGCCATGGCGGCGGCCGGATTGGCCGGAAAATTTGCACCATCCTGGCGGATTCCGCTGCGTTCGCTGGTCGCGGCGGTGGTCGGAGGACTGCTGATGGGCTACGGCGCCCGCTTGGCCTACGGCTGCAACATCGGCGCCTATTTCAGCGGCATCGCCTCCTCCAGCCTGCATGGCTGGCTGTGGTTCGCCGCCGCCCTGAGCGGCAGCTACGCCGGAACGAAAGCCCGTCCGCTGTTCGGGCTGGCGGTGGAACGCACCCGCGACACCGGCTGCTGAACGCGTCGAGCCGCTACGGCGGGCCCAAACGCCGTACAGGGCTTGGGGCCTGCCGATTCTCAGGCCGGCCCCTACTTGCCGGCCGATTGCAAAAAAACGGGACCGTTGCCGGTTTTGGCCGCTTCGGGGGGTAGCTCGGCGACCGGAAGCGGTCGCGTATCGCGCAACAAAACGATGCTCATGCGACGGTTGCGCGCATTCGCGGGATCATTGGCCAGAAGCGGTTCGGTGTCGGCATTGCCGATCACACGCCTGACGCGGTCCGCCGGAGTGCCCGATTCCAGCAAGGCCCGCCGCGTCGCCAAGGCGCGATCGGCCGACAGATCCCAATTGCTATAGCTGCCCTGACCGGCGAATGGGACGGAATCGGTATGTCCCGAAATCGCGATTTTTTCCGGCAGTTGCTTGATAACCCGGGCAACCAGATCGATCAGCGCGCGGGTATGGCCGTACATGCTGGCCGATCCGCTGGGAAACATCGCCAAACCGTCCTGATCGACAATCTGGATGCGCAGGCCCTCGGGCGTGTTGTCGACCATCAGGCTGTCGCTCATTTTCCGTAATTCCGGGATCGCATTGATCGCGTCGCGCAAAGCCTGCTGGGCCCTGTCGAAGCGCTGCTGCTCCTGGCGGGCATTGACCTCGACGATTTGCCGCTCGGTCAAAGGTCGCACCTGTCCGGGCTCCTCGGCGTCATCGTCGCGGGATGCGACAAGATCATCTCCGCCCTGGCCGATCGACGGCGGCGGCAAGGAAAGGCTGACGCTTGGCGTGCCGCCTTGCGAGGTCATCGCCCCTTCTCCGACCACCTTCCCCCCCAACATGCCGCCCGCGCCGCTTTTTGAACTCGATACCGTGGTGGGTGCGAAATAATCGGCGACCCCCTGCATCTGTTCCTCGGAAAGAGAACTCAGCAACCAGAGAAGCAGGAAGAAGGCCATCATCGCCGTCATGAAATCGGCATAGGCGACCTTCCATGCGCTCCCGTGATGGGCACCGTGATCACCTTTCTTAATTCGCTTGATGATGATGGGTTGTTGGGCCAATGACTTTATGTCTTGAACGATCTCGGGAATGTGGGTGCCCATATATACAAACAATCGGTATGTTTGTAAAATATCCAGAGTCGAAACTCCGCAGCGAACGGTGGGAAACATGAGGAGGACCAAGGAGCAGGCCGCTGAAACCCGGCAGGAAATCTTGAGGGCGGCGGAAACCCTCTTTTTACAAAAAGGCTATTCCGCGGTCTCCCTGGAGGAGGTCGCCGCCGCGGCGGGGGTCACACGCGGCGCCGTGCATTGGCACTTTGTCAATAAACAGGGCTTGTTGTTTGCCATCCGCGACGAAATGCAACTTCCCATGCGGGACCTCGCCGAACAACTTTCCCTGGACCGAGCCTGCGCCCCACTTGATGCGTTGGGCGACGTGATCACCGGCACCTTCACACGGCTGCAAGCCGATCCGCGCCAGCGCGCTCTTCTCAAGGTCTTGCATCAACTGGACTTTGCCGCATCCGACGACGAAACGGACGACGGAACCATTTTCCGGCAACAATTGCAGGCTTCGCTCTTCAAGATTTTTGACGTGATCGACCGGAAAGGAGAGTTACCCGCTCCCTGGACGTCACAGTCCGCAGCCTTGGCTCTCAGCGTGGTTTTGAACGGCCTCGTCAACGAATGGGTCCGAGGAAAAGCCGATTTCGAGCTTATTCCGGACGCCAGCGCCATCGTGCAAACGCTTTTGGACGCCTGGAGGGTACCGGCACGGTAATCCCCGGCGGCTAAGCCGAAGCCGCGAGGGTCCCCGTCGCGGCTTCGCTTGGTCTCGGACGGGGGTCAGGCCGACAGGGTTGTGTTGTAGGCTTGACCGGCGATGGTGACGTTACTGAGCACCAGATCTTGCGTGTTGTGGAGATAGATCGGCAAGGCGGTGTTAGCCGGCGTGCCGAAATTGCAATTGCTGATGGTAACCCCGGTAACAGGTGGAACCGTGGGTGTGGACACCGCGCCCTTCGCGATGGGGCTGCCGGTCAGCGGAGTATAGTACCTGGGCGTGGGCTGATACTGTTCGGCAGCGAGACGTTTTCGACGCCGCCGATGCCGGTTTTACCCTTCCACGTCCACCAGCATTGGCTTCCATCCCAATCGACATTGGCTTGGCAGCCTATGATCTTTGGCTGTTATGTCCGTTTTCCGGTTTGGCCGTGGAACGCGGGCGCCCCCTGACGCTCAGTTCGATTCCGCGGAATGCTTTGCTTGCTTTGATCGCGCGAGGCCCCACCTTAAGTGGCAGCAACCCAGATAGGAGCAATCAATGGTGCGCGTCGTCCGTTTCCATAAAACCGGTGGCCCGGAAGTCCTGCAGATCGAGAACGTGAGCATCGGCGCACCGGGCTCCGGCGAATTGCGGCTGCGCGTGCATGCGCTGGGTCTCAACCGGGCGGAGGCCATGTTTCGCGCCGGCACCTATCTGGAACAACCGACCCTGCCGTCGGGTTTGGGCTACGAGGCGGCCGGCACGGTGGAGGAAATCGGTGAAGGCGTCAGCGGATTTTCCATCGGCGACAAGGTCTCGACCATCCCCGGTTTTTCGATGAACCGGCATGGGGTTTATGGCGAAGAGGCGATCGTCCCGGCGGCCATCGTGGTCAAACATCCGGAAAACCTCTCATGGGAAGAGGCGGCGGCGATCTGGATGAAATTCATGACGGCTTACGGCGCACTGATCGACGTGGCCGGACTCGCCGCCGGCGAAGCGGTGATCATCACCGCGGCATCGTCATCGGTCGGACTGGCGGCGATTCAGATCGCCAATGCGGCGGGGGCGACTTCGATCGCGGTGACGCGCACCGCCGCGAAACGCGACGCTTTGCTCCACCAGGGCGCGCGGCACGTGATCGTAACCCGGGAACAGGATCTGGTCGAGGAAGTGAAGCGGATCACCGACGGCAAGGGGGCAAGGGTCATCTTCGATCCGGTCACCGGCGAAGGCGTGGACACACTGGCCCAGGCAGCGGCCAAGTTCGGCACCATCATCTTGTATGGCGCCCTGTCGGCATCGGCGACCCCCTTCCCGCTGTTCGCGGCAATCAGCAAGGGCCTGACCTTGCGCGGCTATACGCTGTTCGAGGTGGTCAGCGACCCGAAACGGATGGCCAAGGCAAAACGCTACATCCTGGACGGGCTGACCAGTGGAAAACTGAAGCCGGTCATCGGCAAGACCTTTCCGTTCGAGCAGATCGTCGAAGCGCACCGATTCCTGGAGAGCAACGAGCAGATCGGCAAGATCGTCGTCACCGTGCCTTAGGCTCTGTGGAGAAATAATCGCTCAAGAGCCTAAGGCACGGTGACGCCTGCGCCTCGGGCTTACGGCTCCGTCAGTAGACCAGTTCGTCTTCTTCGCGGCCCTCGGAGATGACGATCTGGCCGCTGGCGGCGAGTTCCTTGGCCAGAACGACGATGGCGCTTTGCGCCTGGTCGACATCGCGCAGGCGGACCGGCCCCATGGCGTCCATGTCTTCCCGCATCATCTTGCCGGCGCGTTCCGACATGTTCTTGAAGAACAGATCCTTGATGGTGTCGGAAGCGCCTTTGAGGGCCATGCCCAGTTTGTCCTTCTCGACGCTTCGCAGCAGGGTCTGGATGCCGGCCATGTCGATGCGGACCAGGTCCTCGAAGGTGAACATCAATTGCTTGATGCGCTCCGCCGATTCGCGGTTGCGCTCCTCAAGTGCGCTCATGAACCGGTTTTCGGCGTTGCGATCGAGGTTGTTGAAGATGTCGGCCATCAGTTCGTGGGCGTCGCGGCGGGCCGAACGTGCCAGGTTGGACATGAATTCGGTCCGCAGCGTCTTCTCGACGCCGTCCAGGACCTCCTTCTGCACCGCCTCCATCCGCAACATGCGCATGATCACTTCCATGGCGAAGTTTTCAGGCAGCAACGACAAGACCCGGGCGGCGTGATCCCCCTTGATCTTGGCCATCACGACGGCAACGGTCTGCGGATATTCGTTCTTCAGATAATTGGCGAGAACCGTCTCGTTGACGTTGCCCAGCTTGTCCCACATGGTGCGTCCGGCCGGACCACGGATTTCGTCCATGATCATGTCGACGCGATCTTTCGGCATCGTCTTCAGCAGGAGTCGCTCGGTCGTTTCGTGCGAACCGACCAGCGTTCCGGTGGAGGAGATCTGATCGGCGAATTCGACGAACAGGCGTTCCACCACGCCGGCGTTCACCGACCCCAGATTGGCCATGGTCTGGGAGATCTCCTTGATCTCCTCGTCGTCCATCATCGCGAAAATTTTCGACGACTGCTCTTCGCCCAGCGACAGCATCATGATGGCTGCCTTCTGGTGCCCGGTAAGGGTGCGGAAGTCGTCCTTCGTGCGAGCCATGGCCCAATCGACCTTATCAGAAGATAACGGTTCAAACCGACATTTACCGTCATCCTGCGCAGCGATTGTCAACAGCTACATCGGTTGAGATGCCACACTACATCACGAAAACGCTTTCCATCAATATTCAACCATGAGTCACACAGCCGCCGGCCGCCAAATCCGCTCCACCGGGCGATACGGCGGCGGAGGCAACTCCGCCCGGATTTTACGGATGGAAGCCCCTTAACGCGCCAATGAAACGAGCGACTCCCTCTTCCAGTCCGTCATCATTGACCACCGTACTCACATCCCCCCCGGCCGGCAGCGGCGCGGCGGCCCGTTCCAGCCTTCGCCGGATATCCGCGGCGGTCTCGCGCCCACGTTTGGCCAGCCGGGCGGCAAGCACCGCCGATGACGCGGTGACCACCACCACGCCAACCGGCGCCAGTTCTTCGCGCGCCTTCTCCACCACGCTTCGCGACACATTGGCCACCACCGCCAAGCCGGCGTGGCGGAAAGCCTCGATCGTCCGGGGAATGCCATAGCTGAGGCCGTGTGCATCCCAAGACAGCAGGAAGCCGTTCCCGGCCTCAATCTCGCGAAATTCGGCGGAGGTAACGCTTTGATGATCCTCGCCGCCGGCCGAGGCGGGGCGGGTCACCACCCGCCGCACGAAATGAAACCGCCCCTCCTCCGCCAGCCGTTGGCGGGCACCCTCCATCAGGGCGTCCTTGCCGGCGCCACTGGGGCCGACCACCAGAATCAAGGGAGCAGTCATCATTGATCGTATTTCTCGGCAAAGGCCGCGATGTCGAGCGTCCTGAAATCTTCGAGCGCCGCGTCGACGGCGGAATGCGGCCAATCCCACCAGGCGATGCGCCTCAGGGCCTCGATTGTCCGTTCATCGGCGCGCAGACGCAAGACCCTGGCCGGCACCCCGACAACGACGGCGAAGTCCGGAACATCCTTGGTCACCACCGCCCCCGAGCCGATGGCCGCGCCGACGCCGATGGAAACGCCTGGCATCACGATGGCATCGTGCCCGATCCACACATCCGGACCGATGGTGACGCCGTCCTCGGCCCGCCACGCGAAGATTTCCCGATCATCGGGCAGATGGAACCCATAGGACTGGGAGCGATAGGTGAAGTGGTGGAGCGTGGCCCGCCACCAGGGATGATTGCTTGGATTGATCCGCACTCCGGTGGCGAGGTTGCAATATTTACCGATGCGGGCATGGGCGATTTGATTGTCACCCATGGCGTATCCGTAGTCGCCGATCACGCTGTCTGCGACATGCGACCTGGGGCCCAGATAGGTATGACACCCGAATTCGGAATTGCGCACCACGGCTGAAGCGTCGATTTCCGGCGCCTCGCCCAGCTTCCGTCCGGCGGTCCAGGGGTCGTGGGCGACGCCACAATTGATCAGCATGGGAAAATCCTCAGATGAAAAGCTTGCGAAGATGAGCCGAGGCGACGTCGAGAACGGTGACGCTGGCGATGACGATGATCATCACCGCGCATGTCTCGGCGAAATAGAACCCGCGAATGATCTCCCAAAGGACGATGCCGATCCCTCCCGCGCCCACCATGCCGACCACCGTCGCCGAGCGGACGTTGGATTCGAAGCGATAGAGCGAATAGCTGATCCACAGCGGCAAAACCTGGGGAATCACGCCATAGACGATCTCCTCCATCGCATTGGCGCCGGTGGAGCGGATGCCTTCCACCGGTCGGGGATCGATCGTCTCGACGGCCTCGGAAAACAATTTGGCCAAGACGCCGGTGGTGTGAATCCACAGCGCCAGAACCCCGGCGAAGGGCCCCAATCCCACCGCCACGACAAACAGCATGGCGAAGAGCATCTCGTTGATCGCCCGCAATGCGTCCATCAGGCGGCGAACCGGTTGACGGATCCAAGCCGGGGCAATGTTCTCGGCCGACAGCAAGCCGAACGGCACGGCGCACAGCACGGCAAGCGCCGTGCCCCAGACGGCGATCTGGATCGTCACCAGCATCTCGTCGGCGTAAAGCCGCCAATCCTTGAAATTCGGGGGAAAGAAGTCCGAGGCGAAACGGACCATGTTTCCCGAATCCTGAACCAGCGTCAGCGGGTTGATTTCCGCGCCCCGCCAGGACCAGGCCAGGATGGCGAAGCCCAAGCCGTAGCACAGCGCCTTGCCCAATGAGAACGGGGGCCGGGCGGCCCTCAACAGTGCGGCCTTGTCATGCATGGAGAACACTCTTCGGCGGGAAAAAATGAAAAGCGGCCCCGTTGCGCCGGGGCCGCCCACCGGAACAAAATATCAGTTGGCCGAAGCCGTCTTCTTCTGAAGCTCGGCCAGTTTGGCATCGATGTCGGCGAGTTGAGCGGTCCTGTCGGCGGGCGAGAGCGCCGCATCGGACTCGATCTTGACCCGAGTTTTGAAAAGCTCGAGTTGACGGATCGGCAGCAGTTGATCGTCGTTGGACGGCTTGAAGCCCGAGAAGGTCAGCACTTCCAAATTCTTGCGCTCGCGCTCCTGATCCGCGGAGGAACCGATCTTTCCATAGGAAAAGAAGAAATCGGCGACCTTCTTCTTGATATCGGAAGACAGATCCTTGCGCCAGACCAACGGATCGGCGGGAATCAGCGGCGACTTCCACACGGCGCGGACGTCCTTGATCTTGTCGCCGAGATGGGCGCTGACCCGTTCGAAGTCAGTGGTGTTGTTGGTGGCCACGTCGACCTGCTTGTTCAGCACGGCCATGATGTTGGTCTCGTGGCTGCCGGTCACGACGCGCTTGAAATGGGTCTTGGGATCAATGTGGTTCTGGCCGAAAACATAATAGCCGGGCACCAGGAATCCCGAGGTGGAGTTGGGATCGCCATTGGCGAAATTATACTTGCCCGGATTTTTGAGGATGTCGTCCAGACTGTGGATGTCTGAATCCTTGTGAACGATCAGCAGGGAAAAATAACCCGGCTGGCCATTGGCCATGGTGGCCTGGGCGAAGACCTCGCCCTCGGCGCGGTCGACGGCCTCCATCGCCGATTTGTTGCCGTAATAGGCCACTTGAACCTTGTTGAAGCGCATGCCCTCGATGATGCCGGCGTAATCGGAGGCGAAGAAGGGCTTCACCTTGAGGCCGGTCTGAGCCTCCATGTCGGCGAAAATCGGCGCCCATTGCTGCTTCAGCGCCATCGACGCCTCGGTCGAAATGATACCGAAATTGATTTCGGTCGGCTCGGCGCGGGCCGGCGCCGACAAGGCGACGCCGGCGCCCAGCAGAACGGCGGCGAAGGACAATAGCTTCATCGTGGGAAGTCTCCTTGGGGATTTTAAAGTCAATGGACCGCGATGGCGGCGGACAGCACGTCGGGATCGGTGATGAAGGCGGCGGAACTCATTGCCGTACTTCGCGCCGCCGTCAGTTCCTCGGCCTGTGATCCATAGAGATTGCGCAACAGATCCGGGGTCAGTTGCGCGCTGGGACCGTCATAAACCACCGCACCGGTCTTCAACGCGATGGCCCGGGGACAATAACGGGTGGCGAAATCGACCTGATGCAGGGAAACGACGACGGTGGTGCCATCCTCGGCATTGATCCTCGCCAGGATCTCCATCACACGCCGTGACGATTCCGGATCCAGCGAGGCGATAGGCTCGTCCGCCAGAATGATTCGCGCCTTCTGAACCAGGGTCCGGGCGATGGCGGCGCGCTGTTGCTGTCCACCCGACAAGGCGGAGGCCCGGACCCAGGCCTTGTCGAGAATGCCGACCCGCTCCAGCGCCTCGATCGCCAATTCCCGCTCGGCACGGGGAAAGAAGCCGCTCAGAGACCGCCAAAGCGGCATGCGTGCGAGGGAACCCGTCAAAACATTGGTGAAGACCGGCAAACGCCCAACCAGATTGAACTGCTGGAAGACGAACCCGATGCCGGAACGGTTCTTGCGGACCCCCTGGGCCAGACGGCCGAGCGTCTGCATCGGACGGCCATCGACCTCGATGCTGCCGCGATCGCCATCGCCACGGGCCAACCCGGCGATATGCCGCAACAGGGTCGATTTTCCCGAACCGGACGCACCGATCAAAGCCACCATCTCGCCGGGTCGGATATCGATGCTGACATCGTCAAGCGCCTTGCAGCAACCGAACGTCTTGCTGAGCGCCGTCACCTTGACGGCGGGAACGACAACCGATACGGCGCTATCCATACTTCCACCTCAAACACCGGGAATTCGAGGTGCATTCTATCGATGGTCGTTGACAGTTTTATTGGTGCTCAATGAACGTTAAGTGACAATGATCAAAATTACCTTTATCTATGAAATACAATGCGGGGACACTCCTCGCCAGTCTATACGACTTCGACAAATAGTTTATAAATGCGAATGAATAAACGATTTGTCTATGAATAACACGGCATGATCGGGGGAAGTTTATATTCCAGAAGCCGACCAAGGCGGCTTGGAAATGAACGAAAGAGACCATCTTCGCCCATCAAATTGGCCAAACCATATACCGCGCCACCAACTAATTGAATTGCGCTGAAAATCTGACGGATGGCGGTAGCACCATCCGTCAGATTTTCAGCGCTGGCCGGATGCGGCAAGATCTCCGGTAGGAAACGTCTAAACAATCTGCCTATCGATTTTGGGAAAAAAATCCGCTTTCCTAAAAAATAGCGACGTCACCATTCGTATTTATCCACAAATAATAACTGTCAGCGCCCATCAAATGAGCAATTTTATTAAGAATACAAAGCGAAGAAGCCTCGTTCTGCGATAGGCTGAGGTCACGCTCCAATTTGTCGGTTCGCGCCAACAGGATTCCATGAATGGCCGACGTTGATAAGAAGCCCGCCAATCTTAGGCGCTGGAACATCGTCGTAATCGGCGCCACCGTCGCCCTGATTACTCTCTCCGCGTCTCTTAGCTGGCGTCACTACACCAAACTTCGCGACGAACGAATCGCCTTGACCCTGACAAACGGCGAACGCGTCTTGCAGGCATTAAGAGACCACACCATGCGCCTGCTTGATTATAGCGACAGCTACATCCGATCGGTACGAAGCTATTACTTGCAAAATGGCGACAAATTCTCCATGGCGCAGTACCTCCAGGAGATCAAAATTGAACATGCCAGCTCGTTTCAAGGGATTTTAGCTATCGGCAATTCCGATGGCGACATCATTTTCAATTCGGAAAACCTGTCCATCCAAAATCTTGGCTCGGCCAAGCCCCCCTATTTCGAATATTTCCGCAACCACCCGCAAGACGGTGTCTACATCGACCCCACGCGTCGCGGCCAAGTTTCCGGAAAAATGCTGTTTCGCCTGGTACGGCCAATCATCAAAAATGGAGCTTTCGACAGCTTTGTCTTGATGGGCATCCGCCCCGAACATTTCACCATGTTGTTCGAGGGCTTCGATCTGGGGCCGCACAGCTTCACCGCGATGTTCACCTTGGACCATCGGCTGATCGCCCGACAGCCATCTCCTCCGGACGAATATTACAACAGACCACTTGATAATATAGATCTCTGGCAACACCTGAAAAATTCAAAATCAGGTAGCTACACAGCACGAAGCCAAATCGACGGAATTGAAAGATACGTACTATACACGAGATTACCAGACTATCCAATCGTCATAGATATTGGAATATCTCGCGATAACATCATTGACACACTACGTGATACAAAATTTTATATCTTAACTCAGGAAATATTATTTTCTGTGTCGTCTGTAATATTCGCAGCCCTCATCATGCTGATTCTCCAGAAAAACAGCAAACTAACCCTGGCAGAGCAAATCATTCGCGCCCTGGCCAACACCGATCCGCTCACCGGATTGAAGAACCGCCGGCATTTTTTTGAAGTCGCCGCCCGTGAGTTTACGCGCGCCGAACGTTACGATCTGCCGCTCGCCGTGATGATGATCGATGCCGATCACTTCAAATCGATCAACGACACTTTCGGCCACGCGACCGGCGATGTCGCACTCTGCCAAATGGTCAAAAAGGTATCGGAAGTCCTGCGGGAGACCGACGTCTTCGGCCGTCTCGGCGGAGAAGAGTTCGCCATTCTTTTGCCGCAGACGACCATCGGCGGCGCGACGGTCCTGGCCGAAAGAGTGCGTGAAAATATCGCAGCCATGACCATCGACACCGACAAGGGCCCCCTGCGCCTCACCGTCAGCATCGGGGTCGATGCCCGTTCGAATCGAACGCCCTCATTCGCCACCATGCTGCACGACGCCGACAGCGCCATGTACCGCGCCAAGGAGGCCGGCCGGAACAGGGTCATGCCAGCCTAAAGGGTCGTTGGGGCAGACGGGATATTTCCGACGAACCCCAACGACCGCTCAGGTCACTGCAGGCCCAGCACGTTCAACACGACGTAAAGCCCCCCGGAAAACAGTGCGGCGCCGAGAAACACGCAAACCGGCAGCGTCAACACCCAGGCCAGCAGCAGATTCCTGAGCGTGTCCATCTGCAACCCCGAGTGATTTGCCGCCATGGTTCCAGCAACTCCCGAGGATAGAACATGGGTCGTACTGACCGGCAGACCGTAGATATCGGCGGCGGCGATGGTGGTCATCGCCACCAGTTCCGCCGAAGCCCCCTGCCCATAGGTCAGATGGGCCTTTCCGATCTTTTCGCCGACCGTCACCACGATGCGCTTCCAACCGATCATGGTGCCAAGCCCCAGGGCGATCGCCACAGCCGCCTTCACCCAGGTGGGAATGAAGGTGGTCAGCGTCTTCACCTTGTCCCGCAACGGCAGGATCTTGGGCTTATCGGCCGCAGCGAAGCGCCCCGCCCCATTCAGTTTGCCGATCGATTCGGACACGAGATAAAGATCGCTGCGCAATGCCCGGCGACTATCCGGCGCGATGTCGGAGATCCCCGCCACCCCTTCCAGCACTGACGCCACCGCCGCGCTTTTACTGGCCAGCGCGGCGAAGGTGACAGGGTCGGCCTTACCGCTGCGCAGATATTGGGACAAGGCGGCGCTGGCATCCTCGGGCGCGGGCCGGGACGCGCCCTCGGCCATGCGCTCGAAAACCCCCGCGGCGGCTCTGGCATCGACGGCGATAGCGTTCAACGTTTCCTGCCGAACCGACAAATCCAGGGCATAGGTGGCCGGCACGATGCCGATCAGGATCAGCATGATCAGCCCCATGCCCTTCTGACCGTCGTTGGAACCATGAGCGAAGGATACGCCCGTGCAGGTCAGCACCAGGAGCCCGCGGATCCACAAGGGCGGCGCCTTGTCCTGGGGAGGATCGCGATAAAGTTCGGGCTTCTTGATCAACACCTTGGCCAGAAGCAGAAGCAGGCCGGCGCAGACGAAACCGACGACCGGCGAGACGAGGAGCGCCATGGCGGTGTCCTGGACCTTGCCCCAATTGACCCCCTCGCCGAAGGCGCGATCCGCCGCCATGTAGGAATTCATCAGGCCGACGCCCAGGATCGAACCGATCAGGGTATGGGAACTCGATGCCGGCAATCCGAAGTACCAGGTTCCCAGATTCCACAGGATGGCCGACACCAGAAGCGCGAACACCATGGCGAAGCCCGCCGCCGAACCGACATTGACGATCAGTTCCACCGGCAACAGGGCCACGATGCCGAAGGCCACCGCTCCGCTCGATGTCAGAACGCCAAGAAAGTTCCAGAAACCCGACCAGACGACGGCCACCATCGGTCGCAGACTGTGGGTATAAATGACCGTGGCAACGGCGTTGGCCGTATCGTGAAAACCGTTGACGAATTCAAAGCCGAGCGCCAATCCCAAGGCCAGCGCAAGTAGTATCAAGGTTGGTAGCGTCAGGCCACCGTCAAAGAATGCATCCATCTCTTCAAGATCCCCCGATCAACGTTGGTCAAGGACTGTAGTCGTTGCTTGGGAAGCTGTTCAGGGAAGTCTTGATGACAATCCGTCGCAGCAGGCAACCGGTCCCGGTTGCACCCGGGCATGCAAGCTGTTAGGGTCCGCCAGATTTTTTTCCAACAGTCTGGTCACACCATGAAGATCAACGCGAACCTCATCCGCCCCGGCAACATCCTCGAGCACAACAATCGCCAATGGGCCGTGCTCAAGATCCAGCTCATCCAGCCCGGCAAGGGGGGCGCTTTCATTCAGGTCGAAATGCGCGATGTGCGGACCGGCACCAAGACCAATGAACGCTGGCGTACCGCCGATACGGTGGAAAAGCTGCAGGTCGAGGAAAAGGACGTGACCTTCCTGTTCGGTGACGACGACAGCGTGACCTTCATGGACTCCGAGACCTTCGAGCAGTTTTCCGTGCCCCGCGAAGTGGTCGGCGAGCCTGGCGCCTTCCTTCAGGACGGCATGCCCTGCACCGTCGACCTGATCGAAGGATCGCCGGTGTCCGTCACCCTGCCCGACAAAGTGGTGATGACCGTGACCGAAGCCGACCCGGTGGTCAAAGGCCAGACGGCCGCGTCTTCTTATAAGCCCGGTATTCTGGAAAACGGCGTGCGGGTCCTGATTCCCCCCTTCGTCGAGGCGGGAACGAAAATCGTCGTCAACACCAGCGACGCCACCTATGTCGAGCGGGCCAAGGACTGATGGTCGTCCAGTCCGCCGCCATCAATGTCATGGTCGGGGCCGCCCGCAAGGCGGCCCGCGGCCTTTTGCGCGATTTCGGTGAAGTCGAGCAGTTGCAGGTCTCGAAGAAAGGCCCGGGAGACTTCGTCTCGGCGGCCGATCTGCGCGTCGAAAAACTGCTCCGCCAGGAATTGCAGAAAGCCCGCCCCGATTACGGCTTCCTGTTGGAGGAATCGGGCGTCATCGAAGGGAAGGACCGGCATAACGTCTGGGTCGTCGATCCCTTGGACGGAACCACGAATTTCCTGCACGGCATCCCGCATTTCTCCATTTCCATCGGCCTGGTGCGCGATGGCGAGGCAATCGCCGGCGTCATTTACCAGCCGTTGACCGACGAGATGTTCTGGGCGGAAAAAGGCAATGGCGCTTTCGTCAATGAGCGCCGGCTTCGCGTTTCCGCGCGGCGCAAGATGGACGAGGCGGTCATCGCCACCGGCATCCCTCACCAGGGACGGCCGGAACATTCCCGCTTTTTGCGCCAGCTTCCCCTCGTGATGGAAGCGACGTCGGGCGTTCGCCGCTTCGGTTCCGCCGCCCTCGACCTCGCCTATGTGGCCGCCGGCCGCTACGAGGGGTTTTGGGAAATGGGCCTCAAGTCCTGGGATATCGCCGCCGGCATCATCATGGTCAAGGAAGCTGGGGGCTATGTCAGCGAAATCGATGGCGGCCATGACATGCTGCAATCCGGAAACGTGCTCGCGGCCAACGACCATCTGCATCTGCCGTTGGGAACGCTGCTGCGCTCGGCCGGCTAACCTGCCGTCGGAGGCCCGCGGACGGGCCTTCGCAAACGAGTTGTGGTCCCCAAGTCCTTGCGCTAGTGTGTTAACTTAATGACAAACGTGCGCCGTTCGGGAGGAGCAGTGAGCAGGTTGCGGCATCGGGGAGCGGGCACCCTGCTTTCCTTGTTCCTCATTCCGGCCCTCGCGGCTTCGGCTTCGGCGCAAGTCGTGGTGGGAAGCAGCGCCAAGCCACAGATCGAAGTCGACATGTCCGTGCTTGACCGCTTGGGAAGCACGCCGACCCTGCCCGACCTTTTTCTCGGTGCCCCTGGCGCCGCCGCGCCAGGCGCGGAAGCGCCGGCTTTGCCGGAAAGCCGGGTCCCGACATTGCGTCGCCCGCAACACGCGATCGTTCTCAAAAAGCCGTCGCATAAGGCCGCCAAGCCGAAAACGGCCGTTGCCGCCAAGCCACCACATGCCAAGACGGCAGCGGTGAAGCCGGCCGCAGCGGTACCGGCCGTAGTCTCTCCGAAGCCGGCCCCAGCCACTCCCCAGGCTGTGCCACCCGTCACCCCCGCCCAATCGAAGCAGGACAGTGCCCCCGCCGAAGCCAAACAGACGGTCGAGGCGACGCCACCGGCGGGACGACCCGGCTTGCCTGCCGTAAGCCTCCCGGTGATCGTGCCGCAGGAAGCCAGCCCGGCCGCCCGGAATGAAAATGCCGCCGCGGAGAAACCCAAGCCGGAGGCGAAGCCTGAGAAGAAAGCCGAAAACAAGGGTGCGAGCGGAATCAAGGCCGATCAGCAACCGGCCCCGCCAGAACCGGTGAAGCTGGTGCCCACGCCGACACCTCCCGTTCCGGAAAAGGCGCCGCCGTCTACGTCCTCCGCGCCGGTCTCGGCGCCTCCAGCCGCCACCGCTCCGCAGGCTCCCACCACCCCGGCTCCGGTCCAGACTCCGGCGCCGGCGCCCGTCCAGCAGACACAGGCTGTTCCGCCTGACGCGGGTTCTCGGGCGCCTGTCGCCGGCGCGCCGATGCCGCCCCTCCGCGAACAACAGGAAGCACGCCTTCCCCCGGCGGCGACGCCGGCCGCTCCCGCACCCTCCGCCGCCGGCAATGGCGCCGAAGCCCCGATGACCATTCTGTTCGAGAAAGACGGCGCCCGACTCCCCGACGAAGTCCGGACTTCGCTCAATCAATTGGGCGACCGCCTTGCCGCCGACGGGGCGCTGCAGCTCCAGCTTCTCGCCTATGCCGAGGGCGACGAAGACAACGCCAGCAAGGCGCGGCGCCTGTCGTTATCGCGGGCCTTGGCTGTTCGCTCCTATCTGATCGATCAAGGTGTGCGCAGCACCCGCATCGAAGTCAGGGCTCTGGGCAACAAGGTTCCCGAAGGTCCTGCCGATCGCGTCGACATCCTCGTGCAGAAACGATAGTTGCCCTGGAATTGACGAAAGTCGACGCTACATTGCCTTCATGAGTGTCTTTTGGACTTAAGTCAGCATGACCAATCCGCGCCGTTTTCTCCTTCGCATGGCCCTGTTCCTCGGCATTGTCGTTCTGGTAATCGGCGTTCTCTTTTCCGGGCTGGAACATGCGTTCTTCAATAATGTCGGCCTGAACAGCCTTTCCCTCGGCATTCTGCTGGTGGGCATCGCCCTCAATTTCCGGCACGTCGTGATGCTGGGCCGGGACATCCGCTGGGTCGACGCCTACCGTGGCGGCCGTCCCCAGGAAATCACCTCGTCCAGCGGCCCCCGTCTGCTCGCCCCTCTCGCCGGCATGCTGGGAGAACGCGGCGACCGCTTCGCCCTGAGCCCCGCGGCGCTTCGTTCGCTGCTGGACGGGCTGGCCTCGCGCCTTGAAGAGTCCCGCGAAATCGCCCGTTACTTCACCGGCTTGATGATCTTTCTCGGACTGCTCGGCACCTTCTGGGGCCTGTCGCAGACCGTGGGATCGATCGGCGAGGTTATCCGCAGCCTGAGCATCTCGGGAGACGATGTCCAGTCGGCCTTCGCCGGCCTGAAACAGGGGCTCGACGCTCCGCTGACCGGCATGGGAACGGCCTTCTCGACATCCCTGATCGGCTTGTCCGGATCCCTGATCCTGGGCTTTCTCGATCTTCAGGCCGGGCAGGCGCAGAACGCCTTCTACAACGAACTGGAAGACTGGCTGTCGACGCAAACCAAGCTGTCCTCCAACGTGGGAACGGGGGAAGGAAGCGATCAGCCGATTCCCGCCTATATTCAGGCCCTGCTCGAACAGACGGCCGACAGCCTCGACAATCTGCAGCGCGTCATCGCCCGGGGCGAGGAAGGCCGGATCTCGGCCAATGCCAATATGCGCCAGTTGACCGATCGGCTTTCAGTCCTGGCCGACCAGATGAAGACTGAGCAAAGCCTGATGTTGAAGCTGGCGGAAAACCAGCTCGAAATGAAGCCGATCCTGGCCCGCCTCGCGGAAAGCGCCGGAAGTTCGGCCATTGACGACCAGACCCGCCAGCACATCCGCAACATGGATGCGGGCCTTCACCGGCTGATCGATGACCTGGCCGGAGGCCGGGATGAGATGGTCCGCGAGATCCGGAGCGAATTCAAATTGCTGGCCCGCACAATCGCGGCGCTGGCCGAGGAGGAGCCGCCGCTCGCCACTCCGCCGAAGCGGACTTAGCCGATGCCCATGGCGCGGCGCCGCGGCGGACGCAGCGGCATCAACATCTGGCCCGGTTTCGTCGATGCCCTGGCCTCCCTGCTGCTGGTCATCATCTTCGTCCTGCTGGCCTTCGTCCTCACCCAATTCTATCTGGGACAGGTGCTGTCCGGACGCGACCAGACCATCTCGCGGCTGTCGCGACAGTTGAACGAGCTGACCGATCTTCTGGATATCGAGCGGCGCTCCAACGCCGAGTTGAAGGTCAACATCGGGCGCCTGACCGATCAATTGCAGGCTTCCACCGCCACGCGCGACCAGTTGCAGGCCCAGGTCAACCAGAATGGCACCGACCGCCAGCAAGTCGCCATGCTCCAGCACGACGTCGATGCCCTCAAGGCGTTGAAGGAGGAGTTGGAAAAGAAGCTGGCGGCGATGGGCGCCCAGGCGGGAGAAGCGCAAGGACAGCTTGCCCAGGAACGCAAACTGTCGGAGGAGGCCCGCGCCGAAGCGGCGCTGCTTCACCAGCAGATGGAGGCGATGCGCCAGGAATTGGCCCGCATCGCCGCCGCGCTGGAAGCCAGCGAGACCCTTTCCAGCGAGCAGAAAGTGCAGATCGCCGATCTTGGCAAGCGGTTGAACGCCGCCCTGGCCAGCAAGGTCGAGGAATTGGCCCGCTACCGTTCGGAATTCTTCGGCCGGCTGCGCAAGGTGCTGGGCGACCGTCCCGGCATCCGCATCGAAGGCGACCGCTTCGTCTTCCAGTCGGAACTTCTCTTCGCCAGCGGCTCGGCGGAACTGGGAGCCGACGGCCAGGCGCAGCTCAGCCAGTTGGCCCGCACGCTGGTCGACGTCACCAAGCAGATCCCGTCCGACATCAACTGGGTTCTGCGCATCGACGGCCATACCGACAAGGTGCCGATCAAGAGCGACCGCTTCCCCTCCAACTGGGAACTTTCCACGGCGCGCGCCGTTTCGGTGGTCAAATTCCTGGGGGCCCAGGGCATTCCGCAGGATCACCTCGCCGCCGCCGGTTTCGGCGAGTTCCAGCCGATCGACAAAGGCGACGACGAGGCGGCCCGCAAGAAGAACCGGCGGATCGAGATCCGCCTCGATCAGCGCTGACCGACGGGAATGCCATAAAAAAACCATATGGCGAAGGCCTATTGGCCAACCGAAAAACGTCTGAACCCATGGCGAACTTGACCGATCCGATTTCGCCATGGCAGGCTCTGCGCCGGATGAAAATGACTCGTTGGACCAACCCTGTGGCAGTGTGTCGGCACGTTCTTACGTGGGTGTTTATTCTCACCTACCTGCTGCCCGTTCAATTGGGCCAGAACGGTCTTGTGCTTTGCCGTGCCGAAGGCAGCCATGCCGCCATCGAATGGCGTGGCCATAGCCACCTTTCCTCGTTCGACGCGCAAGCGACCCCGGATAACCAGAGATCGCTTTTTTCATCTCCATCGCAGCCTTGTGCCGACAGGCCCCTTGTCCAGGAAGTAAGAAACCAGACGAACACCTCTTTTGAGAGAGGTAACGTTCCCCCCAGCGTGGCTCTGGTGGACTTCAGTCCGCCGATCGGTCCCCCGCACCTTCCGGCCCGGAGTGGCGTTTTCGCGTCACCGTCGGAAGATACCCATCCCTCACTTCGTCATCGCCGCACCGTAGTCCTTCTCATTTGAGATTATCCGCGTCAGCACGTGGCCGTGCCTGAGCGGACTATCGCGCAAAAAACCGGAAGGCCAAAACTGGCCGCTCCCCTGTTGCGTCGTTCCCGCCTTTGATGCCCGCTCATACCCGCGCAATGAAGTGTCTCAAGCCCCTCATCTGAAGGCTGACAGGCATCATTCCGCGATTGCGAGCGCCGTCAGCCGCCACGTTTCCCAACCGAAAATTCGTCCTCTTTTCTCGCCGCACGGAAATCCGTGCGCTGGAAAACCGACTCGATTGCGGAGATCAACGATGTACACACGGATTATTGCCACCACCCTTTCCCTCATTTTCGTTTCCGCCTGCTCCACGCCCGGCACCTCCGGGAGTTTGGCTGAAACGGTGAACAGCACGCCGAAAAATGAAAGAAGCGAACTTCTCAGAAAGAAATGCCTCTCGGAGGCGGACTGGGATTTGAATGACGCCAGCAAAAAATACACCTCCCGCGAACATCAAGCCCGCGACAGCATGAGCACCGCCGAAACAAGTCATCTTCGGTCTTTATGCCGGGAAATGGCCGATACGTTGCCGGCAACGCCTGATAAATCCCCTCACAATTTGGACTCCTGGAAAAATTCTATAAGAGAAAAATGCAAAAATGAAATTGATGAACATTCCGCAAAAATCGGCCAAGACCGAATTGAACACCTGAATCGCTACAAAGAAATATGCAATGAGATAATCAAAAATACGACGGCCTCCAATTAAGCAACGAGAATGGAGGGATCTGTTGTCTAAACGATAACGACACATCCCTCCATCGCCACTCATTGACAGACGACTGGAGGCTTCATGAATAGTCAACGACAGCCGTGGCGCGCCCACGGCTCGGCCATGCCGATTGCCGCATGCATCATCTCGTTTTTTCTCGCCGGATGCGCCGGGCCGCGAGACATATCCGCCATCTCCGGCCGACAAACGCCTGAGAGACCATCCATCCCATCGCCGGGACCGCAAAGTCCCGCACCGAAGGCCGACCTCCAAGAATACGCCGACAT
Organism: Telmatospirillum siberiense; assembly: GCF_002845745.1. Classification (GTDB taxonomy): domain Bacteria; phylum Pseudomonadota; class Alphaproteobacteria; order Rhodospirillales; family Magnetospirillaceae; genus Telmatospirillum; species Telmatospirillum siberiense. The sequence goes on along the minus strand of NZ_PIUM01000001.1, from coordinate 113,512 downwards.
CCTTCCATCGGGCAGCGACCCCACCGGCCCCCTCACGCTCCGGCGCGCCCTCGCCCAGGCGTTGGTTGGAAGCCCGGAACTGGCGGCCTACTCATATGAAATCCGGGCTGCGGAAGCCAGAACCCTGCAGGCGGACTACCTTCCCAATCCAACGCTCAATCTTGATTCGGAAGATTTCGGCGGCAGGGGGACGAGACGGGGATTTGATGGCTCGGCCAGTACGCTTTCCTTCAGCCAACTGATCGAATTGGGCGGCAAACGCAGCCATCGCGTCCGCGCCGCCCAATGGGACGAAAGCCTCGCCGCGTGGGATTACGAAGCGAAACGGTTGGACACGCTTTTGGAAACGAACCGCGCCTTTATCGGGTTGCTCGCCGGACAACAAAAGCTGGAGCTGGCCGAAAAGGCCCTCATGCTCGACCAGCAGGTCCACGCGACGGTGGTCGAACGCGTCCGCGCGGGCCGCGTATCTCCTCAGGAGGAACAGCGTTCCCAGGTCGCCGTCGGCAAGGCCACGGTGACCGCCAATCGCGCCCGAAGAGAGGTCAGCAACGCCCGTGAGCGCCTGGCCACGCTATGGGGAGGGAAAGCCGCCCGCTTCGACAAGGCCGTCGGAGATTTATCCGCGATTTCTCCGCCGCCCTCGCAGGAGGAAATGCTGGCCGCGGTCTCTCAAAATCCCGACATGGCCCGCTGGAAGGCGGAACTGGAAAGCCGGCGGGCGAAACTGGATGTGGAAAAATCCAAAGATATTCCCGATCCGACGATCTCGGCCGGCGTCCGCCGCTACGGGGATGACAGGTCGACCGCGTTCATCGCCGGAATCAGCTTCCCTCTTCCGGTTTTCGGTCTGAACCAGGGCAATGTCCTCGATGCGCAGCAAAAATTGGCAAAAGGCTATGCTGAGCAAAAAGGGGCCGAGACTCGGATCGTGGGAGCCGTGAAGGAAGGCTTCGAACGTCTGTCCTCGGCCTACGATGAGACGACATCGCTTACTCATGACGTGCTCCCCGCCGCCTCATCCGCCTTCGAAGGAGCCCGCGAGGGATACCGCCAGGGCAAGTTCGCCCTGATAGACGTGCTGGATTCGCAACGAATCCTGACCGAGGCGCAGGATCGCCTGGTGGACGCCATGGCCGAATATCAAACCGCCAAAGCGGAAATCGAACGCCTGATCGGTGGACCGACGGGTCCCACCCGGTTTTCCACCAATGTAGATTCAGGAGAAGTGAAATGACCGTCAAGACGACAGGCACCTATCTGGCCGTTGCTTTTTTCAGCGGATTTTTGGCCTCATCACCGGTCATCGCCGTGGAAACGCCAGAAGCGGCGGAAATCCATTTGAACGATGACCAACTCCGTCTCATCGAACTGCAAACGGTCCCCGCCACACGCGGCAATTTTGTCGACGAGCTCACCATAAACGGGGAAATCACGCCGGATCTGGACCGAACGGCCGATATTCAGCCACGGACCGGAGGCGTGGTCCGCGAGGTCCTCGGCCGATTGGGTGAACCGGTCCACTCGGGCGCCGACCTCGCCATCATCGAAAGCGGTCAGACGACGGAAGCGGAAGCGGCATATCTGGCCGCGCGCTCGCGGTTCTCCATGGCCAGGACCCAACTCGACCGCGAAGAGATTTTATGGGCCAAGAAGATCTCCGCCGAACAGGACTATCAAAAGGCGAAGCAGGAGGCCACTTTGGCCGAGATCGAACTGCGCACGGCGGAACGCAAACTCAGGCTGCTCGGCCTCGATCCCGCCGCCAAGGATTACAAGCGCACCTCTCCCGCGGGCGTTTTGCGACTGCCCGTCAAGGCGCCCTTCGATGGAGTCCTGATCGACAAACGCGTCGCCGTCGGAGATCAGGTCACGGAAGCCAGTGCACTCTACCGGCTGGCCAATCTCGACAAGGTCTGGGTCATCGGCAGCATTCATGAGAACGACATGGGACGCGTGGCGGTCGGCATGTCCGCCAAGGTCAAGATTGCGGCTTACGCGGGCCGCAGCTTCGAGGGCCGCGTGGCCTGGGTGGCCGATTTGCTCGACGAAAAAACCCGAACCCTCAAAATCCGCATCGAACTCGATAATAAGGAAAAATTGCTCAAGCCGGGCAGTTTCGCGCAAGTGGTCCTGACGTCGGCGGGCAAGGAAACGTTGATCGTGCCCAATTCCGCGGTCCAGAGGCAAAAAGCGGAGCGAATAGTCTTCGTTGAAACCTCCAAGGGGGTATTCCTGCGCCGGGAAGTGAAAGTCGGCGCGTCATCCCGCCTTTCGGCCGAAATCATCGACGGTTTGAGCGATGGCGAGCGCGTGGTGAGCAACGGAGCCTTTGCCCTCAAATCCGAACTCGAAAAAAGCGCTTTCGCGGACAAGGACTGACCCCCGATGATTGACAAGATAATCGAACGCGCCCTGGCGCAGCGTTTGCTGGTCATCCTTGCCGCTCTCGGCGTTCTCGCGATCGGCATCTGGTCGATGTTTCGACTGAATCTGGATGCCTTCCCCGATGTGACCAACATTCAAGTGCAGGTCAACACCCAATCCCCCGGTCTCGCGGCCGCGGAAGTGGAAAGACTGATCACATTCCCGGTCGAATCCGTCATGAACGGACTTCCCGGCGTTACGGAAGTCCGTTCCACGTCGAAAACCGGACTGTCCGTCGTTACCGTCGTCTTCGAGGACCGGGTCGACACCTACTTCGCCCGCCAGCTCGTCCTTGAGAAACTGCAAACCGCGAAGGAGCGCATCCCCAATGGACTGGGGGCCCCGGAACTCGGCCCCATCACCACCGGCCTGGGACAGGTCTATAAATACATTCTTACCAGCCCCACTCTCAGCGCGATGGAGCTGCGCGAGATCAATGACTGGCAGGTCAAAGTCCACCTGCGCACCGTCCCCGGCGTCACCGACGTCCTCAGCTTCGGCGGCGATGTCCGGCAATATCAAGTCCAAATCGACCCCGATAAACTCGTCTCCTACGACCTGACGCTCGAAGACCTGAAGAAGGCGCTGCAAGCCAACAACGCCAACGCCGGCGGATGGTACATCGAGGGGGCCCAAGAGCAGTTGTCCGTCCGCGGCGAAGGATTGATCAGGGGCGGTGGCGATGGGTTGACCGACATCGAGACCATCGTCCTCAAATCCGTCGATGGGACGCCCGTTCTCATCCGCGACGTGGCCAATGTGGAATATGGCAGCGAGATTCGCCAGGGCGCCATTTCGATGAACGGCAAGGGCGAAGCCGTCATGGGCGTGGTCTTGCAGTTGAAAGGCGCGAATACGAATTCCGTCATCGGCGGAATTCACCGGAAATTGGAGACCCTCCAGGCGGCCTTGCCTCCGAACGTCAAGATCGAGCCGGTCTACGATCAATCCCACTTGATTCAGAAAGCGGTCGAAACGGTACGAAAGGCTCTTGAAGAGGCCGCCGTACTGATCGTCGTCGTTCTCTTCCTTTTTCTGTGGAATCTGCGTTCGGCGCTGGTCGTCCTCGTCTCCATTCCATTTTCCATGCTCACAGCGGTCATCATGATGCGATGGGCGGGACTTTCGGCCAATCTGCAATCACTGGGAGGATTGGCGATCGCCATCGGCATGATGGTCGACGGTTCCCTCGTAATGGTCGAAAACATCGTACGTCATCTGGCGGAACCTCATTATCGGGATCAATCCCTGGCCTGGCGCGTTGCCCAGGCCGCGCGGGAGGTCGGCCATCCGATCTTCTTCGCCGTCCTCATCATCATCGTGGTCTTCCTGCCCTTGTTCACCTTGCAAGGCGTCGAAGGGAAAATGTTCAGCCCAATGGCCTTCGTCATCGCGTTCGCCATGCTGGGTTCGCTGATCGTGGCCTTGACCCTCGTGCCGGTTCTAGCCTCGCTCGTCCTCAAGGCCAATGAAGCCGACGAGGACAGTTTTCTCGTCCGTTCGATCCGACGGATCTACCAGCCGGCTTTGGCCTTCGCGCTGCGCCGCCGCCGCCTCGTGGTGGGATGCGCCTTGGCCGCCCTGCTGATTTCGGGAGGATTGCTGACGCGGCTCGGCACAGAATTCGTCCCCGAATTGGACGAGGGAACGTTGAGCGTGCGGGTCACGATGAACCCCAGCATTTCACTTGCCGAATCGCTCAAGATCGCCAGAAAAATGGAACAGAAGCTCCTGAGAAATCCCGACGTCACCTATGCGGTCAGTCAAATCGGCCGCCCCGAACTGGGAGGAGATCCGGAAGCGGTCAACAACAATGAGATCTGGGTCGGCCTCAAGCCTCAAGCCGAATGGTCGAGCGCCGGTTCGCGCGCCGAGCTCATCGCTCTCATCAACAAGGATCTGGAGGAATATCCCGGCATCGCCATCAACATCTCCCAACCCATCGCCACGCGCATCGACGAGTTGCTGTCCGGAGTCAAAGCGCAAATCGCCATCAAGCTGTTCGGCGACGACTTGGCCCTGCTCGAGGCCAAAGGCCGCGAAATCGAAGAGGTGGTCAAGTCCGTCAAAGGTGCCGCCGATGTGCAGACGGAGCAAATCAGCGGAGAATCTCAACTGGTTGTCCGGGTCAACCGCGAAGAGCTTGCCCGTTACGGCCTCAATGTCGCCGACGTGATGGACGTCGTCTCCACCGCCATCGGCGGAGAAGCGGTAACGAACGTTCTCGACGGTCAACGGCGTTTCGCCGTCTATCTGCGTGCCGCCGAACCTTTCCGTTCCGACCCCGCGGCCATTGGAAATCTCTGGGTCATCAACAAGGATGGCGTTCGCGTTCCCTTGTCGCGAGTGTCCGAAATCAGCCTCATGGAAGGCCCCCCCAGCATCAACCGGGAGGACGCTCAGCGCCGCACGGTCATTCAGGCCAATGTCCGAAACCGGGACATGGGCGGTTTCGTCGCCGAGGCGCAAGCGGCCGTGGCCCAGAAAGTAACCTTGCCGGCCGGCTACGTGGTCACGTGGGGAGGGCAATTCGAAAACCAGCAACGCGCCCAGCGAACGCTGATGATCGTCGTCCCCGTTTGCCTCGGACTGATCTTTCTCCTGCTCTATCTGTCTTTCGGCTCCGTCGGAAACGCGCTCCTTATTCTCCTCAACGTTCCCTTCGCCCTGATCGGGGGAATATTCGCCTTGTGGAGTTCCGGACAATTTCTCAGCGTCCCCTCTTCCGTCGGCTTCATCGCGCTATTCGGCGTCGCCGTTCTGAACGGCGTCGTGATGGTGTCCTATTTCGACCAACTCCTGCGACAAGGCCGCACGGTCGCTGAAGCGGTGACGGAGGGGGCCATGTTACGCCTGCGCCCGGTATTGATGACGGCCACCGTGGCCAGTCTTGGCCTCATACCATTGCTGCTGTCATCCGGAATAGGATCCGAAGTCCAAAAGCCGCTGGCGACGGTCGTTGTCGGCGGCCTCGTCTCTTCGACGCTCCTCACCTTGCTGGTGTTACCCGCGCTCTATGGATGGCTTGCCGAGTGGAGGGAAAGGAGAGAGAAAACGCTGACCGCCGGCCCGTTGTCCACCGCCGATTCCGTCTAAAATCCGAATTGCCCTCCACTTTATTGGGATGGTGCCGGATTAGGGAGCCCCCCAAATCCGGCACTTCCGGGAAACGCGCCCTAAAAGCGCAGCAGTGTCCCGGTGATCTCCTTCAATTCGCCGGCCAGCAGGTCGTCGAGAGCAATCCTTTCTCCGCGTGTCGAACGCCACCGCGCGCCCTCCGCGTCCCAGTCGAAATGCCAGGCGCCGCTTCTCGGCGAGGAGAGCCAGACCTGCTTCAGCGGTGCGTTCTTATTGATGATGTACTGGCCACCGTCGGGCAGGACGAGGGTGAGAATTTCGTTCTGCTCCTCCACGTCGATCTCATCGCCCAGATCAGTGTCGATGGCCTCGGCCAAGGCGCTGATGGTCTTGTCGGCGAGAGAATGAAAACTGGCTTCGTCAAGGGGCATGGCTATCTCCTGCTGCGTTTGGCCATTAGGGCAGAGCCTAGGATTACGTTCAAGGCTTGCAACCTGGGCAGCGCTGGTTTATATACGCCGCTTCGAATTCTGGAGCACCGTTATGAAGCAAGACATTCATCCCGAATATCACGAAATTTCCGTGATCATGACCGATGGCACCGAGTTCAAGACTCGCTCCACCATGGGAAAACCGGGTGACGTGTTGCGCCTCGACATCGATCCCAAGTCCCATCCGGCCTGGACTGGCGTTCATCGCCTGATGGATACCGGGGGGCAGTTGGCGAAGTTCAACAAACGCTTCGCCAATTTCGGTTCGAAGAAATAGGAAATGGCTGGGGGTTGATCTTTTACCCCCCTTCAGCATCTATTTTTTCCCGGTTACTTGATGTATTTGTAGAAGTGCGCCATGTCCTGATCGACTGGCGCACTTCGCTTTTGCGTGGGCGCTAATGTCCATACTATTGTAATCATGGGTTTTCGCTGTGCGCGAATTATGACGGACGCATGAGTTCTCAAGGGATCGCCATCGTTCATTATGAGGTCTATGCGCTCGACGGACAGCGCTGGACTCTCCATGCGCGCTTCCGCAAGGACGAGAAGGAAGACGCGCTGGAGGAAGCCAAGATTGTGGAAAACAGTCTCGGCTTCTGCGCCAAGGTGGTTCGGGAAACCTATTATCCCGGCAACAATGCCAGCGAAGAAATGCTGGTCTACTCCAGCGACAAGAATTTTCGGCCCCGCGTCCATGCGACCGCTCCCCGGCGGGCTTATGCCCGAGGCGACGCCGGTTTCAACGCCGCAATCGCGACACCGGACTTCCGGACGGCAGGAAAGGCCAAAGCGGCGGGGTCCATGGGGGTCCTGCTCAAACTGCTGCTGGTGGTGGCCGCAGCCCTTGCCATCGCGGGCGGCGTCACGGCCATCGTCAGCAATCTGATCACCAAGCTGGATGGTGCGATCAGCGGCAACGCCTCTTCGCTGCTGGTCTTCCTTACCTTCGTCATCACGTTCCTGATTTCGGGCGTGCCGATGGCCTTGTCGGTCGTCGATTGGCGCGAAAGCTCTTCCGTTAAGGATACCAAGCCGAAATACCGGCCGCAGGCGCCGATGAAGGATGTGACGGCTCCGATTGACGACACGCCACCGCCGCCGGTCGATGTGCAACCGGAAGCAGCCGGGGAACCGGAGGCGGAAAAGCAGGCGGCAGAGGAAAAGAAGGACGAGGACGGCGAGGCCGCCCCCGAACAGGTCGCCGCTCCCGAAAAGCCGGCCGAGCCGGAATCGGAAACACCGGCCGACGAGAAATCCGGCGGCCCGGACGAACAGGCCCCGGAGCCGATGGAAAGCTTCCGGATGGCCATGATTCGCCTCCTCAGCGGCTTGCTGACCGAAATCAAAAAGATCCGGCCCAACCTCGATGCCTACAACATTTTTGGCATTGATTTGATGCTGGCCGGCGCCATCGACGTTCTCGGCACGCAAAAACACCTCGAACCGGAAGATAAACGGGCCATTCTCAAGGACACCATCGAGGTGATGGGGACCAAGAGCGAGGTCGCCAAAGCCTTCGCGGACAAATACGAGGACTATCTCGTCGAGCCGAAATACATGACGATGGTGCAGGCCGGCAGGAACAACATGGAGTCGCTTCTGGCCGGCGCCGACATCGCTGCTGATCAAATCACCCAGACGCTCGAGGCCTGGAACAAGCCGCAGCCGCTTTCCCCGGTGTCGCACCGCATCGTTACCGTCCTTTTCACCGACATGGTCGGCTCCACCGACCTGACGCAAACCCGTGGCGATCATGCCGCCCAGGACGTCGTCCGCCGCCATAACAGCATCGTGCGCACGGCGCTGGCGGAATATGCGGGCAAAGAGATCAAACATACCGGCGACGGCATCATGGCTTCGTTCGCCAGCGCGTCGAACGCCATCGAAGCGGCCATCGTCATTCAGCGCGCCTGCGCGGCCCACAACGACATGCGTCCGGAACTTCCTCTGCATCTGCGCATCGGGCTCAACGCCGGCGAACCGATCGAGGAGGAGGACGACCTGTTCGGCACCACGGTACAGTTGTCGGCTCGCGTTTGCGCCAAGGCCGAAACAGACGAAATTCTCTGTACGAATGTCGTTCGCGAACTGTCGGCCGGCAAAGATCTGACCTTTGTCGCCAAAGGCATGCAGGAGCTCAAGGGGTTCAAGGAAACGGTGCCTGTTTACGAAGTTCTCTGGAAGCCCTCCGTGGAAGCCGCCGCCCCGCCGCCTGCGCCATCGACGCCCAAAAAAGAGCCTAAAGCGAAAAGCACGGCACCGAAGGAGGGAAAAGCGAAAGCCCCCCCTTCAAAACAGAAGGCCGCCACCGACGCCTTGCCGGCCAAACAAGCCGTCAAGCCAACCACGGAACGATAAGGCCGGGGTCCCCCTCAGGCCCCGGGACGAAACAATCGCTCCAGAGCCTAAGGGTTTATATGATGCCTGCGCCTCCGGCTTCGGCCAAGCTCATGCGCCGCTCGGGCTTAAGGGCTTGGAGCGATAATTTCGCCCCAAACCCTCAATTGACGGCCCGTGCCAGCCCCACCCGCCCCAGCACCATTTCCTCAAGCCGCGAAACCCGTTGATAGAGATGGTAGCTGCGGTCCAGCAAACTGCGCAACCCGGCGGGCAGACTGTCATCCGTCATGCTGTCGGTATCAAGGCAGACTTCACGACCGGAAAGCCTGTTGCATTCGCGGCAGGCCTCTTCCGGACTGATCTCGCCATAAACCACCGCCCGCTGCAGCATCAGCCAGGCCATCACCTGTGTCAGGCGGGATGTCACCCGCAAAGCCTCGCAACTGAAGCGAAGATCGGGATTGCTGCGGCGTTTCGGAAATATTCTCGGCTCGACATGCGTCATGTAATTCCGAGCCTCGACGATCATATCCAAGGTTTCATCGTAGGTCCGGGTGAAGATCGCAGTTTGAGAGCCCATTCAATCGCTCCGCAGTTCCGCCACACCGAGAATCGAGCCATGCCGCCAGCTTTGTACCTGTGTCCAACAACCAGCTATTTCAACATCGCACGGGGAAATAACAACTAACAGGCGTTTATCATGGGAGACTTGACAGCCTGAACGCAAGACTTAGATCTTTAAGCGTGGCCGCCGAATTGGGGCCGCATGAAGGTTGGCGAAGCCGTATTGCACTTGTTGGATGCCGCTCCGCCGCACGTCACACATTGCTCGTTGGAGGATGTCACTATGCGCACGTTTGATTTCACCCCCCTGTTCCGCTCCACCGTCGGATTTGACCATCTGGCCCAGATGCTCGACGCCAGCTCGCGCGTCGATGAACAGGCATTCGCCTATCCCCCGTACAATATCGAAAAGCTCGGCGACGATCGCTATCGCATCACCATGGCGGTGGCCGGCTTCGCCGAAAGCGACCTGCAAATCACCACTCAGGATCACACTCTGTTGATTTCGGGCACCGCGCAAAAGGAAGAGTCCGCACCGCAATATCTACACCACGGCATTGCCGGCCGCTCCTTCGAACGACGCTTCGAATTGGCGGACCACATCCGTCCCGCCAGCGCCAGCTTGGTGAATGGACTCCTGCATGTCGACTTGTTGCGTGAGGTTCCCGAAGCGTTGAAACCCCGCAGCATCCCGATCGCGGCCGCTGTCGAAAACACGGAGCAGCCGAAGATCCTCGAGAACAAGGCCGCCTGAGCCCACCAAAGCCGGAGGCGCAGGCGTCGTATAAACCTTGGGCTCCGGGGCAATTATTTCGCCCCGGAGCCTCCGCCGCTTCCCCCGACATGTCATTTCCGGAAAAGTTGCTCGGCTCCGCTTCGAACGCTTCGCTTTGCCGCGATGGCGTCCTTCACCCGCAGGATTTCCGCTTCCAATTCGCCGATATAAACCGCCAGTTCCTCGACCGACATCGGTTCGAGATTTCGCCGTTCGGCCGGCTTCACGCGCGGCTCCAGATCGTCCGGATCCATGACTAGCTCCCTTGCCTCTCCAGGGATTAAGGTATCAGACTGATCCTCGCCTAGAAAACTGAAGAGACGAACATGAGCCTTCCCGCGAATATGCAATGTGTCGAAATCAGCACGCCCGGAGGTCCCGAGGTATTGCGGGTCGCCTCTCGCCCGGTTCCCCGCCCCGGCCCCGGCGAGGTCCTCATCCGCGTCGCGGCGGCGGGGGTCAACCGCCCCGACGTGGCGCAACGCATGGGGAAATATCCGCCTCCCCCGGGCGCACCCGACCTGCCCGGTCTGGAAATCGCCGGAACCATCGCCGCCATCGGCGCGGACGCAGGCGGGCTGTCGGTAGGACAATCGGTCTGCGCCCTGGTTTCCGGTGGCGGATATGCGGAGTTCTGTCTCGCCCAGGCCTCCCTCTGCTTTCCTTTTCCCAAGGGCTACACCGCCGTCCAGGCAGCCGCCCTGCCCGAAACGTTCTGCACCGTCTGGCACAACGTCTTCCAACGCGGCGCCCTGAAAAAAGGCGAAAGCCTTCTGGTGCATGGAGGCAGCAGCGGCATCGGAACCACGGCCATCCAACTGGCCAAGGCGTTCGGCTCCACCGTCTACACCACCGCCGGTGGCGGCGCCAAATGTCAGGCCTGTCTCGATCTCGGGGCCGACCGGGCGATCGATTATAAAAGCGAGGACTTCGTCCAAGTGATCGCCGAGGCCACCGGAGGCCGCGGTGTCGACGTCATTCTCGACATGGTGGGGGGGACGTATCTGAACCGTAATATCAAATGCTTGGCTCCCGACGGGCGCCATGTCAGCATCGCCTTCCTGGAGGGCAGCAAGGCGGAGGTGAACTTTCTTCCCGTCATGGTGAAACGCCTGGTGCTCACCGGTTCGACGCTGCGCCCCCGTTCGGTTCCCGAAAAGGCGGCGATCGCCGGCGCGCTCCGCGCCAATGTCTGGCCCTTGCTCGACCAGGGTCGCCTGGCACCGGCTATTTTCGCCACCTTTCCGCTCCATCAGGCGGAGGATGCACATAGACTTATGGAAAGTAGCGCACATATCGGCAAGATCGTGCTGGCTTTGTGAATCATTTTACCTGTATTTGACCTTCAGGTGGGTGCATGCCTATATATGGGCAGACACCCATCTTGCGCCGGTTTCGTCCGGCAAGACCGATCCAGGTCAGAATAACGTCAAGAGAAGACCTGAAAGGAGGACCTATGGCCTTGCCGCTCATGCCCAAGGCGACAGCCGTCTGGCTCGTCGAAAATAGTACGCTGTCATTCGAACAGATCGCCGCCTTCTGCGGGATGCATGCACTTGAGGTGCAAGCCATCGCGGATGGAGAAGTGGCTGTTGGAATCGTCGGCCTCGACCCCGTGGCCAATGGTCAATTGACCCGCGAGGAAATCGAACGCTGCGAAAAGGATGAAAACGCTTATCTTCGTCTTTCGAGCGTTCCCGATCTGGCGCTTCAAAAAGTCAAGGGCGCCCGCTACACGCCGGTATCCAAACGTCAGGATAAGCCGGATGCCATCGCTTGGTTGCTCAAGCATCACCCCGAATTGTCCGACGCCCAGTTGTGCAAACTGATCGGCACGACCAAGGACACCATCGCCAAGGTCAGAGATCGCAGCCACTGGAACGCAGCCAATATCAAGCCGCGCAACCCCGTGACTTTGGGATTGTGCACGGAGCCTGATCTGGAGAAGGCCGTGATCATCGCACGGCCCCGCAGCGGACAAACCGTGGCGGTGCCGCTCGACCTCTACGACCAGGCACAGGAATAGACCTGATCACCATCGATGAAAACGAGGCGCGGGAAGCTCGCTTCCCGCGCCTCGTTTTCATTCAGGCCGTTTCCTCGCGGGCCTTGGCATAGCCGATGGCGGTCAAATCCTCTTCGATTTCCTCCAGAATTCCGGGATCATCGATGGTCGCCGGCATTTTAAAGGCTTCGTGATCGGCGATCTTCTGCATGGTGCCGCGCAGGATCTTGCCCGACCGGGTCTTGGGAAGCCGTTTCACCACCGTCGCCGTCTTGAAGGCGGCGACGGGACCGATCCTTTCGCGCACCAGGGCGACCACCTCCTTCAAGATCTGATCGTGCGACTTGGTGACGCCGGCCTTCAGGACCAGGAACCCCAACGGCAATTGCCCCTTCATCGCGTCATGCACGCCGATAACGGCGCATTCGGCCACATCGGGATGGCTGGCCAGCACCTCCTCCATGGCACCTGTGGAAAGACGATGCCCCGCGACGTTGATGATGTCGTCGGTTCGGCTCATCACATAGATGTAGCCGTCTTCGTCGATATAGCCGGCATCGGCGGTCTTGTAATAGCCGGGGAATTCGTAGAGATAGCTGTCGATGAACCGCTGGTCGGCGTTCCACAGGGTCGTCAGGGTACCGGGCGGCAACGGCAATTTGACGACCAGGGCGCCCACCTTGCCCGGCTCGCAATTGTGATGTCCCTCGTCCAGAACCTGCACGTCCCAGCCCGGCGCCGCCTTGGTCGGCGAGCCGTGTTTTACCGGAAAGGCATGCAGCCCCATACAATTGGCGGCGATGGCCCAGCCCGTTTCCGTCTGCCACCAGTGATCGATCACCGGCACCCGCAAATGCCGCTCGGCCCATTGCAGGGTATCGGGATCCGAGCGTTCCCCGGCCAGGAAAAGCGTCCGGAAATGGCTGAGATCGTAATTCTTGAGCAGCAAGGCATCGGGATCGTCGCGCTTGATGGCGCGAAAGGCCGTGGGAGCGGTGAACAGGGTCTGTACCTTGTGCTCGGCGATCACCCGCCAGAAGGCGCCGGCATCGGGCGTGCCGACCGGTTTTCCCTCGAAAACCAGCGTCGTGCAGCCATGCAGCAAGGGGGCATAGACGATATAGCTGTGCCCCACCACCCAACCGACGTCCGAGGCGGCCCAATAGACCTCGCCCGGCTTGACGTCATAGATGTTGGACATGGTCCATTTCAACGCCACCATATGGCCGCCGTTGTCGCGCACCACTCCTTTCGGCTGCCCGGTGGTCCCCGAGGTATAAAGGATATAGAGCGGATCGGTCGCCGCGACCGGCACGCAGTCGTGCGGCGTCGCCTTGGCTTCCGCCTCCTCCCAATCGAGATCGCGGCCCGGGGTCAAGGATGCCTCGACCTGCGGACGCTGCAGGATGACGGTATGATCGGGCTTGTGCTCCGCCAGTTCGATCGCATGATCGAGCAACGGCTTATAGGCGATGACTTTCTGCCCTTCGATGCCGCATGAGGCGGAAACGATGACCTTCGGCCGGGCGTCGTTGATCCTGGTCGCCAATTCGTTCGCGGCGAAGCCTCCGAACACCACCGAATGGACGGCCCCCAGCCGGGCCGTCGCCAGCATGGCCACCAGGGCCTCCGGCACCATCGGCATATAGACGATCACCCGATCGCCCTTCCCCACGCCCAGCCCCGCCAGAACCCCGGCGAAACGCGCCGTGCGGTCCCGCAATTGCCGATAGCTGAGCCGACGCACCGTATGGGTCATAGGACTGTCGTAAATGATGGCGGCCTGATCGCCGCGACCGTTTTCGACATGACGATCGACCGCATTGTAGCAGGTGTTGACAATACCTCCCGAGAACCAGCGGTAGAACGGCGCATTGCTGTCGTCCAAGACCCTGTCCCAGGTCTTGTACCAGGAAATCTCCCGGGCGGCCTCAGCCCAGAATTCAGCGGGATTTTCGATCGATCGCCGATAGGCCAGGTCGTAGGCGTTGGTCATGTTCTTTCCATCCGCATCTATATTGGACAATTTCATGTCGTTCTTATGCCGTAAAACTTTGCAAGAATTTTACCTCTTTGGCTAGGCGGCATATGCCGACCTCGCCATCGGGGATAGATCCCAAGGGACTGGCGGACGGACATGCGGTATGTTATTTTCCTTTTTGGAAACTTTTGGCTACAATTTCGATGCAAGAGGACCTTTCCATGAGGACATTCATCACCGCCCTCGGCATGACCACGCTGCTGCTGACGGCCCCCTGCCTGGCCGCGTCTTCGGTCAAGACCACCGATGCGGCGAGCACCGCCCCCGTAACCCAGGCTGCTCCGGCGAAAGAGGACGGCCGCGATCAGATCAAGGCGAAATTCAAGGAACAGAGGGAGAAGCTCAAGCTGACCCAGAAGGATCAGAGCGAAAAGCTGAAGGCCGACATCAAGGAACAACGGGACAAACTGAAGGCCGAGCAAAAGCAGCAACGGGACAAACTGAAGATCGCCGAACGCGAACAGTTGCGGAAATTCGCCGACCAGCAGGCCGACGCCGAAGACACCGCCACCGCCCCCCGAAGCAAGAAGGCCACCTCGGCGCTGCGCTGAACCGACGGGGAACAGTCTGGACATTAAAAAAGCGGCCATCAGCCGCTTGGATCAAGACTTTGTCCGGCACCACCGGTTTCCCGATCTCCCCGGGAAACCGGCTGCCGAAGACCGATCAGTGTGGGGCGATACGCTCCAGTTCATCCTTGATCTTCAGCTTTTTTCGTTTGAGCTCCGCGATCGCAACTTCATCCGGCGCCGGACGCCGCGCCTCGTCATCGAGCGCTGCATCCAAAGCCGCATGCTTTGCTTTGAGGGACTGGACACGATCGAGAAGGCTCATCACTATCCTCCCATAACATGGATACCCGACTATGATATTAAGCTTGGGCTAGATCGATTGTCAGCAGATAAAAAATGAACATCCCCCCCCTGCTCGTCGGTATCAGCGGCGCGTCCGGCGTCATTTACGGCATCCGCATGCTCGAAGCCCTGCGCGCCCTCGGCATCCCCAGCCACCTAGTGATGAGCCGCTCGGCCGAGGTCACCCTCGCCCTCGAAACGACGCTTAAATTGGCGGATGTCCATGCCCTGGCCGACAGCGTTTTCAATCCGGCCGATATCGCCGCGGCGCCGTCGTCAGGCTCGGCGCGCTACCGGGGAATGGTCATCGCCCCCTGCTCGATCCGTTCGATGTCGGAAATCGCCACGGGCGTCACCTCAAGCCTCCTGACACGGGCGGCCGACGTCACTTTGAAGGAGCGCCGGCGCCTGATCCTCATGGTCAGGGAGACGCCCCTCCATACGGGACATCTGCGGACAATGACCGCGCTTTCCGAAATGGGCGCGATCATCGCCCCCCCCGTCCCGGCCTTCTACGCAGCTCCCGTCAGCATCGACGATATGGTCGATCACACGGTCGGCCGCATCCTCGATCTTTTCGACCTCGACACCGGCCGGGTGAAGCGCTGGGGCCAGACGGGACAAGCGGCTCGAAAGCGTCCCCGGCGCGAAGACGGCGGTCAGTAGCCGGGATAGTAGCCGGGCGCATAATAGACGGCACGCGGCTGGGCGTAATAGGGCTGGGCGTAGACGACGGTCGGCGGCGGCGCATAGACCACCTGCGGCGGCGGCGCATAAGCCGGAGCCACATAGACCTGCTGGGGCGGAGGAGCGGAGGACGCCGCCAAGGCGGCGACCGAGCCGATCACCGCGGCTCCCAGCAATCCCAGACCGATCGCATCGCCCCGCCCATGATCATGGGCCTGGGCCGGTACGTAAGGAACGGCGACCAACATCGCGGTAGCCACCAAACCCGCAATCGTTTTGCCCTGCATCTTTACCATGATGACCTCGCGGCCCCTTTTGGGCCGATCCAATATTGGGCGAAACAAGATGCCCGCCCCATGAAGGAAGACGTTATCGGGTAATGGTGACGGAAATATGGCCGGTTGCCGGCTCAATCAAGGCAAGTGTTGGCATGAACGCCTGAGGTGGGTTAGATTTAACATAAGGAAACCTTAGAGATATAAATGTGACCGTCGGACGGCGGCAGGGGGAACGACAATGTCGAGCGCTAAATTCAGACTGGTGACCCGTAGCGACTTCGACGGCCTGGTTTGCGCCGTACTGTTGAAACATCTCGATCTCATCGAAGACATCAAATTCGTTCATCCCAAGGATATGCAGGACGGTCTGGTCGCCATCGGACCCAACGACATCACGACCAATCTGCCCTACGTCGATGGCGTCTATCAGGCCTTCGACCATCATCTATCGGAGACCTTGCGGGTCGGACCGGAGGCCAACCACATCATCGACCCCGATGCCCCTTCGGCCGCCCATGTCGTCTGCAAACATTTCGGAGGGCGCTCCCGCTTCCCGGCGAACTGGAAGGCTATGCTGGACGCCGTCGATCGGGGCGATTCGGCGCAATACCGCGTCGACGATATTCTGGAACCGAAAGACTGGACGCTGCTGAATTTCATCATGGACGCGCGCACCGGTCTGGGTCGCTTCCGCGATTTCCGGGTATCCAATTACGAACTGATGATGAATCTCATCGATTATTGCACCCGGCACAGTATCGATGAGATCCTGGCCCTTCCGGACGTGCGCGAACGGACGGATCTTTACTTCGCCCATCAGGAACGTTTCGAGGAACAGATTACACGCTGCGCGACGGTCCGGAACAATCTGGTGGTGCTCGATCTCCGCGACGAGGAAACCATCTACGCCGGCAACCGTTTCGTCATTTACGCCCTGTTTCCCGCCTGCAACATCTCGATCCACGTCATGTGGGGCGTGAAGAAGGCCAACACGGTGTTCGCCATCGGCAAATCGATCGTCAACCGGACATCCAACACCAACATCGGCGCGCTGTGCCTACAATACGGCGGCGGCGGCCACGCCAACGCGGGAACCTGCCAAGTGGCCAATGAACGGGCGGCGGAGGTGCTGGCGGATCTGATCGCCCGCATCACCGCCGACGGTTGAGCCGAAACGGCGATTAAGGGCCTGGTGATCGGTTATGATCACCGAGATTTGGTATCAGTGCACGAGAGACAAACCATCGCTCAAGGATGACATCCGGGACCGCTGCCGGACATGGACGAGGAATTCCTCGGCCGGCATCGGGCGGCCGAACAGAAAGCCTTGCGCCTGGTCACATCCTTCGTCGTGCAGAAACCGCCACTGGCCCGGCTCTTCGACCCCTTCGGCGATCACACTCAATCCCAGGGATTTTCCCAGCACGATAATGGTTTTGGCGATGGTGGCGTCATTGGCGTCGACCAGGATGTCGCGCACGAAGGACCGGTCGATCTTGATCTGGCTGAGCGGCAGGCGCTTCAGATAGGCAAGCGACGAATATCCAGTGCCGAAATCATCAAGGGACAAGGAAACACCCAGATTTTCCAGGGCGCGCATCTTTTGAACGGCGTCGTCCATTTCCTGAAGCAGAAGGCTCTCGGTCAGTTCCAGTTTCAAAAGACGCGGATCGATTTTCGAACGGGCCAGGGCCCCCTCGACTTCGCCGATGAAACCGGGATGGCGAAACTGGCGGGCGCTGACATTGATCGCCAGCGCCAGGTGACTCGTCACCGGGTCGCGGCTCCAGGCCGCCAATTGATCGCAAGCCATGGCGATAACCCTGGTTCCCAAGGCCAGGATAAGGCCGCTGGCCTCGGCCAGGGGAATGAACTCATCGGGCTGAACGATGCCCTTGACGGGATGGCGCCATCGCAACAACCCTTCGGCCCCGATCAAGCCGCCACGCCGATCGACCTGAGGCTGGTAATGAAGAACCAGCGACTCCTTGTTCTCCAAGGCGGCGCGCAGATCGCTTTCCAACGCCGACTGGGCGGCCAGGCCGGCTTGCATTTTCGGATCGAAGAACCGGCGGGTATTCCGTCCCCCCGCCTTGGCCTGATACATGGCGAGATCGGCTTGACGCAGCAGATCGTCGTTGGTGACGTCCTTGTCGTGGAACAGGGTGACGCCCAGGCTCACCGTGCTGAAATGCAGATGATTTTCCAGTTGGTACGGTTCAGCCAGATGCTCCAGAACCTTCTCGACGATGCCATCGGCCCGCAGCGCCGCCTCCTCGACGTCGCCGCTCAAGTCCTCCAGTACGATGACGAACTCGTCGCCGCCGAACCGGGCCACGGTATCCGTGTCCCTTACGCAAGCCTTGAGGCGCCCGGCGATCTCCGCCAGCAGCAGATCGCCCATCCGGTGCCCCAAGGTGTCATTGAGGATCTTGAAATTATCGACGTCGAAGAAGGCCACCGCACCATGGGTTCCGTTGCGGCTGACCAGCGCCTTGGCCTGCGTGAGGCGTTCCAACAGAAGGCGACGGTTGGGCAGATGGGTCAGACTATCGTAGAAAGCGAGTTGCTGGATCTTGGCTTCCGCCGTCTTGCGTTCGGTGATATCGCGGGCAGCGGCATAAAGATAGCGCATGCCGTCGACATGCACCCCACGGCAGGAAATCTCGACATCGAAGACGGTTCCGTCACGTCGACGGAATTTGGCCTCGAAAATTCGCCCTTCCTGCTCTTCCACCTGAAAGCGCAGCGACGCCAGAGTGGTGTCCGGATGAAAGTCGACATACCAGTCACCGACCGCCATCCCCTCCATTTCGTGGGCCTCGTAGCCCAGCATCCGCAGGAAGGAATCGCTGGTCTCCAGCAGATTGCCGTGCTCATCGAGAGTATGGATACCGTCGCTGGCGGTCTTCAGCAAAGCCTGAAAACGCCCGGCCGACTGAATCACCTGCGCCTGGGAAAGGCGCAATTCCTCGACCAGGCGCGCCAGCATGGCCTCGGTCGTCTTGCTCTCGCTCAACTCGGCGCAGACCTGAATCTCGCGAGAACGCGCGTTGCCGAGGGCGGCACCCATTTCGTCGAGTTCCCGGATAAGCGTCGCGGGCAATCGCCGCTCCTCGCCAGCGTCCAGCGTCGTCGAGGCGACGGCCAGATCGGAGACCTGTCGCGCCAGATGACGCGCCAGCCACAGGGAGGCGGCCATACCCACCATGACCAGCAGCGCTCCTCCGATCCCCATCGCCCACAACGATTGCATGAGACCGGCGTTCAGCAACGCGACGGGAGCCCCGATAACCACCGCCCAGTCCGCCTCCGGGATACGTTGCACCAGGGTTTTAACCTGCGTTCCTTCATGGGTAACGCTGTCGAAAACCCCTTCCCGGCGGGAGGCGATGGCCTCGAAGATGTCATCGCGGCTCCTCTCTCCAACGAATTGTTCGGCCTCATGATTGCGGGCGATGATGACACCGCTTTGACTGATCAACGCCACCGTCCAACCCGGCGGAACCGCCTGATCGCGAAGCGCCTGGCTGAAAATGTCGACGAGAACGCTCATTCTGAGGCAATAGACGACCCGCCCTTCGCGCGAGACGGGCACATTGATGGAAATAGTCGGCTCAGCCACGACCACGCCCGTATAAAGATCGGACACGACCGGCAAGCCGGTCGAAAACACCCTCCGCACCACCTCACCTTGACTGGCTGGCGGAATAGCCGATCCCAAAGGCACGGCCGTATTGAAAATCTGCCGGCCTTCGGCATCGATAAGGGTGATCAGCCGCGCCTCCGGCGCCACCTTGAGCAGACGCGTCGCCTGCCGATAAAGCGCCGGGACGTCGCCTTGCAGGGCAGCATCGGACAGGGCCAGCCCCCGGGTCATCGCCGACATCGCGGCCAAGCGCTGTTCGACCGCCACAGCGGCCGCCACGGCCCGATGGGACAAACGGGATATCTGGACGTTCTGCTGCGAGACCCCCAGGCGGTAAATGGTGAACCCGGAAAAAAGGACGATGGGAATGGCCGAGAACAGGGAAAGGAGAATCAACCAGGCATTAATGCCCAGCCGTAGCCGACGCCTCATGCCTTGGCCCCCTTTTCGCCACCCCCGACCAGACGCACTCTAACACGGAGGGTGGCATCGCGCCTAAATCTATCACCTTAAACGCGAACAACTTCAATGCAAAACGCGTCATGCAGGGAAGCGGGGATCCGCCTCAATCTCACCCGATCTCCCTGATCAAGGGCCTATGGATTCGATAATTTATCAACAGGACCTAAGGATCTTATGCCCATCGTGGCGAATCGATGGGGGACCGCTATCCTGCCGACCGGGCCCTGTCCTGGGAGGACTCCGCGGGAAAGCGCAGAGAATTGTCCATCGACTGGTAAAGACTTTCGACGGCGGACAGCAGTTCCGACACCACGGACGTCAAGCGCAGGAGCGCCGCTTCGTCCCGGCGCTCCGCCGCATTCACCACTTCTCCGAAACGGGGGGAGATCAGGTCCGATTGCAGAAAATGCTGGCGGAACGCCTCGAAAACCGAGGCATCGGACGGCGTTTGCACGCCCCTCGTGATCAGAAGGGCGCGGGACGCCAAAAAAGCCAGTCGCTGGAGACGCGCGCCCTCGGTCAAATCGCCGCCGCTTTCGCCATCCCGCAGACGCGCCGCCGCCTTCAGGTCCAGTTCGATCAGGTCGAACAATCCGGCAGCGCATTCGCCACTGCCCCGCCCCGCCAACGAAAACGGCTCGCTGGCGCCCCAGTCGACGTAATAACTGCGGTCGTCGCGGAAATCGGGGATCTCCCGGTAGCGTTCGGCGATGGTGCGCATGTCTCCCTCCCCGCCATTGTCGATATAATCGGCAAAGGACGCATGTGCTGCTTTCCTCTCGATCCAAAGCGCCATGACGTCGCGGGCGAACGATGGGACATCATGCGCGCTGACGCGGGCGACTTGCCGGGCGAAGCGCGCCTGACCATCGGCCAGACGGGCCCCGGCGACCACCGCATAGGCGGGATACATGCGCTGCCCCTTGCTGCCGGCGTTCCCGAAAAAGCCCAGATCCGCCAGCAGATGCTGACCGCAGGTATTGGGGCAACCGGACACATGCAGACGGAAATCGGGAACCGTGTCGAGCGGTAAATCCGACTTTCCCAGGGTGTCGAGCGTCGCCGTCAGCGCCCCCTTGGAAAGGCAGATGCCCAACTGGCAGGTATCGGCGCCGGTGCAGGACACGGCATTGGCCAGCATGGCCGGCGCCCGCGACAGTCCGCCGATGCCGGAAAGCACGGACCAGACATTGCCCAGATAGGCTTCCGGAATATTACGCAGGCGCAGGTTCTGCCCAAAGGTGGCGCGAATTGTCTGCGGGCCGAACGGCTCCAGAAAATCGGCCAGACGCAGCGCGTCCTCGTTTCTCACATTGCCCAGGAAAAGCGGAACGAGAACGGAGTACAGCCCGGCCTGCCGCTGCGCCGAGACGAAACGGTTCTTCCATTCGACGAAATCCGAGGAACCGACGGAAAGCGGCGCGATGTCCGGCGCCAATCCTTCAACGGAAAAATCCTCGACGAGCAGCGGTGGACGTCCTTCCGTGCGCAGCGCTTCCAACTCCGCCGCATAGAGATCACGGAAACCGGCCTCGCCTGCGGAATTCCACAGAAAGCGCAGACGCGCGGCGTTGCGTTTCTTCCGGTTTCCATGCTTGTCGAACAGCCGTTTCACCGCCTCGGCGATCAGATAGACGTCAGAAGCGGGAACGAAATCATGCAGCAGATGACCGACTTCCGGTTTGCCGCCCATGCCCCCCGCCACATAAACCCGGAAACCGGACACGCCATCGCGGATACGGGCGATGAACCCGATATCGTTGAATTGGGCGAGGCCGGTGTCGGCCGGTGAGTTTGAAAAAGCGATCTTCAACTTCCGGGGCAGCAACCAGGAATCTCCTTCCGAGATCAGGCGGCTGGTCAGGGCGAAGGCATGGGGGCTCGGATCGAAGACCTCGTCCAAACCGATGCCGGCCTCGGGCGAAACCATGATATTGCGTACCGTATTGCCGCCACCACCACGGCTGGCCAGGCCGACGGCCAGCAACTCGCGCATGACGGTGGTGACGTCTTCGAGGGACAGGTCGTGGATCTGGAATTCCTGCCGGGTCGTGACATGCAGGGACGACGCGCCGTAGCGTGCCGAAATCCGCGCGATGGTTCCCAGTTGATGGGGTGAGAGCGCGCCGCCCGTGGTGCGGATGCGGACCATGAAGGTCCCATCCCGGCGCTGCTCGTAACAGCCGAAAGGCACCCGGTGAGCCTTGAGGGCCGCCGCATCGAGCCTCCCCTGCCGGAAGTCCGCGATATATCCGTCCAATTCGGCCAGTTCGGCGGACAGATTGGATGGGATCTCATAGAACATCGAAGAACTCCTCGGGTGGTCGCTTCGGCCGGCCCGCGCCGGCGCCATATCCGCATGGGATGTGAGGATTAGTAGCGCCGATCAGCGGGAACGATCAAGCCACAACCACACATGCAATGCACTAAATCATCAAAATTATACATTAATTTTTTGTTAAATATGCCTCGCGCACTTGCGAATGCAAATGATTATTATTTGTAATGCGCCGGGGCCGTGATAGAGTCCGCCTTGTCGTCAAGGCCGATCCCTTCGGGATGGCAGGCGGCTGGTCTTCACTGCGGAATGGGCGAAAAAAGGTGCTGGTACCATTTTTGATCATGCTGCGGGAGGGGTTGGAAGCCGCTCTCATCGTCGGAATCGTCGCAAGCTATCTGAAACAGACGGGACGGACTCAATGGCTGCCCGCCATCTGGTCGGGCATCGGCCTGGCCTGCCTCCTCTGCCTGGGGATCGGCCTGGGGCTGGATCTCATCAGCGCGGAATTTCCGCAAAAACAGCAGGAAATGTTCGAGGCCGCCGTCGGACTGATCGCCGTAGGCATCCTGACGTCGATGGTTTTCTGGATGAAGAAGGCCGGACATTCGGTCAAATCCCAGCTTCACGGCGCCATTGACGAGGCATTGCGCCCCGGCGCCCGCCAGGGCGCCGCCCTGGTCGGCATGGTGTTCTTCGCCGTCGCCCGCGAAGGGCTGGAGGCGGTGTTCTTCCTGTTGGCCGTCTTCCAGCAAAGCAGCGGTTCCGGCCCCGTCATCGGCGCGGCCGCCGGCCTTCTGGCCGCCGCCGCCACCGGCTATGGCCTTTATTACGGCGGCATGCGGCTCAATCTCAGGCTGTTCTTCCGCATCACCGGTCTTTTCATCCTGGTGGTGGCCGCCGGCCTGCTGTCCGGATCCGTGCGCGCCCTGCATGAGGCCGGCCTGTGGAACGGCCTTCAGGCCACCGCCTTCGACCTGAGCGCCGTCCTGCCCAACGATAGCGCCATCGGCTCGGTGCTGACCGGACTGTTCGGCTATCAGGACACGCCCAGCGTCGGCGAGGTGTCAGCCTATATCCTGTTTCTCGCCTTGAGCCTCCCCCTCTTCCTGTCCGACGCCCGACGCCCCCTGATCGCCCGGCCCCGATCCGGCACCTGACAAGAAGGCCTTTCCATGCCATTCACACGCTCACAACGACGCTGGGGGGCCGGGATCTCCGTGTTCATCCTGGCCGCCGCCGGAATGATCGGCGCCTATACGGTGGAGAAATCCCGCCGCCTCCAACTCAAGGCGTCGGCTGAAACCGCCTCCCCCGTCAAGCCTGCCGCCGCCCGCGAGATCACCGTCACGGTGACCGCCAAGACCTGCGAGCCGGCACATCTGACGGCGCCCGCCGGAAAGATCGCCTTCCGCATCGTCAATCAAAGCCAGCGCGTGCTGGAATGGGAAATCCTGAAGGGCGTGATGGTGGTCGATGAACGGGAGAACATCGCGCCCGGCTTCGCCCAGACACTGACCACCACGCTGCAGGCCGGCGACTATGAGATCACCTGCGGATTGCTGGGCAATCCTCGCGGCACATTGACCGTGACGGCGGATGGCGCAGCCGGTGCCGGCCGTCCCGTCAAGCCGACGCCGGTCGAACTGATCGGACCGACGGTCGAATACAAGGTTTTCATCTCGCTGGAAGCGGACGATCTGATCGACGCCCTGCGGGACCTGGCCGATGCCGCGAAAACCGGCGATCTGACGGCCGCCCGATCCGCTTATGCCCAGGCGAGAAGTCACTACCTGCGCATCGCGACGACGGCGGGCCTCTTCGATGATCTGGACAAGACGATCACCGAGGACCTTCTCCAGGCCGGCAAGACGCTCTTCCCGCAACATGTCCCGCAAGGGCTGCCCCCCGCCGCCGACAGGCTGGCGGCCGATGCCGCCGCCCTGCAGACGCGGCTGCGGGATCTGTCCGTTCCCCCCGGCAAGATGGTGGCGGGCGCCGCCGCCCAAGTCCGGGCGATCGGAGACGGCAAGGACGGCCTCAATGCGCAAGAGCCGCCCGACCTCCGCGCCCGGCTGGATGGCGTCCGCAAGATCGTCGCCCTCTTGCGCCCCTTGAGCGAAAGAACCGACCCGGCATTGAGCGGACGGATCGACGCGACGGTGACGGCCCTCCAGGAAGCCCTGATCCGGCCGCACGGCGGCACGCCGGCGGCGAATGATGCCTTGCGCCGGCAAATCGGAGAGCTGGCGGACGATCTGACCAAACTGGGGAGCGCCTTGGGCCTGAGTTGAGCGAGCCCCATTCACTTGAGAAACAAGGAGTTTTGAACCATGAACCACCCTACCGCCACCGATCATCCAGTTTCGGATGACCTGCCGGCGCAACCGGGCCGGCGCAATTTGCTGATGGGTCTCGGGCTGATGGGCGGCGGCGCCGCCCTCGGCGCCCTGACCTCCGCCGGCGCGGCCCTGGCGGAAAGCGCCGCGCCGGACTCCTCTCCGGCTTCGGCCTCGTCTCCGTCGACATCATCAATTCCGTTCCATGGCGTGCATCAGGCCGGAATCGTCAACCCGGCGCCCAGCGCCGGCGCCCTGGCCGCCTTCGACGTTCTGGCCCGCGACGCGGCCGAACTGCGGCAGTTGATGCAAGGACTCACCCAGCGCATCGCGTTCCTCACGCAGGGCGGGCAGGCCCCCAGCCGCGACGCGAAATTTCCCCCGCTGGATTCCGGATTGCTGGGCCCGACCATCGCCCCGGACAATCTGACCGTCACCGTGGCGGTGGGCGCCTCGCTGTTCGATAACCGCTTCGGCCTGGCCTCCGTCAAGCCGAAGCGCCTGGACCGCATGCGGGGCTTTCCCAACGACGCCCTGGTTCCCGGCCTGTGCCATGGCGATCTGCTGCTGCAATTCTGCGCCGATTCGCCGGAAACCAACATTCACGCCCTCAGGGATATCGTGAAGCATTTCCCCGGCCAATTGGCCATCCGCTGGCGAATGGACGGGTTTCTGCCCCACAAGCCCCCGGGGGACGACGGCGCCGGACGCAATCTGCTGGGCTTCAAGGACGGCACCGGAAATCCCGACACCAAGGACAAGGATCTGATGGACCGGGTGATCTGGGTGCAACCCGACTCGGACGAACCCGCCTGGGCCGCCGGCGGCAGCTACCAGGTGGTCCGCATCGTCCGGCATTTTCTGGAACGCTGGGACAGAACCCCTCTGCAGGAACAGCAGACCATTTTCGGCCGCGAGCGCACAAGCGGCGCGCCTTTGGGCAAAGCCCGCGAATTCGATGATCCCGACTATGCCGCCGATCCCGAGGGAAAGCGCATTCCCATGACATCGCACATGCGCCTTGCCAATCCGCGCACGCCGGAAAGCCAGGCCAATCTGCTGCTGCGCCGGGCCTTCAACTATTCCCGCGAAATCACCAAGGCGGGCCAGCTCGACATGGGCCTGCTGTTCATCTGCTTCCAGGCGGACCTGGAGAAGGGTTTCATCACCGTGCAGAACCGGCTGAACGGGGAACCCCTGGAGGAATATATCAAGCCCATCGGCGGCGGTTATTTCTTCGCCCTGCCCGGTGTTCCCGACAACGGCGTCTTTCTGGGCCAGGGCATGCTGGAAGCGATTTAAACGGAAACCGGCTTTTTTCTTCCATTCATTCGAGAGGACCTTTCCATGAAGTCATTTGTCGCGCTTTGCGTCGGGTTGTCCGGTTTGTGCGCCGCCACGGCGATGGCCGCCGAATCGCCGGTCGCCCCGATGGACCTGGTACAGCCCCTCGCCGATTACAAAGTCTATGTCAGCGCCGAGGTGAAGAAGCTGGTCGCCGAGACCAGGAAATTCACCGCGGCGGTGAAAGCGGGCGATTTGAAGACGGCACAGGCGCTTTACTCCCCCACCCGCGCCCACTACGAACGCGTCGAACCGGTGGCTGAACTGTTCGACGATCTGGACAAATCCATCGATTCGCGCGCCGACGATCATGAGGGGAAGGAGGAAGACCCCGACTTCAAGGGCTTCCACCGTATCGAGTACGGCCTGTTCGCCAAGAAATCCACCGCCGGTCTGGCGCCCTTCGCCGACAAGCTGAACGCCGACGTCGCTGAATTGCAGGGTCGCCTGAAGGAACTGGCCTTCCCGCCGGAAAAGGTGGTGGGCGGCGCCGCCGCCCTGATCGAGGAAGTGGCCTCGACCAAGATCTCCGGCGAGGAGGACCGCTACAGCGGCACCGATCTATCCGACTTCCGCGCCAATGTCGACGGTGCCCAGAAGATCGTCGCCCTGTTGCACCCGTTGACCGTCAAGGCCGACAAACCCTTGAGCGACAAGATCGACGCCAATCTGGCGGCGGTCGACAAGGTTCTCGGCAAATACGCGCTGAAGGACGGCGGGTTCCAGTCCTACGACAAACTGAACCCCGCCGACCGCGCCGCCCTGCAAGGCCCGATCACCACCCTGGCGGAGGATCTCTCCAAGCTGCGCGGGACCTTCGGCCTCGATTGAGGCCGGGGCGAATCGCGCCGGGAACCGTTGACGTCATCCGGGGTTCGGCCAGATGACGTCAACGAACAGGGAAGCGGCACGCAAGGCTTCAATGCGCGCTTAAGCCGCCAGCGGCCTCCCCGCCGGAATCCGCCGGGCAAGCCGCGCCCGACCCTCCGCATCCGCCGACTTCAGGGCCGCGACCACCAGCTCCGCCGAGACCTCGCAAGGAACATTGTGTATCGTCTCGCCGTCGGCGCATGCCGCCTTGCCGACCAGCAGCAATTGCTCGTCGGTGACCTTCCCAAGTCCGATCTGTGCGAGAGTGATCGGCAAACCGACGGCCTCGCAGAAATCGAATACCTGGGTGATGACGGCCGGCGCGCGATCGGTGAGGAACAACAACGCCAGCGTTCCGATGGCCACCTTCTCACCGTGCCAATAGGCATGCGTTTCTTCCAACACGGTCAGGCCATTGTGGATGGCGTGCGCGCCGGACAGGCCGCCGCTTTCGAAGCCCAACCCGCTGAGTAGCGTATTGGTTTCCACGATATGCTCCAGGGCCGGCGTCACCACGCCTTGTTCCGCCGCCCGTTTGGCCACCACGCCATAACGCAGCAAGGTGTCGTAGCAAAGACGGGCGAGCCCATAGGCGGTGACCGAGCCGGGGCGGCCGGTCATATTGGCGGCCTGCCTGATTTGGCAATCCTCGGCCTCGAACCAGGTGGAAAGCGCATCCCCCATCCCGGAGACCAGAAAACGCACGGGCGCCCGCGCGATGAGCGCCGTGTCCACCAGAACCACATCCGGATTACGCGGCAGTACGAGATAACGCGAGAAAGCGCCTTGCTGCGTGTAGATGACGGCAAGGGCGCTGCAAGGCGCGTCGGTCGAGGCAATCGTCGGCACGATCACCACCGGCAACCCCAATCCATGCGCGATGGCCTTGGCGGTATCGACGCACTTTCCTCCCCCCACGCCGACGATAACCTGGCAATGCTCCGTCTTGGCGCACGCCGAGCCTCGCTCGATTTCAAGATCGCAACACTCGCCGCCAAAGCGCTCGATGGCGAAGCTGGCTTCCGAGGCGCTCCGCAGATAGTCGGTCACGACGGAAAGAGACGAACCACTCACAATCGCCAGGGCTCTGGAACCCAAACGACCAACTTCCTGCGCAAGAAACTTGAGAGCACCGGCACCTTGGACATAACGGCCGGGAAATATGGAAGTGGTAATCATTTGACCGTCCTCCTTCAAAGGGACGGGTGTCGAGTCTATCGAGCACTGATTGATCGTCAATTTTTATTTTCAACTTTTAGAATAAAGAGCATCATTAATATCCCGTGAAAATAACCGCGGCCCACGGATGTTTTCGGCACTCCGCCGGAGAGCACGCTCCATTCGAGGGGATCTTTTGCGAGATGAGGCGCCATAAATCACAGTCCCCAAATGGGGATTTGGCTTGCCCATCAGGCACCTTACGGTGATTGACAACATAGAAATCTCCATTGCGGCGTTCGCTCCGGGCGACTGAATGCTCGACGGCGCCGGTCAGGATCCATCATGCTGAAGCGGTTGGGAATCTCTGCGAAATTGATCTTCCTGGTATTTGGCGGAGTGATCGGGTCCGCCATTCTGGCGGCTTTCGCCCTCTATTTCCTGCATTCGACGATGATCGACGACCGCGTAACCAAGGTTCAAAACCTGGCGGAAGCGGCCCGCGACATCGCCAAGACCTTCGACGGGAAGGTCAAAGCCGGCGAAATGGATCTGGCGGCGGCACAAGCGGCGACCAAGGCGGCCTGGCGCAGCATGCGTTATGGAAACGGTGACTATTTCTTCGCCTACGACTACGAGGCGACCTGCATCGTGCAGGGTCTCGTCCCCGAACGGGAAGGGAAGAATTTCCGGGAAGACAAAGACGATCATGGCTATGCCTTTCTGCCGGACATGATCAGCAAGGCCCGTTCCGGAGGGGGGGCCGTCTTCTACAACTTTGCCAAGCCCGGGGCTCAAGGCTCATTCCGCAAAGTCTCCTCGGCCGCCGACTACGCGCCCTGGGGCTGGGTTGTCGGGACCGGGATCTATATCGACGATGTCGATACTGAATTTTCCAATATTGCCTTGAAATTTGCCGCGATCATCGGGCCGGTCACCCTGATCCTCATCGTCGGCGGTCTGCTTTTGGCCCGCAATATCGCCAATCCGCTGCGGCGCCTGGCCACTGTCACCGATCAATTGGCACACCAGGATTTCGATGTCCATGTCGGGGAGACCGAACGCGGCGACGAGATCGGTCTTCTGGGGCGGTCCATCGAGGTCCTGCGCGACGGCGCCCGTGAAGCGAGCGAGCTGCGCCAGGCACAGGAACAGGCAAAATTACAGGCCGAGGAGGAAAAACGCCGGACGCTGAACGAATTGGCCGATCAGTTCGAAGCCGACGTCAAGGGCGTGGTGCAAACGGTGGCCTCCGCCTCCACCGAGATGCAAAGTACGGCCCAGTCCCTGTCGTCGGTGGCGGAAGCGACCAGCCAGCAGGCCGCGGTTGTCGCCGCCGCGTCGGAAGAGGCCAGCAGCAATGTGCAGACGGTGGCCTCCGCCGCCGAGGAACTGAGTTCGTCGATCCACGAGATCAGCCGTCAGGTCAACGCGGCGGCGGGAATTTCCAGCAACGCGGTGACACAGGCGGCGAGAACCAACGACATCGTCAACGGCCTGGCCAGCTCGGCCGACCTGATCGGCAACGTCGTCAAATTGATCCACGACATCGCCAGCCAGACCAATCTTCTCGCCTTGAACGCCACCATCGAAGCGGCGCGCGCCGGTGACGCCGGCAAGGGATTCGCCGTGGTCGCCGGGGAAGTCAAAAGCCTGGCCAATCAGACGGCAAAGGCAACCGAGGAAATTTCTCAACACATCGCCGGCGTGCAGACGGCGACCGGCGAAGCCGTCACCGCGATCCAGGAGATCAGCGCGACGATCTCCGAAATCAGCCAGATCTCGGCCGCGATCGCCTCGGCGATCGAGGAGCAGGGAGCCGCCACGCAGGAAATCGCCCGCAATGTAGAACAGGCATCGGCGGGAACCCAGGAAGTCTCCCGCAACATCGCCGGCGTGACGGAAGCGGCCGACGAAACCGGGACCGGAGCCGGTCACGTCCTCGAAGCGTCCACCGAATTGTCGAGACAAGCGGAAACCCTGGGCAACCAGGTCGATCGCTTCATCGACCGCATCCGCAAGTCCTGATGCCAAACAACGCGCGATCCGGGCATTGTGCCAAGGTCGCGCGTTGTCGTTTTCCGGAATGCCGGGCACAGGCGTCCGGGCGTCGGATTTGACGCGATCTGGAGCCTGTCGTCAGTTACCACTTTTCCGGTATTTTTGTTTCACGATTCAATCAAAAGACGTCATGCCCGGCTTTGAGCCGGGCATCCACGCCCCCGAACAAGTCTCCGTCGTTCGCTCCCTCCACGTGGATGGCCGTGTCGAGCACGGCCATGACGGTTTTTGGGGCACCAGCACCGTATCCCGGTAACTGACGACAGGCTCTAGGAAAGCAATGCCCGTAGCGCGTCAACCAGCCGATCGCATTGAGCGTCGGTCCCGATGCTGATCCGCAAATAGTCCTTGATCCGCTCTTTCGGAAAATGCCGCACGATAACGGACCGCTCGCGCAGTCCCCCAGCCAGAACGGCGCCGCCATGGACGGGATGGCGAACGAACAGAAAATTGGCCGCCGACGGCAATATCTCGAAGCCGAGGTTCCGCAAAGACAGGGTCAGACGGTCTCGGCTTCCGATGACGCGGCGCCGCGTTTCCTCAAACCAATCGTCATCTTCATAGGCCGCGATCGCCCCGGCCTGGGCAAGCCGGTCTAAAGGATAGGAGTTGAAGCTGTCCTTGACGCGTTCCAGGGCCTCGATAAGGGGCCGTTGTCCGATGGCGAAGCCGACACGCAGCCCGGCGAGAGATCGCGACTTGGAAAACGTCTGGATGACCAGCAGATTGGGAAAATTGGCGACCAGGGGGATCGCGCTCTCGGCCCCGAAGTCCACATAGGCCTCATCGATCACCACCACCTGATCGGGGTGATCATGCGCCAGTTCCGCAATGGATTGGCGAGTCAAGGGGCATCCGGTCGGGGCATTCGGATTGGGAAAGATGATCGCCCCGCAGGGTTGCCTGTAGTCGGTGATATCGATCCGCATCTCTGCGGTAAGAGGCACCTCCCGATATTCGATCCCGTAAAGGCCGCAATAAACCGGATAGAAGCTGTAAGTGATATCGGGGAAAAGAAGCACCTGATCATGCTTCAGCAGGGCCTGGAACGTATGGGCAAGAACCTCGTCGGAACCGTTGCCGACGAACACCTGGTTCGCCTCCACGCCATTGCGGGCGGCGATCGTCGCCCGCAATCGGGATGACGTCGGATCCGGATAGAGCCGGAGACCGTCCGTGGCTTGAGCCCGGATCGCCGCGATGACGCGGTCCGACGGACCATAGGGATTCTCGTTGGTATTCAGCTTCACGAGGTCGTCGAGGACGGGCTGCTCGCCAGCGACATACGGCTTCAACGTGTGGACAAGCGGACTCCAGAAGCGGCTCATTTCATATCACTTCACAACAGAAAAATCACCATGGCGCACCGGTATCGTTTGCCAGCTTTTGGTTACGCCGATGCTCATCTCGATCCCGGCTGGCACTCTGAAGAGTAACTATCTCAGGCAATATCCGGAGGGGGAGAAAAACTCTACCTACCCCATTTTCATAAGAAGAGAAATTATATTCACCGTCGCCCGAACCGCTCTTTTGTTACCAAAATATCAACATTCATCTGATGGCCGGAATTGGGGAAATCACCTTAACCCGGATTCCCGGACAGCTCATCGGTCTTGCGGAGAGGACCAAACCGGTTCATAAATGCAACGTTATAACATTTCATTTATGAACCGTACCCTCGGCACGAACGCCTTCTTTTGGAAATCCCGGAGATCAGATGCGCCCCCTAGGCCTCACCCCCAAGCTCGTCACATCGAAGCCTGCCGACGGCCGAATATCAGACGGCCCCGCCTCGCCTTTGGCTTGGAACGCGGCTTATCGCGGCCTCTACGCGGTGATTGCGATTTGCGGCCTGTGGTCCGCGGTCGGCTGGGCGCTGGGCTGGTGGGGAAACCCGCAATGAACGCCATCCGCCTGACCGACGTCACTCTCGGTTACGACCGCCATCCGGCGGTTCACCATATCGACGGCCATTTCGAGGACGGCAGCATGACCGCCGTCATCGGACCCAACGGTGCCGGAAAAAGCACCTTGCTGAAAGGAATCATGGGCCTGCTGCCGCCCCTGACCGGCGCGATCACCCTCGACGGCGCGACATGCGGGGATATCGCCTATCTGCCGCAGCAGGCCGACATCGACCGGGAATTTCCCCTGTCGGTCCTCGATGTCGTTCTGCTTGGCGCCTGGAAATGGACCGGACCCTTCGGCGGAGCGACGCGGGCCATGCGGCAGCAGGCCGAGGAAGCGTTGCGGGCGGTCGGCCTGGAGGGATTCGGGAAACGCCAGATCGCCGCCCTCAGCGCCGGCCAGCGGCAACGCATGTTGTTCGCCCGGCTGCTGTTGCAGGACTGCCGGGTGATCCTGCTCGACGAACCCTTTACCGCCATCGACGCCCGCACCACCGCCGATCTGCTGGCCCTGGTCAATCACTGGCACGAGGAACGGCGCACCATCATCGCCGTCCTGCATGACTTCGTGCAGGTCCGCCGGAATTTTCCGCAGACCCTGCTGCTGGCCCGGGAAACCATCGGATGGGGCGCCACAGCCGAGGTTCTGACCGCGGAAAACCTGCTGGCCGCCCAAAACATGTGCGAGGCCGGGGACGACCGCGCGCCGCCTTGCCGAAGGAGCGCGTCATGATGGCGGACATTTTCCTCGATCCCTTCACGCATTTCGAATTCATGCGCCGGGCGCTGATCGCCTGTCTCGCCCTGGCTTTGGGCAGCGGCCCCGTGGGTGTCTTCCTGGTCCTGCGGCGCATGAGTCTGGTGGGGGACGCCTTGTCTCACGCCATTATGCCGGGCGCCGCCGCCGGCTTTCTGATCGCCGGCCTGTCCCTGCCAGCCATGAGCCTGGGAGGCTTCGTCGCCGGCCTCTGCGTCGCCTTGCTTTCGGGAATCGTCACCCGCCTGACCAGACAGCGCGAAGACGCCAGTTTCGCCGCCTTCTATCTGATGTCGCTGGCCGCCGGCGTCCTCATCGTCTCGATGCGCGGCAGCAACGTCGATCTCATGCATGTGCTGTTCGGAACCATTCTGGCGGTGGACGACCTGTCGCTCCTCCTTGTCGCCGGCATTGCGTCGGTAAGCACCCTTCTCTTCAGCCTCATCTACCGGCCCCTGGTGGTCGAATGCTTCGATCCGGGTTTCCTGCGCTCGGTTCACGGCAGAGGCAGCGTCTATCACATGGCGTTCCTGGTCATCGTGGTGCTCAATCTGGTCGCCGGCTTCCAGGCCCTCGGCACGCTGATGGCCGTCGGCTTGATGATGCTGCCGGCCGCCGCCAGCCGGTTCTGGGCCCGCGAGGTGTGGAGCCTCGGCCTGCTTTCCATCGCCCTGGCCTTCCTGTCCGGGTACGCCGGACTGGTGATTTCCTTCCGCCACAACCTGCCCTCGGGGCCGGCCATCGTCCTGTTCGCCGGGGCCATTTATGTCTTTTCCTTCGTCTTCGGCAGCAATGGAGGGCTGATCGGCGCATTGCTGCCGAGACGACATCTGCAAGCCTGACCTTTCCCCAAATCACCCATCGCCACGACAAACAATGAACGGAGTTCGCAATGATGCGGAAAATCGCTGTAGCCGCCGGTATATTCGCCTTTTTCCTGGCCGGCTCGGCCTCGGCAAAGGAACTGACCGCGGTGGCCAGCTTCACCGTGCTGGCCGATATGGTCCAGCAGGTCGGCGGCGCGCATGTGCATGTCAAAAGCCTGGTCGGCCCCAACGGCGACCCTCATGTCTATGAACCGACGCCTTCGGACGCCGACGCCCTGGCCCATGCGGATCTGGTCTTCGTCAGCGGGCTGGGCCTGGAAGGCTGGATCGACCGGCTGATCTCCTCGTCAGGCACCAAGGGCAAGATCATTGTCGCCTCAGACGGTATCGCCGCGCGCACCATGGTCGATGAGGATGACGGCCCCACCAAGGGCAAGACCATTACCGACCCCCATGCCTGGAACAGTGCCGCCAATGGGGCGATCTATGCCGCCAACATCGAAAAGGCCCTGATCGACGCCGACCCCGAGGATGCCGCCGACATCAAGGCCAGCGGTGATCGCTACATCGCCCAACTGCGCGACCTCGACGCCTGGGCCCGGAAGGAAATCGACGCGGTGCCCAAGGCCAGACGGAAGGTGATTACCAGCCACGATGCGTTCTCCTATCTGGGCGCCGCTTACGGCATCTCCTTCCTGGCCCCTCAGGGCGTGTCGAGTGAAGCCGAACCGACGGCGGCCCAGGTGGCTGCCCTGATCCGCCAGATTCGCGCCGAAAAGGTCAAGACGGTGTTCATCGAGAACCAGACGGATCCTCGCCTGGTGACCCAGGTGGCGCGCGAAGGCGGCGCCAAGATCGGTGGCGAACTGTATCCGGAAGCCCTGTCCAAGGCGGACCAGCCGGCTTCCACCTACGTCAAGGCCTTCACCTATAATATCGAGACTCTGAAGGCCGGCATGCTGGGGAAATAAGGGCCCCCACGACGATCGCCCCGGTTCGGCCCGCATGGCGGCCGAACCGGGGAACGATGGAAAAGTTTCCTCAAAATTTCTTGAAAAAGTGGCGGGAAATAAAGGCTCTATAGCCATTCGGCGTAAGTGGGGCAAAAGGCCGGGCATGACGATTTCGGGTTTTTCCGCACCTGCGTGCCCGGCCTTTTGCCCCACTTACCATCCGACTCCCACTTCCCGTTTCGACGCTCGTTCTCCGCACCGTCCCCGCGCCGTCGCACCGATCCGGCGGTGCAGGACAATCAGTCCAAGATGAGGTTTCCATGAAACGTCTTGAATCTCTTGTCCGGCCATTTCTGGTAATCCTGCTCACCGCAAGCCCGATGACGGTCTCCGCCAAAAGCGATCTTCAGGGTTATCTTTCGCCGGACGGCGTGGATATCGTCAAGATTCTGCCGCCCGCCCCGGCCAAAGGGGACGCCCGCTACGAGGCCGATCGCGCAATTTTCAAGACGACGCGCAGCTTTGCCGGTTCGCCCCGATGGGCACTGGCGACCAACGATGTGAAACTATCCACGTCCGACATGCTTCGCGACTTCAGTTGTGCCGCGGGGGTTGCGCTCACTCCTGAAACCGTGCCGCATCTGGTCCAAGTGGCGGAAAGGGCCGGCGTCGACACGGCGCGCAGCGCAGGCGTCGCCAAGGATTATTTCAAGCGGCTCCGCCCCTATCGGATCGACGAGGGAGAAATCTGCCAACCGGCGGCGGAGCTTGGCGACAGTTACGACTATCCGTCCGGTCATACGACACGAGGCTGGACCTGGGCTGAATTGCTTGCCGAACTGCTTCCCGATCAGGCAAGCGCCATTCTCGCCCGGGGTCGGGCCTTTGGGGAAAGCCGGATCGTCTGTGGCGTGCATAATGCGAGTGCCGTCGAAGCCGGCCGCCTGACGGCGGCCGCGGCCCTTGCCGCCGTTCACGCATCCCCGGAGTTTCAGGCGGACCTCACGGCGGCAAAGGAAGAACTCGCCGCTTTGCGCGCCGACGCCAAGGCAGCGCGTCCACGAGACTGCGCGGCCGAGTCCAGCCTCGTGGCCCAACCGATCTTCTAGAACAAGAACGGTTAATACCAAGTTCTTGGTGATCGCAACCGATCACCGAGCCCTCAATGGGCCAGACCAAGTCTCGATGAATCATCCTTATCGAGACTTGGTATAAGGCTTTTCGGCCTGGAAAGTCCCGACGGCGAACGCCACAAAGTGGGGTTGACTTGTTATGTTATAACATTGCATATTTATCCCAACGAACGAATTTGATGGTTCTGATTTCATGACGCCGGCAGCCCGCCTGTTCACAAAAGCTTCGGTTTCACGGGCACCAGACCGGCCATTGCGGCTGACGCCCCTGAGGTCGGGCATTCTTGAAATCGTCACACGCCACAGGAGACCGATCCGGGCCTATGAGATCCTGGAGCAACTGTCCGGCCACATGGGAAAACGAGTTTTCCCGCCCACCGTCTACCGGACTCTCGATTACCTGACGCGCAGCGGCGTCGTCAAACGTATCGAATGTTTGAATGCCTATGTCGCCATTCTCCAAACGGCCGACACCTCCCTCCTGTTCATTTGCAACGCTTGTGGCTCCGCTGTCGGCGTTCCGGATCCGGACATAGACGGTTCCCTGGCGAAAGACGCCGACGCGGCCGGATTCGCAATCGAACACAGTCTTCTGGAGGTTCGGGGGTTGTGTCGGAATTGCCGCTCGCAGGCTGACTCATAGATACGGGGCATGACCGTTCCGGGTCCCGATGTCGCTTTTAAATAGCGTTCCGGACAACGGTCCGGCGGCATTTTCTTCTCCATCCGGAAGCGGTGGAAACGACGGCCGGAGCGGAAACATCGTCCATGATGCCTCCCGGACGGCCAGCGAGGGCTTGCCTCGAAAACAAATTGTTACGTTATTACATTTCATTTTGTGGGGATGATGATATGAAACGCTACCAAACCGGAACCGCCCTGGCATTGCTCATGGCCTTCGCCCATCCGGCTTCCGCCCAGCAGGCCGCCATCCAGGGCGATGTCCGCGACGCCCTGGGGCGGCCGCTGGCCGGTGTCACCCTCGTGCTGGAAGGCGGCGACGGCAAAGCCGTCGCCCAAACCACCGTCGACCAGAATGGGCATTTCTCCTTCCCCGGCGTGTCAACCGGCACCTATGCCGTCGTCGCCACCAAGGACGATTATGACACGGCCACGGCCGTCGTTTCGGCCAACGCCGCCGGCCTGGCGAATACCCAACTGGTGCTGCGGGCCCATGCGGCATTGAACATGGCCGTCGTCGCCAAACAACTGGACGAAGCGCGCAACAACCTGTCGCCGCAGACCGGCACCAGCGCCTATACCATCGACAGCCAGGCCATCGCCGACCTGCCCCAGGGCGCCAACACCTCCTTCAACCAGGTTCTGGAACAGGCTCCCGGCGTCGCCCGGGACTCCTATGGCCAGGTCCATGTCCGCGGCGAGCACGCCAATCTGCAATACCGCATCAACGGCATTCTGCTGCCCGAGGGCATCAGCGGGTTCGGGCAGGTCCTGGACAGCCGCATCGTCGACCGGGCGCAACTGCTGACCGGCGCCCTGCCGGCTCAATACGGCTATCGGACGGCCGGCGTCGTCGACATCCAGACGAAGAGCGGCGCCTTCGAGCAGGGAGGTCTCGCCGATTTCTACGGCGGCAGCCACAGCACCATGCAGCCGTCGCTCCAATATGGCGGCAGCGAAGGTACCCTCAACTATTTCGTCACCGGCAGCTATCTGACCAACAATGAAGGAATCGAGCCGCCGACATCGGCCCTTCATCCCCTGCACGACCATACGGATCAAGGCAAGGGATTCGGCTATTTCTCCTATCTGCTGAACCCGACCAACCGGCTCAACGTCATCCTCGGCAGTTCGGTCGGACAGTTCGAACTGCCCAACAATCCCGGCCAGAGTTCCTCCTTCTCCCTGAACGGAGCGGCCGATCTGCCGTCGTCGCGGCTCAAGGAAAGCCAGCGCGAGGAAAATCATTACGGCACCGTCGCCCTGCAGGGCACCATGGACGACTGGGGCTATCAATTGGCCCCCTACTACCGTTATTCGAAATTGCGTTTCAAGCCCGATACCATCGGCGATCTGGAATACAACGGCATCGCCTCGGACGTGCTGCGGACCAATTTCGCCACCGGCATGCAGGGCGACGGCAGCTATCGGGTGAACGACCAGCACACCCTGCGATCCGGCGTCGAGATCCAGCATGAACGCGCGGTGGCCAACAACAGCTCCAGCGTCTTCCCCCTGGATAATTCCGGCAATGCGCTGACCTCGCCGGAAACCATCGTCGACGACCAGGCGAAGAACGGCATGCTCTACGGCGTCTATCTGCAAGACGAATGGACGCTGACGGACAGGCTGACGATGAACTACGGCGCCCGGTTCGACGCGGTCAACGCCTATGTCAACGAGACCCAGTTGAGCCCGCGACTGGGCTTCGTCTATCAGCTGACCCGGGCGACGACGCTCCACGCCGGTTATGCCCGCTATTTCACGCCGCCGCCGCTGGAACTGGTCGCCTCGACGTCGGTCGACAAATTCGCCAACACCACCGGCGCGCCGACACTGACCCAGAACGACCCGGTCAAGTCCGAGCGCTCGCATAACTTCGACGTGGGCGTGACCCACAAGCTCACCGACCGGATTCAGCTCGGACTGGACGGCTATTACAAACGGGTCCGCAATCTGCTCGACGAGGGCCAGTTCGGCGCGGCGCTGGTTTACACGCCCTTCAACTACGCCCAGGGCCGAATCTACGGAACGGAGGCGACACTCTCCTACACCGGCGAAAAGGTGACCGGCTATCTGAACTTCGCCGCCTCGCGCGCCGTCGGCAAGGACATCATTTCCAGCCAGGTCAGCTTCGACGATCCGGCGGAGCTGGCCTATATCTCCAACCACTGGGTCCATCTGGATCATGATCAGCTCTACACCGCCTCGGGCGGCCTGTCCTACCAGGTCCTCAAGGACACGCGGGCCAGCATGGACAGCATTTTCGGCAGCGGGTTGCGCAAGGACTTCGCCAATACCGGTCACCTTCCCTGGTA
This sequence comes from Telmatospirillum siberiense, assembly GCF_002845745.1. Classification (GTDB taxonomy): domain Bacteria; phylum Pseudomonadota; class Alphaproteobacteria; order Rhodospirillales; family Magnetospirillaceae; genus Telmatospirillum; species Telmatospirillum siberiense. The sequence continues at coordinate 75,232 of NZ_PIUM01000001.1, read as the reverse complement.
CGCCACGCTCAATCTCGGCGTCACTCAGCATCTCGGGATCTTCGACGACTCCGGGATCGACGTCCGTCTGGCCGTCGTCAATCTGTTCGACACCGCCTATGAACTGCGCAGCGGCACCGGCATCGGCGTCGGCGCTCCGCAATTCGGGGAACGCCGCGGCTATTACGCGGGCCTGAGCCGGAAGTTCTGATCATGGAAACCTCCGTTCTCTCGGCGCTGGCCGGCCTGCGGGCCGGCGGCGTCTTCATATATCCGCTGCTGGCGGTCGGCTTGCTCGGCGTCGCCTGCATCGTCGATCGCATCTACGTCTTCCTCCGCCACGCCCGGCTGCCTTCGGCCTTGGCCAAACAACTCGCCGATCCCTATTTCGCCTGGGATGGCGTTCACCGCCTTTTGTCGGACACCCCGTCCGGCAACGACTATGTCCGCTTTTTCGAGGTGATCGTCGATAATGCCGCCCGCCCCGTCTGGTGGATTGAAACCCGTGCCGCCGATCAGGCGGCACTGACCGAACGCCGCCTCGACCAGGGTCTGTGGATTCTTGAAACGGTGGTGACGGCGGCGCCGCTGCTGGGACTATTGGGCACCATTTCCGGCATGATCGGCGCTTTCCGGCTGTTTGGCGGCACCGGCGCCGTCGATCCCGGCGCCGTCACCGGAGGCGTGGCGGAAGCGCTGATCGCCACCGCCATCGGCATTGTCATCGCCCTCATGGCCCTGGCCGCCTACAACTTCTTCAGCCACCGGCGCGCCATCGTTCTCGATGAAATGGAACGTTTGGGGACCCGGCTGATCGACCGCATCCGCCTCGACCGGGGAGAGGCGGCATGAAGCTCAAGCCTTCGCGCGCCAGGCGGCGGGGCCGCATCGAAATCATCCCGATGATCGACGTGATGTTTTTCCTGCTGGCGACCTTCATGCTGGCCTCGCTGGCCATGCAGAACCTGCATTCGCTGCCGGTGAACCTGCCCCAGGGCAATGCGCAGTCCCTGCAAGTCGCCAATCCGCTGACCCTGACCGTCACCCGGGAGGGACATCTGATGGTCAATGAGGAGCCGACGACGCTGGAGGGGCTGGGCGAGGTCCTTCGCCCCCGCCTGACCGACGACGCCGGAACGGTCATCGTCAATGCCGATACGGATGCTCCCAACGGCGTCGTGGTTCAGGCGATGCTCGCCGGCCGCGCCGCCGGCGTGGAAAAATTCCTGTTTGCCGTTCGCCGAAAATGACCCCATGGACCGAACGATGGCGGCGGGCGGGCGTGGTGACGCTCGGCACGACGACAGTGGTCGTCCTGGCGATCGCCGCCGGTTACGCTGCCCTCGTCCATCCGATGGCTCCCTCCCCGGTTCCCCGCCCGATGACCGTCGAGGCGGGCCTGGTGGAGACGGCGCCGACACCTCCGGCACCGCGTCGGGCGGATCCTCCGCCATCTTCGGAACCACCGGTGCCTTCCCCATCGCCCGAACCACGCCGGCAGGCTCCTCCCGTCGCGAAGCCGAAGGAACCGAGGCCACATCCGCCGGCGCATGCCCCGGAGGGCGCCGCCCCCCCGCCTTCGCAAACGACGGAGACGGAGACGGCGGAAAAAGCGGCCCCGACGGTCGCACCGCCCCCACGAAATGATGGGTTACCAGGAGGAACCAGCGCCGCCCGGGCCATCGCCCAGCCAACTCCGGTCATTCCTCCCGAACTGCGCCGCCATCTGCTGGCCGTGGAAGCGGTGGTGCGTTTCACCATCGCCGCCGACGGCAACGCCACGGCAGACCTGGAGGAGGCCACCCCGGACCCCCGGCTCAACCAGATCCTGCTCGACGCCTTTCGCCATTGGCGGTTCTTTCCTGCCATGCAGGACGGAAGGCCCACCGCCTCCACTCTCGTTCTCCGGGTGCCGATCAGGGTGGAATAGCTCTCACCCGGGTGATGGCAAGCCTCGATAGATCCGTCGACCCAGCGACGACATCGCGTCAATGAGCGTCGATGCTTCGACAGCGCACGGCGGCTCGTCCCGCCGCATATTTCGCGGAATGCCTTTTGAATCCTGACGCCACAACCGTCGCCTTCCCTCACGGCGCGCTGGCACGGCTCTTGCGCCGAGGCGAGGGCTGCGGTTGCGGCTTTTCGTCCGACCAGGCTTCGTCATGGCGGATCCGCACGCATGCATGTTCGGTGAGAATTTCAGAAATGACCCACACCCTCCACTTTTCCTTGAAGACGGACATCGTATACGGGCCGGGCCTGCTCGATCGCCTGGAGGATTTTCGCGGTCAGCGAATAGGCATCATCACGGACGCCGTCATGGTTTCTTCGGGCGCGCTGGAGCGGATCCGCGCCCGGTTGCCCGATTGCGTGGTGACGGTGTTCGCCGATGTGGCGCCGGAAACGCCTCTCGGGGTGATCATGAAGGGTACCGCCTGCCTGGCGGAGTTCGCGCCGGACGTCATCATCGCCCTCGGCGGCGGATCGTCGATGGACACGGCCAAGGCGATCCGGGCGAGCTTGCGGGAAATCGACGGATCGAAGCGGATCATCCTGATCGCCGTGCCGACGACCAGCGGAACCGGTTCCGAGGTGACCAATTATACCGTCGTCTCCGATCCCGAGCAGGGACGCAAATATCCCCTGTGCTCGGATGACATCCTGCCCGATATCGCCCTTCTGGACCCGGAGCTGGTCAAAAGCGTGCCGCCGCACATCACGGCCGATACCGGCATGGACGCGATCACCCATGGGCTGGAGGCCTATGTGTCGACGAAGGCCTCCGACTTCACCGACGCCTTCGTCGAGAAGGCGCTCGATCTCGCCTTTAGCAGCCTGCCGCTGGCCTATGCCGACGGCAACGACCTCCGGGCCCGCGAGGCCATGCATCACGCCTCCTGCATGGCCGGCATCGCCTTCAATGCCGCCGGACTGGGGCTGGCCCATGCCCTGGCGCACGCCATCGGCGGCAGATTTCATATCTCGCACGGCAGAATCAACGCCATGCTGCTGCCCCATGTCATCGAGTTCAATGCCGGTATTTACAATTCCTCGGTCGCGTCCAGCGCCTCTTGCCTTGTCACGGCCAAACGCTATTCGGCGATCGGCCGCCGTCTCGGAATCGAAAGCCCGACGGTGAAGGGCGGCGCGAAGAATCTCGCCCGGGCCGTCAGCCGTCTGAATGCCAGGCTCTCCATCCCGGCGACGCTGAAGGCCCTCGGAATCGATATGGCCGAATACGCCCGTGGTGAAGAGGAGTTGATTCAATCCGCCCTGGCGGACACCTGCCTCGCGACCAATCCGCTCAAGCCCGCTTCCGAAGATATAAAGGCGCTGATCCGGACCTTGGCTGGAAATTGAGGGTAAGCGAGCAGATCCCGAAGGGAAAGCCGACTGTGGCCGGAGAGCCGTAGCAGCCCGCATTTGAAATTCGCAATGAATGACGGTTCGCGATATTTCAAATGCAGGCCACTACGGCAAGCTCCGATCACGCGGCGCGTACGCTTTGCAGGAACTTGGCGACCACGTCACGGAGTTCCGTCGCCTCCTTTGATAGGGACTGGGCCGAAGACAATACCTGTCCGGCCGCCTGTCCGGTTTCCGACGATGCCTGGGTAACCCCGCCGATATTGGTCGAGACTTCCTGGGTTCCGGTCGACGCCTGCTGGACGTTTCTGGCGATTTCGGCGGTGGCCGCAGATTGCTCCTCGACCGCCGACGCGATGGTCGATGCGATCTGATTGATCTCCTCGATCCGCCCGACGATGCCGGCGATCGCCGTCACCACATCCTCGGTAGCGATCTGCACGGCGCCGATCTGGACCCCGATCTCTTCGGTCGCCTTGGCGGTCTGATTGGCCAAATTCTTGACCTCGCCCGCCACGACGGCGAACCCCTTGCCCGCATCGCCGGCGCGCGCCGCCTCGATGGTGGCGTTCAGGGCCAACAGATTGGTCTGGCTGGCAATGTCGTTGATCAGCTTGACGACTTCGCCAATCTTGGCGGAACTCGCCGCCAAACCCTGGACCTTTTGGTTGGTGCGACTGGCCTCTTCGGAAGCATTCCGCGACGTGAGACTGGACTGTTCGACCTGACGCGCGATCTCGCGAATGGACGACGACAGTTCCTCCGCGGCGGATGCCACGGTCTGTACGCTGGCCGTGGTCTCTTCGGCGGCGGCGGCGACAGTGCTCGCCTGATGGTTCGTCTGCTCGGCATTGGCCGACATGGATTGAGCCGTCGATTGCATTTGCGTTGCCGCCGAAGTGACATTCGTTACCACGCCGCCGACCGAGGATTCAAAGCTATCCGCCAGCTTTTGCATCGTGCTCCGCCGCTCCGCCTCCGCCTTGGCCTGATCTTCGGCGCGCTGTGCGATGTTGCGCTTCAAATCGCCCTGCATCTTGCGCAAGGCACCGGCCAGGATTCCGACTTCGTCGGCCTGTTCCGTTTCAAGCGATTGATTGAAGTCCTCGTTGGCGATCCCGTTGGCAAAATCCGCGCATTGGCGAATCGGCGTGGCGATGCCTTTGGCGGCTTTCGCCGTGACGAAGATCGCCAGCACGGCGATGGTCAAGCCGACACCAATCTGCCACAGGATGTTCGATGTCGATCGAGCGCTCAACGAAGCCCCGAGTTCATATGTCGGAGCCAGAACCACGTCTCTCGGCACCGAAAGCACCACCGCCCAGGGCGTGGTGGTCAAGCCGATATTGATCGGCGCGTAGGTGTCGATGAAGGCCGATTTTGGATCATCCAGGATCACGGACTTGCCGGACTGGACGATAGAGAGACTGTCGCTCCAGCGCTGATCGGCGTTGACCGCGGGCTTGCCGATGACACTCGAATCCGCGCTATCGGCGACGATCAACCCGGTATCGCTGATGATGGCCACTTTGCCCTTGCCTTTGTTCTTTCCATCGAGAATCTCGGCATTGACCCGCTCGGCCAGCTTCTGCACGAAGTCCAGATTATAGTCGGCGCCAACCAGGCCATGAAACTTGCCGCCGATGATGACGGGCACGGACATGGTGGCCAGGAAGACCGACTTGCCTTGCACGATGTAAGGCAGCGGGCCGAGGATGTTTTCCTTTCCGCTATTGTGGGGGTTGATGTACCAGGCCCCCTTGACCAGCCCGTTCGGGTGCTTCTCCGCGCTGTCATATTCGACCAGAGGCTGGATGGCGATTGTTCCCTTGGCGTCGCGTGTCCAGTAGGGAAGGAACCGACCGGTGCCATCCGATCCCACCTCATGACGATTCTTGAACGCCGCGTCGTTGCCATCCAAGCCATCCGGCTCCCAGGCTGAATAAGTGCCGTTAAAGCCGGGATTGCGTTCCAGAACGTTGCGCAGCACGGCGTTGAACTGGGTGCGGCGGTCGCCAGCCGGGATGCCTCCATTCTTGTCGTCAGCCAGCACGGTAAAGGCGTGAGCCATGGTCCGCGCCGCATCGAAACCGAGATCGAGTTCCGCCTTGATCGCGCGCGCTTCGGCTCCGGCATTGTTCAGCAGCGCCTTCTTGGTCATATCGTCGGCGGTCCGGGTGGTTTCGGCGCTGACGAAGGCCTGAGTGCTCCATGCGGAATAAAGGCCATAGCCGATAAGGGCCGTGATGGCTCCCACCAAAAAAAGCCCAGAAATTAGGGAGATCTTTAATTGAAGAGAGCGAATTTTAGAGAATGATAAAGATGTCATTTTCTTATTAATCCCTTCACATATGGTATATGTGATAAGTTTACGATGCCGGCCCAAGCGAGCTACTTTGAAAGCAGTAGTCACAATTTGGCTCCGCCAACATCCTCATTTAGGGACTATGGATATAAAACCCTTACCCGGTCGCAGGTCTTTGCATCGAATGGGTGACGACGGAAATCGGGGACCCGTCCATGGGCCGCTTAAATTGGCGGCAAGGGGGCCAACTTTGGTGAGGGCAGATCACAACGGCCAAAGGCGCCTCGTCGTCGAGGTGTCGCCCGAGCATCGGATCTGAGTATTTTCCGAGACTACCCAGGCGGCTTTGCCGCCACCTATGCTGAAGCCATCGTCGCCCGTATCTGGCCCAATCCCAGTGACCAGTCGGCCGATCACCGGCCAATCCGGCTTACGGAGACCCAATATGATCGGCTCAGTTGCCGGCGCCTCACGCGCATCGCGTATTGCTTTCCTCGTCCCGCTGCTCTGCCTTTTCCTGGCGGGGTGCGGGGTCAACAGCATCCCGACCTATGAAGAACAGGCAAAGGCCAAATGGTCGGAGGTGCTGAACCAATACCAGCGGCGCGCCGATCTCATTCCCAATCTGGTGGAAACCGTCAAGGGCTTTGCCAAGCAGGAAAGCAGCGTGTTCGAGGCGGTGACCGTGGCCCGCGCGCAAGCCTCCGCCATCCAGGTCAACGCCAGCACCATCACCGATCCGGAAGCTTTCAAGAAATTCCAGGCCGCGCAGGGGCAGCTGTCCGGGGCGCTAGGCCGCCTTCTCGCAGTTTCCGAGAGCTATCCCGACCTTAAATCCAACCAGAACTTCCTGGCTTTGCAGTCGCAGCTCGAAGGTACGGAAAACCGTATCTCCGTGGCGCGGCGCGACTACATAGAAGCCGTGAGGCTCTACAATACCGAGCTCACCACCTTCCCCGGCCGGATCTGGGCATCGATCCTCTACTCCAGCAAAAAGCCGATGGAGGAGTTCACCGTTTCGGAAGAAGCCAAGCGTCTTCCGCAGGTGAAATTCTAGTGGTCCGATCCCGACGCATGATTCCCAGGCATCGGGTGAACCGGCCCACCAACTAATCCGAACACTAAGGTGCCGCGCCATGCCCCGTCGCGCGATCCTCTGCGTCATCGCCTGGATCTGTCTCACCTGTGCCGTTGCGGCAGAGGTACCGAGTTTTCCTGCGCTCACCGGCCGCGTCGTCGATGAAGCCGGGCTGCTGACGGCGACGGATCGAGCGGCGCTCACCGAATCCCTGGCGGCTTTTGAAACCAAGACCAAGGATCAGTTGGTCATCGTCACGGTGAAATCGCTGCAAGGGACGCCGATCGAGGACTATGGCTATCAGCTTGGGCGGCACTGGCAGATCGGCCAGAAGGACAAAAACACCGGGGCGCTCTTGATCGTCGCGACAACCGAACACCGGGTCCGCATCGAAGTCGGCTACGGCCTTGAGGGCACACTGACCGACGCCCTGACGAAGGTCATCATCGAAAATTCGATCCTGCCGAAGTTCAAGACCGGCGACTTCGCCGGCGGCATCAAAAGCGGGACCCAGGACATCATCCGCGTGCTGAGCGGCGATGCCGAGACGATCCAGAGCGCCGCCGAGAGGAACGTCGCCATGGACGTCAAACAAACGAAGACCGACATGCCGGTTTGGGTGGCCATCGTCGCGGTTCTGGCCGTCGTCGGACTGTTGGTCCTCTGCACTGTCACCGGCGGTGGTGGCGTCTGCCAGGCGATCTGGATGATGGTCTTGCTGCTATTGTCCGGTGGACGCGGCTCGTCGCGCGGCTCGTCCTTTGGCGGCGGCGGCGGATCATTCGGCGGCGGCGGCAGCTCGGGAAAATGGTAAGGAGCGAGGAATGATCGCCGACTCCGACAAGATCCGCGTTTCAGACGCGATCCGCAAAGCCGAGTCGCAGACGACCGGAGAAATCTTTTGCGTCGTCGCAAAGCATTCAAGCGACTACCGGCTGGTGCCGATCGCCTGGGCGGCACTGATCGCGCTGTTTGCGCCGCTGCCACTGATCATTCTGACCGATTGGTCGGTTCCCGTCGTCTACCTCGCCCAGCTAGCCGTCTTTCTCGTCGCGGCCCTGGCGTTGTCGCATGCAAAACTCAGATTCCATATCGTCCCGCAGCGGGCCAGGCATGATCGGGCGCACGCCGAAGCGATGCGTCAATTCTTTGCGCAAGGGCTGCATAAGACCGTGCATCGGACCGGGGTGCTGATATTCGCCTCGACGGGAGAACGGTATGCCGAGATCGTCGCCGACGCCGGGATCAATGAAAAGGTCGGACCGGAAGTCTGGGATGACGCGGTCACCGCCTTGGTGACAGCGATCAAGGCCGGACGTCCGGCCGATGGCTTCGTGGCTGCGATCGAACGATGCGGCAGCGTGCTCGCGGCGCATTTCCCGCCGAACGCCCTGAAACGCGACCAACTGGCCGACAAGCTGCTGGAGATTTGAGAGACCGCAACGCCGTCGGCCGCAATCGGAGCACATTGCCGATAACGCCGACCGAACTCGGGACGCTCTGATGGCGACCTCGGTGCCCGTTAAGGGTTCGCGGGTTAGTGCGAGCGGCGGCCCAAGGAATGACGACAATCGACATCAATGAGATCAAGCCGCGTGCGGCGTGATCTCATGCGGAGTGACATTCCTCTGCCGTCCTCAAGAGGAAGGAAAAGGATAATCAGAACTGTCGGGAAAGAGAGAATGGTGCCCAGGGGCGGAATCGAACCACCGACACTGCGATTTTCAGTCGCATGCTCTACCAACTGAGCTACCTGGGCACCGGCACCTTGCGGTGAGGACGCCGCTTATAGACAAAAACCGAAGCGCTGTCCAGACCCACGGAACAGCATTTTTGCCTTTATTCTTCATCCTCGTCGCATGCGGCTCCGCTGCCGGCCAACGGCACGGTTTCCTCGCCGGGCACCACATAAACGTCGCTCAGCCAGCGGTTACAGTCGATCTTGGCGCAGCGGGCCGAACAAAAAGGCCGATGCTCCTGCACCGGGGGCTTGCCGCAGATCGGACAGGCCGCTTTCCGGGAATGCTTCGTCTTCATGGCTCCTCGATGATTTGATAAGTGGCGACGTCCGGTACCGCGCGCACCGGCAGCGGCCGGCCGAGACGGCGGGCGGCATCGTCCAGGGCCGCATGGTTGCGCGACAGCAGCGCCGCCACCCCGGGCGCGGCGGCCAGCGCGATCCGCGCTTGGGGACGGTCGAAGGCGGCCCGCAGGGCGGCGCGCAATCCTTCCAATCCGAGGGTTTCGGCGTTGCGCGTCGGCGCCCCCCCGTCAAGCAGGAGTTCTGCAAGCGACGGGCGGCGACGTTCGCGGGTCATCTCGACGGAACCGAGCGGCGTCACCCCCACCACATGGGTCGGCGTCGGATCGTCCGCCACCGCCTTGCGCAACGCGGCAAGCAGGCGCGCCTGCGCCTGACGGTCCTTCAAGGGGATGATGTCGATCAGAATATGGCCGGCCAGGCCGCGCAGGCGAAGCTGGCGGGCGATTTCCGGAACAGCGGCGAGATTGGCCGCCAGGGGGGCGCCGCCGCCGCTGTCGATGTCGACGGTGACATAGGCCGCCGTCGTCTCGATGATCAGGCTTCCGCCACCGGGCAGGGGAACCCTGGGATCCAATGCCTGATCGAGGGCTTCGCCGGCCTCGCGGTCGAATACCCCCTCCTCATGGATGGCGGCGGGGAACAGCGCCTTCGCCTCGGCCAGGGCGGCACGGTCGTCGACACGCAAGGCGGCGACCCGCGGGTGGGCGGCCAGCAGTTCCGCCAGCGGCGGGACGGCCAGCAGCCGGGCCGGCGCCGCCGCCTTCGCGGCCTGCTCGCTCAAGCTTCGCCAACGGCCCCGGAGCGAGGTCAATTCGGCGAGGAGAGCCGCCTCGTCCGCCTCCGCCGCCTCGGTGCGGACCACCAGCCCCTCGTGGGGTTCCAACAGCCCCCGCAACAGGGTTCGCAGCCCCTCCCGCCGGGCATCGTCGGCGATCCGCCGCGACAGATTGAGCCCGGGACGGGCCGGCGTATAAACCAGCAGCGATCCCTGCATCGAGGGCTGGGCGCTCAACGCCGCCCCCTTGCTCCCGCGGGATGCCGCCGTGACCTGGACCAGAACGACGGCGCCTTCGCCATGGGCGGCCCCCGGCGAGGCCAGAAAACCCGGCAAAGGCTCGCCGATGTCGACGAAGGCGGCGTCGAGGCCGCGGTTGACGCTCAACACCCGGCCCAGGACGAAAGCCCCGACCCCGGCGGCTCCGCGATCGATCACGAATTCCACCGGAACGCCGCCGGCCATCAGGGCGAAGCGGCTCTCTCCCGGCGATCGGGAAAACAGGATCTCATCGACCGGCGGCATGCCCCAACCCGTGCAGCAACCCATAGGTCTCGTGCAACGCCAGACCGACCACGTTGGAATAGGACCCGCCGATATAGCGCACGAACACCGCCGCGCGGCCCTGGATGGCGTAACCGCCGGCCTTGCCCTGCCATTCGCCGGAGGCCAGATAAGCGTCCTTTTCGGCCTGATCGAGGCTTTTGAAAATGACCGTGGTGGTGACCAGCCGCGAAACCCGCCGACCATCCGGCGCCACCAGGCAAATGCCGCCTAACACGCGATGACGCCGCCCCGACAACAGTTCCAGGCACGCCTTCGCCTGCGCCTCCTCCTCGGCCTTGGGCAGAATGCGGCGACCGCAGGCGACCACCGTATCGGCGGCCAGGACGAAGGCACCGGGATGACGGGCCGCCACGCTTCCCGCCTTGGCCTCGGCCAGGCGCAGGGCATGGGGACCCGGCAGTTCGCGCGCCAGGGGCGCCTCATCGATGCAGGCGGGATCGACCAGATCGGGGACCAGCCCGATCTGGGCCAGGAGGTCGAGACGGCGCGGCGACGACGAGGCGAGAACCAGGGAAGAGGAAATCTGTGTCAAATCATCCAAACCGAAGAGAGAAACCAGGACATGGGACGAAGGCCCCCAAGGGCCTGTTGATCAATAAGCGAAACAGGCCTAGAGCCCGAGCGGCGATTGAGCCCACCGAAAGCGAAGCGGAGGCGTCATATAAAACCGAAGGACCCGGAGCGACTATTTCGCGACGCGCTCTAAGTGGGCGGATGGATGAAATAGGTCAAGACCTTTTCGCTTCTCATCCCGGCGGGCCCCGGCATCACACGGCGGTGGCCACAACGGGAAAGCGTTGCAGGATGTGGCGAGAGAGCTGGTCGCGGACCTGGCGATAGACGGACAGCCGGGTTTCCCGGCTGCCCTCGATCATCGAAGGATCCAGCGTGTTCCAGAACTCGACCTCGCAAGCCATGGCGCGGGTCATCTCCACCGCATGGTGCTGGGCTTCCGGCGAAAGGGAGATGACCAGATCGAAGCTGGTGTCCTCCAACTCGTCGAAACTGGTGGCATGGTGGCGGGTAATGTCGATGCCGATCTCGTCCATCACGCTGACCGCGAAGGGATCGAGCAGCCCCTTATGGACGCCGACCGAGCGGACCCAGACGTGGCGGCCATGGAAATGCCTCATCAGCGCCTCGGCCATCGGCGAACGGATGGCGTTCATCGTGCAAGCGAAGAGAACCGCGGAGGGAAGGTCGCCTGGCACCACGCGCCTACCCCCGGATATGTAGGACGCAGATGAGTGTGAACAGCCGCCGGGCGGTTTTCAGATCAAGCTCCACCTTGTCGGCCAGGCGTTCGCGCAGAAGCGCCGAGCCTTCGTTATGCAGACCGCGGCGCCCCAGGTCGATGGCTTCGATCTGCGATGGCGTGGACTGCTTGATGGCCCCGTAATAGCTTTCGCAGACGATGAAATAGTCTTTGACGATGCCGCGGAAAGGCGCCAGCGGCAAGGCCACCTCGGCCAGGGGATCGCCGGCCTCCGAGCGGATGTCGAAGATCAGCCGATTGTCGATGAGGGAGAGATGCAGGGCGTAGGGCCCGCCCTCGTCGCCGAGGGGATGAAAATAATTGTCTTCCAGCAGGTCGTAGATGGCGATGGCGCGCTCATGCTCGACCTCGGGCTTGCGCCGCACGAAGGTTTTTTCGTCCAGCTGGACGTGGATCAGACGATGACGCTGTTCCTCGCCACTCACTCTGCCCTCGGCATATTGACCCTGAGCGCCACCGACAACCCGTGCGCCCCCAACCCTTCGGACTTGGCCAGGGTCACTGCGGCGGGTCCGATCCGGTGCAAGGCGGCGGCGTCACAGCCCAGAAGGGTGGTCCGCTTCATGAAGTCGAGGACACCCAGACCCGACGAGAAGCGGGCGCTGCGCGCTGTCGGCAGCACGTGATTGGGTCCGCCGACGTAATCGCCGATCGCCTCGGGCGTATAGCGGCCAAGGAAGATGGCTCCGGCGTTTCGCACCCGTTCGGCCAAAGCATCGGGATTGGCCACAGCCAATTCCAAATGCTCGGGCGCGACACGGTCGACCAGGGCCGGCGCGGCGTCCAGGCTGTCGACCAGAATGATCGCCCCATGGCTTTCCCAGCTTTCCCGCGCGATGGCGGCACGCGGCAGGGTGGCCAGATGACCCTCCACGGCGGCGGCGACCTTTTGTCCGAACGCAGCGTCGTCGGTGATGAGGATCGACTGGGCCGCCGTGTCGTGCTCGGCCTGGCTCAACAGGTCGGCGGCGATCCAAGAAGGGTCGTTGTCCCCGTCGGCGACCACCAGGATCTCGGACGGACCGGCGATCATGTCGATGCCCACCGTGCCGAACACCTGACGCTTGGCGGCGGCGACGAAGGCGTTGCCGGGACCGACGATCTTGTCGACCGGCCGGATGGTGGCCGTGCCATAAGCCAGGGCGGCGACGGCCTGGGCGCCGCCGATGCGGTAGATCTCGTCGACCCCGGCGATGCGGGCGGCGGCGAGGACCAGGGGATTGAGCTTGCCGTCGGGCGTCGGCACCACCATGACCAGGCGCTCGACCCCGGCGACCTTGGCCGGCAGGGCGTTCATCAGCACCGACGAGGGATAGGAGGCCGTACCGCCCGGCACATAGAGGCCGACGGCGGCCAGCGCCGTCCAGCGATAACCGAGGCGGACCCCGGCGGCGTCGGTATAGCTGAGCCCCTCGGGCTTCTGGCGGCGGTGGAAATCCTCGATCCGGCTGGCGGCCAGACGAAGCGCCGTCAAGGTCTCCTCGTCGCAGGCGGCGACGGCGGCGGTAACCTCCTCGGCGCCGATGGCCAGGCCGGTGGCGTCGAGGCTCAGCCGATCGAAGCGCCGGGTATAATCGAGCAGCGCCGCGTCGCCACGAAGACGCACGTCATCCAGAATGCCGGTGACCACGGCATTGACATCGTCCGACGTCTCGCGCTTGTCGGCAAGCAGGGCGGTGAAGGCCGCCTCGAAATCGGCGGCGCGGGCATCCAGGTTACGCGGCATCGGCGGCCTCGCGGAAACGATCGATCCAGGCGCTCAGTTCGTCCGGCTGGGTCTTCAGCGCGGCGCGGTTGACGATGAGGCGCGAACTGATATCGGCGATATGTTCGATCTCGACCAGGCCGTTGGCCTTCAAGGTGGATCCGGTCGACACCAGATCGACGATGCGCCGGCACAGTCCCAGACTGGGCGCCAGTTCCATGGCGCCGTTCAGCTTGATGCATTCGGCCTGGACACCCCGGCGGGCGAAATGCCGGGCGGTGATGGCCGGGTATTTGGTGGCGATGCGGATGTGGCTCCAGCGGCTGGGATCATCGGATCCGGCCAGATCCACCGGCTCGGCGACGGCCAGGCGGCACAGGCCGATCTTCAGATCCAGCGGCGCATAAATTTCCGGGTAATCGAATTCCATCAGCACGTCGTTGCCGGCAATGCCGATCTGCGCGGCGCCGAAGGCGACGAAGGTCGCCACGTCGAAGGCCCGCACCCGGATGATGTCGATATGCGGATGGTTGGTGGAAAAGCGCAGCGCCCGCGATTTCGGATTGTCAAAATCGGCTTCCGGCTCGATGCCGGCCGCGCGGACCAACGGCATCGCCTCGTCGAGAATGCGCCCCTTGGGCAGGGCCAGCACCAGTTTCTGCAGATCGCTCACTTTATCGCCCACTTGTTGGGAAGCTTGTATTTATAGGGTTTTATCCCCGTACCGCAAGCGGCGCGGCACCATTTGATTATTGATGAACCACCAAGGCACCAAGACACCAAGGCGTTTCCCAAACCGTCCGGCAGCCCGCGGCCGTGAATTCGGGCCGCCGGCATGCTTTCGTTTCCATCAGGGTGTGAGGCTTGAGGAACGGGCGGGAAATCGCCCGCAGCACACGCCGTTACCTTGGTGCCTTGGTGGTTCAAAACATCCAACGGCAGATCTCCACCGATCATGCCGACAACCTCACTCGGCCGGAGTGCCGTCCTTGATGCGTTCGATCTCGGCGCCGCAAGCGGCCAGCTTCTCCTCGACCCGCTCATAGCCCCGGTCCAGATGATAGACGCGGTTGACCAGGGTCTCGCCCTCGGCGGCCAGACCGGCCAGAACCAGCGACACCGAGGCGCGAAGGTCGGTCGCCATCACCGGGGCGCCGGACAGCTTCGGCACGCCGCGGATGATCGCCGAAGCGCCGTGCACGTTCACCCTGGCCCCCATGCGCAACAGTTCCGGCACATGCATGAAGCGATTCTCGAAGATGGTTTCGGTGATCATGCTGGCCCCCTCGGCCGTGGTCATCAGGGCCATCAACTGGGCCTGCATGTCGGTCGGGAAACCGGGATAGGGCTCGGTCATGATATCGACGCCGCCGATCCGCCGGCCGTCGGCGTCGATCCGCACGCCGCGCGGCGTCTCGGAGATCTTGACGCCGGCTTCCACCAGCACCTTCTCCACCGACTGCATCAGATCGCGCCGGGCGCCGACCAGTTCGATGTCGCCACGGGTGATGGCGGCGGCCACGGCATAGGTGCCGGTCTCGATGCGATCGGGCAGCACGGAATATTGGGCGCCGTGGAGACGCTCGCCCCCTTCGATGCGGATGGTGGGCGTGCCGATGCCGCTGATCTTGGCGCCCATGGCGACCAGACAGTGGGCCAGGTCGCAAACCTCGGGCTCGCGCGCGGCGTTGGCGATGATGGTTTCGCCGTCGGCGAGCGAGGCGGCCATCAGAATGTTCTCAGTGCCGCCGACGGTCACCTGCGGAAAGATCACCTCGCCGCCCTTCAAGCGTCCGCCGGGCACCGAGGCGACGATATAGCCCCCCTGGACGTCGATCTTGGCGCCCATGGTCTCCAGCGCCTTCAAATGCAGATCGACGGGCCGGGTGCCGATGGCGCAACCGCCCGGCAGGGATACCTTGGCCTGACCGTAGCGGGCGAGCAGCGGACCGAGGACCAGGACGGAGGCGCGCATCTTGCGCACCAGATCGTAAGGCGCCGTGGTGCTGGTGATTTTGGCGGCGTTGAGATCGAGCACGCGTCCCGTCGGACCGCCATTCGCCGCGTGGCCGTTCAGCGACATGGTCACGCCGTGCTGGCTCAACAGATTGGCCATGGTGGTGATGTCGACCAGATGCGGCAGATTGGACAGCGACAACGTTCCGTCGGTCAGCAGACAGGCCGGCATCAGGGCCAGCGCCGCGTTTTTCGCTCCGCCAATGGGAATGACGCCCCGCAGAGGGGTGCCGCCGACGATCCGGATTTTATCCATGGAATTTCAGTCCTGAAGATGGGGCCGGAAACCGGCCCGAACGATGTCCTAAAGGCGTGGCAGGGTCACGCCGGTTTGCGCCTGATATTTGCCCGAGCGATCGCGGTAGGAAGTCTCGCAGAGGCTGTCGCCCTTCAAAAAGATGAACTGGCAGGCGCCCTCGTTGGCATAGATCTTCGCCGGCAGCGGAGTGGTGTTGGAAAACTCCAGGGTGACATGCCCCTCCCATTCCGGTTCCAGCGGCGTGACATTGACGATGATGCCGCAACGGGCATAGGTCGATTTACCCAGGCAGATGACCAGGACGTCGCGCGGAATACGGAAATATTCGACGGTGCGGGCCAGGGCGAAACTGTTGGGCGGGATGATGCAGACGGGACCGGAGCGGTCGACGAAGCTCTTCTCCGAGAAGTCCTTCGGATCGACCACCGCCGAATCGACATTGGTGAAGATCTTGAATTCCTGGGAAACACGGGCGTCGTAGCCATAAGACGACAACCCATAGGAAATCACGCCCTCCCGCTGCAGCTTCTCGGTAAAAGGCTCGATCATGCCGTGCTGGACGGCCATGTCGCGGATCCAATGATCTGGCATTACGGGCATCGGGGGGCTCTCCTGCAAATCCCCGCCTTGGGGCGGAGATGAGACCGACGGATCTTGTAGCGCAGGTTTCCCGCGCGCTACAAGCCTTAGTGGCGCGTTTCATCTTAAATGAAAGGGCCCCTTAAGCCCGAGCGGCGCTTGAGCTTCGCCGACGCCGGAGGCGAAGGCAGACGCGAAACGCGTCCGGCGGATTTTCACCATGGGCGTCAAGAGCCGCCATTCTCGTCGGACCGGACGCAGCAGCCGCTCTCGCCCGTCTCCAGCGGGGTCTCGGCCCTGGCCCGGCTTTGCGCCTTGCGCCGCAGCAGATTGGCCCGCAGAGCCTCGGCCTGCCGCTGTCGCTTTTCCTCCGCCTGGCGCCGAACCTTCTCGGCCCGGCTCTCTCCGTCCCCCGTCCGCTCCGTCATGTCCATCCTTATCTCATCGATCAACCCCGACCGGCATCGGCCCAATGTGCGAAGCCCGGAGCCTCTCGTCAACCCGTCGAACGGTCTTAGAGAAAATCGTCACGCGAATGGGCTTGCATCCCCCGGCGCCCTGTGGCATGAAGTGCGCCTCTTCGCACCGGCACGACTTTACCGTCGGACTTTCGCGAAGATTATGGCTTGCTGGTGTAGCTCAGGGGTAGAGCACGTCCTTGGTAAGGACGGGGTCGGAGGTTCGATTCCTCTCACCAGCACCAGCCCTCTCCTCAGCCCGCCAACATCACCACTCTGTTGCGGCCTAGGTCCTTCGCCCGATACATCGCCTGATCGGCTCTGGAAATCGCCTCCGACCAATTCTGATCGTCATTCAAGAATTGCGATATCCCGATGCTGACGGTCATGCCGAAATTGACCGATTCGAATGTCACCTCGGTTTCCGCGACCGCCGCGCGAATGCGCTCGGCCTTTTCCAAGGCGCCCGAAGCATCGCTGCCGACCAAGAGAAATACGAACTCCTCTCCTCCAAATCGTGCGGGAAAGTCCGTAGCGCGAGCCGACATCTGTAACGTTTTGGCCAGACTGACGAGCGCCGCATCTCCCGCTTCGTGTCCATACGCGTCATTGATTGCCTTGAAATGGTCGACGTCGATCATAAGCACGGCGGCGACGGATCCGAAGCGCCGGCAGCGAAGGAATTCAATTTCGGAAACCTCAATGAATGCGCGGCGATTAGACAAGTTCGTGAGAGGATCGGTGCGAGACAGTTTCCGAAGTTCCTCGGCAATACGCGTCTGACGGATGATGACGTCGTTAATCGTGGCACAGACTGTCGCAACGATATCCAATTCCCAGGGCAGCCAAGGCTGTGAATACCCACGCTTCACCTCGATCCAGCGGTCGAAGGCCCTTCTCGGCAGATTCGGGACACCGTCCGACCCCACCAGCTTTTCCGGCTTTCCCGCCCACGACACCGACTGAATGACCTCGGGACGGAACAACAGCAACACCGTATGGCGGGGATCTTCAAAAAAGCAGGCCATAACACCACTGGCCAACTCGCGATGACGATGAAATGGGGGAAAGCGATACGACAGATCGTCCGCGGCGAATACCGGCACGTCGCCACTCGAGCGTATCCAGGCGGCGAGGGAAATAAGGTCGCCGCCGGGAGGCACTCTCCCCACGGTGCGAACAGATGCCAAATTCTCTCCGTCATCCCAAACCACGGCCGCTCCGGAGCAGCCGGGGATCAACTCGATGATCTCCGGTTCGCCTTCGGTAAGCGCGACCAGAAAATTATCCACGCCGGCCAGTTTGCGCAGCATAGCCAAACAGGCATGCATGCCCTGCTCAAGATAGGTTCTGGTCTCGCGGCTCAGCAAAGCGTCCAGGCGCAACGCGAACGCCTGCACCACGCCGACTATATCGCGCCGGATCGCCGACGGCACATGATGAGGCTCGCGAT
The DNA here is from genome assembly GCF_002845745.1 of Telmatospirillum siberiense. Classification (GTDB taxonomy): domain Bacteria; phylum Pseudomonadota; class Alphaproteobacteria; order Rhodospirillales; family Magnetospirillaceae; genus Telmatospirillum; species Telmatospirillum siberiense. The sequence continues at coordinate 57,372 of NZ_PIUM01000001.1, read as the reverse complement.
GATGGCCGATAACCAATCCCCAAAGATCCCCATCACGCATCACCGACACGGACATCGCGCCATCGACGCCGATATTGCGTTGGTACATCCGATGGATAGGCGACATGCTGCGGTAATGGCTGAGACCGATATTGAATGGCTGACCTCGTGGATCGAGTGCCGGTTCCAATGGCGACGGCCGATAGTCACGGGTTGGAATCCAACGGTCGCGCGTTATCCGGTACAGCTCTCGCGCCTGCGCGGGGATGTCACTTGACGGAAAGCGCAGACCGAAAAAACTTTGCGCCCAGTCGGATGCCAGGCTCTCGCCGACCACCTCACCATTGCCTTCCAGATCGAAACGATAGATCAGTACCCGCTCGAAACCTGAAATCGAGCGGATAGCCTCGGCGGCCGTCATGAACAATCCGTTAATGTCGTCGGCAGCGCCCAATTGTCTGACGACATTGGTGGCCTGCAGCGAAATATTTTCCGTCGGCGGCGAGGCCGGGGAAGGCGCCGCCGCCTCGAATTCGCAGAAAACGATCCCGGATGCGCTAAAACAATGTACCTCTGTCGTCCCTATCCCAACAATCACGGCCGGAAGAGTTCGATCCTGTGACGGGGACTCTCCGAGATCACGGCAAACCTCGATCACGGATGGAGGAAGCCACGTCGGTTTTTCGTGCAGGGGGGTCGAGCCCAAGATCGCATCGACATTGGCGCTTTTGGTAAGCAGCTCCAATGTCCGGCCGTCCAGCCCGACCAGAAGCCCGTGGGGTTGTATAGCCCCAGGAACATGGATCGGTTCCTGGGCGCAGACATCGTCGCCGAGTTTCGTTATCTCCAGTAAGCTTATTCCATCGCCCAAACCATTAATCCTTCAGCCTGGCGAGCTCTTCGCATTGATCTAGATGTGCCTTGATGGCATGAAACACGGATGCGGCGCTCACTGCCGCGGACTGGTGGTCGGCAGCAGGACAAGCCGCCGCGGCAAAAGCCAGGAACTCATGCCAGCGGGACTCGGTATGTTCCCCATATCCTGAGAAAAATCGCTTCGGAAGGTTATCGAATTGTCTCAGGCAGCGAACGATATGCCGCCCCCCCATGGTTGTTCCCTCGACGGCATAGAGAATCCCCACCAGTTCACCGATCGTCGAAGGAACGGGATAGCGCATCGTCACCCCCCAGGGCGCGCGCCCAAGTGCCGCGAGATCGCTCAGCAACGCCGGAATCTTGCATCGAAGACGGTAATCGAACGTTTCGGGACGAGAACCAAGAAATCGCGTTATTCCATCCTCCAACGGCACAAAAACGCTGTGGAGAACGGCTAAGGCCTTGCCATATTGCTCAACCGTCAGGTCGTCTCGAACCAACGGCGCCAGAAGCCTGTGGTGATCCAGGTGGCGATGGGGGCCTTTGGTGGCTTCGCGGAGACAAGCGTGCAAATCAGGAGACATCGGAATGCAACACTACAGCCAGAATAATTCAACCATAGAGTTATGACAGAGGGCCTTTGAGGTTTCTATCAAAACTGCATGACGGGACGGCACAATGACCCGGCATTTCCCTGGAGGGCGGACTTGCCCTGCGGGGTGAGCAGGACGGCGATCATTGCCAGATCCTGAGCGTTCTCGTGCGACGTCGGGATAGCGGCCTTGTTACAAAGGCGAAACCATCAGGTCACAAACCGGAAGCAGCCCTGCGTTATCATGGCCGCCAAATTCTCATTCGGCCGTGGACGACCGGAAAGGACTGTGGCATGCGCAATAAATTCAGACTCGTAATGATGTCGACGGCGTTGTCCATGGCATTGGCAGCCGCAACCCTGCCATCCGTGGCCGAGGCTCACGGTCCGGGTGGCCCTCACGGCGGGGGCTGGGGCGGCGGTGACTGGGGATGGGGGCTGGGCGCCGGTCTGGCGACGGGACTGGCGATCGACGCCGCCCTCGGCTGGCCGGGATATTACTATCCCGCCCCCTATTATTACGCGCAGCCGGTAACGGTGGTCCAACCGGCGCCGGTCGTGATCGAACAGCCGGCGGCAAGCGCGGCGGCCTATTATTACTGCAGCAACCCCAGGGGCTATTATCCCTATGTGCAGTCCTGCGGCACCACCTGGCAGATGGTGCCGGCAACGCCCTCCGCGCCGCGAAAATAGCCCTGCGGCACTCCGCGTATCCCCGGGTCAAGCCCGGGGATACCGATAAGATTACGCCGCCACGTCCCGCACGACCTCGCCGTTGACGATCAGCCCGCCGGCATCGGCGGAGACCGCCACCGTTTGACCGTCCTGGATCTTCCCTTCGAGAAGCTGGGTGGCCAGGGGATTCTGCAAGGCGCGCTGGATCACCCGCTTCAGCGGACGCGCGCCATAAGCCGGATCGTAACCGGCATCGGCCAGCCATTGGCGGGCCGCGTCGTCCAGCGCGATGCTGATATTGCGGTCGACCAGCAGCTTCGACAGACGCCCCAGCTGGATATCGACGATCGCGTCCATCTGCGAGCGATTCAGCCGATGGAACAGCAGGATCTCATCCAGGCGGTTCAGGAACTCGGGCCGGAAGGCCGCCCGCACATATTCCATCACCTGGGCGCGCACCGCCCCCGAATCCTCGCCTTCGCTCTGATTGGCCAGCACATCGGCGCCGAGGTTGGAGGTCAGCACGATCACCACATTGCGGAAATCGACGGTCCGCCCCTGGCCGTCGGTCAAGCGGCCGTCGTCCAGGACCTGGAGGAGGACGTTGAAGACGTCGGGATGGGCCTTCTCGACCTCGTCGAACAGAATCACCTGATAGGGCCGACGCCGCACCGCTTCGGTCAGCGCCCCGCCTTCCTCATAGCCGACATAGCCGGGAGGCGCGCCGATCAGGCGGGCCACCGAATGCTTCTCCATATATTCCGACATGTCGACGCGGATCATCGCCCCTTCGTCGTCGAAGAGAAATTCGGCCAAGGCCTTGGTCAGTTCCGTCTTGCCGACGCCGGTCGGCCCGAGGAACAGGAAGCTGCCGATGGGCCGATGGGGATCTTGCAATCCGGCGCGAGCCCGGCGCACCGCGTTGGAGACGGCGATCACCGCCTCCTCCTGGCCGATGACGCGGCGACGCAAGCCCTCTTCCATATGCAGAAGCTTGGCCCGCTCGCCTTCCAGCATCTTGTCGACGGGAATACCCGTCCAGCGGGAGACCACGCCGGCGATATGTTCCGCGGTCACCGCCTCGGTCATCAGATGGTTGGAACTGTCGTCGGCCTGGGCGAGCTTGCGCTCCAGCTCGGGGATCACTCCATAGAGCAATTCGCCGGCGCGCTCGTAACGCCCCATCCGCTGGGCGATCTCCACCTCGGAACGGGCTTGGTCCAGGCGTTCCTTGATCTTGGTCGATTCGGCCAATTCCGCCTTTTCGGCCCGCCATTTCGCCGTCATCTCGGCGGATTGCCCCTCCAGCTCGGCCAGTTCGATTTCCAGACGGCCCAGCCTGTCCTTCGAGGCGGGATCGAGCTCCTTCTTCAGGGCCTCGCGCTCGATCTTCAATTGAACGACGCGGCGATCCAACTCGTCCAGTTCCTCGGGCTTGGAATCGATCTCCATGCGCAGGCGGCTGGCCGCCTCGTCAACCAGATCGATGGCCTTGTCGGGCAGGAAACGGTCGGTAATGTAGCGGTTGGACAAGGTGGCCGCCGCCACCAGCGCGGCATCACCGATGCGCACGCCGTGATGCAGTTCGTATTTCTCCTTGATGCCGCGCAGAATCGAGATGGTGTCCTCGACCGTCGGCTCGTTGACGAAGACCGGCTGGAACCGGCGGGCCAGAGCCGCGTCCTTTTCCACATGCTTGCGGTATTCGTTGAGCGTCGTCGCGCCCACGCAATGCAATTCGCCACGGGCCAGGGCGGGCTTCAAGAGGTTGGAGGCATCCATCGAGCCTTCCGCCGCGCCGGCGCCGACCAATGTGTGCATCTCATCGATGAAAAGGATCACCTCGCCGGCGGCGGCGATAACCTCATTCAGAACGGCCTTCAGCCGCTCCTCGAACTCGCCGCGGAACTTCGCTCCGGCCACCAGGGCGCCCAGATCGAGGCTGAGAAGCTTCTTGTCCTTCAGGGATTCCGGCACATCGCCATTGACGATACGCAAGGCCAGGCCTTCGACGATGGCCGTCTTGCCGACACCCGGCTCGCCGATCAGCACCGGATTGTTCTTGGTCCGACGCGACAGCACCTGGATGGTGCGGCGAATCTCCTCGTCACGACCAATCACCGGGTCGAGCTTGCCGTCGCGCGCCACCTGGGTCAGGTCGCGGGCGTACTTCTTCAAGGCGTCGTAACTGTCCTCGGCGCTGGCGCTATTGGCCTTGCGCCCCTTGCGAATGTCCTCGATGGCCCGGTTGAGCCCTTGCGCCGTGACACCGGCGCCACTCAGAATCTTGGCCGCCGGCGTTCCCGCCGACAAGGCCAGCGCCAGCAACAGGCGCTCGGCGGTGACGAAGGAATCACCGGCCTTCTCGGCAATCTGCTGGGCTTGCTCGAAAAGCCGGGCCGTCGCCGGATCCATATAGACTTGTCCGGCGCCGCCCCCCTCGATGCGGGGGATCTTGGCCAGTTCGACCTCGGTGGCCTGCAGCGCCTTCGCCGGATCGCCGCCGGCCTCGCGGATCAGATTGGCCGCCAAGCCTTCCTTGTCATCGAGCAGAACCTTCAGCAGGTGCTCCGGCGTCAGGCGCTGATGATTGCTGCGCAAGGCCAGGGATTGAGCTGCCTGGACGAATCCCTTGGAGCGCTCGGTGAACTTTTCGAAATCCATGATCGTCGTGCCTCCTTAAGCGACGAGGTCCTCACGGCTCCTCATCGAGGCCGCCGAAAGACCCCTCTCGGATAATCCCTAATATGGATCAAACCGGCTTGTTCGCAAGCGACGCGATCGCGCCATCCTCGGGGATGCGCGGTCACGGACGGAGGCCCTCGCGGGAGAGGGCGGCGAGCAGACCGCCCGCCACCTTCACCGTCACGAAAACAGCCGTCACGCCAAAAACCGAACGGAATTCGGCCTTCAGTCCCCACCTGACCTCAAGAGTCGTGCGGTCGTGAAGAATGTCGATGTTCATCTATCACGGCGGTCATGACGGAGTCTTCCTCGTCATTTACCCGCCACGGCAAGGGATGGATTTTCCCTTGCCGTACGAAACCGCCAACTTTAAGCGCTGGCCGTTTCGACTTGTCCTTCTTCGCCGCCCTCGGATTCTTCCTCCTCGGAAACAGCCTCGCGCTCCTCGGCCTCGTTCTCGCCGGAAAGCATGTCCTGGTCCTGGTCCTGATCCTGGTCGTCGGCAGGCGTCGGCATGGCGCGCAACGGCTGACGACCATTGGACTGGTTCTGGTTGTTGATCACGCGGAAATAGTGCTCCGCATGTTGATAAAAGTTTTCGGCGGACACCCGATCACCCTGGGATGAGGCATCACGCGCCATCGCAAGGTATTTCTCGAGAACCTGATGGGCATTGCCACGAATACGAATATCCGGCCCATTGCTGTCATAAGTTTGATTACGTGGAGGAAGATGTTTCTTTCCCCCGCCATTAATGCTCCGGCCACGCGAACGTTGTTTACCGTTCTGACCGCTCTGTCCTGGTTTCATGGTACCTACATGCATCGAGTTGATAGAATCGACCCTTTATATGCTGGGCTTGCCGACCAATTTCCGCAGGCGCTGAAGTGGCGACAAAGTGGGATAACGGCGAACTAGGAGGGGCGGAGTTCAAGAGACTCGACGCAGCCTCGTTCGTTTGTCGCGCGGACCCAAAAGTAGTCGGGAAGATCCGATATTCCAACACTTTTTTTGAGTTTCCCGACATTTCATTTTATCTATGCCATCTGTCGCTTGACCATGACGCATCTTTCAACGCCGGCCAGGTCCCGCCGCACGGCGAAAAACCCCAATCCGCGATCCAATAAAATGCGGCCGACCGCTTCGGCCTGACCTTTTCCCACCTCAAGCGCCGCCAGCCCCCCGGGCTTCAAAAGGCGGGCGATGTCGGGCGCCAAGGCGCGATAACAACCAAGACCGTCGATTCCTCCCGCCAGGGCGCCACGAGGTTCGTAGAGAGCCACCTCGTCCTCCAGGGCGTCGATCTCCCCGTCGGGAATATAGGGCGGATTGGCCACGATCACATCGTAAGCCGGCTCAACCCCCTGCCCCCAATGCCCCAGAACGAATCCGGCGCGGAACTGCAGCCCCAGCGCCTTCGCGTTTTCCCTGGCCACCGACAAGGCGGCCGGGCTGATGTCGATACCGATGCCCGTCGCCTCGGGCAATTCCCTCAACAACGAAAGAAGAATGCAACCGCTTCCGGTCCCGAAGTCCAGGAGGCGAAGGGGCGCCCGGCGATCGGGCAGCGCCGCCAGTACCGCCTCGACGACCGTTTCGGTATCCGGCCGGGGATCGAGCGTATCGGCCGTGACCTTGAACGAAAGACTCCAGAATTCGCGATGGCCGACAATATGGGACATCGGCTCGCGCTGAAGTCGGCGTTCGGCGACCTGCCGTACCCGGGCCTCCTCCTCGTCGGATATGGGCTTTTCGGGATGGCTGAAAATCGCGGTAACCGGTATTTCCAGAACATGGGCGAGCAGCATCCGCGCGTCAAGTCTGGCCGAGGGGATGCCCGCCTTTTGTAATCGTCCTGTCACTTCGGCCAGGACTGCGCCGACCGTGGTCATTCCATTTCCGCCAGGCGGGCGGCCTGGTCGGCGGCCACCAACGCCTCGACGAGTTCATCCAAGGCCTCGCCCTCCATGACCTTGTCGATCTTGTAGAGGGTCAGATTGATCCGATGGTCGGTGACCCGGCCTTGCGGAAAATTATAGGTCCGGATGCGTTCCGAACGATCGCCCGATCCGACCTGTCCCTTGCGGTTGGCCGACCGTTCGGCATCCTTCGCGGCGCGTTCGGCCTCGTAGAGGCGGGAGCGCAGCACCTTCATGGCCTGCGCCTTGTTCTTGTGCTGGGATTTCTCATCCTGGCACTGGACCACCGTATTGGTCGGCAAATGCGTGATGCGCACCGCCGAATCCGTGGTGTTGACGCTCTGACCCCCTGAGCCTTGCGAACGGAAGACGTCGATGCGCAGATCCTTATCGTCGATCTGGATGTCCACCTCTTCCGCCTCGGGAAGAACGGCAACGGTGGCCGCGGAGGTATGGATCCGTCCCCCCGCCTCGGTCTGCGGCACCCGCTGCACCCGATGCACGCCGGATTCGAATTTCAGACGGGCGAACACGTCGCGACCGGTAATGCCGGCCGTCGCCTCCTTGATGCCGCCGAGGCCGGTGTCATTGCCCCCCAGCACCTCGAAACGCCAGCCCCGCAAGGCGGCGTAACGTTCGTACATGCGGAACAGTTCGGCGGCGAACAGCGCCGCCTCCTCGCCGCCGGTCCCGGCCCGGACTTCCAGGATGGCGTTCTTCTCATCCGCCTCGTCCTTCGGCAGCAAGGCCAACTGGACCTCGCGCTCAAGCTGCGGAAGACGCTCCTTGAGCGCGTAGAACTCCTCCTCGGCCAGGCCGCGCATTTCGGCGTCGGCGGCCGGATCGGTCATCATCTGCGCCGCGTCGGCCATCTCGCTTTGCAATTGGCGAAGCGCCCTGATGCCGGCGACCACCGGATCCAGTTCGGCCATCTCCTTCGACATCTTGACGAAGCTGTGCGCATCGGTCGTCCCCGCCTCGCCGGTCAGCATGGCGGACAGCTCGGCGTGCCGGGAGAGCACCTTGTCGAAAGTCTGATCGAGATTCATCGGCTCACTCCAGCCGGAACAGCCGCCGAAGCAACTGCTCGGCGGCGTCCCATTCGGCCTTCGTCCCATCGCCTCCGGCGGCGATTTCGCGCATCGCTTCGCTGGGCTCATGCAACAGGCGGCTGACCAGCAGATGGGTCGCCTTCTCGGCGTCGCCGCCCGCCTCGGCGAGCGCCTGGTCTCGCACCGCCTCGAAACGGGACCTGAGGGCGACGATCGACGGCACGGCCACCCGCGCCGCCCGGCCACGGGAAAAACTGGTCAGTTCGGCATCGACGATGGTCCATGCCTCGCGCGCCGCCACCTCGCGGGTCGCCCGGCCTTCCATGGCAAGCCGTTCGAGATCGGTCAAATCGTAAAGGAACGCCCCGTCAACCCGGTTGACGGCCGGGTCGATGTCGCCGGGAATGCCGACGTCGACCAAAAAGACCGGCTTGCGGCGCCGTTTGCGAAGGGCCGCCTGGATATGTTCGGCGCCGATCAGATGATGCCGCCCGCTGACGGCGGTCAGCACGATGTCGGCGTCGGGCATGAGTTCCGACAGATTTTCGAATGCCCCAAGGTGGCAGTTCAGACTTTCGGCCAAGGATTCGGCCTGGCTTTGCCTGGGCGCCGCCACCACCAGGCGATGAACGCCGGCCGCCAGCATGCTTTCGGCCACCAGCCCGCCCATTTCGCCGGCCCCCAGCAGCAGCGCCTGGCAGTCGCTCAATTCGCCATGCAAGTCGCGGGCGAACTGCACTGCGGCGGAGGCGATGGACACCGGCCGCTCGGCCACGGCGGTTTCCGAACGCACCCGCTTGGCCACCGCATAGGCGGCGGCCAGCAGGGTTTCCATTTCGGGGCCGCAGAGTCCGGCCTCCCGCGAGATCCGATGACACGCCTTGACCTGGCCCAGCACGTAAGGCTCACCGATGATCAGACTGTCGAGCGAGGCGGTCACGGCGAAGCAATGCTTGACCGCGGCCTCGTCGGCCAGCGTATAGAGCTGTCCGGCCAAGCCGTCTGTGGTCACATGGCCGCGCATGGCGAAAGCCTGGGCGATGATCGCCTCGGCGACGGCGGCGTCGTGATGCATGGTCAGCACCTCGACCCGATCGCAGGTGGACAAGACCACCGCCTGCGCCAGGCCGGCCTGCCTCAGCGCGGCGAGAAAAAAGGGTTGTGCCGCGTCATCGACGAACAGGGCATCGCGGAGCGCCAGGGAACTGGAGCGATGATTGGCGCCAACGATGATCGGTCGCAGAATGAAACGGTTGTCGTTCATGGCTCAGCGAAACCGGGACAGGCGGTCCTCCAGCGCAGCCAGCGGAACCTCCTCCTGCTCGCCCGAGTCGAGGTCGCGCACCGCCACCGCCTGCCGGGCCCATTCCTCCTCGCCGAGGATGATGGCGGCGCGGGCGTTGACTTTGTTGGCCCGGGCCAGACGCTTCTTCATATTCCCCGAATAGCCCGTCTCGACGGTGAAGCCGGCGTGACGCAGCCGTTGGGCCAAGCCGACGGCCGCATCGGCCGTGCCCATGGGAATCAGAACCAGGGGACGGACCACCGGAGCCTCGCCGGCGAACAGCATGGACAGACGCTCGATTCCCGCCGCCCAGCCGATGCCGGGGGTCGCCGGACCGCCCATCTGGCCGATCAATCCGTCGTAACGCCCGCCGGCCAGAACCGTGCCCTGGGCGCCGAGCGCCGTCGTGGTGAATTCGAAGGCCGTGTGGCAATAGTAATCGAGGCCGCGCACCAGCCGGCTGTTGAGAGTGACCGGAACGCCGGCGGCGGCGAGGCCGTTTTGCACCTCGTCGAAGAAACGGCGCGACTCGTCGTTCAAATAATCCTGCATCAGCGGAGCGTCGGCCACCACCTGCCTGTCGCTCTCGTCCTTCGAATCGAGAACGCGCAAGGGGTTGCGCTCCATGCGCTCCAGGCTGTCCTTCGAAAGCTGGTCCTTGCGGCCCGACAGATAGGCGACCAGCGCATCGCGGTAGTTCGCCCGCGATGCCGCGTCGCCCAGGCTGTTCAGTTCCAGGCGGACATTGTCCTTGAGCCCCAGCGCTTCCAGGATATGGGCGGCCAGCGCGATCACCTCGACATCGGCCTGCGATCCCTCGACTCCCAGCAACTCGACGCCCAGTTGGTGGAACTGGCGCAACCGTCCCTTTTGCGGCCGCTCATAGCGGAACATCGGCCCGCGATAGAACAGCTTCAGAGGCAGATGCTGGGATAACCCGCCGGAAATGAAGGCCCGCGCCACGCCCGCCGTACCTTCGGGGCGAAGGGTAAGCCCCTCGCCCGAACGATCGGTGAAGCTGTACATCTCCTTCGAAACCACATCCGTGGTCTCGCCCAGATTGCGCGAGAAGACTTCGGTGAATTCGAAGATCGGGGTGATGATCTCGCCAAAGCCGTAACGCCTGGCGACGTCGAAGGCGATCTCCTCGACCAGACGGTGGCGGCGAGCCTCATCGGGCAACAAATCATGGGTGCCGCGCACCGGCTGTAGGACTGACACGAAAGGAAGACTCACTCAGCTGATAGTTTGACCTTGTCGGCTTCGATCGCCGCGGCCTTCTTCTCCACGAGGGAGACGATGTGTTCGATCATGTCGGCGCTGTCGATCTTATGATCAGGGCTGCCCCCCACATAGACCATATGGCTGCCGCCGCCGCCGCCGGTCACCCCCAGATCGGTTTCCCGCGCTTCGCCGGGACCATTGACCACGCAGCCGATGATGGACAGGGTGAGCGGCGTGGTGATGTGGGCCAGCCGCTCTTCCAGCGTCGCCACAGTGCTGACCACGTCGTAGCCCTGACGGGCACAGGAGGGACAGGAGACGATGCGGACGCCGCGGTTGCGCAGCCCGAGAGACTTCAGCATCTCGTAGCCGACCTTGATCTCCTCGACCGGATCGGCCGACAGAGAAACACGGATGGTATCGCCGATTCCGGCCCACAGCAGGGCACCCATGCCGATCGACGACTTCACCGTTCCGCCACGCAGGCCTCCCGCCTCGGTGATCCCGAGATGCAGCGGATAATCGCAAGCCTCGGCCAGGGCCTGATAGGCCGCCACGGCCAGAAACACGTCGGATGCCTTGACGCTGATCTTGAAGTTGAAGAAGTCGTTGTCTTCCAGAATGCGGGCGTGGTTCAGCCCGCTTTCGACCATCGCTTCGGGACAGGGCTCGCCATAACGTTCGAGCAGTTCCTTCTCAAGGCTGCCGGCGTTGACGCCGATACGCATCGAGCAGCCGTGATCCTTGGCCGCCTGCACCACTTCGCGCACGCGCTCGGCCGATCCGATATTGCCGGGATTGATCCGCAGGCAGGCGGCGCCCGATTCGGCGGCCTCGATGGCGCGACGATAGTGGAAATGGATGTCGGCGACGATCGGGACATGGACCTGACGCACGATGTCCTTGAGCGCAAAGGCCGATTCCTGATCGGGACAGGACACGCGGACGATGTCGGCGCCGGCCTCTTCCAAACGATGGATCTGAGCCACCGTCGCATTGACGTCGGTGGTCAGGGTATTGGTCATCGATTGCACGGCGATGGGCGCATCGCCGCCCACCGGCACGTTGCCGACGAAAATCTGCCGACTGACGCGGCGGTGGATATCACGGTAGGGCCTTACACTCATGGCCGTCTCGCCTGTAAGAAATGGGGGATGGGGTTATAGCGCAAAATCGTATCCGGACAAAGCGGCGTCAAGCCACCTGCCGCACTTCGTGGAACGCAAGTCTCCAGACTTTCCGCCGGTGGCGTTCTTATTCGCCACCAGTGGCCGTCCCGGCCGGCGCTTCCGCCGGTGGGCCGGCCGGTGCGACCGGCTCCGGTGCCGGCTCCAGGCCGTTCTTCAGACGCTCGGGGTCCAGCGGCACATCATGGCGCACCATGCCGGCACGGCCCAGCCCCGAGGTTTCCTTGCCATCGACCTCGACGGCCAGGGCGCCGGCATTGCCGACGGTCATCCGCATCCCGGCGCGGGTGGGCGCGGAATAGCTCTCGCCTTTCCGCAGCAGACGCTTTTGCACAATCTTGCCATTGCGGTCGCGGATTTCAATCCAGCAGTCCTCGGTCGCCTTCAAAACGACCCGCGAGGACGGCGCGGCGGGGATGACGGGTTTGGCCCCCTCGCCGGACGGCGTTTCCGCAGGAACGCCCTCGCCGGTGACCGCCGTGGAGACGGCGTCGGTCTTGGCGCGGGCCTTGTTCCTGGCATCGCGGGCGGGCTTGGCGGCATCGGCCGCCGGGGACGCGGACTCGGTCGCGGCACCAGTCTGCGAACCGTCCGGATAAGCGGAACTCACCGCGGCGTCGGCCGGCGGCTCGGCGGGCTTGGCCGGTTCCGGCGGACGAACGGTCTTGTTCCGGGCATCCCGTCCCGGCTTTCCATCCTGCGAACGCGAAACGGCGGCGTCGCCGACAGGCGCTGCCGCCGGAGCCGGCGCGGGAGAGGCGGAAGGCGCGAGAGGCGCGGGAGCCGAAGACGGCGTCACCGCCGGCACCGGCGTGACCGGCACGCCGGGCGCCGCCTGGGACGACGACGCGCCATCATCCTCGGCCGGGGGAATGACATCCTCGTGCGGGGAGGACGTCGGCACGGAACCCTGCGACGGCGTCACCGTGGGCACAGCCGCCGGAGCGGCTGCGGCCGGCGGCGGCTGCGGCACCTCATTGACCTTGTTGCCGTCGACGGGAACCAGTTCCGAACCGCTTCCCACCGGCTGATGAATCAGGGCGGCCAGCCGCTCGGGCAGCGCCGGCACGGCCGTGGCGACCGACGGATCACGCGATTGATACCAATACCAGGCGCCATAAGCCGCCGCCGCGGCCAGAACGGCGAAGCCGAGCAAGGCTCCTGTCGGGATGCTTCCCTCGGAGACGGCGGACGGAAAGACCAATTCGGCGCGATTGTTGAACTCGCCGTTTTCCTGGCGGAACCGGCGGACGATCTCTTTGCTGTCGAGTCCCAGATATTCGGCGTAGCCCCGCACGAAACCGACCGCATAGGTCGATCCGGGAAGATCGTCCGAACGCCCCGCCTCAATCGCGCGTAGGTAGGGTTGACGGATCCTCAACGCATTGGCAACGAACCCAAGATCCTCGCCGCGTCGCTCCCGGGCCTCGCGCAGGAGGGAACCGACGCTGCCGGTCGCTTCGGCCGGAGCGGTTACGCCCATGTCTTGGTTTTCTGCTGCCACGGTACGACGATCCTTGATTTTCGCTTGTTGTTCCACCAACCGCCGTCAGGAGCTCTTCTTAGCAAAAAAGGCATTCGAAATGCAATGGCGGCCCATCGAAACATGCCGATGACGGCGATGGGGAAGAAAACTTAAAGTTGAACACCGTGATCCAATGCAAAATTACGCAACTTATCACGGACCGAATGGTCCGGAAGATCATAGAGGGTCGACATGTAGTCTTCCAGTCTGGAAAGGGAAAGACTGCGCACCATCGCCTTGACCGGGCCGATGGACGGTGCCGACATCGACAAATTACGGATGCCCAACCCCAGCAGAACCATGGCGTCAAGCGGCCGTCCGGCCATTTCCCCGCACAGGGAAAGCTGCACGCCGGCATCGAGGCAACGGTCGGTGATCGACCGCAGATAGCTCAACATGGGCGGCGAGAGGACGTCGTAACGTTCCGATATCCGCATGTTTCCGCGATCGGCGGCGAACAGGAACTGCGTCAGGTCGTTACTGCCGATGGAAATGAAATCGACATGCTTCAGCAAGGCGGGAAGCTGCCAGGCCAGGGACGGCACCTCGAGCATGGTGCCGACACGCAATTGGGCCGGGGGCTTGCCGCCTTCGGCGCGATGCCGCTCCAATTCCATGTCCAACAGGGCGCGGGCCTTGATGAGTTCGGCGGCCTCGGCGACCATCGGAAACATGATATAGAGATCCCGCTCGGCCCCGGCGCGGACCAGGGCGCGCAACTGATGGCGCAGCACCGCCGGACGATCAAGCGTGATGCGGATCGAACGCCAGCCCATGGCGGGATTGTCCTCGCCGGCGCTGTCCCAATAAGGCAGCAGCTTGTCCGAGCCGACGTCGAGGGTGCGAAACACCACCGGCTTGCCCTGGGCGGCGTCGAGAATTTTCGAATAAAGGCTCGTCTGGGCCCAGACGTCGGGCAATTGCGGACGGGCCATGAAGGGCATTTCGGTGCGGTAAAGACCGATGCCGTGGGCTCCCGTCGCCTCCAACTGCGGCACGTCGGCCAGCAATCCCGCGTTCAGCAGCAGACGCACCGGCTGGTCGCATTGAGTGACGGCCGGCAGGTCGCGCATGGCCGCATAGGTCGCCAACTTGACCGCGCGGGTCTCCAGATTGGCGGCGAAAGCGTCGAGAATATCGTCGGAGGGCCGGACGAATACCTGTCCATTATCGCCATCGACCACCACCGGATCCATGGTATCGATGCGCACAAGGGCGTCCTTCACCCGGCCGACCACGGGAATGTCGAGGGCGCGGGCCAGAATCGCCACATGCATGGTGGGCGAGCCGTCCTCCAGCACCAGACCGCGCAGACGGCGCCGGTCGTAATCCAGGAGCTCGGTCGGCCCCATCGTCCGGCAGACCAGGATGGTATTCTCGGGCAGTTCGGTTCCCGCCGCCGTGCCCCCGCTGCCGCCCGCGCGCACCAGATGCTGCAGCAGGCGGTTGGCGATATCCTCGAGATCGTGCAGACGTTCGCGCAAGTAGGGATCGCTCACCTGGCTCATGCGGATGCGGGTATCCTCATGCACCTTCTGCACGGCGGCCTCTGCGGTCAGGCCCGATTGGATCGCTTCGCTGATGCGCGCGCGCCAGCCGGCGTCCTCGGCGAACATGCGATAGGTCTCCAGAACCTCGCGATGCTCCCCGCCGAACGCCAGATCCTGGGCCTCGAACATTTCGTCGAGGGAATTGCGCATCCGGTTGAGGGCGTCGCGCAGACGGGCCAGCTCCACCTGCGGGTCCTCGGCGACCAGCTTCTGGACGATGATCTTGGGCTCGTGCATGACGGCGACGCCGATGCCGATACCCGCGGTCAGGCGCACCCCCTCCATCCGCACCGGCAGCACGGCATTGCCGTCGATGGGGGCCAGTTCGTCGCGATTGATCAGTTCGCCGGAAGAAACCAGTTCGGCCAGAACCATGGCCACGGTTTCGAGGGTCTCGACTTCCTCTTCCGTATATTGGCGCTGGCTTTTGTTCTGCACCACCAGGACGCCGATGACCCGGCCCCCGCGGATGATCGGCACGCCGACCAGCGAATGGAAGATTTCCTCACCGGTTTCCGGACGATAGGCGAAACGGGGATGGCTCTGCGCGTCGGCCAGCGCCAATGGCCGGGCATGGGCGGCGATGTCGCCGACCAGTCCCTCACCCACCCGCAGGCGCGTTTCATGAACGGCGCTTTTCAGCAAGCCCTCGGTGGCGAACAGCTCAAGCACCTCGCCCGCCCGCATCACATAGCAGGAGCAGACTTCCGCCACCATGTCGGCGGCGATCAGAGTCACCACCTTGTCAAGACGGTCCTGGGCGGACCCCCCGCCCGCCATGACGTCACGCAGTCGGCCCAGCAGTCGTCGCGAGATCGTGCTGGCGCTCGGCAGCATCAGAAGGTCGCCTCCAATGTCTCCCGGGAATCGAGAGCCCTCACCGCCTGATCGACGAGATCGGCGATGATTTCCACCGTCGGCTGTTCGCGGCTGACCATGCCGACGCTCTGGCCCGCCATCAGCGAGCCGTTCTCGATGTCGCCGTCGATCACCGCCTTCCTGAGCGCGCCCGCCCAGTAATGCTCGATTTCGAGCTGGGCCGACTTCTGATCGATCTCGCCCTTGCGGAACCGGCCGATCACGTCGTGCTGAAAGGTGATGAAGCGCTGCGAAGCGGGATTGGTGAGCGCGCGGACGGGAATGACCGGGAAATTGGGGTCGACCTGGGCCGAGGGCACCGCATCGCGCGCGTTGGCCCGAATGAAGGCCTGCTTGAAATTGGGATGCGCGACGCATTCCGTGGCGCAAACGAAACGGGTGCCGAGCTGCACGCCGGCCGCCCCCATTTCGAGATAGGAGACGATCACCTCTCCACGCCCGATGCCACCGGCGACGAAGACCGGCACGTCGCGGACCACGGGCAGGATCTCCTGGGCGAGGACGCTGGTCGAAACCGGCCCGATATGGCCGCCCGCCTCGGTTCCCTCGATGATCAGAGCATCGGCGCCGAGACGAACCAGCTTCTTGCCGAAAAGAGCCGTCGGCGCGAAGCACATCACCTTGGCGCCCAGTTCCTTGGCCCGCGTGATCGAAGAGGCCTGGGGCAGACCGCCGGCCAGCACCACATGCCCGACCCGCAAGCGGCCGCAAACCTCGATCAGTTCGGCCAGCTGCGGATGCATGGTGATCAGATTGACGCCGAACGGCCTGTCGGTCAGCGCCTGGGTCCCCTCGATTTCGGCCGCCAGAAGGGCGGGAGGCATGGACCCGCAGGCCAGCACCCCGAAACCGCCGGCGTTGGAGATCGCCGCCACCAGGTGCCGTTCCGACACCCAGGACATCGCCCCACCCATGATCGCCACTTCCGTGCCGAGAAAGTCCCGGCCACGCCGCCACAACCGATCCAAATGCGTCCGGGCCAAGGACATTCGCGTCTTACTCCTCTCGCGCCTTCGACCATAAAATCGAACCGGAAACCACCTTTGCAATTTCCGGACTAAAAATTCAGTGCGTATCCAGACCGTAGGCCGTATGCAAGGCACGCAGGGCCAGTTCGGTGTATTCCTCGGCGATGAGCACGCTCACCTTGATTTCCGAGGTGGAAATCACCTGGATGTTGATGGATTTTTCGGCCAGGGTCTTGAACATTTTTTGAGCAACGCCCGCATGGCTGCGCATGCCCATGCCGATGACCGAGATCTTCACGACATTGCTGTCCGGCACCAGACGCTCGTAATGCAGCTCGTCCTTTTTCTCGTTCAGCACCTTGATGGCGCGATCGAGATCGGATTTGGCCAGCGTGAAGGTCATATCGGTATGCTTGCCGTCTTCCGACACGTTCTGCACGATCATGTCGACATTGACATTGGCGTCCGTCAACGGGCCGAAAATAGAGGCGGCGACGCCGGGGCGATCGGCCACCCTGACCAAGGTGATCTTGGCCTCGTCGCGGCTATAGGCGATGCCGCTCACCAGTTCCTTTTCCACGATTTCATCCTCATCACAAACCAAAGTTCCGGGAGCATCGACGAAGCTCGACAGCACCTGCACCCGCACACGGTACTTCATCGCCATTTCGACCGAACGGGTCTGCAGCACCTTGGCGCCGAGCGATGCCAGCTCAAGCATTTCCTCGTAAGTGATCTTATCGAGCTTCTTGGCCTTGGCAACGATGCGCGGGTCGGTGGTGTAGACGCCGTCCACATCGGTATAGATGTCGCAACGGTCGGCCTTGACGGCGGCGGCGATCGCCACCGCGCTGGTATCCGACCCGCCACGGCCCAGGGTCGCCACCCGGTTGCCCGGACCGACGCCCTGGAAACCGGCGACCACGGCCACCTCGCCCTCGGCCATGCGCCGTTCCAGCTCGGTGGTGTCGATCGATTCGATGCGCGCCTTGCCATGCGCCCCATCGGTCCGGATCGGAATCTGCCAGCCCATCCAGGACCGCGCCGTCACGCCGATTTCCTGCAGCGCCATGGCAAGAAGGCCGATGGTCACCTGCTCTCCGGTGGCGACCACCGTGTCATATTCCCGGGCGTCATGCAGGGGGGCGATCTGCTTGCAGTAGTCGACGAGTTGATTGGTCACGCCGGACATGGCGGAAACCACGACGGCGACCTCATTTCCCCGATCGACCTCGGCTTTCACCCGGCGAGCCACATTTTTAATGCGTTCGCAATCGCCGACCGATGTGCCGCCGAATTTCATAACGATGCGCGCCATCGTTTTATTTCCTTGAAAGAATCTATAGATAGCCAGGTTGCCGCTTAAGCGAAGGCGCGTATACATACTCTAAGATCGTCAGCCGACGCAAGACCACCCTCCCCTCAAGCCGCGACCTGCAGTAAGGAGCATTCCATGGCGTCCACCACCACCCCCACCACGGCCTCTCCCGAAGAGATCGCCCGTTTCCAGGCGATGGCGGACGCCTGGTGGGATGCCGAAGGCGATTTCAAACCGCTGCACCAGCTCAATCCGCCGAGGTTGGCCTTTTTGCGCGACCATCTAGCGGAACATTTTTCACGCGATGCCACCGCGCCTCGCCCTTTCGAGGGATTGAGCCTGCTCGACGTCGGCTGCGGCGGCGGTCTTCTATCCGAACCGATGGCGCGCCTGGGCTTCGCCGTCACGGCCATCGACGCGGGGGAAAAGAACATCGGCGTGGCGCGCCTGCATGCCGAGCAGGGCGGCCTCGACATCGATTACCGCTGCGCCACGCCGGAAACCCTGGACCGGCAATTCGACGTGGTGATGACGATGGAGGTCATCGAGCATGTGCCGGACGCCGATGCGTTTCTCTCCGCCGTCGGCGACCGCCTGAAGCCGGGCGGCGCCTTTTTCGGGGCAACGCTGAACCGCACCCCGCAATCCTTCGCCCTGGCCATCGTCGGGGCCGAATATATTCTGCGCTGGCTGCCGCGCGGCACCCACGATTGGCGGAAATTCGTCCGTCCCTCCGAATTCGCCGCGGCTCTGCGCCGGGTCGGCATCGCTCCGAAAAGCTTCGAAGGCGTGCGCTACGCGCCCTTGCGCGAGCGCTGGGAGCGTTGCGCCTCGCTCGAGGTCAATTATGCCGTCTATGGCGTTCGCGCCGGCTGATCCGGGAAAGACAAAGGACCCGTTAAACGATAAGTGATCGTCTAACGGGTCCTTAAGAATCATCAGTGTTGAGTTTCCGCATCCGCGGAAACCCTGGCTCGGACGCCGCTCGGGCTTGGGGCCTCCCTCTTTCGAGGCGGCCGGTCGGCTCATCCCTGCAGCCAATAACGCAACAGCGCGCTGACCGCGTGAGGCTGCTCCAAGGGCGCCAGATGTCCGGCATCCTCGATGATGACCAGCCTGGCCCCGGGGATGCCGTCGGAAATCTCCTGCAAGATGACGGGCGGCGTGATGGTGTCCTGGCGCCCGCCGGCGACCAGGGTCGGCACGGAGATGGCGGAGAGGCCGGGAAGACTGTCGGGTCGACCGAGAATGGCCGTCTGCTGGCGGATGAAGGCGTCCGCGCCGATCCGCTCGGCCATCGCCAGCACGGTGCGGGCGATTTCGGGATCCTTCGCATGATCGGGATGCAACTGACCGGCCAGCATCTGGGGGGGAAGCTTCGAAAAGCCGCCCCGCCTGGCGATATCGATCAGTTCACGGCGGCGGATGCGCGAGTCTTCGGGATCGAGCCGGGCCCGGGTATCGAACAAGGCCAGGCGGCTGACGCGCTCCGGCGCCCGGCGCATGATTTCGAAGGAGACATAGCCGCCCATCGACAAGCCGGCCAGGGCGAAGCGCGGCGGCGCCCGGTCGAGAATGGCGCAGGCCAGACCGGCGACACTGTCGGCCACCGTCAGATCGGCCACCGCGATGTCGGCGACATCGGCGAGCGTCTCGCATTGATGTCGCCACAAGGCGGCGTCGTTCAATAATCCCGGGCAGAGGAGAAGCTGTGTCTTCGTCATCTTCCACGCCCGCCCTATTTAACCAGGCCGACCAATTCCTTGAAGGCCGGGGTCCCGGCCGCGCGCAGCCATTCGAACAGGACCATTTCGACGGTCACCGTGGGAATACCCGCCTGACGCAGGCGTTCCCATGCCGCCGTCTCATTCTCCGGGCGGCGCGAGGCGCTGGCGTCGGTGACGACGAAGGGATCGAACCCTTTCTCTTTCAGCCCGAGCGCCGATTGCAGCACGCAGATATGCGCTTCGATTCCGGCCAGGACCACCTGCCGGCGACGGCCGGCGGTCAGACGATCAAGCAGGGCGGGTTCGTCGGCGCAGGAAAAGTGCAGCTTGGCCACGGCTCCTTCCGGCGGCAACCATTCGCGCAAATCGAAGATCGTCGGCCCGATGCCTTGCGGATATTGCTCGCTGGCGATCACCGGCACCTCCAGGCGTTGGGCCGCCCGCATCAGCAGACCGCAGCCGCGGATGACCCGACGGGGATCAGACATCACGGGAGCAAGCCGCTCCTGCACATCGATGATGAGAAGATTGGATTGCTCGGCACGCATCAGCATTTTTCGGCCCTCGAACGATCATTGGCGCCGAAACCCTAACCCAATGGCCCTCTCGAACCAAGCGACAGGCTGTCCATCCGGCCCCCGCGGAGGCAAAAATGGGGCGACGGGAGCAATGATTCCGGAGACCGGAGACAAAATATCGAAGCAGATGTTTGACAGCACCGCGTGAGTCACTATTATCCCGCTGCACATCATTACGATGTCATTTTTAATTTCCGTGGACGCCACGGTTCCATTCCGGACATAGAAGACCCATGACGTTTGCCGATCTAGGCCTAGGCCCCGAAATCCTCAAGGCCGTGGAAGAGGCTGGATACGTAGACCCCACGCCGATTCAAGAACAGGCCATCCCCGTAATTCTGATGGGGCGTGATGTCCTCGGCGTGGCTCAAACCGGAACCGGAAAAACGGCCGGCTTCACCCTCCCGATGATCGAAATCCTGGCCGGCAGCCGGGCCAAGGCGCGCATGCCTCGCTCGCTGATCCTGGCGCCGACGCGGGAATTGGCCGCGCAGGTGGCCGAGAATTTCGAGAAGTATGGGAAATACCACCGCCTGACCATGGCGCGTCTGATCGGCGGGGAAAGCTTCGTTGATCAGGAAAAACTTCTCGATCGCGGCGTCGACGTCCTGATCGCCACCCCCGGGCGGCTGATGGATCTTTTCGATCGCGGGCGCATCTTGCTGAACGACGTCAAGATTTTGGTCATCGACGAAGCCGACCGCATGTTGGACATGGGATTCATCCCGGATGTCGAACGCATCGTTTCGCTGTTGCCGAAAATTCGCCAGACGCTTTTCTTCTCGGCGACCATGGCGCCGGAAATCCGCCGGCTGGCCGACGCCTTCCTGATGAATCCGAAGGAGGTCACGGTCGATGCGCAGGCGTCGACGGCGACCACCGTCGAACAGTTCATGGTGATTTGCGATGATCAGGATAAGCGCGAAGCGCTGCGCCGCCTGATCCGCTCGGAAGACGTCAAGAACGCGCTGATCTTCTGCAACCGCAAGCGCGACGTCGACATTCTCTATAAATCGCTGACCAGGCACGGCTTCGACGCGGCGCAGTTGCACGGCGACATGGCCCAGTCCGCGCGCACCGAAACGCTGGAGCGTTTCAAGAGCGGAACCGTCCGCTTGCTGGTCTGCTCGGACGTGGCGGCGCGCGGCATCGACATTTCCGACCTGTCCCACGTCTTCAACTTCGACGTCCCCAATCACGCCGAGGATTACGTCCACCGCATCGGTCGTACCGGACGTGCCGGCAAATTGGGCCGGTCCTTCACCATCGCGGGCCCGGATGATGGAAAATTCGTCGCCGCCATCCGTCAGCTGATCGGCAAGGAAATCCCGCAGGTCTCCATTGAAGGCGTCGCGGAGGCCTCGCTCGACATGCAAAGCTCCGGTCGCCGACGCGGCAACGGACGCAAGCCGGGTGACCGGAGCAAGGATCGCGACCGCACGCCGCGCCGCGCCTCGTCCGGGACGACTCCGGCCGAGACCGCCAGCCCCATTGCTCCGCCGGTACAGGAAGAACCCCAACAGGCCGATCGGGGCCAACGCGCCCCGCGCGCCGACCGCGACTGGTCGGGACGGTCGCGCAATGAGCGGCCCCGGTCCGGAGATGCGGATCGCAATCGGGGACGGAGTCACGGTGATCGTGACCGCCGGTATCGCGACGATCATGGAATCGGCGAGATGACCCATCCGGACAATGTGATTGGATTTGGCGACGCCTTGCCCGATTTCCTGGCTCGCCCCGTCCCGCTGCCCAAGATCGTGGACAAAAAGAGCGAGCAGGAGGAGGAAACCGCCCCCATCGTAATGATGGAGGAGGCTCCCGCCAAAAAGAAGGCCTCTCCCAGGAAGGCGCCCGCCAAGAAGGCGGCGGCTCCCAGGAAGGCTGCAGCGCCTGCGAAGAGCAAGGTCGAGAAAGACACCGTCGAAGTCGCCGCGCCGATCGAACCGGCCGAACCTCCGGCGGCCATCGAAGCCTCCCCTCTTCCGGAAACGGCGGCTCCGGCCGAGACGGCCGAAAAGAAAAAAAGGCCGGCTCGCAAGCGGGCTCCGGCCAAGACCGCCACTCCCAGAAAACGGGCGCCCGCGGCGAAAAAGGCCGCTCCGGTCGGGGAAGATGCTTAACCCGGCAGCGCCGGTTCCGCCGACACGGATTTTTGTTCGGTTTGCCGGGCGGCGCCCGTTATTCTGAAAAGCGCCGGACGTCAAACCGGCCTTGACCGGATGCCGCGCTGGGAGGGGTATCGCCATGCAGACCATTTTCGTCTTCGTCAAAGCCGAATTGGGCCGAGCCTACGAAGTGGCAGACCGGGCCGTCGAAACCGAACGCGTCTCGGAGGCGCATTCGGTTTCCGGCCAGTATGACTTGCTGCTGAAGTGCTATCTCGACGACGGCCTGGACATCGGTCATTTCGTCACCGAGTCCATCCAGACGCTTCCCGGCGTCAAGGACACCTTCACCTTGATCGCCTTCAAGGCCTTTTCCTGAAAATCCGCGACGACTGCCTCGACATAGAGGATTTGACAGGGTGATCGCGGTTGATTTCCCATCACTGCCTCGCTGGGGCCGTGCGGACAATCGGCAAGATTCTCTCCGTCCTCTTATGGTCCCGGTGCGCTCCGCCTTTTGATGAACCACCAAGGCGCCAAGGTGGCGGATGGACCACCGGCATTTTCCCGTCCGGTCATCGGCTGTCGGCCGAATGCCTGCGGCGCGGATTGGCCGCCGCCGACTGATCCGAAAGACGCCTTGGTGCCTTGGTGGTTCAAAATATCCGGGTTTCCTTTCATGCCATTGGTGTCGCCCCGCCCGTTCATCGCTGGATTTGTCTTTGCCGGCCGAACATGTAATTCTGAAATCATTCAAGAAAGTTCACCGGCAACCGCCGGCCTCATGCCGGACAGTGAAACCACGGCGAGCTTCGCCGATATCGAGAGGAAATTCGCATCATGAACGATGTGGAGATGTTTCTGGCGCACGCCATCGCCCTGGAAGCCGAAGCCGCCGAACGCTACGAGGAGCTGGCCGACGCCATGGAGGTCCACAACAATCCGGATGTCGCCGAGATGTTCCGCAAGCAGGCCCACTTCTCCCGGCTGCATTGGGCCGACGTCAAGGAAACCGCCAAGGGGCACGATCTGCCGAAACTCAAGCCCTGGGAATATCAATGGCAGTCGACGGAAGGTCCGGAATCAGCGGCCATCGAACGAACCCATTACCTGATGACACCCTATCACTGTATCCATTTGGCGCTGCAAAACGAACGGCGCGGGCATCAATATTATGCCGACATCGCCTACAAGACCGGCAATCCCGAAGTCCGGAAGCTGGCCATGCAATTCGCCGAGGAAGAGGCGCAGCATGTGATCATGCTGGAAAAATGGGCCACCAACGTCGCTGAGCCGGAGCCCGACTGGGATCTCGATCTGGATCCGCCCGTGGTATCGGATTGACCGCAGGGGCCGGTGGATGGCCGGTTCTCCGACCATCCACCCATCGGTTTACGAACCGATACCGATCAATTTTCTAAGGGCACCGAGGTTCCACCCGCGTGCCGCCTCCAGCAAGACGTCGTCCTTGGTGATCTCATTGCCTTCTATCTGCAGAAGGGCGCGGTCCCCAATGACCATCACCACCTCGCCGGCCCGCGTCTGCGGATCGAAGCGCAGCACGGCGTCGTCGGTTCCCAACTTGACCTTCGACCAGCCGGGCCGGAGGGACTGCCGCGACGCCTCCTGAACCATCGCCATGGACGAGGCCACCGCGGGATTGTCGATGATCAGCGAGACGTTCAGCGTCGCCTCGCCCTTGCTGTAGGCCTCGGTGACCTCCAACCCGCCTCCCGCCCCGTCCAAAGCCTGCAGTTCCGGAGCCGAGCTCACCCAGCCGCGCGGCGCCACCGGCAACAACTTGCCGAATTGCCCGACCAGATTCTGGTTGAGTTGGAGAGTGGCCGCTTGCAACGCGGCGAGAGCGTGCAACGGGTCCCCCTTGCCGTAAGCGGCACGGGCGGCCTCGATCTGGACCGCGACGTCATCGGCCCGGGCCGGAGAGATCATCCCCAGGATCAGGAACGAGGCTAAACAGAAAAGTGAAGGAAAGCGCATGAACGACCCGTCCCGATAGGATATCTCCGACGACGTCTTAGAGTCTAACAGAGGCAGAGAACTTCACACAACCCAACCGCAGAATGAAAGCGGAGCGGCTTATTGCCACGCCGGTGAGACTGTCATGGAAAGTTGTGTCGCCTCGACGTCAAAGATGTCACAAAATAAGTCTCAAAGGAGTGCTGGCCGCTGGTCGCGAGACAGCCAATATCCATTGACTGACAGCACGAAAGATTCGTTCGACGGCAGAAAGGCTGGGAACTCCATGAAAAGAAGTCGAAACGCCAAAATCCTCGCCACCCTGGGGCCTGCAAGCTCCTCCCCCGAAATGATCGAAGCCCTGTTCAAGGCCGGGGCCGACGCCTTCCGTCTGAATTTCAGCCACGGCACGCATGCCGAGCAGCAACAGCGTTACGACATCATCCGGCAGGTCGAGAAAACCCAAGGCCGCCCCATCGGCATCGTCGCCGATCTGCAAGGACCGAAACTGAGAGTCGGAAACTTCACCGCCGGCAAGGTGCATCTGCCGAGTGGGCAGCATTTCCGCCTGGACCTTGATGACGCTCTGGGAGACGAGCATCGGGTCAGTCTCCCCCATCCCGAGGTCTTCGCCGCCCTGCGCGCCGGCACCGAGCTCCTGCTCGATGACGGACGCATGCGGCTGCGCGTCGAACAGCATGGGGCCGATTTCGCCGAAACCGTGGTCATCACCGGAGGGGATCTCTCCAATCACAAAGGGGTGAACGTTCCCAACGTGGTGCTCCCCCTTTCCCCCCTGACCGACAAGGACAAGGTGGACCTGGCCTACGCCCTCGAAATGGGTGTCGACTGGCTGGCCCTGTCCTTCGTCCAACGGCCGGAAGACGTCCAGGAGATCAAACGCCTGGTCGGAGACCGTGTCCGCATCATCAGCAAGCTGGAAAAACCCGCCGCCATTGATCATCTGGCCGCGATCATCGAATTATCCGACGGCATCATGGTGGCCCGTGGCGACCTGGGCGTCGAATGTCCCCCCGAAACGGTGCCGATCCTCCAGAAGCGGATTATCCGGGCGGCCCGCGAAGCCGGAAAGCCGGTGGTGGTCGCCACGCAGATGCTGGATTCCATGATCCATGCCCCGGCGCCCACCCGGGCGGAAGCCTCCGACGTGGCCACCGCCGTCTATGACGGCGCGGACGCCGTGATGCTGTCGGCGGAAACCGCCGCCGGTGATTATCCGCTGGATGCGGTGACCATCATGGACCGCATCATCGATCGCGTCGAAGGCGACGAGCAATACAAGATCATCCGCGACGCTTCGCGGCCGACGCCGACCGGCACCACCCGCGACGCCATCAGCGCCGCCGCCCGCCAGGTCGCCCATACTCTGGCGGTGGGCGCCGTGGTAACCTATACCTCATCCGGCTCGACGACGCTCCGCGCCGCCCGCGAGCGCCCCGACGTCCCCATCCTCTGCCTGACGACCAATGTCACGGTGGCCCGCCAGATGGCCATCGTCTGGGGCAGCTACGGCGTCGTCGCCCCCGACATCCACAGTTTTGGGGAAATGGTCGCCCTCGCCATCCGTGTCGCCCAGGAGCAGGATTTCGCCCAATGGAAGGAGCAGATCGTTATCACAGCGGGGGTCCCCTTCGGCACGCCGGGGACCACCAACATCCTTCGCGTGGCCGTGGTCGAAGAGCAATGACTCTTCCCCGGGGCAATCGGTGCATCCGATTGCCCCGACGGCTCCACTGGCCTTGGCGAACGCGAAAAAGCGAAGGGCCGCACTGCCATGCGGCCCTTCGCTTATAAAGTCTAACCTAAGACGATTCTGACCGCGCCTTTCGGCGCGAGCCTCGAATCAGCCCTGGCGGGCCTTGAAGCGCGGGTTCGTCTTGTTGATCACATAGACGCGGCCCTTCCGACGGACCACCCGGCAGTTCTTGTCGCGCAGCTTGGCCGACTTCAGGGAGTTGCGAACTTTCATAGCCCTCGTTCCTTAAAGACTCTGGGGGAAGACCACAGCGACTGGGAATAAACCCACACCGCGCCTTCCGGAGGCGGCGAACATACGCAACACCCCGGGTCCTGTCAACGGCCCAATCGCCCGTTTCGCCGATGAATTTTTCACACCGAAGAGGCCGTTCAGCCCGAGCGTCTCCCGAGCCCGCCAATTCGATAATCGCCCGACAGCCCCTTATTTATCACCAGACCCGGGACGGACCTCGGCCGATATTTGGAGATCGAAGTCGACGAAACGGCCCGCGTCGCCGTAATGGCCGGGAAAAGGCCGATTACCGATCCGCGTCATCACGCCATAGGTCATGGAGGACTCGATGTTGAAACGGGTGTCCGGGGAGGCGTCGTCACGGCTCACCGGCTCCTTCGCGCGATCATTCCGGGTGGTTCCCGTCTCGGCCTTGACCGCGCCCTCATCCGGGATCGCGTCGAACAGGTCCGCAGCTCTCGCCGTCACCACGCCAAGAAGGGAAAAAAGGATCAGGCCATAGCCCACGGTCAGCATGACGCGTTTCATGCGAACACCTCCAGCGAGGGAAGGCTACACCCCCACCGCCCGCCGGACAATGCCGGTTAAGCTCCCCTCCCCTCCCCTCTCCCGGCGGCGAGCCCGCTCACTTTTTCCGCCAATGAGGACTCTCGGAGTGACACCCCGTCGCGCCCCGTCATCCGCTTTATCGCCTTGCCGATGGCTTGCCGCACCGGCCCTGTCGCCGCGCGCGCCAAGTGCGACGCCCCCCTGGCTGGATAGGCCAGGGGAATCTGGACCACTTGCCACCCCAGGCGCACCGTTTTCACCGCGACCGTTACGCCACCCCCCGCCATTTCGGCAAGGGCCGCCGTGGCCCCGGTGAAATTTCCGGCCGAAACCCCGCATAACGCCGAGGCCATATCCGCGGCGGCGCGAATCATGAAAAGCGCCATGACTCCCATTCCCAACATCGTCCAATAGGACCGCTGGGCCAGACTTAGTTGCAGACGGCCCGCCTCCAGCGCGGCGATCAATTCCGGCCAACCGGCGGGGGGCACCCCGTCGGAGGTGGGAAGAGTGGCATAGATGCCGGCAAGCCCCTGGACCGCCAATCCGGTGGCCACCGCGGAAAAAACCATGGTCAGCGCCACCTGGATCAAGCCCCACAACGCCTTCTCGGTCATTTTTCGCGTCGGAGAAAACAGCGAAAAGGCCGCGGCGAAGGGCGCCAGGATGGTGATGATCGCGGCCCGTAGCACCGCATCCAGAAAAAAAAGGGGAAACATCAGAAAGCCGAAGGCATAAACCAACGCCATCAGCACGCCGGAGAGCATCTGCAGAATCTGGGCCGGCCACGACCAGAACTTCAAGAAGTCGAGCCAGCTATGCCAGGCCGCCCCCATGATCATGGCGACGCCGGTCAACATTCCCCGGGTGAAAACGTCCTGGATCAGCGAAAGCGGACAGCGCATCCCGTCGAGGGCCGCTTCCGCCCCGGCAATGCCGGGCGCGATGGAGACCACGGGGCATGACTGCCCCGTGGACAGGGAAAGCAGCAAAACCGCCAGGGAGGTTCCGGTCGAAAAAACCGGCATGAACAAATAGTCCCAGAGCAGTTGACTGCTTTGCAGGAAGCCGAGGACCAGGGCCAATGCCGCCAGCTTGCGGGCTCCGCGGTTTCCCAGGGCGGCGGGAGCCTCCCCGGGTCCGAAAGGCAGGAAAATCCGCCCGGCCAGAAAAAGCAGCCAAAGCGCCATCAGCATTCCCAGCAAGGAGGCGAGTTGTCCGGCGACGGCATCGAAGGTCTGCTGCGCGAGGTCGAGGCCAATCGTTCCCGACTGTAAAAGCACGTCGCAGGCCCAGCATCCCCCAGCCAGACGACCGTAAAGATCCTCCACATCGCTCGCCATGGCCGGCGCGGACCACGACAGCACGGCGATCAGCCAACCGACGCTCCGCACCGACGGCCCCGTCATTCAGGCGCCTCCCGCCGTCCCGCCGTCCCCGCTTCCCGACACCTTTCCCGCCATCGTACCGCCGGAAACCCGGCCGCCGCCGCCGAGCCGCATCACCTGCCTGACGGAACTTCCGCCCAGTTGCGCCGCGCCATTGATGCCCTGCGCCACACCGGCGAGCGTTCCGGAAAAATCAGACCCGCCGGCGCCGGTGAATTCCGCCGCCATCCTGTTGGCCTGACGCAACATGAAGATGAGAATGACGCCCACCCCCAGCAATTGGTAGAAGGCCATGGTCCGCAGATCGATGTAGAAGTCGGCGCCCTCCGGGGTTTTCTGATTTTCCAATATTTGAATGAGCGTACTCCAGTCGCGGGCCCCCGCGGCGGCGCCATCGACTTTCAAATTGCTGAAGACGTAAGCCAGCGTCGCCTTGCCGATTCCACCGACGATCGAGGTAAAGACCAAAGTCAGGGCGGCATGCGCGACCTGCCATACGACCTTCTGCGCGAAGGAGCGGGTCGGTTCGAACAGCGAGGCCGCGAGGGCGAGCGGAGCGATGGTGGTCATGATGGTGACCCGCATCAGCACGTCGATCAAAAAAATGGGAAACATGAGAAGACCGTAGAAATAGACCCCGATCAGCAGCAATCCCCCGATGATCGAGGAAAGGGCGGTCAGATAGTGTTCCTGTTTGATCGCGCCGACGACCTGGGCGATGCCGATCAGCATCCCCTTGCCGAACTGGCTTTGAATGGTCGCCAACGGACAGTTCATTTGGGCCATGACGGCAAGGGCCCCGTCGACCCCCTCGCCGCCGCCGGAGCCGTTATCCGAGCAATAGGCTTGAGCCGCCGAAGCGTTCGTGCCGGATGGTCCGGTTTCCGAGGTCCCGCTGGCGACCTCGAAGGCATCGCTCAAGGTCACGATGGTTTTCGAAAAAGCCATGCCCGACGACATCACGGGCAGAAATAAATAACTCCAGAAAGCCTGGCTTCCCTGAAGGAAGGCGAGCACCACGGCGAATTGCAGAAGCTTTTTCGCGCCCTTGTTCCAAAGAGCGCCCGCCCCCCCTTCGATACCGAAGGGCATGAACATCCGGCCGGCGAAGAACAGAAGCCAGATCGCCATCAGAATGCCCAGCAAATTGACCGTCTGGCCGGCCAAGGCGGTGAAGGCCTGTTCCGAAAAGCCCAGGCCGACCTTGACGATCTGCCCGAGACTGTCGCAAGACCAGCAACTCGACATGATGTTGGTGGCCCAGTCGAGGACGTCCCCGGCCCGGGCCGGGGAGGCCGTCGCGACGAGCGGGACGCCGAGCGCCAGGCTGCGGATAGTCGCCCCGCGTCTCCCCATCAACGGCTCCTCCGCCAGTAAGCATAGCCGCCCACGGAAAATCCCACCGCGACCAAGACCCAAAGGAACAGGTGCCAGAACCGGCTGCCGAACAGCAGGCCGTGCCAGAACAATCCGTCGCTGGCGACCAGGATGACCGAGCCGGCAAGGAGGGGCCACCGCCACCTGGAGGCAACGAGGAAGGGCGGGATATCTGCGAAATCCTCGGCGTTTTTGGCGTCCATGGCTCAGGCGCCCAGGATCCGCTCGGCGAACAGCCGCAGCGACTGCTGGGTGACCAGCACATCGCATCGACCGCGCAGCACGGCAACCACCTCGAACTCCCCATGTTCGGACAAATCCGCCGTATGGCGAAGCGCCGCCACATGGGGATCCCCGCTGGCGGCGTCATAGGGGAGCACCGCGATGGTGGTCTCCCCCGTGTCATCGTAGCGCCCGATGATCGTGTAGCAGTCGGAAGCCGTCATATCGTCCCTGTCAGCCAAAACCTCGACCCGACGATATTACCGCGATCCCCATTTTGACGCTAGACCGATTTCTCCATTTTGGATACATTTGTCACATGAACGCCGCAAGCCTCATGCGACAAGCGCCCAACCAGGACGGCCGGACAGGTTCGCCGAAACACGCCACCGGACGGTGGCGTCACGCCCTCTCCGCGGCGCTCCTGATGGCGGCCGCCTGCGCGGCGGGCCTCCCGGCGCGGGCCGCCGTGGTCGGTTGGGAGGAGGGCTGCCTTCCCTTCATTCCGCCGGCTGAACGGTATTACCATCTCCCACCCGGCCTGCTTCAGGCGATCGCCCTCACCGAAAGCGGGCAGGAGGGAGCACCTTATCCGTGGGCTCTCAACATCGCCGGCCAACCGGTCATCGCCCCATCCTACCAGGCGGCGGCCGGCCATCTGCGCGACGCGGAAGGACGGCCGCGACGCGATATCGCCGTCGGCTGCATGCAGATCCACATGCAATATCACCTGGATCGCTTCATCGAGCCCGAATGGGCGCTGCACCCACGTTACAACGTGTGGTACGCGGCCCTTTACCTCGATACGCTGCGTCGCCAATATGGAGACATGGCATCGGCCATCGCCCATTATCACGGGTCCGATCCGATCGCCCAGCGGGACTATTTATGCCGTGTCTCGGCCCATCTTGCCAATACCGCGCCGGCAACCCGAGAATCCCTCGGACTGGCCATCTGCGAGCGGGTGGCCATCCACGAGAGAACCGGAACCAACGGCCTGGCGGTTGCGACGTCCGTCCGCCGGCGCGTGACGGCGGACATGATGGCGGCGCGGCGCGTCGGTCGCATCATTGTACTGGGAAGCGACCGCCCCTGATCCCTTACGGGCACCTTCGGCTCCGGCAGCGTGACCGTCGCCGGAGGACGAGGTCAGCCGTCGACTTCCTCCGGAACCTCTCCCACATAGATCCCAAGACCACGGGCGGTATGAACCACCGGACCGGTGGGATCGACGCTGCGGGCGCTGCCGACCACCTTGGAGATCGGTACGTCGATGACCCCGCGATCCTGCCAGGCGACCATTCTGTTGAACTTGCCCTTGGCCACCAGATCGACGGCGTGCACGCCGAACGTCGAAGCCAGCAGACGATCCTGCATGGAAGGCTGTCCGCCCCGCTGCACATGGCCCAGCACGGTGACCCGCACCTCCGCCTTGACCCGTTCGGCGATACGGCCGGACAGGTAATGGCCGATGCCGCCATAACGGGCCTGATTGCCGCTCCACGCCACGGTGAGCGGCGCCCCGTCCTCCGTCTTGCAGCCTTCGGCGATGACGACCAGCACATGACTGCGCCCCTCGCGGCTGACCGCTTCGATCCGCTTCACGATGCCGTCCATACTGTAAGGAATTTCCGGAATGAGAATGACGTCGGCGCCACCGGCAATTCCTCCGGACAGGGCGATATGACCGGCATCCCGTCCCATCACCTCGAGAATCATCACCCGGTGATGGCTGGCCGCAGTCGGCTGCAACCGATCGAGGGCGTCGACGACGACATTGACCGCCGTCGAGAAGCCGATGGCGAATTCCGTCTGATGAACGTCGTTGTCGATGGTCTTGGGGATACCCACCATGGGCACCCCGCCCTGCTTGCACAGTTTGTCGAGAATCTTCAAGGATCCGTCGCCACCGATGACGATCAGGGCATCGAGACCCAGCATGTGAAATCCCTCGACGAAATCGCCGGAGCGATCCTTGAGCGAACCATCGGGCATCGGAAAGGCGAAGGGATCACCTTTATTCGTGGTACCCAACATGGTTCCACCCATCCGCAGCAGATCGCCCTTGAACAGGTCGGGGGACAATTCCTGGCATTCGATCGGACGGTTCATCAGACCCAGCGTACCGTCCTTGATTCCGTGCACCGTCCAGCCGTAACTATAGACCGCGCGATGAGCAACCGCGCGGATCGCCGCGTTCAACCCGGCGCAATCGCCGCCGCTGGTCAGGATTCCGAGCCGATGAACTTTTGACATGGACAATATCCTATCGGTTTCGTCTGGGCGCCCAAACATGGCATACCGTTTTCCCCGACGTTCTGCTAGTGTCAATCCGGTGTGCGACGGGCAGCGGAAATGATCGACGATAACACGGACGAATTAAGACGCCGATTAGAGGATCTGCGAACCGAGCATCGCGACCTCGATGAGGTCATACAGCGGCTTTCCGCCGGCATGACGGTCAACCAACTGCAGGTCGGGCGGTTGAAGAAGCGGAAACTTCTGCTCAAAGACCAGATCACCCGGCTGGAAAACGCCCTGGTTCCTGACATCATCGCCTGAACGACGCAATTCGGTTCAGATGTTTTCTCCCTCGGCCTCGGTGTCGATGGGCGCTCCATCCGGCTGGGCGACACCCCGCCGGACCGCGTCCGCCAGGTTCAGCGTCTCCTCGGCCGAGCGTTCCGAATGAAAATGGGCCAACCCAAAGGCAACCGGGAAAGAAAACGGCTCGCCCTCCCATTGCACCGGCAGGGCGGCCAGCAAGTCGGCCAGGGCGCGCGCCTTGTCGGCGGCCGCCTGCGGAGCGGCCAGCGCCAGGGCGACGGCAAAATCGCCACCGTCCAAATAGGCCAGGAGATCCGTCTGACGAAGCTCCCCCCGCATGACCTGCGCCACCTGCAGGAGAGCCGCGTCGCTGGCGGCCAGACCATGCCTATCGCGTAATTTCTCGATTCCCCCGACATGGATGTAAAGCAGGGATCCGGAAATTTCCGCCTGTTCGGTGGCGACCAGCATGGGCCCAAGGGCGCGCAGCAACGCGCGACGGTTCAAGACCGGCAGAACCGGATGGCGATCAGCCTCTTCCCCCAAAAAAATCTCATAATGGCGCGCCAGATCCACTTCGTGGCGCAACCGCTCCACTTCGTCGACGAGAGCGGCGATGGACTGTTCGGCCGATTGGGGAAACATTCCATTCGGCGCCCCCAGGACGTCATCCTCCGTACTTCGACGAACCGGCGCCGCCGGCGGTGACCGCCGCCCCGCCGGATAACCGGTCTGGCGGCCGCCGGAATTGCTCCGATCCGCCGGAATGCGTGCCGCTGACCCGATATCATCCATCCGCGCACCTAAACCCGGACAACGAGATTAGCGCGTGAACTTTATCACGCCGAAAGCGATTTTTCCATGAAACGCGCGCCCGACCAGGCTCATCAGAGCTTCACTTGCGTTCGACCGGCCGGCTCCTATAATGCCGCCTTTCCCGCGCACGCTCATGGTTTCTTGAGGACGGATGGAAATGGCAGAGGCTCTTGTCGGCATCATCATGGGCAGCCAGTCGGACTGGCCGACGATGCGGCATGCCGCCGAAACACTCGAGGCCCTGGGCGTCACCTTCGAAACTCGTATCGTTTCAGCCCACCGCACCCCCGACCGCCTTTGCGACTACGCGAAGAGCGCGCGTGATCGCGGCATCAAGGTGATCATCGCCGGAGCCGGCGGCGCCGCCCATCTCCCCGGCATGACCGCCGCCATGACGCCGCTTCCGGTCTTCGGCGTCCCGATCGAGAGCAAGGCGTTGAAGGGAATGGACAGCCTGCTGTCGATCGCCCAGATGCCGGGCGGCATCCCGGTCGGCACGCTGGCCATCGGCAAATCCGGAGCCATCAACGGCGGATTGTTGGCCGCCGCGGTCTTGGCCCTGACCGACCCCGCTCTCGCGCGGCGCCTGGATGCCTGGCGGTCCCGTCAGACAGCGTCGGTGGCCGAAATCCCCAGTGACGACGAGACCCATGTCGGTTGATCGGCCAAGCGTGATCCCCCCGGGAGCGACCATCGGCATCATCGGCGGTGGTCAGCTTGGGCGCATGACGGCCCTGGCCGCCGCCCGCCTGGGCTATCGCTGCCACGTTTTCTGCCCCGAGGCCGACTGCCCGGCATCCCATGTGGCTACGGCCACCGTCGCGGCCTACGAGGACCGCGAGGCATTGGCGCGTTTTGCCGAGCTTGTCGATGTGGTGACTTTCGAATTCGAGAACATTCCGGCGGAAAGCGTGCGCGTGCTTTCACAGAGGGTGACGGTCCGCCCGGGATGGCGCGTGCTGGAAACGGCGCAGGACCGCGTCGTCGAGAAATCGTTCTTCAACGCCATCGGTGTCGAGACGGCCGGCTGGCGCCCGGTCGCCGACCGGACGGATCTTGAGCGTGCCGTCGCGGAGTTGGGACGGCCTTCCGTGCTGAAAACCGCGCGTTTCGGATATGACGGAAAAGGCCAGGTCAAAATCGACGCCACCACGTCGCTCGACGAGGCCTGGGCCGAGATGAAAGGCGTCCCGGCCATCCTGGAAAGTTTCGTCGGTTTCGAACGGGAGGCTTCGGTCATCGTCGCCCGTGGCGCCGATGGAACCGCACGCTGTTTCGACGTCGTCGAAAATCGTCACCGCAATCATATCCTCGATCAGACGATCGCGCCGGCTCCGGTAACGCCCGCCCTCGCCCTCCGGGCCGAGGAGATCGCATTGCGGACAGCCGAGAAATTGGAACTGGTCGGACTGCTCGCCGTCGAACTCTTCGTCACGCCCGATGGGCGGCTGCTGGCCAACGAGATGGCGCCGCGCCCACACAACTCGGGGCATTGGACGATGGACGCCTGCGCCACCGATCAGTTTGAACAACTTGTGCGTGCGGTCTGCGGATTGCCGCTCGGCAGTACGGAGCGCCATTTGGATGCAGTCATGACAAATTTGATTGGAGACGATATCAATCAATGGTTGTCAATTCTAAGTGAACCCGACGCGCATCTGCATCTGTACGGCAAGCGGGAAGCAAGAACCGGCCGAAAAATGGGCCATGTGACACGGGTATTTTCCCGTAACGACGAAGCGGGTGGGAAAAACTGAAAGTTTCGCGCCAAAACCGTCCTCGCTACAAATCTTTCATTGACGCCTGCCTGGGTTTGCGGGGATTTTGTGCCCCACGCTCTTCCGCAGGCTCCAAACTGGGTCATGTCATTGGAACAATGGATCGTTGATTTCGCCAATAATTATGGCCCGCTGATCTACCTTGTGATCCTGGTCTGGACCTTTCTCGAGGGGGAAACGGTCGTTCTGGTCACCGGCGCGCTCATCTCGGGCGGCGCCGTGCATCTGAATGTCTGGCTTTTGGCCCTATTCGCTTTCCTGGGCAGCTTCGGGGGCGATCAGGCGTGGTTCTATATCGGCCGCACCTACGGCACCCCCCTGCTCAAGCGATGGCCGAACATGGCCCGCAAGGTGGAATTCGCCTTCACCCTGCTGCGCCGCCAGGAAAATCTCTTCATTTTGTCTTTCCGGTTCATATACGGCTTGCGCAATATCAGCCCCTTCATCATCGGCATGACCGGGGTGTCCCGGGCGAAATTCTTCACCCTCAATTTGATTGCCGCCGTGGTCTGGGCCAATGCCTTCGCCTGGGGCGGCTATACCCTGGGCAAGGTCCTGGAGACCTATCTCGGAGAATCCTCGCAGGCGGCCCTCGCCGTGCTGGTGGCCGTCATCTTGTGCGTCACCGTGATCAACTGGCTGCGCCAACGGCGCAAGAACAGGGCCCGGGACGCCGCAGCAGACGCGGCCGCCAAAGTCGCCGAGCAGGAAACCGCCGACGGAAAGTGATTTCCGGAAGCCTCAGACCTGACGAATCCCGAAACGGCGTTTTTCACCGGCCCTGGTCAGAAACA
Organism: Telmatospirillum siberiense; assembly: GCF_002845745.1. Lineage (GTDB taxonomy): Bacteria > Pseudomonadota > Alphaproteobacteria > Rhodospirillales > Magnetospirillaceae > Telmatospirillum > Telmatospirillum siberiense. Next base: position 21,789 of record NZ_PIUM01000001.1, on the reverse strand, counting down.
GGCGCACCGGATTAGGCAATTGGCCAAGCCGCTTTTCCACCGTCGTCCGTAAACGGGTCACTTTCAGGGCGTCCGCCAGACGACGGTCGAGGAAAGCCCAACTGTCGGCGAAATCCTCGGAATCGTCCTGCAACCAGTAAAGAAGGGTCCCCGTATAGACGGCGGCGACCGTCGCCCGCTTGGTGTAGTAGCTGAAATCGGTCGCGGCATCGCCGGAGGCGTACCAGATCGTATCGGCGGTACGCCAACTCGAACGCGCCGCGATATGCCCGTGCGTCGGCAAGGTCAGGAAGGTCACGGCGCGCCGCACGGATTCGCGATGCCCGGCCCAGGCCTCGATCCTTTGACGGATCAGCCAACGGATCCGTTCGGAACGACGCATTCCCGCCAAGTCGTTCGCGGCCGCAACCTCCAACAATCGGCGATCGGCCAAATCGGTGAAGTGATCGATGGCCTCGAGCGCGCCCCCCGGAAACAACCGCTCGGCGATCGTCGGGTCGAGGGCCAGATCTTTCGCAGCCTCCTGCAAGGCCCGCGGGCTCCAGCCCTCGAAGGGGACTTGGTCCAAAGTCGCCAACACCAGCTGATCCCGAAGATCACGCCACTTTTCCGCGTTGCTCATGCATCCTCTCCCATGGCGCTCGGCGCCGTCTCCGGCTGCTCCACTTCCCGTGCCGCCTCAATCTGCCGCCGCAATTCGTCCGCAAAGGCCAGGCTGCTCATATCGCGCATGCGCGATAGATAAAGCCGCCCCCACAGATGATCGCATTCATGTTGAATGACACGGGCATGAAATCCCGAAACCTCGCGCTCGATCGGTTTTCCGTCGTTCCCCAGGCCACGATAACCGATGGTCCGCCAGCGCGGCACCCGGCCGGTCAAACCCGGCACCGACAAACATCCCTCGTAAGCCTCGTCCGTCGCATCGCCCAATGGCTCGATCTGCGGATTGATGAGAACTGTCGGCGGAAAACCAATTCCATCCGCCGTCCGCTCGGCGGGAACCGAAAAGATGACCAACTGCAAGGACCGCCCCACCTGCGGCGCGGCCAGCCCGACACCGTTGGCGGCGGTCATGGTCTCCAACATATCCGCGACGAGGGCGGCAATGGCAGGATCGCCCGGATCCTCCACCGGAGACGCCAACCTGGCCAGCACGGGGTTTCCCATCAGGGCGATATCGAGTGTAGGCATAAGCGTCAATATGGGCGGAGGCGCTTGCCGGGTAAAGTCCCGCGTAGAAAGCCACCGACGGCAATTTGAAGGGCGGCGCCCGCAGGAACATCGGAAAGCACAAAGAATCACGAGTTCGCGCTTTCCAAGCCAAGTGGCTTATGTTATGTAACCTCCCTTCGCGCGACAAGCTCGTCGTTCGAACCGAATTTTGCCCGGGACGGCTTTCTGCCGTCCCTCGCATTTTAGATCAAAGCTTAGAGGAGCGGTGGCGCAACGTGCAGGTTCTCGTTCGTGACAATAACGTCGATCAAGCCCTGAAGGCCCTCAAGAAGAAGATGCAGCGTGAGGGGGTCTTCCGCGAAATGAAATTGCGGCGCAACTACGAGAAGCCCTCGGAGAAGCGTGCGCGCGAGAAGGCCGAGGCTGTTCGGCGTGCCCGCAAACTGGAGCGCAAGCGTCTGGAGCGTGAAGGCTTCTAAAGCCTCCTCTTCAGAGGAATCGCAAAAAGCGCCGCGCCTTTCTTTCAGGTGCCGGCGCTTTTGGCGTTTATGATTCCTCCCCACTCCCGTTCAAAGACACCAAGGCCCGCCGGGCAAATCGCCCCGGAGTCCCTAGAGCAGTTCGCGCTTCGCTCGAACTGCTCTAGGTTTGCGTGACGCTGAAAAAACTCCGTTTTTTAAATTGCTCAAACGCCGCTCGGGCTAACGAGCGCGCGTCAATCTAAACACAACGCGCTCTGAAGGCCGATTGCGCCGCACCTTCGACTGCCCTATGTCTTTGATCTAAGGAGGTGGACATGACCCTTTCGATTCCGCGCTCCATTTCGCCAGCACCACCGGCATATCGGGCAAAAAGCGTCGTCATCGCCCTGGCGCTAGCCGTCTCCGCCCTTCTCTCCACGCCCGCCCTCGCCCAACATCACGACGGCGGAAGGCATCATGGCGGCGGATGGAACTGGCGGCTGGATTTTGGCCCGTCCTACTGGGGTGGATCGCCCTACTGGGGGCAGCCATACGGATGGGGCGCTCCCTACACCATCTATGAAGCCCCGCCGCCGGTCACTTATGTCTATCCGACGCCACCCGTCGTCGTCGTCCAACCACCCCCGGCACCGGTCGGTTATTGGTATTATTGCGACAATCCGCGCGGCTATTATCCATACGTCCAAAGCTGCGGCGGCACATGGCGACCGGTTCCGATCACGCCTGCGGTCAGATAGGGACCTGGGAATCGGCATCAACCGAGCAGCCACCCGGCCAACCCGAAACGCCAGGCGGCCAAAGCCGCCAGAAGCACGCCCAGCAGGGTGATATAGAGCCCCCAGGGCCTGCGTTTTTCGGCATAGGGGTCGGCCAAAGACCGCTCGGCTCCCTCCGGCAGGCGGGCCATCGAGGTCAGTGATCCGCCGAAGGGAATATTGATGCGCACGCGCGCGTTCACCGCCCATCCGGTGGCGTCGAGGATGGGGGCCAGACTCCGCTGGCGCAATTTCATATAGGCAATGATGACGGAAGGCCCGGAGATCACCAGCAGCAGGCCGGCGGTGGCCAGCGGCATTTGCCACCAGGACATCCGCAGGAAACCGGTGACGACCGTCGCCACGGCGGTACCGATGGCTCCCAGAGCCAAACCGATGGCGGCGAAAATTCCGGCGAAGCGGGCGACGTCGAAAGCCGGCGGTGCCGATGCGGCGGGCGGGGCGACTGAAACCGGCGCCTTGGATGGCGTCGCCGCGGGTGCCGCCGGCGCGGCGGGGGTGACGGCCAACTGCACCACCTGTACGGGGTTCTGAGCCGCGGCGGCGACCTTTCCGATCTGTTCGTTGATCAGCCTCGCCATCTGCTTGTAAGGCGACCAGAAGGCCTGGCGGACGCTGATGGGATGATCGATCAGCTTGACGATGGTGGCATCCCAGTCGCCTCCATCACGGTCATAAAAGACCCCGTTGCGCCCCACCATCAATTGATCGGCGTCGCCGGCGGTGAATGCGGCGGCGATGGATATTTTCTCCCCACCGCCTTTGCGGGTGCAGTCGCAATAAACGAGATAGATCCGCGACAGGCCCGCCAGGACGGCATGACGGCCGGGGTCCTGAACACGAATGCACAAATCGGCGCTGCGCCCGTCGAGGTAAAGCGTGCCCGCCAGAAACACCGCTCCTTTGCGGCGTGTGTAAAAATCCCGGAAGGAAACGAAATTATTGACCAGCCGGTAGAATCCCATCCGCAGCCGGATCAGACGCTCGACCGCATCGATGGCCGCGGCCTCGCCCTCCAAGGCTTCGTCTTCGCCGATCAGCGCGTCGAGAACGGGTTTGGCGCCGGCCGCGCGAATCTCGAGAATGCGGGCGTCACCAAGCACGGCGACCGGTGTCTCCGGTTTTTCCGCCATCCATTCCAACCGCCCGGCATAACGGGAAAGGATGACCTCCCACTCCCCGGCACTCAACCGGTCCCTCTCGCCCAGAAGAGGAAGTACCGCCTCGCGCCGGAAGGCCGATAAAGCATCCGCCCAGGCCGGGTTGACGCCATCTTGCAAAGGCAACATGCCGTCGGCGCTCACCGCCGCCAGCGGCAGCGGTCTCAACATCGCCAAACTGTCGGCCACGCCCTTGTCGGCCAGGGAGGAAAAAGCCTCCGCTCCGGGATTGATCATTACCGCCGCGTCGATGCTGTAGGCGGCCAGGCGGCACCGCAGGAAAAAACCATCAATCTTGTCGCGCACGACCAGCACGGTCTCCGCGGCCGCAGCCGTGCCGTCCAGATCCTTTTCCCGGTCGAGCCAGACCGCATGGCGGACGATGCCGTCATAAAAAACGTCGATTTTCTGCTGATTGATGCCGGGCGCGCCGGAACGGTCGGTTTCCGCCCCCAGACAGACGATGATATCCTTGATCACCGCGCGTGTTCCCGCATCCTCTGCCGTCGCCGCCGGAATCACCCCATCGCCGTTGAACCGGGTGGAAGCAAAAATCCGTTCGGTATCCAAAGTATCGGCGAGAGCGACGGTTTGCGCATCGGGGCGGCCGAGATTGGCCAGGATGCACCGGGCCGAGGCAAGCACACGGGCCCCCTCCGGCGAGGTTCCATCGATGGCCGACAGTCTCAAATCCTCGCCGTCCCGGACCAATTCCTCCGGATCCCCGAGAACGCTCTTCAGCCAGCGAACTTCGGTCAGCAGGTCGGAAGCCCTGACCCGCCCATCATTGTCGCGGTCGAGCATCCGCAAAATCTCGGCATCGAAATAAAGCCCCTCCACCGGACAGGCCAGCGCCACCCAGAGCTTCTGGTCCAGGTCTTCGAGGGCCAGGATGTCGGCCCCGCTTTCGATCCGGGCCTGGTCGAAGCCCCCGGCCCGGAAAAAGCGCCAATGATGCGTGTTCTTGGTCATGTCTCGGCCGGGTCTCCTTCAGCGGTCGAACAATCGACGGAGGACGGGGAAAGGGAAAACCGCGGTCCGCCGAAACGGAACGGGACGGACAATAACAAATCCCGGTGATCGGTTCCGATCACCGAGCCCTCAATCGCCGGGCGGGTTTCTCCGAAACCCTTGGCTTCGCGCCAACGATGGCGCGGGCCCTCAATGGGCCAGACCAAGTCTCGATGAGCATCTCATCGAGACTTGATACAAGTCCGTCCCACCGTCACATGGCGCCACCGCCCCGTCAGCCGAGGGCGCTGACGATCTCCTCGGTGACCTTCTTGGCGTCTCCGAACAACATCATGGTGTTCGGCCGGAAGAACAGCTCGTTGTCGACGCCAGCGTAGCCGGACGCCATCGAGCGCTTGATGAACAATACGGTCTTGGCCTTCTCGACTTCGAGAATCGGCATGCCGTAGATCGGGCTGGTGGGATCGGTCTTGGCGGCCGGATTGGTCACGTCGTTGGCCCCGATAACGAAGGCGACGTCCGCGGTGCCGAATTCGTGATTGATCTCCTCCAGTTCGAAGACTTCGTCATAGGGAACGTTGGCCTCCGCCAGGAGAACGTTCATATGACCCGGCATGCGGCCGGCCACCGGATGGATGGCGTAACGCACGTCGACGCCCTCGGCCTTCAGGAGATCCGCCATTTCACGCAAGGCGTGCTGAGCCTGCGCCACCGCCATGCCATATCCGGGCACGATGATGACCTTGGACGAATTCTTCATGATGAAGGCCGCATCGTCGGCGCTGCCGGCCTTGACCGCACCGCGATCCTGCGCGGCGCCCCCCCCGCCGGCCACGCTCTCTCCACCGAAACCGCCGAGGATGACATTAAAGATCGAGCGGTTCATGCCCTTGCACATGATGTAGGACAGAATGGCGCCCGACGATCCCACCAACGCACCGGTAACGATCAGCAGCGGATTTTGCAGCGTGAAGCCGATACCCGCCGCCGCCCACCCGGAGTAGCTGTTGAGCATCGAAACCACCACCGGCATATCGGCGCCGCCGATCGGCAGAATCAGCAGAAAGCCCAAGGCCAGGGCGATAGCGGTGATCAGAATGAAAACGGTCGAGGATTCGGAGGCGACGAAGACACCGACCAGGGCGACCAGGGCGATCCCCAGGGCCGCGTTCAACGGATGCTGAAGCGGAAAGACCAGGGGATTTCCGGAAACCAGACCCTGCAGCTTGGCAAAAGCCACCAGGGAACCGGTGAAGGTGATGGCGCCGATGGCCAGACCGATGCTCATCTCGACCAGCGACCCGCCATGAATATGACCGGGTATGCCGATGTGATAGGCTTCCGGATTGCCGAAAGCGGCAGCCGCAACGAAGACCGCGGCCAGACCGACCAGGCTGTGAAAGGCCGCCACCAGCTGCGGCAGAGCGGTCATCTGAATGCGCCGGGCCACCACCGTTCCGATGGAACCGCCGATCAGCACACCCAGGATGATCATCGAATAGCTGACGACGCCCGGGGTCAGAAGAGTGGTGACGATCGCCAGCGCCATGCCGGCGATGCCCCACATATTGCCCTGCCGCGACGTTTCCGGCGAGGACAGGCCGCGCAAGGCCATGATGAAGCAGACCGAGGCGACGAGATAGGCAAATGCCGTTAGATTTTCAGTCACAGCGGTCCCCTTATTTCTGCTTCTTCTTGAACATCGACAGCATTCTCTGGGTGACGATGAAGCCGCCGAAGATGTTCACCGAGGCCAGGACGACGGCAAGAAAGCCGAAGATCTTGGACAGGGAGAAGCCGGCCGGACCGGCGGCCAGCAGGGCGCCCACGATGATCACCGAGGAAATGGCGTTGGTCACCGCCATCAACGGCGAATGCAACGCCGGCGTGACCCGCCAGACCACGTAATATCCGACGAAACAGGCCAGGACGAAAACGGTGAGGAATGACATGAAGGTACCGTGCCCGACATCGGCCTGCTGGGCGGCCAGCTGCGCGATCTGCGCCGCGTAGTCCTGGGCATTTTGCGCCAGCGTCTGGGCTTGACCGGCCAGACGGTTGGCGCCGTCGATGACTTGTTGATCCATGAGACTTTTCTCCTTAACCGGCCAACGCCGGATGGACCACCTGGCCATCGCGGGTCAGCGCGGTGCCCTTGATGATCTCGTCATCCCAATTGATGGTCAGTCCCTTGCTTTCCTTGTCGTAGGAAAGGCTCAGGAAGTTCAGCAGATTCTTGGCGAACAGCAGGCTGGTATCGGCGGCCAGGCGAGCCGGGACATTGGCGTGACCGACCAGGATGACGCCATGCTTGACCACCACCTTGCCATATTCGGACAGGGGACAGTTGCCACCGGCCTCGACCGCGAGATCGACGATCACCGAGCCTTTGCGCATGCCCTTGACCATCTCTTCGGTGATAAGGATGGGCGCCGGTTTTCCGGGAATCAGTGCCGTGGAGATGGCGATATCGGTCTTTTTCAGCGTCTCGGCGATTTTGTCCGCCTGTTTGCGCTTGTAATCCTCGTCCATTTCCTTGGCGTAGCCGCCCTTCGTCTCGGCGTCGCGGGCGGCGCTGGCGTCGACTTCAACGAACTTGCCGCCCAACGACTCGACCTGCTCCTTGACCGCGGGACGAACGTCGAAGGCATAGACGACCGCCCCCATGCGCTTGGCCGTGGCGATGGCCTGCAGCCCGGCCACCCCGGCGCCCAGCACCAGGATGCGGGCCGGCGGGACGGTTCCGGCGGCGGTCATCATCATCGGAAAGGCCCGGCCATATTCGGCGGCCGCGTCGAGCACGGACTTGTAACCGGCCAGATTGCTTTGCGACGACAGAATATCCATGTTCTGGGCGCGGCTGATCCGCGGCAACAGTTCGAGGGCGAAGGCGGTCACGCCGGCCTTGGCGTAGGCCTCGGCCTGCGGCTTGTTCTGCAACGCCGCGAGATGGCCGATCAACACGGCCCCCTTCTTGAACAGCGCCAACTCGTCCAGACCTTCCTCCGCCGTCAGCGGGCGCTGGATCTTCAGCACGATATCGGCATCCTTGAGCGCCGCCGCCTCGTCGGCGGCGATGGAGGCCCCCGCCGCAACAAAAGAATCGTCCGCCAGCGATGCTCCTTCGCCGGCCCCGGTCTCGACAACAACGTCAAAACCCATTCCCACAAATTTTTTAATAGTATCCGGTGAGGCTGCCACTCGCGCTTCATTGGCGCGACGCTCCTTCGGGATGGCGATTTTCATCAAGTTGGTCCTCTTCTTGACGTCCTTATTAAGGCACGCCCCAGAATACCTCTTGACGCCATTTTGCCAAGCGCTTTGGCGACTGCCTTATTTCCTTTGAGGAGCTCTCCATTTCCGGAGAGGAAGGAGAACTGTTATTTGACCTTTTGCGAAATCACCGGGACGCCGGCCGGCACGCCGAAGACGATGGCGACGGGAATTCGTCCGGATCGGGCGGACCGGACGGCGACCGTCCCGCCCGCCGTCGACAAACCCGCCGATGGTCCGCCGGCCGTCAAATCGCCCAGGCTGCGGGCAATGGCCAGGGCATCGACTCTGAGACCGGTGGCATAGGTCGTAACAAGTCCCCCCTGCGCCACGCTCTGTACCCAGGCGGCCGCCCCGTAACCCGGCGGCAAGGTCAACCCGGAAGAGGGCACGGCCCCGTCCGGACACGCCGTCCGCAGGCACCAGTCCACGGCGGCCCGCTGATGAGCGAGAAGAACTGCCGCCGCGCCCGCCGCCGCGGGCTCGTCCCGCGCCTGGCCGGTCGCCGGCGGTAAAAGAAACAGATAGTAACCCAGCACCATCAGCATGGTGCCCACCATCATCAGGACGGCCATCCTCGCCCCACTCCATTGAGAATGCGATTAAGCTGGGATTCGATTTCGGTTCCCAGTTGTTCGATACGCCCCGCGCGAATGATCGCCCGCGCCGGATCGGCCAGGCTGGGCCGCGGAAACAGAAACTTCATTTCCAGGCGCCGCGCGCCACCGTCACCCTGCAGCCTTTGATGGATGACGCCGCTCAATCCGGCGGCAAGCGTCGCCTGGACCGCCGCCCGCCCGTCGCCATCAGCGGCCAGATCCAGCAGGCGCTGCACCGCCTCCTCGATACTGCCCGCATGCAACGTCGTCACCACCAGATGACCGTTGATACTCGCCCGCAAGGCTTCCCTCGCCGCCGCTTCCGAGCGGATCTCCCCCAGCAGAATGAAACGCGGCGCATAACGCATGGTGGCTCCGAGGGCCTCCCCGAAGCCACTCTCCTGCACGTCGCGCTGAAAACAGTAGCCTTCTCCGGAGCGTTTCACGCCATGCAGAGGGAATTCCGGCGGATCCTCGATAGTCACCGCGACGCCGCCGAAATATTCCAGCCAAGCCGCCAGCAGGGCGCAGGCCGTCGTCGTCTTTCCATCCCCGGTCTTGCCGGCGACGATGACCATCCCATGATTGTTGGCCCGCCCCAATTCGATCAATTCGGCAGCGACGCGAGGATGAATGCCGAGTTCGCGAATCATCGGCACATGGGCTGGTCCCCGGCGCAGAACGAACCACAGGCCGTCGATGGCGTCGAGCAGGGCGACACGATAGGTCGCCCCGTCATGGGAAATTGAAAACTCCCGGCGATCCGGCCTGGCCGCGGCCCTCTGGGTCAGGCTGCGCACCAGCCCGAGAAGAGCCTCGTTCAGCGACGGAGGCACCACCGACAAAGTGGTCGAGGCGCCGTTTCGGAGATAACCCGATCCCGCGGCATTCACATAAAGATCGGCGAAATCCAGTGTCGCCAGGGTGGGGCGCCCCTGCGAACCCGCCGGATTAAAGCCACTTTCCGATCGCACGTCCATAATCCCCAGGTCCTGATCATCTCTCCATCGCAATCGTCGCAAGGGGCGTCGCGTCACCCGGTGTGGAGGCTCTCCGCACGGACGGTCTCCATTTGCCTCAGCCAGCCCGGGAGATCGGGCAGCGAAGATGACGGCTGGTCCAACCAGGCCACGTCGACACCCGTCCGGCGGCGATCCCGATCGATGACGGCGGCGGCGGCGGCCTCATCGGCAAACCGGCCGCCGCGCAGAATCAACAGACCGGCGCTGGGCCGCCCCTCCCGCCCCGAAGAGCGCAGCAACGCCAGGCGTTGCCACAAGGCGCGGCATGGCGAAGGAACAGCTTGGCCCGACCGGCCTTGCCACGGAGCCAGACTGCCATCGTCCAACCGCCAGTCGTCGCCGGCAAGTTCCGCCACCCGGAGCAACAGGGAAAAGCCGTCTCTTTGCGCCAGATAGTCGCCTTTGTCCCCGGAAGCGCCCCCATTCGCCAAAGGAAGCCGTCGCACCACATATCCAGCCGCTCGCAAGATCTCCTCGACCGGCGGCCCGCCGCCATCCCAGTCGACGGGCCTGGCATGGTCCTCCCCCGCCACGTCGTCCTCATGCGGTGGATCAGATTCCGCGGCGACGCCGGCCGCGAGCGGCTCGCCCTCGTCGGATGGAGGGGGGGCAGCTTTCGCAACGGAACATCCTTCGCCCTCGGGAGCCGGCAGGGCGCGCAACTCCTCACGAAGCCGATCCGTCTGAATGCGTATCCGTCCGGCCCGGTCGGGAAATTGGTCGATGCTCCGCCAATCCTCGTCGGTCATCGCCCGCATGGCGATCTTCAGCCGCTCGCCGGTTTCACGGTAGATCGCCCCCCAGCGATCCTCGAACGAGGGCGACCCACCGGCATCGCCCGCCGCCCGGATCTCTTCCAGCATGACGAAGTTATCAACCATTTCGCCAAGCCAGGCGGCGCTCATGCTCAGACGGGCGCCCCCGGGGGACGGACGGACCTCCGATTCCGCACCGGGTTCCCCGTCCGTGTCATCGGACGAGGCCGCGGTAGCCAACGAGAGAACCCGGTATTCATCCAGCCGGGCGTCGAGCGCCGCGCGGCAGGTCGGATCTTGAGGCAGCACACCGGCCGCCGCCACGGCATCGAGACTCGCCAGCGCCGGTTCGCCGAAATCGGAGAAAAGAGACCAACCCGCCTCGGAAAGGGAATCGAACTCCTCCCGCAGGGCATCCCGCATCCAGTCGGGGGCGGGATCCGCCCAGACCTCGAACAGTGCCATGATCCGCTCGAAGACGACGAGATCCCCGTCGGAGCGGCCCTCCTTATCGGTACTGACGGCGGCCTCGCCATCGGTCGGCAGCGAAATCGAAGCGGGAGGCTCGACGGTCGGCGAAACATCGGGCGGTGCATCGGCGGCGACCTCCGCCGCCGGAGTTTGGATCACCGCGCAGGCCCCCTCGTCGGCACCCTGTGAAGGCTCGGTCATCGCGGCGGCGGCTGGCGTCTGCGTCCGCGTCCGCGTCCGGGCCAATGCCCGTCCCCAGCGGGCCAAGGTCAAGACCAATGGCAGAAGGATCCGGATCGACAATTCCCGGGAAGCGGGCGCGGCCCGCGCTCCGGTCGAACGGAATCGCGCTTTCCCTTGCGGCCGAAGGCGGAACCGAGACGGCACTGGAAGCATCCAGCCGATGTCCGGCCACAAGCCGAGGAGAAAGCCGTGCAGGCGATCGAACCTCACCGTCAGGAGAACACCGCCGGAAAACGCCAGACAAGCCAAGCCCAATGCCGTGGCGACAAAATTGAACGGAATGACCGCGCCATGCAGGTAACGTTGCCGGATTTCGATCCAGTTCAGCCAATCGGCGGCGTCGAAATCATAGACCTTCCAATAGATGGCCCATCCGCCGGCTGCGACGACAATCAGCCAGAGCATCCAGAGAAGCGTCAGGAAGGCGCCGCGCCTCAGCCACTGCATCAAGATCCCCAGCCGCATCAGCGAACCCTTTTGGCCGGACCGGCCCCGGAACAATTTTCGGCCGGCACGTCAGCGCGACGTCTGCACATGAAGGCGGGCGCCGGCATAAACGGTCTGTGGCCCATCCGGTGCCTTGGGGCGGGTCGACACCTCGGGAGCGGGAAGATTGGCATGCTGGACGATACGCCCAGACCCATCCAGCCGGTCATAGACGAAGACCGCCGGCGGCGCCCGGTTGTTCCGCCCCTGCCCGCGCGGCGCGCGCGGCAATTGCTTCACCACCGCCTCGCTCTCCCGGGCACCGATACGGGAAACCTCCTCGACGCCGACGACCGAGGCGCCCGAGGCGCCGATATGCACCACCGCCCCGTTACGCTCCAGCATCAGGGAAGGGATCCCCAGCGATCGGGCCAGGCGCCCATTGGCTTCGACCTGCTTGCCATCGCCATGGATCGGCGCGACGATTTTCCGGGGCTTCAACAGCGTGTAAAGCAGTTTGGCATCCCGTTCGACGGCATGCCCGGATTGATGAATTGGCCCATAGCCGAGCTCCGGCGCGCGCTCCGCGGTGACGACCTTGGCGCCCCGCTCCTCCAGTTTGGCAACCATCGACGCATGCGCCGTCTTAACGGAGGGAATCGCCCTTTGCGGGATGACCACCGTCGTGTTTTCATCGATCGGCAGGGCTCCCGGTTGACGATGGGCCGAGCGCATCAGACCGGCGTTGGACTGGGCGAATGCCCCCGTCGTGACCATCAGCACCGTTTCGGGGGGAAGATCACGGGCTTCCCGCGACGTCAGTATCCGGGTGCCCGCCGCGCCTTCGATGTCGAGGCCGGCCGCCTGCGCCGCCGCGACATTATCGGCCAGACTGCGCCCGCAGACCGCCAGAACCCGTCCGTTGGCATGGGCGGCACGCCCCAGGGACACCAACCGGTCCAGCTGCGAACCGAGAATGCCGGCGACGACGGCCCGCCCCCGGCTGTCGCCGACGATGCGCGTCAAGTTCCGGCAGATCTCGGCTTCGCTGGCCGGGGCACCGTTTGTCGCCACCGACGTCGAATCCGAAACCACCATATCCACCCCTTCGGCCCCGATGGCCCGCAGACGGTGTGGATCGGCGCGCTCTCCCAGCGCCAGCGTTTCGTCGAATTTGTAATCCCCGGTATGGAAGACCGAGGCCTCCTTGGTCCGGATGCGGAGCGCGGTGGCCCCCGGCATATGATCCATGGGAACGAACTCGACCTTGGCCGATCCGATCTCGGCGACGTCTCCGCCGCGGACGATATGGATTTCGGGCCATAGATCGCGGGCGATGCCGGCCTTCACCAGGGAATTATTCAGCATCGCGGCGGTGAAGGCCGTGGCATAGACGGGCGGGCAGGAATATCCCATGTCGATCGCGTGGCGGACAGCCCCCAGATGATCTTCGTGCGCATGGGTAAGCAACAGCGCCTCGGGCGGGCCCCCCCCGCCATCCGGGGCAGACTCGCCACGGCGGACGAAGACGCCTTCCGGCGACGGAAACTCGCAGGAATAGCCACGCCCCCCGCCAAGCTTCAATCCATAGTCGACGAGAAAATGCCGACTGCTGATGGAACCGTCGGCCTCCTCCGCCACCACGTCGTAACGATGCGCGTTGCCGCCAATGCCGTCGGCATTGTTTCCCATGCGGGATTGCCAATAGAGTCCCGCCTCACGCCGGTCGACGTGCGTCATCTCACCCCCCATTCTGGGCTGATTGGAATGCTATTGATCTTAGGGAGGTCCCCTCGGACCTCAGGCCGAGCCGTCGTAAGGACTGCCGTCGTCATCGCCTTCGGCGGCAGCCACCCAGGCAAACCGAACGGCTGTCAGCGACGTCGCGTCCGGACGAATCCGAGCGTCGGCGAACCCGGGCAATGCGCTCACCAGACGCACCAGATCCGCATCGGCGACCGTCAGATGGTTGACATCGGGGTTGGCCTCGTGAAGTGCACGCCCCAATCCTTCATAATCATCCCAGTTCATCCGCGACCACCTTTTTTCAGACCTCGTCGCGACGATCGGCACCGGCGCAACGACGAATCTTGTTTATCCAATTTTTTCCATATTGGCAACAGCATTCTTCCTGTGCTCTCCTGTCGCCCGACTGATCTCCGGCGGATGTCTATTCCTTGCGGGAAGCCCACCATCGCGACCGCGTCATGAAGTACTCCCGCCAGTCAATACCCACACTACGCGTGGTTAGAATGATAATTTTATTCAAAAAAAATATGTCCTGACAAAAAACATCATCGATTATAAATAAATTCCCACCTCAAAACCCGTCAAAACGGTTTTCCGGAATTGCCAGAAATATGAATAAAACAGAAAAAATGGCATCAGCCCAAAAACTTCTCATGATCTCCGACACCGTATTCCTCGATCACCGGCAAGCCCAGCGGGCGGCTTATCTCGGCATGATCGATTACATCGCCGAGCAAAGCGGCTCCGCTCCGGCGCTGATCGCACAAGCGCTGCAACATTCCTCTTCCGCGACGGCGTTAACAAACGCCGGGCCGCAAGAACCGGATGGCGCCGAAGCCGGATCGTTTTATGAGACGGCCAAATCCGCCGTGGCCGCCTATGTCGCGAAGCGTTCGGAAACCACCCGGCCGCCGGAGGGGTTGGCGGAAGCCCTGGCCACGATGCGGCGAAATCTGAAAATGCGGGGGGATGGCAGCGGGGACATCATGGTCGGCGTTTCCGCCTTGCCTCCCGCCGCGCTGGAAAAGTTCGCCGGAAACAGTGAGCTCAGGCAAGGCCTAGACCATGTCTATAGCCTGGGACGATCCCCCGTTGAGGAAAATAACCCGGCCGAGCCGAATGGCGACGGTTGGATCCGGCGGATGCCGGAAGGACCGAAATGGCCGTCACCGGCCGTCATGAAGGCGATCTGCGCCGCGCATCGCGTCCAGCCGAAGGATGCCGTCCTTATCGGCGGCAACCTGGCGGGAGAGGTCGGTCCGGCTTTGGATCTGGGCATGAAGGCGGTTTATGTGCGCCTGGGCATCCTCGACACCGCGCCCCCGGAAAAGGAGAGCATGGCGGCACCCAACGATCGCCGCCCCGACGGCATCGTCACCCGCATCCAGGACCTGCCGAAACTACCCATTTTCCGGCCTCCCGAAGAGCGTGGCGGAAGTACCCTCCGAATCCCCAGAATCGACGAAAGGGGGCGCTGAAAGGCCTGTCGTCAGTTACCGCTCTTCCGGTATCTAGGTTTCGCGATTCAATCAAAAGACGTCATGCCCGGCCTTGAGCCACGGCTGCCCGGCACAGTTTGTGCTTTGCTCGCATTTGAGTGATAGTCGCAACCAAAAACCGTCATTGCCGGACTTGATCCGGCAATCCATGATTGCATTGATCGACCGACGTCATTTGAAGCGGGCACGTGGATGCCCGTGTCAAGCACGGGCATGACGACCTTTGGTGGATAAACTGGGCGTAATTTTTCCTGAATATCGAGGGCAAGATCCGTGCCGGACAGCCGTGTGTCGAGCACGGCCACGACGGTTTCTGAGGCAATCAGCACGATAGCCCGGTAACTGACGACACACCCTAAGATTCCATATGACGCCTACGCTCCGCTTAAGGTGGGCTCAAGCGCCGCTCGGGCTTAAGGAACCGGGCTCAGGGTTTCCAATTCGTCGATGAAACGGATGACGACATCGAGGCCGCGGCGCCAGAAGGCCGGATCGCCGGCATCGAGACCGAAGGGCGCCAGCAGTTCCTTATGGCGCAAGGTTCCGCCAGCCTTCAGCATCTCGATATATTTGGCCTCGAAATCCGCCGCCCCGCCCAGATAGACGTCGTAGAGGGAGTTGACCAGGCAATCTCCGAACGCATAGGCGTAGACATAAAACGGGGAATGGATGAAGTGCGGGATATAGGACCAGTAATACTGATACTCGTCCTCGTAACGCAGGGCGGGCCCCAGACTCTCCCGCTGGATATCCAACCAGATCTCACCGATCCGCTCGGAGGACAGTTCGCCCAGGCGCCGCTCGTCGTGAATGCGGCGTTCGAACTCGTAGAAGGCGATCTGGCGAACCACCGTGTTCAGCATGTCCTCGACCTTCGAGGCCAGCATGATGCGACGCCGCGCCGGAGAGGTTTCGGCGTCCAGCATGGCCCGGAACGTCATCATCTCGCCGAACACGGACGCCGTTTCGGCCAGCGTCAGCGGCGTGTCGGCCAGTAAAACGCCCTGCTTGGCCGCCAGAACCTGATGGACGCCGTGCCCCAGTTCGTGAGCGAGTGTCATCACGTCGCGGGTCTTGCCCTGGTAGTTCAACAGCAGATAAGGATGGGCCGAGGGCACCGTCGGATGGGCGAATGCCCCCGGCGATTTGCCGGGCCGGGCCGGGGCGTCGATCCACCCCCCTTCGAAGAAGCGCCCGCCGATGCGGGCCAGTTCGGGTGAGAAGGCGCCATAGGCGCCCAGCACGATTTCCTTGGCTTCGATCCAGGGGATCTTGCGGTCGTCGTCCTCGGGAAGCGGCGCATTGCGGTCCCAATAGTCGAGCCTGTCCGTGCCGAACCATTTGGCCTTCAGCGCGTAATAACGATGCGAGAGCCGTCCGTAGGACTCCTGGACGGCCGTCGCCAGCGCGTCGACGACGCTGTCCTCGACCTGATTGGACAGATTGCGGGCGGACGACGGCCGGGCGTAGTGCCGCCACTTGTCCTCGATCTCCTTGTCCTTGATCAGGGTGTTGGTGATCAGGGAGAACACCCGGACATTCTCGCCCAGCACAGTCCCGAAGGCTTTCGCCGCCGCCTTGCGGGTCGCCGGCGACGTGTCCGACATCAGATGCAGCGTCTCGGCGGAGGTCAGATTCCGGCCATCGACGGGAAAGCGCAGCTCCGCCATCGTTTCATCGAAAAGCCGCACCCAGGCCGACCGTCCGGCGACCTCCTGCTCGTGCAAAAGCCTCTCCATGTCGTCGGACAACTGATGCTCGCGGAACATCCGAAGATCACGCAGCCAGGGGGCATAGCGGGCCAATCCCGGATCGGCGAGTTTCTCGGCCAGCAGGGCCTCCTCGATCCGGTTGATCTCCAGCGTGAAAAACAGGGTTTGGGTCGAGATTTCCGTCGCCCGTTCCTGCATGCCCTGCTGAAAGCGACCGCGCTCCGGATCGGACAGATTTTGCGCATAGCGAAGCTGCGCATAACTGAGAACGCGATAAAGAATCTCGCTCAGGCGTTCATATTCGGCGACAGCCTCGCCCAACGCCTGGCCGCTCAACCCGGCGAGCTTGCCCTGATAACGCGCATGGAAGGCCCGTGCCGCCACGTCGGCCTTGCGCAGATCCGCTTCGAGTTCGGAACAGTCCGGACCACCATAAAGGGCCGACAGGTCCCATTCCGGCATCACCCCCAAGGCATCGGCCGTTTCGGAAACCGCGGCGGCGGGTGACTTAGACGAATTGCTCATGCGATTACTCCTTGCGCCGGACTGCCATATGGTTATGAAGAAAGCTATAACCATTCCCTCTCGCCTTGGTGGGCTGGGGCGGGAGAATAGCCGAAGGCCGGGCCGGCGTGGCCACAAAATTTAAGGGATGGACCAGGAATGGGCGCGATCGATTACGCTGCTGCGACCAATCTGCCGGCGATGTTTTTCGCCCAAGCGGCGCGCTTCGGCGAAAAACCCTTCCTTTGGCGGAAGAAAAACAAGACATGGATTCCGCTGAGCTGGGCGGAGACAGCCCAGCAGATCGATCTGTTGGCGCGCGGGTTCCTGGCCCTGGGCATGAAGGCGGGCGACCGCGTCCTCCTGATCGCCGAAAACAGACCCGAATGGTTGATCGCCGACATCGCCACCATGGCCGCCGGAGCCATCTGCGTACCGGGCTACACCACCAATACGGTGGCCGACAACCTGCACCTCCTGAACAATTCGCGGGCGCGTTTCGTCATCGTCTCGAACCGCGCCCTGGCGGACCGCGTGATCGCCGCGGCCCTTTCAGCCGACAACGCTCCGATGGTCATCGCCATGGAACAGCTCGGCCTCACCCAGAACCCCGGCATTGAATTCCGCGCCTGGGACGACGTCCTGGCCCTCGGCAGCGCCGCCCCCGATACCCTGGAACAGCAGATCGCGGCGGCCGGACGAGGTGATCCGGCCTGCATCATTTACACATCCGGCACGGGCGGAGCGCCGAAAGGCGTGGTTTTGAGCCATGGCGCCATCTTGTGCAACTGCATGGGCGCCTATCATCTGTTGACCGAGATCGGCCTCGACAACGACGTATTCCTGTCCTTCCTGCCGTTGTCGCATTCTTATGAACATACTGCGGGACAGTTTTTCCCCATCTCGATCGGTGCGCAGATCTATTACGCGGAAGGAATCGAACAACTGGCCGCCAACATGGCGGAGGTCAGCCCCACTTTGATGACGGCGGTTCCCCGCCTCTACGAACTGATGCGGGCCCGTATCCTGAAGGGCATGGCGCGCAGCGGCAAAGTCAAGGCATGGCTGTTCGACAAGACGGTGAGCCTGGGCAGCCGGCATTACGAGGCGCCGCGATCGCTGTCCTGGCTGGAGAGAATTCTCAATCTGCTCCTCGATATCCTGGTCCGCCGCAAGGTCGCCGCCCGTTTCGGCGGCCGGCTCAAGGCGCTGGTATCGGGGGGAGCGCCGCTCAATTACGAGGTTGGCCTGTTTTTCACAGCTCTCGGCGTGCGGATCCTCCAGGGATATGGACAAACCGAGGCGGCCCCGGTGGTCAGCTGCAATCCCCCGGGACGGGTCAAGCTGCATACGGTCGGACCGCCGATGCGGGGCGTCGAGGTGAAAATCGCCGAGGACGGAGAGATTCTCGTCCGCGGAGAACTGGTCATGACGGGCTATTGGGGCGACCCCGACACCACCCGGCAAACCATCCGGGACGGCTGGCTCCACACCGGCGATATCGGACGGATCGACGAGGACGGCTTCATTCAGATCACCGATCGCAAGAAGGATATCATCGTCAATTCAGGCGGCGACAACATCTCGCCGCAACGGGTCGAAGGACTGCTGACATTGCAGCCGGAAATCGCCCAGGCCATGGTTTACGGCGACCGCCGCCCCCATCTGGTCGCGCTGCTGATTCCCGACGCCGAGCAAGCCGTTAGCTGGGCGGCGCAGCATGGCCGGGAAACCGACCTGTCGCTGCTGATCCACGCCCCCGATTTCCGGCGCCATATGGCTGAAGCCGTCGACAGGGTCAATCGCAGCCTGTCGCCAATCGAAAAAATCCGTCGTTTCATCATGATGGACGAACCCTTCACCGTCGCCAACGAAATGAGTACGCCGACCCTGAAGATCAGGCGCCACGTCATTCTCGCCCGCCACGGCAAAGCGTTGGACGACCTCTACGAGGAACGCCGCCCCTAATTCAACGCCCCTCATCCGCCCGAAAAACCGCCAGGATCGGCGAGACACCGGACGATCGCCCCCCGGTTGCCGATATCAATTGCGCGGACAGCATGGCTGCCTTGGCAAATCGACGCGGGCGAAGCCGGGCGATTCGCGTTACCTCGTGAAGGCAGCCCATCGATGACAAAAGGGGCCGACGATGCCGCATCAGCCGGCGACAAACACACTCTACGAAAATCTGCCCCGACCGGGACAAGGGGTCGATAGTTGTACGCGCGAGGCGATTCGCCTATTACCGCCTTTGCGGACGCCACCGGCCATCATCGACCTCGGCTGCGGCCGGGGACACCAGACCGTTGCCCTGGCCAGCCATTTCAAGGCACCCGTCATCGCCGTCGATGACAATCAGACGGCCCTCGACGACCTGATCGACACGGCAAACGCCGCTGGCGTCGAGGCTTTGATCAAGCCTCGCCTGGGGTCACTCACCGACATTCCCGACGCGCCGGAAAGCTTCGATCTGGTGTGGAGCGAGAATGGGGTCCGCACCCTGGGCATGGAACGCGCCCTGGCCTGCTGGGCGCCCCTTTTACGCAAACGCGGCGTCCTGGTGGTCGGCGACTGCTGTTGGGTTCTGCCCAATCCGCCGGCGGAGGCCGTGACTTTCTGGCGGGATCGCTATTATCCGCAGATGACCGATGTCGCCAGCGTCCATGCCATCGCCAAACACGCGGGTCTGCGCGTCTACGACACCTACACCCTGCCCCGCTCGATCTGGCGCAGCGAATATTTCGAACCGCTCAGCCGGCGTATCGCCAAACGGCGCGGCGAAGCGGCCGGCGACCCGCGCCTCGACGCCGACATCCACCAGGCCGAAGCCGAAATCCAGATGTTCGAGCGCTGGGGTGACCGCTTCCAGTACATGTTCTATCTGATGCGTCCAATCTGAGGACGCGGAGCCCAAGCACGCGGATGCGTGCGCTAAAGCCAAGGGCTTGAAAAACAAGCCGGAGCGTGACGCCGATTTAAGGCATCACGCTCTCACCAAACCCCGGAAAGGCACGAAGCGGGGCCGGCGCCCTGACCGCGCCGGCTGTCGTCAGACTTTTCGCGCGGTCACTTCGATCTCGACCTTCATCCGAGGGTCGACCAGCCCGCAGATGACACTGGTATTGGCTGGACGAATGCCCTTGAAATGCTTTCCGCAGATCTTGGCCACCGGTTCGAAGTAAGCGGCATCGCTCAGATAGAGACGCACCCGCACGACGTCGGCCAGGGAGGCCCCCGCCTCGGCCAGGGCACCGGAGATCGTCGCGAAAGCCTGCTCCGCCTGGTCCTCGACCGTCTCGGCGATCTGGCCATTGGCGAAGCCGCTGGTGCCGGCAACGAACACCCAGGCTCCGTCGACGACGGCGCGGGAATAACCGGCGATCTCTTCAAAAGGCGAACCGGAGGAAATCAGGCGACGAGACATGGAGACTCCTTCGAGTTTTTTAGAAAAATCAAGGAGCGCAGAGTGCGGTCTCCTCCCCCTCGGAGCAAGCGTAAAGTATCCGTTCAGCCGGGCAATCGGGTGAACTCGCCTGCCCTGATTCGTTCATCCGGCAAACGCGTGCGGCCCCATGAAAAACTTCCCGTCCCGCTCGATCACCGGAGCCCCGCGCAATTCCGTTCCCGCCAGGGGCAACTCCCAACCATGGCTCGGACATTCGAGTATGCCCGCCGTCTCGTCCAAACGGCCAAGCAACAAAGCGACATCACGGTGCGGGCAACGGTTGCGCACCGCCAGCAGGCCCGATCGCAAGGCAAGGATCAGAATATCGATCGCATTGCCGCCGGGCGGGACGACCTGTCCGGTCCATCGCTGCTCGCCCCGCACAAGATGGCTCCGCACATGCTCGACGGCGAGCCAACCTTCCTCTTCCATAACGGTTCCCCAATATGATGGCGGAGGGGTTCATCCGCCGTCCTCCATATGGTCGGCCGGAGTACGGGAAGGAAGAATTCAGGCAAGAAAAAAGCCTCGCCCTGACAGGCGAGGCCTTTTTTTCGAGATATTGGTGCGGTCGAGAAGACTCGAACTTCCACGGGTTGCCCCACAGCGACCTCAACGCTGCGCGTCTACCAGTTCCGCCACGACCGCATTACCTTGTAGATACCCGGCCTGGTCGCCGGTAAGGTGCGCCTCAATACCAAAACCAGAGACAAGGTTCAAGGGCTGTGTTGGAAATCCCCCATCGAAATGAAGTCGAATGGCGAATCAGCGAAGCGCCGGTTGCATATCCCGATGCCGTTGCCACCATGGAAGAGCGTGTTTCCGCCATTCGCGCTGGTGACGCCCGGGAAATGGTCTGGCTGCTCGAACATCCGCCGCTTTACACGGCGGGCACCTCCGCCAAGCCCGAGGACCTGTTGACCCCGGAGCGATTTCCCGTCTTCCAAACCGGTCGAGGCGGCCAATATACCTATCACGGCCCGGGACAGAGGGTCGCCTATGTGATGCTCGATCTCAGCCGCCGGGGCGCCGATATCCGCCGCTACATCGCGCAATTGGAGGAATGGCTGATCCGCACGCTTTCCCATTTCGGTGTGGAAGGGGGGCTGCGGGAGGGACGCGTCGGCATCTGGGTCGACCGCGGCTCTGGCAGGGAAGACAAGATCGCCGCCATCGGAGTGCGTGTCCGCCGCTGGGTCTCATTCCACGGCATCGCTCTCAACGTTGATCCGGATCTCGGCCATTTCGACGGTATCGTCCCCTGCGGCATCAGGAGCCACGGCGTCACCTCGCTATGGGCGTTGGGGCACACCCCCACCATGGATGAAGTCGACATGGCGCTGCAGGCGGAATTTGAAACGACATTCGGAGGGACGGAAGCGTGTTGAACCGGGATGTCTGGCAGATCGATGGCCGTTCCCGTCAAGCCATCGTCATCCGGACATGGCGCACGATATGATCGGACAGGAGGCGGGCCGCCCCCCCCCCCCCCCCCCCGGCCTCCCCCCACCACTGGGGCCCGCCG